>CAVRTM010000016.1:0-40108 GCA_963724015.1 uncultured Actinomycetota bacterium
TCTCGGACTACCTGCGCGCTCGCCGCGGCAGAAGGTAGCGGAGCTCCGGATCACCCCGGGAGGAGGGTGCGGCGGCCGCACGGCAGTTGCAGCGTGGCGGTGTCCCCGACGACCCAAGGGAGCACACCATGAGCCGCTACATGTTCATCGCCCGATACGACAGCGCCGGAGCCCAGGGCGTGCTGGCCAAGGGCGGCAGGGCCCGCGCCACGGCGATCGAGAAGGCGACTGCCGCGCTCGGTGGGCGCATGGAGACCTTCGACTTCGCCTTCGGCGAGGACGACGTCTACACCCTCTGCGAGCTGCCCGACAACCAGGCAGCCGCTGCCGTCGCCCTGGCAGTGAACTCCACCGGCCTGGTCCACGTCCGGACCGTGGTCCTGATGACTCCCGAGGACGTCGACGCCGCCACCAGGCAGAACGTCAGCTACTCGGCCCCTGGCACCTGACCGGTCCTGGCGCCGTACGGCGCGCTCGCCGTGCTCAGTCGCGGCCGCGCCAGGTCGCCACGTCCACCTCGTTGCCCTCGGCGTCGGCCAGGGTCCACCAGGCGGGCGCGAACTCGTCGCTGACCAGGTGCCCGCCGGCCTCGATCGCCGCCGCGACGCGGGCCTCGGCCCGGTCGTGCGGGACCCAGACGTCGACGTGGACCCGGTTGCGCTGGGGGCGGGGCTGGTCCATCGCCTCGAACCAGATCGAGGGCCCGCGGCCGTGCGGGTCCAGCACGTCCTCGTCCCCCTCCTGGCGGTACCCGAGCACGGCGCGCCAGAAGGGGAGCACGTCCGGCCCGACGAGCGCGTCGATGGTGAGGTCGACCTGCTGCACAGCGGCAGGCTCGGCGGGGATGTCGAGCTCGCGCGCGGCGAGGGAGATCTGCCGGGCCAGCGCGACGTCGAGCTCGCTCAACCCCTGGACGTCGTGCGTGAACAGCCGCACCGTCATCCCGGCGTAGCGCAGGTCGACGTCGGGGTGGTGGTTCGCCGCCTCGGCCATCTCGCCGATGGCGTCCACCAGCTCGACGCCGGCCGTGAACGACCCCGTGCGGAAGTACGCGCACGCCCCGTTGGCCACCACCCGCCAGTCGTCGACACCCTCGGCCTCATGGAACTCGCGCGGCGTGATCCGTTTGCTCATGCTGTTCAACGTACCGCCGGACATGACGTCGGCGCCTTGCGCTTCGCGACCCTGACGGGTCCCCACACCCGGGCGCGCCCCCTGTCTGCGGCTTCACCCGTGCACCGGATCTCGGTAGCGTCGAAGGTTCGGCGGGAGGATGCCCGCAACGGGCGTCCTGCGACCGCCGGGTGCTCGACGAAGGGATCCGACCATGACCTACGTAGTCGTTCGGCACTACCGGGGTTCCAGCGCGCTCATGGACGAGCTGGAGCGTCTGTCCGACGAGGTGGAGGAGCTCATCCGGGGCATCTCCGGCTTCGTGGCCTACAACCTGGCGCGCACGGAGGAGGGCGGCGGTTTCAGCGTCAGCGTGTTCCAGGACCGCGCCGGCGCGGAGGAGTCGGTGCAGGCGGCGCGCAAGTTCATCCTGGAGAAGGCCCCGGACGTGGCCGGGAGCCCTCCGGAGGTCATCCAGGGCTCGACCTTCGTCGACTTCGCGGCCGGTTAGACGGAGCCCACCTAGACCGGGCCGCCCCCCGCAGGCGAGAGGCGGTACACCGCAGTGCTCCGCTCCGGCGTACCGCCTCGGTGCTCGGTCAGCGAGGGCGGCGGCCGCCGTGACCCCACGGTCCACCAGGATCAGCTCGAGCCGACCGGTGACACCCTGGCCGGTCAGTTGCTCCAGCATCAGCTCACTGGCCCGGTTCTCGTGAGTGGAGGCCGGCACCACCAGCGCACCACCGGGAGCCCGCTCACGTCGACGGCCGCCACGCGCGCGGCCACGTGCAGCGCCGTCAGTGCTCGCGCCCCAGGTTCCGTTGCGTGACCACCGGCGGAACTGCGACCACACCCGCGTCCAGGGCCCGAACGTCTCGGGCAGGAACCGCCCGGAAAGCCGGTGTGCGAGACGTACAGCATCGCGTCCACCACCCGCCGGAGGTCCGGTGCGTGCTTGGGTCCCCGCTTGCCGACCGCATCGAACACCGGTTCCAGCAGCGCCCACTGTTCGTCGGTCAGGTCACAGGAGTACGACATGCCAAGCACGGTGCCGTCCCAGCCGCGCGATGCAGTCGCCGATCAATGGGACACACCCAATGTGGCTGTCGGCGGTACGCCGGAGTGCTTGGCTCCGGCGTACCGCCGCGGTGGTTCGTCAGCGGACGGTCACGCACTTCCAGGGCATGCAGAGCGTTCACCGAATACCTGCAAGCCCTTGTATTCGAACGTGTGTTCGACTATCATGGTGTGATGGAGCCAGCCGAGGCGGAGGTCAGCACGGGGACCGTGCGTGCCTGGCTGGGTGACCTGGGCCGCCTGGTCCCCACCGATGACGCCGGCCGGGTGGAGGCATTGCGGGCGTTGGAGGAGCTCAAGTCCGCCGCGGCCGCGGCGCAGGCGCGGATCACGGTGGCGTTCGCGGCATCCCAGCGGGCCCGGCAGGTCGCTGCTGGAGTGCCCGCCGCGCGGGTCGGGGCCGGCATCGGCGCGCAGGTCGCGTTGGCCCGCCGGGACAGCCCGGCCCGGGGCTCGCGGCATCTGGGCCTGGCCCAGGCGCTGGTCGACATGCCGCACACCGCGGCGGCGTTCACCGCCGGGCAGGTCAGCGAGTGGCGAGTCACCCTGGCCGTGCGGGAGACCGCTTGCCTCAGCCGGCAGGACCGGGGCGTGGTGGACGC
Source organism: uncultured Actinomycetota bacterium (assembly GCA_963724015.1). Taxonomy (GTDB): domain Bacteria; phylum Actinomycetota; class Actinomycetes; order Actinomycetales; family Dermatophilaceae; genus CAVRTM01. The sequence continues at coordinate 2,793 of CAVRTM010000016.1, forward strand.
CGAGCTCGCCGGGCTCCCCGGGGGCCTGTGCGCGCTGGGGGACCGGGGCACCGAGCACGCCTGCCGGCGGATCGCCTACCGGCTCGACCCGACCGCTTTCACCAGGAGGTCCGCTCAGGCGGTCACCGAGCGGCGGGTCAGCCTGCGCCCGGCACCAGAGACCATGTGCCTGCTGACCGGGCTGCTCCCGGTCGCCCAGGGCGTCGCGGTCCACGCCGCGCTGACCCGGCACGCCGACACCCTGCGCGCCGGCGGTGACACCCGCGGCCGCGGGCAGATCATGGCCGACACCCTGGTCGAACGCGTCACCGGGCAGGCCATCCCCGGCGCGGTTCCGGTCGAGGTCCAGCTCGTGATGACCGACGCCACCCTGCTCGGCCAGGACCCGACCCCGGCCCACCTGCACGGCTACGGCCCGGTCCCGGCACCGCTGGTCCGGGCCTGGCTGGCCGACACCACCGCCGCGGTGTGGGTGCGCCGGCTCTACACCCGCCCCCAGACCTCCGCCCTGGTCGCGATGGACTCCACCCGCCGGGCCTTTCCCGGCGGGCTGCGCCGGTTCATCACCGTCCGGGACCAGACCTGCCGCACCCCCTGGTGCGACGCCCCGATCCGCCATGCCGACCATCCGGTCCGGCACGCCGACGGCGGCCCGACCACCGCATCCAACAGCCAAGGACTCTGCGCCGCCTGCAACTTGGCCAAGGAAGCTCCCGGCTGGCGCGCTCACACCGGCCGCGACGGCGCCGTCCACACCCACACCCCCACCGGCCACCACCACCTCAGCCCCGTCCCCCGAAGCCCCGTCGCCGGACCACCACACCCACACCGACAGCCAGACCGACAGCGACACCCACACCCACAGCTCGACCCGGCCGCCCGCAACCGTCGACCCTCACGCTCACTCCTCGAGACCCACCTTGAGCACCTCGCGCTCACCGGATGACGCCGCGACCCGTCGGGCACCACGCGGCGGTGCGCCGGAGAGCGTTGCTCCGGCGCACCGCCCCACACCCCGCATCTGCGCGCTCAGGGCGCGGTGACGCGCTCCCGATCCACGGTCTCGAGCTCGTCCTTGAACCGGCCGGGCCGGCGCAGCGCCCGCTCGATCTGCTCCAGGCTGCGCCCCTTGGGCTCGGGCACGTAGCGGACCACGAACGCAATGCAGACCACGTTCATCAGCGCGTAGACCAGGAAGGTGGCCGTGCGGCCGATGCTGTTGACCGCGGTCAGCGCCGTCAGGGCGATGAGGAGGTCGAAGCCCCACAAGGTGACCGCCGCGAGGCTGGTGGCCGGGCCCCGGACGGCCAACGGCAGGATCTCCGGCCCGATCAGCCACACGACCGCCTGCATGCTGGCGCCGTTGAGGAAGATGTAGGCGAACAGCGACAGCACGATGACCCACTGCTGGGCGATCGACGTCTCCTTGGGCAGGAACGCCAGCGCCAGCACGGCCATGGCGAGCGCCGAGCCCGGCATCAGCAAGAGCAGGATGCGTCGCCGGCCGATCCTGTCCACCAGCAGCGCGCCCGTGATGCCGGCGGCGACGAGCATGACGCCGATGCCGATACCGGTGAGCAGGGCGACGGAGTCACCGAACCCGGCGTCGGTCAGCACCGTCGGCGCGTAGTAGACGACGGCGTTGATGCCGGTCAGCTGGGAGAACATGGCGATGCCCAGGGCGACAAGGATCGCCGGACGCAACCACGCCTTGCGCATCTCGCTCCACGCACGCCCGGGCATCGTGTCCTGCACGCCGCGGATGTCGGAGATCTCGGCCTCGACGTCGTCGCCGGGCCGGCGCAGCCGCGCCAGCACCGCGCGCGCCTCGTCCAGCCGCCCGGACTCCAGGCGTAGACGAGGCGCGGCTGCGGCTGGTGGCCGTCGTCACCGGAGCCCGCGCGCGTCGACCGATGCGGGTGCGCTCACGCCTCGCCCATGACGAGGCCCTCGATGGTGTGCTTCTGCGTGATCGGCGTCAGCTCGTCGACGACCGGGCACGTCAGGTGCGCCCTGAACCCGCTCGGGAAGCTGCTCCCAGTAGGCCTTGGTGACGGCCATGTCGTGGTGCTCGGCGTTGCCGGCGCCGGGCGCGTCGACGCCGAGGACGAGCACCGGACGAGACTTCTGCGACTCGTTGCGCGTGCCGCGGTGGATGGTCAGGGCCGAGCGGGCCGAGATGTCGCCGCGCTGGGGGTACTTGCGCACCGCCCGCTCCTCGAAGCGGCCGTACCCCGTCTTCGGCGGGAACATCTCGTGCTCGAAGCCGGCCCCGTCGTCGTACTGGGTGCCGAGGCGCGATCTCGAACGGGCCCATGTCCTCGTCCGTGTCGACGGCGGTCAGGTTGAACGCCAGCGAGGTGAACCGGTGGTCGCGGGTGGTCTCCACCGGCGCCGGGAAGTCCCGGTGCCACGGCTGGTTCATCGCTGCCTGCGAACGGGATGTCGAAGCCGAGCTCGACGATCTCGTAGTCCGGTCCCAGGACCGACGTGCAGACCTCACGCACCCACGGGTGGTCCACCAGGTCGACGAAGCCGCGCATCTGCTCGGGGTGGATCTCGACGTAGAACCGGTTCGGCCCGCGCCCGACCGCGCCGTCCGGGCGGGACCGGGCCTCCTCGAACGCCACCTCGATGTCCTCGCGCATCCGGTCGGCCCACTCGGTGGAGAAGGCGCCCTTGCAGGCGATGATCCCGTCGCGGTAAAGCGTGTCGATGAGGTCCGTACCGGTCTGCGGCTGCGTGCTGGATGTGGTCATGGTGGTTCTCTGCCTCCTTGCAGGGACACTGGTCCCCCTAGTGTTGCAGCGTTGAATGCAACGTTGCAAGAGGGAGGCGTCACGCTGGCCCTGCTCCCCCGCGTGGGACACTGGCCGCGACACGGGCACGGCCCGCGAGAGGATGGACGTGGGCGCGAACCTCAAGGACGTGGCGGCACGGGCGGGCGTCTCCGTCCGCACCGTCTCCAACGTGGTGACCGGCTCGGCCTCCGTGGCGCCGCAGACCCGCGCACGGGTCCAGCAGGTCCTCGACGAGCTGCAGTACCGGCCCAACCTCGCCGCCCGCAACCTGCGCCGTGGCCGCACCGGCCTCATCGGGCTGGTCATCCCCGAGCTCGACTCCCCCTACTTCGGCGAGCTCGCCGGCCTGCTCGTCGACGCGGCCCAGTCCCGCTCCTGGACCGTCCTGATCGACCAGTCCGGCGGCGACGCCGACGGCGAGCGCCGGCTGCTCGAGGGCACCGGCGGCCGCGTCCTCGACGGGCTGATCATGAGCCCGTGGGCGCTCTCGCCGGACGACCTCGCCGACCGTACGGCGTCCCTGCCGCTGGTCCTGCTCGGTGAGCAGGACTCCCAGGGCCTGGCCGACCACGTGACGGTCGACAACGTCGCCGCGGCCCACGCGGCGACCTCCCACCTCCTCGCCACCGGCCGTCGTCGCATCGCGGCGATCGGCGCCCAGCCGCAGCTGCACAACGGCACCGCCCAGCAGCGGCTCGCGGGCTACCGCCAGGCGCTCGCCGAGGCCGGGCTGCGCCAGGACCCGGCGCTCGAGGTGGCGGTCGCGGCGCTGCACCGCGACGAGGGGGCGCGCGCGATGGCCGAGCTGCTGGACGGACCGACCGCTCCGGACGCCGTGTTCTGCTTCAGCGACCAGCTCGCCCTGGGCGCTCTGCGGCAGGCCCACCTGCGCGGCCTGAGCGTGCCGGCCGACCTCGCCATCGCCGGGTTCGACGACATCGAGGACGGCCGCTACGCCACGCCGTCGCTGACCACCATCGCCCCGGACAAGCAGCAGATCGCCGAGCGCGCCCTGCAGTGCCTGGCCGACCGCATCGAGCGGCGCAGCACCGTCGCAGCCCACCGGATCGTCGTACCGCACCGCTTGGTGGTCCGCGAGAGCACCGGGGTCGGCTGACCCGCCGAAGGGGCCGCGACGAGGGGACCACCGGTTCCGCGAAAGAGCGGATTCCGCCCGACCCGCCGCCGTGCCAGAGTCCGATCCATGACCGGCAGCCACCGGACACCGGGCGCGCCCGCCCCCACGAGGGCACAGCGGCGGGTCGCGTGGTGCGGGCCGATGCTGCTCCTGGCCTTCACGGCGGTCTTGACCATGGATGCGCTACCGCGGACGGCGCAGGCGGGCTGCGACACCGGCGCGGGCGGCGTCCGCGGCACCGCAGACGGCGGCAGCCATCGACCGGGGGCGCTCCGCCGCCGCGGCACTGCCCGGCCCGCCCGAGCAGGCGCCCAGGCGGCCGCCCGCGCTGCTGGCCGCGGCGCAGGTGCTCACCGGAACGGCACCGTCAGCCGTGCCGACCGCCTTGGTGCTGCGCTGCCGCATTGCGGTCACGACCGGGGAGGACGCGGCCCGCGCGGGCGCGGCGTCGTACCGGGACTGGGCCCGGCACGTGCAGGCCCAGCTCGACCTGGACGCCGGCCGCGCCACCTGGCTCGGCGCGGTCCAGCTCTGGACCGCCACCCGCTCGGCCGGCCGCGGTGACACCGAGGCCTTCGCCCGCGCCGTACGGCGACGTGCCGCCACCGCCGGCGCCTGCGGCGCCGTGGCCGGACAGACCTCCGGCGCGCTGCACCGGGTGGTGACCGGTTGCCAGGCCCGTAGCGCCGCGCTGGACCGGGTGATCAGGGCCGGCGCCCGGGTGGATACGGACTGGGCCTGGCACCTGGCGACGACGACGTCCGAGGTCGCCCACGCTCCCGGCGGACCGCAGGCGCAGCCCTGGCTGGCGACCGTCAAGGTGGCGCTGCCGGTGCTCGAACAGTTCCGTCAGGCGCAGGCAGCGCTGGTCGCAGCTCCCCCCTGTCGTCTCGGCTGAAACCGTAGGGCAGCCCCGTCCGGTGAGGATGCAGCCGGTTGAGGGCGCGCCACTCAGGCGCGGGTGCGGGCCGTGACGCAGCACCGCCCGGGCCGGGGATCGAGGACGGCCTGCAAGGTGGTGCAGCCGAGGCCCTGCAGCACGCCGTCGACCAGGGCGAGGTTGAGCCCGCAGACGAGCTCGGTGTGGTCGCGGGCCAGCCGGTCGAACGGGCAGTTGGCCAGGACGACCTCCTCGCCGACGACCCGCGGCTCGTAGCCGGAGCCGGCCAGGACCTGCGCGACGCACTCCTGCTCGGAGCCGCCGGCGTCGGCCACGGTGGTCGCACCGGCCGCGCCCAGACGGCGCCCGTGCGTGAGCGCGGCCGACCGGACGGCGTCCTGGACCGGGGACCCCTCGCGGGCGGACCGGTCCACCGCCTCGGCCAGCACGTCCCCGACCACGTCGTAGCGGCGGTCCGGGATGGACACCGACAGCTGCCGGTCCGAGCGCCGGTACAGCTTGGCCGGCCGCCCGGCACCCGGGCCGGACCGTCCGCTCAAGCGCCGGAACTCCACGTCGAGCAGGCCCTCCTCCACCAGCCGGTCCAGGTGGAACCTCACCGAGTGCAGCGCCAGCCCGGTGTGCTCGGCGGCCTGCTCGCGGCTGACCGGGCCCGGCTCGGAGGCGACGAACGCGTACAGCGCCCGCCGCGCCGGCTCGGCCAGGGCGCCGATGCCGGCCACCTGCCGCTCGAGGTCGTCCTGCACGACCGCCTCCCCACCCGTTCTGGTCATTGACCATCGCCCGGTTGCCTTCTAACGTCGACACTACCCGCTTTTAGACCGGAGGCCGACATGACGCCGTACCAGGTGGCCCACAGTGAGCCCGAGTCCTCCCCGTCGCCCCCGTGGCGGCCGAGGATCGTGCACGAGCAGGCGCCGGTCGACCTCGCCGCGGCCGAGCGCGCGGCGGCCGACCTGCTGGCCGCCCTGGGCCAGCCGCTGCAGGACGAGGCGATGCTGGAGACGCCCCGCCGGATGGCCGCCGCGTACGCCGAGCTGCTGACCGTCCCCGCCTTCGACCTCACCAGCTTCCCCAACACCGAGCAGTACGACGAGCTGGTCCTGGTCCAGGACATCCCGGTGCGCTCGCTGTGCGAGCACCACCTGCTGCCCTTCGTCGGCGTCGCCGCGGTCGGCTACCTGCCGGGCGAGCGGATCCTCGGTCTGTCCAAGCTGGCCCGGCTCGTCGACTTCTTCGGCCGACGGGCCCAGACGCAGGAACGGCTCACCAAGCAGATCGCTGACCACCTCCAGACCTCGCTGGTCCCGCGAGGTGTGGGCGTCGTGATCGAGGCCGAACACACCTGCATGAGCCTGCGCGGGGTCCGCGCCGTCGGGGCCCGGACGGTGACCTCGGCGCTGGCCGGGACGCTGCGCCAGGACCCGGCCGCGCGGGCCGAGTTCCTGGCCCTGGCGCGCACCCGCAAGGAGGCGTGATGAGCGACGACGCGCGGCAGACCTTCGTGGTCGTGGGCGGCGGGCTGGCCGCGGGCAAGGCGGTGGGGACCCTGCGCGATGAGGGCTTCGCCGGCCGGATCGTCCTCTTCGGCAACGAGCCGCACCTTCCTTACGAGCGGCCGCCGCTGTCCAAGGGCTACCTCATGGGCACCGAGCAGGTCCCGTACGTGCATACCCAGGAGTGGTACGACGACCACGACGTCGACCTCCGCCTCGGGGCCACCGTCACCTCGGTCGACCCTGCCGCACGGACGGTCACCGCCGGGGCCGACGTCCAGCCGTATGACGCGCTGCTCCTGGCCACCGGCGCGCGCGCCCGTGCCCTGCCGATGGCCGACGACAGCGGCGCCCCCGTCCACTACCTGCGCACGATCGAGGACTCCGACCGGCTCCGCGCGCTGCTGACCGCCGGCACCCGGCTGGCGCTGGTCGGCGGTGGCTGGATCGGCCTGGAGGTCGCCGCGGCGGCCGTCGCCGCCGGTGCGCACGTCACCGTGCTGGAGAGCGAGGAGCTGCCGTTGGTGCGGGTCCTCGGCCCGGAGGTCGCCGCCCGGTTCGCGAGGCTGCACCGGGAGCACGGCGTCGACGTCCGCGTGCGGGTCACGCTCGAGGCGATCGAGCAGACGGCGGGCGGCGCCCTCCTGCGCCTGGCCGACGGCACGGCCGTGGAGGCCGACCACGTCCTCGTCGGCATCGGCGCCGTCCCGAACACCGACCTGGCGGCGGCCGCCGGGCTGACCGTCGACAACGGCATCCGCACCGACGAGCACCTGCGCACCTCGGTGCCGGACGTCTACGCGGCCGGCGACGTCGCCAACGCCCTGCACCCGGTGCTCGGGCGCCATGTCAGGGTCGAGCACTGGGACAACGCCATCCGGCAGGGCGTGGTCGCGGCGCGGAACCTGCTCGGCCAGCAGGTGCCCTACGCGCGGATGCCGTACTTCTTCTCCGACCAGTACGACCTCGGCCTTGAGTACGTCGGCGGCATCGGGCCGGACGGGTACGACGAGGTGATCGTGCGCGAAGGAACCGAGGCGCACGCCTTCACGGCGTTCTGGCTGCACCGGGGCCGGGTGCTGGCCGGGATGCACGCCAACACCTGGGACGCCGCGTCCCCCATCAAGGCGATCGTCGGCGCCGTCGGGGTGGCCGACGCCCTGCGCGACCGGGCCGTGCCCCTGGAGCAGGTCGTCGCTCCCGCGGGGGCCGACTGAGCGCGACCCCCGGCCGCCGAGCGGGCGGGACGGCGTACGGGCCCGGGGTGGAGGAGGCGGTCGACGGGATGCTGGCGCCGGAGCGAAACGGTGCACCGACGCCGAGGCCGTTGCGTTCGGCACAGGGTTCGGTAACGTCCTTGGTGGCAGTCCCAGACCCCGACCCGCCGACGGCGCGGACCACACCTCCCCTGAGGACACGATGCCTTCGACAGACCCGGCGCCCGCCACGGCCCGGCACCACGCCGGTGCCGCGGTGGCGGTGCAGCGCCTCGGGACGATCAGTGTGGTCAACGTCCGGGGCCCGCTGCAGGAGGCGGCCGGCCCCGCGCGCCACGCCGTGCTGCTGGAGCTGGCCGAAGCACCTGCGGCCGTCCTCTGCGACCTCTCCGGCGTCACCGGGCCCTTGGACCCCGAGTCGCTGGAGCGGCTGACCTCGCTGGGTGAGCAGCAGCGGCGCTGGCCGGGCACGCCGATCGCCCTGATCACCCCCGATGCCGTGCTGCGCCGCGCGCTCGAGCAGGCGCCCGGCGGCCGGCACCTGGCGATCGCCGCCGCGCCGGCGGACGTGTGGGGCTCGCTCGCGGACGGCTCCACGACCGCGGTGGTCCGCGAGTGGCTGCCCGCCGTCGCTCCCTCCGCACACGAGGCGCGCGAGCTGGTGGCGCGGGCGTGCATGGGCTGGGGTCGCAGCTCCGAGACGGCGGCCGCGACCCTGGTCGTCAGCGAGCTGGTCACGGACGCCGTGTCCGACCACGGGCCGGACATCGAGGTGTCTGTGGCGCGGTGCGGACCGCGTCTGCGCGTCGCCGTACGGCGTGCCGGCACCCGTCCCGGGCGGGCCGCGGACCCCGAGGCCCTGGACATCGCCGGCCCGGCGATGATGCTGGTGGAGGGGGTCAGCGAGTCCTGGGGTGTCCTGCCGACGCAGGATGACGGGGAGGTGGTGTGGGCGGTGCTGCTCGACCCCGCCGCCGGCACGGGCGACCACGGGCCCGCAGGGACCGTGACCCGGTTGCGGCGGCCACCGTCGCAGGCCAGGACATGACGGCCGGCGCGCGCCGGCCGTCCCGTCGTACGGCTGTGGGTCAGTCCTGCGGTGCCCACAGGTCGGGCCCGAACACCTCGTAACGGATGTGGGCCGCCGGCACGCCGCGGGCCAGCAGGCTGGAGCGCACGTGCCGCATGAACGGCAGCGGTCCGCATGTGAAGACCTGCACGTCCTGCCCCAACGGGATGTCCGCGAGGTCCATGAAGCCCTCCGCCGAGCGGTGGTCGGTCGGGTCGACCCGCTCGTACCAGGTGTAGGCCGTGAAGTCGTCGATCTGGCGCCCGACGTGCAGGACCGTGTCGCGCAGCGCGTGGTCCTGCGCCGTGCGGTCGGCGTGCGCGACGATCACCTTGCGCTGCGGCTGGGTCCGGGCGATGTGCTCGACGATCGGCAGCACGGTGGTGATGCCGGCGCCGGCGCTGGCCAGCAGCAGCGGCCCGTCGGAGGGCTGGACCACGAAGTCCCCGGCCGGGGCGCTGACGTCCACGACGTCACCGACCCTGGCCCGGTCGTGCAGGTACGACGAGACCATGCCGTCCGGGGCGCCGCCCACGCCGTGGACCTTGCGCACCGTGATCTGCAGCCGGGTGGCCACCGCTGTGGAGGAGACGGTGTACTGCCGGGGCTGGCGCCGGCCGTCGGGCAGGTCCACGAACACCGAGACGTACTGCCCGGGGCCGATCTGCGGCAGCGGGCCGCCGTCGGTGGGCTCGAGCACCAGGGACACGACGTCGTCGGTCTCCTCGATCCGCCGCACCACCCGGTACGGCCGCAGCGGCCGGGCCGGGTCGACGCCCTCCTGCTGGTAGAGCCGCGCCTCGTGCGCGATGAGCTGGGTCGCGAACAGCCAGTAGACCTCGTCCCAGGCCGCGGCGATCTCCGGCGTCACCGCCTCACCGAGCACCTCCCCCACGGCGGTCAGCAGGTGGTGGCCCACGACCGTGTACTGCTCCGGCCGGATCCCGAGCGAGATGTGCTTGTAGGCGATCCGCTGCATCACCCGGTCGAACGGCGGCGCGTCCGGGTCGATGAGCTGGACGGCGTAGGCGACCACCGACGCCGCGAGCGCCCGGCTCTGCTCGCCCGTGGCCTGGTTGCCCTGGTTGAAGACCCGCAGCAGCTCAGGGTGCTCCTCGAACATGCGGGAGTAGAAGCGGGCGGTGATCTGCTCGGCGTGCTCTGCCACCACGGCCGCGGTCGCCTGGACGACGGATCGCGATGCCGGGGAGAGCAGGCTGGTCGAGGCGGATGAGGTCGAAGGTGCAGCAGACACAGGTGAGGTGCTCCAGAGCGGCGGGGCGCGGCAGGGCCACCGCGGCGTCGGATCGATCGGGACAGGATTCCCTGGTTGCGGAGCCGCAACCAGGGACCAACGTCCCGAAACCGGGTCGATAGGGTGGCCGCGTGATCGACCCGCTGACGACAGCGCTCTACCTCGGCACCGGGGTGCTGATCCTCCTCGCCGGCCTGTTCACCCTCCTGGACCGCCGGGTGAACACCCTCGTGCTGGGGGTGGCCGCGGTCGTGGAGCTGATCACCCTGGTCCAGCTGGTCGTCGGCATCGTGCAGCTGGCCTCGACCGCCCGCGACGTCAACGGGCCGGTGTTCGTCGCCTACCTGCTCGGCCTCGTCGTCGTCCTGCCGCTGGCGTCGGTGTGGGCCCTGGCGGAGAAGAGCCGCTGGGGCACCGGCGTACTCGTCATCGCCGGGTTCGTGCTGCTGGTCCTCGTCGCCCGGCTGCAGCAGCTGTGGACCGGCGTCGGTGTCTGAGCACCGGGACGCCTCCGCGGCAGGCGAGGGCACGAGCGGTACGACGGGACGGGCGGCGCGTCGTACCGGGTCCGGGCCGGGCCGGATCCTGGTCGCGGTCTACGCGGTCTTCGCCCTGGCAGCCACCGGCCGGGCGTCGCTGCAGATCAGCGAGGACTTCGGCAAGGCACCGCTGGCGTACTCCCTGTCCGCGCTCGCGGCGGTCATCTACCTCGTCGCCACCGTCGCCCTCGCCCGCGGCGACCGGACCTCGGTGCGCGTGGCCACCATCGCCTGCAGCATCGAGCTGGTCGGTGTCCTGACCGTGGGCGTGGCCAGCTACGTGGACCGCGCGGCGTTCCCGGACAAGACGGTCTGGTCGCACTTCGGCAGCGGCTACGGCTACGTCCCGCTGGTGCTGCCGGTGCTGGGCCTGCTCTGGCTGCGCGCCAACCGGCGCCACGACGCCCGCCGCTGAGCGCACGCGAGCGCACGCCACGGCTGAGCCCGGCGGCGGGCGACGCCGGGGTGCGCGGCCGGCGAACGGGGTACTGGCGGTCGGACCGCGTCGACGGCGTGGTCAGACCCGCAGCACGAGGAGTCCCTGTGTCCCAGACCGACCGGCGCGAGCTGGGCAACACCGACAGCCCGATCGAGGACGAGCTGGAGGACGCCTTCAACCGCACCGTCGACGAGGGCGCCCAGCGGCTGCACCGGCCGTGGCGCGAGATCCTGGTCACCGGCTTCTTCGGCGGCACCGAGGTCGCCATCGGGGTGCTGGCCCTGATCGCCGTCCGCGCGGCCACGGGGTCGCCGCTGCTGGCCGGGCTGGCCTTCTCGATCGGCTTCCTCGCGCTGCTGCTCGGCCGCAGCGAGCTGTTCACCGAGGGGTTCATGGTGCCGGTGATCACCGTCAGCGCTCGCCGCGCCAGCATCCGGCAGCTGGCCAAGCTGTGGGGCGGGACGCTGGCCGCCAACCTGGTCGGCGGCTGGGCCATCATGTGGGTGATCATGGCCGCCTTCCCCCGGCTGCACGCACAGACGGTCACCTCAGCCACCCACTTCGCCACCGCGCCGCTGTCCCGCGAGACGTTCTGCCTGGCCCTGCTCGCCGGCGCGGTGATCACGTTGATGACCCGCATGCAGCACGGCACCGACGCGATGATCGGCAAGATCGCCGCCGCCATCGCCGGCGCGTTCCTGCTCGGCGGCCTGGAGATGTTCCACTCGATCCTGGACTCGCTGCTGATCTTCGGTGCCCTGCACACCGGTGACGCGCCGTTCGGCTACCTCGACTGGCTGCGCTGGTTCTCCTACACCGTGACCGGCAACGTCCTCGGTGGACTGCTGCTGGTCACGCTCCTGCGGCTCGTCCGCATCAAGGACCGCCTGGTGATCGAGCGCGACGAGGTCTCCTCCGGCTCCTGACGGGAGGCGACGCCGGTGCGCCGCCGCACCGGCCGGCGCCGGTCAGTAGCCGTACCCGCCACCACCGGACCGGCCGCCCGAGCCGTCGCTGCCGCCCTGGGACGGCGCGCTGGTGACCGGCGCCCCGGACGGTGACACGACGTACCACGTGCCGCCGAAGCTGTGCAGGCGCTGACCGTTGACCTGCCCGGGGGCGGTGTCCTGGGCGAACGTGTAGAGCGGCCGGCCCGCCGCGGTGAGCATGATGGCGCCACCGCTGGACCGGGCGACGCCCAGGCGGGCGGGGATGCCGCCGACCGGAGCCGGGGTGGCGCCACCGGGAGCCGGCACGGGAGGCCACACCCGCAGGCAGGCGGCGTCACAGCTGGAGGAGCCGGGGCCGTCCGCGGTGAGCAGGTAGACGGTGCGGCCGCCATGGTCGACGAGCACGCGGCCCAGCGGCGTCGACGCGGTGCCGAGCACACCGGTGACGGTCGTCGCGGCACTGCTGCCGCCCGCGCTGCCCGGGCTGCCCGCGCTGCCGCCACACGAGGCGAGGGCAGCCCCGGCGAGGGCCGCGGCTGCGGTGATCAGGATGCTGCGGTGCCGGTGCATGGTCGCCTCCAGGGACTCACCCGGATCACGTGCGCGCACCCGCGCAGGTTCACGCCGCCGTACGCCGCAGCGTGGCCACCAGCAGGACCAGCGCGACCACCTGGGTCACGGCCACCGCGACCACGAGGGCCGGCACCGACCGGGAGGAGAGCGCGCCGGCCATCGTCCCGCCGAGGATGGCGGCGCCCCCTTGCACCGCGGCGAACATGCCGTACGCCGTCGCGCGTCGCGGCGGCGGCACCAGCTCGGCGACGAGCGCCTTGACGGTGGAGTCCTGCACGCCGACGGCGGCTCCCCACACCAGCACGCCGGCGACCGCTGGGACCAGCGTCCCGGAGAACGCCAGCGGCGGGACGGCGACCACCAGCACCGGCAGGGCCAGGAGCACGGAGGCGTTCCACCGGTCGTACAGCCAACCCGTGACCAGCGCCGCGACGGCCGCTGCGGCCATCGCGGCGGCGTAGACGACCGGGACGCCGGCCAGCGGCACGACGTGGTCGCGGGTGAGGTGGTAGGAGATGACGCCGAACGTGACCAGCCCCGCGGTCGCGGCTCCCGACGAGGCGGCGAAGAGCCAGAACCGGCGCGGCAGCCGCTCACCTGCCGGCAGCAGGGCTGTCGTCGGCGGCGATGGCGCCTCCGGCGGCAGCGGCACGTCCGGCGGCGACTCGGGTGCGTCCTCGCCCCCAGCCACCGGCAGCGGCTGGTAGCTGCTGCCGTCCCCCACCCTGGTCCGGATCCACAGCAGCAGCACCATCGCGACGCCGCCGGGCACGACGAGGACCGCCATGGCCGGCCAGAGCGAGCCGGTGAGCGCCGTGACCCCGGCGACCAGCAGCGGCCCGGCGAACGCACCCACCTCGTCCAGCGCCTTGTGCACCGCGAAGCCGCGCCCGAAGCCGACGGCGGCGGCGGCGTGGGCGAGCAGGGCGGACTTGGACGGGCTGCGCACGGCCTTGCCGGTGCGCTCGGCCAGGATCAGGACGCAGGCCAGCGCGAGGCCGGCACCGCCGACCAACGGGGCGACGGCGAGCGCCGGCACGCACACCGCGGTCATCGCGTAGCCGCCGAGCGTCAGCGCCCAGTAGCGGCCGGTGCGGTCGGCCATCGACCCGAAGACCAGCCGCAGGACCAGGGCCATCGCCTCGCCGGCGCCGGTGACGAGCCCGACGAGGACCGCGGACGCACCCAGCGAGGCCAGCAGCGGCCCGGTCACCGAGCGGGCACCCTCATAGACCATGTCCGCCGCCAGGCTGACGACGCCGAACCCGACCACGGCGCGCCAGGGTGACCAGCCGCGGGTCGCCGTCGGGGTGGACAGGGCGGATCTGGACACGTGCGGGCTCCTCAGCCCAGGTCCGCGGGCCGGTCCGGAGCACCGAGCCGCAGGTGCTCGGCGTGGTAGATCGCCTGGTCGAGCAGCGCGGCGACGTGCTCGTCGTACAGGGCGTAGCTGATGCTGCGGCCGCGCCGCGACCCCTCGACGAGGCCGAGGTGCCGCAGCAGGCGCAGCTGGTGGGACACGGCCGACTGCTCCATGCCGACCGCCTCAGCCAGCTCGCCGACCGACGCAGGCGCCTCGCGCAGCCGGTCGAGGATCAGCAGGCGGCTCGGGGTGGCGAGAGCCTGCAGCGTGGTGGCGATCGACGTGGCGGCCGTGTGGTCCAGCGGCGCGCTGCGGCTGCGTCCCTGCACTCCGTGGCCCATGGCACCAGCCTACGTCGGGATTGCATGAACACATGTTCATGCGCTTAGGGTTGCCGTGCATCACGTCCTGAGGAGCAGCATCGTGCCGTCCACCCTGTCCCCGTCCACACGGCCCGTGGCCGAGGTCGCGTCCCCCCGCCGTGCCGGAGCCACGTCCTCCCTGTGGCGGGTGGCGTCCCTGCCGGAGGTCCGCTGGGCCGGCGCCGCGCTGCTGCTCTTCCTGGTCGGCGGAGCGCTGCAGCTGGCCGGCGCACCGGCGTGGTCGTGGTGGACGTGCTACCTCGCCTGCTACGCCACCGGGGGGTGGGAGCCGGCCCTGGCCGGGCTGCAGGCGCTGCGCGAGCGGACCCTGGACGTCGACCTCCTGATGATCGTGGCCGCCCTCGTCGCGGCGGGGATCGGCCAGGTCTTCGACGGCGCGCTGCTGATCGTCATCTTCGCGACTTCCGGCGCGCTCGAGGCGTACGTCACCCGGCGCACCGAGGACTCCGTGCGCGCCCTGCTGGACCTGGCGCCGGAGCAGGCCACCGTGCTGGGCGCCGATGACGACGAGCGGGTCGTCCCCACCGCCGACCTCGCCGTGGGCGACCGGGTGCTGGTCCGGCCCGGTGAGCGGATCGGCGCGGACGGGGAGGTGCTGGACGGTGTCAGCGAGGTCGACCAGGCCACGATCACCGGTGAGCCGATGCCCCGCCTGAAGCAGCTCGGCGACGAGGTGTTCGCGGGCACGCTCAACGGCACGGGCGCGCTCACGGTGCGGGTGCAGCGTGCCGCAGCCGACTCGGTCGTGGCCCGCATCGTCGCCCTGGTGCAGGAGGCCTCCGCGACCAAGGCGCGCACCCAGCTGTTCATCGAGAAGGTCGAGCAGCGCTACTCCGTCGGCGTGGTCCTCGCGACACTCGCGCTGTTCACGGCACCGCTGCTGCTCGGCCAGGACCTGCGGCCGACGCTGCTGCGGGCCATGACCTTCATGATCGTCGCCTCGCCGTGCGCCGTGGTCCTGGCCACGATGCCCCCGCTGCTGGCGACCATCGCCAACGCCGGCCGGCACGGCCTGCTGGTCAAGTCCGCTGTCGTGATGGAGAAGCTCGGCCAGCCGACGCTCGTCGCCTTCGACAAGACCGGCACGCTCACCGAGGGCACGCCCCGCGTCGCCGAGGTCGAGGTCCTGCCCGGGTCCGGCCTGGACGCCGGGCGTGTCCTGGCCCTGGCTGCTGCCGCGGAACGTCCCAGCGAGCACCCGCTCGCACGCGCCGTGGTCGCGGCGGCGACCGAGCGCGGCCTCGCCGTGGCACACGCCGTGGACTTCGGGTCCACGCCCGGTCGCGGCGTACGTGCGGTGGTGGAGGGGCAGGTGGTGTGCGTCGGGTCCCCGGCGCTGCTGGTGGCGCCGGCCGGGACCCCGGGGGCCGCGTCGCCGACGGGGTCGGCCCAGGCCGCCGATGCGGCCGTGACCGCGCTGGAGGCCGCCGGTCGTACGGCGGTCGTGGTCACCCTCGACGACGTACCGGTGGGCGTGCTGGGCCTGGCCGACCGGCTGCGTCACGGGGCCGCCGAGATGGTCGCCGCGCTGGCGTCCTCGACCGGGAGCCGCGCCGATCCTGCTCACCGGTGACAACGAGCGCGCCGCCCGCCGGCTGGCCGAGGAGGTCGGCATCACCGACGTCCGGGCCGGGCTGCTGCCGGCGGACAAGGTCGCGCACGTCCGGGCCCTGCAGGAGCAGGGCCACCGCGTGATGCTGGTCGGTGACGGCGTGAACGACGCCCCGTCCATGGCGGCCGCGCACCTGGGGGTCGCGATGGGCCGCCACGGCTCGGACCTCGCGCTGGAGACGGCCGACGCGATCGTGGTCCGCGACGACCTGGCCACGCTGCCCAAGGCCGTGGACCTGTCGCGTCGGGCGCACCGTGTGGTCAGGGCCAACCTCGCGTTCGCCGCCATCGTCATCACGGCGCTCGTGGTCGCCGACCTGATCTGGATCCTGCCGCTGCCCCTGGGGGTGGCCGGGCACGAAGGCTCGACGGTCGTGGTCGGCCTCAACGGCCTGCGCCTGCTCCGCTCCTCGGTATGGCGCCGCGCCGCAGCGGCGGCGCCGAACGGCTCAGGAACGTCCTCCGGCGGCCGATGAGGGGTGCGGATGCTCCGAGAGCAGCCCAGCCTCGGCAGCGTTGGTCCGTCCCGGGCTCCCCCTTGGAGCGGTGTCTCCGGCGGTGAACCAGGTGGTCCGGCAGCCCGCGGCTGCCCGACACGGTCCGCCCCCGCCGAAGGACGTCCGCCATGCCCCTGTTGCCGCACGCCGCCTCCTCCTCCCGCGCGCTCCTCGCCGCTGCCGGCGCCGTGGTCGCGCTCGGCACGACCCTCGGTCCGGTGTCCGTCGCGACGGCGGCGACGCCGTCCGCGGCGGTCGGCGCCACCGGCACGGTGGGCACCACGGGCACGGTGGGCACCACGGCACGGTGGGCACCACCGGCACGGTCGTGCCGGCCACGCCCGCGGGGCTGCCCGCCGGCATGGAGGCCCTGGCCTCCTACGTGCCGGCCGTGTCCTGCGACAGCACCGACAAGCCGGGCAGCACCAGCCTCGGCGCCCTGCTCAAGGTCACCTACCCCGGCACGACGTACGCCATCTCCCGCGCGTGCGGCTCCGACGTGATGTCGACCACCGAGCACTACGACGGCCGGGCGGTCGACTGGTTCACCAACGTCCGCACCGCCGAGGGCAAGGCCCGGGGCGACGCGGTGGTCAGCTGGCTCACGGCGACCGACGCCCGGGGCAATGTGGCCGCCAACGCCCGCCGCCTCGGGGTCATGTACATCATCTGGAACAACCGCATCTGGGGCGCCTACCGCCCTGCCGACGGCTGGCGGCCCTACGCCGGGTGCGCCGGCACGCCCTCGCCCGGCAGTGACACCACCTGCCACCGCAACCACGTGCACCTGTCCCTGTCCTGGGCGGGGGCCATGGGCCGCACCTCCTGGTGGACCCGGACCGTCGCCGGCCCGGACTACGGGCCGTGCCGGGTGCCCGACCTGAACTGGGCGCCTGCCTACACCGCGGTCAACCCCGTCCCGTGCCCGTCCTACCCCAAGGTCAGCCCGGCACCCGGCGCCTCCGCGCTGAACCGCTCCCTGGTGGCCTACTCCGGCATGACCCTGCAGCGAGGCGCCACCGGACCCGCCGTCAGCGCCGTCCAGACCGCGGTCGGCGCGGCCACCGGCGGCAGCTTCAGCGACCTGACCGTGTCCGCGGTCAGCGCCTTCCAGGGGACCCACGGCCTGCTCCGCGACGGCGTGGTGGGCCCCCAGACCTGGCGCGCGCTGCTCAAGGCCACCGCCCCGGTCCCGGCCCCGACCAGTGGCGGTCCGTACGACGCCTACGAGAACACCGTGCTCCGGGTCGGCTCCACCGGCACCGCCGTCACGGTGCTGCAGCAGGCCCTGCACCTGACGCTGGTCGACGGGGACTTCGGCCCCGGCACCCGGAGCGCGGTCATCGCCTTCCAGACCGCCCACCAGCTGCCCGCCGACGGGGTCGTCACCGCGCCCGTATGGCGCGCGCTGGGCGCCGCCAAGGCCGCAACCTCACCGGCACCCGCCCCGACCGGCCGGTACGCGGCGTACGAGAAGGTCACGCTGAAGCTCGGCGACCGGAACGCCACGGTCAAGGTGCTGCAGAAGGCGCTGGCCGGGCCTGTCGTGGACGGGGACTTCGGGCCGCAGACCCGGGCGTCGGTGCTCGCCTTCCAGCGCAAGCACCACCTGACCGCGAACGGCATCGTCACCACCGTCGTCTGGCGCGCCCTGGGCTGACCGGCCCGGGCGTGCCGCTGTGAGCGTAGCGATGCGTCGACCGAACCCGGGGGCGCAACGACAGCGACGCCGACGAAGTACGCGTCCATGTGCTTTGCTGCGCCTATGGCTCCAGGCTCGAGGCTCCAGGACGCGGGCGCCGAGACGATCGCTGCCGCCCTGGGCAGGGCGCACCGTGCCGACCCGGTCGTGCCGGGGACGGGGGGTCCCGCCGGCAACGCCCGCCTCACCGCCTGGACCGGACTGGTCCTGCTCGTCCTGTTCCTGGCCGAGCTGGTCACGCTGCTGGACGTCCGCGGGCTCATCAGCTGGCACCTGGCCCTCGGCGTGGCGCTTGGGCCACCGGCCCTGCTCAAGACCACCACGACCGGCTGGCGCGTCGTGCGCTACTACACCGGGAACCGGCCCTATCGCCAGGGTGGCCCGCCGCCGGTGGCCCTACGGATGCTCGGACCGCTGGTTGTCGGCGCGACGTTCGCCCTCCTCGGCACCGGGCTGGCGCTGGTGCTGCTGGGCGAGCCCACCAGTCGCCAGACGCTGCTCACGGTCCTGGGGCAGCGGATCGACACCATCACCCTCCACCAGGCCTCGTTCGCGGTGTGGGCGGTCGTGACCGGACTGCACGTCCTTGCCCGCCTGCTCCCCGCGTGGCGGCTCACCCGGCGTCCCGGCGCACCGGTCCCCGGTCCGCGACGGCGTGCCGTGGCCCTGCTGTCCGTGCTCGTGCTCTCACTGGGCTGCGCCGACTGGGTCCTGGCCCAGGCGCACGGGTGGCGCGACCAGCGTCCGAGGCACGTCCACGGCGCCGGCCCGGGGGATCTACGAGCGGCACCCTGACCCGCTTGGTCCGCCCGCTCATCGGCGGCTCGTAGGCTCCCCGCTCAGCCCCCCGGGGCTGCGGAGGCGCGGGTCGCCTGCGCGAACCGGGCCGCCTGCACGGGGCGGTACCAGTCGTCCAGCAAGGTGAGCAGGCTGAGCATGCCGGCGAAGAACAGCGCGGCGCCGAGGTCGATCCCCCTGGCGCCGAGCAGCACGCGCGCCACCACCACGGCGGCGAGGTTGAGCAGCACCCGCAGCCCGAACGCGACCACGGCACGGTTCGTGCCGCGCCCGCCGCGGGCCAGCGCGAGGATGACGGCGGCGTTGGCGAGGACGAGCACCGCCAGTCCGGCGAACAGGCCGGTCACCGTGGCGTCCAGGTCCGGCAGCACCTCCGCGTAGATGACGCTGATCAGGCCGACCAGGACCACCTTCTCCAGGGTCGCCGCGGACAGCACCTGCCCATGCGCGGCCAGCCAGGCGCCCCGCTGCTGCCAGGTCGCCACCTGCGTAGGCAGCGGGTCGGCGGCGACCCGCAGCGGCCAGTCCGGGGGCGACAGCCGCGGCCGCAGCAGCCACCAGTACGCCGCCGCGGCGACCGCCAGGAGGACGATGATGGTCGGCCCGAGCGCCGGGTGCAGCGCCAGCTGGTCGGTGAAGTCCAGCTGCGCGACGTGGATCCACCACTCCTGCGGCAGCTTGACGAAGATCCAGATCGCCGCCGCGGTGACGACCCAGAACCGTGTGCTGTACCGACGGGGGTCCCGGCGCAACCGCACCAGCTCGTAGGCGATGAAGAAGTACTCGAACGTGTTGGGGAAGACCAGCAGCAGCGCCCGCGACTGGGTCAGCTCGAACGCCACGACGCCGACCAGCCGGTAGAAGTAGAGGAACCGCGCGACCCGGAACGCCGGCCGGCTGGTCCAGTTGCGCAGGGTGGAGAGGTAGGCGACCGCCAGGTAGTAGACGTCCATCGCCTTGTCGTAGCTCTGGTAGCCCGGAGGGTCGTAGCCGAAGGCCTGGAAGATCGACTGGTCCACCCCGTCGAGCACCAGCGACGCCACCACGGCCGGGAGGGGGAACCGCGGGATCAGCAGGGGCACGAGGAACCGCGAGCCGACGACGGCGAGGAACACCGCCGTCTGCACCGTCACGACTGCCCTCGCGTCCACATCGGCGACGTCGCCATCGGCCCTCCTCCACGCGGCGGCGTGCCGCACCAGCGTGCTCGACGCTAGCCCCGGAGCAGGACTCCGTGGTCACCCCGAACGAGTGAGCCGCGATCGGGGTCGTCCCGCCGGCATTCCATCCCCTCTGTTGCCTGCCGGCCGGGAAGTCACTGCGTCGTCGCCTGCTGCTGCGATCTGGTCGGTGGATAGACGGCGCGCGCGATGGTCGCCGACAGCCACCCGATCCACCATCCGGCGCCCACGAGCCAGAAGACCCGCTGCGTACGAGGCGGGTCGATCCAGGTCACGAGCCCGAGGAGGACGATCCAGACGATGGCGCAGCCGATGCTGTACGTCGTGTAGGTGTGCCGTCGCTTCGCCACGGCCCGGCCTCCGTTCTGGGCGGGTTCCGCACCTCATCGCCGGTGACTCGATGAGGCGACCCGCTTTCTCCAGCGTACGACGCCCGCCCCGAGGACGTCGCCGCCTTCCCCGTCATCGGTTGTGGCGTGGGCGACTCGGGGTCAGAGGCGGAGGCCGTGGCCGAAGGCGAACAGCGGGTCGTCGTACCCGGGCACGTCCTCGCCGTGCCGGCGGACCTGCTCCATCGAGCGCGGCAGGTCGAACGGCAGCCTGCCCTGCGGCGCGACCGCGCCGGTCAGCGCGTCCAGCAGGGCGGGGTCGCTCGTGCCGTAGCTGCCGACGACCGCGCTGGCGATGCCGAGCAGCGGCGTGAGCACCGCCGGCCGGTCGAGCACGACGTCGACGACCAGCGGGCACCGCTCCGCGAGACGGGCGAGGCGGGCGACCAGGCCGGGCGGGAAGTCCAGCGACCCCTGGTGGAACCACGACTCGAGGAACAGGTCCGAGCGCGGCTCGAACGGCGCCATCAGCCGCACCAGCGCGACGTCGGCGTCCTCGGGCCGGTCCACCAGCACGCCGTGGGCGGCCACCGCCTCGGGCGAGACGTTCTCGGCGTAGATCCGCAGTCCGGCCCGCAACGGCAGCACGGCGTCGTGGCGCTGGGAGCCGTTCTGCAGCAGCGTCACCGACCGGGCCTGCGCGGCGTACCCCTCGTCGCGGAAGTCCTGGCGTCCCACCGTCCGCGCGGCAGCGTCCTCGTCGACGAACGGGTTGTCGAAGAGCCCGAGCCGGAACTTCACGGCCAGCAGCCGCCGCGCCGACTCGTCCACGCGCTCCTCGCTGACCCGGCCCTGCCGCACCAGGTCGAGCAGGATGTCGACGCACTCCTCGCCGCCGAACTGGTCGGCGCCGGCGTGCAGGATCAGCTCCATCCGCCCGTGCGGGTCGAGGTGCTCGACGCCCCAGGCCCGGGCCGGCAGCACCTGGTCGCCGACGTGGTTGTCGTTGACCAGCTCCCAGTCGGTGACGACCACGCCGTCGTAGCCGAGCTGCTCGCGCAGCAGCCCCGTGACGACCTGGCGGTTGTAGCCGAAGCCGACCTCCTCGATCTTCTCCCCGTCGATCTCGAGCCCGACCGGCATGCCGTAGTACGGCATGATCGCGGCGGTGCCGGCCGCGATGATCGGGCGGGAACGGCTTGAGGTGGTCGCCGAACCGCTCGCCGGGGTAGACCTGCTCGCGGCCGTAGGGGAAGTGCGCGTCCTCGCCGTCCTTCTGCGGGCCGCCGCCGGGGAAGTGCTTGCTCGTGCAGGCGACGCTGCCCGGTCCCAGCTCGTCCTGCTGGAAACCCTTGAGGTAGGCCACACCCAGCTCGGTGACGAGGTCCGGGTCCTGCCCGAACGTGCCCGCCTGCCGCGCCCACCGCGGCTCGGTGGCCAGGTCGAGCGTCGGGTGCAGCGCCGCCCGGATGCCCACCGCGGCGTACTCCTGCCGGGCGATGTCGGCGAAACGGCGCACGAGCGTCCGCGTCGCGCAGCGCCGCCAGGCCGAGCGGCTCGGGCCACTGCGAGAACGCCCTGGCCGTGAAGGAGACGCCGGCGTTCTCGATGAACGCGTGCCGCGGGTCGGTCGAGATCGTGACCGGGATGCCATGGGGCGTCTGCTCGGCCAGCGACTGCAGGGCGTTGTGCCACCGCGCCGCCATCCGCGCGTCCTCGAGGACGTGGACGTTGAAGTGGCTGAGGTGCTTGTCCTTCACCACCACGCTGGTCGGGGACTTGCTGATCGCGCCCGCCGTCTCGATCGAGCGACCCGTCGGCGCCGGCCTCGATGACCGTCTGGAACATCAGGCCGGCCTTCTCCTCCAGGGACATCCGCGCCAGGAGGTCCTCGACCCGCTCGTCGACGGGGAGGCGGGGGTCCTCGAAGGGGTCCATCCGCCCGTTGCCGTTGAGGTCGCGGTAGTCCACGCCCTCGGGACTGGTCAGCCTGACCGGTTCCATCACTGCCTTCCTGTATGACGGTTGCGTGGTGCGGTGCGGCTGGATGATGCCCGCGCCGAACTCCTCCATGCCGATCACCGGGCGCAGCGCCTTCTCCACGGCCCGGGTGCTGAAGGCGCGCCGGATCACGTTGTCCGCCAGGACGTTTCCGACCGCGCCCATGATCATCGCCTGGTCGAGGGCGAGGTAGCGACGGGCGATCGTGCCCGAGCGCACGGCGACCGCGTCGAAGAACCCGCCCCGGCCGTAGGCCTCGAGCTCCGTCCTGGATGCCGACGAGGTTGGCGTAGGCCTGGGCCGGCTCGTGCATCATCGCGAGGAACGACGCATGGGGGGTGACGACGCCGTCGCCGTACCGGGGGGTGGGGTTCGTCCCCGGACGGCAGTCGCCGAACCCGGCGTCGTAGTTGGTCTTCTCCTTGTCGGAGAAGTAGCCGTCGGGGTTCAGCCCGAGGGCGTCGACGCCGTACTCGCGGTAGCCGGCGAACGGGTCGCTCGAGGGCGAGAAGCCCCAGTAGCCGTAGCCCGCCTCGATCAGGCCGTGCTCACGCTGGGCCCGGACGTGCAGCGGGTGGTTGATGCCCCAGCTGCGCGGCGCCCAGCTCGACTCCGGGACGAACACGTCGGGCATGAGCTCCTCGAACATGCTGCCGCCCCAGCCGGGGACGATGTGCATGCCGCGGTAGGTGTAGGCGCCCTCGTAGACGTCGAGCCCCAGGTAGGTGCGGTCCTGCCCGACCGGCTGCATCTCGTGCCACGACCAGTCGCAGCTCGCCGGGAAGGTGCGCCACATGGCGAAGTACTGCTTGGCCGGGATCTGCCCGGTGAGGATGCCGAGGTAGCTGGTGATGCGGGTCTCGGACACCGTCGTGTCGTAGTGGTGGTTGGTGTACCAGACGTCCGGGCCCACGCCGATGTGGTTGCCGGTGTAGGTCGAGGACCCGGGCGGCGGCGGCGCGTCGTAGAAGCCGCCGTGGATCAGCCCGCCCGGACGCACCCCGGGGTGGGCCGTGTCGGCGTCGTAGAACATGTCCCAGCGCATCCGGTCGAAGAGCCGGGCCGCCAGCGGTGCGGCGCCCCTGTCGGCGGACCGCACGACGAGCAGCGCGGCGCCGAGCCAGCCGTTGTCGACGCTGGAGAGGAACGGGTAGACGCGGCTGCCGTCCTCCGGCCAGGTCGTGATGCACCTCGCCGCTCGCCTCGTCGTACCAGTTGTAGAACATGCCGCTCGGCTCGTGGTGCTTCATCCGCAGCAGCGTGTGCAGGGTCTGGACGAGGCGCCTCGTGCACTCGCCCCGGCTGATGATGCCCAGGTCGCGCGCGACGACGGCGCTCCACAGGTAGCCGCCGATGTTGGTCGGCGAGGTGTAGCCGGAACGGTCGCCGGCGGCGAGGGACTCCTTGATGTTGTCGGCGGACAGCCCGGTCTTCGGCGTCGGTCATCGCCACGAGGCTGGTCCACGTGTCGGCGGCCCAGCGGTGCACGCGGGTGGCGTCCGACCGCGTGCGGGGCGCCGCTCCGGACCAGGCTGGGAGCGGTGGCCGCTGGCGGGGACGCCGAGCGCTGACGCCCGCGGGGCCGCGAGGCCGACGGTCGCGGCGGCGGCCGCCCCGGCCAGCGATGACCTGGCGGCGGGAGGGGGTGACGATGCTGCTGGCCATGGGTGGAGCTCCGTTCTGAAGGGGTTCGGAGAGACGCGGGGACGCGGGCGAGCCGGCGGGAGACCGCTGGCTCACTTGATGCCGGTGGTGGCGATGCCCTCGATGAAGCGGCGCTGGAAGACCAGGAACACCGCGAGGATCGGCAGCACGACCACGGTGGCGCCGGCGAGGAGCAGGCCGTACTGCGTGCTGTTCTGGCCGGTGGAGTAGAGCGCCAGGGCCACCGGCAGGGTGTAGTGCGAGTCGGTCTGGGCGACGACCAGGGGCCAGAGGAAGTTGTTCCAGCTGCCGAGGAACGTCAGGATCCCCAGCGTCGCCAGCGCCGGGCCGCACAGCGGCAGGATGATGCGGGCGAAGATGCGCAGCTCGCCGGCGCCGTCCACGCGGCCGGCGTCGATCAGGTCGCGCGGCAGGCCGATGATGAACTGCCGCATGAGGAAGACGCCGAACGGGCTGACGAGGAACGGCAGGATCAGCCCCGGCAGCGTGTCGATCAGCCCGGCGTTCGCCACGAGGACGAACAGCGGCACGAAGGTCACCACGCCGGGGATCATCAGCGTGGTCATCACGGCGAGGAAGACGAACTTCTTGCCGCGGAAGTCCAGCATCGCCAGCGCGTAGCCGAGCATCGAGCAGAACAGCAGGTTGCCGGCCGTGACCGCCACCGCGACGACCACCGAGTTGGTGAAGTAGGTGCCGAAGTCGAGCCGCGAGAACAGGTGCGCGTAGTTGTCCAGCGACGCGGTGTGCGGCCACCAGGTCGGCGGCGACTGGCGGAGCTCGCCCTCGCTCTTGAAGCTGCCGAGGATCATCCAGACGAACGGCGAGACGACGGCCACGAGGGCGACGGTCAGGACGGCGTAGAGCCACCAGCGTCCGAGGGGCGTACGAGTACGGGTCATGGTCAGCCTCAGGTGTTCTCGCGCAGCAGCCGGAACTGGAGTGCGGTCACCACGGCGATGATCACGAAGATGATGTAGCTCATCGACGCGGCGTAGCCGTAGTTGCCGAAACCGAACTGCTTGTACGTGTACATGGACAACGAGATCGTGCTGTCGAGCGGGCCGCCGCTGGTCATGACGAACGGCTCCTCGAAGAACTGCAGGTAGCCGATCCCCGTCGTGACGGACACGAAGAGCAGCGTGGGGCGCAGCAGCGGGAGGGTGATGTAGCGGAACCGCTTCCACGCTCCGGCGCCGTCGATGGCGGCCGCCTCGTGCAGGGACCACGGCACCGCCTGCAGCCCCGCGAGGAAGATGATCATCGCGGTGCCGAAGTTGCGCCAGGACGCCATCAGGATCAGCGCCGGCATGGACCAGTGCGGGTCGCCCAGCCAGTTGGGGCCGTGGATGCCGAACCAGCCCAGGACGGTGTTGATCAGGCCGTAGTCACTCTGCAGCAGGAACCGCCACACCACCGCGACCGCGACGATGGAGGTGATCACCGGCATGTAGAAGCCCAGCCGGAACACCGACCGGAGCCGGGTGATGCCGCGGTCCAGCGCGACCGCCGCCGCCAGGGCGATGCACCAGGGTGAGCGGCACCCCGACGATGACGAAGTAGGCCGTGTTGCGCGCCGCCTGCAGGAAGGTCGGGTCGGTCAGTGCCTTGGCGTAGTTGTCCAGCCCGATCACGTCGACCGCGAACGGGTGGCGCAGGTCCCGGGCCCGGGTGTCCGTGAAGCTCATGAAGAGCGACTGGACAACCGGCCACATCGTGAAGGTGAGGAACAGGGCGCAGAACGGCAGGGCGAGGACCCAGGCGGCACGCCCCTCCCGCCGGCGGCCCCGGCCGGTGCGGGTGGCGGTGCCAGCCTCACCGGCCGGGGCAGTCCCGCGGGAGGGTGCGTGCTCGGTGGTGGTCATGGGGTCTGGCCGGTCCCGATCGACTGCGCCTGCGTCTGCACGGACTTCAGCGCGGCCGCCGGGTCGCTGCCCTGCTTGGTGACCTTCTCCATCTCGCTGTCGAACTGGGCGACGACCTGCTCCCAGGTCGGGAAGGACGGCGGGGCCTGGGCGGTCTTGAGCTGCTCGCCGAACTTCGCCAGCTTGGTGTCAGCGCTGATCGACGGGTCCTTCCACGCCGTGGTGACCGAGGGCAGGTCGGTCGACTGCTGGTACCACTCGGCCTGCGTCTTGGGGTCGGAGAGGAACTTCACGAACTTCCAGGCGGTGTCGCGCTGCTTGGAGTTCTTGAAGACCGCGAAGTCGGAGCCACCGACGAAGGAGGAGGACGTCTTCTTCGTGGGCATCACCGCGACGGAGTACTTGTCCTTGAAGCCCTTGCCGCCGACCTTCTCGACGGCCGACATCTCCCACGGGCCGGAGATGAACATCGGGACCTTGCCGCTGACGAAGTCCGGCTCGGTGGTGGGCGTCGCCGGGGCGGCCTTGTCGGCGATCCCGTCGGTGAAGTAGCTCTGGTAGTACTTCACCGCCTCCTGCATCTCCGGGGTGTCGAAGCTGTAGGACTTGCCGTCCTTGCTCAGGTTCGGCGCCGTTGGACCACGCGAACGGCATGACGCTCTGCCACGACCCCGTGGCCGCCGGCCTGCAGGCCGATGCCCCACTTGGCGCCGGCCTTGTCCTGCATGGCCTTGGCCATGGCCTTCAGGCCCGCCCAGTCCTTGGGCGGCGTGGTGTAGCCGGCCTTCTTCGCCAGGTCGGTGCGGTAGTAGACCAGCCGCGTCTCGACGTACCACGGGATGCCGTAGGAGGTGCCGTTCACCTCGGTGGTCTTCTGGGCGCCGGGGAAGAACTGCGCTCTTGTCGAACGACGGCGGCGTCGGGTCGAGGGCGCCGAGGCCGGCGAACTCGCCCATCCAGGTGGTGCCGACCATGGCGGCGTCAGGGGTCTTGCCGGCCGTGATGGCGGTGGTGAACTTGTCGTGCGCGGCGTCCCACGGGATCGCGGTGACGTTCACCTTGGCACCGGGGTTGGCGCTCTCGAACTGCTTGGCCAGCGTCGGGAGCTTGTCGCCCTCGGCGCCCATCGCCCACACGGTGATGGTGCCGTTGGCCTTGCCGCTGCTGACGTCCTTGGCCTGGTCGTCCGAGGCCGCGGCGCCGGTGCTTCGCCCGCAGGCGGACAGGGCCAGGGCAGCGGTGGCGAGCGTCGCGACCGTGATCGCGGGGCTGCGTCTCATCGTGGTTCTCCTTCTGGTGGGGACACGGCCTGCGGGGCAGGGCCGGTGGGTCGGTTCAGACGGTGTGCGGGTCGCAGGTGCCCGGGCCGGTACGCGGCGTGGTCGCCGCGGGCGGGCAGCCACAGGAGGCGCGCAGCACCAGCTGCGGTGGACAGGACCTGGAGCCCGTCGTGGGGCGGGGCGCCGGTGACCAGCTCGTGCAGCCGGTCCGCGGCCATCGCGCCGAGCTCGCGGACGGGCTGGCGGACGGTGGTGAGGCCGGGGCGGACGTAGCGGGCGGTCATCACGTCGTCCCAGCCGACGACGGCGATGTCCCCGGGGACGTCCCTGCCGCCCTCCTGCAACCGCGCCATGATCGACAGCGCGAGCTCGTCGTTGGCACACACCAGCGCGTCGGCGTGGACCTCGCCGGCGAGGATGCGCTCGGCGAGCCGGGTGCCGTCGGCCTCGCGGAAGGGGATGCGCAGCGGCTCGGCCGCCGCGCTCGCCGAGCCGGCTCTCGTGGGCCTGCGCGAACCCGAGGTAGCGGTCGCGGATGTCGGGGCCCAAGCCGGGGTCGCCGACGAACAGCAGGCTGCGCCGGCCGTGGTCGAGCAGGTGCAGCGTCAGGGCACGGGCGCTCTCGGTGTTCTCGGCGCTGATCGCCTCGACGCCCTCGCGGGGATCGCCGGCGATGAGCAGCAGCGGCTTGGAGCCCTGCAGCGCCGCGACGGCCGACTCGGGGATCGCGGCGGAGCCCAGCATCGCCATGCCGTCGACGCGGGCGGCGAGCTGCCGCACGGCCCGGGGGAGGTCGGCCTTGCCGCCGGCGAGCATGAGCACCACGCTCTGCCCGAGCTCGGCCGCCCGCGACTCGAAGCCCATCAGCAGCTCGGAGTAGTAGGGGCCGGTCAGCTCGGGAAGGACCAGGCCGTGGGCCTCGTGGTGGCGGACGGCGAGGCTGCGCGCGGCGCCCAGCGGCACGTAGTTCAGCTGCTCCGCCGCGGCGAGCACCTTCACCCTGGTCCGGTCGGAGACGGCGGAGGAGCCCTGCAGGACCCGCGAGACCGACGCGATGGAGACACCCGCGAGCGCGGCGACCGAGTAGATCGTCGCGCCGGGGCGCTGCTGCGGCGTCGGTGCCATGGTGCCGCCCGTTCCGGTTGAAAGCGCTTACATGCTGGGCCGCGGATGAGTCTGCACCGGGAGAGGGCTCTCGCACAAGGGGTGCGACCGGGCAAATTGTCCGAAAGGCCGGAACGCGTGGACGGGGCAGGCCGGAGTCAGACGCCGTTGAGGGATGACACATCCCTCCCCACTGTCAATACTGGACAGCGAGCAGGGTGCGAGGTGGGTCTCATGACATGGCAGCTGTCCGGCGAGTACCTCGAGAACTGCAACTGCGAGGTGCTCTGCCCGTGCATCACCTCATCCCTGCAGGGTCCGGCCGACCATGAGAGATGCGTGCTGCCCCTGGCCATGCACATCACGGCCGGGCAGTACGACGGCGTGTCCCTGGACGGGCTCGGCGTGGTGATGGTCGTCGACTCCCCGCAGGTGATGGGGGACGGCGGCTGGCGGGTGGCGCTGTACGTGGACGAACGCGCCGACGACGACCAGCGGCAGGCTCTGAGCCAGATATTCTCCGGAGCAAACGGCGGTCCACCGGCGATGCTCGCCGGGCTGATCGGCGAGCAGCTCGGCGTGAAGTTCGTGCCGATGAGCTTTGAGTCCAGCGACGACACCAAGCGCGTGACCGTGCCCGGCATCATGGACTTCCAGGTGACCGGCCTCCGAGCCCCCGACAGCGCCGTCATGCGCATCGTCAACATCTTCCACCCGATGGGGGCCGACCTGGCGGTCGCCCGCAGCACGGTCGGGACCTACGACGACCCCGACTACGGCTGGTCCTTCGACAACACCGGCAAGAATGGCCACTACCGCGACTTCGCCTGGCAGGCGTAGCGCCACCGTCGTCATCTGGGCCACCCTCCTCGCGGTGGCCGGGCTCTGCTGGGCCTGGCTGCTGACCTGGTCCACCGGGTCGAGCATGGGCATGGACACGGCCATGGGGATGTCTGGGGCACCGGCGACGCTGGCGGCGTTCCTGGGCGTCTGGGTGGTGATGATGGCAGCGATGATGCTGCCGTCCGTGGCGCCGGTCTCACGGATGTACCTGCGGGTCATCGGCGCGAACAGGCCGCGCGGCGCCGCGCCGCTGCGCGTGGTGGGTCTGGTCGCCGGCTACCTGCTCGCCTGGGCCGCCTACGGGCTCGCCGCGTATGTGCTCACCGGTCGGCTGGACGCCCTGGCCATGACCTCGGCGCGCACCCGCGTGTGGGCGGCGGCCGCCGCGCTCGTGGTCGCCGGGATCTACCAGTTCACCCCGCTCAAGGCCACCTGCCTGCGGCACTGCCGCTCCCCGCTCAGCGTGCTGCTGCACGTCGGCAACATCACCGGCCGGCTGCGTGATGTTCGGGTGGGCGTCTGGCACGGCGGCTACTGCCTGGGATGCTGCTGGAGCCTGATGCTCGTCCTCGTGGCTGTCGGCGTGATGAACATGCTGTGGATGGCCGCACTGGCCGTCGTGATCTTCCTGGAGAAGGTGTGGCGCTACGGCCGGCAGCTGAGCTGGGCGGTCGGGGCCGGCATGTTGGTCCTCGCCGCCCTGCTCCCCTGGCAGGCCACGCTCATCGGCCTGTGAACATGTGAATGCGCTGCCCGCCGGCGAGCGTCTCAGCCTTGCCGCCGCAGAGCAGCGCCCCCGGTGCGCATCCGCCGCGCGCTCACGCTGATGGTCGGGTGCATTTTGCGATCGTCGACAGGACCACGGTCGCCGACCCGTGCGGCACGGCCGTTGACAGCGGCGCGAGGACGGAGGCTAATGGGAAATGGGTCGCAGTGATCCGGGAGGTGCAGCGATGGATCAGCCGTTCGAGCACGTGTCGTTTGCGAAGCCTGATGACGTCCGCGAGGGGACCAACTGGCGCATGGAGCTGGTGGACCTCGCCGGAGGCGCTCAGGTCGGCCGCATCACCCTTCAGCCGGGGTGGAAGTGGTCCCAGGACGTCAAGCCCGTGGCCGGCACGGACCTGTGCATGGCGCCCCACCAGCAGTACCACGTCTCCGGGCGACTCCACGTCGTGATGCAGGACGGTACGGAGGTTGACGTGGGGCCCGGGGAGATCAGCTCGCTGCCACCGGGGCACGACGCCTGGGTGGTCGGTGACGAAGCGGTGGTGAGCGTTGACTGGCAGGGCGCGTCCGTCTGGGCGAAGACGTAGGTGCACGGACGCTCCGCCGACGCGGGTTGCCTGCGCTGCCGGGCTCGGCGGGCATCGCCTTGCCTTCAAGACGAGTGCGGCGCGGTGGTCAGTGCGCTGTCATGTCAGTCAGCTGCTGAGGCGATGGGCGGGCAGTACATCCGCCCCCGCTGTGAGGAGTCGAACCGGTGTGCGTGTGCGGGCTGGTGGCAGACGTCGCAGACCCACTCCGGGCGCGGTGGCGCCGGGGGTGCCTGGGCCGGCCCGACCTGCGCCCCGCCGACGAACGGTGTCAACAGCTCTTCGAGGCGCCCGAACAACCCTTGCCGAGAGGCCTGGGCTCTCCTTCCGGACGGTCGTGTCGCTTCGTCACAGCATCTCCTTCTGATCGCGTCGACCCGGCACATAGTCCACAAACAGTTAGTGTAGCAACTGTTGGTACGCTCATCCTCGTGACACAGACGACGCCCGCTGTCCCTGACCTTCAGAACCCCCTCGCCCTGGAGCAACAGGTCTGCTTCGCGCTGGCTGTGGCTTCGCGCAACGTGATCGCCGTGTACCGCCCGCTTCTGGAGCCGCTGGGCCTCACCCACCCCCAGTACCTGGTGATGCTGGCCATGTGGGAACACCAACCGCTGTCGGTCCGCGCCTTGAGCGACATGCTCCAGCTCGAACCCCCCACGCTGTCGCCGCTGTTGAAGCGGCTCGAGGCGGCCGGCCTGCTGCGGCGTGAACGCGAGTCGGGCAACGAGCGCGCGCTCGCCCTCACCCTGACGCCAAAGGGCTGGCAGCTCCGCCAGGAGGCGCTGAAGATCCCGCCGGAGGTGGTCAACCGGCTGGGCATGAGCATCTCCGAGCTCATGGATCTGCACCGCGTCCTCACCCGAGTGATCGCAGCCACCCAGCACGGCGACAACTGAGGGATCGTGCCGGTGGCGTATGCCCGGGACTGCACCAAAGCCACGACGGCGACCTACCGGATCGCCCAGGTCGAGCGAGTGCGGGCCGACGCCCATACTCCAGTCGCCGGCCTCGGGTGAAGGAGCAGAGCCGAGAGTTCAACCGGCGCCGCCACGAGGCTGACCGCGATTCGACCACCACGGCCGCCACTGCGCTTGCGGCGACCGACGACCTCCACATCAACCACGTCGACCGCAGCGGCCAGGATCGCTGACGGGCTGCCCCCGAGTCGCGGACCAGCTACCGCTGGCTCCGGAAGCCCGGCCACCCCCACGGCTTCCAGAGCAGCGCCATGGAGCCGACAGAGAAGTACCGCCGGCCGCCACCCGGCCGTTCGTCCCGCAGGTGGTCACACTCGATGATTGCTCCCGTCGGAGACCGGCTCCTGTTCCACTTCGGCCAGCAGATCAGAACCGGTGACCACCGTGCTGGCGAAATGCCGGTGCATCCACTGCAGGTGGTCGTGCCGGCTACGCATGATCCTCAGCGTGTCCCAGTTCGGGAACTCCTGCTGCAGCACATGGCGCTGCATCAGTCGGGGGTCGACCTCGTGCACGTGCTCGAACGTCGTCTGCGCCACCTCGCTCGCCCGGCACCGCCGGCGGAGGAGTGAGCTGTTCGTCCCGGCGATAGGGCGCGGCCGCTGACGGCCCCGGAGGCAGGTGGTCGTGGTCAGCCACGGGGCGTCCCTTCGTAGGCCTGGTCCAACAAGTACTTGCCGGGGTTCATGATGTTGTTCGGGTCCAGGGTCCGCTTCACGTCGAGCATCACCTGGAACCCGCGGCCCAGCTCCTGCGGCACGAGGTCTACCTCACCTTCCCGGCATGATCCGTGGCAGGCGCTGATGGAGGCGTTGTTGGCCAAGGCGACCGCGGCGATCTGCCGCTTGGCTTCCACCCATGCCGCCCATGCGGCGTCGTCGAGCCGCTGCTCCCAGATGCCGATGTCGATCTCGGTGAGGTAGTCGACCCCGGTGTTGGCTGAGGTGTAGGCGAACATTCCCCAGTCGTCGAAGACGTCGGTCTTGCGCCGCAGGTCCGCGATGATCCCGTGCCAGGCCTTGCTTACCGCGGGGATACTCGAGTAGTTGACTGCGGCGTCCTCGCAGTGCCAGGACATCGGGATGACCTGGCCGTCCTTGGTGCGGCCGTGCAGTGGCGTGGCGTACCGGTCGTGGCGGGCCGCCCAGTCCCCTTCGGAGATCTCGTCGCCGAGGTATCGAGCGCCATGCTCCTTGGCGATGCGGAACAGCCGCTTACCTCCGGCTCGCACCTCGTCGTCGTACCCGTACAGCACCGAGCACACGAGTGCGCGTACGTCAGCCGGCTGGGGGATGTAGGCCTCGTCGTCGCGCCGCAGGTAGGCGACCTTGTACTCGTCGAAGAGCACCGCGCCGGAGAACGTGGCTATGCCGGCGCGGGCCAGGGCGCCGGTGCAGGCGTAGGCGTCGTCGTAGTTGTCGAACGCCCAGAAGGGCGAGAGCTCGGCCTCCGGCTTGGGATACAGCTTCAACGTCGCCTTGGTCGCAATGCCCAAGGTCCCCTGGTGGCCCATGAAAAGGTGCTTCATCTGGTAGCCGCTGGAGGACTTGCTCACCTTGCCGCCGATGCCGTCACCGACATGCAGAACCTCGCCGGTCGGCAGCACATGGTCGAAGCTGAGGACCAGGTCACGGGTGTGCCCATACCGGGCGCCGATCAGCGACCAGCCGCTGGTGCCGATCCGTCCGCCCACCAGCGAGCACGGGTAGGACGCGGGGTCGTCGGGATAGAAGAGGCCGTGCTCGGCCAACCGCTCGTTCAGCTTCATCATGCTGATGCCGGTGCCGACCGTGACGGTGCGGTTGACCAGGTCGAGCTCGTGGATCTCGTTCATCCGCTTGACGTCGATGACGATCCCACCGCGCAGCGGAACGGCGCCGTCGGTGAGTCCGGTTCCCCCGTCCCGGGGCACGACGGGCACCTTGAGGTCGTTGGCGATGCGGACGACGTGCGCCACCTGTTCGGTCGATGTGGGCAGCACCGCGAGGTCTGGCAGCCGCTCTGACCACCGGTGCACCGGGAAGGGGGCGGGGACGCGGGCCCGGTTGTAGCGGTCCGTCTTGGAGGTGAGGATCTGGTCGTCGGCGAGCACCGTGCGCAGCGCCTGGACGAGGGTCTGGAGACGCGCGCCGTCCAGGGGCACGACGCCGACGGAAGCCGTGTTCGTGCTCATGGTCAGTGCCCTCCACATCCGCAGCCGCTACTGCTGCCTCCGCCGCTGCTACCGCAGCCACCGGTACCGCACCCGCCACCTCCGCAGCCGCCACTTCGACGGGCGCGCCCGGGTACGCCGGAGCGCTCCTGAGCGAGACGCTTGTCGCCGATCTCCCCGCGGGAGCCGCCGACGGTGATGCCGAGGGACTGCGGCGAAGAGCTCGTGCAGGTCGACTACGTCGATGTCCTGGGCGTCGCCGGCCTCGCTGAGCGGGCGCTCGGACCAGGGGCAGGCGCTGACCAGGGTGTCGATGTCGAGCTCCGCGGCCCGGTCTAGGCGCATCGCGCTGATCTTCGCGGTGAGCTCGGGCTTCTCGATGGGCAGCCCGCCTCCACCACCGGAGCAGTAGGACCACTGGGTCACCCGGTCGACGTCCTCGAACCGCAGGCCCGGGATGGCGCGCAGGAGCTCCCGGGGTTCCTGCCAGATCCCTTTGCGCTTGTTGAGCCGGCATGGGTCGTGGTAAGTGATCGCTCTGTTCACCGGGACGGTCGGGGTCAGCCGCCCCTCGCGCATCAGCTCCGCGAGCACCTCGATGACGAGCACGACCTCGATGTCGAAGTCCTCGTCCGAAGTACTTCGGGATAGTCCTCGGTGAAGCTGATGTAGTCGTGCGGGTCGAGCACGAGGACGCGCTTGGTGCCGGTGGCCCGCCAGTTGTCGAAGTTGTGCTGGGCGAACCGCTTGGCCTGGTCGACGTAGCCCATCTCAGCCGCGGGGCCACCGCAGCACCACTGCTCCTGCATCAGCCCGAACTCGTACCCGGCCATCTGCAGCATCTGGGCGACGGCCCGCGGGACCGACGGTCCGGTAGAACGCCGCCTCGCAGTCGACGAAGAGGATCGTCTCCCCACCGATCGGGATGTCCAGACCCTCCGCCCAGTCACGGACCCTGTCCTGGCTGACCGGGGTGTCGCCGAGCACCGGCTCGTGGGTGCGCAGGTCGGTGCGCTCGTTCCAGGAGCGCCACTGCGGCTGGTGGACGCCCTTCTCCACGGCCAGCGCGCGGACGGCCTTGACGACGTCGACCGTGCGCGTGCGGAAGCGGTAGAAGTCGCCGGTGAACAGGGTGTTGGGGCAGCGCAGCTCGCACGCGCCGCACTGGGTGCAGTTGACGTAGTCGGCGGCGATATCGGCCACGTCGAGCTCGCCGCGCTCCATCGCCACCACGTTGGCGTGGAAGGCGGTGGGCGTCCAGGACTCGTTGCGCTCCACCTGGGTGACCGGGCAGACCTCGCGGCAGAACTTGTGTCCCGAGGAGAAGCAGTTGTACGACGCGTTGCGCCACTCCTCGACGAACTCGCGCGTCCGTGGGTCCGCCAGCGGCACCGGGGCGTGCCCGGCGAGCGTTTCTGGGTACTCGGCGAGCTCCGGTGGGTTGGACGGGGCTCCTGGCGTGAAGGGCGCGGCCAACGCGTCGGCGGCATCCGCCGGCTCGGGGTGGACCTGGGTCACTACGCTGCTCCTCGTCACTGGTCGACTGGGTTGGCCCTCACCGTAGCGAGCAAAACATATGAGATTCAATGGTTTAGGTTCGCGCGGCTCCGCGATGTCAGACTCATGCCAGGCGATCACTCAGGAGGTGCAGGTGCGTCTGCTCAGCGGGGACGCGCGCCGGGCCGTGTTCGCTCCCCTCGACGACGGGTCGTTGCGCAGTGAGGCGGTCACACGGCGGGTGGGCAGCGCGATCGCGCTCGGCCTGCTCGGCGACGGTGAGCAGCTGCCGGCCGAGGCCGAGCTGGCGACCCTGCTCAACGTCTCGACGGTGACGCTTGCGGGAGGCGCTTGCCGAGTCTGCGCCAGCTCGGGCTGGTGCGAGACCCGGCGCGGGCGTGGCGGCGGAAGCTTCGTGCGCTCCCGCGACGACGCCCTCGCCGAACTGGCTGACTCCCGGCTGGCCGAGGTCGGCACGACCGACCTTCGGGAGCTGGGGGACGTGCACGGTGCGGTCGCCGCGGCGGCTGCCCGCCTGGCCGCTGCCCGGGCATCCGCACCAGGAGATCTCACGGCTCCGGGACCTCGTCTCGGGCGTGGCAGCAGGCGCGAGTCTGTCCCCGCGCAGCGACGGATCGACGGACGGTGGTACATCGAGGTCGCCGCCTGCGCACAGTCCGTGCGACTGACGATGCTGGAGATGGATCTGCACGTCGAGCTCGGCCAGCTGCCGTGGCCACCGGCACACTCCCCGCTGCTGCTCGACGCCATCGTCGACAACCACCATGCCGTGGTCGATGCCATCGAGGCACGGGACGTAGGGAGGGCCCGCGTTCTGCGCCGAGGAGCACATCGACGCTCGCACCCGATGGCTGATCGACGCTGCGACTGAAGCACAAAGCTCCCATCGTCAGGGAGAGCCCGGTCAAATCCTCGGGCTCGCACGAGGAGGCCCGCGCGTGACCACGCCGGTCGACGAAGTCGCCAGGATCGGCTCAGCGGTCAGCGAGGTCGTCGAGGAGGTCTTCGGGACCGTCGCCGAGGTCCGGGCGGCGGGCTTGCGCAGGGCTCGAACGACGCCGAACGCACGGTCGGACCTCGTGCTCTTACTCCGTTCCCGGGGCTCGAGGACGCGGCTGCGGGCGCTGCTGCAGTCGCCGGGGCAGCTCGCCATCGGTCTCGGCGCGATCGTGGCACCGCAACCGGACCGGCGGCTGCCGCTGCGGCTGCAGTGGTGGCAGATCGACCCGGGCAGTGACCTGGTCATGGCGCTCGACCCCGACCTCAAGCCCTCCAGCGTCGGCTTCTACGACTACGCCGCAACGCCGTGGTTCGACGTGCCCGCGCCGCACCGGTGAGCGGCACGTCGTCGGTCCCTACGTCGACGTTCACGGCACCGGGCGGTACCTGCTGACTTTCACCGTTGCCCGTGATCGTGGACGGGCAGTTCCTGGGTGGTCGCCGGAGCAGACGTCCTGGTGAGCCGGTTCGAGGCGCATGTGCTCGAGCCGCCTCGGGCCGCTGCGGCGTCCCTTCCTGCTGCTCAACGAGGAGGGGCGGGTCGTGCTGTCAACGTCGGCTCAGTGGTTGACGGGCAGCCTGTTCCGCATGAGCGGCGGGCTCGCGCGAGACGAAGCTCATCCCGGGAACGCCATGGCAGCTCTGCATGACACACGAGTCGGAGGACATCGCGCCAGCCTGACGCGCCCGTGCCGCGCGCGGCCAACTGTCGCGCGCGGGCGCTTGATCTCTGACCTATGGATCTATATGTTTCGGGCACTGTGACTGCTGCCACAGTCAGCCACGGCTCCACGTGCGCCTGCCCGCCCCCCGTCATCCCAGGAGACCTGGTGACCGCACCCGGAACGCCCTTGAGCGCCCATCACGACGATGCCCAACTCGCCGCCCTCGGATACCAGTCCGAGCTCACCCGCAGCATGGGCCTGTGGGCCAACATGGCGCTGGGGTTCACGTATCTCTCGCCACTGGTGGGGGTGTACTCGCTCTTCGCCTACAGCCTGTCCATCGGCGGCCCGCCCTCGATCTGGTGGCTCGTCATCGTCGGGCTCGGTCAGCTCATGGTGGCGCTGGTCTTCGGTGAGGTCGTGTCGCAGTACCCGCTGGCCGGTGGCATCTACCCGTGGACGCGGCGCCTGTGGAACCGCCGGTTCGCCTGGATCGTGTCCTGGATCTACATCTGGGCCATCATCGTGACGGTCACCGCGGTTGCCGAGTTCGGCAGCGGGTTCCTCGCGGCGCTCCTCGGTGTCACGCCCACACCTGCGACCGGGCTCGTGCTGGTCGTCGGGACTGCTGTTGGTCGCCTTCGGCCTGAACTACAGCGGCACCCGCATGCTCAGTCGGATAGCCC
>CAVRTM010000017.1:0-87570 GCA_963724015.1 uncultured Actinomycetota bacterium
TCGTCGCCTCGTCGCAGTCGACGCCGATTGCCGCCTTCGAGGATCCGGAGCGGCGCCTTTACGGAGTCCAGTTCCACCCGGAGGTCGTGCACACGCCTTACGGGAACGACCTGCTGAAGAACTTTCTCTACACCGTCGCGGATGCCCCGCCGACCTGGACGGCCGCGGCCGTCATTGAGGAGCAGGTCGAGCGCATCCGGGACAGGTCGGCAATGCACGCGTCCTCTGCGCGCTTTCCGGCGGGGTCGATTCCGCAGTCGCGGCCCTGCTCGTCTACAAGGCGATCGGAGACCAGCTCACATGCGTCTTCGTCGACCACGGCCTGCTCCGGAAGGACGAGGCGGTGCAGGTCGTGGAGACATTCGGCAACCACTTCCACGTACCGCTCGTGCACGTCGACGCCGAGGAGCGCTTCCTGGCAAGCTCGAGGGCATCACCGATCCCGAAGACAAGCGTCGCGCGATCGGCGAGGAGTTCATCCGGGTCTTCGAGGCGGAGTCGGGGAAGCTCGGGAATATCGCGTACCTCGTTCAGGGAACTCTTTACTCGGACGTGATCGAGTCGGGCGGAGGCGAGGGCGTCGCGGCGACGATCAAGTCGCACCACAACGTCGGCGGCCTGCCCGGAGGACATCGACTTCGACCTCATCGAGCCGCTGCGGATGCTGTTCAAGGACGAGGTCCGGCGCATGGGCGAGGAGCTCGGGCTGCCGGAGAAGATGGTGTGGCGCCAGCCGTTCCCGGGCCCCGGCCTTGCGATCCGGATCATCGGCGAGGTGACCGAGGAGCGGCTCGAGATCCTGCGCGAGGCCGACTCGATCCTGCAGGAGGAGATCAGGCGCGCCGGGCTCTACCGCGACCTCTGGCAAAGCTTCGCCGTCCTGCCCGCGATCCGCTCGGTCGGCGTCCAGGGCGACGAGCGCACGTACGCCTATCCGATCGTGATCCGCGCGGTCACATCGGAAGACGCAATGACCGCCGACTGGGCCCGTCTGCCGTACGACCTGCTGGAGACGATCTCGAGCCGCATCATCAACGAGATCCCGGCGGTGAACAGGGTCGCGCTCGACATCTCGTCGAAGCCGCCCATCCACCATCGAGTGGGAGTAACAGTCGACGCGGCCGACGGCCGCCGCTGGGACGTTCAGCTCCTGGCCATGTCCAGGGGACAGTCCCTGGGACATGGCGAAAGGAGCAGGTTGGCGAGGTTTTTCCGCAAGCCTGCTGTTGCGTGGCTGACCGCTCTGCGCGGGCTCAGGCTGGTCGAGCTGTAGCCCGTTAGACGTTAACAGCGTCTGATCCGGTGAAGGGGCATAACCTCTCGGTGTGGAGTTCCGCGACGTCCTGAAACGGCGGCGGGCCGTGCGCACCTACGACCCGCGGCCTGTGCCGCGCGAGGTGCTCGAGCGGATTACGAACGCGGCCGTCGTACGCGCGCCGAGCGCCGGCTTCAGCCAGGGCCTCCGCCTCGTCGTCGTCACCGATCCGGCTACACGCAAGGAGATCGCCGTCGCTGCGTCCGAGGAGGAGCTCGCCGCACAGGGCCGGCCGCGCTGGAAGACGGACGCCCGGTGCACGTCGTCGTCCTCGTTCGCGAGGCGGACTATCACGCGCGCTACCAGAAGGCGGACAAGCTCGAGATCACCGGCGGTACCGAGATCGAATGGCCGGCGCCGTACTGGTACGTCGATGCGGGCGCGGCCGCAATGGCGCTCATGTTCGCGGCGATCGACGAGGGGCTCGCAACCGCGATCTTCGGTGTGACCGATGTGCCCGCGCTCAAGCGGACGCTCGGGATCCCGGACGACGTCCACTTCGTCGTTGTCGTGACCATGGGCTATCCGACCGCGGGCGACACGTTCCCCGAGGAGGCGAAGAGCGCGTTCAAGCAGCGCCGCAAGGCGCGCGAGGAGGTCGTTCGCTGGGAGCGCTGGGAGGGCTGAGCTACCCGGGCGAGGTCGCCGTGAAGCGCGGATAGCGGGCTCGCACCTCGTCGATGATACGCGGCGAGGCGATCGGCGAGCGCGGCATCGTGGATCTCGAGCACGTTCTCGGCGTTTCGCTCGCCCGAGCGAGAGAGGTTGAAGCTGCCGGTGAAGACGACGTCGTCGGCGACGGTGACCTTCGCGTGCATGAAGTCGTGCACCGGCCCGGCGCCGTACGGCGTCGACGGCTTACCGGAGAACTCCCCGGTCAGCACCCGTTCGAGGAGCGGGAGCTTCCACGTGAAGTTGCCGTTCCGGTGCCATTCGTGGATCACTCCCTCGACCTGCGGCCGGTCGAGGCATCCGGCGAGGTCGAGCCGCCCTTCCGAGACGAGCTGGGCCAACGTCGCGAGGACGGGAGCAGCACTGAGGACGGGCGAACAGATGCGAACCCGCCGCCGGGCACAGCCGATCGCGGTCGCGATCTGCTGCGAGAGCTCCTCGCCGTGGCCGGGCGTGAACCAGGGCCGGACCCGGATCCCGCCGACGTCCACCTCGTTCGGGTCGACGAAGCCGCTCTCCTCGACGATGCCCTTCGACCAGAGCTCGTCGAAGTTCTTCGTGAACGCCCCAGCGAGCCCCGCCGACTGGACGATCGCGATCACGTTCTCCTGCCGCGACCACGAATCGTCCGTCCAGTTCGTCGACCCGGTCCAGATGCTCTTGCCATCGCGGACGACGTACTTG
This sequence comes from uncultured Actinomycetota bacterium, assembly GCA_963724015.1. Taxonomy (GTDB): domain Bacteria; phylum Actinomycetota; class Actinomycetes; order Actinomycetales; family Dermatophilaceae; genus CAVRTM01. Next base: position 2,672 of record CAVRTM010000017.1, read on the forward strand.
TGGTGCATGAGATCCGGCTCGCCGGCAATCGCGTGCTCAGGGACTCCGAACGACGCGATCAGCTCCACGTCGGGCTCGGGCGGCGGCGGCACCGGGATGGGGTTCCGGTGGTCGACGTTGTAGATCATCCGAACGGCCACGCCGCGCGCGGCAGCCTCCTTGATCGCGCCGCCGACGATCGCAGCGGTTTCGGCTCCGAGATGGAAGTCGTACTGGGCGAGGTCGAGTGTCTCCCTCGCCTCGCCGATGAAGGTCGCGATCGCGCTGGCGATGTCGGCGGGCTGTTGGCCGCCGTCGGTCAGCGTCCGGACGCTGAGCAGCTCGGAGCTCAGCGGACGCTCGCGAGCCCGCCGAACGGGCGCCAGCGGCCGGCGTGGAAGCGCAGCATCCTCGTGCGCTCGATCGGGTAGTAGTCGTCCGGCCCGGTCTGCACGGCGATCCCCTTGACGACGAACGGGTTCGTCTTCTCGTTCAGGTGCGTCGCCGCGCGCAGGAGGCTCGCACGGCTCGGCTGTGCGCCCGCCCTCCGGAGCGCGTCGACCATCGTGTATGCGGCCGCCATCCCGTACAGGTGCGCGACCTCCTTCACCTTGGCGCTCGGCAGGTAGCGCCGGAGAATCTGCTTGTAGAGCTTGACGCCCGGATCCTTGGCGACCGCGGGGTCGGTGGGATCCTTTAGGAACGAGCTCGAGATCGCGCCTTCGACGAGCTGGAGACCTGCGTATTGCTGCACGGCCTCGATGACGAAGGGATCGATCGAGACGGAGTTGACGAAGAGGCGCGGCCGCCAACCGAGGTCGTGCACGGTGAAGAGCGCTTGAATCGTGTGTGGCGGGAGGGCGAAGATCACGAGCGTGTCCGCGCCGGAGGCTTTCAGGCGCTGCATCTGCGAGTCGAGGTTGTTGTCGGAGAGGTCGTACGTCTGGACGGCTCTGATCCGCGGAGAAAGCCGCCCGAGCCCGCGTCTCAACCCGGCGAACATGTCCTGGCCGTACTCCGAATTCTCGTACAGCACTGCGATCTTGGCGCGCGGACGCGTGCGCGCGATGTAGCTGCCGTAGAGCGCAGCTTCGCCCGCGTAACGAGGTGGGTAGCCCATCGACCACGGGTAGCGCTTGTGCTCGAGCGCGAGCGCGGAGTGCCCGCTGGCCACGAAGAGCTGCGGCACGCCGGCGTCGTTCAGGTACTGGCGCACAGCGAGCACGTGCTCGGTCCCGACGCTGTTGAAGATCGCGAAAACCTTGTCGTCCTGAACAAGCTGGCGCGTCTTGCGAGCCGTGTCGGCGGGGTTGTACTCGTCGTCGAGGTAGAGGTACTGGATCTGGCGCCCGCGCACTCCTCCGTGGGCATTGACGTACTTGAAGTACGCCTCGGCACCGCGGGCGAGCGCTGCGTAGGACACCTCGTCACCCGAGAGCGGCACAGTCGCGCCGAGGAGGATCGAACTCGGAGTCACCCCGGGATCGCTTCCTCCTCGCCCGTACGCGCCCGGCAGCACGACGAGCAAGGCCATGGCGAGGACGCCGACGGTGAATAGACGGACGTACATCGAGCCAACCTTACAATCGCGCTCGTTGGCGACCGACGGCCTCAACATCAAGCGAAATACGACGATCCTCGCTGCGGTGATGGCCGTGTACCTGGTCGTCCTCCAACTGGGGGCGGCGGTGCTCTCGCTGACCTTCGTGCTCGTGACGGGATACAGGTCGCTGCTCGGACTGGGGCCTGCGATCTATCTCGCCGCAGCCGCTCTCTCAGCCCTGCCCGTCGGACGCGCGATGGACCACTTCGGGCGGGTGCCTGTGATCGCCACGGGCTTCGTGCTCGGATCCGTGGGCTGCGTGGTGACGGCGGCAGGAACGCACTGGGACTCAGCCGTCGCGGTCGTCGCCGGCTTCCTTCTCGTCGGCACCTCCGGCGCGGTCACCCTGCTCATTCGCGCCGCCGCGGGCGACATGTATCCACCGGAGAGACGAGCCCGCGGGATCTCGCTCGTTCTCTTCGGCGCGGTCTTCGGCGCGATCTTCGGCCCGGCGGTCTTCGGGCCGCTCTTCTCCGGGAAGGCCGTGGCCGCGAGCACGCTCACGGTTCCCTGGCTCGCCGCAGCCGGCCTGTCGCTCGTCGCCTGTGCGCTCGTGCTGACGGTGCGGCCGGACCCGAAGGTGATCGCCGAGCGAATCTCGGTGGGAAGAGGCGAGAGCCAGTCGCATGCACCGGCGGCCCCGCTCAGCGAGATCGTGCGCCGCCCGGGCGTTCTCCCGGCGATGCTCGCGGCGATCGCGAGCTTCGGGGTCATGGTCTCGGTGATGAACCTCACGGGCTTTGTCGTCGTCGACCACCATCACCACGCGCAAGGGGCGGTCTTTCCGATCATCGGCGCCCATGTGCTCGGCATGTACGGGCTCGTTCTCGTCATCGGCAGGCTGATCGACCGGGTCGGGCGTGGGCCGGCCCTCGGCGGCGGTCTCGCCGTGATGGCTGTCTCGTGCATCGCGCTCGATGTGGGTCACGAGCGTTCCGATGACCGCGGTCCTCCTCTTCGGGCTCGGGCTCGGCTGGAATCTCTCGTTCGTCTCCGCGACCGCGCAACTCGCTGATGCCACGAGCCCCGCGGAACGGGGCAAGCTGCTGGGCCTGAACGACCTCATAGCGGGCCTCACGGGCGCGCTCGCTCGCGCTGCTCGGCGGCATTGCGCTGGACGTCCTCGGTGTCACGGCCCTGGCGATCGGCGCGACCCTTCTTGCCCTGGCGCCGGCGATCTTCCTGGCTCGGCTCCGGCCCGCAGCGTCGGCAACTAACCGCTTGCCTATGGAATTCTGCCCCTCGGTTTCCTGACGTGTTGCTGAGCGCCCGTAGGCGAGTGGGACAGTGTTAGACCACACGGCCCGCTCGCTGGAGGGCGCTCAGGGCGCGAGGCGGGGGCGGAGCCGGGCTCTGCCCGGCGGGAGCCGCCGCCGGTCAGGGAAGCGAGGCTGGTAGAATCCCGCGCCGGCGGGCGGTCGGCTGCTCGCCACCTTTTTGTCATGCAGAAGACATGGAATGCAAAGCCGGGCGAGATCGAGCGCCACTGGTACGTCGTCGACGCCGAGGGGAAGACCCTCGGGCGTCTCGCTACGCAGATCGCCGAGGCGCTGCGCGGCAAGGGCAAGCCGCAGTACACGCCGCACGTGGACACAGGCGATTTCGTCGTCGTCGTCAACGCCGAGAAGATCGCCGTCACGGGCAAGAAGCTCGACGACAAGATGTACTACCGGCATTCCGGCTACCCAGGCGGGATTCGAAGCCGGCCGCTGCGCGAAGAGCTCAAGCGCCGCCCGACCGAGGTCCTGCGCAAGGCTGTGAAGGGAATGCTTCCTCGCAACCGCCTTGGCCGCGCCCAGCTCCTCAAGCTGAAGATCTACGCGGGCCCAGAGCATCCTCACGAGGCACAGGCGCCCAAGCCGCTGCCACTGGAGAACGGGAATGGCTGAGCAGGCCACCTACCAGGGAACCGGCAAGCGGAAGACCTCGGTCGCACGGGTCATCCTCCGGCCGGGCGACGGCACGACCTGGATCAACGGGCGGACGCTCGAGGAGTACTTCCCGCGTGCGGCGCACAGGACGTCCGTGATGGCCCCACTCAAGCTCGCCGGCGCCGAAGGTCGCTACGACCTGCGGGCCCGCGTGCAGGGAGGCGGCCCGTCCGGCCAGGCAGGCGCGGTTCGGCACGGCATCGCGCGCGCGCTCGTCGAGGCCGATCCGGAGCTGCGGATTCCGCTCAAGCGCGAGGGCTTCCTCACGCGCGACGCGAGGAAGGTCGAGCGCAAGAAGGCCGGCCTCCACAAAGCCCGCAAAGCACCTCAGTTTTCTAAGCGCTAAAGCTGTCGCTTTCAGCGCGTGAGGGGTTAGTCCCATCGCTTCGCTCGGGAGAATTTAGGTTCCTATGGCGCGACGCTACTTCGGTACTGACGGTGTTCGCGGGTCGTCGGCCAGGACCTGACCCCGGATCTCGTCGAGCGTCTCGGTCGCGCCTCCTCTCTTTGGTCCGGCCGAGGCCGCGTCTTCGTCGGGCGTGACACCCGCGGATCCGGGCCCGAGCTCGAGGAGGCGTTCGGCCGGGGAGTCGTGTCCGCGGGCGGCAACGCGGTTCTCGCGGGCGTGCTGCCCACTCCTGCCGTGGCATTGCTCGCGCTCGATCTCGGGGCGGTCATCTCCGCATCTCACAACCCTCCCGAGTACAACGGCGTCAAGCTCTTCGACGGGGACGGCCGGAAGCTGACCGACGCCGCCGAGGAGGAGATCGAGGCGCTCCTCGACGCCGAGCCGAGCGCGGAGCCCGGCCAGATCGACCACGTCGAGGTCGCAACCGACAGCTACCTCGAGCACATCGTCGAGCGCTTCGGCACCGACCTCGCCGGCCTCAGGATCGCGGTCGACTGCGCGAACGGCGCGTACTCGGAGCATCGCGCCGCAGGCCTTCGAGCAACTCGGGGCCGAGGTCGTACCGGTCGCGGCCGAGCCGGACGGGGAGAACATCAACGTCGGCTCAGGTGCGACCGACCTCTCGCTTCTCCAGCGAGGTCGTCGGCGACGGTGGGTTCGACCTCGGCGTCGCCTTCGACGGCGACGGCGACCGCATGCTCGCGGTCGACGCGGAGGGCGATCCGCTGGACGGCGACCAGATCCTGGCGATCCTCGCTCTCGACCTGAACGTCGACCGGATCGCAGTCACGGTCGATGACCAATCTCGGATTCCACCGGCTGATGGGCGAGCGCGGGATTCGCGTGTTCACCACGGACGTCGGCGATCGGTACGTGCTCGAAGCGCTACGCCGGCACAACGGCCTGCTCGGAGGCGAGCAGTCGGGCCACATCATCTACCTGCGCGATCACGTGACCGGGGACGGCCTCGCGGCTGCCCTGCTCCTCTGCGGCGCCCTGAAGGGCCGCACCCTCCCCGAGGCGGCGGCCGTCATGCCGCACTACCCACAGGTGCAGGAGAACGTGCCCGTATCGACAAGAGTCCTTCCGCAGAGCCTGCTCGCCGAGATCGAGCGGCTGAACGAGGAACTCGGCGAAAGAGGACGAATATTGGTTCGTCCATCCGGAACCGAGCCGGTCGTCCGTGTGCTTGCCGAGGCTCAGGATTACGCCGAGGCGCGGGATCTCTGTGGTAGCATCGCAAGCCTCGTTCTACAAGAGCTCGGTTGACCGATCTCCGACGCAGGGGGTCGCGAAAGCCGGGCTTTTATGCGTTTCGAGACCAGTTAAACCGTCGAAAACATCACCTGAAGCCCCGGCCGCCGAAAGGAGCTCAGGGTGTGTGGAATCATCGGATATGTCGGGCCGCGGAGAGCGAAGCCGCTCCTCATTCATGGCCTAGAGCGCCTCGAATACCGGGGTTATGACTCGGCTGGGCTCGCACTGCTCGAGGACGAGGGGCTCGACTACATTCGGGCCGTCGGAAACCTCGCAGAACCTGAAGAAGGTCGCGAAGCACAACGGCTCGCAGTCTTCGACAGGGCTCGGCCACACGCGCTGGGCCACCCACGGCGGGTCTCCGAGGAGAACGCGCACCCGCTCACCGGCTGCGAGGAGCGGAAGGCCGCGGTCGTCCTGAACGGGATCGTCGAGAACTTCCGGGAGTTGAAGCGCTCGCTCGAGTCGGACGGCCACAAGTTCAACTCCGAGACCGACGCCGAAGTCGTCCTCTCACCTCGTCGAGCGGCACTACGAGGGCGACCTCGTCGAAGCCGTCCGCGCCGCGTACCGGGAGCTCGAAGGGCACTTCGCGTTCGTCGTCGTGCACAGCGACCACCCGGAGCAGCTCGTCGGCGCCCGCGTGCAGTGCCCGCTGCTCGTTGGAGTCGGAGAGGGCGAGATGTTCCTGGCCTCGGCCGTCACGGCGTTCCTGCGCGAGACGCGGAAGATGCAGCTGATCGAGGACGGCGAAGTCGTGTCGATCACGCCCGCCGGCGCCACGTTCACGAGCGTCGAGGACGGCGCGGTCGAGCGAGAGCGTGATCGAGGTCGACTGGGACGACGAGGCGGCCGAGAAGTCCGGCTACGAGACGTTCATGCTGAAGGAGATCTACGAGCAGCCGGAGGGCGTCCGCGAGACGATCGGCGACCGCGTCCGCCACGGCAAGCTCGACCTCGAGGGGATCGGGCTGACCGACAAGGAGATCCGAACCTCCGCCGGATCGTCGTCCTCGCCTGCGGCACCTCGTACCACGCGGGCGTCGTCGGCCGCTACATCATCGAGGAGTGGGCGCGGATCCCCGTCGAGCCGGACATCGCGAGCGAGTGGCGCTACCGCAACCCGGTGCTCTCGAAGGACACGCTCGTGATCGGGATCTCGCAGTCGGGCGAGACCGCGGACATGCTTGCGGCAATGGCGCTCGCGCGCGAGAAGGGCGCCCGAACGGTCGCGATCACGAACATGATGGGCTCGCAGCTCACGCGCGAGGTCGACTCGGTCCTCTACACGCGCACCGGCCTCGAGGTGGGCGTCGCCGCGTCGAAGACGTTCACGGCCCAGGTCGCCCTGCTCAGCCTGATCGCGCTCAAGCTCGCCGAGGTCAAGAAGACGATCCCGCCGGAAGAGATCGAGTTCATCCTCGACGAGCTCTACAGGCTCCCGGAGCACATGCAGGCCTTCCTGGACGGGAACCATCCGATCGAGGAGATCGCGCAGCGCTACTACGACAAGCCGTTCTTCCTCTACCTCGGGCGCCACATCGGTCTCCCGGTCGCCCTCGAGGGCGCGCTCAAGCTGAAGGAGATCTCGTACATCCCGACCGAGGCGTACTCGGCCGGCGAGATGAAGCACGGGCCGATCGCGCTCCTCGACGAGGACACGCCCGTGGTCTGCGTCGCGACGAACTCGCACGTCTACGACAAGGTCGTCTCGAACATCCAGGAGAGCCGCGCGCGCGGGGCGCACGTGATCGCGGTCGCGACCGACGGCAACGAGGACATCCAGCATCACGCGGACGACGTCATCTTCGTCCCGAAGACACCCGCGTTCCTGCAGGCGGTGCTCGCGATCCTGCCGCTACAGCTCCTCGCCTACCGCATCGCCCGGCTGCGAGGGATGAACGTCGACCAGCCGCGGAACCTGGCTAAGACAGTCACGGTCGAGAGTCCTCCCCCGTACGAGGGACGACACGGCGCTTCTCCCGCCGAGAGAGTTAGGGAGCATGCCTGCGGCTCTTTCACGACGGCTCCTGATTCTCGCTGCCATCAGTTCGGCGGCGTTGATCTTCGTCTGCTTCCTGATCTACGAACGCCCGGGTCTCGGGATCGGGCACTTCTACTACCTGGCGATCGCGCTCGCCGCGATGGCGGGCGGCGCCGGCCTCGGAGCGACCGCGGGCGTCGTGGCAACCGGGCTCTACGTCGCAGGGGTGCTGATCAACCAGAACGTGCCCTCGCACGAGCTCCTGACGACGGGCACCGTCACCCGCGGCGTCACGTACGTGACGATCGGCGCGCTCATCGGCTGGTTCGCAGCCCATAACCGGGCGATGGTCGACGAGCTACGCGTGCTCGCGGACCGCGACGTGCTCACCGGGCTTCCGAACACACGGGCCTTCGAGTCCGCGATCACGAGACGTCTTGCCGCCGGCCGGCCATTCGCGCTCCTTGTCGCCGACATGGATGCCCTGAAGGACTTCAACCGGGACGAGGGGTTCACCGCGGGCAACGACGCGCTGCGCCGCCTCGCAGACCGGCTCGCCGCCTCTCTCGGTCCCGATGACGACATCGCGCGGGTCGGCAGCAACGAGTTCGCCATTCTTGCCTCGGTACCCAACTCCGACGGCACTGCGCAGCTCGCCGCGCGCCTCGAGCGCATGCTTGCGGACGACCGGACGAAAGCGACGCTCGGCTGGGCGAGCTTTCCCCATGAGGGCGACAACGCCCTTGCGCTCTATCGAGCTGCAAGCGAGCGGCTCTATGCCCGCAAGGTGATGCGCAGCTACCTGCGCCCCGTGCCCGAGCCGATCGACCAGGCCGCGAGCTAACCAGAGGCGGGCGCTAGGCTCGCAGGGTGCGGACGAGCATTCTCATCGCGCTCGCAGCGGCCGCTGTCGTCGTGCCCGGTGCCGGCGCGCCGCCGGTGAAGATCGTCGTCCCGCACGGCTTTCAGGTCTCCACGTTCGCCGCGGGCCTCGAGCACCCCACGGCCATGGCCTGGGGCCCGGACAACCGGCTGTACGTGACCGAGGACACGGGGCTCGTCGTCGTCGCGGCGCGGGGGTCGCACAGGCCGGTCGTCGTCGCGCGCAGGCTGAGCATCCCGCTCGGGCTCGCCTGGCAGAACCAGACGCTCTTCGTCTCGGAGCAGGGGAGGCTCACGCGGTTCACGCTTCAAGGGTCGGCGCTCACCGGCCGGCACGCAGTCGTGCGCGGCCTGCCCTTCGGGCTCCATCAGCAGGACAACGTCGTCCTCGGCTCCGACGGGCGGCTCTACTTGGGGAACGGATCGACCTGCGATGCGTGCAAGGAGAAGAACCCGCGCAGCGCGACGGTGCTCTCGCTGCGCCCGGACGGAAGCGATCTCCGCATCGTCGCGCGCGGAATGCGCAACCCGTTCGGCCTGGCGTTCCAGCCCGGGACGGGTCGGCTCTATGTCTCAGTCAACGGGCAGGACAAGCTCGGCACGCGCACCCGCCCCGAGCCGGCCGAGACCGTCGTCGCCCTGAAGGCAGGGCGCGTTCTACGGCTGGCCCCGGTGCTGGCCGAACTACGAGACGCGGCGCCTTGCCGGGCGCTGCCGAGGCGTGACGGCGCCGGCCGCGTACCTGGAGCCGCACTCGTCCGCAGACGGGCTCGCGTTCTGGCGGGGCGACCTGTACGTCGCGCTCTGGGGCCAGTACCTGAGCGCCCGCCACGGCCGCGTGGTCATGCGGATCAGGCTCGGGCCCGGATGGGAGGGGCAACCCGCGTCACGAAGTTCGTCGAGCGGGTTCGACCATCCGCTCGCGCTCGCCGTGGACCGGAGCGGCGCGCTCCTCGTCGCCGACTGGGGCCGCGGCGTGATCTACCGGATTCAGTCGCGCGGCGGCTGACGAAGGCGTTTTGTCGCTCGACCGGGCGGCGCTTCTGTCTCGAGACGCCGCTCGACGGCTGCCCGGCTCGGTTTTGTCGCGACGGCGCGGCCGCTCGACATGGAGCGCCGCGCGCAGCGCATCTGACGACGCGCCCGGTCGCGAGCTCACGGTTTCGCGTCTGGCTTCGCTCGTCCTGGGCGATCGCGCGCAGCACCGGCCCCGCCTTTCGGACGACACGCTGCTTCTGGCGGTCGGTGAGCGCGCCGAGGCCTCGACGTCGAAGATCGCCTCCACGCGGGTCTCGGTTTTCTGCGCGTGCTGCCCGCCCGGCCCGCTCGAACGCGAGAACCTGAGGTCGATCTCGAGAGCGGGATCGAGACCGATCGCGTCACCCGAATAGACTCGCGCTCCATGGCCGCCATTCTCCTTGACGTCGAGGGCGTCTTCCACGTCTCCGGCCGCCCGATCGACGGTGTCGGCAAAGCAGTGCGGCAGCTACGCGAGGAGGGGCACCGCCTGCGCTTCGTCACGAACAACACGACGAGCACGCGCGGCCGATCTCGCGGAGGATCTACGGGCCATCGGGGTCGAGCTGGACGACGAGGAGCTCGAAACGACTCCCGAGCGGCCGCCCGCGTGCTCGCCGGCAAGCGGGTGCTTGCGCTGACGATGTCCGCGATCCGCCACGAGCTCGAGGGCGTGCAACTCGTCGGCGAGGAAGCGGAGGCGGTGCTGATCGGGGGCGCAGACGAGACAGACGAGCCGAACCGCGTCTTCAGCTACATGAACCTGGCGCGCGCCTTTGCCGAGCTCGAGGCCGGCGCGGAGCTCTTCTGCCTGCACAAGAACCGGTGGTGGCAGACCTCCCGTGGGCCGCTGCTGGACTCGGGCGCATTCGTCGCCGGGCTCGAGTACGCGGCCGGAATCGAAGCGACGATCCTCGGGAAGCCGAGCCCGGCCTTCTTCGGTGCCGCGCTCGACACGCTGGATGCCGATCCGGAGCGGACCTGGATGGTTGGGGACGACCTCGAGGCCGACGTCGCGGGCGCGAAGGCCTGCGGACTGAAGACGATTCTCGTCCGCACGGGCAAGTTTCGCGCAGACGCGCTCGAGAACGCCCTGGTCAAACCGGATGCAGTCGTCGACTCGCTTGGCGACTTCCCGGCTTTCTCGCACACGCCTCGTGAATCGCCATGCGTGTAGGCATCGACCTGATCGAGATCGAGCGCATCAGCACGCGCTCGAGCGCTACTCGGGCTTCGCCGAGCGCTGCTTCACGGAGGCGGAGCGTGCGTACTGCGACCCGCGGTGGAACCCCGCGCAACATTACGCCGCACGGTTTGCCGGCAAGGAGGCCGTCGGCAAGGCGCTCGGCTGCGGAGTCCCGCTTTCACCTGGCGGGAAATCGAGATCGCGGGCCGGCCGAAACCCGGAGTCAGCCTCTCGGGGCGCTACGAAGGCGTGGGCCGAGAGGTCAGCGCCGGGTGCGATCGACCTTTCGATGACGCATCGAAGGAGCTCGCGACCGCGGTCTGCCTCGTCGCCGACGGATGCTTGAGCTCTCTACACGGCCGCGGAGATGCGCGCGGCCAGGAGCGCTACCCCGGCTTCCCTGAGACGAGTTCCGAGCTGATGGAGCGAGCAGGGCGCGCAGTTGCCGAACATGCGCTCGAGGACTTCGGAAACGCCCGTTCGTTCATGCGTCGTCTGCGGCGGCGGCTCCAACGGAGGCGACGGTACGCGTCGCGGCGCGTGTGCTCGAGGAAGCGGGCCGCGATGTTACGGTCGTCGACGCGAAGCCGGAGGACGAGGAAGAGGACCTCGGCGACCCTGATGTCCTGATCGACGCCCTCTTCGGCACGGGCTTCGAGGGCGAGCCGAGGCCGGGGGCCGCGCGGCTGATTGAGCAGATGAACGACCTGGGCGCGCCGGTGCTCTCCGTCGACCTGCCGTCCGGAGTGCGACGCCTCGACGGTGAAGTGGCGGGCGCCGCCATCGACGCCGACTGACGGTCACCTTCCACGGCGAGAAGGTCGGGCTACTACGTCGACCCCGGCGCGTACCTCGCGGGCTATCTCGAGGTCGGCGGACATCGGGCTCGAGCAGGTGGAGACCGAGAACGCCCGCGTGACGAGGGAGATCCTCGAGCTCGTGCCGCGAAGGAGCACCCGAGCGGGCAACAAGTACACCTCCGGTCACGTCTCGTCGCCGGGGATCGCCCGGGCTCCCGGGTGCACCGTTGCCTCTCCGCGCGGCCGCGTTCCGCGCAGACGCGGGCTACGTCGACGCTCGCCGGGCCCGCGCCGCGTCGCATGCCGGTTTTCGAGACCTCGGTGCTGGAAGCCGTGAAGCGCACGCTCCCTGCGGATTCCGATGGGCTTCTGACCGAAGATGCAGTCGCGCCGACACTCGAGCCGTCGCCAAGGCAGGGGCGCTCGCGGTCGGCCCGGGGACTCGGTCGAAGCGCGGGCACGAAGGCCTTCGTCCGCCGCCTGCTCGCGGAAGCCACGCTTCCGGCCGTGGTCGACGGAGACGCTCTCTGGGAGCTCGAGGCGGGCGATTGGCCGGCGCCGCGGGTGCTCACTCCGCATTCCGGCGAGCTCGGGCGGCTGATCGGAGAGGAATCGTCGTGGGTCGACGCGCACCGGCTCCAGGCGATCCGGCCGGGCGGTCGATCAATTCGGCTGCATCGTCCTGCTGAAGGGAACGGGGACGCTGATTGCCGCTCCTGGCGCAGGCGTCCTCGTCGACGGCGGCCATTCGAGCCTGGCGACGGCCGGCACCGGGGATGTGCTGACCGGAATCGTCGGCGCCTTCCTCGCGAAAGGGATGGAGCCCCGGATCGCGACCGCGGCTGCTGCGACCGCTCACCACTGGGCGGCGATCGAGGCTTCGCACGACGCGGGCCTGATCGCGAGCGATCTCCTCGACGCGCTTCCCCGGGCGCTCGCCGGGTAGAGGAGCGCCCATGCACCGCTCCGAGATCACGATCGACCTCGGCGCAGTCCGGCGGAACGTGCGCCGGCTGCGCAGCGCGCTCGGCCGGTCCGAGCTCTGGGCCGTCGTCAAGGCGCACGGGTACGGGCACGGAGCCGTCGACGTGGGCGGCGCCGCTCTGGGGGAGGGCGCGCTCGCGCTTTGCGTTGCCACAGTCGGCGAGGCACTTCCTCTACGCCGCGAGTTTCCGGGAGTGCGAATTGTCGTGATGGGGCCGAGCTCCGGCCGGGAGATCGCCCAAGGCTCGAGACGCCGACTCGACCTGGACGGTGGAGCGACGATGCGATCCCCGAGGGCGTCCCGGGACCACCTGAAGCTCGACACGGGCATGGGCCGGCTGGGGCCTCTCGGAGCTGCCTGCCCCTCCCGGTCGAGGTCGTCGGGCTGATGAGCCATCTGGCGACCGCGGACCTGGATGCTGCCTACGCTCGCGAAGCAGATCGCCTCGTTTCGAGTGAGGCAACGGCGTGAAGGCCCCTCAGCTATCCGTCACATCGCGAACAGTGCGGCCTCGCTCCGCATTCCGGAGGTCGCACCTCGACGCGGCCCGCTGCGGCTGCGCGATCTACGGGCTCTCGCCGTTCGGCAGCTGCCTTCGGTCGACGGCCTCGAGCCCGTCCTTTCGCTGGGACAGCCACCTTGCGCAGGTGCGCCGGCTCGCCGCCGGAGAGAGCACCGGCTACCGTCGAAGCGTTCGTGGGCGAAGGAGCCGACTTGGGTTGGCATCGTCCCCGTCGGCTACGGGGACGGCTTTAGCAAGACCAACCGAACCAGGTGCGCCCGGCAGGAACATGGCCACGATTTGCTCGCCGATCACCAGCTCGCCGATGTCGCCCTCCTCGACGGGCTCCCCCCGCTTGTCCACCACCGCCAGGTCCCACCCGGCCAGAGGGTGCCCGATCCGCACCGGTCCCGTTCCCGTCATCCGAGCGGCACAGGCGACGACGGTGGCCTCGGTGGGCCCGTAGGTGTTCCACACCTCCCGCCCCGCCACGGTGAGGCGGGCGGCCAGGTCCGGCGGGCACGCCTCACCTCCGAAGATCAGCAGCCGCACCTCGGCGAGCTCCTCCGACCGCCACAGGCCCGCGAGCGTGGGCACGGTCGAGATCACGCTGATCCGCTGGGCCACCAGCCACGGCCCGAGGTCCATCCCGGTGCGCACGAGCGCCCGGGGAGCCGGAACCAGGCAGGCCCCGTGCGCCCAGGCGAGCCACATCTCCTCACAGGAGGCGTCGAAGGCCACCGACAGCCCGGCGAGCACCCGGTCCCCCGGTCCCAGCGGCGCGTCCTGCAGGAACAGCCGGGACTCGGCGTCGACGAACGCGGCCGCCGAGCGGTGCGAGACCGCCACGCCCTTGGGCGTGCCGGTCGATCCCGAGGTGAAGATGACCCAGGCATCGTCCGCGGGGGCGGGCGACCGCGGGGCGCCCTGGGCCGGCGGGACGGGGTGGCGGCGCTGCACCTCGCCCTCGTCCCCGAGCACGACCACCACGTCGGCCTCGGTGAACACCAGCCGTGCCCGTTCGTCCGGGTCGTCCACGTCCACGGGCACGTACGCCGCGCCGGCCGCCAGGGTGGCCAGGATCGCGACGTACAGCTCGGCGGTGCCGGAGGCGATGCGGACGCCCACGCGGTCCCCCGGGCGGACCCCCTCGGCGTGAAGCTCGGCGGCCCGGGTGACCACCTGGGCAGCCAGCTCGCGGTAGGTGAGGACGACCACGCCGTCGTCGATCGCCGGTGCCGCGCCATGGGCGTCGACGCTCGCGCGGAAGACGTCGACGAGCGTGCGCGGCGGCCCCGCCTCGCCGGAGCGGCGGAACCGGTCACCGAGGGCTTGCGCGGGCGGGGGCCGGTCCACCTCAGCACCACCTCGCCGTGCCTGACGGTGACCTCGCGGCGGGGAGCAGGTCACGGCACCTCCTCACTCTCGTGCACGCCCGCGTCCGGGCGCAACGTGTCCACTCCGGCGGGACGTCACCGCTTCGGCGCGCACACCGTGACCGCCCCCGGTGAACAGTCGGCGCCGCCGGCATGGACGAGCGGCGACCGGCCGGCCAACGTCGCCCTCCCGACCCTGCGTTCCGCGGCCTGCCGGCTCCCCTGGTGATCGCGACGGCCTGGCCGCAATGCCCGAGAACGCTCATCTCGGCTCGGCGGACCCCGAGGGTCTGATCGCGTCTGGTCCAGACCGTCACGATCGAGACCATCGTGCTCCCGCTCGCACCGGTCTGGCGGCCGAACGCGCAAAACCGGGGAAACGCGGCGGACGGTGGTCTCAGACGGCGGCGCGCGCGCCGGGCGTGGAGGTGTGGTCGCGCTCGGTGCCGGCCTCGCGCGGAGCCCGGTTGAGCGCGCTGCGTCCGTGCAGCAGCAGGCACAGGCCGGCCACGACCAGGACCGACAGCAGCGCCCAGATGGCAAGGACGAGCAGCAACGGGGTCATGCGGTACGCCTGGGTTGGACAACCGGTGCGGCCATGAGCGGTCCCTCCTGCGACGGCGGCGTCCTCCATGACGCCCATGTCGAGTATGGCCACTCGACGTCCGTGGCCCGGGGGAACCTACGCAGGATTGACCAGGTGTTTACCCTTGCCGGCTCCGCCTTGGAGCCGACCCGTCTTGATGCACGAGACGGTCACGCCTGGGGGTTGAGCATCTCCCACCTGGATGGTGTGATTGCCTGCATGTTCTCCATGACAGCGCGAATGCCGAGGCGCGTGGACGTTCCACGCACCCTCGCCGTGCGCTGTCGGCGCCGGCCCTGACCGCGCCCGCCAGCCCGCCGCCTCCACACCACCCGCGGCGCAGCCCCCGGAGACCTCCCATGACCGCAGCGACAGCCCTGATCGGCCACTCCCGCCGCCACATCGACCTCTTCCTGACCGCCAGTGCCCTCTGTCCGCGGCTATGCAGCCGCCACCCGCAGACCCGCACCCCGCTCAGGAGAGACCATGACCCTCGCCCCCGCACGCACCCTCGGCACCCCCGGCATCGACCGCTTCACCCCAGCTCAGCTGCTGCGCACCGCACGGCTGTTCGCCTCTGACCCCGCCCTTTCCACGCTGCTGGACCCCGCCTCCGGTGACCGGCAGTGCGTCGAGCTCGACTCCTCGGCCGCGCTCCAGGTCTGGTTGATCGCCTGGCCCGCCGGCACGGACACGGGCTGGCACGACCACGGGGACGCCGCCGGCGCCTTCGTGACGGTGCAGGGCGCGCTCCAGGAGCAGACCTGGTCCGGGGGCCGGCTGCAGGAGCGCTGGCTGACGGCGGGCGCCGGACGTGCCTTCGGTGGCCAGCACGTGCACCACGTCGCGAACGCCGGCACGCTGCCTGCGCTGTCAGTCCATGTCTATGCGCCGCGGCTGACACGGATGACGCGGTACGCGCTGACACCGTCCGGGCCGCGCCGCACCGGCCTCGAGCGGGCCGGGGCAGACTGGTGACCGCCGCCACCGCCGCGCGGCTGCGAACCGACCACCTGTGGGAGACCTCCTTGTTCTCGAGTCGACCGGGCTCTGGGCGCGGCTGGGACGCGCCGACGTACGACGGCATCGAGGACCAGCTGGCCGACTCGCGGTCCCGGCTGAGCCGGCTGAGCGCCCGTGCGGCGTACCAGGAGGCGCTGCACGGGCGTGCGGTCCTGGTCGACATCCGGCCGCAGGCCCAGCGGGCGCAGGAAGGTGAGGTGCACCCCGGCCTCGCGCCGCTGGTCATCGAGCGCAACGTCCTGGAGTGGCGCCTGGACCCGCGCTCGGAGGCGCGGATCGGGCTGGCCGATCCCCACCGCCGCGTCGTCGTCCTGTGCCAGGAGGGCTACACCTCCTCGCTGGCCGCCGACGCGCTGCTCCGGCTCGGCCTGCACCGCGCCACCGACGTGGCCGGCGGGTTCGCCGCCTGGCGGGACGCCGGCCTCCCCGTGGCCGACCCCACCTGAGGCAGCCGCGCCGACGCGTCGCTGCCGGTACGGCGCGGCGGTGCCCGGCGGGTGGCTCCATGGGGTGGCTCGGTACGATCCACCGGTTGCCTGTTGCCCCCGGAGGAGAACCCATGCGCGCGCTGGTGAAGCAGCAGGCCGGCCCCGGCCTCGAGCTCGTCGAGCGCCCGGAGCCCGACGTCGGACCCGGTGAGGTCCTCATCCGGGTGCAGCGGGCCGGCCTGTGCGGCACCGACCTGCACCTCGAGCAGTGGGACGACTGGGCCGCCGCAACGGTGACCGCGCCGCTGGTGCTGGGGCACGAGTTCTTCGGCGAGGTCGTGCAGGTCGGCCGCGACGTCACCTCGGTCTCGGTGGGGCAGAAGGCGTCGGGCGAGGGGCACGTGGTCTGCGGCACCTGCCGCAACTGCCGCGCCGGTCGTCGCCAGCTGTGCATCCGCACCAGCAGCGTCGGCGTCAACCGCGACGGGGCCTTCGCCGACTACGTGGCGATCCCGGCCGGCAACGTGTGGGTGCAGCCGGACGACCTGGACCCCGACCTGGGGGCCGTGTTCGACCCGCTGGGCAACGCGGTCCACACCACGCTCAGCTTCCCGGTCGCCGGCGAGGACGTCCTCGTCACGGGCGCCGGACCGATCGGGGTCATGTCGGCGGCCATCGCGCGCCACGTCGGCGCCCGGTACGTCGTCGTGACCGACGTCAGCGAGTACCGCCTGGA
This sequence comes from uncultured Actinomycetota bacterium, assembly GCA_963724015.1. GTDB lineage: Bacteria > Actinomycetota > Actinomycetes > Actinomycetales > Dermatophilaceae > CAVRTM01. The sequence continues at coordinate 19,356 of CAVRTM010000017.1, forward strand.
CCTCGCCCGCCGCGCCGGTGCCGACCTGGCCGTCAACGTCTCGACGACCAGCGTCGCCGAGGCGCAGCGCGAGCTGGGCATGCGCGAGGGCTTCGACATCGGCCTGGAGATGAGCGGCAGCCCCCAGGCCATGGAGGACATGCTCGCCAACCTCAACCACGGCGCCCGCGTGGCGATGCTCGGGCTGCCCAAGGACCCGTTCCCGATCGACTGGGGCCGCGTCATCACCCACATGATCACCATCAAGGGCATCTACGGCCGGGAGATGTACGACACCTGGTATGCGATGAGCTCGATGCTGCAGACGAGCGAGCGGCTGCGCGACGCCGTCAGCTCGGTGATCACCCACCGCTTCCCGGCCGAGAAGTGGCAGGACGCCTTCCTGGCCGCGCGCTCCGGGGCGTGCGGCAAGGTCGTGCTCGACTGGTCCTGACGCCCTTACCCCCGCCCCACCTGCGAGAGTCCAGCCGAGAGAAGGCAACCCGATGTACGGAACGTTCAAGGACGACCTGACCGCCACGTTGACCGGGATCCGGGAGGCGGGTCTGTACAAGGACGAGCGTGAGCTGACCTCCCCCCAGTCCGCGCACGTCACGACGGCGAAGGCCGAGGCGCTCAACTTCTGCGCCAACAACTACCTCGGCCTGGCCAACCACCCGGACGTGGTCGCCGCGGCGGCAACAGCCCTGCAGGAGTGGGGGTTCGGCATGGCCAGCGTCCGCTTCATCTGCGGCACGCAGACGCTCCACACGCGGCTCGAGGCCCGGCTGTCGCAGTTCCTCGGCACCGAGGCCACGATTCTCTACTCCTCCTGCTTCGACGCCAACGGCGGCGTCTTCGAGACGCTTTTCGGCGCCGAGGACGCGGTGATCTCGGACGAGCTCAACCACGCCTCGCTCATCGACGGCATCCGCCTGTGCAAGGCACGCCGGCTGCGCTACCGCAACGCCGACATGGCAGACCTGGAGCTGCAGCTGAAGAGTGCGGCGGACGCACGCCGACGCGTCATCGTCACGGACGGCGTGTTCTCCATGGACGGCTCCTACGCGCCGCTGGACGAGATCTGTGAGCTGGCAGACCGGTACGACGCGCTGGTCATGGTCGACGACTCCCACGCCGTGGGCTTCGTCGGCGCGGGAGGGCGCGGCACGCCCGAGCTCTTCGGCGTGATGGACCGCGTCGACATCCTCACCGGCACGCTGGGCAAGGCACTCGGCGGCGCCTCCGGCGGCTACGTCAGCGCGCACCAGGAGATCGTCGACCTGCTGCGCCAGCGCTCGCGGCCCTACCTGTTCTCCAACGCCGTGGCGCCGACCGTCGCAGCGGGGTCACTCGCCGCCCTGGAGCTCGCCGCCACCTCCGATGATGGCCGTGCCCGGTTGCGCGACAACGCAACACTGTTCCGCAGGCTCATGACCGAGGCAGGCTTCGACCTCGTGCCCGGATCCCACCCGATCATCCCCGTGATGTTCCCGGGTGACGACGGCGCCCGGACAGCAACCGCGATCGCCGACGCCATGCTCGCCGACGGTGTCTACGTCATCGCGTTCTCCTATCCCGTTGTGCCGCAAGGGAAGGCGCGTATCCGCGTCCAGCTCTCGGCCGCCCACAGCGAGGCCGACGTGCGTCGGTGCGTCGAGGCGTTCGTCGCGGCACGCGGGGCCGTGGCCTGACGGTGCGGCCGGTCGGCCCGCGCAGGCGGACGCCACCCGGCCCGCGCAGGCGGCGCCGGCCTGCTCACACGGTGGGCGTCAGACGGGGCGCACCCGCAGGGTGAGCCCGCCACGCGGACGCAGGGTGACGAACGCGTTGATGGCGGGACGCTTCCATGGTTGCGGCAGGGTGACCTCGTGGTCGCGCAGCAGCCCGGCCAGCACCACGGCCAGCTCCACCAGCGCGAAGTCCCGACCGATGCAGAGGCGCGGCCCGAGGCCGAACGGCACGTAGTCGGGCCGGGCCACGGTGGACGTGTCGCCGAGGAACCGCTCCGGGGTGAAGGCGAGCGGGTCGGGCCACGAGTCGGCGTCGCGGTGCAGCAGCCAGGGGCTGATGATGGCGATCGTCCCCGCTGGAACCGGCTGTCCTGCAACGACGTCCGGCTCGGTGGAGCGCCTCGACACCACCCAGCCCGGCGGGAAGAGGCGCAGCGACTCATCGATGACCGCACGCGTCCAGGGCAGCTCCTGGCGCAGCCGCATCGGCGCCGGAGCCGCGTCGAGAGCGCGGACCTCCTCGCGGAGCCGGTCCTGCGCCGCGGGGTTCTCCGCCAGGAGCATGAGCGTCCAGGTCAGCGCCGACGCCACCGTCTCGTGCCCGGCCACGACCATCGTGACGAGCTCGTCCCGGATGCCGTCGTCGTCGAGGCCCGCCGCGATGAGCAGCCCGAGCAGGTCGCTGTCCTGCTCTCCCACGCCGCGGGCGCGGCGCTCGGCCGTGAGCTCACGGCAGATCGAATCCAGCTCGCTCACCGCGGCCCGCAGCCGCCGGCGGGCGGTGGTCGGCACCCAGGAGGGCAGCGGCACGGTCTGCGCCTGAGCCACCACGAGCTCGGCCGCCTCGTCGGTCGCGTGGACCAGACGCTGGGTCTGCTCGGTGAGGTCGCGGTCGAACAGCGTGCGCCCTACGACGTCGAGGGTGATGCCCAGGGCGAGGGCGTCCACGTCGTTGTCGTTCCCCGAGGCGGGCATCGCGCGCCAGGACCCCACGACGGTCGCGGCCGCTGTGGCCACGCTCTCGCCGATGGTGCCGAGCCGGCCGTGGTGGAACGCCGGCTGCGCGGCGCGGCGCCGGCGCAGCCACCGGTCATCGCTGACCGCGAGCAGGCCCGGCCCCGTCACGGTGGCCAGGGCGGCGTACTGCACGGTGTTCTTGGTCCAGCGGCGGGCGTTGCCCTGCAGGATCCCGCGCACCGCCTCGGGGTCGCTGACCAGCAGGGCAGGCGAGCCCGGCACGGGGAACGCCACCAGGTCGCCGTACCGCAGGCGCACCTGCTCGAGGAAGGCCAGCGGGTTGCTGCGGATCGCCGTGAACCCGGCAGCCATGTCCCACGGGGTGGGCCCCGGCAGCCCCAGCGTGTCCGGCCGTAGGGATCTCAGAGGTAGAGCCCCGTCTGTCCGTCCTCGACCCGCGGCGCGGCCACCGCGTGGATGTCGCGCTCGCGCATGAGCACGTAGTCCTGGCCGTGCAGCTCGACCTCGGAGCGGTCCTCGCGGTCGAACAGCACGCGGTCGCCCACGTGCACCTGACGCACGTTGTGCCCGATGGCCACCGCCTCGCCCCAGGACAGCCGCTTCCCGACGCTGACCGTGGAGGGGATGAGGATGCCACCACCGGTGTGCCGCTCGCCGGACTCACCCTCGAGGGACACCAGCACGCGGTCGTGCAGCATGCGGATGGGCAGCCGCTCGGCGGCAGCGGGCTCAGCCACGCGTGCGGCGCCAGACGACCAGCCCGACCAGGGCGACGACCGCGGCCACGACGGCGGCGATGCGCTCGATCCGCAGCTCACCGGTCGGCGTGTGGATCGCCTCGTTCAGCTTGACCTTGGCCGAGTCAGCCTGACGGCGGGCGATTTCCTTGGGCTGGGCCCGCACGGCGAGCTCGTCGATCGTGCTGGCCAGCCGGGCCCGCGTCGCCGCGATCTCGGCCTCGATGTCGCCGACCGACTGCTTGCTCTGCTCGCTCATTCGTGGAGTCCCTTCGGGCCTTCGGAGATGCTGCCAGCGACCATAACGCAGACTGGGTCCGGGCACGCCTGCCCGTCGCCCGCACCGCCGTCCGTGGAGGACCTCATGCCCCGTCTCGAAGCCAGCCAAACCGCCCCCGACTTCACCCTGACCGACCACGAGGGGCGGACCGTGCGCCTCGCGGACTTCGCCGGACGACGGGTGATCCTCTTCTTCTACCCGGCCGCCATGACGCCGGGCTGCACCAAGGAGGCGTGCGACTTCCGCGACTCCCTGGTGCGCCTGCAGCAGGCGGGGTACGACGTCGTGGGCATCAGTCCTGACGCGCCGGCCAAGCTGGCCCGGTTCGTGGAGCAGGAGTCGCTCACCTACCCGCTGCTCTCCGACCCGGACAAGCAGGTGATGGACGCCTACGGCGCCTACGGCGAGAAGTCGCTCTACGGCAAGAAGGTCACCGGGGTCATCCGCTCCACGGTCGTCGTCGGGCCGGACGGGACGGTCGAGCTGGCCAAGTACAACGTCAAGGCCACCGGTCACGTCGCCTCGCTCAGCAAGGCACTCGGGCTGGCTGCATAGTCACACCGCCCGGCCTGTGCGCGGGCTCACGCACGCGGCGTCGCCGAACGCCCCATCTCTGCTCTGCGGCCTGGCGCAGCCACATGCCACGCCCGCGCGGCGGGACTGGCCAGTCCAGCCCCGCAGCTACACGCCGCGCCCGCGCGGCCGGACTGGTCGGTCCAGCCGCGCCCTCGGCCCCTGATGCCGGCGTGGCCGGGGGTACGGGCCTGCTGCCGCCCCGTACGATCGGGGCTGCGCGGAAGTGGTGAAACTGGCAGACACGCAGGATTTAGGTTCCTGTGCCTTCGGGCGTGAGGGTTCAAGTCCCTTCTTCCGCACTCATTCCCGGGACATTGCCCGGGACCGGCGGGCGTGCGCCCGGCAGCTCGGTTGAGAGCGCCGTCGCGGCGGGACGCGCGGGACTGCCTGAGACTGAATCTCCTTGTGGTGCCTGGTCGTCGCACCTCCGAGACCCTCTGCGGCGTCCGCCGGGTCGGGTGACCCGCACGGCGCCGGAGAGACTTCTCGACCGCCGCGCTCGGCGGCGATGGCGCTCCATGGTGGCGGCCCTCCCCTGTCGCTGCTTGTCCTCTGGATGACGGCACCGGCCGAAGGGCGTTCGCGCCTGTCGGACGGGAATGGCGCCGCCTGGACCGCCGGGCTCATTCACGCAACCACGGGACGGTCGCGCGTCTCCGAAGCCATCAGCTGACCCACCAGGTGCTCGACCAGGAACGGCGAGGAGGCGATCCCCTGGTGCCCCCGGCGGCCGACGACCACGTTGAGCGCACCGCCTGCGGCGATGCGTGCGGAGGAGCTTGGCACAAAGACGTCCAGCTCGGAGTAGTAGTTGACCCACCACGTGTGGTCCGGCAGGCACTGCTCGTCCAGGGCCGTGAGCCACGCTGAGCCGGGACGCATGGCCCGCGCGCAGCCGCCACCCGTGAGTCGCGCAGCGTGCGAACCGCGGTGAGGTGTGGCGATCGTCACGAGCGTGTCCACGCGGACCGCCGGCTGCTCGCTCTGAGCCACCCGCCGAGCCACCAGACCACCCAGGCTGTGCCCGATCAGGTGAATGCTGGACGATGCAGCGGTGCCGCCGACCGCCTCGCACAGGGCGGCGACCCCGGCACACACGGTGGCCGGATCTGTCATCGCGGCGTTGTACCCGGCCATCACCACGTGAGAGAACCCCTCGGCGTACAGCAGCTGCCGCAGGCGGGTCCACACCGCAACGGTCGCGCCGAACCCATGCACCAGCACCACCGGAGCCCGTCGGGCATCTTTCCCCGGAGAGGGCGCGCCAACCGCTGTGGCGACGCCCTGCACGCCCGCGCGGCCGCGCCACGCCGACGACGTCGGCACGGGGAGCCTCAGCTCCTTCACCGCCAGAGGTACGGCGTGCAGCAGTGAACGTGGACGCATCGTCTCTCCTCCTCCACGGCGAGCGGCTCAGTCGCGCACCGCCGCGGTTGCGGCAGTCGGCTGTCTTCCTTCGACGGTGACGGGCCGGCGGTGGCGCAGGTAGGCCCCCCGAGGTGCGGACTCCGCACCCCAGGTGGCGCCGATGCCAGCCCTGGGGTGCCTGCCGTTACCTGCCCCACGTCGGCAGAGTCGTGTCAAGGAACACCTCGATACGACCCCCCACCGGAGGACGCCATGCGCACGTCGACCACCCACCGCTCCAGCGCGGGACGCCGGAACTCCGACCCCGCCCACCACCACCCGAACGTCCACGCCCACGGCGGCGGTTGGGTGTGGTCCTGCTCGTGCGGGAGCCGCACCTGCCGGACGAGCGCACCGCCGTCGTGGCGGGCGGCCGTGGTGGAAGCACTGCGCCACTCCACGCAGCTCGCCGCTTGAGGCCGAGCGACCGACGACTCCGACGGCCTGCACTTCCACCGCCGGCTGCGACCGTCCGGAGCGCACGCCCTGCGGATGCGTGGTCCGTACCTGGGCCGGGCACCACCTCGGGCATGTCAGCACGTCCCCTGAGCGGTCCGACCGCCGCGGCACGCCGTCCCCACCGCAGCGGCGCCCTGTCCCCGACTCGACCCCTGTTACTTTGCCCGGACAATGGACGCATGCCGTCGACCCGCACCGATCCCGGAGGGGACCTCATGGTCCGGCCCGGGCCCGGCCTCCCCCAGGGGCTTGTGCTGCCGGCCGCCGACCTGGTCGAACGCTTCTCCCGGTCCTCGGGCCCTGGAGGTCAGGGGGTCAACACGACCGACAGCCGCGCAGAGCTGCGCTTCGACGTCCGCAGGTCGGCCGGGCTACGAACGCTGAGCGAGGCTCAGCACGATCGGGCACTGTCGGGGTTGGCGGGCCGGATGGTCGGCGACGAGGTGATCATCGTGGCGTCCGAGCACCGCTCGCAGCGACAGAACCGGGTCGCGGCCCGGGAACGGCTGGCCGCCCTGTTGCGCGAGGCGTTGGCGCCACCACCCCCGGCACGACGCAGGACCAAGCCTTCTCGGGGCGCCCAGCAACGTCGGCTGACCGCCAAGAAGCAGCGCGGTGTCACCAAGGCGGGGCGCGGCCGAGTCACTGACCACTGACCGAGAGCTAGGCGAACTGCCCGCCATTCGTCAGGGAGCACCGAGGCGACGCGACGGGTGGCCATACATACGGGAGCGGGTAGAAGAAGCGCTACGTGCAGGTTGCCTTTCGGACACGAGCGGTGAGCCGAAGCGCCACGAGCGGATGGCCTTGCACCCACGAGGGGGTGGCCTTTCCGACGCGAGCAGGGAGCCGAAGCGCCACCACTGTGCCGCCGACGGACTGAGCAACCGGGACGACGCGAGCGGCTCGCCGTCGCCCTCGCGACCCCTCTCGGTGCCCCCGCTCGCGACGGCTGGAGCGCCGTCGCCGTCGACAAACAGCGTGCGGCTGTCGCGTGGTGCCGATCCCGAACCCTGCTCGTCGCCGTCAGTCACCATCGAGAAGCGCCCCTGCCGTGCGGTTCAGGCGGCGGTGTGGCGGTGGTCGGTGGGGTGGGTGAGGTATTGCTGGCCGATGCCGTTGGTCCAGGTGGCGGTGCCGGTGGGGGTCATGGTCAGGGTCCAGCCGCCGTGGTGTTTGAGGCGGTGGTGGCGTTGGCAGAGGGTGATCAGGTTGGTGGGGTGGGTGGGTCCGCCGCGGGTGTGGGGGGTGATGTGGTCGAGGTGGCTGCGGGTGGCGGGGGTGGCGCAGCCGGGGAAGCGGCAGGTGCCGTCGCGGGTGCGGACGAAGGTGGCGGTGGCGGTGTGGGGGCGGTAGGTGCGGGTGGCCAGGTCGGTCAGGGTGCCGGTGGCCGGGTCGTGCAGGGCGGGTCGGATCCGGGTGTCGGGGTCGGTCAGCAGGACGGCGAGGTCGGTGCTGGGGATCAGGCCGGCGCGGGGGACCTCGATCCCGATCCGGGGCAGCCGCACCAGCAGCCCCCCGTCCGGGTCGTTCCTGCTGTTCTGGGTTGTTGTGGTTCCGCCGCAGGAGCAGCGCGGCCCTGACCGGTCCGGGTGGGTGCCGGGGGTCGTGGCGGGGCGAGTCGGGTGGGGGTCGAGGGTGGCGGGCAGGGTCAGGGTCAGCGTGGTGGTGATGGTGGCCTGACCCAGGATGAGGTCGATCATGGCGTCGGCGCGGGCCTGGTCCAGGCTGCGGTGCTCACCGTCGGCGACGTAGCCGTGGGCCAGCTCATCGACCGCGGCCCAGGCCGCGGCGGCGGCGGCCGCGGGTTGGGCGCTGACCCACTCACTCATTCCGGGGTCGGGCCCGGGGCGGACCAGGACGTACCGGTCGGCCCTCGCCCGCTCGGCGCGGCGGGCCACCTCCTCGGGGTCGGCGGCGGCCACCGCGCGGCGGGTCGCGGCCCGGACCCGGGCGGTCGGCAGCCCCAGCACGGCCGGGAACAGGGCGGCCTCGACGAGGGTGCAGATCTCCGGGCGCAGCCGGGGGACCTCCTGGGCGATGGCGGTGGCCCGGTAGGGCTCCAGGTCCCCGGCCCGCATCGCGGCCAGGGTGCCCGGCAGCAGCGCGCACACGGTGCGGGCGGTGTCATAGGTCCGCTGCGCGGTCCGCGGCGCGACGTGCAGAACCGGGGCCAGGTCGGCGTCCATGAACTCGTGCTCGTCCGCAGGCCCCGGATACCCCCGGCCGGGGTTGACCGCCTGCCATCGGGCGCGGTCGGCGGCGATCTCCTCACCGGCCCGCCGGGACCAGGCCTCGATCCCCAGCAGCTGGACCGCGCTGACCGCGTTGATCACCCGCTGGGCCGCAGCCACGACCGCCTGGGCGGCCTCCACGTCCGAGCCCAGCAGATCCGCGGAGCTGAGCCCCAACAGCGTGGCGGCGAGCGCGGCGACGTCCGCGCCTGCCACCTCACCCACCGGCACCTCGAACATGTGTTCGATTCTACCGGGTGGAAGCACCGGAAGGAAGAGACATCCACAGGCGACGTGCACCCGTCAGACGCAGCTGGCCTCGGCCGGAGCCGCTCCCGAAAGGACGGCTCAGGACAACTCAGGACGGCAACCAGCGCGCCAGCGCAGCACCCGGCACGCGCCGGCAGCCGGCAGCCAGTCGGCAGTCGGCAGTCGGCAGTCGAAAGTCGGCTCACCCCGCAGTGACCGTCACGCTGTGCCAGCCGCTGGCGCCGTCAGGTGCCGGCGAGGCCACCCGGCTGGTCTGCACCGCGCCGGTGCCGTCGACGGCCCGCACCGTCAGGGTGTGGTTGCCCTTGGCTGCGTCCCACTCGAACACCCACTGCCGCCAGGCGTCGACGGTCGGCTCCGCGGCGAGTCGCGCCGGCTGCCACGGCCCGTCGTCCACCTGCACCTCCACCGCCCGGATGCCGCGGTGTTGCGCCCAGGCCACCCCGGCGACCGCGACGGTGCCTGCCTTCACCCGCTCACCGCTGGCCGGCACGTCGATCCGGGAGGCTGTCTTGATCGGCCCCCGCTCGGACCAGCCGCGCGGCGTCCAGTACGCCACGTCGGCCGCGAAGGTGGTGACCTTCAGGTCCACGACCCACTTGGTCGCCGACACGTAGCCATACAGCCCCGGCACGACCATCCGGACGGGGAACCCGTGCTCGACGGGCAGCGGCTCACCGTTCATGGCCACCGCCAGCAGCGCGTTCCGGTTGTCCGTCAGCGCCTGCAGCGGTGTCCCAGCAGTGAACCCGTCGACGCTCGTCGAGAGGACCATGTCGGCACCGCTCTGCGGGCCGGCCATCGCGAGCAGCTCTCGGATCGGCCACCCCGTCCACACCGCGTTGCCGGCGAGGTCACCACCGACCTCGTTGGAGACGCACGTCAGCGTCACCAGCGCCTCCTGCATCGGCTTGGACAGCAACGTCTTCCAGTCGATCTCGACCTCCCGGTCGACGAGGCCGTGCACCCGCAGCCTCCACCCGCGCGTCTCCACCTGGGGGACCACCAGGGCCGTGTCGATCCGGTAGAACTGCGCGTTCGGCACCACGTACGGCGTGATGCCCCGGATCTGGAGCTGCGCCGCGGTCGGGACCGACACGGGAGTCGGCACCGCCGGCACCGTCACGTCGGCGCGCGCCTGCGCCACCGCGTTGGCCCTTCCGCCGAGGAGCTGCCCTACGGCGGCCGAGGCGGCAGCGGCCACGGCGACACCTGCGCCGCCGAGCAGCAGTCGTCGCCGGTCGAACCCGCCCTCCCCCTGGTCCGCGCGGGACCGCAGCCTCAGCAACGCGCTCAGCGCCCACAGGCCCGCGACCGTGCCCACGAGCGTCGGCACGATGTCGAACGGGCGGCTGCCCGGCCGGCTCACGACCGCGGCAGCACCGAGGGCGCCGACCACCGCGAACGCCACGAACCCCGCCGTACGACGACGCGCGGCCAGGACGCCGACCCCTGCGCACAGCAGAGCCAGGACGAACGCCATCCCGACGAACAACGCACGCTTGTCGTTGGTGCCGAACGTGCTGACCGCGAGGTTCTTCAGCCACAACGGCGTCCGGTCCACGAAGGCCCCACCGACGGCGAGCACCGGCGACGGCTGACCACCGGTCAGGCTGGCCCTGGCCAGCAACCCCGACAGCAGCGTGGCCACGCCGAGGGTCAGGGCACCGGCGAGCACGCCGCTCAGGCCCGCACGCGCGAGAGGTCTCACGGGGTCAGCCTGTCACGGCTGCCTGTGCGCGCCGACCTGGCGGCGGTCAGGTGCCCCTGATCGCCGCGAACGCCTCGCGGAGGTCGGGCCCGAGCGCCCGGAACGCGAGCCCGCGGTGGGAGATCGCGTTCTTCTCCGCGGGCGTGAGCTCCGCCGCCGTGCGTGCGTCGCCGTCCACCTCGAGCACCGGGTCGTAGCCGAAGCCGTGCGGCCCGCGTGGCGCCCGGGCGACCCGCCCCGGCATCCGGCCCTCCCGGGCCCAGGTCCGGCCGTCGGGCAGGGCCAGCACGGCGGCGCAGACGAACGCCGCCGCGCGGTGCTCGTCGGGCACGTCGGCGATCTGCGCCAGCAGCAGCTCCAGGTTGGCGACGTCGTCGCCGTGCCGGCCGGACCAGCGCGCACTGAACACGCCGGGCGCACCGCCGAGCACGTCGACCGCCAGCCCGGAGTCGTCGGCCACCGCGGGGAGGCCGGTCGCCTCAGCCGCGGCGACCGCCTTGAGGGTGGCGTTCTCGACGAAGGTCACGCCGGACTCGACCACGTCTGCCACGTCGGGGAACTGGTCCATGCCGACCACCTCGAGCCCGAGGTCGTCGACCACGTCGGCGAGGATCTCCCGCAGCTCGCGGACCTTGTGCGTGTTGCGGGTGGCCAGGACGACGCGGCTCACTGCGGCACCGCCACGGCCAGCGCCTCCAGCTGCCGCCGGGTCAGCTCGGCGCAGCCGGTGGTGGCCAGGTCGAGCAGCGCACCGAGCGCCTCACGGCCGAACGGCTCGGCCTCGGCGGTGCCCTGCACCTCCACGAACGCGCCGGTGCCGGTCATCACGACGTTCATGTCGGTGTCGGCGGTGGAGTCCTCGGGGTAGTCCAGGTCGAGCACCGGCACGCCGCCCACCACCCCGACGCTGACCGCCGCGATGGACCCCTTCAGCGGCTGCGCGGACGCCTTGATCGCGCGCTGGCGTCGCCCGGTCTCGATCGCGTCGGCGAGCGCGACGTACGCCCCGGTGATGGCGGCCGTGCGCGTGCCGCCGTCCGCCTGGAGCACGTCACAGTCGAGGACGATCGTGTTCTCCCCCAACGCCTTCGTGTCGACCACGGAGCGGAGGCTGCGACCGATGAGCCGGGAGATCTCGTGCGTGCGCCCGCCGATGCGCCCCTTGACCGACTCGCGGTCGGAGCGGGTGTTCGTCGCGCGCGGCAGCATGGCGTACTCCGCGGTCACCCAGCCCTCGCCGCTGCCCTTGCGCCAGCGCGGCACCCCCTCGGTGAACGACGCCGCGCACAGCACCCGGGTCCGGCCGAACTCGACCAGGACGCTGCCCTCGGCGTGGTCCAGCCAGTTGCGGGTGATCCGGATGTCGCGGAGCTGGTCGTGGGCACGGCCGTCGTGTCGGGTCATGCGCCCAAGGCTATGCGGTGCCACGACGCGACCCGTCCGGGCCTACAGCTCGTACGTCGCGCCGGGCAGCGGCCAGCTCGACCTCGCCGGTCCACACCGCAGCGGCCTGCGCACGGCACACCTCCGGGTCGTTCCACGGCGGCAGGTGGGTCAGCATCAGCCGCTGCACTCCCCCGGCGTCGACCGCCGCGCGCGCCGCGCGGCTGCCCGAGAGGTGGATCCCCTCCGCGTCGTCGCGGCCGTCCACGAAGGCGGCGTCCGCGAGGACCAGCGAGGCGTCGTGGCACAGCGGGCCGAGCGCCGGGCAGGCGTCGGTGTCACCGGTGTAGGCCAGCGTGCGGCCGTCCGCCTCGACCCGCACGCCGTACGCCTCGACCGGGTGGTTGACCCGGAACGGCGTGACCGTGAACGGCCCCACCTCGAACGCGTCCCGGTCGGTCACCTCACGGAAGTCCAGCTCGGCACGCATGCCGTCCGGGTCGTCGAGGTCGTAGGCACGGATCATCCGCTCGGCGATCCCTGCCGGGCCGTAGACGGGAACGGCCCTGGGGTTGGGGCCGCGCGGGTCGTACCGCTGGGCGACGTACAGGCCGCACAGGTCCGTGCAGTGGTCCGGGTGCAGGTGGCTGATGACCACGGCGTCGACCGCGCGGAGGTCGACGTGCCGCTGCAGCGCGCCCAGCGACCCGTTGCCGAGGTCGAGGACCAGGTGCCAGGTGCGGCCCTCGTGCTCGGCCCGCACGAGGTAGCAGGACGCGGGCGAGCCCGGCCCCGGCAGCGACCCCGAGCACCCGACGACGGTCAGCCTCATCGGCTGGCCACGGCCTCCGCCGTCGCGTGCACCACCTCCGGCCCGAGGAACCGGCGCGCCAGCCGCTCGAACTCGGCCGGGTCCCCGGTCGTGACGAACTCGTGGGTCGGCGGCGGCAGGTCGTCCGGGCGCAGCGCGTCGGCGTCCGCGAGCACGCGGTAGACGTCCTTGGCCGTCTCCTCGGCCGAGGACACCAACGTGACGTCCTCGCCCATCACGTAGGAGATGACACCGGTCAGCAGCGGGTAGTGGGTGCAGCCCAGGATCAGCGTGTCGACACCCTGCGCGGCGACCGGGGCGAGGTACTCGTGGGCGGCGCTGAGCAGCTCCGGGCCGCCGGTCACCCCCGACTCGACGAACTCCACGAACCGCGGGCACGGCCGGCTGGTCACCGTGATCTGCGGCGCGGCGGCGAACGAGTCGGCGTACGCGTGGCTCTGGTGCGTCGCCTGCGTGGAGATCACCCCGACCCGGTTGTTGCGGGTCGCCGACACCGCCCGGCGGACGGCGGGGCGGATCACCTCGACCACCGGCACGTCATAGCGCTCACGGGCGTCGTGCAGCATCGCCGCCGACGCGGAGTTGCACGCGATCACCAGCGCCTTGACGTCACGGTCGACCAGCCGGTCCATGCACTCCAGCGCGAACCGGCGCACCTCGGCGATCGGCCGGGGACCGTAGGGCTGGCGCGCGGTGTCACCGAGGTAGGCGATGGACTCGTGCGGCAGCTGGTCGAGAACCGCACGGGCCACGGTGAGTCCGCCGTAGCCGCTGTCGAAGATGCCGATGGGTGCGTCTGCCACCGTCGAAGCCTAGACGGGCGCCGGCGAGGCGGCCGAACCGACGCGGCGTTCCATCGGTCACATCCGGACCGCGGCGCGCTCAGCCCATCAGCGCCTGCGTCAGCGACTCCTGCAGCCACGTCATGAAGTCGTAGTAGGCCGCCAGCACCGTGGCCGGGTCGTCGGCGTCCCCCTGCTCGAGCCGGTCGGCGAGCGCCTCGGCGTCGTCGTCGGTGCGCAGGCCCAGACGCTCCCCCAGCAGCAGGCGGACGTCGGTCAGCGCCACCACCAGCGCACCCGCCTGGGCCTGGTCGAGGACGAGCTTGTCGCCGTCGGCGGCCAGCAGCGCGTCACGCGCCGTGGTCAGGTTGGCGGTCTTGCGCTCGCGCAGGCCGCGCTCCGTCAACCGCCTGAACTCGGCCGCGGCGGCCTCGTCCTCGCGGTGCGCGGGGGGCAGCAGCCGCTCCAGCGCGGGGTCGCGCGGCCCCTCCAGCCGGGGGTCGGTGGCGTCCTGGAAGGACGGCATCCCCATCGAGGCGACCAGGTCGTCGAAGGGGTCACCGGTGTCCACGCGCGGCGCCGGGGCGAGGAACTCGCGGGTCTGGTCCAGCAACCCGGCGACGACCTCACGCTCGATGCGGTCCAGCCGCGCGACGAAGCGGTCACCCTTGCGCTTGAACGCCTTTGCCACTCACTCGTCCTTCTGGAACGTCGCCCACAGGCCGTATGCCTGCAGTGCCTCGGTGTCGTGCTCCATCTTCTCGCGGGAGCCGGTCGACACGACCGCACGCCCCTTCTGGTGCACGTCCAGCATGAGTCGCTCGGACTTCTCGCGCGAGTAGCCGAAGTAGCTCTGGAACACGTAGGTCACGTAGGACATGAGGTTGACCGGGTCGTTCCAGACCAGGGTGATCCAGGGCTGGTCGAGGTCGGTCCCCTCGGTCAGCTCGAGGCTCTGCTGCTCCACGGGGGCGATCGACACGGGACCACCTTAGGCTGAGCCCCGTGACGAGCACCGCCCTGCTGACCGACCACTACGAGCTCACCATGCTGCAGGCCGCCCTGCGCAGCGGCGCCGCCGAGCGCCGATGCGTGTTCGAGGTCTTCGCCCGCCGCCTCCCCGAGGGCCGCCGGTACGGCGTCGTGGCCGGCACCGGCCGGCTGCTCGAGGCCATCCGGGACTTCCGCTTCGGCGAGGAGGAGCTGGCCGCGCTGCGCGGGGCCGACGTGGTGGACGAGCAGACGCTGGACTTCCTCGCCGGCTACCGGTTCACCGGGGACGTCGCCGGTTACGCCGAGGGCGAGTGCTTCTTCCCCGGGTCGCCGCTGGTCGTGGTCGAGGCCTGCTTCGCCGAGGGGGTGCTGCTGGAGACGCTCATCCTCTCGATCCTCAACCACGACGCCGCCGTGGCCGCGGCCGCCTCCCGCATGGTGTGCGCCGCCGGGGACCGGCCCTGCCTGGAGATGGGTTCGCGTCGCACGCACGAACAGGCGGCGGTCGCGGCCGCGCGAGCGGCGTACGTCGCGGGGTTCGCCGCGACCAGCAACCTGGAGGCGGGGCGCAGGTACGGCGTCCCGACGGCCGGGACCAGCGCGCACGCGTTCACCCTGCTGCACGACGACGAGCGGACCGCGTTCGAGGCGCAGGTGGCCTCCCTGGGCAAGGAGACGACCCTGCTGGTGGACACGTACGACGTGGCGGCGGCCGTGCAGACCGCGGTCGAGGTCGCCGGCCCGGAGCTCGGCGCGGTGCGGCTGGACTCCGGCGACCTGCTGACCCAGGCCGCCGAGGTCCGAGCCCAGCTGGATGCGCTCGGCGCCCGCGACACGAGGATCGTGGTGACCTCCGACCTGGACGAGTACGCCATCGCCGCCCTGGCCGCCGCGCCGGTCGACTCCTACGGCGTCGGCACCTCCCTGGTCACCGGCTCCGGTGCCCCGACCGCCGGGCTGGTCTACAAGATGGTCTCCCGCGCCGACGCCAGCGGCACGCTCGTCGACGTGGCCAAGAAGAGCAAGGACAAGGCCTCGGTCGGCGGCCGCAAGTGGGCCCTGCGCCGGCTGACGCGCCGACGGGTGTGGCCGAGGCCGAGGTGATCGGGGTGGGCGAGCGCCCGGTCGACGACGGCGACGACCGCCCCCTGCTGGTCGACCTCATGCGCGGCGGGAAGGTGGTGGCCACCGACCTCGACCTCGCCTCGGCCCGCCGGCGGCACGAGCGGTCCCGCGCCGAGCTGCCCCCCAGGGCCCACCAGCTCTCCCGCGGCGAGCCGGCCATCCCGACCGTCTACGAGACCGGCCGCTCCTGAGCCCGGCCCGTACGGCGGCGCCGCGGGCCACCGGTTAGCGTCACGGCATGACCGCGACCCCGCGCCGAGCGCTGATCATCGTCGACGTGCAGAACGACTTCTGCGAGGGCGGCTCCCTGGCCGTCGCCGGCGGCGCCGACGTCGCCCGGGCCATCAGCCGGTACGTCGAGGCCGCCGAGGGCCGGTACGCCGCGATCGCGGCCAGCACGGACTGGCACGAGGACCCGGGAGCCCACTTCTCCGACTCCCCCGACTACGTCGACAGCTGGCCGGTGCACTGCCGGATCGGCACGGACGGCGCGCTCATCCACCCTGACGCCGAGCCGGCCTTCGAGCACGTGCAGGCCGTCTTCCGCAAGGGCGTGCACCAGGCGGCGTACAGCGGCTTCGAGGGGGTCACGCCCGAGGGCGACCGGCAGGTGCCGCTCGCGGACTGGCTGCGCGAACGGGCGATCGAGGACGTCGACGTCGTCGGCATCGCCACGGACCACTGCGTGCGCGCCACCGCCCTGGACGCCGCCGCCGAGGGCTTCGGCACGACGGTCCTGCTGGGCCTCACCGCCGGGGTCGCCCGCGAGAGCACCGACCGCGCCCTGGCACAGCTGCGTGAGGCCGGCGTCGAGCTGGACGGCGAGCCGTACGTCGGTGGAGCGCCCGGCGTCGCCGGGGACTGACCCTGGGGCGGGTCGATCCCCGGCGACGACCAGGGGCGGGGGCAGGGGTCTAGTGGCGGCCGCCCTCGGCGGCGCCGACGACCTGGACCGGGACACCGCCGGCGGTGAGCCTCCAGTCGTGCGTGGCGAAGGTCGAGGCGTCGATCTTGCCGGCCGCGGTGACCCAGTCGATGATCAGCTGGCGGATCTCCACCTGGGCGTTGTAGAGCACCGGCGCGGTCTTGACGCCGGGGAAGTTGCCGCCGCCGGACTGGCGGTAGTTGTTGATGGCGATCACGAACGACTGGCCCGCGGTGACCGGGGCCCCACCGTAGGTGAGGTTCTTGATCCGCGAGCCCGGCGCCTGCTCGATGTCGATGTCGTAGGCCAGCGGCGCGTCCAGGCCGCCCATGATGTCGTAGTTGTAGTCCGGGGTGCCGGTGGGGGCGGTGGCCGTGACCGCGTTGGTCACGGCGTCGGGGGCGTAGGGGCCGGTCCCCTCCACCTGCTTGAAGTAGTAGGCCGACCACTCCAGGTAGGCCAGCACCTCGGCGCCGGTCATCCTGATGCCCAGCAGGGTGTTGTCGAAGACGTAGAGGCCGGCGACGTCACGCACCGTCACGTCGCCCGCGGGGATGGCGGCGTCGCGGTTGAACGGCGCGGCGATCGACAGCACCGGGGTGGAGGCGTCGGCGGTGCCGGCCAAGGCCTTCTTCACGGCCTGTGCCTGGACGACGTTGATGAAGTCCATCGCTGCCGTGTCCTCGAAGCGCGAGGTGGCGGCCGACATGGCGGTGACGTTGGTGCCGATGACGGAGTTGACGTACTGGCGCACGACGCTGTGGTCCCTGGCCAGCAGCCTGGCCACCGCCCGGTCCTCGGGCACGGTGTTGGCGTTGAGCAGGTGGGCGTGGGCCGTGTCGACCCTCCAGCGGCCGTGCTCCTGCACCAGGTCGAGGTCCATCACCGTGAGGCGCATGCCCCACTTCAGCGGCTCGGAGAGCAGGACCTTGCGGCCGGTCTTCTCGTTGGCGACGAACAGCTCGGGGATCTCCTCGTGGGCGTGCCCGACGAGGATGGCGTCGATGTCCGGGACCTGTTGTGCCAGAAGGGTGCTGGCGTTCTCGGGGTAGGGAAGTGCGTCGCCGTACGAGGAGGACGTCTTGGACCCCGAGTGGCAGGACACGATGACGACGTCGGCGCCGGCGCGCTTGAGGCGCGGCACGTAGGTCCTGGCCTGCTCGACGATCCCGGGGAAGCGCACCTTGCCCTCGACGTTGTCGCGGTCCCAGATGGCGACCCCTGGGGTGACGAGCCCGAGGATGCCGACGAGCACGTCCTTGCCGTGCGGGGTGCGGACGCGCTTGATCACATAGGGCGGGAACGTCGGCGCACCGGTCTTCCAGTCCACCGCGTTGGCGCCCAGCAGCGGGAAGCGCAGCTGGCGCTGGAACGCACGCAGCGTGTCCAGGCCGTAGTTGAACTCGTGGTTGCCGAGGGCCGCGGCGTCGTAGCCGATCGCGTTCATGGCGGCGGCCATCGGGTGGATGTGCCCCTTGGTGATGGGGTCGATCTTGGCGTAGTAGTAGCTCAGCGGCGTGCCCTGGATCGTGTCACCGGCGTCCAGTGTCAGGCAGCTGGCGGCGCCACGCTCCTGGCGCATCAGCGTGATCAGGGTCGAGACCTTGGCCAGGCCCACGTCGTTGGCCGCACTGTCGGTGTATTCGGCATCCTTGAAGTAGTCCCAGTTCAGGACGTTGCCATGGGTGTCGCTCGTGCCGAGGACGGTCAGGCGGAAGGACTTCCCCCGGGCCTTGCCGCCCCCACGGTGGTCGCGCCCGTGCGCACCGGCGGGTGCCGCGCCTGCCACCGCCGCCGCGCCCACACCGCCGACCGCCGCCATCGCCAGCAGCTGCCGGCGTGATGCCGTCGCGGCTGCCGCCTCGGCCGCCCCCGCCTCGGATGCGCCCCTGGCGCCCCTGCCTCGAATGTCCTGCACGCGTGCCTCCCACATCGATCCACCGGTGTCTGCCGCACCACGGCGCGGCGGCTCGTGTGAGCCCTGCGGCAGAGTAACCGCAGGGGACGACACCGCCGGGGTACGACGGGTGACCGCCTCGTGTCGCCCGCGCGGCCGGCGGGCGACACGAGGCGAGGCGGAGCAGCTCAGCTCTGCTGGCCCGTCCGGCCACCGGCCCACGACCACGCGTAGCGGCCGTCGTCGACCGCACGCCCTGCCTCGCCGAGCTCGAGCGGGCGGAAGGTGTCCACCATGACGGCGAGCTCGTCGAAGTACTCCACCCCGATCGACCGCTCGTAGGCGCCGGGCTGCGGTCCGTGCGCGTGGCCGCCGGGGTGCAGCGAGACCGACCCCTTGCCGATGCCGGAGCCCTTGCGCGCCTCGTAGTCGCCGTCGACGTAGAACATGACCTCGTCGCTGTCGACGTTGGAGTGGTAGTAGGGCACCGGGATCGACAGCGGGTGGTAGTCCACCTTGCGCGGCACGAAGTTGCAGATGACGAAGTCCGGCGCCCTCGAACACCTGGTGCACCGGCGGCGGCTGGTGCACCCGGCCGGTGATCGGCTCGAAGTCGCGCACGTTGAAGGCGTAGGGGTAGAGGCAGCCGTCCCAGCCCACGACGTCCAGCGGGTGGTGCGCCGAGGTGTGGACGCTGCCGACGATCCCCGACGGCCCGTTGCCGCGGTGCTTGAGGAAGACCTCCGTCGGCACGTCGGCCGCCGCACCGACGTCCTCGGCCAGCAGCGTGGCCGCGGGCACCCGCAGGTCGCGCTCGCAGTACGGCGCGTGCTCCAGCAGCTGGCCGAACCGGCTGAGGTAGCGCCGGGGTGGGCTGATGTGGGAGTTGGCCTCGATGCAGTAGGCCCGCAGCGGCACGCTGCCCTCGGCGACCTTGGGGATCCACCGGTGCGTGGTGGCCCGCGGGATGACGAGGTAGTCGCCGTGCGCGACGTCGAACGCACCGAACACCGTCTCGACCCGCGCCTCACCGCGCTCGACGTAGACGCACTCGTCGCCGATCGCGTTGCGGTAGAACGGGGCTCGGCGAGTCGGCGACCACGTAGGAGATGCGCACGTCGGCGTTGGCCAGCACCAGCCGCCGTCCCGTCACGACGTCGACCCCACGGATGGAGTCCTCGTCGGGGAACAGGTCGTGCAGCGACAGGTGCCTGGGCAGCAGCGGGTGGTTCGGGGTGGTGGACAGGTCGGGCAGCTCCCAGGCGCGGGCGCCGACGATCGCGGACGGCAGGCCGCGGTGGTAGAGCAGCGAGGAGTCGGAGGAGAACCCCTCCTCGCCCATCAGCTCCTCGTAGTACAGCCCGCCCTCGGGCGTGCGGTGCTGCGTGTGCCGCTTGGGCGGGACGTGCCCGATCCGCTGGTAGTGCGCCATGCCGCTCCCGGTCCGTCGTGCGTCCGCTCAGCGGACGCAGGTGTCACTGTCAACCCAGCGTCCAGTAGCCTGCCGGTCATGTCAATGACGCCGCAGGACCCGCCCCCCGCGCGCGCGGCGGACCCGGCCGAACGGGCGCTCTTCCGCCGCCTGGTCGACGACGCCGCGGTCTTCCCTCCGGGCCTGGCTCCCCTGCCCCGCGCCGTGGAGGAGCACCTGGCCCGCCGGTCGGAGCCGTGGGCCGACCTGGTCGGCCCGCTCCTCGTGCCCGCCGCCGCGGCCCCCGAGCTGCTGGCCGTCCCCCGGGCCGCGCCGCTGGACGTCGCGCTCGTGGCCCGGCCGGGCACCGCCCTCGACGTGGTGGAGCGGGCCCTCGACCAGCTCGGCCGCGACGCCACGCTGACCGTGGTGGGCGCCGAGATCGCGTGGTCCAGCGAGTGGGCCGGGTCGCTGGGCTGGGGCCTGCCCGTGTCCGTGGAGGTGCCGCGCGGGCCCGACCTCGTCGCCGCGCTGGAGGACATCCGGGACCACACGGCCGGCAGGAGCCCGCTGCAGGCCAAGATGCGCACGGGCGCCACCGACGCGCTGCCGGTCCCGGACGCGACCGAGCTGGCCACGTTCCTGCGCACCTGCGTCGACATGGAGCTGGGGTTCAAGCTCACCGGTGGCCTGCACCGCGCCGTCGCGCACACCACCGCCGAGGGCGAGCGCCAGCACGGGTTCCTCAACGTCCTCTGCGCCACCCGCTGGGCGCTGGCCCACGCCGCAGAGGTGCCCGAGCTGGCGGCCCTGCTGGAGCAACGGGACCCGGCGCCACTGCTGGACATCCTCACCCGCATGAGCGCGGCCGACGCCAGCGTCGTCCGCGCCTTCTTCACGGCGTACGGCTGCTGCGGGGTCACGGACCCCGTCGCACGACCTGTCGACGCTGGGCCTGATCAAGGAGACCGCATGAGCACCAGCTGGCTCGACCTGCCCGCGGACCACCCCTTCGGCCTGGCCGCGCTGCCGTACGGCGTGTTCTCCACCGACGACCCGGACCTGCGCCGGGTCGGCGTCCGCGATCGGCGACCACGTGCTGGACGCGGGCGTCGCCGCGGAGCACGCCGGCATGGAGTCCGGCACCAGCTGGACCCAGCCGAGCCTGAACGACTTCCTGCTCGCGCGGCCCGCACGCCTGGGCCGCGGCCCGCCGGTGGCTCGTCGAGCGTGCTCAGCGACCCCGCCCACCGCGACGCGGTCGAACCGCACCTGCTGCCGCTGTCGGCGGTGACGATGCACCTGCCGTTCGAGGTGGCCGACTACGTCGACTTCTACGCCAGCGAGCAGCACGCCACCAACGTGGGCCGGATCTTCCGCCCCGACGGCGAGGCGCTGACGCCCGAACTGGAAGCACCTGCCCATCGGCTACCACGGCCGCGCCGGCACCGTGGTGGTGAGCGGCACCGACGTCGTCCGGCCCACCGGTCAGCGCAAGGCGCCCGCCGACGCGGCGCCGGTGTTCGGCCCCAGCGTGCGGCTCGACATCGAGGCCGAGCTCGGCTTCGTCGTCGGCGGCGCGACCCCGATCGGCACCCGGGTGGGAGTCGACGAGGCCGACGACCACCTCTTCGGGGTGGTGCTGCTCAACGACTGGAGCGCGCGCGACATCCAGGCCTGGGAGTACGTCCCGCTCGGCCCGTTCCTCGGCAAGTCCTTCTGCACCAGCATCTCCGCGTGGGTGCTGCCGATGGAGGCCCTGCACGACGCCCGCGTCGCCCTGCCCGGCCAGGACCCCGAGCCGCTGCCCTACCTGCGCGGCGCGGACGACGCGGCGACGTACGGCCTCGACGTCCACTGCGAGGTGCGGCTCAACGGCACGCTCATCTCGACGCCGGACTACGCGGGGATGTACTGGTCGCCCACGCAGATGCTGGCCCACCTCAGCGTCAACGGCGCCAGCCTGCGCGACGGCGACCTGTTCGGGTCGGGGACCATCAGCGGCGCCGACCCCGGCACGCGCGGGTCGCTGCTCGAGCTGACCTGGAACGGTCAGGAGCCCCTGACCCTGGCGGACGGGTCGAGCCGGTCGTTCCTGCAGGACGGCGACACGGTGACGATCACCGGCTGGGCGCCGGGCCCGGACGGCGGCCGGGTCGCCCTCGGCGAGGTCACCGGCACGGTCGTGCCCGGACCCGCCTGAGCCCGGCTACCGACGGACACCGAGCTTGCCGGGCCGCACTCATGACGCCGGTTTCGCGCCGCCATGACGTGCCCGCTCCACGCAGCGGGATCGGTCCAGCCCATCACGCGCTGAGCAGGCGGTCGTGGAAGCGCCCCTCGAGGAGAGAGGGTCCACGGCTGCGTGCGGCTGGTGGCCTCTGGACGGGATGCGGCCTGCCGGCTGGGTGGGGTGGCGTCGGGCTGGTGTAGTGGTGGCCGGTGGGCGTGCGGGTGCGCACGTGCCCGGCGGTGGTGGCGTGGGCGTGCCAGCCAGGGGCCTCCTTGGCCAGGTTGCATGCGGCGCACAGGCCCTGCGCGTTGGTCGCGGCAGTGGGGCCGCCGTGGGCATGCCGGGTGGGGTGGTCGAGGTGGCGGATCGGGGCGTCGCACCAAGGGGTGCGGCAGCTCTGGTCGCGGGTGATCAGGAACCTGCGCAGGCCGCCGGTGAAGGTGCGGCGGGTGGAGTCCATGCCGACCAGGGCCCTCCCGGGTGGACGCGTGTAGAGCCGGCGGACCCACACGTCGGCGTCGGTGTCGGCCAGCCAGGTCCGGGCGAAGGGGGCCGGGACCGGCCCGTAGCCGTGGACCTGGGCCGGGGCCGGGTCGTGCCCGAGCAGGGCGGTGTCGCTCATCACGAGCTGGACCTCGACGGGAACCGCGGCGGCGCTGGCCTGCCCGGTGACCCGTTCGACCAGGGTGTCGGCCATGATCTGGCCCCGGCCCCGCTGGTCGCCCGCCGAGCGCAGGGTGTCCGCGTGCCGACTCAGCGCGGCGTGCACCGCCACGCCCTGGGCGACCGGGAGCAGCCCGGTCAGGAACGTCATGGTGTCCGGTGCCGGGCGCAGGCTGACCCGCCGCTGGGTGACGGCGTGGGCGGCCCGGGCGCTGAAGGCGTGCGGGTCCAGCCGGTAGGCGATCCGGCGGGCCGCCTGCTCGATGCCGCGGTCACCGAGCCCGGCCAGGGCACCTGGGGCGGCCAGCTCGGCGTCGAGGGCCGCGCGGTCCTGCAGGGTCAGGCAGGCGCTCTCGCGCACGATCAGGGTGACCCGCCACTCGCTGAGCGCCCCGGCCGCGAAAGCGGCGGCGGTCTGCGGCATCTCGGCCAACGCCACGGCAACCCCCAGATGCCGGGACCCTTTGGCTGGGCTGTCCCGGCGGGCCAGCGCCACCTGCGCCCCGACCCCGACACCGACCTCCCGGGCCGGCGCCCCGGCCGCAACCTGGGCGGCCCGCTGCGACGCGGCGAACGACAGCGTGATCCGGGCCTGCGCGGCCGCCGCCGCGGCCTTGAGCTCCTCCAGCGCCCGCAACGCCTCGACCCGGTCGGCGTCTACGGAGGGGGCCAAGCGGCCGAGCGCGGCCACCCACCCACGGACGGCGTCCGTGCCGACTGCCCCATTGCCGTGGACCATGAGACCATGAGTACTCGAACACCTGTTCGATCGGAAGGCCCTGTGGAACGCGTGACATCGCGACGCGGGGCTCGGCCGCGGCGCGGGGCTTGGCCGTGACGCCTGGCGCGCGGCTCCATGGTGGCGCGCCGCTCAGCTGTGCGCCGCTCAGCCGTGGCGGCGCTCAGCTGTGGCGGCGCGGTTGCTGGCCGAGGACGACGTTGGTGCGCGCCCGCCTTGTCGTGCAGGGCCTGGCGGCGCTCGTCCCACAGCGGCCAGAGCGAGTCCAGGATCGTGAAGAGGCTGCCGAGGATGCCGACGACCGGCAGCAGCCCGACGATGCTGCCGGCCTCCTTGACGAAGGTCCGCCGCAGCACCGCGGGCAGCGGCGGCGGGCCGGGGCGCTCCCGCAGCCGCACGCTGATCCCCACGAGGCGGCGGCCCGGCGTGGTGCCGTGCCAGGTGAGCAGCACGACCTCGTAGGCGAAGTAGATGACGATGCTGGCCAGGCTGACCGGCAGCAGGGCGGAGGCCAGCTCGAGGGGGGCGGGCGGCGGCGTGCCACCGCTCTGCGCTGCGTCGATGCTGGCGCGGAAGAAGTCGGACATGATCGCCGGCGGCATGGGTGAGCGCCGGGAACGTCACCAGCGCGGTGATCACCGCGCAGATCAGCCCGTCGACGATCCGGGCGGCGACTCGCCGCCACCAGCCGGAGAGGAGGACGCCGTCGGGGGTGGTCGGCTGCGGGCGGCCGAGCTGGACGCCCTGCCACGGTGGGGCGCCGGGCGGCTGCTGCCCGTGCTGTCGCCTGCCCGTCGTGCTGCCCCTGCCGGCCCTGGCTGCCGTACGGCGCGGTGCTGGCGAGGTCCTGGGCCGCCCCGATGCCGGACTGGTCCACCGTGGGTGACTTCCGGGGCGCGACGTGGCTGGTCCACACCACGCCGTCCCAGTAGCGCAGCAGGTCGGCGTCGTTCGGGTCGTCGTACCACCCGGAGGGCTGTGTCATGCGCCCAGCCTTTCACGGCCCGCGGACCGCCGCCACGCACCGTGGTCTCGGGAGGTCGCCCGGCCCGCGCGGCGATACCGTCGTCTCCATGAGCGACCAGTCGATACTGCGGACCAAACCGGTGGAGGACGTCCTCGCCCAGGGCGGTGACGAGGACGACGGGCACGGCGGCCGCTCCAGCGGATCGGCGCTCAAGCGCCGCCTGGGCCCACTCGACCTCATGGGCTTCGGGGTCGGCATCGTCATCGGCACCGGGATCTTCACCCTGACCGGCATCGAGGCCAAGAACCACGCCGGGCCCGGTGTCGTGATCTCGTTCGGCATCGCCGGCGTCGTGAGCCTGCTCGCGGCCCTGTGCTACGCCGAGATGTCGTCCGCCGTCCCGACGGCCGGGAGCGCCTACACCTACGCCTACGCCACGATCGGCGAGGTGTTCGCGTGGATCATCGGATGGGACCTGATCCTCGAGTTCGCCCTCGGCGCAGCGGTCGTCGCCCGCGGGTGGTCGGGCTACCTGCAGGAGCTGTTCGGCCTGCCGCCGTCGATCTTCGGTGAGGGCTCGGTCGTCAACGTCGGCGCCGTCGCCATCGTGCTGGTGCTCGGCGTCGTCGCGCTCGTCGGCATCCGCGAGAGCGCCCGGGTCACCAACGTGCTCGTCGTCATCAAGGTGGCGATCTGCCTGTTCGTCATCGTCGCCGGCGCGTTCTTCGTCCAGAAGGCCAACCTCACGCCCTTCGTCCCGGCCGCAGCCCCGGTCAAGGAGGGAACCAGCGGCCTGAAGCAGCCGCTCGGCCAGGCGCTGTTCGGCATCGAGCCCTCGGCCTTCGGCTTCGCCGGCATCCTCACCGCGGCCGCGGTGGTGTTCTTCGCCTACACCGGGTTCGAGGCGGTGGCCAACATGGGCGAGGAGACCCGCAAGCCGGCGCGCGACCTTCCGCTGGGCCTGCTCGGCACGCTCGGCCTGTGCACCGTCCTCTACATCGGCGTCTCCTTCGTGCTCACCGGGATGGTGAGGTACGACCGGATCAGCGAGGGCGCGCCGATCGCCAACGCCTTCGAGCAGGTCGGGCTCAGCTGGGCCGCCAAGCTCGTCTCGATCGCCGCCATCTGCGGGCTGACGTCGGTCATCCTGGTGGACATCCTCGCGATGGGGCGGATCGGCTTCGCGATGGGCCGCGACCGGCTCCTCCCGCCCGCCGTCGCCAAGATCCACCCGAAGTGGGGCACGCCGTACCGCATCACGGCCGGCACCATCGTGTTCGTCGCGATCCTGGCCGGGCTGGTCCCGCTCAGCGCCCTGGCCGACCTGGTCAGCATCGGCACGCTGTTCGCCTTCATCGTGGTCTCGATCGCGGTGCCGGTGCTGCGCCGCACGAAGCCGGACATGAAGCGGCCGTTCCGGGTGCCGCTCTCCCCCGTCATCCCCATCGTGTCCGCCCTGGCCTGCCTCTACCTGATGACCAACCTCAGCCTGGAGACGTGGCTGCGGTTCGCCATCTGGATGGCGGTGGGTCTCGTGGTCTACCTGACCTACGGGCGCCGCAACGCCCGGCTGGCCCAGTCCGACTACGACCGCACCGCCTCGAGCACCGCGCGCTGAGGTCCCTGCCGGTACGCCGCTGCGGCCCGCTCCCCGGTCAACGGGGGCGGGCCGCAGCGGTGCGAACCGGGGCCGGTCAGAGGTTGCCGCGGCGCTCCTGCTCGCGCTCGATGGCCTCGAACAGCGCCTTGAAGTTGCCCTTGCCGAAGCCCAGCGAGCCGTGGCGCTCGATCATCTCGAAGAACACCGTGGGGCGGTCGCCGACCGGGCGGGTGAAGATCTGCAGGAGGTAGCCGTCCTCGTCGCGGTCGACGAGGATGCCGCGCTTCTGCAGCTCCTCGATCGGGACGCGGACGTGGCCGATGCGCTCCCGCAGGGCCGGGTCCTCGTAGTAGGAGTCCGGGGTCGACAGGAACTCCACGCCCTCGGCGCGCATGGCGTCGACCGTCGCGAGGATGTCGTTCGTCGCCAGCGCGAGGTGCTGGACGCCCGGGCCGTCGTAGAACTCGAGGAACTCATCGATCTGGCTCTTCTTCTTGGCGATAGCCGGCTCGTTGAGCGGGAACTTGACCCGGTGGTTGCCGTTGGCGACGACCTTGGACATCAGCGCGGAGTAGTCGGTGGCGATGTCGTCGCCGACGAACTCGGCCATGTTCACGAAGCCCATGACCTTGTTGTAGTAGGTCACCCACTCATCCATCCGGCCCAGCTCGACGTTGCCGACCACGTGGTCGAGGGCCTGGAACATCCGCCGCGGGGCGCCGTCCCGCTTGACGAAGCCCGAGGTGCGCTCGACGTAGCCGGGCAGGTAGACGCCGGTGTAGCGGGACCGGTCGACGAGGGTGTGGCGCGTGTCGCCGTACGCCGCGATGGCCGCGACCCGCACGGTGCCGTGCTCGTCGGAGACGTCCTCGGGCTCCTGGACGATGGTGGCGCCCATGGCCCGGGCGTGCTCGATGCAGCGGTCGACGTCCGGCACCTCCAGGGCGATGTCGACGACGCCGTCGCCGTGGGCCCGGTGGTGGTCGTGCAGGGGGCTCTGGGGCGAGACGCCGCCCTTGACCACGAAACGGCAGGAGCCGCTCTTGAGCACGAACGCCTTGTGGTCGCGGTTGCCGGTCTCCGGGCCGCTGTAGGCGACCAGCTCCATGCCGTAGGCGGACTGGTAGTAGTGCGCGGTCTGCGTGGCGTTGCCGACGACGAACACCAGCGCGTCCCAGCCGGTCACCGGGAACGGGTCCTTGGTCTGGTCGTAGGCCACCAGCCCGACGAGCTGCTTGAGCTGGTCGAGGTCGAGGTCGGCGTCGCGCTCTTCGGGCGTCAGGGCGATGGTGTCGGTCATGGCTGCACTGTGGACCACCGGCCGCAGGTGGGCAACCATGCACGTCCGGGCTGGTCACGATGCGCAACCTGTTGCGTCGGACCCGCATACTGGCTGGACACTCTGCCCATGACGATCGACGCCCTCGACGGCCGCCTGCTCACCCTGCTCACCGAGCAGCCGCAGATCGGCGTGCTGGGGGCCTCGCGGGCCCTGGGCGTGGCCCGCGGCACGGTGCAGGCGCGGCTGGACCGGCTGGTCCGGCGCGGGGTCATCACGACGATGGCACCGCACGTCGACCCGGCCGCGCTCGGCTTCCCGGTGACGGCGTTCTGCACGCTGGAGATCCGCCAGGGGCGGGGCCACGACCCGGTGGTCACCCACCTCTCGGGCATCCCGGAGGTGCTCGAGGCGCACACCATCACCGGGTCCGGGGACCTGTGGATCCGCGTCGTCGCGCGGGACAACACCGACCTGCAGCGGGTGATCGACCGGGTCGTGGACGAGGGGCACGTCGTGCGGGCCTCGACCGTGATCGCCCTGGCCAGCCAGATCGGCTACCGGACCCTGCCGCTGGTGCAGGCCGCCGCGTCAGCGCAGGAGTGAGGCGACCTCCTGGGCGGCTGCCCGCACCTGGGGGCCGACGGTGGAGGCGTCCAGCTCGACCATCGACACGACGCCGAGGGAGGCCTCGAGACCGGACACGCCGACCAGCGGGGCGGCGATGCCGTGCGCCCCGGACTGCAGCTCGCCGTCGGTGGCGACGTAGCCGTCCTGACCCCGCCGGGCCGCGAGGATCGCCCGGCCGGCCGCGCCCCGGTCGAGCGCGTGGCGGGTGCCGATGCGGTAGGCCACGTGGTAGCTGGTCCAGGACGGCTCGACCACCGCGATCGCCAGCGCCTCACCGCCCTCGACGACGGTGAGGTGCGCGGTGGCGCCCACCGTGTCGGCGAGCGCGCGCAGGGTGGGCAGGGCCCCCTCGCGCAGCAGCGGCAGCACGGAGCTCGACAGGCGGGTGATGGCCAGCCCCAGCCGGACCCGGCCGTCCTCGCGCCGACGGACGAAGTCGCGGGCCTCCAGCGTGGCCACCAGCCGGTAGACCACCGGGCGGCCGACCCCGAGCTCGGCGGCGAGCTCGGTCACGGTGAGGCCGCCGGCGTGCTCGTGCGAGCCGAGCAGCTGCAGCACGGCGAGGCCGCGGTCCAGCGTCTGCGAGGTCTCTCCGCCGACGGCGCGCCGTGCGCCGGTGCTGGGCTCGCCGCCGGGAGTGGTCACGCGCCCACGGTACCGCCGGGCGGGGCGCAGCGACCCGGCTCGCGGGGCCCGGTGAAGGGTGGCCGCGCGGACCGCGGAACGGACCCGAGCGGGCCCGCAGCCTCAGCGCCGTCCGACGAACCAGCGCCGGATCGTCTCGATCCGCTCGGTCACCTGCTCGGCGGTCGCCTGGTCCAGCGCCGGGCCGCCGCAGTGGCGGCGCAGGTCGGTGTGGACCACGGCGTGCGGGGCGCCGTTCTTGCGGGCGTAGGCCGAGACCAGGGCGTTGAGCTCCTTGCGGGTGGCGGCGAGGGCGCGGTGGGCCGACACCTGCTCCTCGGCCTTGCGGCGGGACCGGTCGGCGCCCTGCGCCGACTGGCGCTCACGCAGCAGGGTGGCCACCTGGTCGGGCTCGAGCAGGCCGGGCAGTCCGAGGAAGTCCTCCTCCTCGTCCGAGCCGGGTGCCCCGCCCAGGCCGAACTGCTCGGCGTCGAACAGCACGTGGTCGAACTCCGCCTCGGACTCCAGCGCCTCGAACGAGAGCTGGTCGATGTCGGCGGTGGACTCGGTGCGGTTGGCCGCGGCGAGCAGCGCGTCCTCCGGGGCCCACATGGAGTCCTCGGGGTTGTCGGACTTCGGCCGGTCGAGCGCATGGTCGCGCTCGTCCTCCAGCCGGGCGGCGTGCTCGAGGATCAGCGGGACGCTGGGCAGGAACACCGAGGCGGTCTCGCCCCGGCGCCGGGCCCGGACGAACCGGCCGACGGCCTGGGCGAAGAACAGCGGCGTGGACGTCGACGTGGCATAGACCCCGACGCTGAGCCGGGGCACGTCGACGCCCTCGGAGACCATCCGCACCGCGACCATCCACCGCTGGTCGCCCTCGGCGAAGGCCTCGATGTTGCCCGAGGACCCGGCGTAGTCGGAGAGCACCACGACCGGCTTCTCGCCGCAGATCGACTCCAGGATCTTGGCGTAGGCGCGGGCCTGGGTCTGGTCGGTGGCGATGACGAGCCCGCCCGCGTCGGGCACCCCGCGGCGTACCTCGGTGAGGCGGCGGTCCGCCGCGGTCAGCACGGCCGGGATCCACTCGCCCTTGGCGTCCAGCGCCGTGCGCCAGGCGTGCGCGGTGAGGTCCTTGGTCAGCGGCTCGCCGAGCCGGGCGGAGACCTCGTCACCGGCCTTGGTGCGCCAGCGCATCGCGCCGCCGTAGGCCAGGAAGAGCACCGGCCGCACGACGCCGTCGCGCAGCGCCTCGGCGTAGCCGTAGGTGTAGTCGGCGGAGGACCGGCGGATGCCGTCGCGACCCTCGGCGTAGGTGACGAACGGGATGGGGCTGGTGTCCGAGCGGAACGGCGTGCCGGTGAGGCAGACCCGGCGGGTGGCGGGCTCGAACGCCTCGCGGATCGCGTCGCCCCAGGACAGGTTGTCGCCGCCGTGGTGGACCTCGTCGAGGATGACCAGGGTGGGCGCGGCCTCGGTGCGGGCCCGGTGCAGCAGCGGCTTGCTGGCCACCTGGGCGTAGGTGAGCGCCACGCCGTCGAACTCGGCGCTGTGCCGGCCCTGGGCGTTGGTGAAGTTCGGGTCGATGCTGATGCCCACCCGGGCGGCGGCGTCGGCCCACTGGGTCTTGAGGTGCTCGGTGGGGGCGACGACGGTGACCCGCCGGACGATCCCCCGGGCCAGCAGCTCGGTGGCGAGGCGCAGCGCGTAGGTCGTCTTGCCGGCGCCGGGCGTGGCGACGGCGAGGAAGTCGCGAGGGTCTTCGCGCAGGTACTGGTCCAGGGCCGCGGCCTGCCAGGCACGGAGCTTGGAGGCGGTACCCCAGGCCGCCCGCTCCGGGAACGCTGGGGACAGGTGGGATGCGGCTGTGGTGCTCATAGGCGTTCGAGGATAACGACTTCCGGCCGGGGACATGCCCGGGGCCCCGCCTGGTCGGGCGCGGCCGACCGGCGTGTTATCGCGTGTCGCGGCCCCGGGCGGACCGGGCAGACCGGCCCGGACCGGTCAGTCCTTGCCGTCCTGCGGGGCCCGCAGCCCGTCGTAGATCTCCTGGCAGACGGGGCACACGGGGAACTTCTTGGGGTCGCGCCCGGGCACCCAGACCTTGCCGCACAGGGCCACCACCGGCTCACCGGACAGGGCGCTCTCGAGGATCTTCTCCTTGCGCACGTAGTGCGAGAAGCGCTCGTGGTCGCCCGGCTCCTGCAGCTGCTCCTCGACCTCCTCGCGCTCCAGCACGGCCGTGGACGTCGAGGGGCCGCCGGGGTCGGACTGGCGCTCGGGCTGCGGCGCGAACGGGTCGGAGGGGTCGCTCATCGACGGCTGACGGTCGCTCATGCCCCCGATTCTAGGCTCCGCGACAGGGCGGGTACGGCGCGTCGTACCCGCCGGTCGCCGGTCAGTTCATCGTGGGGTCCTCGGGAAACGTCGCGACGAGCGCCAGGTTGCCGCGCTGGCGGCGCAGGACGGTCCGCCAGAGCCGGTCCGGCTCGGGGCTGAACGGCGTCGCGCGCCTCGGCGTCCACGACGTACCAGCCGCCGGCCTTGATCTCGCCCTCGAGCTGGCCGGAGGACCACCCGGCGTAACCGGCGAAGATGCGCATCCCCGCGATCTCGGGGACCACCACCGGCGGCGGGACGTCGAGGTCGACCAGGCCGAGTCCGCCGAAGAGGCGGCGCACCCCCAGCGGCTCCTCCGCGTCGCCGGGCACGGTGACGATGCCGAGCGCGGAGTCCAGCGCGACGGGGCCGCCCTGGAACAGCTGGGCCGGCGGCGTGACGTAGGCCTGCCACGGCGGCAGCACGGAGTCGACCTCGGCGGCCAGGGGCTTGTTGAGCACCACACCCTGCGCCCCGTCGTCGCCGTGGTGCAGGAGCAGCACGACGCTGCGCTTGAACACGTCACCGCCGGTGTGCGGGGTGGCGACAAGCAGCTGCCCGGTGAGGAAGGACTCCACACCGGGCATTCTCGCCTGTTCCGCGACGCGCCGCAGGCCTGCCCCCGGCTCGGGGTCAGGCCTGCGGCGGTCGGTCAGGAGCGGGGACCGCGGAAGCTGCGCGGGCCACGGCTGCCGGCGCCGGCCGGGCCGCCCCGGCCACCCCGGCCGTTCTGCGGCCGGCGATGGCCTCGCTGCTCGCCCTCGAGCAGCCGGCGCACCTGGCTGTCCGGGATCGGCACGCCGCTCGGCGTGCGGGCCCCGGCCTCGACCAGGCTGGCGTCGCCGGGGGCGGTGCGGGACGGGACGGCGTCGATGCCGGCGTCCCGGGCGAGGCGCTCCATGCCGCGACGCTGGTGCGGCAGGGCCAGGGTGATGACCGTGCCCTGGTCGCCCGCACGGGCGGTGCGCCCGGAGCGGTGCAGGTAGTCCTTGTGGTCGGCCGGCGGGTCGACCTGCAGGACGACGCTGACGTCGTCGACGTGGATGCCGCGGGCGGCGACGTCGGTGGCGACCAGCACCGGGAGGGTGCCGTCCTTGAAGGCGCCGAGGACGCGGTTGCGGGCGCCCTGGTTGAGGCCGCCGTGCAGGGCCGCCGCGAAGACGCCCTGCTCGCGCAGCTGCTCGGCGACGCGGTCGGCGCCGAGCTTGGTGCGCACGAAGACGACGGTGCGTCCCTCGCGGTTGGCGACCTCGGCCGTGATCGACTTCTTGTGCATGGGGTCGATCAGCATGATGTGGTGCGCCATCGTCGTGACGCTGGCCGAGGCCGCGTCCGTCGAGTGGGTCACGGCGTCCTTGAGGTAGCGCTCGACCAGCTGGTCGATGCCCCGGTCCAGCGTCGCCGAGAACAGCAGCCGCTGGCCGCCCTCGGGGATCCGGTCGAGGATCGCGGTGATCTCGGGCAGGAAGCCCATCTCGGCCATGTGGTCGGCCTCGTCGAGGATCGCGATGGTGCAGTCGCCCAGGTCGACCGCGCCGCGCTCGATCAGGTCGTTGAGGCGGCCCGGGGTGGCGATGAGCAGGTCGACGCCGCGGTCCAGCGCGCTGAGCTGCGGCTGGTACGGCATGCCGCCGGCGACGAGCTTGTGGCGCAGACCCAGCACGTGCACCAGCGGCTCGAGAGCGTCGCTGATCTGCATCGCGAGCTCACGGGTGGGGCTCATGATCAGGGCCTTGGGCCTGCGCGCCGCGGCCGGGTGGCCGGCGGCCAGGCGGGCCAGGGTCGGCAGGCCGAACGCGAGCGTCTTGCCCGAGCCGGTCTGACCGCGGCCGAGGACGTCCTTGCCGGCCATCGCATCCGGGATGGTCGCGACCTGGATCGGGAACGGCGTCGTGATGCCGTCACGGGCCAGGCGCGCCACGAGCTGCTTGGGCAGGCCCAGGGCGGCGAAACCGTTGTCCTGCGCCACCGTCACCGGCGGCTGGTCGGTCGGCGGCGTGAACTTCGCGCGGGGCGCGAGGTCGGCGCGACGGTCGTCGCGCTGGAACGAGCGCGGGGCCCGGTCGTCGCGCTTCCACTCGGTCCGGGCCGGGCGGTCGTCGCGGTTGAACGAGCGAGGCGCCCGGTCGTCGCGGCGGTCGTTGCTGCGGGCCGGGCGGTCGTCGCGCTTCCACTCGGTCCGCGCCGGACGGTCGTCACGGTTGAACGAGCGAGGCGCCCGGTCGTCCCGGCGGTCGTTGCTGCGGGGCGGGCGGTCGTCGCGCTTCCACTCGGTCCGCGCCGGACGGTCGTCACGGTTGAACGAGCGAGGCGCCCGGTCGTCGCGGCGGTCGTTGCTGCGGGCCGGGCGGTCATCGCGCTTCCACTCGGTGCGCGCCGGACGGTCGTCACGGTTGAACGAGCGAGGCGCCCGGTCATCCCGGCGGTCGTTGCTGCGGGCCGGGCGGTCGTCGCGCTTCCACTCGGTCCGCGCCGGACGCTCGTCGCGGTTGAACGAGCGGGGCGCGCGGTCATCACGGCCGGCGGAGCGGGGGGCGCGGTCGTCGTACGACGCGCTCGGTCCGCCCTGGCCGCGGTGCGGCTTCTTGGCGGTGTTCTGGGCCTCGGCCTTCTTGGCCGTGCTCCAACGGGCTTTCTTGGGCGCGCTGACGCGCCCGACGTGCTTGCTCACAGGCAAAGTCCACTTCGGTACTCGAGGTAGGCACGCCTCGAGCTACCTGGCAGCGGTAACGGTGAGAACGAGCCACAGGCGCGGCGTGGTGCATGCGCCCGGCGGGCCGGAGCTGACACTTGTCAGCCGGCAGACCCCCGATCAGAGCCAACTGCCTCGCATGGCGTGCGAGTCTGACGCTGCCAGCGTCATCGGCATCGGGTTGCCCCAAGTTTACCAGCGGCGCTTCCTGCTGATGACCAGGAAGGCGCCCAGGGCAAGGCCCACGCCCGTGAGGTCGGCCACAGCGTCCCAGACGTCGCCGTCGCGCGACGGCAGCAGCGTGGCCTGCACCACCTCGCTCACGGGGGCGTGCAGGGCCAGCACGGCCAGCACCCACCGGCGGGGCAGGCCGGCCAGCAGCGCGGTCAGCACGGCCGCGCCGAACACGCCCGCATGGATCACCTTGTCCAGCCCGTTCACCTCCGGGCCGCCGGGCGCCGACGGGGCGTAGAGCACCACCAGCTGCAGCAGCAGCGCCAGCCCGAGCAGGACGAGCCAGACCCGCCGCGTCCGCGACGGACGAGTGCCGTCGTACCGGCCCGGTCGGTGCTCCGAGGCGGCCCGGCTCATCCCCCGTGCGAACCGGCGGTGGGCACGGCCACCGGCGGCACCGCGGAGGGCAGACCGGGCGTGGACTCGCTGCCGGCCTCGGCGCCGGTGTGGGACCGGGCGGCGTCGGCGGCGACGGTCGCCGCCGCCCCGGGGGCGGCGGAGCGTGCCGCCGCCTCGACGGCGGCGGCCACCACCTTGGCCACGTCCGGGTTGAAGACGCTGGGAATGATGTAGGCGGGGTTCAGCTCGTCCTCGGAGACGACCTCCGACAGCGCGTTCGCCGCCGCGAGCAGCACGTCGTCGGAGACGGTGTTGGTCGCCGCGTCGAGCAGGCCGCGGAACACGCCCGGGAAGACCAGCACGTTGTTGATCTGGTTGGCGAAGTCGCTGCGCCCGGTCGCCACGACGGCGGCGTGCTGGGCGGCCTCGGCGGGGTCGACCTCCGGGTCGGGGTTGGCGAGGGCGAAGACGATGGCGTCGTCGTTCATGGTGGCGACGTCCTTGCCGGTGAGCACGTTCGGCGCCGAGACGCCGATGAACACGTCGGCGCCGGCGACGGCGTCCTTGAGGGAGCCGGTCACGCCACCCTGGTTGGTGTGCGCGGCGATCCAGCCGAGGTTGGACCCGGCGTCGTCGCTGATGTCGGGCCGGCCGCCGTGCACGACGCCGTGGAAGTCGGCCACGACGACGTCGGTGACACCCGCCTTGAGCAGGAGCTTGAGGATGGCGGTGCCCGCGGCGCCCGCGCCGCTCATCACCACGCGCACGCGCGTGAGGTCCTTGCCGACCACCCGCAGCGCGTTGCGCAGCGCCGCCAGCACCACGATCGCGGTGCCGTGCTGGTCGTCGTGGAACACGGGGATGTCCAGCTCCTCGCGCAGCCGGGCCTCGACCTCGAAGCAGCGGGGGGCCGAGATGTCCTCGAGGTTGATGCCGGCGAAGACCGGCGCGATCGCCTTGACCGCGGCCACGATCTCGTCGACGTCCTGGGTGTCCAGGCAGATCGGGAACGCGTCGATGCCGGCGAAGCGCTTGAACAGCGCCGCCTTGCCCTCCATCACCGGCAGCGCCGCCAGCGGGCCGATGTTGCCCAGCCCGAGCACCGCCGACCCGTCGGTGACCACGGCCACCGTGTTGCGCTTGATGGTGAGGCGCCGGGCGTCCTCGGGGTTCTCGGCGATGGCCAGGCACACGCGCGCGACGCCCGGGGTGTAGATCAGCGACAGGTCGTCGCGGTTGCGGATCGGCACCTTCGACTCGATCGTCAGCTTGCCGCCGAGGTGGACCAGGAAGGTCCGGTCGCTGACCTTGCCGATCTCGACGCCGTGCACCGCGCGCATGGCGGCGACGATGTCCTCGGCGTGGCTCTGGTCGCGCGCCGCCGCCGTGACGTCCACGCGCAGCCGCTGGTGGCCGGAGGCGGTGACGTCCAGGCCGGTCACGAGGCCGCCACTGCGCTCGATGGCGGTGGTGAGCTCGCTGACGGCGGTCGCCCGGGCAGGGCAGCTCCAGCCGGACGGTGATCGAGTTCGAGACGGAGGGAGCAGCGGTCATGGCCTCATCCTGTCAACTACTGGCCGGTATGCCGACTTGTGTCCTTTGTGTGCGCGTCGCGCCGCCGTGTCGGCGCCGGCGCGCGGCGTGCGGCCGGGCGTGCGGGCACCCCGGGCCGGTCGCTCAGCGCGAGGGAACCGCGGTGCGGCGGTGCTTCAGGACGCCGACCGCGATGATCACCGCGGCCAGCGCGACGCTCAGCCAGAGCTCGAGCCGGAGACCGGGGCGGATCGACCATCAGCACGAGGACGCCGAC
Source organism: uncultured Actinomycetota bacterium (assembly GCA_963724015.1). GTDB lineage: Bacteria > Actinomycetota > Actinomycetes > Actinomycetales > Dermatophilaceae > CAVRTM01. The sequence goes on from CAVRTM010000017.1 coordinate 55,257, forward strand.
GATGAACGCGATGGTGATGTAGGTCAGTGCCGGGAACGCCCACATCCGCACGGCGGGCTCGGTGCCCTCGGCGTCCAGCTCGCGGCGCATCTTCAGCTGGGACAGCGCGATCACCAGGTAGACGAACAGGGCGATGGCGCCGGAGCTGGCGAGCAGGTAGCCGAAGATCTCGCCGGGCAGGACGTAGTTGCCGATGACGCCGAGGAAGCCGACGACCGAGCTGGCGATGATCGCGGTGGCCGGCACGCCGTTGCTGCGGCACCCGGGACCACGCCGCGGGGGCGTCGCCCCGGCTGGAGAGGGAGTACGCCATACGGGAGGCGGTGTAGAGCGCCGAGTTCAGGCAGGACGCGACCGCGGTGAGGATGACCAGGTCGAGCACCGGGGCGAGGTTGTCCAGGCCGATCTGGTCGAGCACGGTCTGGTACGAGCCGCGCTCGACCAGGCCCTTGGAGTTCCAGGCGACCAGGGAGACGACCACGAAGATCGAGCCCAGGTAGAACAGGCTGATCCGCCAGATCACCGAGTTGACGGCCTTGCGGATGCCGTGCTCGGGGTCGGGCGACTCGGCGGCGGCGATGGTGACGATCTCGGTGCCCATGAAGGTGAACATCGTGGTCAGCATCGCGGCGATGACGGCTCCGAAGCCGTTGGGCATGAACCCGCCGTTGCTGGTCAGGTGACTGAGGCCCGAGGTGTGCGAGCCGGGCAGGACGCCCAGGATGGCGAGCACGCCGACGGCGATGAAGGCCACGATCGCGATGACCTTGACCAGCGCGAACCAGAACTCGAACTCGCCGTAGTTGCCGACGCTGAACAGGTTGGTGCCGACGAGCAGGGCGGTGATGAGGAGCGCGAAGGCCCACTGCGGGACGGCGCTCGACCCAGTTGTGCAGGATCAGCGCGCCGGCGGTGGCCTCGACGGGGATGACGATCACCCAGAACCACCAGTAGAGCCAGCCGATCGAGAAGCCGGCCCACCGGCCCAGGGCGCGGTCGGCGTAGGTCGAGAAGGAGCCGGTGTCGGGGTGGGCCGTGGCCATCTCCCCCAGCATCCGCATCACGAGGACGACCAGCGTGCCGGCGAGTGCGTAGGCGATCAGCACGGCCGGGCCCGGCCTTGGAGATGGCGGTGGCCGACCCGATGAACAGACCCGCCCCGATGACACCGGCGATGGAGATCATCGTGATGTGTCTCGGTTTGAGTCCGGCACCCAGGTGGCCGCCCCCCGGCTGGTCGAGTTGTCTGCGTTGTTCGTTGGGTCACAGAGGACAAAGTCCTCCGGTTCACCCGGCAAAGCAAATCGGCACCGGCGCGGTCGACGGGGCCGGAGTCACCGGCGACGCAGCTCGTGCCGGTGCCGACGACGCAGCACGTGCAAGGTGATTCGCCGCTCGACGATGCGCTGGCCGTTGACCGCCAGCCACACCGACACGGCGGCGAGCGGCAGCTCGATGAGCGCCGCGGAGGCCAGGGCCATCACCAGCTCGCGGCGGTCCGGGGCCGTCACGACGTCGAACCACGCGTCGACGACGAGGAACCCCGCGTTCAGCGGAGGCGGCGACGGCCAGCCACCGCGACCGCGTCGCGGCGGACCAGGCGGCCCACAGCAGGACGGCGAAGAGGCCGACGTCGAAGCCGGCCCAGGCGAGGTCGTAGTGGGCCGCCCGCTGCTCGCTCGGCAGCGACACGGCGAGGTAGACCGTCCACGGGACCATCAGGACGGCGAGCACGGCGAACACGGGTCCGGCCCACCGTGCGCGCCTGCTGACCGCGGCCAGGTCGGCCGCGACCGCGGTCATCGACGACACGGGTCCGCCGCTGCGGGGTGTCCGGCGCCGCTGGTCCGCGGGCTGCGCGGGTCCGCGACCCCGGGTCCCAGGGCCGCCGGTTCGCGCGCTCCCGGGTCGTCCGTCCTCATGGTGCCCAGCCTGCCATTGCGGGGCCACCGCCGCCGCCGGGACGACGGCATCGGCGGGAATGACCCGGGGACGCTGACGCTTGGACCGGGGACACCGGACCACCCAAGGAAGGCAGGACCCATGAGCACCGTCGCGCTGACCGAGAGCACCTTCGAGCAGACCATCCAGGAGGGCATCGTCCTGGTCGACTTCTGGGCGGAGTGGTGCGGTCCGTGCCGGCAGTTCGGTCCCGTCTTCGAGAAGGCGTCCACCGAGCACTCCGACATCACCTTCGCCAAGATCGACACCGAGGCCGAGCAGGGCCTGGCCGCCGCAGCCGGCATCACCTCGATCCCGACGCTGATGGCCTTCCGGGACGGCATCCTGGTGTTCGCCCAGCCCGGCGCCCTGCCCGCCGCGGCGCTGGAGCAGGTCATCACCGGTGTCCGCGGCCTCGACATGGAGGACGTGCGGGCCCAGGTCGAGCAGGAGCAGGCCGCCCGCTCCGCGGCCACGCCCGAGGCCTGACCCCGGACCACACCGCGGTTCCTCGGCGGCGGGGGTGCTGCCGGCGGGAGGATCTGAACCACCGGGGCGCCCCGGCCGTGTCGAGGGGCAGGGAGGTGCCGTGTCCGACAGCCAGGTCGACCTGATGCGGGCCCTGCACGACGAGCACGCCGCGTCGCTGTGGGGCTACTGCCTGCGCCTGACCGGCGGTGACCACGCCCGGGCCCAGGACGTCGTGCAGGAGACGCTGCTGCGCGCCTGGTCGCCATCCGTCGGTGCTGGACCAGTCCCAGCGGTCGGCGCGCTCCTGGCTGTTCACCGTCGCCCGCAACGTCGTCATCGACGACTGGCGCACCCGCCGCTCCCGGCTCGAGCTGCCGACCGGAGACGTGCCCGAGGTCGTGCCGCGCGACCGGACCGACGAGCTGCTGCAGTCCTGGATGGTCGCCGACGCCTTGTCGCACCTGTCCGAGGACCACCGCCAGGTCCTCGTCGAGTGCTACTACCGGGGACGGTCCGTGGCCGATGCGGCGCAGCGCCTGGGTGTGCCCGTGGGCACGGTCAAGTCACGTACCCACTACGCGCTGCGCGCACTGCGGCTGGCGCTCGAGGAGATGGGGGTCGAGTCGTGAGCACCGACGAGTTCTGCCACGTACGACGCCGCGTACGTGCTCGGCGCCCTCTCCCCCACCGAGCGGGCCGCCTTCGAGGCCCACCTGCGCACCTGCCCTGCCTGCGCCGGTGCGGTCACCGCGCTCGCCGGACTGCCGGGGCTGCTTGCCAAGGTGCCCGTGGAGGACGTCACCGACCCGGTCGCCGCCCCCGTGCCGCAGACCCTGCTGCCCCGCCTGCTGCGTGAGGTCGGCGGCCCGTCGGCGCCGGCGCCGCTGGGTCACCGGGCTGACGGCCGCGGCCGCGGCGGTCGTGATCGCCACCGGAGCCGGCGTCCTCGGGTCGTCGCTCGGACCGGACCAGCATCCGGCCGGCCGCCGGCGGCCGCCGCCACGGCTCCCGAGGCACGACCTCGTGGCGGTCGTGCCGTCGCCGGTCACCGCCAGCGTGGCGATGGTCCGCATGGCCTGGGGCACGCGGCTGGACCTGCGCTGCGGCTACACCCGTACGGCGCCGGCTCCGCGTCCCGGGAGTACACCCTGGTGGTGCACGACCGGGCCGGACGCAGCCAGCAGGTGGCCGCGTGGCAGGCGCTGCCGGACAAGCAGCTGTCCCTGACCGCTGCGAGCTCGTGGCACCCCGAGGACATCGCCGACGTCGAGGTGCAGGCCCCCGGCGGGCCGGCCCTGCTGCGGCTGGCGAACTAGCGCTGGGCCGACCTCGCCCGCATCAGGGCCGGCTGGTCAGCGCCTCCGTGCCGGCGCTCCTGGCCGGGAGCTGCAGCGGGCCGTCCGTCGGGGTCGACGGGCAGCTCGGGTCGGGGGTGGGCGATGCGCTGGCCTCGGCGCCGGGAGCTGGCCGGCTGTCGCTGGGGTGCCCCGCCGCGGTCGTGGTCGCCGGGCCGCCGGGAGCACACGTCGTCGGCGACGACCCCGGTCCGGTCGGGGGGGCGGACGTCGGTCCGTGCTGGGCGCCGACGTGGTGACCGGCGGGTGTGGTGGCCGGCGGTGACGTCGTCGTCGGTTGCGGGGCGACGGAGGTGCTCGAGCTGGTCGAGGTGCTCGAGCTCGTCGGTGGTGCAGATGGTGCGGTCGTGGTGGAGCTGCTGGTCGACGTGGTGCGTCGCGAGGGCCGCGTCGGCGCGGGGGCAGACGTCGAGGTCGTCGGCGGAGGTGCTGCTGGTCGACGCGGGTGCGGCCCGCCGAGGTGGTCGAGCTCGTGGGGCGCCGACGTGGACGTCCCCGACGGAGCTGGAGGTCGTCGGCGCGGACGTGGGAGGGGTCGGACGCCGTGGGTGCCTTCGTCGTGGGCGCCGTGGTCCTCGGCGTCTTCGTCGCGGCCGTCGTGGGGCTGCTCGTCGTCGACCGCGCCGGTGACGTGGGCGCCGTGGCGGACGGAACGCGGTCCGGGCCGGGGGCCGGCGACGTCGTGGCGCTCCTCGCGGAGACCGGAGGCGGCGGCACCGACGCGCTGGACACCGGCCCCGACCACACGCCGTCGCGGTAGGCCAGTCCCCAGCCGAGCACCGCGCTGAGGTAGGAGGTGGAGTAGTTGTAGCTCAGCACCGCCGTGGCCAGGCCCGGAGGGTGTGCGCAGGTCGCCGCCGGAGGCGCACAGGTAGCGGCCGGCGGCGAGCGCGGCGTCGTAGATGTTGGACGGGTCGGAGCGACCGTCCCCGTTGCCGTCGGCGGCGAACGAGCGCCAGGTGCCCGGCAGGAACTGCATCGGGCCAACGGCCCGGTCGTACGCCGGGTCGAGGTCCAGCGCCCCGCCGTCGGTGTCGCGGATGACCGCCGTCCCGGCCATGGAGCCGTCCAGCCGCGGTCCGAGGATCACGCCCCGCGTCGTACCGGCGCTGGTGACCCGGCCCCCTGCGGCCTGGCCGGACTCGATCCGGCCGATGCCCGCCAGCAGCCACCAGGGCAGCCCGCACCCGGGGTCGGTGGCCGAGAGGGAGCCGGCCGCCCGGCGGTAGGCGTCCAGCACCAGCGAGGGGATGCCGCGGGAGCGCGCCGGCGAGGCCCGGCGGCACCGCCGCGGCCTGGCCGCGGGGGACCCCGGGGAGCGTGCTGTCCCCCGACGCGGTCCCCGGCGGGTCGGCACGGACGCCGGCCTCGGCCACCGGCAGGAACATGCCCGTGCCCTGCCCCGCGCCGGGCCAGGGCGCGCCGGCAGGTGCGGCCAGCGCCACCGCCTCGGGGGTGATGGGGCGCTCGGCGCGGTTGAGGCTCAGGGCCGGGAACGGACGACCAGGGACGCCGCGGCCAGCCCGGCGAGGCCGGCCCGCCCGAGGACGAGGCGGACGTGGCGCGCCCGGCGGCGCAGCCGGAGCCGGACGACGCGCGGCTGCAGGGAGGAGTGGCGAGGGCTCCGCCGAACGCATGCCGTCTCCCCTCGCATCGGTCCCCTGAAGCGTGGACGCCGGGGGGTCCCATGAGCTCCACGGGGCGACCTCGGCGTGCGTCCCGATGCTACGCGCGCGCCCTGACGAGGCGCAGCGGAAAACGCGAGGTCGGCCCACTCACGTGGACGCCGGTCGCGGGTACGAACCTCGCATCGCGGACAGTGGCGCCGTGCACTACCTCGGGATCGACCTGGCATGGGGCCAGCGGTCCCGCACCGGGGTGGCGGTCCTCGGCCCCACCGGGCGGCTGCTGGCGTCCACGTCGGTCGTCACCGACGACGAGATCGCGGACGTCCTGGCGCCGTGGACCTCCGGCACGGACGAGTCGGGCGAGCGCGGCCCCGCCGCCCGGGCGGGCGTCGTCGCCGCCGTGGACGCGCCGCTGGTGGTGCCCAACCTCACCGGCCGCCGCGCCTGCGAGGCCGAGGTGAGCGCGGCCTTCCGCCGCTACTCCGCGGGCGCCTACCCCGCCAACCGGAGCAACCCGCTGTTCGCGCACGAGCCCCGCGCGGCGCGTCTCGCCCGCCGGTTCGGCTGGGGCATCGACCCGGCGACGCCGGTCACCTCCTCGACGACGCTGGCCCTGGAGGTCTATCCGCACCCGGCGATGGTCGCGCTGTTCGGCCTGGACACGGTGATCCCGTACAAGCTCAAGGTCGGGCGCGAGCTGCCCGACCTGCGTGCGTCGTACACGCGGTTGCTGGACCACCTGGAGGCCACCTGCGGCGCGCTGATGGACCTGCCGGGGAACGGGCGGTGGGCGCAGCTGCGGGCGGTCGCGGCCGGGGCGACCCGCAAGAGCGAGCTGGGCCGGATCGAGGACGAGGTCGATGCGATCCTGTGCGCCTACCTGGCGTGGATGTGGGTCCACGAGCGGGCGTCACTGACGGTCTGGGGCGACGTGCGGGAGGGGTACATCGTCACGCCGTTCCCGCCGCACCCGGACGCTACCCCGCCGCTCACCTGATCGCCGCCGGTCCGTCGCGCCTCCAGCGCGGTCACCGCGAGCACGACCGCTGCCGCGCTCCAGGCCAGCGGCGCCGGGCCCGACGGGGACCCGTCCGAGAGCACCTTCTCCGGCAGGCTCCCCCACGTGGTGGTGTGGGCCTGCAGCCAGTCCAGCCAGTGCTGCGCCACCTCCGGCTGCCCGGAGGCGGCGGCGGTGTAGGCGACCATGGCGGTCTCCGGCGTCCACGAGGCGCCGTCCTTCTTCCACTGCGCACCCGGCGCGAGACCTCCCGCGGGGCGCAGCGCCTCGCGCTGGTACCGCTTCCACGCGCGGACGACACCCGGGTCCGGCTGGTCGGCGAACGGGGGCATGAGGAACGTCACGCGCGCCGTCGCGGCCGCCGTCCCGGCCGAAGCGCTGGTAGCCGTCCGCGGCGAAGTCCCGCCGCAGCTGGTCGGTGAGCCCGGCGGCAGCCGCGCGGGGACGCCCGGCGTCGGCGGTGCGGCCGAGGGCGTCGTACAGGCGGGCGCTGGCCTGCAGGCCGGCGAGGAGCGGTGCGACCGTGCCGAGGCTGGTGCGGGCGACGGGCACCTCCCAGTAGTCCGGGGACGGGGGCGGCAGGCGGCGCCCGTCGTCCACGAGCCGGAGCGCGTACGACGTGCTGCGGTCCAGCAGCGGCCGGAGGGGACGCAGGTCCGCCGCGCCCGGCGGGGTCGTCCCGGCGCGCAGGAGCTCGCCCATCGCCCAGAGGCGCCCAGCCCGGGTCCGTCGGACTGGCGCGGCCGGTCATCGGGGGGCCCTGACCCGTCCAGCCGGTAGCGCGCCTCGAACCCGCCGTCGCCGGACTGGACCTCCTGCAGGAACGTCAGCATCCGCAGTGCGTCCCCGCGGTGCCCGGTGCGGGCCATCGCCACGGCCACGAACGCCATGTCCCTCGGCCACGCGTAGCCCCAGCGCGCCGCGGCACCCGCCGCGACGGCGCCGTTGCCGCGGGTGAGCTGGCGCAGGTCGATCATCGCGAACCGCACCATCGACGCCCAGCGGGTGTCCGGCCCGGGACGGCGCCGGCGGCCAGCCACGTCCGCTCGCCGCCGACGGGCCCGGCAGCGGCCGCCGTGGTGTCCCCGATGCCGCTGGCCCCGTCCACCCGCCAGCCCGGGCCCGTGGCCAGGGGCGTGCGGTTGGGCGGGGACGAGGGCGCGTTGACGGTGATGAGCGCGAGGGCCAGCGCCAGGCAGCCGAGGACCGCCACGGCAAGCGGCCCTGGTACGTCGCACCACCCGCGTCTCCTCGCGCTGCTCCCGCGCCGCCGTCACCGGCGATGGCACCGCCGCTTGCGCAGTGTCCCACGCCGCCGGGACCGTCGCCGCCAGCGCACCCGCGATCCGCAAGCGCCACCGCCTCCGCGAGCACGCGCCTCCCGCTAGCGGCCCATGCTGACGCGACCGTGCAGCAGGTTGCCGCGCCTGGAGGAACGCGGCGTCGCTCCAGACGGCATACCCCTGGCCGGACGTCACCGTGATCGTGTTGTTCCTCATCGTGAGGATCGCGCTGTTGCAGCCGGCGTGGCAGGTGACGCCACGTGCCGTCGGGCCGGTCAGCTGCACCGTGTTGTCGGAGAACACCGTCCCGTTGTTCGGTCCGTACTTCACCTTGGCGCCACGCACGATGAGGCCGCGGGCCTCGCTGCAGCTGGCGCACGTCGCGCGAATCGTGTTGCGCGTGAACACGTTCCCGACGATCGTCGACTGCTTCTTGCTGTGCCCCAGCTCGGAGAAGTTGTTGTTGTCCACAGCGAGGTTGCCGGTGATGGTGTTGTGGTCACCGTCGTAGATCTCGAACGCGCCGCCGTCCCAGACCCAGTCATAGGACCGGGCGACCGACCCGCGGACCGTGTTGCGCGGAGAACAGGTTGTGGTCGCCGTGGATGAGGAAGCCGAACGCGCCGGAGTCGTCCCCACCCGGCGACGGGGTGTTGACGTTCTCGATGTTGTTGTCCACCAACGTGTTGCCGGTGTACGTGCCGTAGTCGGATCCGGACTTGACGTAGATCCCGGTGGCATGGCGGGAGACCCGGGTGTTCCTGACGTGTCGTGGTCGCCGCTGACGCCGATGCCGCTGTAGCCGCACCGGTCCGCGGTGATGCCGTCCAGGACGAGCCAGGATCCGGACAGCAGCACGCAGGCGCCCCGGGCGCCACCGCCGGTGATGACCGGCTGGGCCCCGGCACCGTAGGTGGAGACCGTGATCGGCGCACCGGGCCGTCCCGACTCGGCCAGGGTGAAGCCCTTGCCGAACGTGCCGCCCCGCCGCAGGAGCACCCGCGTGCCCGGTGCGAACGTCGCGGCGGTCACCTTGGCCAGGCTCTTCCACGCGGTCGCGGCCGAGGTGCCCGGCCGTGCGTCGCTCCCCGACGCCGCGTCGACGTAGAACGTGGGCGGCGCTGTGGTGGTCGCCGTCGTGGCGGCCGGGCGGGACCACCGTCCAGGACACGTGCGGTCGAGGCGGGGGCGGCCACCAGGCGCGCCGGAGGCGGCGATGGAGACGGCGGCGAGCGCGGTCAGCAGGCGGTGCGTCAAGGGGTCTTCCTTCTTCTCGGGAGCTCGCGCCGAGCCGGGCGCGGAGCGACCGCGGACACTAGCGAGAGACTCGGACAATCCGGCCTGAAAAGGAGCGTCAGCCCGCGTGTCGGGATCCGCCGGCCTGCCCCTCCCATCGGCCGGCGCGGGGCTGCCCTGAGGGTCGCCGGAGCGCGGCGCGTTACCCTCGCCGTGTGCGGGCTCGCCGGGCCGTCGTCACCTGCTGGCGCAGGCGTACGGCGAGCGAGGAACGGCGAGACGACGGGTGACCGCAGTGCACGGTGACGGCAACGGCTGGGTGGTGTGCGCCGAGGGGCACCGGCACTGGGGCCGGCACGGCGCTGCGGGGCTGCTGCTGCGCCGCCGCGTCGAGGACCGGGTCGAGGTGCTCATGCAGCACCGGGCGCCCTGGACGGCCAGCGGCGACACCTGGGGCCTGCCCGGCGGCGCGCGGGACAGCCACGAGTCGGCCCGGGAGACGGCGCTGCGCGAGGCCGGCGAGGAGGCAGGGGTCACCGCTGCCGCGGTGCGGGTCCTGGACGAGCTGCAGGACGACCACGGCGGCTGGCGCTACATCACCGTCGTCGCCGAGGCCGTGGAGCGGATCACGATCGTGGCCAACGAGGAGAGCCTGGACCTGCGCTGGGTGGCCGAGACGGAGGTCGAGCTGCTGGACCTGCACCCCGGCTTCGCCCGCACCTGGCCCCTGCTGCGCGAGGTCCGCCGGGGCTGAGGGCCCTGGTGCGCGGCCGGGGGCCTGCGGGCTCGGCTCAGCCGCCCAGCAGCGCCGTCCTGCTGCGCGGCATGCCACTGCTGCCGCGAGGACCCGGCCGGACCGCGAGCACCTGGTTGACGCCCAGCCGGCCGGACTCGAACGCCAGCGCCGATCCCGCCATGTAGAGCCGCCACACCCGGGCCCGGCCGGGGCTGCTCAGGGCCACCGCCTCCTCCCAGCGGCGCTCGAGGTTGGCGACCCACGCCCGCAGCGTCAGGCCGTAGTGCTCCCGCAGGGACTCCACGTCGCGCACCTCGAGGCCGGCCTCCTCCAGCGCGCCCACCATGACCGCCAGCGGCTCGAGCTCGCCGTCGGGGAAGACGTAGCGCTCGATGAACGACGTCCGTGACGGCTCGTCCGGCGGCGCCGGGCGGGCGGGCGATCGCGTGGTTGAGCAGCCGTCCGCCCGGCGCCAGCAGCGAGTACAGGGCAGCCGGCGTAGTCCGGCAGGCCGGCGTGCCCCACGTGCTCGGCCATGCCGATGCTGGCGATGGCGTCGAACGGGCCGTCCGGGACGTCGCGGTAGTCCTGCACCCGGATCTCGACCCGGTCCCCCAGCCCGGCGGCGTGGACGCGCTGCGCGGGCCAGGTCGGCCTGCGCGGGCGAGAGGGTGACGCCCACCGCCTGGACGCCGTACGTGCGGGCGGCGTGGATGGCGAAGGTGCCCCAGCCGCAGCCGACGTCCAGCACCCGCATCCCCTCCTCCAGCCCCAGCTTGCGGGCGACGAGGTCGCACTTGGCCAGCTGGGCCGCCTCCAGCTCGCCGCTCGGCGACTCCGTCGAGGGCGCCGGCGAAGTAGGCGCAGGAGTAGGTCAGCGACGGGCCGAGGACCAGCTCGTAGAAGGCGTTGCCGACGTCGTAGTGGTGGGTCACCGCCGCGCTGTCGCGCCGCCGGGTGTGCCGCCGGCCGCCGAGCCGGGACTCCTCCACCGGCGGCCGTGGCGGCGGCCCGAGGACGCCCAGCCGCAGCACCGCGGCCAGCACCGCGGCCCGGGTCCGGCGGTCCACGACGATCCCCGGCCCGGTCTCGGGGTCGGCCAGGCGGTCCATCTCGGCCAGGCCGGTGAACACGTCCCCCTCGAGGTCGACGTCACCGGAGACGTAGGCGCGGGCGAAGCCCAGCTCGTTGGGCGCCCACAGCAGCCGGCGCAGCGCCCGGCGGCGACGGAAGACCACCTGCACCGGGGCGTCCGGCGGGTCCGTACCCACTGCCGTCCCAGCACCGCACGCGGACCGCGGCGTCGCTCGCCCAGGGTGGCACCGACCAGGGGCCGCAGGACCTCCGCCGCGCTCACCGGCTCAGCCGCGCAGCTCGGCGGCGGCCTGCACGTAGTCCGCGTTTGGCCTGCTCGCTCGAGAGGCCGGTGACCGAGGCCCAGGCGTCGTGCTTGGCGCGGCCGACGGGGTTCAGGGCGCCCGGGCGCCGGCCGGTGACGTCGCCGACCGTCGCCTGCTTGTACAGCGCGTAGAGCCGCAGCTTGGTCGTCGTTGCCCGGGTCGGTGCGCTGCGCGCTCACCGCCGCGACCGCCGCCTCGAACTGCGCGTCCAGGTCCTCCAGCTCGCTCATGCCCGGCTCCCTCGTCGAGGTGCGGCGCGCTGCGCCCGCGGTGCAGCCGGTCTATCCCCTCCGCGCCCACCGCGCAACAGCCGCCCGTACGGCGTCCGCCGGTTCAGCCCGTAGCGGAGCCGCCGGGCGCGGTGGGAGGGGCCGGCGTACCGGCCGAGCCCGAGGAGGAGGGGGTCGGCCCGGGCGTGGACGCTCGGACCGGCCGGGCGCCGTCGACGGGGACGAGCCCGACGTGCTGGTCCGGGTCGCCGACGGGTGGGTCGCGGTGGCGCCGGGCGACGACCCGCTCGGCGTCGGCGTGGCGGTGGGGCTGGGCGTCTCGCCGGACGTGGTGCTCGGGGTCGGCGTCGGGGTAACGCGGCTCCTGGCCGGCGCCGGCCGCACCTGCTGGCGCAGGTCGACCGGCGTGGTGCCCGCCGGGACGGGCCGGACCAGGACGTACAGGGCGAGCACCAGGAGGAACAGGGCCATCAGCAGCCAGGTCGACCGGCGGGGGCGGTGGGCGGTCACGACAGGTCCGTCGGCGCCGCGGTGGCCAGGGCCGTGGGCAGGTGGATCCCCTCGCGCAGGAACGCCGCCGCGATGCGCGCCCGCAGGGCCCGGCCCACGTCGAACTGCTTGCCGGGCAGGGTGCGCGCGACCATGCGCACCTGGAACTGGTCGACCTCGATGCTCTGCACCCCCATGACCGACGGCGGGTCGAGCAGCAGCGGGTGCAGCTCGTCGTCGCCGAACACGTCCTCACCGACCCGGCGCAGCACGTCGCTGACCCGGTTGACGTCGACGCTGACCGGCACGGGCACATCCACGACCGCCCGGGCCCAGCCGCGGGACAGGTTGGTCAGCTGCACGATGGACCCGTTGGGCGTGATGATGACCTCGCCGTTCTGGGTGCGCACCGTCGTCACGCGCAGGGTGACGTCCTCGACCGTGCCGATGACCCCGGCCGGGATGCCGGGGATGCTGATGCTGATGACGTCGCCGTAGCCGTACTGGCGCTCGGTGATGATGAAGAAGCCGGCGAGCAGGTCCTGGACCAGGCGCTGCGCCCCGAAGCCGAGGGCCACACCGGCGACCGCGGCGGGGGCCACCAGCCCGGTGATCGGCACGCCCAGCCGCTGCACGATCAGCACGAGGGTCACGCAGTAGACGACGACCAGGGCCGCCCAGGTCAGCACCTGGGTCGAGAGCGTGCCGGTGCTTGGCCTCCTCGGAGCGGACGAGCGCGTCCTCACCGGCGGAGTCGGCGTCGATCCGCGCGGTGATGATGCCGCCGAGCCAGGTCGCGAAGCGGGTCAGCAGGATGGCACCGAGCACCAGCAGGAGGATCTCGAGGCCGTTGCCGCGCAGCCACAGCAGCACGTCAGGCGGTGGTGCCACGGCGATGCCCATCGTTCCCCTTGTCGTTGGTTCCGGGCCTGTAGCGCTCTATCGCAGCGGCACCTGCTGCTCCTGGACAGGGACGCCGGCCTCGGCCGACTTCTGCTGGAGCGAGCCGAGCAGCCCGCTGATGCCGCCGATCGCGCCGGCGTCCAGCGAGCCGGACTTGAGCCCGTCGACCACGCCGTTGAGCGAGGAGGTGAGCTGGCCCAGCGGGCCGGCGATGGTCTTGCACAGGGTCGGGTTGGCCTTGGCGTTCTCGCGGGCGTTGCTGACCAGCTTGGCCGTGGCCGCGGCGGCCAGGCCGGCCTTGATCAGCGCCACGGTGCGCCCGCTGGCGCCCTTCTTGAAGGTGCCGGCCCGGTAGGGCTTGACGATGTAGCGGTTGAGCAGGAACAGGGACCCGCCGACGTCGGCGACGAACCGGGTCTTGGCGAACGACCGGGTGTTCTCCGTCGGACAGTCCGTCGCCGTCGAGCCGCTGGCCGACGGCGAGGCGCCGCTGGAGCTCGCCGCGGGGCCGGGTGAGGTCGCCCCCGTGGTGCTGGAGCCCCCACCCCCGCAGCCGCTGAGCACCAGGGCCAGCACGAGGCCGAGGACGACGACGAGGCGGTTGCGCATGGGAGTCTCCTGACGTCGGGGTGGGGCGACCGGCGTCGTCCCACTCCTGCACCAGCCTGACGGTTCGTCCCGGCCTGCGCCACCTCTGGTCGGCGTGGGCGCAGTCCGGTGCGGGACGGTTCGTCGGCGTCACTCCCCCTCGTGTCGGGCGTACGCCTCCTGCAGCTCGCGGGCGTGCCGGCCGTCGAGCCTCGCTCGCCGGGCGGGCGGCGACCCGGGGTTGGTGCAGGCGCCCCACCGGGGGGTTGATGCCGTCACCGGAGTAGCCGAAGACCCGGAGCACCCCCCAGGCGCGGCGACGCTCGCCGACGAGATCGGCCACCAGGCGCCCAGGACCCATGCGTGCGCAGTACCCCCACCGCCGGCGTCCACGCGCGCCGGCCTGAGGTGAGCCGTCACGGACCGGGTGCGGGCGCTGTCGCCCGCACACGGGAGGTAGGGTCACGCGGATCCGGGGAGGGAGGCCGCCCGCACACGGAACGCCACGTGTCGAGCATCGAGGACGTGCTCGAGCTGATGGACGGCCTGTTCGACGACGACGCCGACCGCTGGACCAGCAGGGGCGCCGGGTGGTGGGACCGCTTCTACGGCGAGCGGGACCGCGGGGTCCCGTTCTTTCGCGAGGCACCCGATGAGTCGCTCGTCTCCTGGCACGGATCCGGGCTGCTGCCACCCGGCGGGAAGGCCCTCTACCTCGGCTGCGGGCCGGGCCGCAACGCCATCTGGCTGGCTCAGCAGGGGTTCGCCGTCGATGCCGTCGACCTGTCGTCGACCGCCCTGGCCGGGGCGTGAGAGGGCCGACGCGGCGGGCGTGGACGTGAACTTCGTCGAGGGCAGCATCTTCGCGCTCGACGACACCTTCGCGGCGTACGACCTGGTGTACGACTCCGGCTGCTTCCACCACCTGCCACCGCACCGCCGCCTCAGCCACCGCTGGCTGCTGGAGCGCGCGCTGCTCCGCGGCGGGGCCTTCGGGCTGGTGTGCTTCGCCTGGGGCGCCATGGGCACCGAGGCGCCCGATGCGAGGGTCTACCGCGAGGGCCGCCTGGCCGGCGGCGTGGCGTACAGGGAGGAAGACCTGCGACGGCTGTTCGGCTGGCTGCGCCCGGTGGAGCTGCGCAGGATGGAGCAGCACCATGACGACTCGCCGGTGTTCGGCGAGGAGTTCCTGTGGGCGGGACTGTTCACTCGGTGACCGACGCACGAACGTCGGCCCCGGGAAGCGCGGGGGCGGCCGTGCGGCTGGCCTCGGCAGGGGACGCGCCTGACCGAGCTGAACCACCGGCTCATCTGTCTGGACCAGGCGTCGGTCATCCGGAGTCCGCCGGCCGAGGCCTGGGGACCCTGCTGCTGGCCGAGGTCGCCGCCCGGGCCCGTGAGCCGGGCTACACCGCGATCACCCGGGACCACCTTCCGCGACCTGGCCTTCAACGCGCCCTTCTACGCCCGACTGGGTTGCGTCGAAGAGGCAGCACCGCATCCTTCGGGACGGACGCGGCTGCGGGCCCGGCTCGGCGAGCCCCTGAGCAGACGCTCCCCTGTGCAGGCGCAACAGCAGGCAACGCACGAAAAGGCCCGACCGTCCTCATGGGGGACAGCCGGGCCCGCTCGCGCGATCAGTGCGACGTGAGAGCTCGGGCGTAGGCAACCGCCGCCTCTCGGCGACCGCCCTGTTTCGCGAACTGGTCCTCGCTATGTCGCGACGAGCCCATGGTGGTGGAGGTGGCGGGAATCGAACCCGCGTCCGCTGACGGTAAACCAGGACTTCTCCGGGTGCAGTGCGCTATGGATTTTCTCGGCCTCAGCGCTCGCACGCACACGTCCGCTGACAGGCCCAGCCGGGTGAGAGTCCCGCGCAACCCCCCGACGAGGCTACGCAGCAAGCTTTCTAGCTGACGCCAGGATCTAGGCCGAAAGCAAACCTAGGCTGACGGACTTCGAGGCTCGCTCAGGCAGCGAGGGCGAAGTCGGTGCGCTTGGAATTGGCACCTGTTGTTTTGCAGAGAGCGTTTACGAGATAACTCTGCATCCTCGACCCGCTTCTCCTGGGATGACGATCAACGTCGAAACCGATCACCCCCATGGGGTGGCACACGTCGCACTGTTCACTTGTCAACACGCGCTCCGCAGAGGCGCAGCATCAGACTATCGGTCGAACCCCGTCCTGGGCCAAAACATTCCACATCCGGCCCCGGTCCGGCTCCGTACGGCGCCCTCCCGGGCCGCCGCCCTCGCTGCGCCCCGGCCCTCGCGGTCGCCTCACCGATGGACACCGGCCGGTCGCGCCCCGCCGTGACGACCTTCACCCACCACGGGGGATGAACGAGACCCTTGGTGGAGTTGCCACCGTGGGTGCGCCAGAGCGCGCCCGCACGTCCATCAGAAAGGCAGCACCATGACCACCAGCCAGGAGTGGCACCTCGTCCGCCGACCGCACGGAGCTCCCGTCGACGAGGACTTCGCCCTCGTCCAGGTCGAGCTCGCCGAGCCCGGCGAGGGCCAGGTCCTCGTGCACAACACCTTTCTGTCGGTGGACCCGTACATGCGCGGCCGGATGAACGACGCGAAGTCCTACGTCCCGCCGTTCCAGCTGGACCGGCCGATGGACGGCGAGGCGGTGGGCGAGGTGACCGCGGTGGGCGACGGCGCCGTCGACGCCACCGGTCGGCCGATCGTCGTCGGCGACACCGTGATCCACGGGCTGGGCTGGCGCACCGACTCCCTCGTGGCTGCCGACCGGACCCGCGTCCTGGACACCTCCCTCGCTCCCGCGCAGGCCTACCTGGGCGTGCTCGGCATGCCGGGCCGGACCGCGTACGCCGGGCTGCTGCGGGTCGGTGAGTTCAAGGAGGGCGACCGCGTGTTCGTCTCCGCCGCCGCGGGTGCCGTCGGCTCGCTGGTCGGGCAGATCGCCCGGCTCAAGGGCGCGGCCCAGGTCGTCGGCAGCGCCGGCGGCCCGGAGAAGACCCGCTGGCTGCTGGACGACGCCGGCTTCAACGCGGCGGTCGACTACAAGGCGCAGCCGATCGCCGAGGGCCTGAAGCAGGCAGCCCCGGGCGGCATCGACGTCTACTTCGACAACGTCGGCGGTGACCACCTCGAGGCCGCGATCGGCGCGATGCGCCCCGGCGGCCGCGCGGCCATCTGCGGGATGATCTCCTCCTACAACGACACCGAGCCCTCCCCCGGCCCGCGCAACATGATGATGATCATCGGCAAGCGCCTCACCCTGCGCGGCTTCATCGTCTCCGACCACGAGGACCTGCGCCCGCAGTTCGAGGCCGAGGTCGGCCAGTGGCTGGCCGAGGGCAAGATCTCCTGGCGCGAGACCGTCGTGGACGGGATCGACAAGGCGGTCGACGGCTTCCGTGACCTGCTGTCCGGTGGCAACACCGGCAAGATGCTGATCCGCCTCTGACCTGCCCGCTCGAACACCAGCGACGCCTCTGACCCCGCGGGGTCAGAGGCGTCGCCCGTGCGGACGGTCGGTCGGCACAGCGCTCGAGCACCTCGCGTCGGCGCCCCAGCGCCACCGCTCGGCGGCTCAGGCGCCCCAGGTCGGCCGCAGCGGGAACTGCGCGTTGCCGTCGTCGGGGACCTTGACGCCCAGGATCTGGTGCAGCTGGATCCGGTTGCGCTCGAAGGACAGCCGCGACCCGGCGAGGTAGAGAGCCCAGATCTTCGCGGTCCCGAGGCCGACCTCGCGGACCGCCTCGTCCCAGTTGTCGCTGAGGTTGCGGCACCAGTCGCGGCAGGTCATGCCGTAGTGCTCACGCAGGTTCTCCTCGTGCCGCACCTCCAGGCCCTCGTCCTGCATGATCGTCACCATCGTGCCGGAGCCGGTCAGCTCGCCGTCGGGGAAGACGTAGCGGTTGATGAAACCCGCGCGCGGGATGCCGGGGTGGCGGTTGTCGATCCGGGTGATGCTGTGGTTGAGCAGCCGCCCCCCGTCACGGAGCCGGTCGCGCAGGAACCGGAAGTAGGCGGGGTAGTTCTTCACGCCGATGTGCTCGGTCAGCCCGATCGAGCTGACCGCGTCGAAGCCGGTCTCGCGGACCTCGCGGTAGTCGCTGTGCCGGACCTCGGCGGCGCCGGTCAGGCCCTCCTCCGCGATGGCCTTGGCAGCCCACGCCGCCTGCTGCTCCGACAGGGTGACGCCGAGGGCCGTGACCCCGTAGTTCTTGACGGCGTGGCGGACCATCCCGCCCCAGCCGCAGCCCACGTCCAGCAGCCGCATCCCAGGCCTCAGGTCGAGCTTGCGGCAGACCAGGTCGTACTTGGCCGCCTGCGCCTCCTCGAGGCTGGCATCTGCGGTGGGGTAGCAGGCGCAGGTGTAGGTCATCGACGGCCCGAGCAGCAGCTCGTAGAAGGCGTTGGACACGTCGTAGTGATGGTGGATCGCCTCGGCGTCGCGTGTGCGGGTGTGCCGCAGCCCGTTGACGAGCCTCAGCCACTGCGGCGGGGACTCCTGGGCCGGCAGCTCCGGCGGCCGGATTCCTTTCCAGCCCAGCATCTTCGCCAGATCGGGCAGGTCACGGGCATGCGGGCGCTGGAGGACGACCTCGTCCTCCAGCATCTTCAGCAGCTCGTAGGGGTTGCCCTCGTCGACGCCCTCGATGACGAGGTCACCCTGGACGTACGCGCGTGCCATGCCCAGGCTGCCCGGCGCCGTGACGACGTAGCGCAGCCCGCGCTCGTTGGCCAGGCGCACGTGCACGTCCGCGTCGGGTCGACCACCGGACGACCCGTCGTACGCAGTGAACCGAAGGGGCACGTCCGGCCCGAAAAGCTTCTCGAATGCCTGGCCGATCATCAGGGTCATCGACGTCTCACCGCCTTGTCATAGAGCCCGGGCAACCGGTTGTCCGGGTCGTAGGTCTTCTTGGTCCGGGTGTAGGTCTCGCCGCCGTACAGCGACCAGAACTCGTCCTCGTCGTAGTAGGAGTCGGAGTAGAGGGACTTGTGGCCGCCCAGGTCGCGCACCTGCCGCTCGATGGCCCGGTTGACATCGCCGTCCGCACCGTCCGGGCCGATGGCCACCGTGGACCAGAACCCGACGTTGACGTACGTCGCGCCGGGCTCCAGCGGGTAGAGCGGCCAGCCGTTGCGGCTCTCCACCGTGTCGCGAAGAGCCAACGGGCACAACCAGATCGGCTCGATCGGGACCTCGCGCAGGAACCACCGCAGGAAGTCGGCGGTGCGCCCGATCGGGATCTCGACGTCCTGCACCACCCGCTCCCGGGCCGGGCGTCCGCGCCGCTCGTCCCACTTCGCCGCCCAGTGGTGCTGGTTCTCGAACCGGATCAGCCGCGAGTAGGCGTCGCTGCGCAGGTAGCGCTTGGGCCAGAGCCGGCGCACCCGGGGGTTCTGCACCCCGAAGGCCCGGGAGCACCAGAACCAGTCGGTGTCCCAGCGCCACAGGTAGTCGCGCGCCGTGAGGTGGTCGACCGGCTTCTGCTGGATCGAGCGGTAGTAGATCTCCTGGCCGGTGTAGTCACTGACCGACGGCGCCTCGTTGGCCCATGCACCCAGCGTCAGGTAGGACTCCTCGGCCGAGAAGACGACGCCGTCTACGAAGTCGACGTCCTGACCGTCATGGCTGCGGGTGCGCACCACGTCGTCGAGCGCGCCCATGAGGGTGTCGAGGTCGTGGAAGCGGACGTGCCGCAGCCGGACGAAGCGGTGCACGCGCTCGAGCTCGATCTCCAGCCGCAGCGCGTAGCCGAGCGAGCCGTAGGAGTTGGGGAACGCCCGGAAGAGGTCGGCGTGCTCGTTGTCGGGCCGGGCCACGACGACGTCACCGGAGCCGGTGAGGATCTCCATCTCGCGGACCGACTCGTGCGGCAGCCCGTTGCGGAAGGAGGACGACTCGATGCCGAGCCCGGTCACCGCCCCGCCGAGCGTGATCGTCCGCAGCTGGGGCACGACCAGGGGCATCGTGCCGACCGAGAGCGTCGCGTCGACGAGCCGCTCGTACGTCGTCATCCCCTGCACCTGGGCGACCAGGCGCTCGGGGTCCACCGACAGGACGTGGTCGAGCTCGCTGACGTCCAGGCCCGGGACATCCAGGCCCTCCCGCGCCCGGAAGAGGTTGGACGTGCGCTTGGCCAGCCGCACCGGCTGGCCCACCGGGATCCGGCCGTAGCTGCCCCGCAGCCGCTCGCACGCCGCACGGTGTCCGTCCAGGCCCAGCGTCTCCGTCACCTGCCGGCTCCTTTCCCTCTGTCGATGTACCGGCTCCCACACTAGGGCGGCTCCAGCAGAGCGGCTCGACGATGGTTCCGTACTGCAACTATATGACGGGCTGCTCGGCTGCTTGCAGCGGCTCCTGCGCGGCCCGGGGCCCACCGCGGGTCAGCCGGCCGGCGACCTGTGCCCCGCCGCGCGCCCGCTCACCCGCCGCCCTTCCCCGTTCCGCATGCCGGGATCACCGTCTCGCGCTGTGGTCCGCTCAGTAGGGTGTGCCCTGATCTGCTGTCTCACCCTGGGCCCACCGGAGGCACACCGTGTTTCGCAAGGTACTCGTAGCAAACCGTGGCGAGATCGCCGTCCGCGCGTTCAGGGCGGCGACCGAGCTCGGCGCCCAGACCGTGGCCGTCTTCCCGCACGAGGACCGCAAGAGCGAGCACCGACTGAAGGCGGACGAGGCCTACGAGATCGGCGAGCCCGGGCACCCGGTCCGCGCCTACCTCGATCCGGAGGGCATCACCAGGGTCGCCGTCGAGGCCGGCGCGGACGCGATCTACCCCGGCTACGGCTTCCTCTCGGAGAACCCGGCGCTGGCCGAGGCGTGTGTCGCGGCCGGCATCACCTTCGTCGGCCCGCCGGCTGACGTGCTGCAGCTCACCGGCAACAAGGCCCGTGCCATCGCCGCCGCCCGGCAGGCGGGACTGCCGACCCTGCGCGGCTCGGAGCCCAGCGACGACGTGGAGACCGTGCTCGCCGCCGCGGCCGACATCGGCTTCCCCATCTTCGTCAAGGCCGTCGCCGGCGGCGGTGGACGCGGCATGCGACGGGTCGAGCGGCAGGAGGACCTGCGCGGGTCCCTGGAGGCGGCGATGCGGGAGGCGGAGTCGGCGTTCGGCGACGCCACCGTCTTCCTCGAGGAGGCCGTGGTCAGCCCGCGCCACATCGAGGTGCAGATCCTCGCCGACGGCGCCGGCAACGTCATCCACCTCTTCGAGCGCGACTGCTCGGTGCAGCGGCGGCACCAGAAGGTCGTCGAGATCGCCCCGGCCCCCAACCTCGACCCGGACCTCCGCGAGCGCATGTGCGCCCACGCCGTGGCGTTCGCCAGGGAGATCGGCTACGTCAACGCCGGCACGGTCGAGTTCCTGCTCGCCCCCGACGGCCGCTACGTGTTCATCGAGATGAACCCCCGCATCCAGGTCGAGCACACGGTCACCGAGGAGGTCACCGACGTCGACCTGGTGAGCGCCCAGCTGCGGATCGCGTCCGGCGCCACCCTGCCCGAGCTCGGCCTGACCCAGGACGCCGTACGGCTGCGCGGCGCGGCGTTGCAGTGCCGGATCACCACCGAGGACCCCGCCAACGGCTTCCGCCCGGACACCGGCCGGATCACGGTCTACCGCTCCGCCGGCGGCGCCGGCGTCCGCCTGGACGGCGGCACCGTCTTCGTCGGTGCCGAGATCGGCGCGCACTTCGACTCCATGCTCGTCAAGCTCACCTGCCGCGGTCCCGACTTCGCAACCGCCGTACGCCGCTCGCGCCGCGCGCTGGCCGAGTTCCGGATCCGCGGCGTCTCCACCAACATCCCGTTCCTGCAGTCCCTGCTGGACCAGCCCGACTTCGTGGCCGGGCGCCTGTCGACGTCGTTCATCGACGAGCGGCCCGAGCTGCTGACCTCCCGGACGCCGGCCGACCGTGGCACCAAGCTGCTCACCTACCTCGCCGAGGTGACCGTCAACCAGCCGTACGGCCCGCAGCGGACCACGCTCAGCCCGCGCAGCAAGCTGCCCGCGGTCGACCTGGACACACCACCGCAGCCGGGGGCCCGCGACCTGCTCATCCGGGTCGGTCCGGAGAAGTTCGCCGCCTCGCTGCGCCAGCAGGAGGCGGTCGCGGTCACCGACACGACCTTCCGCGACGCCCACCAGTCGCTGCTGGCCACGCGGGTCCGCACCCGCGACCTGCTCCACGTCGCCGGGCACGTCGCACGCCTGACACCGCAGCTGCTGAGCGTGGAGGCCTGGGGCGGGGCGACGTACGACGTGGCGCTGCGCTTCCTGGCGGAGGACCCGTGGGAGCGGCTCGCGGCGCTGCGCTCCGCGATGCCCAACCTGCCGCTGCAGATGCTGCTGCGCGGACGCAACACCGTCGGCTACACGCCGTACCCGACCGCGGTCACCGACGCGTTCGTGACCGAGGCCGCGCGCACCGGCATCGACATCTTCCGCATCTTCGACGCGCTCAACGACGTCGACCAGATGAGCCCGGCGATCGCCGCGGTCCGCGAGACCGGCACCGCGGTGGCCGAGGTCTGCCTCTGCTACACCGGCAACCTGCTCGACCCGGACGAGCGGATCTACACCCTCGACTACTACCTCCGCCTGGCCGAGAAGGTCGTCGCCGCCGGCGCCCACGTCATCGCGATCAAGGACATGGCCGGGCTGCTGCGCGCGCCGGCCGCGGCCCGGCTGGTGGCGGCGCTGCGCGAGCGGTTCGACCTGCCGGTGCACCTGCACACCCATGACACCGCCGGTGGCCAGCTGGGCACCCTGCTGGCCGCGATCGGCGCCGGCGTGGACGCGGTCGACGTGGCCAGCGCCTCGATGTCCGGCACCACCAGCCAGCCGTCGATGTCGGCGCTGGTGGCCGCGACCGACGGCACCGAGCGCGCGACCGGCCTGGATCTGCAGGCCGTGTGCGACCTCGAGCCGTACTGGGAGGGCGTGCGCCAGCTCTACGCGCCGTTCGAGTCGGGGCTCGCCTCCCCCACCGGCCGGGTCTACACCCACGAGATCCCCGGGGGCCAGCTGTCCAACCTGCGCCAGCAGGCGATCGCCCTCGGCCTGGGCGACCGGTTCGAGTCGATCGAGGACATGTACGCCGCCGCCAACCGCATCCTGGGCAACATCGTCAAGGTCACCCCCAGCTCCAAGGTGGTCGGCGACCTCGCGCTCGCCCTGGTCGGGGCGAACGCCGACCCGGCCGAGTTCGAGGCGGACCCGACCCGTTTCGACATCCCCGACTCGGTCATCGGCTTCCTCAACGGCGACCTCGGCGACCCGCCCGGTGGCTGGCCCGAGCCGTTCCGCAGCAAGGCGCTGGAGGGCCGCACCCGCAAGCCGGTGGTCAGCGAGCTGTCCGCGCAGGAGGAGGCCGACCTCGTGTCGGCGCCCCGGCGCACGCTCAACCGGCTGCTGTTCCCCGGCCCGACCCGCGACTTCGAGGCGTCCCGGGAGACCTACTCCGACCTGTCCGTGCTCGGGACGGGCGAGTTCCTGCACGGCCTGGCGGTGGGCGCCGAGCACGAGGTCGACCTCGAGCCCGGCAAGCGGCTGCTGCTCGGCGTCCAGTCGGTCAGCGACGCCGACGAGCGCGGCCTGCGGACGGTCATGTGCACCGTCAACGGACAGCTGCGCCCGGTGCGGGTGCGCGACGAGTCGATCGCCGTCGACGTGCGCCAGGCCGAGCGGGCCGACCCGGCTCAGCCTGGCCAGGTGGCGGCGCCGTTCGCCGGGGTGGTCGCGCTGTCCGTGACCGAGGGCGACACCGTGGCGGCGGGGGCCGCGGTGGCCACGATCGAGGCGATGAAGATGGAGGCCGCGATCACCTCACCGGTGGCCGGCACCGTCAAGCGGGTGGCCATCGGTGGCCAGCAGCAGGTGGAGGGCGGCGACCTGCTCCTCGTCGTCGGCTGACGACCCGGATCCGGGTCGCTCACCAGGAGCTGGAGCCGCCGCCTCCGCCGCCACCACCGGAGAAGCCACCACCGGAGAAGCCACTGCCGCCGGAGGACCCGGGCGTCGAGGTGAAGGTGCCGGCCGCCGTGGTGGAGAAGCTGTCCATGCCGGTGGCGATGCCGGAGAACCCGCCGAAGCCGCCGCCGGAGAAGACGTACCACGTGGGGACGTCCAGCGACCGCCCCGCCGCGGCGGCCGCCTCGGCAACCTCGTTGAAGACCCTGGCCCAGCGGTCGGCCACCCCGAACACGATCGCGTAGGGCAGGTAGCGGCTGAAGATGGCCTGGGCCTCCTCGAACCGGATCTGGTTCGCCTCCGCGGTGACGAGGTACTGCTTGAACCCGAGCGACTGCGCCAGCACCGCACTGCCGTCGGCGGTGCGCGAGGCCATCCGCTTCCCGAGCAGCCGGACGACGAGCCCGGCGACCACCAGGCCGGCGGCGAGCACGATCCCGGACGGGACGCCCAGGCTGATCCCGCCGACCTGGTCGGTGCCGGCGCTGCGGAAGCCCAGGAACCAGCCCGACGCCACGCCGAGGACGACCAGGCCGGTGCCGATGCCCTGCCACACCCGGCGCTGCTGCTGCGGGGAGTCGCGGAACCAGCCGCGGTGGGTGACCTCGGCGTACATCTGCGCCTGCGCCGACCGCAGGGTGCTGGCGAAGTGGTTCTTCAGCTCGGAGAGCAGGACCGGGTTGGCGGTCGCGAACAGCCCGTCGAGGATGGTCTGCTCGTACTGCGCCAGTCGGGCCCTCCTGGGGTGGCTCCAGCCGGGTCAGCTGCCAGTCGGTGCGCGAGAACATCCCGCCGGCGGGGATCTCCTCGATCCGCAGGTAGCCCCGCACGGCGAGGTCGACCACCGTCGCGCTGACGTCGATCGTGCCCGCCTCCTCGTCCAGCACCGTGCCGACCAGGCCGGGGGCGACGCCGGCCGGCGGCGTGAACTGCACGGCCACCGCCGGCGCCCGGCCGCGCACGACGGTGGCCGGCGCGCCGGCGACCGGGGTGAGGCCCGGCGTCAGACCGGCATACTGCTCGTCCCGCCCCCGCTTCCAGACCAGGACCCCCATGAGGCCGGCCGCGAGGACCGGCAGGGCGACACCCCCGCCGTACCCGACGAGGCTGACCGCACGGGCGGCGCTGGGCGAGAGGGTGGACGCGACGCCGGAGTCCCCGGAGTAGCCCGTCTCGCCGGCGCGCAGGTCGGGGGTCACGTCCTTGACCGCGCCCAGCGGGAACGACGCGACGATGCTCACCTGCTGCCCCGGTTGCAGGTCCTTGGCCGCGAACGTGGCGGGGTCACCCGGGGCCGCGGTGCACCGGTCGGGGGAACCCTGAGCGCCGTAGAAGCAGGCCGCCTGCGTCACGGCTTCCGGCCCGCGGACGGTGACGCGGACGGAGTCGGTGGGGATGTCGACCCGCTCCCCCGTGACGTTCCAGTAGAGCTCGCTGTGGTCCTCGAAGCCGTTGACGACGTGCGCGAGGTGGTAGCGCACCACGTAGGTCTGCCGGCCCTGCACCGTCGCGTCCGGGCTCCCGACGCGGATCCGGGTCTCGGCGCCCGTCTCGGACACCGCCACGTCGGACGGCGCCCCGCTCGGGCTCGAGACGGAGACGTCGCTCATCTGGTAGCGGCGGTAGGTGTCGGGCTTCGGGTCGTATCCGGCCGAGGTGCGCACGAAGCGCTGGATGCCGTGGCTGGTGTCACCGGCGAACTGCCACACCAGCGTCTCGGTGACGTCCATCGACCCGTCGACCTGGACGGCGTAGTCGGCGGTGAAGGAGAGGATCCGCTCCCCGTCCGCGGCGCGGGCGGCGGACGGCAGCCCCAGCAGGAGCCCCAGCCCCAGCAGGAGCACCGACAGCGCCCGCACCCTCCCCCCCGAGGCCACGGCCCGCTCAGCGCTCCCGACGGGTCGACATCGCGCGGTCGGCCTCACGCCGGTCCTGCCGCTCACGCAGGGTCTGGCGCTTGTCGTAGTTGCGCTTGCCCTTGGCCAGCGCGATCTCGACCTTGGCCCGTCCGTCCTTGAAGTACAGCGACAGCGGCACGATCGTGTGGCCGCTCTCGCGGGTCTTGCCGATCAGCTTGCGGATCTCGTCCTTGTTCAGCAGCAGCTTGCGCCGGCGCCGCGCCGAGTGGTTGGTCCAGGTGCCCTCGGTGTACTCCGGGATGTGCACTCCCTCCAGCCACAGCTCGCCGTCGCGGACGGTCGCGAAGCCGTCGATCAGGGAGGCGCGGCCCTGGCGCAGCGACTTGACCTCGGTGCCCATCAGGACCAGCCCGGCCTCGAAGGTGTCCTCGATCAGGTAGTCGTGCCGCGCCCTGCGGTTGCTCGCGACCAGCTTCTGCCCTTGCTCCTTGGCCACGGTCGCCATCCCTTTCCCAGCTCAGTGCCTCGCGCGGAGGCCGTACGGCGCGTCTGCGCGGGTGAGCCGCTAACGCTACCGGTGCAACACGCGGCTCGGCGACGGCGTTCCCGCCCGAGGAGCCGTTCCCGCTCAGAACCAGGTGCGCGGGTTGACCGCCGTGCCGTTCTGGCGGGTCTCGAAGTGCAGGTGGCAACCGGTGGACAGGCCCGTGGTGCCGGAGTAGCCGATCAGCTGCCCCCGGCTCACGTGCCCGCTGCTGCGCAGGATGGTCGTCAGGTGGTTGTACGTCGTGGTCAGGTCGGTCCCGCGGTGCAGCCCGTGGTCCACGACGATGCGGTTGCCGTAGCCGCCGCCCCAGCCGGCCATGATCACGTCGCCGTCCGCCGCGGCGTGCACCGGCGTGCCGCAGCTCGCGGCGAAGTCGATGCCCTCGTGCAGGCGGCTGTAGTGCAGCACGGGGTGGAACCGCCACCCGAACTCGGAGGAGACCGGGGCGTTCACCGGCTTGCTGAGGTAGCCGCCGCC
The DNA here is from genome assembly GCA_963724015.1 of uncultured Actinomycetota bacterium. Taxonomy (GTDB): domain Bacteria; phylum Actinomycetota; class Actinomycetes; order Actinomycetales; family Dermatophilaceae; genus CAVRTM01. The sequence continues at coordinate 81,380 of CAVRTM010000017.1, forward strand.
CTGGGACGGCGCCGGGTCCGCGGCCGGCGGGCGCCCGGCGCGCTGGCGGGCGGCCGCCTCACGGGCGGCCCTCTCCCGCGCCGCCCGGGCGCGGGCCGCGAGGACGGCCCGGAGCCGGTTGGCCTCGGCCTGCATGCTGTCGAGGCGGGACTGCTCACGGGCCTTCTTCGCCGCGACCGTGCGGGCTGCGGCGACCTGGCGGGCGCTGAGCGCGTCGAGGGACGCCTTGGCCCGGGCAGCCGCGTCGCGGGCCACCCCGGCAGCCGCGACGGCGCGCTCGGCCTGGACCTTGAGGTCGGCCACCTGCTGGCGCACCGCGACGACGTGCGCCTGCTGCGCCCGGCCCTCGGCCTTCATGGTGGCCAGGTCGCGCAGGGCGCCTGCCTGCAGCGCGTTGATGTGGTCCATCGTCGCGATCCGGGTCGCGAAGTCGTCCGGCGACTGCGCCGAGAGCGCGACCGACAGGCTGCCCATCGCGCCGACGCTGCCCTGCTGGTAGCTCTCACGGGCCAGGTTGCCCACGGCGTCGAGGGTGCTCTCGGTGGCCCGGGCGTTGACGGCCAGCGCCGACGCCGCCTTGGCCTCGTCGGCCCTGGCGAGCACGAGCCGGTCCGCGATCTGCTGGTTGCGCTGCTCGGCCTGGCGCAGCGCCGTCTGCGCGGCGGACAGGGCCCGCTGCGCCGCGGGGATCTGCGCCTGGGTGCGGCGCAGGGCGACGTACGCGTCGACGAGGTCCTGGGAGGTGCCCTCGAGCTGACCTCGCAGGGTGGCCATGTCGCGGTCCAGCTTTGCCTTGTCGCCGCCGGTGTCGGCCACGCTGACCGGGGCGAGGGCCAGCGAGCCGGCGGCCACGGCGGCCAGGCCCAGGCCGACCAGCCGCAGGGGAAGGCTGCGGCGGGCCGGGGACGCGTTCGACGGAGAGCTCATTGGGAACATCAGTACCAGAGGCCTCTTCTGTCACAGGCGCAACACGCCGTGGGCCGGGACCGGGGCGTCATACGCGCACGTAGCGGCGCAGGGTGATCCACGCGGTGCCCATCGCGAGCACCGCCCCGCCGCCGACCAGCCACGGCGTGATCGACAGGACGTCGTGGGTGGTGATGAAGGTGATCGGGATCGACTTGGCGACGTTCTCGGTGATGCCGAACCGGATCGCGGCCCACAGGGCGCCGAAGCCGAGACCGGCGCCGAGCAGCGTGGCGAGGAGCGTCTCGAGGATGAACGGCAGCTGGATGACGAAGGCGGACGCGCCGACCAGTCGCATGATCCCGGTCTCGCGGCGACGGCTGAACGCCGTCTGGCGGATCGTGGTCGCGATCAGCAGGACCGAGCACATCACCATCAGCGCGGCCATGACGAGCGTGCCGACGGTGAACTTGTTCAGCCAGGTGAACAGCGGGTCGAGGATGCGCTGCTGGTCCTGGACCTCACCGACGCCGGGCGCGCCGGTGAAGGAGCTGGTGACCACGGCGAACTTGGTCGGGTCGCTCAGCTGCACCCGGAAGCTCTCGGGCAGGTCGGCGGGCTTGATGTCGTTCAGCACCGGGCTGCCCTTGAACTGCTGCTTGAACCGGGTGTAGGCCTGCGCCTGGGTCTCGGTGAAGACGCCCTTGACCAGCGGCTTCATGCTCGCCAGCTGGGTGGCGATCTGCTGCTTCTGCGCGGCGGTCACCGGCCCCGCGGCACAGTTGGGCTGGTTGGACTTGGCGGTGCACAGGAAGATCGAGACCTGGACCCGGTCGTACCAGTAGTCCTTCATCGTCTCGACCTGGCGCTGGGCCAGCAGCCCGAAGCCGATGAACAGCATCGAGACCATCGTCACGAGCATCACCGAGACCGTCATCGACAGGTTGCGGCGCACACCGGTCCAGATCTCGCTGAGGATGAACTGCAAGCGCATGGGTATCTTCCGTCGTACGTGGGGGTCGGTCAGCGGGTGGCGGGCGGGATGGGCGCCGTACGCCGGGGCGCCCGCGGTCAGCGGGTGGAGCCGTAGACGCCGCGGACCTGGTCGCGGACGAGCTCGCCGTCGCGGAGCTCGACGACGCGCTTGCGCAGCTGGTCGACGATGTCGACGTCGTGCGTGGCCATGACGACGGTGGTGCCGCCGCGGTGGATGCGGTCGAGCAGCTGGACGATGTCGAGGCTGATGGTGGGGTCGAGGTTGCCGGTGGGCTCGTCGCACAGCAGGATCGCCGGCTTGTTCACGAAGGCCCGGGCGATCGCGACGCGCTGCTGCTCACCACCGGACAGCTCGTGCGGCAGGCGCTTCTCCTTGCCGCCGAGGCCGACCATCTCCAGCGTCTCGGGCACGGTCTGCCTGATCTGGGAGCGGGAGCGGCCGAGGACCTGCAGGGCGAACGCGACGTTCTGGTAGACGCTCTTGTTCGGCAGCAGCCGGAAGTCCTGGAAGACGGTGCCGATCTCGCGGCGCAGCGCCGGGACCTTGCGGCCGGGCAGGGCGGCCAGCTCGCGGCCGGCGACGAGGACCTGGCCCCCGGTGGCGCGCTCCTCGCGCAGGACGAGCCGCAGCAGGGTCGACTTGCCCGAGCCGGACTGGCCGACGACGAAGACGAACTCGCCGCGCTCGACCTCCAGGGAGACGTTGCGCAGCGCGGGACGGCCCGACCGGGGGTAGGTCTTGCTGACGTTCTCGAAGCGAATCATGCGGCGGGAGGCCTCTGCAGGCTCGGGGACAGGGCGGGACCGGCCGTACGGGATCGACGCGTGAGGTCGTACCAACCGGTGCGCCGATGAGCGTACGACGGTGCCCCCCGCTTTGGGCAATACCGGTTCCCGCCCGGGCGTTGCGATCCGCTATGCGGACGCCGCGCGCCTCAGTCCTCGCGCTCGGCGCTGCGCTTCCAGCGGATGCCGGCCTCGATGAAGCCGTCGATGTCGCCGTCGAAGACGCCGGAGGTGTTGCCCACCTCGTACTCGGTGCGCAGGTCCTTGACCATCTGGTAGGGGTGCAGCACGTAGGAGCGCATCTGGTCGCCCCAGCTGGCCTTGACGTCGCCGGCCATGGCCTTCTTGGCGGCGCTCTCCTCGGCCTGGCGCTGCAGCAGCAGCCGGGACTGGAGCACCCGCAGCGCCGCGGCGCGGTTCTGGATCTGGGACTTCTCGTTCTGCATCGAGACGACGATGCCGGTCGGGATGTGGGTCATCCGGACCGCCGAGTCGGTGGTGTTGACGCTCTGCCCGCCGGGGCCGGAGGAGCGGAAGACGTCGACCTTGATCTCGTTGTCGGGGATCTCGATGCTGTCGGTCTGGGCGATCAGCGGGATCACCTCGACCGCGGCGAAGGAGGTCTGCCGGCGGCCCTGGTTGTCGAACGGGGAGATCCGCACCAGGCGGTGGGTGCCGGCCTCGATCGCGAGGGTGCCGAACGCGTAGGGCACCTTGACCTCGAAGGTCGCCGACTTCAGCCCGGCCTCCTCGGCGTAGGAGGTGTCCATCACCGTCGTGGGGTAGCCGTGGCGCTCGGCCCAGCGCAGGTACATCCGCATCAGCATCTCGGCGAAGTCCGCGGCGTCGACGCCGCCGGCCCCGGCGCGGATCGTGACGACGGCCTCGCGCTCGTCGTACTCGCCGTTGAGCAGGGTGCGGACCTCGAGCTCGCCGACGGCCTTGCGCAGGGAGGCCAGCTCGCGCTCGGCCTCGGCCATCGTGTCGGCGTCGCGCCTCCTCCTGGCCGAGCTGGACCAGGACCTCGAGCTCGTCGATCCGGTCGTACATGCCGGTGACCCGCTCGAGCTCGCTGTTGGCGCGGGACAGGCGGCTGGTGACCTCCTGCGCGTGCTCGGGGTCGTCCCAGAGGTCGGGGGCGCCGGACTGCTCCTCGAGCTCGGAGATCTGGGACTTCAGCTTGTCCAGGTCGGTCACCTCGCGCACCGAGTCCATGGTCTGGCGGAGGTCCTTCAGCTCTTGTGCAAAGTCAACGGCCACGGTCAGAGAGCCTACGCGACCCCGACCGCAGGGCGGACAGCCTCTACGTCGCCCTCACCCTCAGCCACGACGCGATCCCGTACGGCGCCGCCGACCGCCGCCAGAAGGCGGGGAGCTGCTCGTTCATCCGGTCGGTGGGCACCACCACCGGCTCCGAGACCGTATGGCGCCGCCCCTGCCGGACCACCACCCCTCCCCCGGCGGCCTGGAGGTTGCGGCACCAGTCGGTGTCCTGTCCGTACGGCAGCGGGATCGCCAGGCCGCCCTCGACCGGCACGGCGACGACGGGGGTCTCGTAGTGCTGCCCCGAGCGGCGGCCGACGTGCTCGACCTTGGCCGCGTACCAGTGCCGCCTGCCGGCCAGGTGCAGCATGAGGGGGTTCAGCGCCTTCTTGTTGGCGTGCCGCATCGGGTCCAGGACCGCCGGCTGTCGGCTGCGGAAGGCGGCGATGGCCGCGAGCCGGAGCAGGACGACCACCGCGACGGTCCACCCCAGCCCCCGGCGCCTCCCCCGTGCCCGGTGACCTTCCTGCCGCGTCGCCGTGAGCTCATCGGCCGCTCCTTCCGCGCAGTGGGCCGCTCGCAGGTGACGGCTCCGTCGTCATCGTCGCCGCGGCCGGCGCGTTCGGGCAGTGACCATTGGCCCGGCCCGTGCACGCCAGGTGGCCTTCCTCTGTGGATGTCTCCTCCTTCCCGCTCTTCGAACAGGTAGTATCGAACGTATGTTCGAGGTGCCGGCGGGTGAGGTGGCAGGCGCGGACGTCGCCGCGCTCGCCGCGACGCTGTTGTGCTCAGCTGCGCGGATCTGTTGGGCTCGGACGTGGAGGCCGCCCAGGCGGTCGTGGCGGCGGCCCAGCGGGTGATCAACGCGGTCAGCGCGGTCCGGCTGCTGGGGATCGAGGCCTGGTCCCGGCGGGCCGGTGAGGAGATCGCCGCCGACCGCGCCCAGTGGCAGGTGGTCAACCCCGGCCGGGTCTATCCGGGGCCGGCCGACGAGCACGAGTTCATGGACGCCGACCTCGCCCCGGTGCTGCACGTCGCGCCGCGGACCGCGCAGCGGACCTATGACACCGCCCGCACCGTGTGCGCCCTGCTGCCGGCCACCCTGGCCGCGATGCGCGCCGGGGCCCTGGAGCCCTACCGGGCCACCGCGATCGCCCAGGAGGTGCCCCGGCTCCGCCCGGAGATCTGCGCCGAGGTGGAAGCCGCCCTCTACCCCGGCCGTGCTGGGGCTGCCGACCGCCCGGGTCCGGGCCGCGACCCGCCGCGCGGTGGCCGGCGCCGATCCCGACGAGGTGGCCCGCCGCGCCGAGCGGGCCCGGGCCGACCGGTACGTCCTGGTCCGCCCCGGGACCGACCCCGGGATGAGTGAGTGGGTCAGCGCCCAACCCGCGGCCGCGGCCGCTGCGGCGTGGGCCGCGGTCGATCAGCTGGCCCACCGCTACGTCGCCGACGGTGAGCACCGCAGCCTGGACCAGGCCCGCGCCGACGCCATGATCGACCTCATCCTGGGCCAGGCCACCATCACCACCACGCTGACCCTGACCCTGCCCGCCACCCTCGACCCCCGACCCACCTGCAGCTGCCCGCGGGACGGCGCGGCCACCGCCACCGATGCACCCGGCGGGGCCGGCGGGGCCGGCGGAGGCCGGCTGCTGCTGCTGCAGTGGTGGGGGCGCCTCGACCGGGGCCGGCGGGCTGCTGGTCCGGCTGCCCCGGATCGGGATCGAGACCCCCGCGCCGGCCTGATCCCCAGCACCGACCTCGCCGTCCTCCTGACCGACCCCGACACCCGGATCCGACCCGCCCTGCACGACCCGGCCACCGGCACCCTGACCGACCTGGCCACCCGCACCTACCGCCCCCACGCCGCCACCGCCGCCTTCGTCCGCACCGGCGACGGCACCTGCCGCTTCCCCGGCTGCGCCACCCCCGCCACCCGCTGCCACCTCGACCACGTCACCCCCCACACCCGCGGCGGCCCCACCCACCCGCCGAACCTGATCACCCTCTGCCAACGCCACCACCGCCTCAAACACCACGGCGGCTGGATCCTGACGATGACCCCCACCGGCACCGCCACCTGGACCAACGGCATCGGCCAGCAGTACCTCACCCACCCCACCGACCACCGCCACACCGCCGCCTGAACCGAAGGCGGGCAGCCCCGCGAGCGCGCGTGATCACCCGGACTCGTGGAACGCCCAGCTGGACTCAGTGCCCGCGTGGCCGGTCATTGCAGG
>CAVRTM010000018.1:0-149405 GCA_963724015.1 uncultured Actinomycetota bacterium
GCAGCCGAGGACGGTGGCGCCGTAGCCGGTCTGCTGCACGGCGCTGACCAGGTCCTGGGGCTGCAGCGGGGCGGCGTAGTGCACCGACGCGCGGTTGGTGGCCAGGTTGACGCTGGCCCGCACGCCGTCGAGCTTGTTCAGCTTGCGCTCGATCCGGGCCGAGCAGGACGCGCACGTCATCCCGGTGATCGCGAGGTCGACCTCGCGGTCGGGCTGGGCGGCGGTGTCGGGGGCGGGGCTGGTGCTGGTGCTCATGTCGCGTCTCTTGTCACTGGTGCGGGGCGGTGCGGGGAGCTGCGGTGCGGCGCTGGGAGAGCCACCACGGGTCAGGCCGGGATGCGGTAGCCGGCCTCCTCGACGGCGGCGCGCACGGCGGCCGGGTCGAGGTCGGTGCTGCTGGTGACCCGGACGGGGGAGTCGGCTCCCTCGTGCAGGTCGACGGCCACGTCGGTGACCCCGGGCAAGGCGGTCAGCTCCTGGGTGACGGCGTTGACGCAGTGGCCGCAGGTCATGCCGCGGACGGTGATGGTGGTGCTGCTCATGTTGCTCTCCTTCAGCTGCGGACGAGTCGGGCGATGGCGGCGGAGGCCTCGCTCACCTTGGCGTCGGCAGCCTCGTCGGACTCGCGCGCCGCCTCGACGACGCAGTGCCCGATGTGGTCCTCCAGCAGGCCGAGGCTGACCGCCTGCAGCGCCTTGGTGACGGCGCTGACCTGGGTCAGCACGTCGATGCAGTAGGTGTCCTGCTCGACCATCTTCTGCAGCCCCCGGACCTGGCCCTCGACGCGGCGGAGCCGCTTGAGGTAGTCGTCCTTGCTGCCGCTGTAGCCGGCCACGTGGCCTCCTCCGGTGCGATGTCCCTGCGCACCAGTCATACCCCCAGGGGGTATGACCGTCGAGGGCCGCCCGGCGTCAGTCCAGGAAGTCCACCAGCGACGGTGCGGCGCCGACGTACGTCTGCGGGGTCAGCGCGAGCAGGCGCTTCTCCACCTCGGCGGGCAGGCCGAGGCCGCTGACGAAGCCGCGCAGGTCCTCGCCGGTGATCCGGCGCCCGCGGGTGAGCTCCTTGAGCCGCTCGTAGGGGTTGTCCATGCCCGGGACGCCCTGCGCCGCGAGGGCCCGCATCGCCGACTGCACCGGCTCCCCGAGCACCTCCCAGTTGGCCTCGAGGTCGGCCGCCATGGCCGCGGGTACGGCGTCCAGCCCCGCCAGGCCGCGCGCGACGTTGTCGATCGCCAGCAGGCTGTGGCCGAACGCGGTGCCGATGTTGCGCTGCATGCTGGAGTCGGTGAGGTCGCGCTGCAGCCGTGACTGCACGAGGGTCGAGGCGAGCACGTCCAGCAGGGCGTTCGACACCTCGAGGTTGGCCTCGGCGTTCTCGAACCGGATCGGGTTGACCTTGTGCGGCATCGTCGAGGAGCCGACCGTGCCCTGCCCGCGGACCTGGGCGAAGTAGCCCATGCTGATGTAGGTCCACACGTCGGTGCAGAGGTTGTGCAGCACCCGGTTGAACCGCGCGACGTCGCTGTAGAGCTCGGCCTGCCAGTCGTGGCTCTCGATCTGGGTGGTCAGCGGGTTCCACGTCAGGCCCAGGCCCTCGACGAAGGCGCGGCTGACGGCCGGCCAGTCGGCGTCGGGCACCGCGGCCAGGTGCGCGCCGTACGTGCCGGTGGCGCCGTTGAGCTTGCCGAGGTAGTCCGCGGCGCCGATGCGGCGCAGCTGCCGGCGCAGCCGCGCGGCGAGCACCGCCAGCTCCTTGCCCATCGTGGTCGGGGTGGCCGGCTGGCCGTGGGTGTGCGCCAGCAGGGGCACGTCGCGCAGGTCGCGGGCCATGTCGGCGATCGCGTCGACCAGGGCGGTGGCCCGGGGCAGCCAGACCTCGGCGACCGCGCCGCGCACCATCAGCGCGTAGGACAGGTTGTTGATGTCCTCGCTGGTGCAGCCGAAGTGGACGAGCTCGGTGAGGTCCTCGTCGGCGCCGACGATGGTGGCGAGGCGGCGCTTGAGGTAGTACTCGACGGCCTTGACGTCGTGCACCGTCTCCCGCTCGATGACGGCCAGCTCAGCGACGTCGTCGGGGCCGAAGTCCTCGACCACCGCGCGCAGGCGGGTCTGCTCCTCGGGGGTCAGGCGGCGCACGCCCGGCACCACGGCGCAGTCGGTCAGGTGGATCAGCCACTCGACCTCGACCCGCACCCGCTCGCGGTTGAGCGCCGCCTCGGACAGGTGCTCCACCAGGGGCGCGACGGCGCGCCCGGTAGCGCCCGTCGAGGGCGCCGAGGGCGATGGACGGGGACGCGTTCGCAAGCGAGGCCATGGCCCCGATTCTCCCAGACCCGGGCGGCCGTCCCGACCGCCCGCGCCGCCACCTCTCCCGCCCCACCTCACCGCCTTGTGCCGCCCGCTCGGCGTTCCGGGCCCGGATGCGGCCCGGTTCGCCGACTCAGGGGCACCAGGACGGGATGGCGCGCCGCCGGGTCACACCCCGGCGCCGGTCGGGTCGGCCTCCGGCCGGGCGGGTGCTCGGCCTCGGCCTCCCGGCTCTCCGGCTCGGACACCTCGGCCTGCGCCTCCTGGCCCTGCTCGACGCTGATGACCGAGAACGTCTCGCCCTGCGGCGCGCGGATCACGGCGATCCGGCCGAACTGGCTGTCGAACGGAGCCATGTCCAGCGTCGCGCCCAGCTCCTGCGCGCGTGCGGCGACCGCGTCGGTGTCGGCCACCCCGAAGTACGTCACCCAGCGCGAGGGCACGTCCGCCGGCATGTTCGGGTCGAGGGCGCCGATCCCGGCGACGACGTGCCCGTCCGGGCGGGCGATCGTGGAGTAGGTGAAGTTCTCGCCGTCGCCGATCTCCTCGTAGCCGTAGCCGAAGACCGCCGCGTAGAACGCCTGGGCAGCGGCGTAGTCGCGGGTGATCAGCTCGTTCCACACCAGCGACCCCGGCTCGTTGGCCACGTGGACGCCGGTGTGCTCCATCGCCTGCCAGACGCGGTACGACGCGCCGGAGGGGTCCGTGCCGGCGGCCATCCGGCCCATGCTGCCCACGCTCATCGGCGGCATCACGACGGTGCCGCCGGCATCGGTGGCCCGCGCCATCGCGGCGTCGGCGTCGTCGACCGCCAGGTAGGTCGACCACACGCTGGGCCCCGGCCAGTTCTCCGGCTTGGGCGACAGCCCGGCGACGGGGCTGCCCTCCAGCAGGCACATCGTGTAGCCGCCGTACTCCGGCGGGCCCGGCTCGGCGGTCCAGCCGAGCAGCCGGGTGTAGAACGCCCTCGCCGCGTCGGCGTCGTCGACCATGACGTCGACCCAGCTCGGCGTGCCCTGCGGCCAGGGCTCCGTGTGGATGGTCATGCGCACTCCCTCCGGGAACGGCTCGGGGAGGCCAGTCCCGCCGTGGTCCGAGCCTCCCGCGCCACCCTTCCAGCCGCCCGCCACCGGCGCCACCCTCGCGGCCCCGGCCTCCGGCCCACTTTGTGCCCGTGGGTCGGCGAATCGCGGGGGCTGAGCTGCCCGTTTGCCGACTCACCGGCACAAAGTCGGCGGTGGGTGACGGCCGGGTCGGGGCTGCCGGAGTGCCCTCAGAGGGTGATGCCCTCGGGGACGGGTGCTGGCCGGTCGTCCGGGTCCGCGAACGGGGGCTCGGCCGGCTGGCGGGCGGTCTCGGCGAGCACGATCCCGACCAGCACCACGGCCGACCCGAGCACCTGCAGCGCGCCCAGCGACTCCCCGAGCAGCACCCACGCGATGATGCCTGCGCCGACCGGCTCGAGCATCCCGACGAGGCCGACCCGCGCGGCTCCGAGGTGCTGGATCGCCAGCAGCACGAGCAGGAACGGGGCCACGGTGCCGAGCACGACGATCCACAGCACCAGCACGCCGAGCGAGGTGTGCCCCGGCAGGGCGCCGGGCAGCTCGACCGTGGCGGCGAGACGGTGGAACGGGAAGGTCCACCACGGCTGCACGACCGCCCACAGCAGCGCCGAGAAGCCGAAGCTGTAGCCCATGAGGGAGACGGGGTCGCGCCGGCGCTGGCCGTGCTCACCCATCAGGTAGTAGGCGCCGAGGGCCGCAGCCGCGCCCAGCGCCGAGACCAGGCCCAGGGGGTCGAGCACCATCCCGCGCCAGAGCTCGGCGACGAGCGCCAGCCCGAACAGCGCGCAGGCCAGCCCCAGCCAGAGGCGCGAGCGCACCGGCTGGTGCTGCACGAAGCGGACCCAGAGCGCGACCATCAACGGGGCGGTGTACTCGAACAGCAGCGCGATCCCGACCGGCATCCGCTGGATCGCGACGAAGTAGAGCCACTGCACCATGGCGATGCCGGTGAGCCCGTAGACCGCGAGGAAGCCCAGCTCGCGCCATCCCACCCGCAGGGAAGCCGGCCGCAGCACCGCGGTGATCCCCAGCAGCACGGCGGCGGCGCCGGCGCTGCGGGCCGAGACCAGCTCGAGGGAGGACAGGCCCGACTGCAGCACGACCTTGCTGACGATGCCGTTGACCGCGAACAGCACCGCGCCGGCGACCGCGATCAGCAGTCCGGTAGTGGTGTTCGGCCGGGCGGCTCCGGCGCTCACCGGCCGATCGGGGCGAGCACGGAGCACAGGTGCGCGACGACGCCCTCACAGGCCCGCTCGACCTCGACCAGCGCGCGCTCGAAGTCGGGCGCCGTCCCGTGGTACGGGTCGTCGATCTCGAGCGTGCCCGCCGCGACGGCGTCCTCGTCGTACTCGCGCAGCAGCCGCACCTTGGCCGCGTCCTCCGCGGTCGGCGCCCAGGCCCGCAGCTGCTGCAGGTGCCCGCGGTCGGCGACCAGCACCAGGTCGAGCCCGGCGAACCACTCGGGGCGGAACTCCCGTGCCCGGTGCGCCGTCCCGTCGTACCCGTGCTCGTCCAGGGCCGTGAGGGTGCGCTCGTCGGCGGGCAGCCCCTCGTGCCATCCACCGGTGCCGGCGGAGTCGACCACCACCTGGTCGGCCAGGCCGACGGCGCCCAGCTTGTCGCGCAGGATCACCTCGCCCATCGGGGAGCGGCAGATGTTGCCCGAGCAGAGGACGCAGATGCGGTACGGCGCGCTTTCCATGCCGCCATTCAACCGTGCCCGGCGCGCGGGCTTTGTCGTGGAACAGTCCGTCGCCGACGGCGGGCGCCGCTCAGCCGATGGTCAGCCAGGCGGCGGCCTCGGCCCGGAACCGCTCGCCGTCGTAGGAGCCGGCCCCCTCCGGCACCCGCCCGAGCAGCGGTGCGCCGGTCACCGAGGGCAGGTCCTCCAGGTTGAGCCGCATCGCGAGGTCGGGCTCCTGCGGCCAGGACCCGAGCACGAAGCCGACGCAATCCAGCCCGCGGGTGCGCAGCGCCTCGGCGGTCAGCGCGCTGTGGTTGAGCGTCCCCAGCCCGGGCATGGCGACGACCACGAACCCGGCACGCACCCCGCGGGCGGCCAGCTCGGCGCCCAGGTCGGCGATCGTGCCGCCACGGCCGTCCATCCGCACGAGCAGCCCGCCGGCCCCCTCCAGCACGACCAGGTCCAGGTCGGGGCGGGCGGCCAGCGCGGCGATGGTGTCGGCGTGCTCGGCCACCGTCGGCAGCTCCACCCCGACCTGCCGGGCGGCGGCGTCCGGGGCGAGCGGGTCCGGCAGCCGCAGCAGCTCGTGCGTCTCGACCTCCCCCGCCAGGCGGCGTACGTCGTCCAGGTCGCCCGGCTCCCCGGGCTGCAGCCCGGTCTGGGTGGCCTTGACCACCGCGATCCGCAGCCCCTGCCCGCGCAGGCCGACGACCATGGCCGCGGTGGTGATGGTCTTGCCGACCTCGGTGCCGGTGCCGGTGACGATCAGCACCGGTGACGTGTCGCTCATCGGTCGTGCCCTCCGGTGATGTCGGCGAGGACCTTGGCGGCCCGCTCGACGTCCTCGTGCGTGTGGTCGGCGTGGGCGGTGATCCGCAGCCGGGAGATGCCGTCGGGCGTCGACGGCGGACGGAAGCAGCCGATCCGGATGCCGTGCCCCGCGCACGTCTGGACCGCCGCGAGCGCCTCGTGCGGCCCGGGCATGGGGACCGAGAGGACCGCACCGGCGGGCGGCTCGACGCCGCAGGCCCGGGCCAGGGTCGCCGCGTTGGCGCGCACCTTGGCCGCGAGGGAGGGGTCGTGCTCGAGCGCGCGCAGCGCCGCACCGGCCGCGCCGGCCGACGCGGGCGCGAGGCCGGTGTCGTAGATGAAGGACCGCGCGGTGTTGACCAGGTGCTCGCGCACGGCCGGGTGCCCCAGCACCGCGCCACCCTGGGCGCCGAGGGACTTGGACAGGGTCACGGTCAGGACCACGTGGTCCAGGCGGGAGATGCCCTCGGCGGCGCTGAGGCCCTGGCCGTGGTCACCGGCCACGCCCAGCCCGTGCGCCTCGTCGACCAGCAGCACCGCGTCGTGGCGGCCGGTGATGGCGGCCAGCTCGGCCAGCGGGGCCGCGTCCCCCAGGACGCTGTAGACGGACTCGACCAGCACCATGGCCCGAGGCTCGGACCGCTCCGCCAGCAGCCGCTCCACGGCGGCGGCGTCGTTGTGGGGCGCCACGACCACCCGGGCCCGGGACAGGCGCGCCGCGTCGATGAGGGAGGCGTGCACGTGGGCGTCGGAGACGACCAGCGTGTCGGCGTCGGTCAGGGCGGTGACCGCGCCCAGGTTGGCGGCGTAGCCGGTGGAGAACACCAGGGCGCTGTCGGCCCGCAGCAGGCGCGAGAGGCCCAGCTCCAGCTCCTCGTGCAGCGCCAGGGTGCCGGTGACCAGCCGGGAGGCGCCGGCCCCGCCGCCGTACGCCTGCGCGGCGGCGACCGCACCGGCGACCACGTCCGGGCGCCGCAGCAGGCCCAGGTAGTCGTTGCCGGCCAGGTCCAGCAGGTCCCCGGTGGCAGGGCCGGCAGCGGCCGGCCGGCGCGCCACCAGCGTGCGGGTCAGGCCGCGGCGCTCGCGCTCGCTCGCCCGGGCGGCAAGGTGGTCCAGGAACCGGCTCATGCGATCAGCTGCTCTCGGGAGGGGTCGGTCATCCGTGCACCTCGGCCACGGCACCGACGAGCGCGTCGCAGAGCGAGGCCAGGTCGCGCCCACCGGTGACGTACGGCGGCATGGTGTAGACGAGGTCGCGGAACGGTCGCACCCACACGCCCCGCTCGACCGCCGCGGCCGCGACCTCGGCGGTGCGGACCGGCTCCCGCAGCTGGATCACGCCGACGCCGCCGAGCACGCGCACGTCCGCGACTGAGCCGAGCCCGCGGGCGGGGGCGAGCCCGGCAGCCAGCCCCGACTGCAGCGCCGCGGTCTGCGCGCGCCAGTCGTTCTTCTCCAGCAGGTCCAGGCTGGCCAGGGCGATCGAGCAGGCCAGCGGGTTGCCCATGAACGTGGGGCCGTGCATCAGGCCGCCGGACGCGCCGCCGCTGACGCCTTCGGCCACCTCGGCCGTGCACAGCGTCGCCGCCAGGGTGAGGTAGCCGCCGGTCAGCGCCTTGCCGACGGTCATGATGTCCGGCACGACGCCGCACCGGTCCGCCGCCCACAGCGTGCCGGTGCGCCCGAACCCGGTGGCGATCTCGTCGAAGATGACCAGCGCGCCGTGCTCCCGGGCCAGCGAGGCCAGGACGCGCACGGCGTACGGGCTGTAGGCGTGCATCCCGCCCGCGCCCTGCAGCACCGGCTCGACCACGACCGCCGCGACCTCGTCGGCGTGCTCGGCGTACAGCGCGCGCGTCGCCTGCTCCCACGCCACCATGGCCGGGTCGTCGTCGGGCAGGTCCACCCCGGCCGGCGGCCGCGGGGCGAACACCTGCTCGGGCAGCACCCCGGTGAACAGGGTGTGCATGCCGCCGACCGGGTCGGTGACGCTCATCGGGGCGAACGTGTCGCCGTGGTAGCCGCCCAGGATGGTGAACATCTTCCGGCGTGGCCGGCCCGCGTTGACGTGCAGCTGCCAGGCCATCTTCAGCGCGACCTCGACCGACACCGAGCCGGAGTCGGCGAGGAAGACGTGCTGCAGCGGCGATGCGTCCTGTCCCTCCCCGCGCGGCGCGAGGTCGACCAGCCGCCGGGCCAGGGTGATCGCCGGCTCGTGCGTCAGCCCGCCGAACATGACGTGGCTCATCCGCCCCAGCTGCTCGCGGGCAGCGGCGTCGAGCTCGGGCACCGCGTAGCCGTGGATCGCGCACCACCACGAGGACATCGCGTCGATCACCTCGCGCGGCTCCCCGCCGGGCAGCCGCAGCCGCAGCCGCACGCCGTCGGCGGACTCCACGAGGTACGGCGTGCCGGGCGCCAGCGCCGAGGAGTAGGGGTGCCAGAGGTGCCGGCGGTCGCTCGCGAGCAGGTCGGCCAGGGGCAGGTCGTCGGTCATCGCTCCCGATTGTGGCCGACGGCGCGATCGCCGTGGGCACGGACCCGGTGCCAGCGGTGTCCCGGCGGTCGGGTACCGGGCCCGCGCCCGCTGCGCCACAATCGGCGGTGAGGGGCTCCGCGCCGTACGCGTCCGGATCCGGCGGCGGGGCTGTCGATCCGGCCGCGCACCGTTCGTCGTACCGGTGTCAGCACCCGCACAGCAGTGCGCGAACCCGAAGGAGAGCGTCATGGCTCAGTACGTCGTCCTGATCTACGAAGACGAGAACGCCTGGGACAACAGCCCGCAGATGTGGGACCAGGTGATGAAGGCGCACGGCCGGTTCGCCGAGCAGGTGGCCGAGCTCGGCGGCACCATCCTCGGCGGCGAGGCGCTGCAGCCCACCGCCACCGCCACGACGATCCGCGCGGACGTCGTCACCGACGGCCCGTTCGTGGAGTCCAAGGAGGCCCTCGGCGGGTTCTACCTGATCGAGGCCCGCGACCTCGACCACGCCATCGAGCTGGGCCGGCTGTGCCCGGCCGGCGCTGGCGGCGTCGAGGTACGTCCCGTGCTGGACACGTCGTCGGGCCCGTCCGGCGCGTGACGTCGCCCGACGAGGTCCGTGCGGTCCTCGCCGAGGTGCACCGTCGCGAGTGGGCCCGCGTGCTCGCCGCGACGGTCCGCCTCGCCGGCGACCTGGATGTCGGCGAGGAGTGCGCCCAGGACGCGTTCGTGGCCGCGCTGCAGACCTGGCCGCGCGACGGCATACCGCGCACTCCGGGGGCGTGGCTGACCACGGCGGCGCGCCGCAAGGTGCTGGACGCCCACCGCCGCGCCGGTGCGCTACGCGGCAGGCTGCCCCTGCTGCTGGAGCCGTACGCCGAGCAGGACCTCGCCGCCGACGCGCGGCTCACCGACATGGACGAGATCCCCGACGACCGGCTCCGGCTGGTGTTCACCTGCTGTCACCCGGCCCTGGCCCGCGAGGCGCAGGTCGGGCTGACGCTGCGCCTGGTCTGCGGCCTGACCACGGGGGAGGTCGCGCATGCGTTCCTGGTCAGCGAGCCGACGATGGCCGCGCGGGTCACCCGGGCGAAGAAGAAGATCAGCGGCGCCGGCATCCCCTACCGGGTGCCGACCGCACACGAGCTGCCCGACCGGCTGGACGCGGTCCTCACGGTCGTGCACCTCGTGTTCACCACCGGGCACACCGCGCCGACCGGTGACCGGCTGACCCGGCCCGACCTCGTCGCCCGCGCCGTCGACCTGGCACGGGTCCTCGTGGAGCTGATGCCGGACGAGCGGGAGGCCCGTGGGCTGCTGGCACTTCTGCTGCTCACCGACGCACGGCGCGCCACCCGGGTGGACCCGGCCGGGCGGCTGGTGCTGCTGCAGGACCAGGACCGCAGCCGCTGGGACCGCGACCTCATCGAGCAGGGGCGGGCGCTGGTGCTCGATGCGCTGCACGGCGGGCGTCCCGGGCGGTTCGTCCTGCAGGCGGCGATCGCGGCGCTGCACGCCGAGGCACCGACATGGGCGGAGACCGACTGGTCGCAGATCGTCGAGCTCTACGACCTCCTGCTGCTCGCCTGGCCGTCACCGGTCGTGGCGCTGAACCGGGCGGCGGCCCTGTCGTTCCGGGACGGCCCGGCGGCGGGGCTGGCAGCTCTCGACGGACTGGAGCTGGGCGCGCTGGCCACGTCGCACTACCTGCCGGCCGCCCGCGCCGACCTGCTGCGGCGGCTGTACCGGCCGGGGGAGGCCGCGGCGTCGTACCGGCTGGCGCTGGAGCTGGTCGACAACGAGGTCGAGCGGTCGTTCCTGCAGAGCCGTCTCGATGCCCTGACCACACCTGCCGCCGCCTCTGCGGCGGCCGGTTCCGGCCGCGGCAACGGCCTGACACCCGGAGGCCACCGGGCTTAGGTTCTCCCGCATGACCTCCACCCGACACGACCGCTGACCATCTGCGAGCGGTGCTCGACGACCTGGCCACGGTCGTGGGCGGGGTGCGGCAGGAGCAGCTGCACGACCCGACACCGTGCGCCGCGTACGACGTCGCGCAGCTGCGCCAGCACGTGCTGGGCTGGCTCACGCTCTTCGCGGGTGGGTTCGCCGACTCGGGCGGCCAGGCTGCGGCGGACATCGACGGCTACGTCGTGCCCACCGACGCTTCGGCCGCGGTCCGCACCGCAGCGGAGGAGCTCGACCGCGCCGTCCGCGAGGGGGCGGCGAGCAGGCCGCTGCGGCTGGGCGAGAGCGCGCTGCCCGGCGACATGGCGCTCGGCATGATCCTGTGGGAGTACCAGGTCCACGGTTGGGACCTGGCGCGGGCCACCGGCCAGCCGTGGTCCCCCCCGGTCGAGGCGGCGGAGGAGTCGCTGGGCTTCGCGCCCGCGATGCTGACCGAGGACTACCAGGGCGAGGGCAAGGCCTTCTCGCCGCGGGTTGCGGTCCCCGATGACGCGCCCGCCCTGGACCGCCTCCTCGGGTTGTCCGGGCGCGACCCCCACTGGTCCGCCCCCTGACCGACCCCTGCCCGACCGGACGCACCGGCGCACGCCCGACCGGACGCACCGGAGTGCCCGAATTCGGACACTCGATGTCCGGATTCGGGCATCCAGGTGCGTCCGGTGCGGCTGTGGGTGACGCGAGTGGGCGGGCGCGGGCTGCCGGGGTCGGGGCTGCCCGCGTCAGGGCTGCGGCTGGCCGATGTCGACCATCCAGCTGACGCCGAACCGGTCGACGCAGGCCCCGAACTCATCGCCCCACATCTGCTTCTCCAGCGGCACCGTGACCTGGCCACCGTCCGACAGCTTCTCCCAGTAGCGGCGCAGGTCGTCGGCGTCGTCGCCGCTGAGGCTGATCGAGACGGTCTCGCCCGGGTTGCGGTCCATGCCGGTCGGGGTGTCGGCGCCCATGAGGGTGAAGCCCCGCTCGGTCTCGAGCAGGCCGTGCATGATCTTGTCGGCGTCGGGGGAGTCGGCCGGAGCGCCCATCTCCCCGAACGTGCTCAGGTGCAGGGCGCCGCCGAACACCTCGTGGTAGTACTCCATGGCGCTGCGCGCGGTGTCGGTGAAGCTGATGTACGGGTTGAGACGAGAGGCCATCTGCTGCTCCCGGGATGGTCGGAGTGTTCCGTCCGCCCAGACGTAGGGAGCCGTCCGCGTGTCCGGTCCTGGATTCCGGCGGGATCCACATCGGCGCCAGGGAGGGCTGCCCGTCGGTCGCAGCGCCCCGGCTGGGAGGATGGCGGCCATGGAGGAGCACGGACGCCGGGCAGAAGGTGGTGCGGCTGACCGCCGACCGGGGCGCGGTCCCGCTGTGGGACACCGAACAGCCGGAGGCCCTCTCGTGGGAGGGCCTGCCGCTCTCCGCCCGGCTGCAGGCGGAGCTGCGCGAGTGGTCCGACCGCTTCGACACCCGGCTCGCCACCCGCTTCCGGTGGGAGGCGCGCGGGGGCCAGCACGGGTGGGAGGCCGACGGCCGCCGCCTCGCGACGTGGCTCCAGTCCGAGCTCGGCGACGGCTACCGGGTCGAGTACGACGGCCCGTAAGGTGCGCCCGCGCGCTGGGCGATCGGCCCCTTTCGGGCGACATGACGCGCTTTGCCGTTTCTGCGACGCCAGGCGACACGGATCGCTACGCTCGGCCCGGATCGTGCGGCCGAGGTCGTGTGGCGGTGGGGACACGCTCCGACTCTGCTGCGGCCTGCGCGCCGCCGTACACGCTTGGAGCGTTCATGTCTCGCACGTCCAGCCGGGTGGTTGCCGCCCTCGCCGCTGCCACCGTCACCGTCGTCCCGCTGGTCGCGGCCTCACCCGCCGGGGCGGCGACCCGTCCAGCGCCCCGCCACACCGCAGCCGTGGGGCTCGCGGACCTCCTCGGGGACTTCGTGGGGTTCTCCGCCGACAACGCGAAGGCGGACGGGCGCTCCCTCAAGGTCATGCAGCAGGCCGTGGCGCAGATCGTCCCGTCGATCAACAAGGACGTCGGCAAGGGGTTCCTCTCCGTCACGGGGCTGTCCGACCGCAACCGGGACGGCCTGGATGACGACGGCCGGTTCGTGGTGCGGGCCGCGGACAACAGGGCCACCGTGACCATGCACCGCGACGGCTCCTACGCCGTGACGGACTCCGGGTTCGTGTTCCGCAACGCGCGCTCGGTGCTGAAGGAGTCGGCGCAGTCCTTCGACCGCCTCCTGCGGCTGGTCGGGACGTCGTCCGAGCCCGCCGACCCGTGGTCGATGGGCCTGATCAAGGAGCTCAAGGCCGAGATGCCGACCGGTGTCCGGGTGGTCTCGGACCACGACGGCAACCACGACGGGTACGACGACGACGGCCGCCTCACGTTCCTGGCCGGCGGCAAGGCCGTCACGCTGACGATCGGCAACACGCCCAAGCAGGTCGGCAAGGTCACGTACGGCGCCACCTGGCAGACCAGGGCGGCCAAGCGGGTGCACCACCCGGTGGCACCGCCGGCCCGCAACCTCTCGTCGGCCAAGGGCCTCGCCCGCCGCTGACCCGCCGCCGAACGGCGACCGGACGCACCGTAGCGCCCGAATTCGGACACGGGATGTCCGAATTCGGGCCGGGAGGTGCGTCCGGTCGGGGTTGGTGCGTCAGGCGGGGGAGGCCAGCTCGCCGTGCTGGACGCAGCGGGCGCTCCACCCGCGTGGCAGCACCTGCACGACCATCCGGCGGCGGCAGTGCGTGCAGTACCGCGGCGGCTCCAGCTCGAGCGCCCGCACGCACGCGGAGTGCTCGCCCGAGAGCGCCTCCCGGCCGCAGTGCCCGCACCACGACGGGCCGGACGGGGCGTCCGGCGTACCGGCGTCCACCACCGTGCTCACAGCGTGGAGTTGAGCGCCTTGATGGGCATCTTCAGGTCCTCCAGCAGCGCCAGGTCCTCCTTGGGGTCGCGGCCCAGGGTGGTCAGGTAGTTGCCGACGATGACCGCGTTGATGCCGCCGTTGAGGCCGTCCCGCGTGCCGAGGTCGCCCAGGGTCAGCTCGCGCCCACCGGCGTACCGCAGGATCGTGCGCGGCAGCGCCAGCCGGAACGCGGCGATGGTGCGCAGCGCGTCGTTGGCCGGCATCAGCGGCAGGTCACCGAACGGCGTACCGGGGCGGGGGTTGAGGAAGTTCAGCGGCACCTCGTGCGGCTCGAGCTCACCGAGCTGGGCCGCGAGCTCGGCCCGCTGCTCCAGGGTCTCGCCCATGCCGACCAGGCCGCCGCAGCACAGCTCCATGCCCGACTCCTTGATCATCAGGCAGGTGTCCCAGCGCTCCTCGTAGGAGTGCGTGGTCACCACCTGCGGGAAGTAGGAGCGGGCCGCCTCCAGGTTGTGGTTGTAGCGGTGCACGCCCATGTCGCGCAGGTCGTCGACCTGCTCCTGGGTGAGCATGCCGAGCGAGGCCGCGACCTGGATGTCGACCTCGGCGTGGATGGCCTTGACGCCCTCGCGCATCTGCGTCATCAGCCGCTCGTCCGGCCCGCGGACGGCAGCGACGATGCAGAACTCCGACGCGCCCGTCTCCCGGGTCTGCTTCGCGGCGCGGACCAGCTCGGGGATGTTCAGCCACACCGAGCGCACCGGCGAGGTGAACTGGCCGGACTGGCTGCAGAAGTGGCAGTCCTCGGGGCAGCCGCCGGTCTTCAGCGACACGATCCCCTCGACCTCGATGTCGGGCCCGTTGTACTTCATCCGCACCTCGTGGGCCAGCGCGAGCAGGTCCGGCAGCTGCTCGTCGGAGGTCTGCAGCACCTGCACGAGCTGGTCGTAGCCGAGGGCCTCCCCGCGGTCGAGCACCTGCGCGCGGGCGATGTCGAGGATCGTCTGGTCTACGGCTTGGGCAGTCATGGGCCCGATTGTGGCGCATCGCCCCCGGAGCCGGTACGACGGTCCGGGTCCCGGTTCGCGGCGGCCGACCGGTGAGCGGACGCCCGGGAGGTGACGGGCGGGATCCGCGCGTACGGTGGCTGGCACGGTGAGTGAGGGCCGGGCATGCAGGACGCCGGACCCGCCGGGTGACCCGGAGGAACCGGGCGCCCCACGTCGACGCAGGG
Source organism: uncultured Actinomycetota bacterium (assembly GCA_963724015.1). GTDB lineage: Bacteria > Actinomycetota > Actinomycetes > Actinomycetales > Dermatophilaceae > CAVRTM01. The sequence continues at coordinate 14,417 of CAVRTM010000018.1, forward strand.
GCATCGTTTCCCCGGAGGAGGTCGCATGAGACTGGAGCTGCTGACGGCGCTGACCGAGGCGAAGGGGCCGTTCCTGACGGCCAGCTCCGACGTCAGCCGGGTGGATGCCGGCGGAGCGCGCGAGGTGGAGCTGCGCTGGGACGCCGCGGTGCGCGAGCTCACGGCCGCCGGGGCCCCGCCGGAGGTGGTGAGCCAGGTGGGCGAGCTGATGACGGCACGGACCGGGCGCAGCGGGCGCGTGGGGCGGCTCGTCGTCGCGACCCGCGACGGCGTCGCGCTGGACCTCGTCCTGCCGGAGGCGCCGTCGCGCGACCACGCCCGCTGGGGCCCGCTGCCGTGCCTCCTGCCGGTGTTCCGGAGCCTGTCCAGCACCACGCGGTACGCCGTCGCCCGGGTCGACCGGTCCGGTGCGGACGTGGAGGTGGTGGGGCTGCTCGGCCAGACCACGCAGGCGGAGACCGTCAACGGCACCGACGACGTGGTGCACAAGGTGCCCGGCGGCGGCTGGGCGCAGCGCCGCTACCAGGCCCGGGTCGAGGACTCGTGGCAGCACAACGCCAGCGCCGTCGCGCGCGAGCTCGACGCCATCGTCCGCCGCGACCGGCCACAGCTGGTCCTGATCGAGGGGGACGAGCAGGCGATGACGCTGCTGCAGGAGCACGCCGGGCACGAGCTGGCCGGCCGACTGGTCCGGCTGCGCACCGGCGGGCGGGCCGACGGGACGTCCCCGCAGGCCGAGCAGGAGGCGATCACCGCGGCGGTGGTGCAGCACGTGCGCCAGCAGCGCCAGCCCCTGGTGGAGCGGTTCGCCGGTGCGCTGGCCCGGCAGCAGGAGGGCGTCGACGGCCGCGCGGCCGTCGTCGACGCGCTGCGCCGCGGGCAGGTCGAGGAGCTGCTCCTGCACGACGACCCGGGCTCGGAGGCCACGTTGTGGGCCGGTGAGGAGCCGCTGCAGATCGGCGTCTCCCGTGAGGACGCCGTCACCGCCGGGGCCCGCGAGCCCCGGAAGGAGCCTGCCGACGCCGTGCTCGTCTGGGCGGCGGTGTCCTCCGGGGCCGGGGTCACCATGCTGGACCCGGACGACCCGCCGCTGACCGAGCGGTCCGGCGCGCTGCTGCGGTGGTCCGACCGTCGACGTGCACGGGTCCGCGGCAGGCCCACCCGCCGACCGGGAGGCGCCGGTCCCGGAGTCCTGACCGTCGCCGCGCGCGGGCCCGGCGGCGGGTCGGGGAGGCGAGGAGTCTGCTCCACGGACGCGGAGCCGACGTTCAGGAAGGGCGGTTACGGTGGTGGGGCCGGAGACGGCCCCGCCCCCGTACACGTCTGCGAGACCTCTCATGCCCCCCACCGCCCCTGCCCTGCGCCGCCGCGCCCGCACGAGGCGACGCTCAGCCTCGCCGTGCGTCACGCGGGGCGCGGCGTGGTCGGCGCGCTCGTGCTCGTCCTGACCTCGGGCTGATGCTGTTCGCGCGGGCTCGCGGTCGCCCCTCGGCCCGGCCGGCGACCTGGGCGACGGCCGGCGCACCCGTCGACACACGCACGCAATCGGAGCCCCGAGCATGCCCGGGCACGGCCAGGGCCCGGGCGCCAGGGCCCGCTGACCCGGAGGGAGAGGGGGGGAGGGGGGGGGAGAACTCAGCAGCGGCTGGGCGACGTCGCGACCGTGCACCGCGGTCCAGGCCGGCGCCGGCGGTCGACGCAGCGGGCAGCCGTCCGGGCACGCGCGGTCACGCGTGGCTGGGCTACGACACCCCGCGGGGTCGGTCGTGACGCGGCCCGCGAGGAGCTCGCGCGGGCCGGAGCGGACGAGCTGACGGGGTCGTGAGGACCTCACGCGGGCGTCCAGGCAGCATCAGCGTGCTGGGCCACAGCTACGGGTCGGTCGTGACCGGCCGGCCGCATCACACCTGCCCCGGAGGTCCGCTCACTCGTCGTCTTCGGCAGCCCCGGCATGGGCGTCCGGCGGGCCGCGACCTGCACACGAGGGCGCGGCTGTGGGCCGGTCGCGCGAGCTCGGACTGGATCGACTGGGTGCCCTCGGTCCAGGTCTGGGGGGTCGGGCACGGCACCCCGCCGTCGACGCCCGGCTTCGGGGCCACCCGTTCGGCACCGCGGGGGTGACCGACCACGACCACTACCTCGCGCCGGGCACGCAGTCCCTGGCCAACATCACCGACATCGTCGTGGGCCGGCCCGACCTGCTGCGCTGAGCCGCGCTCAGGCGTCGGGGTAGCCGTCCGGGTTCTGCTCCTGCCAGCGCCACGTGTCGGCGCACATGTCGTCGATCGTGCGGGTCGCCGTCCAGCCGAGCTCGGCCTGGGCCCGTGACGGGTCGGCGTACGACGCCGCGATGTCACCGGCGCGGCGGCCCACGACCTCGTACGGCAGCTCGCGGCCCACGGCGCGCTCGAACGCGCGCGAGCATCTCCAGGACGCTGGTGCCGTGGCCGGTGCCGAGGTTCCAGGTGCTGACCGGCGCGTCGGTGCTGCCGAGCCGCGTCAGCGCCGCGACGTGGCCGGCGGCGAGGTCCTCGACGTGGATGTAGTCGCGCAGCGCCGGTGCCGTCCGGGTGTCGGGTAGTCGTCGCCGAAGACGCTCAGCTTCTCGCGGCGGCCGACGGCGACCTGCGCGATGTACGGCACCAGGTTGTTCGGGATGCCCGGCGGGTCCTCGCCGATCGTGCCGGAGGCGTGCGCGCCGACCGGGTTGAAGTAGCGCAGCAGCGCGATCCGCCAGCGCGGGTCGGCCACGCGCGACGTCGCGCAGGATCTGCTCGATGCATCACCTTGGTCCAGCCGTACGGGTTGGTCGCCGACGTCGGGAGGTCCTCGCTGAGCGGCAGCCGTGGCGTGGTCGCCGTAGACCGTGGCCGAGGAGGAGAAGACCAGCTTGCGCACGTCGTGCCGCTGCATCGCGCGGACCAGGGCGAACGTCGAGCCGAGGTTGTTCTCGTAGTACTCCAGCGGCTTCTCGACGCTCTCGCCGACGGCCTTGAGCCCGGCGAAGTGGATCACCGCGTCGATCTGCTCGTGCGCGAACAGGTGCTCGGTCTTGTCGGCGTCGCGCAGGTCGAACGCGTGCACCGGCAGGTGCCGGCCGCTCAGCGCCTCGAGCCGGTTGACGACCGTCGGCTTGGCGTTGGCGAAGTTGTCGACGATGAGGACGTCGTGGCCGGCGGCGATGAGCTGGAGGACGGTGTGGGAGCCGATGTAGCCGGCTCCACCGCTGACGAGAACGCGCATGGGCACACCGTAGGGGCTGAGGTGTGCAGGATGCCGGACGGCTGGCGCCGTGGCGTCGTACAGTCGGCGCTGCGCCCGGTGGGGGCGGCGGGGAAGGGGGACGGGATGGCGCTGACGGCGCAGGACGTGCGGGCGCAGGCGGTTCACGGTGACCCGCTGGCGCAAGGGCTACGAGCGGTCCGAGGTGATCGCCCTGCTCGCCTTCGCGGCGACCGCGCTCGACCAGCTCGCGGCCGGGCGGTCGCCCTCCCCGCCGCTGGACGGCGAGCAGGTCCGGGCCACCACGTTCGGCTCGACCGTGCTGCGCGAGGGCTACGACGAGCGCGAGGTCGACGAGTTCCTCGAGGCCCTGGCGGCCGCCCTGGACGCCTTGTCCGCCGCGCCGGCGGCTAGGAGCCGGCGGAGGCCGGCGCCGGCGCGGGACGCTGTGCAGCGAGTCGGCCAGCCCGGCCAGCTCAGGGGTCTGGCGCGCCTGGTCCAGCGCCGCTCGAGAGCGCCTCGTCGTGGGTCGGCCTGCGCGCTGCGTGAGCAGCTCGCGGCCGGCCTCGGTGAGCTCGGTGTAGATGCCCCGGCGGTCGTCCCGGCACAGGATCCGGGTCAACAGCCCGCGGTCCTCCAGCCGGTTCACCAGGCGCGTGGTCGCGCTGGGCGACAGCGCCGCCGCCCGGGCCAGCTGCTGCATCCGCATGTGCCACCCGTCCTGGCGCGAGAGCGCGTCCAGCACGGTGTACTCCGACCACGGACAGCTCGTGCCGGGCCTGCAGCTCACGCTCCAGCGCCACCTCGATCAAGCCCGTGCAGCGCGGCCAGCGTCCGCCAGCCCTGCGCGCGGATCTGCACCGCGTCGTCGGCGATCCCCATGTCGGCTCCCTTCCGTGCTCGTGCCTCGGTCCTGTCGCGCCCAGCCTACCAACGATTTGAAACAACGCGCGTATGCAAGTAACTTCAGTGCATCAGCCGCTAGTTGCATACGCGGCATACACGTCTCTGGAGGTAGTTGTGCAGGACAGTACGTCCCCGGGCGCCGGGTCCCGGCCGCCCTCATCGCGCTGATGATCGGCGCCTTCGGCATCGGCATGACCGAGTTCATCGTGGCCGGGCTCCTGCCCGAGATCGGCCGGGACCTCGGCGTCTCGCTGTCCTCGGCCGGGCTGCTGGTCAGCGGCTACGCCGCGGGGGTGGCCGTCGGTGCCCCGCTCGCTGACCGGGCTGACCGGGCGGGTCGACCGCAAGACGCTGCTGCTGGCGCTGATGGGCATCTTCATCGTCGGCAACCTGGCCGGCGCGCTGGCGCCGAGCTACGAGATCTTCATGCTCTCCCGGGTCGTCGCGGCGTTCGCGCACGGCACCTTCTTCGCGGTCGGCGCGATCGTGGCCACCCAGGTGGTCGCCCCCGGTCGTGGTGCCGGGGCGATCGCGATGATGTTCACCGGCCTGACCTTCGCCAACGTCGCCGGCGTGCCGGCGGGCACCCTCATCGGGCAGAGCCTCGGCTGGCGGGCCACCTTCTGGGTGATCACCGCCGTGGGCATCATCGGCGCCGTCCTGATCGGCCGTCCTGGTGCCCCGCCTGCCGGTCACCGAGCCGGCCAGCATCCGCCGCGAGCTCGGCGTGCTGCGCCGCCCGCAGGTGCTCCTCGCCCTCGCCATGACCCTGTTCGGCTACGGCGGCGTCTTCGTCGCCTTCACCTTCATCGCCCCGATCCTGCAGGACATCAGCGGCTTCTCGCCCGGCGATGGTCACCGTCCTGCTGGTCGTCTTCGGCCTCGGCCTGGTCGTCGGCAACACCGTCGGCGGCAAGCTGGCCGACCGCAACGTCATGCGCACCCTGCTCGGGGTGCTCGACCCTGCTGGCCGCTGTCCTCGCGGTCTTCTCGGTCACCGCGCTCGCACCAGGTCGCCGCCGCGGTCACGGTCTTCCTGCTCGGCGCGGCCGGCTTCGGCACCGTCCCCGGGCCTGCAGCTGCGCGTCGTCCAGAAGGCCGAGGGCGCCCCGAACGTCGCCTCGGCCATGAACATCGCCGCGTTCAACGTCGGCATCGCCGGTGGCTCACTGCTCGGCGGGTTCGTCGTCGACAGCCCGCTGGGCCTCGGCGCCACGCCCTGGGTCGGCGCGCTGGTCACCCTCGTGGGCCTGGCGCTGGCCGCCCTGTCCGCGCTGATGGACCGCCGCCCGGGCGCGTCCACCCCCGCTGCCGTGGACAGCCCCGCCGACCTCGCCCACGTCTGAGCAAGCGTCTGAGCGAGCGACCTCCGGCGGGCCGGCCCGCCGGAGGTGGGCGTGCTTCGATGAGGCATGACCGTCCTGCCGCGCCCGCTGCTGAGGGCCGAGCGGGTCGTGGTGGGCGGCACCAACGCGTGGGTGGTCGGGGACCAGGACGAGTGCGTGGTGGTCGACGCGCCGCCCGGAGCGGCCACCGCCGTCGCCGCCGTGGTCGGCGGCCGCCGGGTGCAGGGCATCCTGTGCACCCACGGCCACTGGCGGCACATCGCCTCGGCGCTGACGCTGTCCGACGTCACCGGCGCCGACGTCTTCCTGCACCCCGACGACTACGGGCTCTGGCGCGAGGTCTTCCCGACCCGCTGGCCCGAGGGGGTGCTGATGGACGGCATCACGTTCGACGTCGGCCGGCCCGGCTCGTGGGGATCCACGTGCCCGGGCCACACCGAGGGCGGGATGTGCTGGTACGCCGCGGAGCTCGGCTCGGTGTTCACCGGCGACTCGCTCAGCGCCGACGGCGCCGGCCGCGGCCTCCCGCACCGCGCAGCGCACCCGGCTGGTGTCGGCGGTGCGGGCGAGGCTGTTCACGCTGCCGCCGCTGACCATGCTGCGGCCGGGCCACGGCCCCGACGGCAGGCTCGGCACCGTGCGCTGGGGCCGCGACTTGTGGGCCTGAGCCCGGGTCTGCCTGCGCCGGGGGAGCCGGCCGAGCGTCAGTGGCGGTGGTCGACGATGCGCCGGGCCTTGCCGACCGACCGCTCGATGCCGCCGGGCGCGACGACGTCGACGCCGGCAGGTCGAGCCGATCCGGTCCTTGACCCGCGCCGCGACGACCTCGCCCGAGCTCCGGCGTACGGACGCCTCCGGCACCGCCGGGTCGGCCTCGACGTTGACCGTCAGCTCATCCATCCGGCCGGGCCGGGTCAGCACGCACTGGAAGTACGGCGAGAGGCCCGGCACGCCGAGGATGATCTCCTCGATCTGGGTGGGGAAGACGTTGACGCCGCGCACGATCATCATGTCGTCGGTGCGCCCGGTGACCTTCTCCATCCGGCGCAACCCGGGCCGCGCCGTGCCGGGCAGCAGCCGGGTCAGGTCGCGCGTGCGGTAGCGCATCACCGGCATCGCCTGCTTGGTCAGCGACGTGAAGACCAGCTCGCCGACCTGCGCCGTCGGCGACCGGCTCGTCGGTCAGCGGGTCGACGACCTCGGGGTAGAAGTGGTCCTCCCAGATGTGCAGCCCGTCCTTGGTCTCGACGCACTCCTGCGCGACGCCCGGCCCCATCACCTCGGACAGCCCGTAGATGTCGACCGCGTGCATGCCGGCCCGCTCCTCGATCTCGGCGCGCATCGCCTCGGTCCACGGCTCGGCGCCGAAGATGCCGACCTCCAGCGACGGTCGCGCGGGTCGAGCCCGCCCGCTCCATCTCGTCCAGCACCGACAGGAAGTACGACGGCGTCACCATGATCACCCGCGGCGCGAAGTCGGTGATCAGCTGGACCTGCCGCTCGGTCATGCCCGCCGGAGACCGGCACGACGGTGCAGCCGAGCGCCTCCGCGCCGTAGTGCGCGCCGAGCCCGCCGGTGAACAGCCCGTAGCCGTAGGCCACGTGGACGACGTCGCCGGGGCGGCCGCCGGCCGCGCGGATCGACCGGGCCATCAGCGACGCCCACGTCCGCAGGTCCTCGCCGGTGTAGCCGACGACGGTGGGCCGCCCGGTCGTACCGGAGGAGGCGTGCACCCGCGACGACCTGCTCGCGCGGCACCGCGAACATGCCGAACGGGTAGTTGTCCCGCAGGTCGGCCTTGGCGGTGAACGGGAGATGCCGCAGGTCCTCCAGCGAGCGGAGGTCGTCGGGGTGGACGCCCCGGTCGTCGAACGCCTTCCGGTAGTGCGGGACGTGGTCGTACGCGCGCCGCAGCGACCACGCAGCCGCTCCAGCTGGCGCGCGCGCAGCTCGTCGACCGACCAGCGCTCGGCCTCGTCGTACAGGTCGGGGCGCGGGTCGATGAGCGGGAGCTTCATCTACATCTCCTGGCTGACCAGCGACCGGGACCGGCCGCGGAACTCGGCGATGACCGCCCCGTCGGACTCGCGCGTCACCGTGACGTCGGTCAGCCCGCTGCGCCCGAATGCCGTCCGCTGGACGGCCTCGGCGACCAGGACGTCACCCAGGCGAGCCGGCGCGACGAAGGTGATGTCGCACCCGGCGGCGACCGTGACCCGGCCGTGGCTGTTGCACGCCAGCGCGAAGGCCGAGTCGGCCAGGGTGAAGACGAAGCCGCCGTGAGCGATGGCGTGCCCGTTGACCATCGCGTCGCCGACGGCCATCCGCACGCGCGGCGCGGTCGGTGTCGAGCCGAGGAGCTCCATGCCGAGCCCGGCCGAGGCCCGGTCGTCGGCCCACATCCGCCGGACGGCGGTCGGGGCGGCCCGTCGTGTCAGCCGCCGGTCGCGGGACCCGGCGCGCTCAGCGCGGGCCCCGGTGCCTGGCGGTCCGCGCGCCGCGTCGAGCGTGAGCGCCGGGCTGGGCCGGTAGCGCCCGCCGGGAAGGCCGCGTCGAGCTCGGCCAGCTGGTGCGCGACGACGTCCGGGCCGATCTCGGTGCCCCACTCGATCGGCCCGCGGGGGTAGTTGGTGCCCAGGCGCATCGCCGTGTCGACGTCCTCGGCGCTCGCCTCCCCGCGTGCGACGAGGTCGACCGCCTCGTTGACGAGCATGGCGAGCGTCCGGGCGACCGGGTCGGTCGCGACCGGCCCGGCCACGAGCCGGCGCGCCAGCTCCTCGTCGGGCAGCGACCCCCTGGGGGCGACCGCTGTCGTCGTACGCGAAGACGCCGCGGCCGGTCTTGCGGCCCAGGCGGCCCTCGCTGACCAGCCGCCGCTGGAAGTCGGTCGGGGCGTAGCGCTCGTCGCGGCCGGTCTGCTCCCACACCGACGTGCCGACGGCGAGGTTGACGTCCTGGCCGATCAGGTCGGTCAGCTCCATGGGACCCATCCGGAACCCGGCGAGCTCCCGCAGGGCGAAGTCGATGGTGGCGGGGTCGGCCACGCCCGCCTCGACCAGGCGCTGGGCCTCGCCGTAGAACGGCCGCGCCACCCGGTTGACGATGAAGCCCGGCGTGGAGGTGCACCGGACCGGCGTCTTGCCCCAGGCGCGCACGAGCTCGGTGGCGCGCGCCAGCGACCTCCTCGTAGGTCTGCGTGCCGTGGACCACCTCGACCAGGCGCATCAGCGGCGGCGGGTTGAAGAAGTGCAGCCCGAGGACGCGGCTCGGGTGGGCGATCCCGTCGGCGATGGCGCTGATGTCCAGGCTGGAGGTGTTGCTGGCGAGCAGCGTGTCGGCCGGCTGCCGCTCGGCCAGCGCGGCGAACAGCGCCCGCTTGGCGGCGAGGTCCTCGCGGATCGCCTCGATCACGAGGGCGCACGGCGGGCAGGTCGGCGACCGTCGCGGCGACGGTCAGCCGGGCGGTCGCGGCGTCGCGCGTCGTCCCGGCTGATCCGGCCCTTGTCGGCGAGCCGGTCCAGGGTCGCGGCGAGCCGGTCGCGCGCGGCCGGGCGGCGGCGCCGGGGACCGCGTCGACGAGGTGGACGGGCAGCCGGCCTGGGCCGCGACCTGGGCGATGCCCGAGCCCATGGCGCCCGCCCCGAGGATCGCGACGGCCGGTCCGGGAGCAGCGTTGGTCATGTGACACATGTTTGCAGATGTGTCGCCGAACTGTAAGACGCAGGTACGATCGGACCTGTGACGACCACCGACACCGCTGCCGTGCACCCGCTGACCGAGACCCACCGCGAGACCCTCGAGCAGGCGCGCCGGGCCCTCGCCGAGCGGTCGTACTTCTCGCGCTACCCCGAGTCCCCGTCGCCGCGGGTCTACGGCGAGAACGCCGCGTCCGAGGGCCAGGCCGCCTTCGAGGCGCACCTCGGCCGAGGACTACCGCGGCCTGGCCGGCCAGCCGAGCGACGGCACCGTGGTCGGCGAGCGAGGTCTCGCCGTACGGCCCGGCGCTGCGGGTGCGCTACCCGCGGCTGGACGTCGACGCGGCGCTGGCCGCCGCCCGCGCGGCGATGCCCGCCTGGCGGGACGCCGGCGCCTCAACCCGTGCGGCGGTGTGCCTCGAGATCGTGGACGCGATCAACAGCGCGGTCGTTCGAGATCGCGAACGCCGTGATGCACACCAGCGGGCAGCCGTTCGTGATGTCGTTCCAGGCCGGCGGCCCGCACGCCCAGGACCGCGCGCTCGAGGCGATCGTCGGCGCGCTGGTCGAGCAGGAGCGCGTGCCGGCCTCGGTGGTCTGGGAGAAGCCGGCCAAGGGCGAGCCGGTCCGGATGCAGAAGGACTACCGGATCGTGCCCCGCGGCGTGGCGCTGGTCATCGGCTGCAACACGTTCCCGACCTGGAACAGCTACCCCGGCCTGTTCGCCTCGCTGGCCACCGGCAACGCCGTGGTGGTCAAGCCGCACCCGCGCGCCGTGCTGCCGCTGGCGATCAGCGTCGAGGCGGCGCGGACCGTGCTCGAGGCCACCGGCTTCGACCCCGCCCTGGTGCAGCTGGCGCCCGAGGCCGACGGCGAGGGCCTGGCGAGGACGCTGGCCGAGCGCCCCGAGGTCGCGATCATCGACTACACCGGCGGCCCCGGCTTCGGCGGCTGGCTCGAGCGCGAGGCGGCGGCCGACGGCAAGCAGGTCTACACCGAGAAGTCGGGCGTCAACTCGATCGTGCTCGACTCGACCGACAACCTGCGCGGCGTCCTGGGCAACCTGGCGTTCTCGCTGTCGCTCTACTCCGGCCAGATGTGCACGACGCCGCAGAACATCTACGTGCCCCGCGACGGCATCGACGACCGACGAGGGCCACCTGTCCTTCGAGCGAGGTCGGCGCGAGGCTGGCCGAGGCGCTCACCCGGTTCAGCGCCGACGACGCCAAGGCGGTCGAGATCCTCGGCGCGACGGTCAACGACGACGTGCGCGAGCCGGGCCGCCTCGCTGCCCGAGCTGGCCGCGAAGGCCGGCGGCACGCGTGGTCCTCGACAGCCGCCGGGTGACCCACCCGACCTACCCCGACGCGGTCGTGCGCACGCCCGGCCTGGTCGCGGTCGACGTGGCGCAGGACTCGGCCTACACGCTGGAGTGCTTCGGCCCGGTGACCTTCCTCATCGCCACGGACGGCACGCGCAGTCGCTGCAGGTGATGCGCGACACGATCCGCGAGCACGGCGCGATGACGGCGGCGGTCTACTCGACGTCCGAGGACGTGCTCGACGCCGCCCGCGACGCCGCCGCCGACTGCGGGGTCGCGCTCTCGGAGAACCTCACCGGCCCGGTGTTCGTCAACCAGACCGCGGCGTTCAGCGACTACCACGGCACCGGCGCCAACCCGGCGGCCAACTCCGCCTACGTCGACGCGGCGTTCGTCGCCAACCGGTTCCGCGTGGTCACCTCCCGCCGCCACGTCTGACCCCCGCTCCCTGCCCCACCGGACGCACCGCGCTGCCCGAATTCGGACACTCGATGTCCGGATTCGGGCACTGCGGTGCGTCCGGTCGAGGAGGGAAGGTGGTCCGCGTCAGTAGATGACCCGGCCGCTGAAGCGGGCCAGCTGCCCCGGGCCCGTGCGCGCTCGATCCGCGCGGCCAGCTGCAGCGGCCGCTGGAGCAGCTCGGCGAGGTCCCAGCGCACCATCTCCAGGCCGACGTCGCGGATGGCGTCCTCGCGCACCTTCTCGGCGATGACCGCCTGCGCCGCGTGCTCCCGGTCGGGCCGAGGACGCCGTCGAGGTACTTCCCTCGCCCGTCGACCTCGGCCACGACGGCGCAGTCCTCCCACAGCCCGTCGACGCGCCCCAGCAGCTCGCCCCCGGCGTCCAGGACGAGCACCTGGGCGCGCCAGCCGGGGACGCCGAGCCGGTCCAGCCGCACGAACGAGTACGACTCCAGCCAGCTCTCCCGCCGGCCGTCGGCCATCGACAGCGCCAGCCGGGCGCGGGGCATCCCCGCCCACCGGCGCTGTACCTCGAGGTAGTCCGCCAGCTGCGGCGCCAGGGCCCACCGCCGGTGGAGCGCGGCGTCGACGACGGGGACCGAGGCCGTCAGCGGCAAGGTGCGCGCACAGTCGGCCACAGTCCGCTCCACCGCAGTCACCCGGACGCCGAGATGCTCGACCACGGGCGTGACACTGGAGTCCGCGTGGTGGATCACCACCCGTCGGGCGCCTGCCGTGACCGGTGGCACGCCCTCAGCCGGGTCAGGTGCACCGGTCCGGGCGGGCCGAGTGGCATGGGCAGGCCGAGCAGCGCCGCGGCGGACAGGTGGCTGACGGCGTGGTCGTCGGCGAACGCGGCGGCCACGGCCCGGATCCGGCTGAGATACCTGCATGTGGGTCGGCCGTGACCTGCGCCGGCAGCCGGAACAGGCCGCGCCGCACCGGCTGGACCTTCCCGCTGCGCACCAGCCGTGCCAGGACCTTGTCGCTCAGGCCGACGCCTCGGCAGTCACGGGTCGAGAACTCGGCGGGGAGCAGGGCCAGCAGCGGTGCGGTGTCCAGCATCGGGCCAGCGTGCAGCGACGCGGCTACCGGCGGCAGGCCCGACGGTGGCCGCGGTGTGGGACGACGGTGCCCCGCCCGCCGCCCCTGTGGATCACCCTCACGATCCCTCGCCACCGGACGCACCTCGCTGCCCGAATCCGGACACTGAATGTCCGAATTCGGGCACTCCGGTGCGTCCGGTCGAGGGGAGGGGCAGGTGGAGAACGGCGCGGGTCAGCGGCCGTGCCGTCGGGGATCAGGATGTTGAGCAGCAGGCTGACGAACGTGATCACGAGGGCGCCGAGGATGGCGTCCCAGAAGAACGAGTCGACGTGGAAGTCCAGGTTGAGCGCGCCGGCGAGCCACGAGGTGATCTGCAGCATCAGGGCGTTGACCACGAGGGTGAACAGCCCGAGCGTCAGGATGATGAACGGCAGGCTGAACAGCTTGGCGATCGGCTTCACGAACGCGTTGACCAGCCCGAAGACGCCGCCACGAACAGGATCGTCAGCAGCCGGGCGCTGAGCGAGTCGGCCCGTTGCCCCAGGTGGATGCCGTCGCTCAGGACGAGCGCGGCCACCCAGAGGGCCACCCCGTTGACCAGGACCTTGATGCCGATCGTTCTCATGGGGTCATCGTGGCACGGGGCTGGCCCCGACGGCGACGACCGCGGCAGGCGCCGCGGCCGCACGCGGGCGCAATACAGTGCGCGTATGAGTGACCAGGTCCACCTGCGCGCAGCGCTGCGCGACGTCCCCGCCTACAAGCCCGGGCAAGCCGGCGACCGCGCGTGAGGGGGCGACGGCGTACAAGATCAGCAGCAACGAGAACCCCTACCCGCCGCTGCCCAGCGTGCTCAAGGTCGTGCAGGACGCGGCGACCCAGATGAACCGCTACCCCGACATGGCCGTCGGCGCGCTCAGCCAGGCGCTGGCCCAGCGGCTGGACGTCCCGGTGGAGCACCTGGCGACCGGCACCGGCAGCGTCGGCGTGCTCGGCCAGATCATCCAGGCGACCTGCGACCCCGGCGACGAGGTCGTCTACGCGTGGCGCTCGTTCGAGGCCTACCCGATCGTGGTCGCCATCGCCGGCGCGACGTCGGTGCAGGTGCCGCTGGACGCCGACTCCCGGCACGACCTCGAGGCGATGCTGGCCGCGATCACCGAGCGGACCCGCCTGGTGCTGGTCTGCACCCCCAACAACCCGACCGGGCCGGTGGTCCACCAGGACGAGCTCGACGCGTTCCTCGACCGCGTGCCCCGGGACGTGCTGGTGGTGATCGACGAGGCCTACCTGGAGTTCGTCACCGACCCCGAGGCGCCGGACGCGCTCGCGACGTACCGGCAGCGGCCCAACGTGGCGGTGCTGCGGACCTTCAGCAAGGCGTACGGGCTGGCCGGCCTGCGGGTGGGCTACGCCGTCGCGCACGAGCCGGTCGCGCAGGCGCTGCGCAAGACCGCGGTGCCGTTCGGTGTCAGTGACATCGCCCAGCAGGCCGCCATCGCGAGCCTCGAGGCGTACGACGAGCTGCAGGCGCGCGTCGACGCGCTGGTCGCCGAGCGCGCCCGCGTCGTCGCGGCGCTGCGCGAGCAGGGATGGGCGGTGCCGCAGACCGAGGCCAACTTCGTCTGGCTGCCGCTGGGCAACGACACGCTCGCCTTCGCCGCGGACGGCGGACGAGGCCGGGCTGGTCGTGCGGCCGTTCCCCGGCGACGGGCGTGCGCTGCACCATCGCCGAGACCGAGGCCAACGACCTGCTCATCGCCGTGGCGGGCCGGTTCCGGCAGGGCGGTGGCCGCGACCAGGGCGCGGCCCGGTCGGTACGGCGGCGTGGCCCGAGTGACTAGTCATTCTCAGCCATATGACGTATCTCGAGATCGACAAACTGACGTATGGCGCCGATAGTGGGCGCATGCCTCCCCCCGTGCCCGCGGACGCCGCGTCCGAGCGCGCGCTGCGGGCCTCCCCCCTGGCGTCCCGACGCTCTCGTTCGCCGCGCTCGGCCTCGCCACATGGTGGCTGTCGGCGCGCTCGGTCTGCGCGGCAGCCTCGGCCAGCGCGGCCCTCCGTCGCCCGGGATCCCGTCCGGCCTCCGGCGCTGACCCTGGCCGGCGCTCCGGCAGAGGCCCGCGCCGCCACGCCCGCGGTGGCTCGCGTGTCGCCCGCCGAGCTCCCAGCGAGCTCGGCGCGAGGCTGCCGCGCGTTCCGGCGTCGCGGTGACCGTCGCTCCCGTGGTCGACTCCAGCGACCGGTCCCTGGACCGGTCGGGCGTCCCTGCGCGCACCGGGTCCACGCCGGTCGCCGTCGGCCGGGGTCCGGCTGCCCGACAGCCGGGAACGGTGCCGCGGCAGCTTCGGCGGGTGGTGCGGCGCTGCCCGCCGTCCGGTGGCCGCGGCGAGGAGGCGCCGTCCGAGCCCGCAGCCGGTCACCGCGCCGCAGCGGCCCGGTCATGCCCCGGTCAGGGGGCCGCGCCCCACGGCGCCGGCGCCGGCGCCCAAGCCCTCGGCACCCTCGGCGCCGCAGGGCGGCGTCGACACTCCCGCGCCCGACGGCACGTCGGTCCTGCCCGGGCCGTCGCCGGTGCAGGGTCCGCTGCTGATGGCGGCCAGGCCCAGGGGTGCCCGGCCGGTCGCAGCACCGGCCCCCACCACGGTCGCGCCCACGACCCGGTCCGGCGAAGAAGCCAGCCGGCGCAGCACCCGCCAGCAGGAGCAGCGCTCGGACGGTCGGGGCCGCCACAGGACGCCGGATGGCGACAAGGCTCCTGGAACGAGCCGTGAGCCCGGCCACCGCGCGGCGGCCCGTCAGCACGCCGGCGAGCGGGACCGCCGTGGCCAGTCGCGCAAGCCGCGCGCCAGGCGCACAGCACCGCCACGAGCAGCACGAGCGGGCACGAGCAGCACCGCCGGGCCCAGCACGAGAGAAGCACGGCGAAGCCCCAGCACCGCGCCGGCCACGGCCACGGTCACGGCCGGGGCGACCGCGGCTGAGCAGGCGCGCGGGCGGTCACGGACCGCCGTACCGTCGGGTCCCGTCGCCACACCGGTGTCCGCCGTGTGGGACACATCCCGCCCGGGCGGGTACCGTGTGCTCGCTAGGCCTGTGAGCGCCGCCACACGCGCGCGCGACGTCCCCGCTGTGTCCTCACGACTGCGGGCGGAGACCCCGCCCGCCGCGAGCCACAGCCCAAGCCGAGCCGGGCGGCCGTGCTGCGCCGGTTCGCGAGAAGGAGTGCCTGTGAGCGACAACGAAGTCGCCTCGATGCCGGAGGAGGCCGTCGACGGTCCCCTCGACCCGGCAGCCGTGGCCGCGCTGACCGCGCCGGTCCCCGAGACCATCGGCGACGGTGGCCCCGAGCTCGTGCAGATGCTCACCCCGGAGGGCGAGCGTGTCGACAACCCCGAGTACGCGTCGTACGTCGCCGACCTCGACGACGAGGACCTGCGCGGCTTCTACCGCGACCACGTCCTCATCCGCCGCGTGGACGCCGAGGCCACCGCGCTGCAGCGCCAGGGCGAGCTCGGCATCTGGGCCAGCCTGCTCGGCCAGGAGGCCGCCCAGGTCGGCTCCGGCCGCGCGCTGCGCCCGCAGGACTACGCCTTCCCGACCTACCGCGAGCACGGCGTCGCCTGGTGCCGCGGCGTCGACCCGCTCAACCTGCTCGGCCTGTTCCGCGGCGTGAACCACGGCGGCTGGGACCCGAACGAGAAGAACTTCCACCTCTACACGATCGTCATCGGCGCCCAGACCCTGCACGCGACGGGCTACGCGATGGGCGTCCAGCGTGACGGCGCGGTCGGCACCGGTGACCCCGAGCGCGACACCGCCGTCATCGCCTACTTCGGCGACGGCGCCACCAGCCAGGGTGACGTCAACGAGGCGTTCGTCTTCGCCGCGGCGAGCAACGCGCCCGTGGTCTTCTTCTGCCAGAACAACCAGTGGGCCATCTCCGAGCCGACCGAGCGGCAGACCCGGATCCCGCTCTACCAGCGCGCCCGCGGCTTCGGCTTCCCCGGCGTCCGCGTCGACGGCAACGACGTCCTCGCCGTCTACGCCGTGACCAAGGCGGCGCTCGAGGCCGCGCCGGACCGGCCAGGGCCCGACCCTGGTCGAGGCGTTCACCTACCGGATGGGCGCCCACACGACCTCCGACGACCCGACGAAGTACCGCGTCTCGGCCGAGGTCGAGATGTGGAAGCTGCGTGACCCGATCGCCCGGCTCAAGGCCTACCTGACCTCCAGCGGCAAGGCCGACCAGGCGTTCTACGACGCCGTCGACCGCGAGGCCGACGAGCTGGCCGCGCAGGTCCGCGAGGGCTGCCTGTCGATGCCCGACCCCGAGCCGCTGTCGATGTTCGACCACATCTACGTCGAGGAGCACCCGCTCGTCGAGGCGGAGCGCGCCGAGTTCGCGGCCTACTCCGCCAGCTTCGAGGGGAGCCACTGATGACCAAGCTGACCATCGCCAAGGGCATCAACGCCGGCCTGCGCCGCGCCATGGAGAACGACTCCAAGGTCGTCCTCATGGGCGAGGACATCGGCAAGCTCGGCGGCGTCTTCCGGGTGACCGAGAACCTCCAGAAGGACTTCGGCGAGGACCGGGTGATCGACACGCCGCTGGCCGAGTCCGGCATCGTCGGCACCGCCGTCGGCATGGCGCTGCGCGGCTACCGCCCGGTCGTCGAGATCCAGTTCGACGGGTTCGTCTACCCCGCGTTCGACCAGATCGTCAGCCAGGTCGCCAAGATGCGCGCCCGCTCGCTCGGCAAGGTCACCATCCCCATGGTGATCCGCATCCCCGTCGGCGGCGGGATCGGCGCGGTCGAGCACCACAGCGAGTCCAACGAGGCGTACTTCGCCCACACCGCCGGCCTGCGCGTGGTCGCCTGCTCCAACCCCGAGGACGCCTACTGGATGATCCAGCAGGCGATCGAGACCGACGACCCGGTGGTGTTCTACGAGCCCAAGCGCCGCTACCACGAGAAGGCGGAGGTGGACGAGACCGCCGGCGCCTCCCGCGGCCTGTACGACGCCGCCGTGCTGCGCGAGGGCGAGCACCTGACCCTCGCGGCGTACGGGCCGATGGTCAAGGTCTGCCTGGACGCGGCGACCGCCGCCGCCGAGGAGGGCCGCTCGCTGGAGGTGGTCGACCTGCGCTCGCTGTCGCCGCTCGACCTCGACACGCTCACGGCCTCGGTGGAGAAGACCGGCCGGCTCGTCGTCGTGCACGAGGCCTCGACGTTCCTCGGGCATGGGTGCGGAGATCGCGGCCGAGATCACCCAGCGCTGCTTCTACGCCCTCGAGGCGCCGGTGCTGCGGGTCGGCGGCTACAACCTGCCCTACCCACCGAGCAAGCTCGAGGAGGAGTTCCTTCCCGACCTCGACCGCGTCCTGGACGCCGTCGACCGCTCGCTCGCGTACTGAAAGGCAGGACGGCAACTCCATGGCACGTGTGAAGCAGTTCAACCTGCCCGACCCCGGCGAGGGCCTGGTCGAGGCGGAGATCGTCACCTGGAAGGTCAAGGTCGGCGACACCGTCACGATCAACGACATCATCGTCGAGATCGAGACGGCCAAGTCCCTGGTCGAGCTCCCCGTCCCGTACGCCGGCACGGTCACCGACCTGCTGGTGGCCGAGGGGGAGACCGTCGCGGTCGGCACGCCGATCATCGCGGTCGACACGGGCGTCGACGACGGCACGCCGCCGGCACCGGCGAAGGCGCCGGCCGCGGCCGGCGCCGAGGACGAGGAGATCGAGGCGGGCAAGATCGGTGGCGCCGCCCCCGGTGGTCGCGTGGCCGTCCTGGTCGGCTACGGCCCACGGATGACCGAGGCCAAGCGCCGTCCCCGCAAGGGAGCGGTCCCACCGCCTCCGCCTGCTGCCGTCGCGCCCGCTGTCGTCGCGCCCGCTCCCGTCGCGCCGGCACCGGTTCCGCCGCCGGTGCCCGCCGTGACGCCGCCTCCGGCGCCCCGCCCGGGTGGCGCCCGGGCGCTGGCCAAGCCGCCGGTGCGCAAGTACGCCAAGGACCGCGGCGTCGACCTGGCCGACGTGGCCGGGTCGGGCGAGGGCGGCATCATCAGCCGGTCCGACGTCGACCTGCACCTGCAGGGCGCGGCCGGCGCGGTGCCGGCCGGCGCGGTGCCGGCCGACGCGGGAGCCGGCGCTGCGGCGTACGGCGCCCCGGTCGTGGCCCGGACCGGCGAGCGGGAGACGCGCGTCCCGGTCAAGGGGGTGCGCAAGATGACCGCCCAGGCGATGGTGGCCTCGGCGTTCACCGCGCCGCACGTCACCGAGTTCATCACCGTCGACGTCACCCGCACGATGAAGCTGGTCGAGCGGCTGCGCAGCCGACCGCGAGTTCCGCGACGTCAAGGTCAGCCCGCTGCTGGTGGTGGCCAAGGCGCTGCTGATCGCGGCGCGCCGCAACCCCGGCATCAACGCCGCGTGGGACGAGGCGGCCCAGGAGATCGTCGTCAAGAACTACGTCAACCTGGGCATCGCCGCCGCGACACCGCGGGGGCTGATGGTGCCCAACATCAAGGACGCCGACGCGATGTCGCTGCGGCAGCTCGCCGACGCGATGGCCGGGCTCGTCGCCACCGCCCGTGAGGGTCGCACGCAGCCGGCCGACATGGCCGGCGGCACGATCACCATCACCAACGTCGGGGTCTTCGGGGTCGACAACGGCACGCCGATCCTCAACGCCGGTGAGGCCGCGATCTTGTGCTTCGGCGCCGTCCGGCAGATGCCGTGGGTGGTCAAGGGCAAGATCAAGCCGCGCTGGGTCACCTCGCTGTCGCTGGCGTTCGACCACCGCCTGGTCGACGGCGACCTGGGCTCGCGGTTCCTGGCCGACCTGGCCGCGGTCCTGGAGGACCCCAGCCGGGCCCTCGTCTGGTCCTGACGCCCACGCCGGGGCCCGTCCGACGTACGCCGGACGGGCCCCGGCCGCCGCGGGCGACCGCATCGCGCCCGCCCCCTTCGGTGCCGCTCCCAGGGCGGGGTGGCGGCCCGTCAGCGGTCCTTGCGGCCCCACCTCGGGCTGGGCATCTGCTCGGCCATCATCCGCAGGAACAGCCAGACCAGGGCGGCCTGCCACCCGATCGTCAGCAGCACCAGCACCGGCCACCAGTGGGCGGCGGCGTCGGCGACTGCAGCGCGGGGCACGACCACGAGGGCGTAGGCGCCCAGGACGAACGCGGTCCACAGCACCGCCGCCGCCGCCCGGTAGGCCCGGCTGCGGTCCCGCGGCGGGGACACCCCGAGGGCGCTGACGTCCTGCGGCGGGTGGTCGCGCAGCATCCGCCGGGTCGAGGGGTAGACCCGGGTCTGCGGATAGCGCTGGGCCAGCATCGCGCGGGCCCGCGCCGAGGCCGCGGGGTGCCAGCGGACCGCGGCCGGCAGGGACACAGCCTCGATCCGGGCCGCGGCGGCGCGGAAGCCACGGTCGCCGAGGACGCACCGCCCACGGGCCAGGACCACTGCGCTGACCGGCCCCAGGGAGACCGTGGCGCTGCCGGGCAGGTACCAGGCGTAGAGCCCGCAGAGGCAGTCCGACGCCGGTGAGGCGTGCCGTGCGCCGCTCGCGCACACGGCCCGCTGGAGGTGGCCGTCCCACGGTCCGCAGACGGTGTGCACCAGCGGGTAGAGGCCGTCGTCCTTCAGGGAGAACTGCCGGTAGCCACGCAGCTCGCCGGGCACCAGGGCGACGTCGTCCGCGACCGCCGGCACCTCGTCGACCATGTCGGGATCAGGACCCGGTCGCGGGGGCGGGAGCCGGCACGGGGTCGGGCCGAGTGGCCGGCACGGGCACCGGGTCCTCCGTCAGGGGCTCGAACTCGACCTCTCGCCGCTCGGTGCCGATGTCGCCCATGTGCGCACTCCTCCCGCGACGGTCCGCGCCCGTCCCTGCAGCGGGCCTGCTCCCGTCGGGTCGCTCTCTGCCACCGCGCCGGGGTGTGGTGCCTCGATCTCCATGGTTGCCAGCCGGTCCGTGCTTGGCAAGGGGCGCAGGGCGGTCAGGCTCGGTCACCCAGCGCAGAGGCTGTGCCCTCGCTCTCGGACACCTGCACCGGCCCGCCTCGAGCCGCCCCGGACCGTCCCCTTGAGGCCGGCGTGGCGCCGTCGTGGTCGTGCCGATCCGACCCGTCGCCGTCCGCGCGGCTGAGGGCGCTGGGCCACCACACCCGCCGGTCGAGCAGCGTCACCAGTGCCGGCACGAGCACCGTGCGCACCAGCAACGTGTCCAGCAGCACGCCGAAGCCGACGATGATGCCGATCTGGGTCAGGGTGATCAGCGGCAGCACGCCGAGCACGGTGAACACGGCAGCCAGCAGGATGCCCGCGCTGGTGATGACGCCCCCCGTGACGGCCACGGCCGTGACGATGCCCGCACGGGTGCCCTGGCGCTGCGCCTCCTCGCGGGCCCGCGTGGTCAGGAAGATGTTGTAGTCGACGCCGAGGGCGACCAGGAACAGGAACGCCAGCAGCGGGACCACAGTGTCCAGCGCCGGGAACCCGAACAGGTGGACGAAGGCCCAGTGGCTGGCGCCGAGCGCGGCGAAGAAGCTGAGGATGACGGTCGCGATCAACAGCAGCGGCGCGACCAGCGAGCGCAGCAGCAGGATCAGGACCACGAACACGACGGCCAGGATCATCGGCACGATGACCCTGAGGTCGCGGATCGCCGCCTCGCGGGTGTCCAGCGCCGTGGCGACCGACCCGCCGACCGCGGCGTCGGCGCCGGGCACGTCGGCCACCGCCGCGCGGACCGCGCGGATGGTGTCGTAGCTGGCCGCCGTACCGGGCAGGTCCTTCAGGACCGCGTCCACCTGGGCGACGTCCCCGCCCTGGTCGCTGACCCGGGCGGACACCACGCCGGGCACCGTGGCCACGGTGTCCACGACGGCCGGCGCCGCCTCGCGCGCGGTGAGGATCTCGGCCGGGCTGCTCGCGCCGGCGGGGAAGTGCCGGGCCAGGGTCTCCAGGCCGGCGGCCGACTCGGACGTGACCCGGAACTGCTCGGTGTCGGAGAGGCCGAGCCGGGCGCCGGAGATGCCGAGGGCGAAGACGACCAGGACCGCCACCGATGCGGCCGCGACGGCAGCGGGGCGGGCGACGACGGCCCGGGCGATGCGGGCCCACGGGCCGCGGTGGGAGAGGTCGGGGTCCCCGGCGCGGGGGATGAACGGCCAGAAGAGACGCCGGCCGCACAGGACGAGCGCGGCGGGCAGGACCACCAGTGCGCAGACCACCACGACGACGACCCCGAGCGCGCTGGTCCAGCCAATGCTGCGGTTGCCCCCGAGCGAGGCGAACAGCAGCGTCAGCAGGGCCAGGGTGACCGTGATGGCGCTGCCGGCCACGGCGGGTCCGCCGGAGGCCAGCGCGGTGCGCATCGCCTGCCGGTGGTCCTCGGTGCGCCGCAGCTCCTCGCGGTAGCGGGCGATGATCAGCAGCGCGTAGTTGGTGCCGGCGCCGAAGACCAGCACGCTGGCGATCCCCGTGCTCGAGCCGTCGAGCGGCTGGTCCAGGGCACTGGCCAGGGCGGAGGTGAGCTTGGCGCCGACCTGGTCGGCGGTGCCCACGACGGCCAGCGGGATGATCCACAGCACTGGGCTGCGGTAGGTCAGCAGCAGCAGCAGGGCCACGATGCCGGCGGTGGTGAGCAGCAGCTTGGTGTCGGCGCCGTCGAACGCCGAGGAGATGTCGGTCGAGATGGCCGGGCCGCCGGTGACCTCCGCACGCAGGCCGTGGGGCAGGCCGGTGGCGGTCACGCCGCGGATCGCCCTGACCGCGTCGGTGACCTCGGTGTCCGTCAGTGAGGACGGCAGCGGCACGGGCACGAGCGCCGCGCGGCCGTCCTGCGCCGGCACCGGCGGCGGCACGGTGCCACCCACCGCCCGGGGTGCCAGCTCCGCGCGGTCGGCGGCGATCGCCGCACGGTCCGCCGCGGTGAGGTCAGCCCCGTCCCGGCTGTAGACCACGATCGCCGGGTTGACCTTGCTGCCCGGCAGGCCGGCCTTCAGCGCGGCGGCGCGGACCGACTCCACCTGGCTGCCCAGGCCGGAGGTCACCCCGCCGTCGGCGCCGCCACCCAGCGGCGCGGCGAGCACGGCACCGGACAGCAACACGAACGCGAGGACGACGACCCGGGCGCCCCACCGCCCGGTGACGAGCCGGCCCAGCGGGACCCACGGAGAGCGCATGCCAGTTCCCTCGATTCAAGAGATATCTCTGTCGTCGAGATATCTTGGCATGGCGGCATACTGGAGACAACCAGGGAGGGGACGGGCGGGAGACCGATGAGCGAGCGCGGCGGCGGGCGGCACGACGAGCTGGAGGCCCGGATCGGGGCCCTGCTGCGCCGGCTGCAGGTCGGGGGCGACCGCATCTCCGCGACCTTCGCCAGCCGCCAGGGCCTGCACCACACCGACCTGGCCGCCCTCATCCACATCATGGACGCCGAGGCGTCGTCCGCGCCGCTGACGCCGGGGCAGCTGCAGTCCGCTCTGGGTCTGTCCTCCGGCGCGACCACCTCGGTCGTGGACCGGCTCGAGCGCCAGGGCCACGCCCGGCGCAACCGCGACACGGTGGACCGCCGCCGGATCCACCTGCACTTCAGCGACTCCGCCCGCACGGTCGCCCAGCAGTTCTTCGGCCCGCTGGGACGGCTGAGCGGCCAGGTGATGGGCCAGTTCACCGACGCCGAGCTGGAGGTCGTGCAGCGGTTCCTCGCGGGAATGGTCGACGCCTACGACGCCGCCGCCGACGCCGCCGAGGCGCACCGCCCCCCGGACAGCTGAACGGGCGGCGAGGCCGAGGCCCCGCCGCCCGTTCCGGTGTCGTCCCTGCCTCAGGCCGCGCCCGTACGACGCCGCGCCGGCCGCGCGGGTCGGCCCGGCAGGCTGGTCAGTGGGCCACCGCCGGGGGGACGGCCGCAGACTCGGCGTCGGCCGCGTCGGAGCGGCCGCGCTCGGCGTACGACGACCCGCTGCGCAGCTCGACGTTCGGCAGGAACCACAGCACCACGAACGCGACCAGCATCACACCCGACCCGATGAGGAACACGAGGTCGATCGCCTCGGAGAAGCCGACCAGGAACGGCCGGGCGAGCCGGGGGTCGATCTGCTGGATGAACGAGGAGTCGTTCAGGGCGCCGTCGAAGGCACCGCCGCTGCCGCCGGTGCGGGCGCTCTGCAGCCCCGAGATGAAGGCGTGGTTGGCGGCGGCGTCTCCCTGTGGGGCCTTCAGCGCCGCCTGGAAGTCCGGGCTCGGGGCGATCGCGTGGAAGGCCGTCTGCAGCCGGTCCGGCACCGCCGAGAAGAGGATCGACAGGAAGACCGCGGTGCCGATGGTGCCGCCGATCTGCCGGGTGAACGTCGCCGAGGACGTGGCGACGCCGATGTCGCGGGGGGAGACGGCGTTCTGCACGGCGAGGGTCAGCGGCTGCATGTTGAAGCCGAGGCCGACCCCGAAGACGACCATGAGGATCATCGTACTGCCACAGCGGGGTGTCGGCGCCGATGTAGTGGAACCCGAACAGCGAGATCACCAGCAGCGCCGAGCCGATGATCGGGAAGTGCCGGTAGCGGCCGGTGCGCGAGATCATCTGGCCGGAGACGATCGAGCCGGTCATGATGCCGAGGGTCATCGGCAGCAGCAGCAGCCCGGCCGCGGTGGGCGAGGCGCCCTTGACGATCTGCAGGTAGAGCGGCAGGCAGGCGATGCCCCCGAACAGGCCCATGCCGAGGATGACCGAGGCGATCGAGGAGATGCCGACGGTGCGGTTCTGGAAGAGCTTGATCGGCAGCAGCGCCTCGTCGCCCATCATCCGCTCGGCCAGGAAGAACGCGACGACGCCGATGCCGCCGATGACGAAGCAGGTGATCGAGCGGCCGGAGCTCCAGCCCCAGATGCGGCCCTGCTCGGCGACGAGCAGCAGCGGGACCAGGCCCACGGTCAGCGCCACGGCGCCCCACCAGTCGATCCGGTGGTCCAGGCGGGTGTGCCGCAGGTGCAGCGTGCGGCTGACGACGACGAGGGCGGCGATGCCGATCGGGACGTTGACCAGGAAGACCCAGCGCCAGCCGGCGATGCCCAGCAGGGTCTCCTGGCCCGGCGAAGAAGCCGCCGATGACCGGGCCGAGGACGCTGGAGGTGCCGAAGACGGCCAGGAAGTAGCCCTGGTACTTCGCCCGCTCCCGCGGCGGGACGATGTCGCCGATGATCGCGAGGGCCAGCGAGAACAGGCCACCGGCGCCGAGGCCCTGGACCGCGCGGAACGCGGCCAGCATCGGGATCGAGGTGGCGAACGAGCAGAGCACCGATCCGAGGACGAAGATCGTGATGGCGGTGACGAACCACTTCTTGCGCCCGTAGATGTCGGACAGCTTGCCGTAGAGCGGGGTGACGATCGTCGAGGTGATCAGGTAGGCGGTGGTGACCCACGCCTGCCCGGCCAGGTCCTTGAGGTCGTCGGCGATCACCCGCATCGCTGAGGCGACGATGGTCTGGTCGAGGGCGGCCAGGAACATGCCCATCATCAGGCCGATGAGGATGGTGACGATCTGCTTGTGGGTGAGGGCGCCGTCGTCGAGGGGCGGCGACGGCGTCGATGCAGCGGAGGCGGAGGCCATTACTGCTCCTTGCTGGGGGAAGGGGAGGAGGAGGGGGTGGGGGCCGAGCCCGCGGGTGCAGCGGCTGCCGCCGTCTGGAGCAGCTGCTCGCGTGAGTGCTCGAAGCCGGACGTCAGGCGTTCGAGGGAGCCGATGAAGGCCTGGGCCTCGTCCTCGGTCCAGTCGGCCAGGACGCCGCGGAACCACTCGCCGCGCTGGTCCTTGAGCCGCTCCAGCAGGGCCGTGCCGGCGCCGGTCAGGGACAGCATCTGGGCCCGGCCGTCCTGGGGGTCGGACACCTTCTCGACGAGGCCGTGGGTGACCAGGCCGGTCACCTGCCGGCTGACGGTCGAGACGTCGGAGTGCACGCAGCCGGCGAGGTCGGAGACGCGGCGCGGGCCGTCGTGCAGGTTGAACAAGATGGGGTACGACGCCGTGTCGACGCCGGCGTGGAGCCGGGGGGCGTGCTGCCGCAGGCTCTGGAAGAGCTTCATCAGCTGCACCAGCTCATGGCTGAGCTGGGCGGCGGTGTCATGGCTGATCGCCATCGGGGTCCGATCTCGCGGGTGTTTGCTTGCGGCATACAACTATCAGAGAACAGTTGTGTGCTGCAAACAACTAAACCAACCTGTGCACCGACCGCCGCCGCGCCGCTGCCCGGCTGGGGCAGGAGCGGGAACACCCGCAGGGGCCGCCGGTCAGGCACCGGCGACCCCCGGCCGGCTCAGTGGGTGATGGTCACCGCGTCGAGCACGCGGCGGGCCACGGCCTCGTCGCCGCTGTTGAGCGTGAAGGCCGTGTCGTCGACCGAGCGCCGGCCGGCCGCGCGCCGGGTGAACGCCTCGGTGGACATGCTCAGGCTCGTGATCGGCCCCTCGACGTGGGGGGTGGAGGAGTCCACGCTCTCGCCGGTGAACATGGCGTGTCCGTGCGGCCGCCCGTCCTCGCCCTCGTCCACCCGGACCCCGACCTTGGCCATGATCGGCCCGGTGAGCGCCAGGATCACCGTGTGCCCCGCCTCGACCTTGGCCTCCCGGGCGACGATCCGGGGCAGCTGGGCCAGGGCCTGGTCCACGAACACCGCCGCGGCCGGGGAGTCCAGGTCCCCCGGGCGGCCGATCGCGCTGCGGATGTCCTGCTCGTGGGTCCAGATGTCGAAGGTGCGCATCATCGCCACCGTCGCCGCCGGAGCCGGCCCGAACGGCCCGGGGATGATGCTGTCGGCGCTCAGGCCGGGGCTGCGCAGGCTGGACAGCCGCTGGCCGAGCACGTGCTCGAGCTCGGAGACCACGTCCTGGTGGCGCCGGCCGCGGCGTACCTCCACCGCACGCTCGGTGAGGTGCGACAGCTCGTTGCTCAGGTGGTCGTACGCCGGGAGCTGCACGTCGGGGTCGCGGTGGCCCTCGAGCATCGCCTCGACGCCGGCGACGTGGGCGATCTGGTCGTGCACGGTCCAGCCGGGGCACTCGGTCTGCAGCGTGAACTCCGCCTCGCTGCAGCTGTGGCCGAGGTCGACCACCGCCCGTGTGGTCTGGGCATAGGCCTCGACGAGGCCCTGCAGGTCATCGGGTGCCGCCGGGTGCATAGGCATGTCGACAGCCTACTTAGGCTGGTACCCATGGCCACTCCGCACACCGCCCAGGTCCACCGGGCCCAGGTCGCCCGGGCGCCGATGGGGCTGATGGCGCTGGCGGCCGTGGCCGTCGTGGTGCCCGCCGTCCTGCTGACCGGGGCCGTGGCCGCGCCCGTCGCGGGCCTCGCGGACCCCGGCGTGCTCGTGCGCTGGGGCCTGCCGGTCGTGCGCGCCATCCACGACGTCGCGGCGGCCCTGACCGTGGGCCTGCTCGTGCTCGCCGCGACGATCATCCCCGAGACCACCGCCACCAACCGCCGGGTCACCGCCACCCGCTGGGCCTCCGCGTCGGCCGTCGTGTGGGTGGTCGCCGCCCTCGCGGGGTTGGTCCTGTCCTTCGCCGACATCTCCTCGACCCCGCTGGGCGACCCCACGTTCGCCGCGCAGTTCCAGTCGTTCGTCCTGTCGATCGAGGTGCTGCGCGTGGCCGCGATCAGCCTCGGCCTGGCGCTCGTCGTCGCGATCGGCGCGTCGGTGGCCCGCCACCGCGGGGCGATGGTCGCGCTCGCGGCGTTGAGCGTGCTGGCGGTCCTGCCGCTCGCGCTCGCCGGCCACGCCGCCGGCTCCGCCAGCCACGACACGGCCGTCAACTCCCTGGCGGTCCACCTGGTCGCCTCGGTCCTCTGGGTCGGCGGCCTGCTCGCCCTGGTGGTGCTGCGTCCGCTGCTGGGCAAGGGCCTTGCGGTGAGCGTCGCCCGCTACAGCACGCTGGCCGGCTGGTGCTTCGCCCTCGTCGCGCTGTCCGGCGTCCAGAACGCCTGGATCCGCCTGGGGTCGCTGTCCGCACTGGGCTCGCCGTACGGCGTGCTGGTGATCGGCAAGGTCGCCGCGCTCGGCGTCCTCGGCCTGGCCGGCCTGCAGCAGCGCCGCGTCGTCGTCGGCCGGATGGCGACCGACGAGGGCGCCCGCGCGCTGTTCGCCCGGCTGGCCGTGGTCGAGGTCGTGGTCATGGGCGCCGCCTTCGGGCTGGCGACGGCCCTGTCCCGCAGCGCCCCACCCGTCCCCGACCTGGTGCAGGGCAGGGCCGACCCCGTCCAGGCCCTGACCGGCTACCCGGCACCGTCGCGCGCGCTGCACGCCGGCGACTGGCTGACCCTGTGGCAGGTGGACTGGCTCTGGCTGACCGTGGCGGTGGTCGCGGTCGGCCTCTACCTCGCCGGCGTCGTCCGGCTGACCCGGCGCGGCGACCGCTGGCCGGTCCTGCGCACCGTGTCCTGGGTGGCCGGCTGGCTGATCTTCGTCTGGGCCACCAACGGCGCCGCCGGGGTCTACGGCCGGGTGCAGTTCTCGGTCGCACATGACGCTGCACATGACCATCTCGATGGTCGCGCCGATCCTGCTCGTCCTCGCCGCCCCGGTCACCCTGGCCCTGCGCACCCTGCGACCCGCCCGGACAAGACCCTGGGCCCGCGCGAGATCCTGCTCGGCCTGGTCCACTCCCGCCTGCTGCGGGTGCTGGGCAACCCCGTCGTGGCGGCGGCGCTGTTCTTCGGCAGCCTGGTGGTCTTCTACTACTCGCCGCTGTTCGAGCTGTCCCTGCGCACCCACACCGGGCACGTGCTGATGGTGATCCACTTCCTGCTGACCGGCTACCTGTTCGCCTGGGTGCTCATCGGGGTCGACCCGGGGCCGCCGAAGTGGGCACCGTCGCTGCGGCTGCTCATCCTCTTCGCGACCATCTCCTTCCACGCCTTCTTCGGGGTCGCCCTCACGACCGGCACCACGTTGCTGGCGCCGGACTTCTTCGAGCAGCTGCACCTGCCGTGGGGGCCGGACCTGCTCGTCGACCAGCGCAACGCCGGCGCCGTGGCCTGGGGTGTCGGGGAGGTGCCGACCGTGCTGCTCGCCATGCTGGTGGCCGTGGCCTGGGTCCGCAGCGACGCCGCCGAGACCCGCCGCGGGGACCGCCAGGCCGACCGCGACGACGACGCGGAGCTCCGGGCCTACAACGCGCGCCTCGCCGCGGCCGCCGCCCGCGACAAGAAGCCCACCAGCCTGACGGGAGACTGACGTGCGGATCGCGCTGATCCAGCTCGGGTACGACGACGCCGCATCCGTCGCCGACCGGACCGCCCGGGCCGCCGCCCTCGTGCGCGCGCAGCGAGGGCACGACCTGGTGGTGCTGCCCGAGCTCTGGGCGCCCGGCGGGTTCGACTACCGCGTCGTGGAGCGAGCGGGCCGAGACCGTCCACGGGCCGACCGCGCAGGCGATGGCGGCCGCCGCGCGCGACGCCGGGGTCGTCCTGCACGCGGGCTCGATCGTCGAACGGCCCCCCGGCGGCGAGCGCGGCCCGGAGGGCAAGGACCTGTGGAACACCTCGCTGGTGTTCGCCGCCGACGGCACGCTGCTGGCGACCTACCGCAAGATCCACCGGTTCGGCTTCGCCCAGGGCGAGCCGTCGCTGATGGAGGCCGGCGAGCGAGCTCGCGCTGGTCGACCTGCCGGACGGGGCCGCCGGCACGGTGCGGGCGGCCCTGTCCACCTGCTACGACCTGCGCTTCCCCGAGCTCTACCGCGCCCAGCTCGACGCGGGCGCCACCGTGTTCGTCGTCCCCGCCTCGTGGCCGATGGCCCGGGTCGAGCACTGGACCCTGCTGGCCCGCGCCCGCGCGGTCGAGAACCAGTGCGTGGTCCTGGCCTGCAACGCCGCCGGGCCCAACGCGGGCACCGTCATGGGTGGCGCCAGCATGGTCGTGCTGCCCTCCGGAGAGGTGGCGGCGGCCGCGGGAAGCGAGGAGCAGGTGCTCAGCGTTGAGGTCGACATGACCGCCACGACCTCCCTGCGGGAGACCTTCCCCGTCCTGCGCGACCGCCGGCTGCCCCTGGCCCGGGCGTGACCGCCACGGCCCGGAGCCGGCTGCGGGTGCGGGCCCCCGAGCTGGCCGGCCGGGGCTGGCTCAACACCGGCGGTCGCGACGTCACCCTGGCCGACCTGCGCGGCCGGATCGTCGTCCTGGACTTCTGGACCTTCTGCTGCGTCAACTGCCTGCACGTCCTGGACGAGCTGCGGCCCCTGGAGCAGCGGTACGACGACTCCCTGGTCCTGATCGGGGTGCACTCGCCCAAGTTCGAGCACGAGGCCGACCCGGACGCGCTCGTCGCCGCGGTCGAGCGCTACGCCGTGCAGCACCCGGTGCTGGACGACCCCGACCTCGTCACCTGGAACGCCTACACCGCCCGGGCCTGGCCCACGCTGGTGGTCATCGACCCCGAGGGCTACGTCGTCGCCTCCCTGTCCGGTGAGGGCCACGGGCCCGGGCTCGCGGTCCTGATCGACGAGCTGGTCGAGGAGCACACCGCCAGGGGCACGCTGCGCCGCGGCGACGCGCCGTACGTGCCGGCCGCCCCGGCGAGCACGGCGCTGCGCTTCCCCGGCAAGGCGGCCGCGCTGCCGGACGGGTCGTTCCTGGTCTCCGACACCGCCCACCACCAGCTGGTCCACCTCGAGACGGACCTGGTCACCGAGCGGACCAGGATCGGCGGCGAGGGCACGTTCAACGAGCCCCAGGGCGTGCTCGCCCTGCCGGCCGAGGTCGCCGCCCGGGTCGGCTACGACGTCGTCGTCGCCGACAGCGTCCACCACCAGGTCAAGGGCGTGCGGCTGGCCGACGGCGTCGGTGGTGGCGCTCGCCGGCACCGGCCGGCAGCTGCGCGAGCGCTCCGGCAGCGGCCCCGCGCTGCGCCAGGACCTGTCGACGCCGTGGGACCTCGCCTGGTTCCTCGACCGGGTCGTGATCGCCATGGCCGGCACGCACCAGCTGTGGGTGCTGCACCTGGCACAGGACCCTGCGCGACAACACCGTCGCGGTGCTGGCCGGCACCTCGGCCGAGGGCATCCGCGACGGCGCCGCGCACGACGCGTGGTTCGCCCAGCCCTCGGGCCTGGCCACCTCCGCCGACGGACAGCGCCTGTGGGTCGCCGACTCCGAGACCTCCGCGCTGCGCTCGCTCACCCTCACCGGCGACGGCTTCGAGGTCGCCACCCACGTCGGGCAGGGACTGTTCGACTTCGGCCACCGGGACGGCGCCGCCGGGCAGGCGCTGATGCAGCACCCGCTCGGGGTGACCGTCCTGCCGGACGGTTCGGTGGCGGTCAGCGACACCTACAACGGGGCCATCCGCCGGTTCGACCCTGTCACCGCCGAGGTGGGCACGCTGGTCACCGGCCTGCGTGAGCCCAGCGACGCGGTGGTCGAGGCACGACGGCGACCAGACCCGGCTGGTGGTGGTCGAGTCCGCGGCCCACCAGCTGACCCGGGTGCCGTTGCCCGCGGTCGCCCAGCAGGTCGATGGCCTGGCCCGCGAGACCCAGCGCCCGCCGACCCTGCTGGCCGGTGGGGAGGTCACGCTGTCGGTCGCGTTCACCCCGCCCACCGGGCAGAAGCTGGACCACCGCTGGGGCGACCCCACCCAGCTGATGGTGTCCAGCTCCCCGACCGAGCTTGTGCGCGAGGGCGGCGGCACCGCGCAGGGGCTGACCCGGACGCTGCAGCTGGACCCCCGCGTCGGCAGCGGCATCCTGCACATCTCGGTGCGGGCCGCCGCCTGCGACGGCGACCCGGTCACCGGCGAGGTCCCCGAGCACGCGGCGTGCCACCTCTACCAGCAGGACTGGGGGATCCCCGTGGTCCTCCAGGACGGCCAGCCGGACGTCCTGACCCTGGACCTTCGCGGGGTCTGAGGTGTCGGGCGACCCCGGGCCGTCGTGCGTCAATCCGGGACGAAGGGGTACGGGGCTGGGCATGGAGACCTCATGATCACCGTGACCCACCAGACCCCGGCCCGCCCTGAGCAGGTCTGGGCCGTCCTCGCGGACGGGTGGACCTACGCCGCGTGGGTCGTCGGTGCCTCCCGGATCCGCGCGGTGGAGGGCGGCTGGCCGGCGCCGGGCAGCCGCATCCACCACTCGGTCGGGACGTGGCCGCTGCTGGTCAGCGACGAGACCGTGGTCGAGGCCTGCGACCCCGAGCGGATGATCCGCCTGCGGGCCAAGGGCAAGGCCATGGGTCAGGCGATCGTCGAGATCACCCTGCACGACGAGGGCGACCGCACCCGGATCGAGATGCGCGAGGACGCCAC
Source organism: uncultured Actinomycetota bacterium (assembly GCA_963724015.1). Taxonomy (GTDB): domain Bacteria; phylum Actinomycetota; class Actinomycetes; order Actinomycetales; family Dermatophilaceae; genus CAVRTM01. The sequence goes on from CAVRTM010000018.1 coordinate 45,745, forward strand.
CAACGGCCTGGGCAAGCTGCTCCCGCACCCGGCGCGGCAGGCGCTCATCGCCCCCCGCAACACCGAGACGGTGACCCGGCTGGCGCTGCTGGCCGAGCGGCGCACCGAGCCCACCATCTGACCTGCGTCGCGGTTGCCCTCCGTCCGGGCAACGAGGGACAACCGCGAGCGGAAGGGCCCATCGACGTCAGCGGATGGGGCGCACCACCTGGCTCATCATCCCGGCCTCGCTGGTGCTCATGCTGCGCACGCGGATGTCCGGGCCCGACACACGGTCGGCCTCGATGATCGTGTTGTTGCCGATGTAGAGGGCCACGTGGTGGATGGCGCTGGGCGACTTGCTGCTGTCGGACCAGAAGATCATGTCGCCGGCCTTGCGGCTGGACAGCGCGACCTTGTGCCCCTCGGCGTACTGGCTGCGTGAGGTGCTGGGCAGCGTCAACCCGGCCCCTTGGAAGAACGCGTACTCCATCAGCCCCGAGCAGTCGAAGCCGACGTGCTGGGAGTCGTCGATCCCGCTGGGGCTGCAGCAGATGCCCTTCGTCGCACCGTGGTAGCTGCCGCCACCCCACGAGTAGTTGTACTTGCCGGTCATCTTCCGCGCCGCGGCGATGGTGGCGGTGACCTTGGCCGAGGGGTTGGTGCCGGTGCCGCTGCAGTCGGGCGCCACGCGACCGTCGGAGCCGGTGTAGACGTAGGCGTCGGAGACGAACCGGCCGCTGCCGATCTTGTCCCAGATGGTGGTGGTGCCGTAGGTGCCGGACACCTTGCTGCCGGCGGTCTGGCAGCTGATCGTGATGCGGGCGCCGTCGGCGACCTTGCCGGCGACCGCGTAGGACACGCCGGGGCCGGTGCGGACCGTGAGGGCGGCGCCGGCGGTCGCCACGGTGCCCGACGCGGCCGAGGCGCTGACGGCGGTGAAGGTGAGGCCGGAGACCGTGAGGGTGGCGACGGCCACCGCCGTGCCGAGTCGGCCGAGAAGGCGGGTGATTCTCATGCGGATTTCCTCTCGCTCCCGTCTCAGGGAGGGACGCGGGTCGGGTACCGGCGCGGCGGGACACCGGCCGGTCGAGGTCTCAGGCTCCTTGCCGCCCCACGGCAGCGGGCGCGCTGGCCCCGGCACACCCCGGCCATGACCACAACCGGACAGCCGGCCGGCCCGCCCCCGTCCTTGCCGGCCGAGTCGGTCTGCGGCAGAAGGTAGTTGGCGCGTAGTGGCCATGGCCCGATGAGGCCAGGCTGCGATCTCCTCCGGCGCCCGGTGGACACCTAGCGTCCTCGGCGGGCGCACCGGTCCAGGGGGACCGGGTGCAGCGCGCGCTCACCACCAGACGACATCCCAGGAGAGTCCATGCCTGCCGTGAACCTGAAGCGAAACAGCCGCCGTGCCGCCCTGTCGGTCGGTGTCAGCGCCCTGACGGTGGTGGGGCTGGCCACAGCCGCGCTGGCCGCCGCCGGCACCGTCAACACCTCCGGCGCACCGCTGACCGTGCGGTCCGGTCCCGGCACCGGATACAGCAACGTCGGGTCGGTCAAGGACGGCGCGGGAGTCACCATCAGCTGCCAGGCGTACGGCACCACCGTCAAGGGCACCTACGGCACGTCGAACATCTGGGACAAGATCGGCACGGGTCGCTACGTCGCGGACGCCTACGTGCGCACCGGCTCGGACGGTCTGGTCGCACCGGTGTGCGGCAGCACGTCCCCCACCCCGTCGGGCATGAAGGACGACTACCCCTACCGGGGCGCGACCAGCGGCATCGACCCGTGGCACTTCTACAAGGGCCAGTGCACCTCGTTCGTGGCCTGGCGACTGAACAACCGCAACCACATCAAGTTCACGAACACGTACAAGGGGCAGGGCTTCCACAACGCCAACACGTGGGACAACGCGGCCCGCGCGGCCGGCATCTCGGTGACCTCGACGCCGCGTGTCGGTGACGTGGCCCAGAGCAATGCGGGCAGCTACGGCCACGTCGCGGTGGTGGCGAAAGTCAACGCCAGCACAGTCGTCGTGGAGGAGTACAACTACGCCAGCCGCAACCACTACGGGACGCGCACCGTCGCCAAGAGCTCGTTCAACTACATCCACTTCCCGCGCAGCTGACGCGCGCTCGCCGTCGTACGAGGGAGGCGGTCCTGCTCCGGCGGGGCCGCCCCCCTGCGACCCGACGACGTCACCGAGGGGTCAGGAGCGGGAGGGCGAGGGTGCGCCAGCGACCCAACCTCGTTGCACCGCAACGACGCCCGCCTGGAACCGGCTGTCGGCCTGCAGTTCCTCGATGGTGGCGGAGATCAGGCGACGCACGGTGCGCACCGACACACCGAGCCGGCGGGCGATGGCGTCGTCCTTGAGCCCGCGCGCGAGCAGGGTGACCACTTCACGCATGCGGTCCTCGCTCACGGCCTTGTCGGTGCCGTCGCAGCCCTCCTCGACGAAGGGCAGCCCGCCCGCCCAGAGCTCGTCGAACAGGGCCTGCACCGGCGCGACCAGTCCGCGGCCGTGGAGGACGTAGGCGGAGCCGGGGGTGCCGTCGCGCCCCGCGGGGATCACGGCGGTCGTCTCGTCGAGGATGGTGCACTGCTGCGGCAGGCCTTCGTGGGTGCGTACCTGGTACCCCCGTCCGGTGAGGTCCTGCAGGTGGCTTCTCCAGAAGGCGACGCCGAGGGAGGACGGGGCCACCAGCATCCGGCAGCGGACACCACGGGCGGCCGATTCCGCGTCCAGGCGCCGGGTGGCGCGCACCTCCTGCTCGCAGGGTCCCTCCCCGGGGAAGCTGGCGCAGATGGAGGTGGTCGCGTCCGAGCTGAGCTGGAACAGGCGTGACCGCACGACGCGGGGGTCCTCCAGCAGCTCGACCTCGCTGCTGAGGAGCCGCCGGCGGTTGCTCACGTAGTCATGGACGAGGTCAGGGAGCGAGGTGCGGCTGTCCGCCAGCTGCGCTCGGCGGTCCTCCAGCTGCTGCTCCTCACGGGTGATCAGCAGCTCGATGGCCTGGTCCGGAGGAAGGGCGCAGTAACCGCCCGACCCGGGTGCCGCGGAGTCGACGAGGGCGAGGTCGGCGAGCTCGTCCAACGCCGCGCGGACCTCCTCCACGCATCGCCCCAACCTGCCGGCCAACCCCTGCAGGTCCTGGTCGGGGTGCTGCAGCATCGCCCGGTAGACCGTCTCGCTGTCGATGCTGACGCCGAACGTCTCGAGCACGCGCACTTCCTCCCCCGGGCGTGGCCACCGGGCGCCCCCTGTGAGCCCCTGGCCACCAACGGTCACGGCACATCGGTGCCAGCACGACCGCTGTCCTCCCCGCCCTGTCGCGCCCAAGGATGGCACTCATGGACCGGGATCGGCACCCGGCTCGCAAGATCGGGACGAAAAGGAGAGGGAGTTGGCGTGTACCCCGTGATCGTGGACGTCACGTCCACCGGCGCGGGGGAGGCCGAGATGCTGGAGCTGCTCAGGACGCTGCGGGACCTGCCCGACGTCGAGCACGTGCGGGTACGCCGCGAACCCCCCTCGTGGCCGGGAAGGGTGACGGCGGTGCTGTTCCTGCGGGCCGACTGCGCACCGCTGGCCGAGCACCGCGCGTGCGCCGTGATCGTCGCGGTCCTGCCGCGGTCGGGCCGCGTGCAGGTGACGGTGTCCCGGTTCGGCGTCGCTCCGGCACCACCACGGGTGTCGGTCGAGCCACCGGGGACGACCTGAGCGGTCCGTTGCGCTCGCGCGGTGACGCTCGCGGTGGTATCCATGGGGCGGCCGGTCAGGGGCGACCCCGACCGATCGGGTCGAGTCCACGCACGGGGCGTGGGCCGGCGCTCGCCAAGGGGGCTTCATGGGTATCGGTCTGGGCATCTTCCTGCTGGTCGTGGGCGCCATCCTCAGCTTCGGGGTGCGGGACAGCCTCTCGGCCCTCGACCTGACCATGATCGGCTACATCTGCATGGGCGCCGGCGCGCTCTCGATCATCCTCGCGCTGGTGATGAACCAGCAGCGGGCCAACACCTCACACACCGCGGTCGTCGAGCACCGAGAGACCGGCGTCCCTCCCGAGGAGCGCTGACCGCCAGGGTCAGGCGGCGGGTCAGAAGGCGTCCTCCGGGACGTCCATGAGCGCGTTGTCCGTGGCCTCGGCGATCTGGCGCTCGGCGGCGAGCCGGGGCAGGACCGTCCGCGCGAAGAAGCGCGCGGCCGCGACCTTGCCCTCGTAGAAGCTCTGGTCACGGGCGGACGCCGTACCGGAGGCGATCGCGGCGGACGCGACCTCGGCCTGGCGCAGGAGCAGCCAACCGACGACGACGTCACCGGCGGCCAGCAGCAGCCGGCTGGTGTTCTGCCCGATCGTGTAGAGGTGGGTGACGTCCCCGCCCTCCTGGCGCGGGTCTGACTTCATCAGCTCGCCGACCATGAAGCCGAGGATGCCCTGCACGTCCTCGAGCGCCTTGCCGAGCAGCTCGCGCTCGGTGGCCAGGGCGGTGCCCTCACCGGACTTGGCGAACTCCTGGATCTGCGTGGACAGGTGACCCAGCGCCTGCCCCTTGTCGCGGATGATCTTGCGGAAGAAGAAGTCCAGCCCCTGGATCGCGGTGGTGCCCTCGTAGAGGGTGTCGATCTTGGCGTCGCGGACGTACTGCTCGACCGGGTAGTCCTGCAGGAAGCCCGAGCCGCCGAACGTCTGCAGCGACTCGGTGCCCAGCAGCACCCAGGCCCGCTCGGATCCAACGCCCTTGACGATCGGCAGCAGCAGGTCGTTGACCCGGTTGGCGATCGCCGCGGGGGAGTCCTGCTCGACCTCCTCGCTGCCGGTGGTGAGGTGGCTCAGGTCGACCACGTCCTGCTGCGAGGCGGTGTAGAGGACCAGGGCCCGCAGCCCCTCTGCGTAGGCCTTCTGCAGCATCAGCGACCGGCGCACGTCGGGGTGGTGGGTGATGGTCACGCGGGGGGCGGCCTTGTCGCTCATCTGGGTCAGGTCGGCCCCCTGCTCGCGTTGCTTGGCGTACTCCAGCGCGTTGAGGTAGCCGGTCGACAGCGTCGCGATGGCCTTGGTGCCGACCATCATCCGGGCGAACTCGATGATGCGGAACATCTGGGCGATGCCGTCGTGCACGTCGCCGAGCAGGGTGCCGACGGCCGGCTGCTTCTCGCCGAAGCGCACCTCGCACGTGGTGGAGACCTTCAGGCCCATCTTGTGCTCGACGTTCGTGACGTAGGCGCCGTTGCGCTCGCCGAGCTCACCGGTCTCGAGGTCGACGTGGAACTTGGGGACGATGAACAGCGACAGCCCCTTGGTGCCGGGGCCGGCGCCCTCCGGCCGGGCCAGGACGAAGTGGACGATGTTGTCGCTCAGGTCGTGCTCGCCGGAGGTGATGAAGCGCTTGACCCCGGTCAGGTGCCAGGTGCCGTCCGGCTGCTGCACCGCGCGGGTCCGGCCGGCGCCGACGTCGGAGCCCGCGTCCGGCTCGGTCAGCACCATGGTGGCGCCCCACTGCTTGTCGGTGATGTGCGCGGCCAGCTTCTTCTGGTCCTCGGTGCCGGCGTAGAAGAGGACCTTGGCGAACGCCATGCCGGCGGAGTACATGTGCACGGCCGGGTTGGAGCCGAGGACCAGCTCGGCGATCGCCCAGCGCAGCGACGGCGGGATCACCGTCCCCCCGAGCTCGCCGGGGATGTCCAGCAGGCCCCAGCCGCCGTCCATGTAGGCGGCGTAGGACTTCTTGAACGACTCGGGCAGCCGCACCGAGCCGTCGGCCGGGTCGAAGACCGGCGGGTGCAGGTCGGAGTCCTGGAGGCTCTCGGCGAGCTCGTGCTCGGCCAGCCGGGCCATCTCGTGCAGCATCTCGCGGGCGGTGTCGGTGTCGACGTCCTCGTAGGGGCCGGTGCCCAGGACCTCCTGGCGGCCGAGGACCTCGAACAGGTTGAACTCGAGGTCACGCAGGTTGCTCTTGTAGTGGCCCATCCGGGGTTCCTCCGCTGATCGCATGGATGCCGTGTCGCCGCGGCCGGCGCCGCGTCCCGAGGCTGTTACCAGCCGGTAACTTCCATGATGCTACCGGTCGGTAACCCCCAGCAAGCGGAGACCCGATCGCAGGAGGAGGAACGTGGCGAAACGGTGACCTAGCCTGTGGTCCATGAGCCCGCGACCCGACCCGCTGGACCTGCTCGACACCGACGCGCTGCTGGACGAGGAGGCGCGGGGCGTGCGCGACAGCACCCGCGCGTTCGTGCAGGACAAGGTCCTGCCGTATGTCGGCCAGTGGTTCGAGGACGCCGTGATGCCCCGGGAGCTGTTCCCCCAGCTCGGCGACCTGGGCCTGCTCGGGATGCACCTGGAGGGCTACGGCTGCGCGGGCGCCAGCGCGACGGCGTACGGCGTGGCGTGCCGGGAGCTGGAGGCGGGGGACTCCGGCCTGCGCAGCTTCGTCTCGGTGCAGGGGTCGCTGGCGATGTTCCCGATCCACGCGTACGGCTCGCAGGAGCAGAAGCAGGAGTGGCTGCCCCGGATGGCCGCCGGCACGGCGGTCGGCTGCTTCGGGCTGACCGAGCCCGACCGTGGCTCCGACCCCGGCGACATGCAGACCCGGGCCCGCCGCGACGGCGGGGACTGGGTGCTCAACGGGCGCAAGATGTGGATCACCAACGGGCCGGTGGCCGACGTGGCCGTCGTGTGGGCGCAGGCGGAGGCCGGCCCGGAGGAGCCCGCGGGGGTGCGCGGCTTCGTCGTACCGACGGGCACCGCCGGGTTCTCCGCCGCGGAGATCACGCACAAGATGTCACTGCGGGCCTCTCTCACCGGCGAGCTGGTGATGGACGACGTGCGGCTGCCGGGCGATGCGGTCCTGCCCGGCGTGCGCGGGCTGAAGGGCCCGCTGTCCTGCCTGAGCGAGGCGCGCTTCGGCATCCTCTGGGGGGCTCTGGGCGCGGCCCGGGCGTGCTTCGAGGCGGCCCTGGACTACGCCGGGACCCGCGAGCAGTTCGGCCGGCCGATCGGGGGCTTCCAGCTGACCCAGCAGAAGCTCACGGAGATGGCGGTGCGGATCGGCACGGGCGCGCTGCTGGCGCACCACCTCGCCGCGCGCAAGGAGGCCGGGACGCTGACCCCCGAGCAGGTCAGCGTGGGCAAGCTCAACAACGTCCGGCTCGCGATCGACGTCGCCCGCAGCGCCCGGACGGTGCTGGGGGCCAACGGGATCTCGCTGGAGTACCCCGTGATCCGGCACGCCAACAACCTGGAGTCGGTGCTGACCTACGAGGGGACCGAGGAGATCCACACCCTGGCCATCGGCAAGGCCCTCACCGGTCTCGACGCCTTCCGCTGACCCACCTCCGCCGGAGCGGGCCGGGGCGTATCGTCCAGAAGATGGGCGGCCCGGGTGCGGATGCGGTGGTCGGCCGCTACCTGAGGGCGCAGGTGGAGGCGCTCGTCAGGCTGGGCCCGGGGGTCCGCGTCGACGCCCCGGACGCCGTGCACCAGATGCGGGTCACCGCCCGGCGGCTGCGCAGCGTGATCGGCTCCTTCCAGCCGCTGCTGGAGCGCCGGCGCACCGAGACCGTGCGGGTCGGCCTGCGCGTGCTGGGCGAGGCCCTTGCGCCCGTGCGCGACAGCGAGGTGCTGCTGGCCTCCTTCGCCGGCGTCGACCCCGAGCCGGCCGTCCTGCTGGTGCGGCAGTCGCTGCGGGAAAGCCACGCGCTCGGCAGGGTGCGGCTGCTGGCGGCCTTCGACGACGGGCGGCACGAGGCCCTGGTCCGGTCGCTGACCTGCCTGCTCGACCCCTCGCCGTTCCGGCCCCGCGCGGCGGCGGCGGCCGGGCCGACCCTGCTGCCGCTGCTGCAGGAGGCCGACGCCAGGGTGGAGCTGGCCGCGACGCTGGCCCTGGCTGCCGACGGGGCCTCCCGTGACGAGCACCTGCACGAGGTGCGCAAGCTCAGCAAACGGGCCCGGTACGCCGCCGAAGCCGCCGCTCCCGCCGTCGGTGAGCCGGCCCGGGCGCTCGCCGCCGCGATGGTCCCGATCCAGGACGCGCTCGGCCGCCACCAGGACAGCGTCCAGGCGATCCGGCTGCTGCGGTCGGTGCAGGGCGCCATCCCGCCCGGCCGTGCCGCCATCGACCCGGCGGCGTTCGACCGGCTCGTCGAGGTGCAACGCGCCCTCGGCGTGGCCGCCCTCGCCGACTACGAACGCCTGCGCGACCCCATCAGTCCCGGAACCGGCTGAACCGCGGGTCGCTCTCCCACCACGGACGGTCCCGCTCGGGCTCGCCGTCGGCCTCGGGCGCCGGGCGGCTCGCCGGTGCCGACTGCACGCGCGCGCCGGCCCGCTGCGCGTCCAGCTCGACGTCGACCATCCGGGCCTCCGCCGCGTCGGCCCGCATCCACGCCACCATGACGGCGGCGAGCAGCGGCAGCCCCACCGTCTCGGCGATCGCCAGCATCACGCCACCGCCGAGCCGCTGGTCCCACATCGGCGCCGGGCCCCACGTCCGGTCGGTCAGGCCCGCGGCTCCGACCCCGACGGTCAGCAGCTGCGGCGTGGTCATGACCAGGATGCCGGGCACCGCGTCGATCAGGCCGTCCACGAACGCCAGGAAGGCCCGCACCGGGTGGGTGCACCAGGCAGGCAGCAGCTCGGTGCTCAGCAGCGGCAGCACGACCAGCGTGCCGGTCAGGAGCAGGACGACGTACAGCAGCTCGCGGACCCAGGCGGTGGTGAGCGACGACGCGAACCACGGCGTGAAGAACAGGACCACCAGGACCCCCGCGGCGACCACCGAGCTGACCAGCGGGAACATCGCGACACGCCCCAGCCGGGTGAGACCGGGCCCCACACCGCGCCCGAGCGGCGGCCACGCGGCGCGCGCCAGCCCGAGCGGGTCGCCGAGGGCCAGGCCCAGCGGGGTCACCGCCGAGAGCACCGTCGCCTGCGCGGCACCGACCCAGAACAGCGTCCCCCGGTACGCCGCGAGCGCGCCGCACGTGGCCAGCACCAGGGTGCCGACGCCCAGCACGGCGTAGACGGCGGTCCGGCCCCAGGGCCAGCTGGTGCCGCGGCGGCGCGCGGCGAGCACCCCGGCGGCGTACCCGCCGGTGAGGACGACGGCGAGCAGCAGGCCCAGCGGGTCGGCCACCCAGGTGGTCACCCAGGACATCGGTGTCGGTTCCGGCATCACCGGTTCAGGATGCCCCTCCGGTCTGTGACGTGGTCCAGCGGTCCGGCGCCTTCCCGGCGCGACGACCCGAGGCGGACCACGGGCGACGGTGCCCGCCACGGCGGACCCTTGCGCGGGGAATCTGGCCGGTGCTAGAAGGAGACGTACTCCGCGCCCACCCGCTCGTGGATCCGGGCGCGCGTTCCGCACGCTGCCGAACGGAGGTGTCCCACGTGGGTATGACGGTCGTGGAGTTCCTGGAGGCCCGGGTCGCGGAGGACGAGCTGACCGCCCAGGCCGCGGTCGACGGCTCACCGTCGTGGCGGGTGTTCTACGACTACCGGGATGTCAAGGACGCCGACGGCCACTACGTCGTCCAGGCCGACGGCTCCTATCCCTCGGTCGAGCAGGCGGCACACATCGCCCGGCACGACCCCGCCCGGGTGCTGCGCGGGTGCACCGCGATCCGCGCCGTCATCGCCGAGCTGCTGCGCCGTGCGGCCACCGACGACGACAGCGACCCCTACCTCGAGGACCTCGTCCGCGAGCTCGCCGCCGTCTACGCCGACCACCCCGACTACGACATCTCCTGGGCCTGAGGGGCGACGGCCGCGCACGTGCGCCGATGAGTTCCGCGGCCTGGACCGGTCTCCCTTCCAGGTGGCCGCCGGGTCGCCGCGACGGAGGAAGGACACCGCCATGACCAGGATCACGCCGTGCCTGTGGTTCGACACCGAGGGGGAGGAGGCCGCCGCCTTCTACGTCTCGCTGTTCAAGAACTCCCGCATCACCGACGTGGCGCGCTACGGGGAGGCCGGTCCCCGGCCGGCCGGGACGGTGATGACGGTGGCGTTCGAGCTCGACGGCCAGCCGTTCACCGCGCTCAACGGCGGCCCGGAGTTCGTCTTCAACGAGGCGATCTCGCTCCAGATCGACTGCTCCTCCCAGGAGGAGGTCGACCACTACTGGGAAGGGCTCACCGCGGGCGGCGAGGAGGGACCCTGCGGGTGGCTCAAGGACCGCTACGGCGTGTCGTGGCAGGTCGTGCCGAGCGAGGTCATCACCCTGTTCCAGGACCCGGATGCCGGTCGGTCGCAGCGGGCGATGGCGGCGATGATGACGATGAAGAAGATCGACGTCGCGGCGGTGAAGGCGGCCGCCGACGCGTCCTGAGCCGCTGGGCCGTACCCACCCGCAGGGAGAGGGGACCAAGGTCCGGTCCCGGCCCCGCGGCCGCTGCGTAGCGTGAAGGAACCGAGGGCGCTCCCCGTCCTGGCTTCGAACCAGCCTCACCCTCGGCGTGCCACACCCCCAGGAAGTGCCATGAACGCCGTGGTCGTCATTGTCGTCATCGTCGCCGTCCTCGCGGTCCTGGCGGCGTTGTCCCTCAAGATCGTCAAGCAGTACGAGCTGGGGGTGCTGTTCCGCCTGGGCCGGGTCGTGGGCACCCGCAGTCCGGGGCTGCGGGTGATCGTCCCGTTCGTGGACGTGCTGAACCGGGTCTCGCTGCGGATCGTCACGATGCCGATCCAGTCCCAGGGGATCATCACCCGGGACAACGTCAGCGTCGACGTGTCGGCAGTGGCGTACTTCCGCGTCATCGACGCGGTGAAGTCGGTGGTGGCGATCGAGAACGTCAATGCCGCGATCAACCAGATCGCCCAGACGACGCTGCGCAAGGTGGTCGGTCAGCACACCCTGGACGAGACCCTGTCCGAGACCGACCGGATCAACGTCGACATCCGCGAGATCCTCGACATCACCACCACGGCCTGGGGTGTCGAGGTGACTTTGGTGGAGCTGAAGGACATCCAGCTGCCCGAGGGCATGAAGCGAGCCATGGCCCGACAGGCCGAGGCCGAGCGGGAGAAGCGGGCCAAGATCATCAACGCCGAGGGCGAGGCGATGGCGGCCGCGTCGCTGGGCAACGCCTCGGACGTGATGATGGCGCACCCGCTGGCGCTGCAGCTGCGCAACCTGCAGAGCCTGGTCGAGATCGGCGTGGACATGAACACGACGGTGGTCTTCCCGGCGCCGCTGATGAGCACGATCGGGGAGCTCGGGTCCTTCCTGGCCCGTGAGACAGCAGCGTCGAACGCGGCGGCGACCGTGGGGCCGGTGACGGCCGGGAACGGCAGCACGCCGGCGCCGGGCGTCGCAAACTGAGACCAGCAGGGGCCGGTCCGCCGACGACCATGGGAGGGCGGTGGCCCTGGACGTCGTCGCCGTCCCGCAGGCACCCGCGAAGTCGTCCGCGCACCGACGTACGGGAGAAGACCCATGACGGATCCGACGCCGAACCGTCCCGGCGAGAGCCTTTTCCGCCTGATGTACCGGAGCCGGAACCTGGTGCCGCAGGACCAGCGCAAGCTAGAGCTCGGCCACCTGTTCAGCGAGGCGCGCTCGAACAACAAGAAGCAGGGCATCACCGGCGCGCTTCTGCTGTCGGAGGACTGGTTCGTGCAGGTGCTCGAGGGCGACGAGGACGCCGTCCGTGCGCTCTTCTCCCGCATCGAGCGCGACGCCCGGCACGAGTCGGTGGCGGTGCTGGAGACCGGACAGGTCCCCGCCCGCGTGTTCGCCCGGTGGGCGATGGCCAAGGTTGCCGAGCACGGCGAGCCCGACATCCCGCTGATCGCCCATGCTGACGGCATCTCACCGGCGGCCGGCCGCGGCACCACCCCTGAGCAGGACCACGTCCTCGACGTCATGCGCACTGCCGCGCTCGCCGCGGGCCCCGTCGCGAGCGGCTGAGGTCAGCGGGGCACCGACGGGCCCGTCCGGACTGACATCTCGCGACGCTCACTCCTCGCGGTCCCGCCCCGGGGCGCCGGTGGCCCGGTAGCGCAACAGCGAGGTCTCCGCCGGGTTGCGCCTTCAGCGCGGTGATCACCTCGGGGTCGACCTCGCGGACGATGGTGGCGTTCCAGTCCGCTTCCTCCGGGTCATCTGCGTCCCTCCCGAACGACTCGTCCGTCGCTGCCGAGTGTGGCGGGCGGTGGCGGGCACCGTACGGCCTTCGCGTCAGTCCGCCAGGACCGTGGCGTCCCCGGCCGCCACGCTCGGGCCGACCCTCGTGCTGTCTCCCTCGGCTGCTCGGAACCCCGGTCACGCCGGGGCCCGGGCGCCTAGCCTGAGCGCATGGCCTCGAAGAAGCAGTGGAGCGACCTCACGGACGGGCAGCGCACGGCGGTCGTCGTCGCCGGCGGCGTCGAGCTGGTCCTGACGACACTGGCCCTGGTCGACCTCGCCCGGCGACCCGCAGCGCAGGTGCGTGGGCCCAAGGCGCTCTGGGTCCTGGGCTCCGTCGTCCAGCCGGTGGGCCCGATCGCCTACCTGCTGTTCGGCCGCCGTCCGCCGCACTGAGCCGCGCAGCCGGAGGTGTCGACGCCGGCAGCACCCGCGGGGTCGTCCGCCGGTCCGCTCACTCGGCCAGGGCGGCCTTCGTGCCCCGGCACAGCCCGGCGAGGGCCCGCAGGTCGGCGCCGACGCCGAGCGGTGCCCGGGACCCCAGGCGGGCGCTGGTCAGCACCGGGTGGGCCGTGGTGGTGACGACGCGCGCACCGGGCAGCTCCGCCACCGCCTGCGCGAGGAGCCGGTCCTCGTGCGCCGGCACCGGGAGGAACCCGCCGGCCGCCAGGTAGGTGCTGCCCCTGACCCCGAGGTTGGCGCCGTGGACGTGCGGGTGCCCGCCGCCGGGGCCCAGGAGCCGCCGGTACGCCGCCCGCCATCCGCCGACGTGGTCGCCGTCGCCGTCGGCCTGGGGCAGGTCGACCGTGCCGAGGACGAGGTCGGCGCCACGGTCGGCGAGGTCGAGGTGGTGGGCCAGCCAGGACGGCGGGACCTGCGAGTCGGCGTCCGTGCAGGCGAGCCACGTCCGGCTCGGCGGCGCGCCGGTGTCCGCGATGGCGTGGGCGGCGCCGGTGGCCCGCGCCGCCCCGACCCGGCCGGCGAGGCTCTCGACCGACCGGACGCCGGGGCGCCCGGCCAGCACGTCGGCCGTGCCATCGGTGCAGCGGTCCAGGACCACGAGGACGGTCACGGGCACGGTGACCCGTTCCACGGCGGCGGCCACCGCGGCCAGGCAACCCGCGAGCAGCTGCCGCTCGTTCCTGGCGGGGACGACGACCGCGACCTGCTGGACCGGGGGCGGCAGCGGTGCGCTCACGGCACCAGGCCGGTCGCCCGCGCCACGCTGGTGGCCGGCGGGCGGGCACCAGCACGTCGAGCAGGAAGTCCTCCTCCTCGTGCCGCGCCAGCAGCGCCAGCCGGGGGTGGGCGCGTAGCGCCGCGTGGACGGCGTCGCCGCCGAGCGGGTACTCCGGCACGGGGTGCCGCCAGTGACAGGCGACGAGCACACCGTCCTCGGCCAGGGCCCCCGCTGCCCGGGCGACGAGCGTGCGCAGGTCATCCGGTCCGCAGTAGTAGCCGACTTCGGAGAGCACCACCAGGTCGAACACGCCGTCGGGCCAGTCGCCGGCACCGACCCCTGTTCGACCCGGACGCCGGGCAGGTGTGCCGTGCGCTCGCGGGCCTTCCGGACGGTCGCCGGTACGACGTCCAGCGCGAGCAGGTCGTCACAGCGCTCGCCGAGCTGCGCGGTGAGCACACCGATCGAGCAACCGGGCTCGAGGCCCGGGCGAAGCGCTCCCGCGGCAACGCCGCCAGGGTCAACGCCCGCTTGCGGCGCTCGTACCACCGGTCGGTGAACCCCCACGGGTCGTCGCCACCCTGGGCGTAGAACTCCTCGAAGAAGGCAGCGGGCAGGCTCTGGGGCCGTGGTCGCCGTCCTCCGTCCGCGGCGGGGCCGGCGGTGCGCCGGTCCGGAAGAACACCTCGACGTCCCGGCGGAAGTGGGCCAGGCACGTGCTCGCCCAGCATCACCTCGTCGCCGGGGGCGGGGGAGAGCGGCTGGACCTGGGAACGGTGGACGGCCATGGCCTCCGCCTTGCGCTCGCGGGTCGCGGGCGGCAGGGGCAGCGCGAGCGCCGCGTCCCACGGCAGGCGGTCGTCGCCGGGGGCTGCCCAGTGCCAGGCCCAGATCGGGTACTCCAGCAGCAGGGCGCCGTGGGTCGAGGCGACCTCGGCCGCCACGTCGCCGGCCGCGTCGTGGTCGGTGTGGCGCGTCCCGGCGCCAGGGCGCGACGAGCCAGCGACGAGCCGGTCAGCAGGGCGACGCAGCGCCCGCTGCAGCTCGTCCCGGTGCTCGTGCAGGTGCCCGTCCGGCAGACCGAGCCGGTGCACGCGGGCGCTCGGGTGCGAGCTGGTGGACGGCCTGGGTCACCTCGCTCGGCACGCCAGCGGGCCAGCGCTCCGGGGAGTGGGTGCGGCGACCGGGGTGCGAGCCTCGCCGGCGGTGGCGACGACGACGTCGACCTGGGCCCCGGCCTCGGCGGCGATCGCGAGCAGGCCCGCCGGCTCCGAGGGTCTCGTCGTCGGGGTGGGCGGCCAGCAGGACGAGGTGCGCGCCGCGGGCCGCCGCAGGCGCGAGTCGAGCCGTGGCAGCGGCGGCAGGCCGCCCAGCCTGCCAGTCCCGCTCGCGGTCCCCGGGTCCGACGGTCGAAGGCGGGGCCGGCGTGGGGGCGGTAACGTCACCGGGGGCCGGGTTCGCCGCCGGTCAGCACGGCACCGGCCCAGCGCGGCGACGTCCCGTTCGGCATGATGCTGGCGCAGGTAGACGGTGAGGTCGGCGACCCGGCGGGCGTGCGTCGTCGTCCAGGGTGAGCGGGGCGGGGCCGAGGGCATGGCCGAGCCGCTGCGAGCACCTCTCGGCGGCGGCGGCGACGAGTGGCCGGGCGCGCGAGCGCCAGCAGCTCGCCGGCGGCGACCGACCGCCCGTCCGGCGTCGACCTGCGCCGGCCGCGGCCGGCGACGGCGCCGGGCCGCGCGCCAGGTCGACGTCGAGCCGCGCCGAGGTGCAGGTGGCCGAGCTGGTCGGGCTCCGGCGCTCGCGCGGCGCGCGCAGCGTGCGCGCCAGCGCCACCGCCCCGCCGTACCAGCACGCGGCCACGCCGATGCCGCCGTAGGCGAAACCGGGCCGGCGCAGGTACCAGCCCGGGCCGCCCACCGGGACCGCGGGCACGCGGTCCAGGTCGCACGGTCCGGATGGCACGTCCACCAGCCCGCGGGCATGCCACGCACCCGTGCCTCGACCGCTGCACCCCGGGATCGCGCAGCGACGACGGCGAACAGCCGGCGGTCGCCCGGGACCCGTGCGCCGTGACCAGGGCGTGCGAGAGCCGGCCGGCCAGGGAGCACCAGGGCTTGACCCCGTCGAGCCGCCACCCACCACTGCCCGTCGGGCTCGGCGTCGAGCGCGGCGCCGGGCGCCTCCGCCGCGAAGACCCCCCAGGTCGCGGACGCGGACAGCACCTTCCGGCCCGGCGCCTCCCGGATACGCCCGTGGCAGTCGGCGTCCCGCGCCGCCTCGGCGAGGATGGCCACGGCATCCAGGTGGGCCTCGACGACCCGTGCGACGGTGAGGTCCGCCGCCGCGAGGTCGGCGAGATTGCCACCGGACGAGCGTGTCGCCGGCGCCCGGGAGGGGCGCCACCGAGGTCAGGCGGGCAGCCGAGCCAGGGCGCTCTAGACGGTGGGGGCCGGATGCGAGCCCGGGTCGGTCGCTGGCTCGATGACCTGGCGCAATGCCTCGGGAAGAGGGCCGCCGAGGCGCGCGCCGCTCATGGTGGGGAACGTAACCGATGGGACGCGGCGCCGCCCACGTGCCCCTCAGAAGGGGAGGCCAGTCGGCGCCCTCAACGAACCGTTTCAACCGACGAAGATGCAGAACGGGTGACCCGCCGGGTCGGCGAAGACGTAGAGCGGCTCCTCCGCGTCGCCGGACCGGTCGAGCCGGAGCATGGCGCCGACCAGCGTGGCCCGATCCCGTTGCCGGGTCAGGGAGTCCAGGTCGGGAACGGTCATGTCCAGGTGGAGCATCTGGCGCTGATCGCCGGCGGCCGACTGCTCCCCGTCAGCACCCCAGACGGGCGGTGCGTAGTCGTCGGTCTGCTGGAAGGCGATACCTCGGCCGCTCGAGTGGTCGGCCACCTGGGGCCGGAGGACGAGCCAGTCGCCACCGAGGGGATCGGGCTGGCCCGGCGGGGGCGGCTCGTCCCCGGGGCGGTAGGCGTAGCCGGGCAGCTCGCGGTAGAACTCGGCGAGGGCTCTCGGGTGCGGGCAGTCGAGCACGACCTGGCGCACGAAGGGGCGGCCACCGGCGGCGTCCGCCGAGCGACCCTGGTGAGGCGTCGTCATGTCCGGACCGTACACGGCCAGGTGCACCGTCACGGTGTCGCCCACGTCGATCCGCTCGGCTTTTCGGACGAGATCCTTCAGCGGCACGACGTACCCCCCGTTCTTGGGCCACAGGGAGGTCGTCCACCGGGTGGACCCGATCCGGGCGTCCACGGGGACCATGCCCCAGCCGTACGACACCAGTGCGGACAGCGCGTGCCGCTCGGCGCTCTCGCCCTCGGGCACGGTGACGAAGTGGTACGGCGACGGGCCGCGCCAGAACCACACCTCACCGCTGAACACCAGGTCCACCCGGTCAGGATAGGAACCGTCAGGGCCGCCGGAGGGGTTTCGGCGACCGGCCATCCACCGCGTGGTGCGGAACCCGAGAAGCATCTCGTCGTACGATGCGGAGAACCGAGAGAAGGAGTCGCGATGAACCTGGAGAAGGTCGTCTTCGGCTTCTTCGTGGTGCTCGCGGCCACCCTCAACTTCGGGTTCTTCATCGGCGATCTGGGCAACCCCGAGACTGCACAGCGTCTACGAGCTCTTCGCGGCGGTCGTGGTGAACCTGATCGCGACCGTGCTGAAGTTCGGTGACCGCACCCAGATCGGAGCCGTGCACCTGGCGACCAGCCTGGTCGCCAGGCCTCCAGCTGCTCGCCGCGGCGGTGGTGTGGACCTACGCGGCGAACGGTGGTCAGCCCACGGGGCCCTGACGGCCGAGCAGACGTCCGCCGTGGTGTCGCTCTCGGGTGGGGCGCTGTTCGCGAACGTGGTCTCCGTCGTGCTGCTGGTGGTCGAGACCGTCTCGTTCCAGCGCCGCTGGAGGAGGTCGTCGTGGCGCAGCTCGTCCCTTCCAGGAGCTCGGGGCCCGCAGGTCTCGTCCCCCGGCGTCTTCCTCGTCCTGCGGCGGATGCGGGTCCCGCTCATCGTCCTCATCGTGATCTTCGCGGTGAGCGTGCTCGGGCTGTCCCTGATGCCGGGGGAGGACGCCGCGGGGCGACCTGACCGGATGGGGATCTTCGACGCGTTCTACTTCGTGAGCTACACCGCCACCACGATCGGGTTCGGTGAGCTGCCGCACGGCGTTCACCGCGGCGCAGCGGATGTGGGTCACGTTGACGATCTTCCTGGCCGTCATCGGGTGGGCGTACGCGATCGGCTCGCTGCTCTCGCTGATGCAGGACCAGGGCTTTCCGCCAGGCCCTGGCCCAGGCGAACTCACAACAAGGCGGCGCGGCGCATGCGTGAGCCGTTCCTCCTGCTGGTCGGCTACGGCAACGCGGCGAAGATGCTGGGGCGGTCGCTGGACGACATGGGACGGCGCTTCGTGGTCATCGACAGCGAGGACCACGGGTCGGCGGATCGTCGAGCGACTCCTACCGCGCCGACGCTCCGGCGTTGCTCGGCGACGCCAGGGACACCGGGCTGATGACCCTGGCGGGGCTCGGACACAGACCTGTGCCGGCGTGGTGGCGCTGGCGGGGGACGACGAGACCAACCTCGACGTCGCGATGACCACGGCCCTGCTCCGCCCCGACCTGCCGGTGATCGCCCGGTCCAGCTCGCGTGACGTCGCCGACCGGATGCAGGCCTTCCACGTGCGGGGGTGGTGAACCCGCTGGACCGGTTCGGGGACCACCTCCGGATCCTGCTCCGGTCACCGGCGGCGTACCAGCTGATGAGCTGGCTCACCAGCGCCCGGCACCCCGCTGCCGCGACGGTTCGGCGGCTGCCCCCGGCAGGTGGTGGTGTGCGGCCACGGCCGGTACGGCGAGGAGTCAGCTCGGACCTGCGCGCGGGGGTTGGAGGTCACCGAGGTCCACGTCGCCGGAGGCAGCGTGCTGGCCGGCGAGGGTGACAGCGCCCACGTCGTCGAGGCCGGCCACGTGGCGGACGCGATGGGTTCGTGGCCGCGACCGCGAACGACACCACCAACCTGTGGCTGGTCGAGGCGGCCCGACGGGCAAACCCCGACGCGTTCGTGGTGGCCCTGCAGAACCGCAGGGCCAACGCGCCGCTGTTCTCGGCCGTCGGCGTAAACTTCGGGTCGTGCCGGCCGAGGTGATCGCCCACGAGGTGATGGCACGTCTCGCGAACCCGGTGCTGATGCGGTTCCTCCAGCAGGTCCCTCACCAGAGGAACGCGTGGGCGGCCCGCCTGGTCGACCGGCTGGTGGAACGTGCGGCCAGGGCACCCCCGAGCTGTGGCGGGTCCGCCTCGGCCCGGACGAGGCGCCGGCTCTGCAGGGCCGTCTGGACGGGCACAGCCTCCGGCTGGACGACCTCCTGCGCGACCCCGCCGACCGCGACCAGGCCCTGGACATCGGTCCGTTGACCCTGTTCAGGCACGGGGAGCGCACGATGGCGCCGCCCGGTGACCTGGTGCTCCGCACGGAGGACCAGTTGCTGGTCGCCGGTCGGCTTCGGGCCCGGGCCGCCCTGGGCACCACGATGACGGAGGCGTTCACCGCGTCGTACGTCCTCGACGGCGCGGGTGCCCTCGAGCTGGGTCTGGCGGCGGTTCGCCCGCCGAAGCCCCAGCGGCACACCGTGACCCCACGGGGACGGAACTGGTCAGCGCGGACCCGGAGGCGGTGGCCAGGCGTGGTCCTGGCCGGGAGGGTGGCGGTCAGCCAGGCGTCGGCCCGGCGCCGCGGATGCGCGCGTGAGAGCCAGGCGTCGGCAACAACTTCCCGGCCAGCGCCTGCGTGGTGCGCCGCCGACACGGCTGGCCCGCAACAGCACCGACGGGTGGCCATCGAAGTGCGGGGTGGTGAAGAACGGGGACGCCGGGTCCTGCACCAGAGCCCCCTGTAGGCGTCCGAGGGCACCCAGAACACGATCACGTCTGCGGTAGCGGTCGCCGGTGACCGGGTCGACCGCGTCGGGTCGGGGGTTGCGGAAGAAGATGAACGACTTCCCGCCGACCTGGTAGACCGGGTTGCCACGCGTGCCGTCGTCCGTCGTGACGTGAGGCAGGCGCCAGTGCGAGCGCGTCCACGTCCTCGACCCGCGCTCTCCGTCTCCGGTCCGACACACCGAGAAGGGTATTCGGCACGGCGGTTCACGCCGCAACGCCGCGTCTGAGGGATACCGTCTGCCGCAACGTCGCTCACAGGGGACGCTGCGCGACGAGTCCCACGATGAGGAAGCCGCACCACGACCCGGGGTCGTGGGTCCAGGGGGATCATCGCCCCTGGCCCGGCGGCATCGCTGCCATCACCTTGTTCGCCGAGGACCTCGGCGGACCAGGCAGATTCTGCCAGGAGGTCTTCGGCCTGGAGGTGGTCTTCGAGGACGCTCAGTCCGCGGTGCTTCAGGTTCGGTGAGACCCTCGTCAACCTGCTACCGACGTCGCCGCGGCTACCCGAGCTGATCGAGCCCGCGAGGGTGGCCACGGCCGAGGCAGGCTCCCGCGTCCAGTTCACCCTCGAGGTCAGACGACGTCGACGCCACCTGCGCCGAGCTGGCCTCGCCAGCGGCGTGGCTCTGCTACAACGGGCCGCTCGACCGTCCGGTGTGGGAGTGGCGCGGCGTGCGTCGCACCCGGCGGCCCACCGGGGGACGTCCTACACGCCCGGACCGCGACGGCGCCCGCGAGACGGACCATCTGCGGCAGGGGAGTGCGGCCGGCTCAGCGCGCGTGGCGGTCGGACGGCCGGAGGTGCGGCTGACGGCGCGAGCCGGGGTCGGCGGTAGCCGACCGCCGGGCGGGTCGCGTCGGCGACGCCGTGCTACGGCCGCGACCGGCTGGCGGTGCGACCGGGTGGCAGTGACGGCTGCGGCGCGGTGGGAGTGCCCGGACGCGCCTCGCGTCCGTGGCGCGCCTGCTCACCCTCGCCGACGGGTCGCAGGGTGCTGCGCTGCGCGACGGCCAGGTAGCCGGCGCGCCGTCGGCCGCCATCGGCGTGAGCGCCGCCGGTGTCGCTCAGCGGGCTGGCGTCAGCGAGGCACCGGGGCTGAGGCTCAGCGCCCGGTCTGCAGCAGCTTCCACACGTCCGCGGTCACCACGCCCGTGGTCGGGAGGCGTGCGCGTGCTGGTAACGGCTCACGGCGTCGCGGGTGCGTGCCTCGAACACCCCGGTCACGGAGACTCCCGCGCTCCCGGCCGCGGTCGAGCGCGCGCTGGAGGCGCCGCACGGCTTCGCCGCCAGACCCGTACTTGAGCAGGGGCTGGGAGCCCCGGCTGAGCAGCGCCACCCAGGTCGGCCGGTCGGTCACCCCGGTCGCCGGAAGACCGGTCGACCGCTGGAAGCCGGTGACCGACCGTGCGGTCCCGGACCAGTACCTGGCCGAGGTGTCCTGTCGTACGAGACGCCGACCCTCCAGGAGGCACTGGAGCACCGCGACGCCGGGGGACCGGTCGCCGTCCCGCAGTGTCGGGTAGACCCGAGGCGTCGGGCACGGCGTGCGGTCGGGCGGCGCCACCGTCCCCCGGCCGACGGCCATGAAGTTGCTGTCGATCCCCAGGGTCACGCCGCCGTACGTCTCCGGGTGGGTGCCGGCGTACTGGTGCACCCGCCCGCCGGACCACCCGCCACTGGACAGGTACGCCGACCCGGTGTCGTGGTGATGGTTCCACTCGCCGACCCAGACCTGGTCCGGGAGGTCATCCCTGCCCGGGGCGGCCCCGCGGGCCCGTTCGAGCATCTGGATGCCGGAGGCGGCGCTGGAGTAGAAGCCCGAGCCGTACCCGCCGCCGCGCACTGCCCGCGTCCACGACGAGACGTAGGCCAGCGTCGCGTCGCGGCACCGGGCGCGGGAGATGTCGAACGACTCCATGTCGAGCCACAGCGTGCTGCCCCGGGCGATGCCCAGGTCCCGCGCGGCTGCCGCTGCGTCGGTGGCCTCGTCGCGGCCCTGGCCCCGGGCAGCGACGTACCCGTGGCCGGGCGACGGGTCGATCTTCGACCAGCGGGTGCTCACGCTGCAGGGTGCCTGACGCCCGACGCTCAACGGCAGCAGCCGCCAGCCCCGTGCCGACTGGGCGGCCACCCAGGCCGCGTCGAGATGGCGCTGGCGGGGGCAGGCCCGGTTCTCCCCGGCGATGTAGATGCCGACCGCCCAGTACGGCGAGTGCTCGAGCCAGGCGTCCATCTGCCGCTGGCTGGGGGCCTCGCAGGTGTCGAAGGCGTAGCCGGTGAACGAGCCCGGCATCACGCCGGTCACCACGGCCGGAGCGGGACGCAGCACCTGCACCGCGACGGCAGCCACCACGAGGAGGGCCAGCAGCACCGCCAGCACCGTGGTCCGTACGCCGGGCCAGCGACGGGTGCGACGCCGGTTCCGGCTTCGGCTCCGGGTCCCGGGCCGCGCGGGCGGCCGACGGGGTGCGCGCCGCGCGCCGGCCGGCCGGCTGGCGCCCGTGGGGCGACCCGTGCGCGCCGGGGGACGGCGGGGCACGGTGGCGCGAGTGCGCGCGGGCAAGGACCCTCCCGAGTAGCCGACCGAGCGCGTGAGCCTACTCGTGGTCCGGTCGGCGGCAGCCGCAGGGTCGGGCAAGCGTCGTTTACACCGTAGTTCGCGGGGTAGCGTCTTGTCCCGCACTGGTGAACGACATCAGTGCGCGGATGGCGCAGATCGCGGGGGAGCTCGGGTCCCACGAACGAGCGGCAGGTCGGCTCGTTGAACATCTACTCCACCGAGCTCGACGCTTTCGACGAGAACCGCACGCTGTTCGACATCGCCCAGGACGTCGTCCACACCCGGGGGCGGCCGCGCGGGGCGCAGCAGTAGGGGCGCCCGGCTCTCCCCCGACGAACGATGGGGCACGCCCGCTCAGAGCTCAGCTCGCCAGAGGCCAGTGCGGGTGGTCGGGGGACGCCCCTGGAAGGACAGGATCGCGGGGTTCTGGACGACCCCGTCGCGGATCTCGATGGCCCGGCGGATCGTCGGGTCGGCGTCCCACGCGTCGGGCCCGGCCATCACCGTCGGAGGAAGGGCAGCAGCGCCTCGCTGATCTCCCAGGTCGCGGAATCCCACAGGTAGGACGGGCTGTGGTCGACGGCGTAGTAGAGGACGTTGTCGCCGACCACGAACGTCGGATCGGCGAACGTCGTGGGGCGGGCCCAGCTGAAACCCATGCCTCGTCGCAGGACACGTCGACGATCAGGGTGCCCGGCGTCGATGTCGGCGAGGTCGTCGTCGGTCAGGAACATGAGCGGGGCGTCGGTGTCCTGCAGCACGCAGTTGACGATGATGTCGTGCTCGGCGAGGAACTCCGGCGAGCGGCACCCTGCCGTCCTGGGTAACCGCGTGGCTCACCCGGGCGGTGCGTCGTCGTTGTCGAAGTGCACGATCCGGGCCGAGTGGATCGGTGAGGCGACGGCGGCGACCTCACGGTGGGTGAGGACGTCGATGTCGTGCACGCCCAGCGCGTTCAGCGCCGTCACCGCGCCTCGCGCGGTGGCCCGAAGCCGATGACGACGGCCCGCAGCCGGCGACCGTAGGCGCCGGTCGAGCCGGCGATCGCATGGCGTGCAGCACCGAGCAGTAACCCGCGAGCTCGTTGTTCTTGTGGAACACATGCAGGTTGAACGAGCCGTCGCGGTTCCAGTGGTTCATCGCCTCGAACGCGATGAGCGTCAGCTGCCGGTCGATGGCCAGCTGAGTGAGCTCCTTGTCCTGCACGCAGTGCGGCCAGCCCCACAGCACCTGCCCGGCGCGCAGCTCGGCGATGTCGCGAGCAGCGGCTTGGGCTGCAGAATGACGTCGCACTCCGCGATCAGTTGCTCGCGGGTCCGGAATCCGGCGACCCGACCCTAGAGCTGGTCGTCGGACACACCGAAACGCTCCCCGTAGCCGCGTTCGAGATAGATGCTGTCGCGAAGATCATCGGGAATCCGATCGAAGTGGCGGGGTGCAACGGCAGCCGGCGCTCGTTCTCCTTAGCGAGCGCGCCATGACACCGAGGCTCAGCTGAACCAGCGCCACCTCCGGCTCCGGCATCGCGTGCTCCGTCCGATCGACAGTCTGCCGGGTCCTCAAAAAGGTACGACGTCGTCAGCGTACGCCCGAGCGGCTCCCGCGGCCGCGCCCCGAATTCGGGGCCTCGACCGTCGAGGCCGTCACCGCGAGATCTGCTGCAGCGCCCAGGAGTTGCCGTCGGGATCGCTGAAGAAGGCGTAGCGAACGCCTCCACCCATGTCGCTGACGTCCGAGACGTCCACCCCGTTGCCGACGAGTGTCCGGCGAGCGTCATCCAGGTCGTCGACCACCAGATGGAGGTTGAGGACGGGTGCGGCGTCGGGGTCGCTGATCCCCACACCGACAACGACCGAGCAGGCTGATCCGGGCGGGGTCAGCTGAACGACGCGCATGCCGTTTCCCGGCTCGACGTCGTGATCGAGCGTGAAACCGACGCGGTCGACGTAGAACGCCTTGCTCCGGTCCACGTCCGTCGAGCGCAACGGCACCAGTTCCAGTCGCATGTCCAAGGCGCACTCCTTCGTCCGCGGTTCGCGGTGTGAGGTGCGCCGGCCGGCGGCACCACGCCGAAGCATCGCATCGCGCGCCTGCGGCCTGTGCAGTTTCGGCGCAACCCGTTCCCGGCACCGCGGGGTCGGCGAACGCGAGATGGGCGGCGCAGCGGACGACCCTCGAGGTCGACCAGGAGGGGCGCAGTGCCGGGTGGACCTACGGCGCGGTCGGCAGGCGGTACACCGATACGTGAGACCGGGACTCAGCGGTGAACTCGGTCCCGGACCAGTCCGCGTGCCGATGCTCCAGCTCGAACCCGGCGAGCTGCGCCATCAGGTCGAGCTCTGCCGGCCAGATGTAGCGGTGCGGGCTGCGGAAGAGCTGCGCCTGCCGTGCCGGTCGCCGAAGTGGAAGTGGTGCGAGACGACCTGCTGGTGCAGGACGTCGTACGTGTCCAGCCCGATGTAGCCCGGCTCCGACTGCCAGACCGTGGCTGGCTGTCCCGGCGGGAGCGCGCGCAGCTCAGGCACCCACAGCTCGACGACGAAGCGGCCGCCGGGCTGACAGGTGGCGCGCCGCATTGCGAAAGCACGCCACCTGTTCGGCCTGGGTCAGCAGGTTGGAGATGGTGTTGAAGACGAGGTAGACCAACGAGTACTCCCCCGGCGCGCGGGCGGTGGCCATGTCCCCGACGACCACCGGGATCCTCGCCTCGTCCACCTTGGTGCGGAGCTCGGTCGATCATCGGACCGGACAGCTCGATGCCGGTGACGGGTACGCCGCGCTCGGCCAGGGGAACGGCCACCCGACCGGTCCCGATGGCGAGCTCGAGCGCGTGGCCGTCGCCCGCCAGCTCGGCGAGACGGTCGACCGTCGGCTCCACCACCTCGGGGGCGAACATGCCCGTGCCAGGGGTGTCGTAGCGTGCCGCGGCATCGACATCCCAGATCTCGTCCTGGCGCATGGCGGCGATCCTGTCAGCGGCCGCCCGGCGATGTCGACCGGCTTTTGCCCCGGGGACGGAGCCGGCGGCAGAGGCCGGTGGGCACCTCGGGGCGCACGGTGCTCGAGGTGCACCCCCACGGCGCCCACGTCGCGGGTCGCCCCTCCCCGGGTTCTTGATGCGTTCAAGAAAGCGGAGGATACTGCCCAGCGTGTCCACGCCCCCGGACTTCGAGCGCATGTTGCGCGGGGCGTCCTGCGGGTGACCCGTCCGCGGCTGGCGGTGCTGGCCGCGGTGCGACGCGCATCCGCACGCCGAGACCGACTCGATCATCGGCGCCGTCCGCGGAGCTCCCCGCCGTGTCCCACCAGGCGGTGTACGACGTGCTGCAGGCGCTGACCGCTGGAGGCTGTGCGGCGGATCCAGCCGTCCGGCTCGGTGGCTCGGTACGAGTCGCGGATCGGAGACAACCACCACCACGTCGTATGCCGGTCGTGCGGGGCCATCGCCGACGTCGACTGCGCCGTCGGCGAGGCGCCCTGCCTGACCGCATCCGACGACCGGGGCTTCGCATCGACGAGGCCGAGGTCACCTACTGGGGCGTTTGCCCGAGTGCGCCGCGGCCCAGCAACCAGCTGACAGAGCAAGCCATCAGGACAGGAGAAGCATCGACGTGTCCGACCACGGCAGCGAGAGCGAGAACCCGGTAATCGCCTCCCCGACGCCGAGCGCGACTCGGCCCAGGACGAACCAGGACTGGTGGCCGAACCAGCTCGAACCTGCAGGTGCTCCACCAGCACTCGCCGCGGTCCAACCCGTTGGGCGAGGACTTCGACTACGCCGAGGAGTTCAAGACCCTCGACGTCGAGGCGCTCAAGCAGGACGTCGTCGAGGTGATGACGACGTCGCAGGACTGGTGGCCGGCCGACTACGGCCACTACGGGCCGCTCTTTATCCGGATGAGCTGGCACTCAGCCGGCACCTACCGCATCGCCGACGGCCGTGGCGGTGCCGGTGACGGCGCTCAGCGCTTCGCTCCCCTCAACAGCTGGCCCGACAACGCAAGCCTGGACAAGGCCCGCCGATTGTTGTGGCCGGTCAAGCAGAAGTACGGCCGGAAGATCTCCTGGGCCGACCTGCTGGTCTTCGCCGGCAACGTCGCGCTGGAGTCGATGGGTTTCAAGACCTTCGGCTTCGGCTTCGGCCGCGAGGACATCTGGGAGCCCGAGGAGATCTTCTGGGGGCCGGAGGACACCTGGCTCGGAGACGAGCGCTACAGCGGCGACCGGGAGCTGACCGGTCCTTTCGGCGCAGTGCAGATGGGCTTGATCTACGTGAACCCCGAGGGCCCGAACGGCACGCCGGATCCGCTGGCTGCCGCCCGCGACATCCGGGAGACCTTCCGCCGGATGGCGATGAACGACGAGGAGACGGTCGCGCTGATCGCCGGCGGCCACACCTTCGGCAAGACCCACGGGCGGCGCCCGCCGCCTGGTCGGTCCCGAGCCGGAGGGCGCCCCGTCGAGCAGCAGGGCCTGGGCTGGAGGAACACCTTCGGCACCGGCAAGGGCAGGCGACGCGATCACCAGCGGGCTCGAGGGGGCCTGGACGCCGACCCCGACCAGGTGGGACAACAGCTTCTTCGAGACGCTGTTCGGCTACGAGTGGGAGCTCACGGAGAGCCCCGCCGGCGCGAAGCAGTGGAAGCCGAAGGACGGCGCCGGGGCGGACACGGTGCCGGACCAGAAGATGCCTCGGTCAGGCACGCGCCGATGATGTTGACGACGGACCTCGCGCTGCGGCTCGACCCGACCTATGAGCAGATCTCACGGCGTTTCATGGAGCACCCTGACGAGCTCGCGGACGCGTTCGCTAAGGCGTGGTACAAGCTGTTGCACCGTGACATGGGCCCCGTCTCGCGCTTCCTCGGCCCGTGGGTCCCGGAGCCGCAGCCGTGGCAGGACCCCCTGCCCGAGGTGGACCATGAGCTGATCATGATGAGAACGTCGCTGCACTCAAGCAGAGGTCCTGGGGTCGGGGTTGTCTATCTCCCAGCTGGTCTTGACCGCCTGGGCGTCGGCAGCGAGCTTCCGCGGCACCGACAAGCGTGGTGGGGCCAACGGGGCGCGGATCCGCCTGGAGCCGCAGCAGGGCTGGGGGGTCAATGAGCCGGCCGAGCTCGCCACGGTGCTACAGGCCCTCGAGCAGGTGCAGCAGGAGTTCAACAGCTCCCAGTCCGACGGAAAAGGGTCTCGCTGGCGGACGTCATCGTCCTGGCCGGGTGCGCGGCCGTAGAGCAAGCGGCGAGGAACGCCGGTCAGGACGTGACGGTCCCGTTCGCTCCGGGGCGCACGGACGCATCCCAGGAGCAGACTGACGTGGAGTCGTTCTCCGTGCTCGAGCCCAGGCAGACGCTTTCCGCAACTACCTGCGTGCCGGCGAGAAGCTGCCGCCGGAGACCTTGCTGCTGGACCGGGCCAACATGCTGACGCTCACCGCTCCCGAGATGACGGTCCTGGTCGGCGGCATGCGGGCCCTCGGCGCGAACGTCGGGCGAACCCGGCACGGGGTGCTCACCGACCGGCCGGAGACCTTGACCAACGACTTCTTCGTGAACCTGCTCGACATGGGCACGGAGTGGAAGGCGTCCGCGTCGGCCGAGACCGTGTTCGACGGCCGGGACGGCCACGGACGAATCAGGTGGACCGCCACGACCGTTGACCTCGTCTTTGGTTCGAACTCCCAGCTCCGAGGCATCGCCGAGGTCTACGCCAGCGACGACGGGCAGGAGAAGTTCGTCCAGGACTTTGTCGCGGCGTGGGACAAGGTCATGAGCCTGGACCGGTTCGACCTCCGCTGAGCCGGACGGGCCCGCCTCTCGCATTGTCGAGGTCTGACAGGTGGACCCGGTCCGTTTCCCTCTATCGCACGACCACCGCGTACGCCTGCGAGATTCCTCGGGAACCCCTCCTCCCCCTCTACCCCTCCCGGCCTACCACGTAGCTCCGGTCTCCGGCACGGGGCTCGCGCAGCGTGGTGGTTTGACGTGAGGGATCGTGGTCGTTCGCCACAACAGTGCGGAAAATCCCCCGGGACCCCGCCGGGGACCCCCCGTCTTGGGGATCGTCGCGCCGGTGGGGCGGGGGGCGCGAGGGCGCTGGTCGGGCTCTGGCTCGGGCTCGCGGACGTCACGGCGGCGGTGGGAGGACCACGGCGCCCGAGAGGCGGAGAGATACCGTGAACACCGTCACCTGACAGACATCCCGCCCAAACCAAAGAGCGCCCCTCCCCCCCTCCCCCCACCTCCGGACTCCTGCGTCTCTCCGGGGTACTCGCGGTCCCAGGCCCTCGTCGTCAGAAGGCGGCGTCGCGTTCCAGGGGGCAGGTCATGCAGTGGGAGCCACCACGACCGCGACCGAGCTCGTACCCCTCGATGGTGATCACCTCGATGCCCTCCCGGCGCAGTGCCGTGTTCGTCCCGACGTTGCGCTCGTAGGCGACGACGACGCCGGGCTCGAGCGCGACCACGTTGTTCCCGTCGTCCCACTGCTCACGTTCGGCCTCGAAGGCGTCACCGCCGGTCTCGATCACCCGCATGGTGTCCACGCCCAGGGCGCTGGCCATCAGGTCGGGGAGGTAGCCCGGCTGCTCCTCGACGACCAGGTCGTCGGGGGAGTCCCCCGGGCGGACCGCCCAGGTGCGCGCCCCGTTGATGACCTCGGGGAAGAGCGTCACCAGGTCGCGGTCGCACATCGTGAGAACCGTGTCGAGGTGCATGTACGAACGGGACTTCGGCAGGTGCACGGCCAGGACGAGCCGCGCCGCCCCCTGACGGAACAGCGACCGGGCGATCCAGAGCACCGCCTGGGGTGTGGTCCGCTCCCCCATCCCGATCATCACGGCGCCGTTGCCGATGGGTTGGACGTCGCCGCCCTCGACGTGCGCGCGGCCCCAGTCCTCGTCCACGCCGCCCAGCCAGATGGGGAACTCCTCCGCGTTGAACATGGGGTGGAAGCGGTAGATCGCCTCCATGATCACCGTCTCCGGCTTGCGCGCCGGCTTGGTCATGGGGTTCAGCGTGACGCCGTTGTAGATCCAGCAGGACGGGTCCCGCTGGAAGAGGAAGTTCGGCAGCGGGGGCAGCAGCATGGCGGTGGGGTCGGCCGACTCCACACCAGACCCACGTCGCGCTCGACATCGGCCTTGGTGATGCCGCCGATGAGGAACTCCGTCACGAGCGACGCATCGGCTGCGGCAGCCCACTCGCGGGCCCTATCTGCCGCGGTGATGCCGACCTCGCGCTCGCTGAGGATCTTGGCGCTGACCCCTCCCGGACGCCGGGCTGGTCGAGCGCCTCGGCCAGCGCTTCTCGGCGTGGAACACCTCGACCCCGCGTTCGCGCATGGCCTCACAGAAGGCGTCGTGCTCGATCTTGGCCCTGCTGACCCACAGCACGTCGTCGAAGAGCAGCTCCTCGGCGTTCGAAGGGGTGAGCCTGGCGTGTTCCAACCGGGTCGGTGAACCATGACCTTGCGAAGTCTTCCGACCTCTGACTGAACGTTGAACGGCATTGTGACCACCTCGCCAACGGCATCGCCCCACTGTCCCTCCGGACCACAAGCATGTCGAAACCCACTGGGGGCTTTGGCCATCCCGCGAGAGTGATCCGGTGCGCACCCAGCGCGGAGGCACGATGACGTCCACGCTGGCGCTGACGAGCCGCCGGGGCTCACGCGGTCATCCGGGCCCGCTGCCTTCATCCCCCAAGGATGAGACGTCCACCAGCACCCCGAAGGCACAGTGGTTGCCGCAGGGTCCCGGCTGCCGTCGCATCCGCGCCGCGGCACGTGATCACGTAGGAGGCAAGGTGGGCGCCAACCTCCGAAACCGCAGCTTCCTCAAGGAGCTCGACTTCACTCCGGAGGAGCTGCGGTTCCTGCTGAAGCTCTCCGCCGACCTCAAGGCCGCCAAGTACGGCGGGTACGAGCGGCCCCGCCTCGCGGGCAAGAACATCGCGCTGATCTTCGAGAAGACATCGACGCGCACCCGCACCGCGTTCGAGGTCGCCGCCAAGGACCAGGGCGCGCACGTCACCTACCTGGAGCCGAGCGGGTCGCAGATCGGCCACAAGGAGTCGATGAAGGACACCGCGCGGGTGCTCGGCCGGACCTTCGACGGGATCGAGTACCGCGGCTTCGCCCAGGAGACCGTCGAGATCCTGGCCCGGTACGCCGGCGTGCCGGTCTGGAACGGGCTCACCGACGAGTTCCACCCGACGCAGATCCTCGCCGACGTCCTCACGATGACCGAGCACAGCGACAAGCCCCTCTCGCGACATCGCCTACTGCTACCTCGGCGACGCCCGCAACAACATGGGCAACTCGCTGATGGTCGGCGGCTGCAAGCTCGGCATGGACGTCCGGCTGTGCGCACCCGAGCGAGCTGTGGCCGACCGACGACCTCGTCGAAGACCGTGCAAGCGGATCGCCGAGGAGACCGGCGCCCGGCTCACGCTGACCGACGGACGTCGACGAGGGCGTGCGCGGCGTCGACTACCTCTACACCGACGTCTGGGTGTCGATGGGCGAGGACAAGAGCGTCTGGGCGGAGCGGATCAAGCTGCTCACGCCCTACCAGGTCAACGCGGACGTCGTCCGCCGGACCGGCAACCCGGACGTGCAGTTCATGCACTGCCTGCCGGCGTTCCACAACCGCGAGACGAAGGTCGGCGAGGAGATCTTCCAGAACTACGGGCTGGACGGCCTCGAGGTCACCGACGACGTCTTCGAGTCCGAGCACTCGATCGTCTTCGACCAGGCCGAGAACCGGATGCACACGATCAAGGCCGTCATGGTCGCCACGCTGGGCGACTGACGACGACAACCGGCGCCTGTGCCGCCGTACCAGCAACCCAGGAAGGTGTCACGATGACCGAGCAAGCAGGCCAGGCCAAGCCGAAGCAGCACCTGACCATTCGCCAGGCGGCGTTCATCGGGGTGGGCGCGATGGTGGGAGCGGGGATCTTCGCGCTCCTGGGCGCAGCGGGTGAGGTCGCGGGATCCGCAGTCTGGTTGTCGTTCCTCATCGCCGGCGCGGTCGCGGGGCTGCAGGGCTACTCGTTCGCGAAGTTCGGCGCCCGATACCCCTCGGCCGGTGGGCTGCTCGGAGTACGTCGCCAAGGGGTTCGGGGACGGGCACGCCACCGGGATCACCGCGTGGCTCACCTACATCGCCAACGCCATCGTGACCGCCATGGTGGCCGTCTCCTTCGGCAGCTACGCCAGCTCGATGTTCGCCGGGGGCGGCGGGGCCTGGATCAAGGTGTTCGCCGCCCTCATCATCCTGGTCATGACGGCGGTCAACGTCGTCGGATCCAAGCTGGTCGCGGGAGCGCAGACGGTGATCGTCACCGTCGTCCTCGGCATCCTCGTCGTCTTCGCCGTCGTCACCCTGGTCAACATGAACCCGTCGCTGCTCGCGCCCTCCGGGTACCCGCCGTTCCGTGACATCGTCTCGAGCGTCGCGCTGACCTTCTTCGCCTTCCTCGGCTTCGGCATCATCACGTTCACGGCCAAGGACCTCGACAGGCCCGCCGTACCAGCTGCCGCGGGCGATGTACCTCGCCCTGGGCATCGCGACCGTCATCTACGTCGCCGTCGCGCTCGGGGTCTTCGGCACCCTCACCGCCGAGCAGGTCATCGCCTCCGGTGGCACCGCGCTGGCGGTCGCCGCCGAGCCCACGCTGGGGCAGGCCGGCTACTGGCTGATGAGCGTGACCGCCCTGTTCGCCACCGCCGGAGCCACCAACGCCGGGCTCTACCCGGCTCCCGGGCTCTCCGAGCGACTCGCCGCGACCGGGCAGTTCCCCACGGTGATGGGCCGACGGCTCCGGGGACGGTTCTCGGTCGGGCTGCTGGTCGAGGCGGGCGCCTGCCTGGTCCTCGCGCTCCTCTTCAAGCTGGACGCGATCGCCTCGATCGGCAGCGCTGTGGCCCTGCTGATCTTCACGCTGGTGACCGCAGCCCATCTCCGGGTCAGGTCCGAGACCGGCGCGCGGACCACGTCCTGGTGCTGGCGATCGCGGCATCCGCAGTCGTCCTCGTGACCTTCATCTTCACGACGCTCATCCATGAGCCGGCCTCGATGGTGGCGCTGGTGGTCATCTTCGCGCTCAGTGTCGGGCTCGACGTCGGGTGGAAGCTGCGCCACCCGCCGGGCGCCACCCCTCAGGTCTCCCTCGGGCAGTAGCCCGGTTCGACGGACCCTCGGCCGCCGCCCGGGGCCTGCGGCCGAGCGGCCGCCCTACCTGCCGACGAGGACGGCCGTGGGCCGTCCTCGAGAGAGGAACTCATGGAACTGGAGCCCGCCGCGCCAGCCGACCCGGCCCGGGGCGCACTGCCCCGTGCCGCAGACGGGAAGGTCCCCGATCGGGGCGACGGCGACCCGCAGCCGGCAGCAGCGACGGCAGACGAGGTGTCGGCCGACGAGGTCTCGACAGCCGAGGTCTCGACGGCCGAGGTGTCGACGGCCGAGGCGTCGACCGCCGGTCCGGGTGCGAGGCCGGCCCCGGGGAGGCTGCGGAGACTGGGTCACGTCACGCTGCCCGGCAGCTGGGGTGCGCTCGTCCTGGCGTGCCTGTCCTTCACCCCGTCACTGCTGCCCCGTGGCGG
The DNA here is from genome assembly GCA_963724015.1 of uncultured Actinomycetota bacterium. Lineage (GTDB taxonomy): Bacteria > Actinomycetota > Actinomycetes > Actinomycetales > Dermatophilaceae > CAVRTM01. The sequence goes on from CAVRTM010000018.1 coordinate 78,156, forward strand.
CCTCATCCAGGGACTGGTCTGGGGCGTCACCGCGGCGATCGGGTACGGGCTGGGCGTCGTGGCCGCGTGGATCTGGCGCGCCTTCGCCGACCGGGACCCCCGGCCACCCCGGAGCTGGGCCTGGCCGACCTTCCTGGTGAGTGCCGCGGTGCTGCTGGCGGTCTCGTTCGCGCTGGGCCAGTACTGGCAGTACGAGATCCGGCGCCTCATGGGGGTGTCGGACTACAACCTCGCGCTGGTCGTGGCATCTCCCGTGGTCGCAGCCGCGTCTTCTGTCTGCTCATCCTCACCGGCCGCGGCCTTCGACGCGTCTACCGGTCGGCCGCACGGCTGCTGAGGCGATGGATCGGCCCTCGCGCCGCAGCGGCCGTGGGCTGGGTGCTGGTCGTCGGCCTCACCTACCTGGTCGTCACCGGGCTGCTGCTCGACGGGCTCGTCAGTGTTGCCGACAAGGCCTTCTCGGTGCGCGACACCACGACGCCCGAGGGCGTGCACCAGCCGACGACCGGCCTGCGCTCCGGCGGCCCCGGCTCCGTGGTGCCGTGGGACTCCCTCGGCTACGAGGGGCGGACGTTCACCGGCCTCGGGCCGTCGCCGGCCGACATCGAGAAGGTGACGCACCACCGGGCGGTGGAGCCGGTCAGGTCGTACGCCGGCCTCGCGTCCGGCCCCGATGCGGAGTCCCGAGCGGCCCTCGCGGTCCAGGACCTCCAGCGGGCAGGCGGATTCCAGCGCAAGAACCTGCTCGTGGTCACCACGACCGGCAGCGGCTGGGTCGACCCCGCCATGGTGGACACCTTCGAGTACCTCACCCACGGGGACGCGGCGACGGTCGCCATCCAGTACTCCTACCTGCCGTCGTGGATCTCCTACCTGGTCGACCAGTCCAAGGCTCGCGAGGCCGGCCGGGCCCTGTTCGACGCCGTCTACGACCCGTGGTCGAAGCTGCCGGCCGGCCAGCGTCCCAGGCTCTTCGTCGCCGGCGAGAGCCTCGGCTCCTTCGGGGGCGAGACGGCCTTCAGCGGGGAGTACGACCTGCGCAACCGCACCAACGGCACGTTGTTCGCCGGCCCACCCAACTTCAACACGCTGTTCCGCGAGTTCAGCGACCACCGTGCCCCCGGGAGCCCGGAGATCCAGCCCGTCTACAAGGACGGGCGAACCGTCCGGTTCGCCAACGACGCCGGGACCGCGATTCCGCCGCAGGGCAGCCCGTGGCAAGGCAGCCGGGTCCTCTACCTGATGCATCCCTCCGACCCCATCGTGTGGTGGAGCCCGAGCCTCATCCTCGGCAAGCCGGCGTGGACGAACGAAGCTCCCGGCAAGGACGTCCTCGCGCAGGTCGTCTGGATACCGTTCGTGACGTTCTGGCAGGTGACCGCGGACCTGCCGTTCTCCACCGGCGTGCCGCCCGGACACGGGCACAAGTACACCGGCGAGTACGTCGACGGATGGGCCGCGGTGATGCAACCTGCAGACGCCACACCCGAGGAGCTGGCGGCGATCCGCAGCGTCGTGATCAACCTCGGACTAGGCCTCAGCGCGGCGGGAGCCCTGTCAGGACAGCCCCTGGTGGGCGACGGCCCAGGCGGCCACCAGCGCGAGCCCGTTGGTGGCGACGTGGGCCAGGACCGGCGCCACCAGGCTCCGCGACCGCAGCCGCAGCCACGCGAAGGCGAGGCCCGCCACGAAGGTCACGGCGACCGCCCCGGCCACCAGGGCCACCCGCCCTGCCACCTGCGTCGACGCCGCACCCACCGCGCGGTTGTCGGACATGGTCTGCAGGGTCGGCTGGATGTGCCACAGCCCGAACAGGAGCGCCGTGACCCAGATGGCGCGTCGTGGCCCCCAGAGCGCCGTCGCCGACCCCAGCAGCACTCCTCGGAACGCGAACTCCTCCGGGACGGCGGTCAGCAGGGCCACGGTCACGGTCAGCTCGTACAGCAGCCGCCCGCCGGTGATGTCGCCGCGCGAGTCGTGGAGCACCGGCTGCGTCAGCGGCACCACGGCGGCCATCAGGACCACGAGCCCGACGGCCCCGAAGGTGGCGGCGCCGTACCGGATCCCCGCGGGCACGGCCGCCCGCTCCAGCCCGAGGTCGGCGGCGAGGCGCCGGACCACCAGGCCACCAGCGCGAGCACCGTCGTCACCACTGCGACGGACACGCTGGGTCGCCCTGCCAGCCCCAGCCCGCGCACCAGGCTGAAGACGACCAGGACCGCCACCGCCTGCAGGAAGCACCGCCGCGGCCTTGTCACAGAAGGATGACAACAGCCGTCCGGGACGTGGCACGTCATCCGGGGCGGATGGCGCATCACCTGCCGCTCCGGAGCGGCTCAGCCGCGTCGGGCGTCGGGCGTCGGGCGCCGGGCCGAGCGGTCAGCCCGGTCCGTCGAAGACGACCGGACTCCGGGCTCGCGTGTCGACGTGCAGCGTGAAGACGTCGGGGCGCGCGTAGTGGCCGACCGGGTCGAACCGGCGGTGCTGCTCCCGGACGGCGGCAACGTCCAGGTCGGCGTACACGATCTCCTCCCGCTCCATCACCGGCCCGGCGAGCACCGCACCACCGGGCGCCACGATGGTGGTGTGGCCGCGCGACATCCAGTCCTCGTCGAGCCCGTAGAGCGTGCCGCGCAGCTCCTCCGGCACGTCGGAGCCGCGCAGCAGCGGTGCGACCCCGATGACGAACTGCCCGCCCTCCTTGGCGATGTGCTGCAACGTCGCCACCCACGTGTCGCTGTTGTCCCAGGTGGGAGCGAGGTAGATGTCGCAGTGCTGCGCGTAGATCGCAGCGCGGGCCAGCGGCATGTAGTTCTCCCAGCACAGCAGGCCGCCCACCACACCGAACGGTGTGTCCACGACCCCGAGCTCCGAGCCGTCGCCCATTCCCCACACGGTGCGCTCCCCGCCGGTGGGCATCAGCTTCCGGTGCCGCTGCACCAGCCGCCCGTCCGGGCCCACGTAGAGCAGCGTGTTGTACAGCGTGCCGCCGTCGACCTCGGTCACCCCGATCACGACGTACGCCGCCGCTTCCGCCGCCGCGTCGCCGATCCGCTCGCAGGGTCGGCCCCGGCACGCTGACAGCGTTCGCGTAGAGCCGACTGATGAACGCGGCGTCATCCCACGCCTTGGTGCGCCAGACCCAGTCCGGGTAGGCGGGGACGAACGACTCGGGAAAGACGATCAGCGCCGCGTCATGGCCGGCCGCCTCGCTGACCAGCGCGCAGACCTTCTCCGTGGTCGCCTCCCGGTCCAGGAACACCGGACTGGCCTGTACGGCGGCGACGGTGACCATCCTGTCCTCCTCGCTCCACGCCGACATCCTCGTCGGTTCCGCCCCCAACACCTCGAGTCTGACCGCGAGGCTGACTCCCGTCGAGGGCCTCACCGCGGACGCGGCGACCGTGCCCAGGCCCTGGCTGTCGTGGCGGGTTCAGGCCGATGGCAGGCGCTCATCCTGCGTGGGTGATGCCGCCGCCCTTGAGGCACCGGGAGGCTGGACGTGGTTCCTCGGGCGGTAGAACCGGGGGACGACATCATCTCTGAGCACCCACAGGAGTTGTGATGACGACATTCTTGCGCCGACGCGGACTCACCCTCGGCTCGGTCGGCCTCGTCCTGGTCACAGCCGCCTGCAGCTCGGCGGGGACCTCCTCCACCACCCCGACGACGAGATCGGCCTCGGCGCCTTCGATGACCACCCGTCCGAGCACGATGCCGACCCCGACCGTCTCGGCCGTCCTGCTGACGGTGACGGGCAAGAACACCGAGCTCACGCTGGCCTCAGCGACGGCCACGGCGCTGAAGAACGCCGGCGTGAAGGTGGCTCCGGCTGCGCCGGCAACCGCCATGTCCTCCGGCGCCATCAGCCTCCCCATCACCGGCGGGACGCTGACCAAGGCGGCCCTGAAGGGGAGGCTGGAGCACAGCGGCGGCCTGACCTTCAGTCACTCGGGCCGGAGCGTGACGGTGACGAGCCTCGTGCTGAGCACGACCACGGGGCTGCTGACGGGCACCGTGAACGGGAAGAAGGTTCCGCTGCTGGACGTGAGCTTCGCGAAGATGAGCCGCACCGGCAGCGGAAGCCAGGTCACCCTGAGCGGCATCACCTCGACCCTCAACGCCGCGGCCGCCCTGCTGCTTGACGGCAAGCTGCTGGTCACGACCTTCAAGAAGGGCCAGCCGATCGGCACGCTGACGGCGAACGTCACCAGCAGCGCGGCGAGCATGTCCGGCACGCCCAGCATGTCCAGCACGCCGTCCTCGTCCAGCTCCGGCTGACCAGGGGGTGGGGATCAAGGGATGGGGCGACGTCCAGCGCGTCTGATCCGCCGAGCGTGGATGGATGGAGCGGGTGACGGGAATCGAACCCGCGCTGTCAGCTTGGGAAGCTGATGTTCTACCATTGAACTACACCCGCGCAGCCGGTCGACCGTCTCCGATCCCCGGCGCGAGCGTCACTCTAACCGACGCCGTCGACCGCCGTCACACGTGGTCCACGAGCCGCCGCAGGCCCCGGCACGCCGCCGCGCTACCGTGTCCGCGTGCTGCTATCCGACGCTGACATCAGGGCCGAGATCGACGGTGGCCGCGTGCGCCTCGAGCCGTACGACGAGCAGATGGTGCAGCCCTCGAGCATCGACGTGCGGCTGGACAAGCTGTTCCGCCTGTTCGACAACCACAAGTACCCCTACATCGACCCGGCCGAGGACCAGCCCGACCTCACCCGGCTGGTCGAGGTCGACAAGGGCGAGCCGTTCATCCTGCACCCCGGCGAGTTCGTCCTCGGCTCGACGTACGAGGTCGTCACCCTGCCCGACGACCTCGCCGCGCGCCTGGAGGGCAAGTCCTCCCTCGGCCGGCTCGGCCTGCTGACCCACTCCACCGCCGGCTTCGTCGACCCGGGCTTCAGCGGCCACGTCACCCTCGAGCTCTCCAACGTCGCGACGCTGCCGATCAAGCTGTGGCCGGGCATGAAGATCGGCCAGCTCTGCTTCATCCGCCTGTCCAGCCCGGCCCAGAACCCTTACGGCAGCGCCAAGTACGGCTCCCGCTACCAGGGCCAGCGCGGCCCGACGGCCAGCCGCTCGTTCCAGAACTTCCACCACACCGAGGTCTGAGCCGACGCAGCGCCGCACACGGCGCCGTGACCGAGGCGCTGGCTACCGTGACGGCGTGGCCCCACGACCCGCACCTGACCGTCACCGCGCCGCGTGCCGACCCCCGCGCCGTGGCGCTGGTCCTGCACGGCGGCCAGGAGGCCAGCCAGGTCGCGGTGCCGCCGACGAGCCTGGCCTACCTGCGGATGATCCCCTTCGCCCTGCAGATCGGCGTCGAGTCCCGCGGCGACATCGCCGTCGCGGTGATCCGCTTCCGGGTCCGCGGCTGGAACGGCGACCAGATGTCACCGGTGGCCGACGCCACCTGGGCGCTGGACCGGCTGGCCGCAGCGGTTCCCGGGCCGGCCGATCGGCGTCCTCGGCCACTCGATGGGCGGCCGGACCGCGCTGCGCGTCGGTGGCCACCCCGCCGTCACCGCCGTCGCCGGCCTGGCCCCGTGGCTGCCGCCGAGCGAACCGTCCGCGCAGCTCGCCGGCCGCTCGGTCCTGCTCGTCCACGGCACCGCGGACCGGATGACCGACCCCGCCGCGACCGCCGGGTTCGCCTCCCGGCTGCGCGCCGAGGGCACGCCGGTGCGGTTCGTCCGGATCCCCGGCGAGGGGCACGCCATGGTCCGGCGGGCGCACCGCTGGCACCGGCTGGCGTCCGGCTTCCTGCAGGAGGAGCTGCTCGGTGCGCCCCGCAGCAGCTACGAGACGGCGCTCGAGGGCGAGGACTGACCGTACGCCGCGAGGTCGCCCACCAGCGCCTCCGCCGCGTCGAGGTCCGGCAGCACGTCGTGGTCGCCGAGGTCGGCCGGCAGCACCGCGCAGAGCCCGACGACCTCCCCGAGCCGGCCGGTCACCGTGGTGCCGCGCAGCCGCAGCGCCCGCAGCGCGCAGAGCAGCTCGACCCCGAGCATCCGCCGGTACGCCTCCAGCGCCGGCGCCACCCGCACCGCCGCCAGCCCCGCGAACGACGCGTCGTCCTCGATGCCGGCCGAGACGCCGACGGTCTGGATGCTGGCCGGCGCCGAGGCGTGGCCGATGATCAGCGCCAGCGCCGACCCGGCGACGTACTCGCCGATCAGCACCCCCGAGGAGCCCTGCGTCGCATCGGAGAGGAACAGCGGCAGCCCGTGGTCGCGGTCGGTCAGCAGGTGGCTGATCCGCGACTGCACCGCCTGCGCCGAGCGGCACAGCGCCAGCATGGTCGTGTCGATGGCCAGCACCAGGTACGCCGCGTGGAAGCCGCCGTGGTGGGTGACCGTGTCCGGGGTGGTCGCCGTCGCGGGCGTGAAGAGCGGGTTCTCCGACGACGTGTTGACCGAGGCCTCGACCACCGAGGCCAGCTGGTCGACGGCGTCCAGCACCGGCCCGTGCACCTGCGGCCAGGTCCGCAGGCCGAAGAAGTCCTGGATGTACTGCGGAACGACGTCCTGCTCGCGGATCAGCCCGCGCACCGCCCGGGCGACCCGCGCGGCGCCGGGGAAGGGGGTCGCGCGCTCCACCGCCGGGTCCACCGACTCGGGGTTGCCCCGCAGGCCCGAGCCAGGTCAGCGAGGCCACCGTGTTGGCCGCGTCCGCCAGCTCCGCGCAGCGCCAGCGCGCCGAGCGCGGCCTGGGCCAGGGTGAACGCGTTGCTCGACATCAGCGGCAGCGCGTCGGCCGAGGTCAGCTGCAGCCGCTGCCGCCGACCGCCGTCGGCGCGGGGCCGCTCGCCGAGCAGCGCCAGGCCGACCTCGGCGCAGGCCGTGAGGTCGCCGGTGCCCAGGCCGCCGTACCGGTGGACGACCGGCAGGTCAGCCGCCGGGCCGCAGGCCAGCTCGGCGAGCGCGACGGCGAGGTCGGGAGTGGCGCCCGAGCCGCCGACCAGCAGCTGGTTGGCGCGGATCGCCAGGGCGCAGCGCACGACGTCCGCGGGCAGCGGCTCGCCCCACCCGGCGGCGTGGGCGCGCAGCAGCCGCAGGCCGTGGGAGACCGGCGCGCTGGTGACCTCCTCGCGGCCGGCGCCGACTCCCGTCGTACGCCCGTAGACGTGCCGCTCGGCGGTGACCCGGTCGGCGGCCTCCTGGCCCAGGCGTGCCCGATCGAGCGCGGAGGGGTCGACGAGGGCCGGTGCACCGGCCACGATGGAGGCCAGACCGGCCAGGGTGAGCGAGGCCCCGTCGAGGCTCACCGGCTGGTAACGGGCCGGTGTCAGTGCGGACATGCGCCCGATTCTCTATGAGCCGTGTCGGACGTGTCGGTTAGGTTGATGCCCATGATCCGCTTCGACGGAGTCTCGAAGCACTATCCGGACGGCACCATCGCCGTCAACGAGCTGAGTCTGGAGGCGCCGACAGGCCAGATCACCGTGCTGGTGGGGCCCTCGGGCTGTGGCAAGACCACCTCGCTGCGCATGGTCAACCGGATGATCGAGCCCACCTCGGGCCGGATCTGGATCGACGACCAGGACACCGCCTCGATGGACGCGTCGCAGCTGCGGCGGGGCATCGGCTACGTGATCCAGCACGCGGGCCTGTTCCCGCACAAGACGATCCTCGACAACGTCGCGACCGTGCCGATGCTGCTCGGCGAGCGCAAGGCCAAGGCCCGCTCGCAGGCGATGGAGCTGCTCGAACGGGTCGGCCTGCCGACCGCCTTCGCCGGCCGCTACCCCTCGCAGCTCTCCGGCGGCCAGCAGCAGCGCGTCGGCGTCGCCCGGGCCCTCGCGGCCGACCCGCCGGTGATGCTGATGGACGAGCCGTTCAGCGCGGTCGACCCGATCGTCCGGGAGCAGCTGCAGGACGAGTTCCTGCGCCTGCAGCAGGAGCTGGGCAAGACCATCCTGTTCGTCACCCACGACATCGACGAGGCGATCAAGCTCGGCGACCAGGTCGCCGTCCTGCGGGTCGGTGGCACCCTGGCCCAGCTCGCCGCCCCCTCCTACCTGCTGGCCCACCCGATCGACGACTTCGTCGCGGACTTCGTCGGACGCGACCGCGGCTACCGCGCGCTCAGCTTCCAGGCCACTCCCGCCCTGCCGCTGCGGCAGGAGCCGTCGGTCCAGATCGGCGCGACGCCGGCGGACGTCCGCCGGGCCACGACCGACTCCTGGGTGCTGGTGACCGCAGGACAACCGCCCGCTGGGCTGGGTCGAGCCCTCGCGGGTCGACCGCGAGCTGCAGCCGGAGATGGTGCACCGCGGCGGCACCGTCGCCTCGGCGTCCGGGCCCCTGCGCAACGCCCTCGACGCGGCGTTGTCCTCGCCGAGCCGGCGCGGCGTGATCGTCGACGACGACGGCACCCTGCTGGGCACGGTCCGCGCCCACGAGGTCCTCACCGCGATCGAGGAGGCCGACCGGCCCACGGTCCACGAGGAGGACCTGCAGCCGGTGGAACCTCCGTCATGACCTGGTTCCTGGACCACCGCAGCGAGGTCCTCGACCTGGCGGTCCGGCACCTCTACCTCGCCGGGGTGCCGCTGCTGATCGGCCTCGCCCTCGCGCTGCCGCTGGGCTGGCTGGCCCGGCGCTACCGGCCGCTCTACCCGCCGCTGATCGTCGGCACCGGCCTGCTCTACACGATCCCCTCGCTGGCGCTGTTCATCCTCATGCCGGGGTTCATCGGCACCCAGATCCTCGACCCGGTCAACGTCCTCGTCGCGATGACGATCTACACCATCGCGCTGCTCGTGCGCACCGTCGCCGACGGCCTCGGCGCCGTGCCCGACGACGTCAACCAGGCCGCGACCGCGATGGGCTACACCCGGGTCGCGCGGTTCTTCCGGGTCGAGCTGCCGCTGGCCGTGCCCGTCATCTCCGCCGGGATGCGCGTCGCCGCGGTGAGCAACGTCAGCATCGTCAGCGTCGCGGCCATCATCGGCGTCGCCCAGCTCGGGTCGCTGTTCACCGACGGCTTCAGCCGCAGCTTCCTCGACCCCATCGTGGTCGGGATCATCGCCTGCGTGGTGCTGGCGCTGCTGCTCGACGTCGTCATCGTCGCCGTCACCTGGGTGGTCACGCCCTGGCAGCGCGCAGCGAGGGTGCGGGCATGAACGCCGTCCTGACGTTCCTCACCGACCCGGCGCACTGGTCGGGCTCCGACGGCGTGCCCACCCGCGTCCTGGAGCACCTGCAGCTGTCGTTCGAGGCGCTGCTGGTCGCCGCGCTGATCGCCGTCCCGCTCGGGCTCTGGGTCGGCCACACCGGCCACGGCCGGTTCGTCGCCGTCAACCTGGCCGGTGCCGCCCGGGCGCTGCCCTCGCTCGGCCTGCTGTTCCTGGTCTGGCTGTGGCTGAGCGGCACCCTGCAGGGCGACGCGTCGTACGTCGTGCCCACCCTCATCGTGCTGGTCATCCTCGCCATCCCCCCGATCCTGTCCGGCGTCTACGCCGGGGTCGAGGGCGTCGACCCGGCCGCGCGCGACGCGGCCAAGGGGATGGGCATGCGCGGCACCCAGGTGCTCGCGCGGGTCGAGGTGCCGTGCGCGCTGCCGCTGATCTTCTCCGGGCTGCGCTCGGCGATGCTGCAGATCATCGCGACCGCGACGATCGCCGCCACCATCGGCATCGGCGGGCTGGGCCGGTTCCTCATCGACGGCCAGGCCGTGCGCGACTACGGGCAGATGGCCGCGGGCGCGATCCTCGTCGCGGTCCTGGCGCTGCTGGTCGACCTGGTGCTCTCCCTGGTGCAGCGCTGGGTCGTCTCGCCCGGCCTGACCGGCGCCTTCTCCGCCGCGCGACCCGTCCCCGAGGACGTCCGCGCCGAACCCTCCACGAGCTCGCTGCAGGAAGCCGCCTAGGCCCAAACCAGAAAGAGAACATCCCATGATGCGTACGAAGATCGTCCTCGCGCTGACCGCCACAGCCCTGCTGTCGGTCTCCGCCTGCGGCTCCAGCAGCGGCGGCAACCCCCTGTCCACCGGATCGGCGTCATCGTCCGCCGGTGGCGGGCCAAGGCCGACGCGAGCACCATCGTCGTCGGCTCGGCCAACTTCCCCGAGAACCAGCTGCTCGCCGAGATCTACGCCGGTGCGCTCGCCGGCAAGGGCGTCAAGGTCGACAAGCAGCTCAACATCGGCAGCCGCGAGACCTACATCCCGGCGCTCAAGGACGGCTCGATCGACCTCATCCCGGAGTACACCGGCGTCCTCGCGCAGTACTTCAACAAGGACGCCAAGGCCACCGACGCGGACGGCGTCTACAAGGAGCTGAAGGCCGCGCTGCCGCCCACGCTGACGGTCCTCGACAAGTCCGCGGCCGAGGACAAGGACGCGGTCGTGGTCACCAAGGCGACCGCCGACAAGTACAAGCTGAAGTCGATCGCCGACCTGCAGCCGGTCGCCAAGGACCTCACCCTCGGCGGGCCGCCGGAGTGGAAGACCCGCCCGACGGGCGTTCCCGGCCTGAAGAAGGTCTACAACCTGGACTTCAAGACGTTCCGCCCGCTCGACGCCGGTGGCCCGCTGTCGGTCAACGCGCTGAAGAACGGCCAGGTGCAGGCGGCCAACCTCTTCACCACCGACCCGTCCATCGCGGCCAACGGCTTCGTCGTCCTGCAGGACCCCAAGAGCCTCTTCGCCGCGCAGAACGTCGTGCCGCTGATCACCAAGACCAAGGTCAACGACACGGTCTCCGGCGCGCTGAACGCCGTCTCGGCCAAGCTCGACACGACCACCCTGGGTGAGCTGGTCAAGGAGGTCGTCACGGACAAGAAGGACGCCTCGGCCGTGGCCAAGGAGTTCCTCACCAAGAACAACCTGGGCTGAGCCGCCGGCCCCATCCGAAGGGTCCGCCGGGCGAACCGGCGGGCCCTTCGCTGTGCTCAGGTCCGGTCCCTGCGCCCGCGAACGGGACCGAGGAGGCCGCCCGCACGAACCGCCCGGGCGGGCGGGCGCCGCTGGTTAGGCTGGACGGATCCTCGACTGCCCACGGTCGAGGCCATCACCGGGGACGAGGACATCGTGCAGAGACGCATCGGGACGACGCGCCGCGGCATCGGCGTGCTCGTCGCGGGCAACATCCTCGGCGGCGTCGGTGTCGCCTCGGGCATCGCGGTGGGCGCGCTCCTGGTCGAGCAGGTCGGCGGCACCTCCGTCGCGGGACTGGGCCAGGCGATGAGCGTGCTGGGCGCGGCCGTCGCCGCGGTGCCGCTGGTCGCCGTGGCCACCCGCTGGGGCCGGCGCTGGTCCCTGACCCTCGGCTACGCGCTCGCCGTGCTCGGTGGCGCGCTGGTGGTCCTCGCGGCCGTGCTCGGCTGGCTGGTCCTGCTGCTGGTCGGCCTGGGACTGTTCGGGGTCGCGCAGGCCACGAACCTGCAGAGCCGGTATGCCGCCTCGGAGCTCGCCCCGGCCGCGACGCGGGCGCGCACGATGTCGGTGGTGGTCTGGGTGACCACGATCGGCTCCGTCGCCGGGCCCAACCTCACCGCCGCCGGAGCGCGGCTGGGTTCCCACGTCGGGGTGCCGGCGCTGGCCGGTCCCTACCTCTTCTCGGTCGTGGCATTCGCCCTGGCCGGGATGGTGCTCAGCCTGTTCTTCCGCCCGGGCTCGGGCGCCGGCGTCCACGTCGTGCAGCGACCGTCGGCAGCGCCGACGGTCGGGGCCTCGGCGGCGCCCGTGCACGCTGTCGGTGCGCTGGGCGCCCTGCGGTGGGCGGTCGGCCACCCGGTCGCCCGTTTCGCGGTGGTCCTCATCACCGTCGCGCACGCCACGATGGTCATGGTCATGGCGATGACGCCGCTGCACATGCACCACGACGGGATGAGCCTCGAGGTCGTCGGCATCGTCATCAGCGCGCACATCTTCGGTATGTACGCCTTCAGCCCCGTCTTCGGGTGGCTCGCCGACCGGTACGGCGCCCTGCGCGTCGCCATCGGCGCTCTCGGGATCTTCGCCGCGGCGATCGCCCTCGGCCTGGCGGCTGCCGCGGGCGGCGGGCTCGCCGTCACCATGTCGGCGCTGGTCCTGCTCGGGCTGGGCTGGTCCGCCAGCCTGATCGCCTCCTCGGCCATGCTGGCGGACGTGGACTCCGGGTCGGTCCGGGTGCCGCTGCAGGGTGCCACCGACGCGCTGATGAACTACGCCGGAGCGGGTGCGGCGGCGGTCGCCGGCCCCGTGCTGGCGCTCGACGGCTTCCGCGGCGTGAACCTCGTGGCGTCGGTCCTGCTCGTGCCCGCCGTCGTCCTGGCCGTCGTCGCCGTGCGCCGTCGCGGCCCCGACGAGGCGGGAGAGGTGCGCGCCGCCGCCGGGGGCGCTGCCCACCCCGTCGGGGCCGCCCACCCCGACGGCCGGCGGCCCCCGCCGCCGGCGACGACCGGGTGCGGTCCCGGGCGGACTGACCCCGGCTCACCCGGCGGGATATCACAAAACCGGTTGTGAGTGAGTACTCACTCACTTACTCTCGAGGGTATGGCTCCCACCTCCACCAGCGGCCGCGCGGCGCCGATGGCGCCCGAGCAGCGGCGTGCCGCGATCGTCGGCTCCACCCTGGCGCTGATCCGCCAGCACGGTGCCCAGGTCTCGACCCGCCAGATCGCCGAGGCGGCCGGCGTCGCCGAGGGCACGATCTTCCGGGTCTTTCCCAACAAGGACGCGCTGATCTGCGCGGCCACGGAGGCGGCGTTCGACCCCGGTCCCGTCGTGCAGCAGATCCGGTCCGTCCCGGTCGGACCAGCCGCTGGAGCAGCGGCTGCTCCAGGTGGCCACGATCATGCAGGAGCGCCTGCGCAGCGTCATCGAGCTGCTCACGGTCCTGCGGCTCGGCGCACCGCCGGGGGAGGGTCACGGGCATGGCCCCGGGCACGGACACGGACACGAGGGCGGCCAGAAGGCCCGCGCCCCGGAGGCCTCCGGGCACCCGCACCCGGCGCCGGACCACGCGCCGATCGTCGAGGCCATCGCCGACCTGGTGCGCCCCGACCGCGACCAGCTGACCTGCGAGCCCGAACAGGTGGCCCGGCTGATGCGGCTGCTCTGCTTCGCCGGCAGCCACCCCCGCATCGCCGATGGCATGCCGCTGACCCCGCAGGAGGTCGTCGGGCTGCTGCTGGACGGCGTCCGCGCCCATCCCGCGCCCACCGCGGCGACCCCGACCGGAGACCGCCCATGCTGATGCGTCTGCTGCGCAGCCACCTGCGCCCCTACACGAGCTGGCTGTCCGCGGTCGTCGCGCTGCAGCTGGTCGGCACGATGGCCTCGCTCTACCTGCCGAGCCTCAACGCCGACATCATCGACAACGGCGTCGCCGTCGGCAACACGTCGTACATCCTGTCGACCGGTGGCCGGATGCTGGCGGTCACCGTCGTGCAGATCGTCTGCTCGATCGCGGCGGTGTGGTTCGGTGCCCGGACCGCGATGAGCTTCGGCCGCGACGTGCGCGGGGCGATCTTCTCCCAGGTGGGCGGGTTCTCCGCCCGCGAGGTCAACCAGTTCGGCGCCCCGTCGCTGATCACCCGCAACACCAACGACGTCCAGCAGGTCCAGATGCTCGTCGTGATGACGTGCACGATGCTCGTCGCCGCGCCGATCATGTGCGTCGGCGGCATCATCATGGCGCTGCGCCAGGACGTCGGGCTGTCGTGGCTCCTGGTCGTCGCGGTGCCGGTGCTGGTGCTGTCGATCGGCTCGGTGATCCGCCGGATGATCCCCGGCTTCCGTCAGATGCAGACCCGCATCGACGGCGTCAACCGCGTGCTGCGCGAGCAGATCTCGGGCATCCGCGTGGTCCGCGCGTTCGTCCGCGAGCCGCACGAGACGGCCCGCTTCGGCGCCGCCAACGCCGAGCTGACCCGCACCCAGCTGCGGGTCGGGCGCCTGATGATCCTGATCTTCCCCATCGTCATGCTGATCCTCAACGCCTCCAGCGTCGCGGTGCTGTGGTTCGGCGGCCACCGCGTCGGGCAGGGTCAGATGCAGATCGGCTCGCTGACCGCGTTCCTCGCCTACCTGCTGCAGATCCTCATGTCGGTGATGATGGCGACGTTCATGGCCATCATGATCCCGCGCGCCGCTGTCTGCGCCGAGCGGATCGGTGAGGTGCTCGACACCGAGTCCTCGGTCGTGCCAGCGGTCTCGCCCGTGCAGTGAGGTCGCGCTCCGCGGCGAGCTCGAGCTGGCCGACGTCGGCTTCGCCTATCCCGGCGCCGCCGGTGCGGTGCTCTCCGGGCGTCTCGCTCACCGCGCACCCGGGCCAGACGACGGCGATCATCGGCAGCACCGGCGCGGGCAAGACCACCCTGATGTCGCTGATCCCGCGGCTCGTCGACGCGACCTCGGGCAGCGTGCGGGTCGACGGCATCGACGTCCGCGACCTCGCCCCCGAGGTGCTGTGGCGCCGCATCGGGCTGGTGCCGCAGAAGCCCTACCTGTTCACCGGCACGGTCGCGAGCAACCTCCGGTACGGCGACCCGGACGCGACCGACGAGCAGCTGTGGGAGGCGCTCGAGATCGCCCAGGCCCGCGACTTCGTCGAGGCCATGCCGCAGGGGCTGGAGACGCCGATCGCGCAGGGCGGCACCAACGTCTCCGGCGGCCAGCGCCAACGGCTGTGCATCGCCCGGGCGCTGGTCGTCAAGCCGGAGATCTACCTGTTCGACGACTCGTTCTCCGCGCTCGACCTGGCCACCGATGCACGGCTGCGGGCGGCGCTGCGCCCGCACACCCGCGACGCCACCGTGGTGATCATCGCCCAGCGCGTGTCCACCATTCTCGACGCCGACCAGATCGTCGTCCTGGAGGGCGGCACGATCGCCGGCGTCGGCACCCACGAGGAGCTGCTCGACACGTGCCCCACCTACCTCGAGATCGTCCAGTCCCAGCTCTCCGTGAAGGAGGCGGCGTGAGCACCGCGACACCGCGCCGGCTCCCTCCCGGCGGCGCGCGCGGGCACGGGCCGATGGCGGGCATGGGGATGCCGGCCGAGAAGTCGATGAGCTTCGGCCCCTCGGCCCGCCGCCTGATCGGCCGGACGCGCCCGGAGCGCGCGCGGGTGCTGATGGTGCTGGTGCTGGCGGTGGTCAGCGTCAGCCTCACCGTCCTCGGCCCCAGGATCCTCGGCCGGGCGACCGACATCATCTTCGCCGGCGTCATCGGGGGCCGGATGCAGCTGCCGCCGGGCACCACCAAGGCCGCCGCGGTCGAGGGGATCCGCGCCTCCGGGAAGTCCGACCTGGCCGACATGCTGGCCCGGATCGACTGGGCGCCCGGCCGGGGCATCGACTTTGCCGCGCTCGGGCACGTGCTGCTGCTGGCCCTCGCCCTCTACGTCGCGGCGGCGGTGTTCGGCTGGGCGCAGGGCTACCTGCTCAACGACGTCGTCCAGCGGACCGTCTTCCGGCTGCGCTCGGACGTCGAGGACAAGCTCAACCGGCTCCCGCTGCCCTACTTCGACCGCCAGCCGCGAGGCGAGCTGCTCAGCCGGGTCACCAACGACATCGACAACATCGCCCAGAGCCTGCAGCAGACGATGAGCCAGCTGCTGACCTCGCTGCTGACCGTCGTCGGCGTCGTGCTGATGATGTTCCTCATCTCACCGCTGCTGTCCCTCATCGCGCTGGTGACGATCCCGCTGTCGGTGCTGGTCACCCAGCAGATCGCCAAGCGCTCGCAGAAGCTCTTCGTCGCGCAGTGGACGCACACCGGCGCGTTGAACGGCCAGGTGGAGGAGGCCTACAGCGGCCACGAGCTGGTCAAGGTCTTCGGGCGGCAGCAGGAGGTCGAGGCCGCCTTCGCCGCCAAGAACGAGGAGCTCTACGCCGCCAGCTTCGGCGCGCAGTTCGTCAGCGGCATCATCATGCCGGCGATGATGTTCATCGGGAACCTCAACTACGTCGCCATCGCCGTCGTCGGCGGCCTGCGCGTGGCGTCAGGGACGATGAGCCTGGGCGACGTGCAGGCGTTCATCCAGTACTCCCGGCAGTTCACCCAGCCGCTGACCCAGGTGGCGTCCATGGCCAACGTGCTGCAGTCCGGGGTCGCCTCGGCCGAGCGGGTCTTCGACCTGCTCGACGCCGACGAGCAGGTGCCCGACGCGGCCGACGCCCAGGTGGTCCGCGACCCGCACGGCCGGGTGGCGTTCGAGCACGTGTCGTTCCGCTACCGGCCCGAGACGCCGCTGATCGAGGACCTCTCGCTGGTGGCCGAACCCGGCAGCACCGTGGCGATCGTCGGCCCGACCGGCGCTGGCAAGACCACGCTGGTCAACCTGGTGATGCGCTTCTACGAGCTGGACGCCGGCCGGATCACCCTCGACGGGGTCGACATCACCTCGCTGTCGCGGCACGCGCTGCGCTCCGAGATCGGCATGGTGCTGCAGGACACCTGGCTGTTCGGCGGCACCATCCGCGACAACATCGCCTACGGCAACCTCGACGCCACCGACGAGCAGGTGCACGAGGCGGCGCGGGCGACGTTCGTCGACCGGTTCGTGCGGGCGCTGCCCGACGGCTACGACACCGTGATCGATGAGGAGGGCAGCAACGTCAGCGCCGGCGAGAAGCAGCTGATCACGATCGCGCGCGCGTTCCTGGCCGACCCCTCGCTGCTGATCCTGGACGAGGCGACCAGCTCGGTGGACACCCGCACCGAGGTCCTGCTGCAGCAGGCGATGGCGGCCCTGCGGACCGACCGCACCAGCTTCGTCATCGCCCACCGGCTCTCGACCATCCGCGACGCCGACCTGATCCTGGTGATGGAGTCGGGGCGGATCGTCGAGCAGGGCACCCACACCGAGCTGCTCGCGGCCGAGGGCGCCTACCAGCGGCTCTACCTGGCGCAGTTCCGTGGTGGGCTCGACGGCGACGAGGACACCGGGGCCGACGAGCAGCTGGCCGTCGCCTCGCCCGGCTGACGCGTCGTACCGTCGCGGTCGACCCGACCGGACGCACCGGAGGTCCCGAATTCGGACATCACTTGTCCGAATTCGGGACCTCACGTGCGTCCGGTCGCCGAGGGGGGACGGACGGGATGGACGGGACGGTATGGCGCGTCGCCCCGTCGCCGTACCGGCGGTCGCCGACCGGGGCTCAGGCGACGGGGGCGGGCTCGGGGTCGGGGGCGCTGGAGGTGTCGACGTCCGCGTCGCCGCGGCCGTCGTCGCCGCGGCGGACGGCGGCGAGCAGCATCTGCGCGACGTCGACCACCTCGACCTCCTCGCGGGCCTCACCGGAGGACTGCTGGGCGGCCAGGCCGTCGGAGAGCATCACCCGGCAGAACGGGCAGCCGACCGCGATCCGGTCCGCGCCGGTCGCGACGGCCTCCGCGGTGCGGTTGGAGCTGATCTGGGTGCCCAGCTTCTCCTCCATCCACATGCGCGCACCGCCGGCGCCGCAGCAGAACGACTTCTGGCCGGTGCGCTCCATCTCCAGCAGGTCGACGCCGGGCAGCGCCCCGATCAGCTCGCGCGGCGGGGCGTAGACGCCGTTGTGCCGGCCCAGGTAACAGGGGTCGTGGTAGGTCACCGACGCCGCGGTCGAGGCCGCGCCGGTGCTGTCGGCGTGGTTCGGCCGCGCCACGGGCACCAGCTTCTTCTCGCGGACGAGGCGGTTGAGCAGCTGGGTGTGGTGGACGACCTCGTAGCTGCCGCCGACCTGGGGGTACTCGTTCTTGATCGTGTTGAAGCAGTGCGCGCAGGTGACGACGATCTTGGTGGCGCCGACCTCGTTGAGCATCTCGACGTTGCCCTGGGCCAGCATCTGGAAGAGCAGCTCGTTGCCGGCCCGGCGGGCGGGGTCGCCTGTGCAGGACTCGCCGTCACCGAGGACGGCGAAGCTGACGCCCGCGGTGTCGAGCAGCTCGGCCACGGCCCGGGTGGTCTTCTTCGCCCGGTCCTCGTAGGCGCCGGCGCAGCCGACCCAGAACAGGTAGTCCACCTCCGAGGCGTCCTCCACGTCCTGGCCCATGACCTTGACCTCGAAGGGCAGGTCCTTGGCCCAGTCGAGGCGCGCCCGGGCCGCCATACCCCAGGGGTTGGCCTTGTTCTCCAGGTTCTTGAACAGGCCGCCGAGCTCGGAGGGGAAGGCCGACTCGATCAGCACCTGGTAGCGGCGCAGATCCACGATCGCGTCGACGTGCTCGATGTCGACGGGGCACTGCTCCACGCAGGCGCCGCACGTCGTACAGGACCACAGCACGTCCTGGTCGATCACCGCGTCCGGCCCGTGCGGGTTGTAGGCCCCCAGGGGGTTCGTGATGTCGTAGCCGGTCGAACCCACGAGCGGCAGCTCGGCCAGCGCCTTGGTCTCCTCCGGCAGCGCCTCCCGGCCGTCCTCGGTCGCCAGCAGGTACGGCGCCTTGGCGTGCGCGTGGTCGCGCATCGCCATCACCAGCATCTTGGGCGACAGCGGCTTCTCGGTGTTCCAGGCCGGGCACTGGGACTGGCAGCGGCCGCACTCGGTGCAGGTGCTGAAGTCCAGCAGGCCCTTCCAGGTGAAGTCCTCGGCCTTGCCGGCGCCAAGCGCGGCGTCCTCGTCGAGGTCCTCGATGTTCTCGAAGTCCACCGGGGTGCCGCCGACCGCGATCGGCTGCAGCGCGCCCAGCGAGGTGCGGCCGTCGGCGTGCCGCTTGAGGTAGATGTTGAAGAACGCCAGGAACCGGTGCCACGCGACGCCCATCGTGGGCTGCAGCGAGATGGTGATCAGCCAGGCCATCGAGATGAGGATCTTGGCAGTGGCGACGACGACGACCGCGACCTTCAGCGCGCCGACGGACAGGCCGGTGAACGCCGTGCCGACGAAGAAGGTGAGCGGGAAGTGCACGGCGCTCGCGGACGCCTCGCCGGTCGCCTGGCCGAGGGCGTACTCCACGCCGCGCAGCGTCAGGATGCACAGCACGACGCCGAGGATGGTGAGCTCGACGTAGTACGCCTGCCAGAACGTCGACCCGTAGAAGCGACTGCGGCGCTCGAGGGTGCGCGGGTGCTGGCGCTGGCGGATGGCCATCAGCACGAGGATGCCGACCAGCGACGCCCACGAGATGAGCTCGGTGGCCCACTCGTACAGCACGAAGTGGCCGATCAACGGCAGCGCGAAGGTGGGGGAGAACAACTGCCCGTACGCCGTGAGCAGGGTGAAGAACAGCAGCCCGAAGGAGACCATCACGAACCAGTGAGCCACCGCCACGACCGGCAGCCGGGACATCCGGGTGTGGCCGAGGAACTCGCGCACCAGCGTGCGGGTGCGCGTGGCGGGCTCCCCGGTGCGGGTGGGGTCGGCCTGGCCGAGCCGGAAGACGGACACGAAGTGGCCGACCACCTTGGCGAAGAGCGCGACCGCGACCGCGGTGACGGCGAGGCACAGGAGGAGCGCAACGATCTGCAGGGCTGGCATGCTCGCGAGTTTACGGAGCAGTAACCCTGCCGTCTGCGGCGGCAGCCCGGGTGTGGCGGAGTTCGTTGCCGGGTCCGGACGACGGTTGTTGGGCTCTCCGGCGCGACATAACCTGTTCTTGGAACACATATAACGGTTCGTTGGTTAGATCAGAGAGCAACCCGTTGACTCTCGCACCCCGAAGGCGGTTCCTCGTGCCCATCTATGACGACGTCACAGCTCTCGTCGGCAACACCCCGCTCGTCCGGATCAACCGGCTCAGCGAGGGCGCCGGCGCGACCATCGCGGCCAAGCTCGAGTTCCAGAACCCCGCCGCCTCGGTCAAGGACCGGATCGGCGTCGCCATCGTCGACGCCGCCGAGCGCTCCGGTGAGCTCAAGCCGGGCGGGACGATCGTCGAGGCCACCAGCGGCAACACCGGCATCGCGCTGGCGATGGTGGGTGCTGCCCGCGGCTACAAGGTCGTGCTGACGATGCCGGAGACGATGAGCAAGGAGCGTCGCGCGCTGCTGCGGGCGTTCGGCGCGGAGCTGATCCTCACCCCCGGCCCCGAGGGCATGAAGGGCGCCGTCAGCCGCGCCGAGGAGATCGGCGCCAAGGAGGGCGCCATCCTGGCCCGCCAGTTCGCGAACGAGGCCAACCCCGAGATCCACCGGCAGACCACCGCGGAGGAGGTCTGGAAGGACACCGACGGCCAGGTCGACATCTTCGTCGCCGGCATCGGCACCGGTGGCACCATCACCGGCGTCGGGCAGGTGCTCAAGGCGCGCAAGCCCGGGGTGCAGATCATTGCCGTGGAGCCGGCCGAGTCCCCGATCCTCAACGGTGGCGAGCCCGGCCCGCACAAGATCCAGGGCCTCGGCGCCAACTTCGTGCCCGAGATCCTCGACCGCACGATCTACGACGAGGTCATCGACATCAACGCCGAGACCTCCGTCGAGTGGGCCCGCCGGGCCGCGAAGGAGGAGGGGCTGCTTGTCGGCATCTCCTCCGGTGCCGCGCTCGCCGCGGCCGACCAGGTCGCCCGCCGGCCCGAGAACGCCGGCAAGCTGATCGTCGTGGTGATCCCCTCCTTCGGCGAGCGCTACCTCTCGACCATCCTCTTCTCCGACCTGCTCGACTGAATCCCTCCACCGAGGAGCGCTCCACCCCGTGACTGCCCTGCGCCTGACCGAAGCACACCCGTCCAGCACCGCGACCCCCCGTGGCGGTGCGAAGCCCGGCCTGCTCCGGTCGGGGTGGGCGCGGGTCCGGGAGGACCTCGACGCCGCCATCGCCCGTGACCCGGCCGTGGACTCCCGCCTCGAGATGGCGCTGGCCTCTCCCGGTCTGCACGCCGTCTGGGTGCACCGCCTCTCCCACCGGCTCTGGCAGCGCCCGGGGACGCGCCTGCTGGCCAGGCTGGTGTCCCAGGTCAGCCGCTCGGTCACCGGTGTCGAGATCCATCCCGGGGCCACGATCGGCCGGCGTTTCTTCATCGACCACGGCATGGGCGTGGTCATCGGCGAGACGGCCGAGGTCGGCGACGACGTCATGCTGTACCACGGCGTCACGCTCGGCGGCCGGACCCTGCAGCGGGTCAAGCGCCACCCCACCGTCGGCAACCACGTGACGATCGGTGCCGGTGCCCGGGTGCTGGGGCCGGTCCTGATCGGCGACCGGGCCCAGATCGGGGCCAACTCCGTGGTCGTCAAGGACGTCCCGGCCGGCGCGGTGGCCACCGGTGTGCCCGCCCGCATCCGTTTCGTCGACCCCGGCGAGGACCCCTACGAGGTCATGTTCAAGGACCCCGCGATCTGGATCTGAGGCCGCGAGGGCCGCTGAGCGCAGGGAGATGTCCCGTTTCGGAGGGGCCCCGGACGGGGGGTACGCGGATTGCCCGAGTGACGTGGTGTGGACGCAGGGTTAACGTCCGGGGGAGGGGAGACGCTCGCCGTCCTCACGACCGGAGGTCACGCGTCATGGCCATGATGACGTCACCAGACCCGCTGCGGGTCCTCGTGGTCGACGACCACGACACGTTCGCAGAGCTCCTCGTCGCTGCCCTCGACCGCGAGGTCGACCTGGTGTGTGTCGGCCACGCCACGACCGGTGGTGAAGGGGTCGCGATGGTCGACCGCCTGGGGCCCGACGTCGTGCTGATGGACATCCAGCTGCCGGACATGGACGGGTTCGCCGCCACGGAGCAGATCCTTGCCGCCGACGACACCGTGCGCGTGGTGATGTTGACCGCCCACGCCTCGGCGCACCTGGTGGCCCGGGCGGCCCGGGCCGGCGCCTGCGCGTTCCTGCACAAGACCGGTCACCTGTCCGACGTCCTGACCACGGTGCGGACGGCCCGGACGGGGGACCTGACGATCGACCCGGCGCTGGCGGCGCGGCTGGTCAAGCGGGGCGTGACCACGCCGGCCCGACCCACGCTCACGCCCCGGGAGCAGGAGGTGCTCGAGCTGATGGGCACCGGCAAGGACGTGACGACGATTGCCCGTGAGCTGCAGATGGCGCCGCACACGTGCCGCGGACACGTCAAGAGCCTGCTGGCCAAGCTCGGCGCGCACTCCCAGCTCGAGGCGGTCATCGTCGCCGTACGCACGGGTCTGATCCATCTCGACGAGGTCTGACCCGGTGGCGTCGGGGGGGCGACGCCATCACGTGCCCGCGCCGTCGGCGCGGCTGCGTCTCCCCTGGATCCCACCATCCGGGGCGCGCGACGCGCGACCACCCTCCGCCGGTACGGCGTGGCACCGGTTCCTCTTCGCAGGTACGGCGCGGCGGTGGTTCTCCGCCGCACGCGCGGTGCTCGCCCGGCGCCCGGCCGCCCCCCGCGTCGAGCGCGTCCTCGCGCTCCGCGGGTTCGGCGTGATGGGCCTGGTCTCGCTCGTCGTGGTGGCGGCCGCGGCGTTCTGGGGGTTGAGCGCCATCGCCTCACACCAGGTGCTGCAGGCGGCGGCCCGGCAGTCCCAGCAGCTGGCCCGGCTGACCATGGCGCCCGCCCTGACCACACCGGCCGTCCGGGGTGACCCGGCGGCGGTGGCCACCGTGGACGCCGTGGTGCGTTCGCGGATGAGCGACGGCTCCGTGCGCCGCATCCTGGTGTGGGACCCGGGCGGGAGGGTCGTCTACTCCGACCTGGCGGCGTTGCGGGGTCGCCGGTTCCCGCTTCCGCAGCAGGCGGTCGCCGTGTTCGCCGCCGGCGGCCCAGCCGTTGTCGTGGCCGGCGCCGACGAGGTGGGCGGTGCTGACGGCGTGGGTGGTGGCGACGTACCGAGTGGACCGCGTCAGGCAGCCGGGCAGGTGGACGGCTTCGCTGCCGCCACGGCGCGGTCCGGGGACCGCCTGGTCGTCGAGGCATCCTTTCCCGACGAGCTGGTGGGCCGGCAGGAGGGCATCCAGCTGCTGGCCGTCGTGCTGGCCGCATTGGGCGCCCTGTTCCTGCTGCAGCTCGTGCCGGCCTCCAGGATGGCCGCACAGGTGCAGGGATCGGAGCGGTCGCGGGCCCGGCTGCTCCGGCAGTCGGTCGCGGCATCGGACCGCGAGCGTCGCCGGATCGCGCAGGCGCTGCACGACGACGTCGTGCAGGACCTCTCGGCGGTCGGCTACGCGCTCGAGTCGGTCCGACGCGACCTCGACCCCGCGACCCGGCCGGTTGTCGACCGGGCCTGCGCGATCGTGCAGCGGGACGTCGGGACCCTGCGCGAGATCCTCACCTCCGTCTACCCGCCTGATCCGGAGCACGGCAGCCTCGCCTCGACCCTGCCCGACGTGGTGAGGCCGCTGGTTGCCGCCGGGGTGCCGGTCGAGCTGTCGCTGGACGACGAGGCCGTGGTCGGCGCGGCCATGGCCGCGACGGTCCACCGTGCCGCCCGTGAAGCGGTCCAGAACATCCGTGACCATGCGTCGCCGCAGCACGTGCTGGTCGAGCTGTCCCGCGACGAGGGCGCGGTCGTCCTGCACATCCATGATGACGGGGTGGGCTTCGACGCCGCCGCGGGGCTGCCGGTGCGCGGCCACTTCGGGCTCCGCCTGATCCACGACACCGTCACCGAGGCGGGTGGGCAGGTCACGATCACCTCCGCACCGGCCGCGGGGACCTGCATCCGCATGCGCGTGCCGCCGGCCTGACCACGCGTCCGCCCGGGACGGCCATGGGAGTGGTGGCCCCAGGGCTCAGGCACGGGCCCGGAGCGGGAGCAGGAGCAGCGCGCCGACGAGGAACCCCAGCGCGCCCAGGGAGGTCGCGGCGTTGACGAGGGTCACGTCGAGGGCACTGCCGGTGGTGGGGAGGACGTACGCGGCGACGGCGGAGACGCCGAACGCGACGCAACCGGCGAGGTTCACGGCGGCGACGGCGCCGTCCAGCGTGTGCGGCGTCCGGCGCAGCAGGCCGCCCGCGACGACGGCGTACGCCACGGCGCCCGAGACGAGGAAGCAGACCGAGCCGAAGGCATCGGGGCGCCATACGAGCCGGTCGTAGGAGGGGGAGCTGAGGGCCGGTCGTCAGCGGGTGGAACGTCGTGATGCCCCGGACGTGTGACCACCGCTGCGGGCCTGCGCCAGGATCCGTCCTCCCTTGGTTCGTCCCAGTGCAACCGGCTCGAGCCAGGGGTGGATCACCCCCCGGGGGTGAGGCGGCGGCACCGGGACAGACGGTTGCGTGGAGCCCTACCCGCGAGGACCGGAGGATCGTCATGGGCGTGTGGAGCAAGACCAGCGGTGAGGCGGCGCAGGACTCGACCGTCGTTCCGCGGTTCACGAGGGCGGGCATGGTGCAGGTGCCGAAGCACCGGCTGCCCGAGGGGGAGATGCTCCCGCAGACGGCCTACCAGATCGTCAACGACGAGGTGATGCCTCGACGGCAACGCGCGCTTCAACCTCGCGACGTTCGTGACCACGTGGATGGACGAGGAGGCCGACCGCATCTACGCGGCGACGTTCGACAAGAACATGATCGACAAGGACGAGTACCCGCAGACCGCCGACATCGAGGCACGTTGCGTGCGGATGCTCGCGCGACCTGTGGCACGCCCCGCATGCTGCCGACAGCGTGGGCACCTCGCACGACCGGCAGCTCCGAGGGGTGCATGCTGGGCGGCCTTGCGATGAAGCGGCGTTGGCAGCAGGCGCGGCGTGCGGCCGGCCAGTCGACCGACCGGCCCAACATCGTGATGGGCGCCAACGTCCAGGTCGTGTGGGAGAAGTTCGCCAACTACTGGGAGGTCGAGCCCCGGTACGTGCCGCTGGACGGGCGACGTCTTCCACCTCACCGCCGACCACCTGATGGACTACGTCGACGAGAACACCATCGGCGTGGTGGCCGTGCTCGGGTCGACGATGGACGGCAGCTACGAGCCGGTGCAGGAGATCTGCGCGGCGCTCGACGCGTACGAGAAGCGCACCGGCGTATCGGTGCCCGTGCACGTCGACGCCGCATCCGGTGGGTTCATCGCGCCGTTCATCCAGCCCGACCTCGTCTGGGACTTCCGGCTCGAGCGGGTCGTCTCGATCCAGGCCTCGGGCCACAAGTTCGGTCTCGTCTACCCGGGGGTCGGCTGGGTCCTGTGGCGCGAGAAGCGTTTCCTGCCAGAGGAGCTCGTGTTCCACGTGAACTACCTCGGCGGCGACATGCCGACCTTCGCGTTGAACTTCTCCCGCCCGGGGGCGCAGGTGGTGCTGCAGTACTTCCAGTTCCTGCGGCTGGGACGGGAGGGCTACCGCCTGGTGCAGCAGACCTGTCAGGACGTGGCGGTGCACGTCGCGCGGACCCTGTCGGCGATGCCGGAGTTCGACGTGGTGTCCGACGGCCGGGAGCTGCCGGTGGTGACGTTCTCGGTGAGTCCGAGCGTGAAGAAGTACTCGGCGTACGACCTTTCGCGCAAGCTCCGCGAGCACGGCTGGCTCGTCCCGGCCTACACGATGCCGCCCAAGCGCGAGGACCTCGTGGTGCTGCGGGTCGTGGTGCGCAACGGGTTCAGCCACGACATGGCGGAACTGTTCCTGCGTGACCTGCGCAGCTCGATCGAGTGGCTCGACCACCTTGAGTCGCCGATGCCGGTGGAGGAGCGTCCCAGCGGGTTCCACCACTGAAGCCGTCCCTCAGTCCCTTCGGTACGCCGAATGGCCCTGTGGACAACGTTATTCGCGGCGGGTGGGGCTGTCGGTGGTCGCGGCTAGGTTGTTCTCATGGAGGGGACCAGCTTCGAGGAGGACTACGCGGCGCTGTTCGCCGTCGCGCCGATGCTGCGCCGGGTGCTGGCTCGGTTGGACCAGTTCGGGTCGGACCAGCTGGGGCCGGTGTTCGCCGAGCTGGACGCCGTGAAGAGCCTGTCCGGTGCGGGTCAGGTCGGGATGCTGGACCAGGGGCTGACCCGCGGGGACGTGCGGGCCTCGGATGCGGCGTCGCCGGCGGGCTGGGTCCGCGAGTGGGGCCCGTCCTTCCGGGTCGGTGGCGCGGCGGCGTTGGTGCAGGTGGCCGAGGCGGTCGCCAAGCCTGACAACGCCCCGCTGGCCGAGGCGGTCCTGGCCGCGCGGGTCCCGGTCGGCAACGCCGCGGTCGCGCTGACCGAGATGGACAAGCTGCTGCCGCGGTTGACCCCGGCGTGCGCGGAGACGGTGCTGTCGGGGTTTGTGGCCATCGCGGAGACCGACGGGCCGGCCCAGATCCGGGCGCTGCGACCGCGGGTGATCGCCAGGTATGGGCGGTGGGGGAGTTCCAGCGCCGGGAGGACCTGCTCAAGCACGGCCGGTCCCTGTCCCAGCCGTACGCCGATGACGGGATGGCCGAGTACCGGCTGCGGCTGGACCCCGAAGGGCAGGCGGTGCTGGAGGCGATCCTGGGGCCGCTGGCCGCACCGCAACCCTCGACGGTGACCGGGTCGGACCTCCGCACCAGCGACCAGCGCCGCGCCGACGCGCTGGTCGAGGTCTGCCGGCGCGCCGCCGCCGCGGGCGGGGAGGCACCGACCACACCCAAGGCCGCGGTGGTGGTGACGATGGACTACCAGGACCTGAAGGGCCTGACCGGGGCCGGGACGACGCTGACTGGAGACCTCCTGGCCCCCGAGACGGTGCGGCGGATGGCCTGCGACGCCGCGATCATCCCCGCGGTCCTGGGCGGAAGGTCCGAGCTGCTGGACCTGGGCCGGACCGTGCGGCTTGCGACGCCGAAGCTGTTCCTGGCGTTGTGCCTGCGTGACCGCGGCTGCACCTTCCCGGGCTGCTCGCGCCCACCGGCGTGGTGCGATGCCCACCACTGCCAGCATTGGTGCGACGGCGGACCCACCGACCTGTCCAACATGGCCCTGCTGTGTCCGCGGCACCACACGATCGTGCACCAGAAGGGCTACACCGCCACGGTCACCACGACCGAGGTCACCTGGCATCTGTAGCTGCCCCGCCCCGCGACCCGCCCCCACCCGGCGGGTCGCACCGGCACGCTCGCAGGCACGCTGCAAGGCCGCAGACGTGCCCCGGGACGGTTGTGACGCGGCGCGCGGGGTAGCAGGGGGATCGAGGCGACGACGGAACGACCGGAGGAGTGGAGATCTGATGAGTGGGTTGAGCCGGCGAGGTCCCCTCCTCGTGCGAGGTGCTCTGCGGGGTGCCGTGGCAGGCGTGCTGGGCGTGGCGGCGATGACGGTGGGGGAGAAGGTCGAGCAGTCGCTCACCCGACGTCCGGACTCTTATGTGCCCGGACGAGCGCTGCTCACCCTGGTCGGCCGCCATGCCCCAGACGAGGCCAAGCCGCTCGTGGCCAACCAGCTCCTCCACTGGGCCACCGGGGCCACGCTGGGTGCGCTCCGTGGCGTCTGGTCGGTGGTCGGTCTGCGCGGTCCTCGGGCCAACCTCGCGCACACGGTCGTGCGCCTGAGCTTCGACCAGACGGTGGAGAACGTCAGCGGAGCGGGGGCGCCGCCCCACACCTGGCCGGTCAACGAGCAGATGGTCGACGTCTGGCACAAGGCCGTCTTCTCCCTCGTGACCGGTGTACTCGCCGATCGGTGGATCCCGAACAACCTGGAGTCGCACCGCGGTACGACGAGCCACTGACGCCTCGGGAGGAAGCCGTGGCCTCCGCCCGAAGTTCGGCCACGCCTCGTCCTCAGACCCTGGTCGGGAGGGAGCTACGGAACCTCGCGTCGTGCGTGGATGGTGGGCGGCTACCGGTGAGATTCCCTGCCGCGCTCGGTTGGTTGACGGGGACGCGGCTTTCCCGGAGACCGTAGCAGCGGCTGGTGACGCTGACGCGAGCCCGTGAGCCCGCGAGCCCGGAGGGGCTGGCGGCAGGCCGCACCAGGTGCGGTGGCCTAGCGGCCCGGTCCTCGTGGCCACCTCCTGGTGCCGAAAGTGCACAGGTCCTGTCGCGCGGCAGCGCGCGGAGGCGCTGCGCCCGTCCTCATACCTTCAGGCTCATGCCGACTGCCGGCGCCGCCTGGCACCGCGTAGCAGCAGAACGGAGGCAAGAACCACCAGCGCAGCGCCCGCCAGAACCCATGGCCACGCTTTCAGATCAGGAAGGAGCGCCGGCTCAACCGCGTGATACGGACCGGGACTGTCGCTTGCTTCCACGACGTCGGCAGCGGCCGCCTGCCTACCGCCCTGCCCGTACAGGACGGTCTGCCAACGGCCGTCTGCCGCACGGTCGATGCCGCTCACCAGCGGCGCGACGTTGTCCGCGCTGGCTGCGCGCATCGCGGTGTCGGCGGTCACGGCGACGACCTGTGGGCCGTCCGCACCGAGCACGCCGCCGGGGAGTGGAACCCTCACGCGTGAGGGGGCGCCGTCTGCGCCTGGAAGCGTGGAGGTCGACTGGACACCGCTTCGGACCGTGAGCCTCAATGTCCCGACCCAGCCGGCATGTAGCTGCATACCGCTTTGGGGCTCCAGCAGCGCGACCGCGTACCGGGATCCCGGCAGCGCGTGGTGGACGACCGCGGCTGCCGCGTCCCGCGCCGCAGTCGAACTCATGACTGGGTCGACGCGCCCCAGGGTCGCAGCGAGGTCGGCGCCCTTCACCAAGAATTTCGCGCTCACGCGCACCTGCTGTGTCGGGGCTTCCAGGGCGTCGCGAGCGGCGATGGCATCCCGACCTCCGTCACCGG
Source organism: uncultured Actinomycetota bacterium (assembly GCA_963724015.1). Taxonomy (GTDB): domain Bacteria; phylum Actinomycetota; class Actinomycetes; order Actinomycetales; family Dermatophilaceae; genus CAVRTM01. The sequence goes on from CAVRTM010000018.1 coordinate 106,659, forward strand.
CGAGGATCCACGGCCGCAGCAGGAACGACGTTCGCTCCGGTGCGGGGGCGTTGCCGGCGCTGCGCGCGTCGCCGGACTCCGCACCCTGGATCGTCGCTGCCGCTGGCACTGGCACGACCACCGCGACCGCTCCTGTGGGCCTGGGCAGCTTCCAGCGCAGGTCAAGCTGTTCCACGGCACCAGCGCTGACGACGACGGTCGACCCGACCACCCGCACCGCACCGGAACCGTCGAACACCGCACCGGCGGCCCGGGCAGGAAGTGCCAACGCGAACAACCCAGCGAGCGCTAGCGACGCGCCCAGCCCTCCTCTCATGACCGACCGCGACCCAACGCCCATCAACGGCCCCCGAAGGCAGGTTCGGTGCCGAGGTGCTGCTTGCTGAACAAGGTCCCCCGCATGTCGACCCCTTCAGGTGCTGGTACCGGAGGTCTGCCACAGCGGCGGCCCCGCAGACGGTTCAGCAGACAGTCCTGGCGGCCTATGTCGCCTGGCCGCGTGCGTGCCGCTTGCCGGCAAGGGCCTCGACCACCGCCCGCCAGGCGTCGATGAGGTCCGCCTCCGGCACTTCGCTGAACGACAAGAGCCGCCGCGCCGCCCATTCCCACCGCCACCGCCCCGTCTGAGGGTCCCGCAATCCGCGCGGCCGCGCCCACAGGGCCGAGGACCGCTGCCGTCGAGAGTTGCTGCGGCATCATGGGTTCCATGTCGAGTCGCGCAGCTGAAGTAGCCGTCCCCGCAGGTGAAGTCCTGACCGGTCACGAGTTGCTGCGCCTTCTTGGCCCCGTGCGCGACGCTGGCCCCCTCGCGCCTGAGATCCACGAGGAAGTGCAGTGCGAGGGGTACACGCGCCGCCTCGTGTCATACGACGTGCCTTCGGGCCGTGCGTCGGCGTTCGTGTGCATTCCCGAGCACCCGGCCGGGCCGGCGCCGCTGGTGTTCTGCCACCACCAGCACGCCGGCGAGTTCGACCTCGGCAAGAGCGAGGCCTGTGGGCTGCGCGGCGATCCCGACCAGGCGTACGCGGCCGAGCTCGCTCAGCGCGGGTTCGTCACCATCGCACCGGACTCCATCGGGTTCGAGGACCGCAACTGGGCGGACGGGTCGAACGTCAGCTGGTTCGAGCTGTCCTCCCGGCTGGTGAAGGGAGGCACGCTGCTGGCTGACGAGCTGCAGGAGGTGTCGCTGGCCATCGACTACGCGAGCACTCTGGCCGAGGTCGACCCGGGCCGTATCGGCTTCATCGGGCACTCCTTCGGTGGCCGGATGGCGATGTGGGCTCCCGCTTGGGACGAGCGCATCCGGGCCAGCGTGTCGAACTGCGGATGCATCTCTTACCGGGAGTCCTTCTCTCGGGACGCCGGCTTCCAGGCCGACTTCGTCGTACCCGGGTTCGCCGCACGATTCGACGTCGAGGACGTGCTCGCCCTGTCGACCAACTGCGAGGTCCTGGTCATCGCTGCGCAGGACGACGTCTGGAGTCGAGGAGCCTCCGACATCGACCGCCGCCTGCGCGAGCGAGGCGTCGACCACGTCCGCGTCCAACAGGTTCCCGGTGACCACGAGTTCCGGCGGCCGGAGCGTGAGCTCGCGTACGCCTTCCTGGCCGATCTCTTGAAGCCGTGAGGCTTGCTGCGCCGCTCATGTGGTTCCAAGCCTCGGCCGTCCTGCGCGGCACCACCAGCCAGGTCACGGTCCCCGCCGCGGGCGACGCCCGCACGACCCCGACGCCCGCATCGGTTACCGCACCCGCACGTACGCGAACCGGACCTCGCACGTCTACGGCTACCAGCTCATCGCGTTCACCAGCGTCGGCCCGGCCGGACATGAAGTCCGGCCGGGGTTTCGTCAATCGGAACGTATACGTTCCGTAAGTCCCTCGCGGAGGGTGTGGGATTTGAACCCACGGACGTTTCCGTCGGGCGCTTTCAAGGCGCCTGCACTCGGCCGCTATGCGAACCCTCCAGCGGCCGGCGGCATCGCTGTCGCCGGCTGCACGCCGCATCATCGCATCCGGGGAGGGGGAGCCGTCCAGCCGGTCGCGGCCGGCGCGTGATCTGGAGGCGCACGGCGGGGAGCCTGTCGGGTGCGTCAGGCGAGGCGGACCAGGAGGCGGCACGGGGACGGCATACGGCATCACCGGCGTGTGACACGACCGCGCCGGTTCTGGCGGATCACACAAGGCGGCCGTGTCGACCCCGGGGAAGTTTGGCGTTTCGGTGGCTGTGCCGGCGGTCGGCCGGGCCCGACTCTGGGTGCAGCCCGCCCCGTCGTGCAGGACCAGCGTCCCGCGCCGGGGAACGCCGGCGGCGAAGGCCGTCCCAGCCCCACGAGGTGCCCCATGTCGCAGCCCACGGCCACCGCAGGCCCGCGCCGCACCGTCGCCCACCCCGTCGACGAGGTGCTCCCGCCCGGCAGGCTGGCGATCTACGGCTTCCAGCACGTCCTGGCGTTCTCCGCCGGCGCGGTCATCGTCCCGATCCTGCTCGCCGGCGCCATCGGGCTGACCCAGCAGCAGCTGATCCACCTGATCAACGCCGACCTGTTCACGTGCGGGATCGCCTCGATCATCCAGTCGGTCGGGTTCTGGAAGGTCGGCGTGCGGCTCCCGCTGCTGCAGGGGGTCACCTTCACCGCCGTCAGCCCGATGATCGCCATCGGCCTCGCGGCGGGAGGAGGCACCGACGGGCTGCTGGTGATCTACGGCGCCGTGATCGTCGCGGGCCTGTTCACCTTCCTCGTGGCCCCGTACTTCAGCCGCCTGATCCGTTTCTTCCCCCCGGTGGTGACCGGCACCGTCATCCTCATCATCGGGATCGCCCTGCTGCCCGTCGCCGCCTCCGACGCCGTGGGCGGCGGGGGTGCGGCCGACATCAAGAGCGGCGCCAACCTCGCCTACGCCCTGGGCACCCTGCTGCTCATCGTGCTGATCCAGCGCATCTTCCGCGGCTTCATGGCGACCGTCGCGCGTGCTCGTCGGGCTGGTCGTCGGGACGCTCGTCGCGTGGGCCCTGGGGGACGCGAGCTTCGACGCCGTCAGCGGCTCGGGCTGGGTCGGCGTGACGACGCCGTTCTCCTTCGGCTGGCCGCGGTTCAGCGTCGCGGCGATCATCTCGATGATCGTGGTCATGCTCATCACGGCGGTCGAGACCACCGGCGACGTGTTCGCCACGGGCGAGATCGTCGACAAGCGCATCACGCGCGAAGACATCGGCCGGGCGCTGCGTGCCGACGGCCTCGCCACGGTCATCGGCGGCCTCTTCAACTCCTTTCCCTACACCTGCTTCGCCGAGAACGTGGGCCTCGTGCGCCTCACCCGCGTCAAGAGCCGGTACGTCGTCGCGACGGCCGGCCTCTTCATGATCGTCCTCGGGCTGCTGCCCAAGGCGGGGGCGGTCGTCGCCGGCATCCCGCACCCCGTGCTCGGCGGCGCGGCGCTGGCCATGTTCGCCACCGTGGCCGTCGTGGGCATCCAGACGCTGTCACGGGTCGACTTCAACGACCACCGCAACGTCGTGATCGTCGGCACCAGCGTCGGCCTGGCCATGCTCGTCACCGTCCAGCCGGACGTCGCCAAGGCCGTGCCGTCCTGGGCCGAGATCATCTTCGGCAGCGGCATCACCCTGGGCAGCATCACCGCGATCGTGCTGAACCTGCTGTTCCACCACGTCGGCAAGGACTTCGGCCCTGCCATCGCCGGCACGCCGGGGGACGCCACGGTGCGCCTGGACCAGCTCAACGCGATGTCGCGCGAGGAGTTCGTGCGCACGTTCGGACGGCTGTTCCAGGGCTCGGCCTGGGTGGCCGAGCAGGCTTACGACCGGCGGCCGTTCACGGACACCCACGACCTGCGGGTCGCGTTCCAGGAGGCGCTGCTGTCAGGACGCCGCGCGGACCAGGACGAGCTGATCGCCCACTACCCCGACCTCGGCGCGGACCGGGTCGCCGACGGCGAGGAGGGGCAGGACTCGGTCCGCGACCAGTCCGCCGCCGGCCTGACCCGACTGAGCGACGAGGAGCAGCAACGGTTCGTCGAGCTCACCACGGCCTACCGCCGGCAGTTCGGCATCCCGCTGATCGTGTGCGTGCGCGACGTCGGGACGCGGGACTCCATCCTGCGGACCGGCTGGCAACGGATGGAGAACTCGCCATCGCAGGAGCGTGCCGCGGCGCTGATCGAGGTCGCCAAGATCGCCAACCACCGGTTCGACGACCTGGTCGCCGAGGCCAACCCGATCACCAGCGCCCGCACGCGCCGGTTCGAGCAGCTGGGCAGCTGATGGCCGTCCACGAGGGCCTCGGCCTGACCGTCCTCAACGCGCTTCCCGCGCCGGAGGCCGAGCGCGTCCTCGCCGCCTGCTGCGCCTCGCCGAGGTGGGCGTCCGCGGTCGCCGCGGGACGCCCCTACGCCTCACCGGAGCAGCTGTTCGACGCGGCCGACGACGCCCTCGCAGACCTCGACGAGGACGACGTGTCCCGTGCGCTGGCGGGGCACCCGCGCATCGGAGAGCGTGCCGAGGGTGAGGACGGGGCATGGTCCCGACGCGAGCAGTCCGGGCTCAGCGGCGCCGAGGCGAGCACGCTGCGCGCGTTGGCGGAGGGAAACCGTTCGTACGAGGCCAAGTTCGGCCAGGTCTACCTCGTGTGCGCCTCAGGGCGCAGTGCCGAGGAGCTGCTCGCGGTGCTGCAGCGGCGGCTGCGCAACGACCCGGTGACTGAGCGCGCCGTCGTACGCCGGGAGCTGGGTCTGATCAACCGGATCCGGCTCGGCCGACTGGTGGAGGACACGGCGGCATGAGCGCTTCTGCCGTGACCACCCACGTCCTCGACACGGCGCGGGGAACACCCGCGGCTGGTGTGCCGGTGCGCCTGTCCCGCCTCGACGCGGACGTCAGCACAGTGGTCGGTGCCGGTGAGACCGACGAGGACGGCCGTTGCACCGGTCTGGCCGCGCCGGAGCTGGAGCCCGGCACCTACCGGCTGCACTTCGACACCGCGGCGTACTTCGAGCGCACCGGACAGCAAGGCTTCTTTCCGGAAGTGTCGATCACGTTCCTGCTGGGCGACACCGGCCACTTCCACGTGCCGCTGCTGTTGTCACCCTTCGCCTACTCCACCTACCGCGGGAGCTGACCATGGGACTCGTCCTCGGACCGAACCAGTACGGCAAGGCCGAGAGCCGCGTCGTGCGCATCTACCGCGACACCGCGCGGCACGAGATCCGCGACGTCACCGTCTCCACCGCCCTGCGGGGCGACTTCGCCGACGCGCACCTGGTCGGTGACCAGAGCAAGGTCCTGCCGACCGACAGCCAGAAGAACACCTGCTTCGCGTACGCCAAGGAGAAGGGGATCGGCGAGGTCGAGGACTACGCGCTGGGCCTGGCCCGGCACTTCGTCGACGACGTCGCCAGCGTGTCCGGGGCCCGGGTCGCGGTGGACGAACTGGCTTGGGAGCGCATCCCGGTCGACGGGCGAGGGCACGACCACTCGTGGGTGCGCAGGGGCCAGGAGGTGCGCACGACCGTCGTGACCGTCGAGGGCGCCGGCGAGGAGCAGCGGGCCTGGGTCGTCTCCGGGCTGAAGGACCTCACCCTGCTGAAGTCGACCGGCTCGGAGTTCTTCGGCTTCCTCAAGGACGAGTACACGACGTTGCCCGAGACGCACGACCGGGTGATGGCCACCTCCCTGGTGGCGCGCTGGCGCTACGGCCGGCTCGACGTCGACTGGGGCAAGACGTACGACGACGTGCGGGCGACCCTGCTGCGGACGTTCGCGACGGTGCACTCCCTCGCCCTGCAGCAGACGCTGTGGGAGATGGGCCAGGCCGTGCTCGCGGCCCATCCGGAGATCGCGGAGATCCGCTTCTCGGCGCCCAACAAGCACCACTTCCTGGTCGACCTCGAGCCGTTCGGCCTGGGCAACCCGGGCGAGGTGTTCATCGCCGCCGACCGTCCCTACGGCCTGATCGAGTGCAGTGTCGGCCGCGACGACGCCCCGGACGCCGGCCTGGCCTGGTACACCATCCCGGGGTTCACCTGAGCCGCCCGGCCCGCGGGGGAGAGGAGGGCGGAGCCGGCGACCAGCCGGGGCTCTGGTCCTCGGCGCTCCTGGCCGTCACGATGGTGAGGCAGGGACCGAACATCCACCGTCAAGGAGCTTGTCATGCCCGGTTTCCCCGCCATAGCCCACGTCGCAGTGACCGTGACCCACCTGGAGCGCAGCACCAGCTGGTACACGGCGCTGTTCGGCTCCCCACCCGTCCTTGACGAGGACGACCCGATCGGCGGCTTCCACCACACGGTGTTCGCCCTTGACGGCGGCCAGCTGTTCGGCCTGCACACCCATCCCGAGGGGCTCCGTGACGCGTTCGACGAGCACCGCACCGGGCTGGACCACGTGTCGTTCGGGTGCCCCGACCGAGCCGCGCTCGAGTCGTGGATCCCGCGCCTGGACGAGCTGGGCGTCAAGCACGGTGGCATCGTCGACGCCCCGTACGGCTCCGGCCTGTCCTTCCGGGACCCGGACGGCATCGCGCTCGAGCTCTTCGCACCGCCCGCCTGACCAGGCCGTTCCCCGGTCGGGAAGCGGTCGCGCCCGCTTCCCGACCGCCGGTCCCGTCAGAGGGACCGCAGGGCGAGGAAGATGTCCACACGGTCCTCCAGCCGGGACAGGTCGCGACCGGTCAGCTCCTCCACGCGGGCGATCCGGTAGCGCACCGTGTTGACGTGCAGGTGCAGCGTCTCGGCCGCGCGGCTCCACGAACCCGAGCAGTCCAGGAACGCCTCGAGCGTCGCGCGCAGACCGGCACCGTGGCGCGCGTCGTACTCCAGCACCGGTCCCAGGACGCGGGAGGCGAACGTGCGCCGCACGTCGTCCGGCACCGTGGCCAGCAGCAGGACGTACGACGTGACCTCCAGCCCGGTCACGACGCTGACCCGGTCGGTCCGCAGCTCGGCCAGCCGGCGGGCGTGCCGCGCCTCCTCCAGCGCGCCGGAGAGCGCGGCCGGGTCCGACGGCTCGCTGATGCCGACGGTCAGCCGCGCCTGGCCGAGGGCCGGCGCCAGCCGGGCGAGCCCCGTGCGCAGGACGTCGGCGAACGCCGGGTCGGCGGTGCAGAGCAGGGCCACGGCCCGGCCGTCGCCGGTGGTGCCCACGACCGGTGCGCCGAGCTGGGCCGCGGCGTCGTCGAGCACCGACCGGGACACCTCCGCCAGGTCCGGCCGCCCGGGGAACTCCGCCACGGCGACCGCCAGGCGCGCGTCACCGCTCACCCCCGCCTGACGCAGCCGCACCTGTGTCTCGGGCTGGCCGCCGGCGCCGCGCTCGACCAGGCCGACGGCCTCGTCGGCGATGTGCCGGCTGGCCCGCAGCCCCTCGTCCCGACGGGCGCGGTCGAGCGCGGCGATGACCGCGAGCTGGCCGACGGCGTCGGCGACGTCGGGCTCCCAGGTGGACCAGATGCCCTCGACCACGACGAACCACGAGGTCATCCGCTGGCCGAGCGCCGGACCCACCGGAAACACGGAGTACGGCGCGCCGCTTCCGGCCGCGTCGGCCCCGACGACGGCCGGCAACCGGTCGGCGGTGAGGAAGGCACGGATGACCCGGTCCAGGTCCTCCGGCGGGAGCGCCCGCGGTCCGCGGACGACCGCACGACCGGTGGCCGTGACGACCCGGCAGGTCAGGCCGGTCTCCGCGCAGACGAGGGCGACCACCTCGTCCAGGCTGCGGCCCTCGGCGACCGCCTGCAGCAGCTGGCGCTGGCGGTCGAGGGTGGCGGCGAGCTGCGCCCCGCGCCACGCGGTGACCCGGCCGACGACGAACTCGGTGAGGGCCGAGAAGGACACGTGCTCGGGCACCGACAGCAGCGGCAGGTCGTGTCGGCGGCAGGCCTCGACCACGTCCGGTGGCACGCCGTGGAACATCGCCTCGCCGGCGGCGAGGGCCACCGCTCCGGCGGTGGCGCAGGCGGCCACGAACCGCTCCGAGTCCTGCGGGGCGCGGCGCCAGACCAGGCCGCTGACGACCAGCTCACCGCCGGAGAGGTAGCGCCCGGGGTCGGGCAGGTCGGTGGAGTAGACCCAGCGCACCGGCCGGTCCAGCGCCCGCGCGTCGCCGTGGTGCAGCCGCAGGTCGAGCTCGGGTGCACCGAGCAGCTCCCGCAGCATCATTGGAGAAACGTACAACCGGGGCCTGCTGTCGGTGCTGACTTTCGTCGCGGGGGGCCTAGGCCCAGGCCCGGCGCCGGACTTGACTACGAGCCAGCGCACGACGACCCATCCCTGACGTACGGGTGGGACCAGCGAGCCCAGGAGCCCCATGGACTTCCTCCAGCCGACCACGTGGGACGAGGCGCTCACCGCGCGGGCCGAGCATCCCGACGCCGTGCCGCTGTGCGGTGGCACCGACGTCATGGTCGAGCTCAACTTCGACCGGCGGCGTCCCGCGGCGCTGCTCGACCTGGGCCGGGTGGCGGAGCTGGGTGAGTGGGCTCCGGAGGACGGCCACGTCCGCCTGGGCGCCGCCGTGACGTACAGCCGGGTCATCACCGAGCTCGGGGACCGGCTGCCGGGCCTCGCGATGGCCGCGCGCACCGTGGGCTCGCCCCAGATCCGCAACCGCGGGACGGTCGGGGGCAACCTGGGCGCCGCCTCGCCGGCCGGGGACGCGCACCCGCCGCTGCTGGCGGCCGGCACCCGGGTGGAGGTCACCTCGGTGCGCGGCACGCGGGTGATCCCGGTCGAGGACTTCTACACCGGCGTCAAGCGCAACGCCCTGGCGCCGGACGAGCTGATCCGAGCCGTGCTGGTCACACCGCCGAGCGGCCCGCAGCAGTTCAGCAAGATCGGCACCCGCAACGCCATGGTCATCTCGGTCGCGGCGTTCGCCCTCGCGCTGCACCCCGACCGCAAGGCGGTAGGGACCGGCATCGGCTCCGCGGCCCCGACACCGCGCCGGGCGCGCGCCGCCGAGGAGCACCTCGCGGCCGCGCTGGAGGAGCGGGGCCTGTGGGAGTCCCGCGGTCCGCTGCCGCCCGGCCTCGCCGTGGAGTTCGGCGAGCTGGTGCGCTCCGCCGCCTCGCCGATCGACGACGTCCGCGGCAGCGCGGCATACCGGCTGCACTCGCTCTCGGTGATGGCCCGGCGAGCGGCCACGTGGGCCTGGGACGACTACCGGAAGGCGGCCTGACATGCGCGTCACCACCACGGTCAACGGCGAGCGCCGCACGGCCGACGACGTCTGGGAGGGGGAGAGCCTGCTCTACGTCCTGCGCGAGCGGATGGGCCTGCCCGGCTCCAAGAACGCCTGTGAGCAGGGCGAGTGCGGCTCGTGCACCGTCTACCTGGACGGGTTGCCGGTCTGCGCCTGCCTGGTCGCGGCCGGCCAGGTCGAGGGCCGCGAGATCGGCACCGTCGAGGGCCTCTCCGACGGCACCGCGCTGCACCCCATCCAGCAGGCGTTCGTCGAGGCGGGCGCCGTGCAGTGCGGCTTCTGCACCCCCGGCCTGCTGGTGCAGACCCACGACCTGCTGGCGCGTGAGCCGCGGCCGACCGACCCCGAGATCCGGGAGGCTCTCGCCGGCAACCTGTGCCGCTGCACCGGCTACGAGAAGATCCTGGACGCCGTGCGCCTGGCCGCCGGGCGCCTGGCCGGGACGACCCCATGAGCACCACGGTGATCGACGGCGCCCACGTCGTCACGATGAACGCCGGCCGCGAGGAGCACCCCGGTGGCCACGTGGTGGTGGAGGGCAACCGGATCACCGCGGTGGGCCCCGGCCCGGCGTCCGAGGCCGTCCGTACCGGCGCCGACCGGGTCGTCGACGGCGGCGGCTGCCTGCTCACGCCCGGGCTGGTCAACACCCACCACCACCTCTACCAGTGGGTGACGCGCGGACTGGCCGTCGACGAGACGCTGTTCGGCTGGCTCACGATGCTCTACCCGGTGTGGGCCCGCATCGACGAGCACGCCGTCAACGTCGCCGCCCGCGGTGGTCTGGCCTGGCTGGCCCGCACCGGCTGCACGACGAGCACCGACCACCACTACGTGTTCCCCCGCGACGGCGGGGACCTGCTGGCCGCCGAGATCGAGGCCGCGCGCTCGGTGGGCCTGCGCTTCCACCCCACCCGCGGCTCGATGGACCTGGGGGAGCGCGACGGCGGCCTCCCACCCGACCACGTGGTCGAGGACCTCGACGCGGTGCTGCTGGCCACCGAGGCGGCCATCGACCGCTGGCACGACCCGTCGCCGGGCTCCATGCTCCGGATCGCCGTCGCGCCCTGCTCGCCGTTCTCGGTGACTCCCGACCTGCTGCGCGAGGCGGCGGCGCTCGCGCGCCGGCGGGACGTGCTGCTGCACACCCACCTCGCGGAGACGCTCGACGAGGAGAAGTTCTGCCGCGAGCGCTTCGGCTGCTCACCGGTGGACTACATGGAGAGCCTCGGCTGGCTGGGCGCCGACGTCTGGTTCGCCCACGCGGTGCACCTCGACGACGACGCGGTGACGAAGATCGGGGCCACCGGCACCGGTGTGGCGCACTGCCCCTCATCCAACGGCCGCCTCGGGTCGGGCATCGCACGCGCCCGTGACCTGCGCGACGCCGGAGCCCGGGTCGGGCTCGGCGTCGACGGCGCCGCCAGCAACGAGTCGGCCAGCATGCTCGAGGAGGTCCGGGGCGCGCTGCTGTTCGCCCGCGCCACGGGCGGTCCGCAGGCGCTCTCGGTCCGGGACGCCCTCGAGATGGCCACGCTCGGCGGTGCCGCGGTGCTCGGGCGCAGCGCCGACCTCGGCTCGGTGGAGGAGGGCAAGCTGGCCGACCTCGCGCTCTGGCGGCTGGACACCTTCGCCCACGCCGACATCGCCGACCCCGTCGCGGCCCTGGTGCTGGGTTCGCGGCCACCGCTGGAGCTGCTGCTGGTCGACGGCCGGCCGGTTGTCGAGCGCGACCGTGTCGTCACCGTCGACGAGCACGCCCTGGCCCGCGAGGCCGTGTCCGTCCACCAGACCCTCCTCTCCTGCGAGCGGTGATCCCATGACCAGTCCCTCCACCGCTGCAGCGGCTGCGACCTCGACGGCTCCGGCCTCGACGGCACCGACCTCGACTCCGGCGGTGACGGCCCCTGCGAAGCCCGCCACGGCTCCACCGACCACCGGCTCCCCGGTCAGCGGCGGCATCGGCGAGAGCCCCGTGCGGGCGGACGGCAACCTCAAGGTGACCGGCGAGTTCGCCTACTCCAGCGACCTGTTCATGGACGACATGATCTGGGGGGTGACGCTGCGCAGCCCGCACCCCCACGCCCGGATCCTGTCCGTCGACATCGGTCCCGCCCTCGCGACGCCCGGCGTCCACGCCGTCCTGACCGCCGACGACGTGCCCGGCCTCAACGCGGTCGGTCTCGAGCACCTCGACCAGCCGGTGCTGGCGGTCGACGTCGTGCGGTACCAGGGTGAGCCGGTCGCGCTGGTCGCGGCCGACCACCCCGAGACCGCCCGCCGGGCCGCCGCACGCATCGTCGTCAGCTACGAGCCGCTGGAGGGTGTCACCGAGGCACGTCGAGCCCTCGACCCTTCGGCGCCGCAGCTGCACGAGGGCGGCAACGTCGTGCGGCACCTGAAGATCCGCAAGGGGCTGGCCGACCCGGTCGCGCCGGTCGTGGTCTCGCTGGACTTCGAGGTCGGCATGCAGGACCAGGCCTTCCTCGGGCCGGAGTCCGGTCTGGCGGTCCCCGCCGAGGACGGAGGTGTCGACCTGTACGTCGCCACGCAGTGGCTGCACGTGGACCAGCGCCAGATCTGCTCCGCGCTCGACCTGCCCCCGGACAAGGTGCGGCTGACGCTCGCCGGTGTGGGTGGCGCGTTCGGTGGCCGTGAGGACCTGTCGATGCACGTGCACGCCTGCCTGCTGGCGATGCACACCGGCAAGCCGGTCAAGATGGTCTACAACCGCGAGGAGTCGTTCTTCGGCCACGTCCACCGGCACCCGGCGACGATGCACTACGAGTTCGGCGCCGAGGAGGACGGCACGCTGGTCTACGGCCGGGCGGAGATCCTGTTCGACGGCGGTGCCTACGCCTCGAGCACGGCGGCGGTCGTGGGCAACGGCGGCACCCTCGGGCTGGGGCCGTACCGCCTGCCCAACGTGCACGTCGACTGCTACGGCGTCTACACCAACAACCCGCCGTGCGGTGCGATGCGCGGGTTCGGCTGTGTCCAGGCCGCGTTCGCCCACGAGGCGTTGATGGACGAGCTGGCCGACCGGGTGGGCGTCGGCCGCGTCGAGATCCGCCAGCGGAACGGCATGCGCGAGGGTGACGCCAACATCACCGGCCAGGTCATCGACTCCGCCGCCCCGGTGGCCGAGCTGCTGCAGGTCGTGGCGGACATGCCGCTGCCGCCGGAACGCCACGAGGGGGCGGCGCCCGACCTGCTGTCGATGCCCGGCGGGGTGTCCAACACCACTCACGGGGAGGGCGTCGTCCGTGGCGTCGGCTACGCCGTGACCTACAAGAACGTCGGCTTCTCCGAGGGCTTCGACGACTACTCCACCGCCCGGGTGCGGCTGGAGGTGACCGCCGGCGAGGCGGTGGCCACCGTGCACACCGCCGCCGCCGAGGTCGGCCAGGGGCTCATCACGGTCGAGCAGCAGATCTGCCGGACCGAGCTCGGCGTCGAGCGGGTCGTGCTGCACCCCAAGGACACCCGCGTCGGGTCGGGTGGCTCGACGTCCGCGTCACGGCAGACCTACGTCACCGGTGGCGCGGTCAAGGCCGCCTGCGAGGCCGTCCGGTCCCGCGTCCTGGACCTCGCGGCTGCCCAGCTGGGGCGCCCGGCGCCGTCGCTGCGGCTGGACGCCGGCAAGGTCGTGGCCGACACCGGCGAGGTGGTGATGGGTCTGGCGGACCTGCTCGGCGCGGGCGCGGTGGACGAGACGGTCGAGTGGCGGCACCGCCCGACGGAGCCGATCGACCCCGAGACCGGTCAGGGCAACGCCCATGTGCAGTACGCCTTCTCGGCGCACCGGGCGGTCGTGGACGTCGACGTCGACCTGGGGCTGGTCAAGGTGGTGGCCCTGGACACCGCACAGGATGTCGGGCGGGCGATCAACCCCCAGGCCGTGGTCGGGCAGATCCAGGGGGGCAGCACCCAGGGCATGGGCCTGGCGCTGATGGAGGAGGTCGTCGTCCGGAACGGCGTCATCCAGAACCCGTCCTTCACCGACTACCTCATCCCCACCATCCTGGACACGCCGCCGATGAAGGTCGCGGTGCTCGAGTACGCCGACCCGCACGCGCCGTACGGCGTCCGGGGTGTCGGGGAGCCGCCCACCATCTCCTCCGGGCCGGCCGTGGCGGCAGCGATCCGCCAGGCGTGCGGTGTGCCGCTGCGGCGGGTGCCGATCCGCCCGGAACACATCACCGGGACCTGACTGCCGGCGTCGGGCCGCAGCCCTGCCACCGCTCGGTGGCAGGGCCGCTGACCTGCGGCGACGTCGTCCCGCCCGGCCCGGCGGAACTCCGTGCAGCAGCCTTTCCGGACCCCCTTGCCTGACGGCGCTGAAGTGATAGCGTGATGCCCGGTTGCAGTTGCAGTTCCTCGCAGGTCGAAGAAGCGCCCGCAGAACGAGCGGGCTTTTTTCATCGCACGGGCATGTCCCGACAGTTGTGGGGGTAGTGCGGCAGCCTGGAGCGCGCGAGGTGCGAGCTCCATTGGCTAACAAAGAAAGAGTTATCCCCATGGCACAGGGCACCGTGAAGTGGTTCAACGCTGAAAAGGGCTTCGGCTTCATCGCACAGGATGGCGGAGGCCCCGACGTCTTCGTCCACTACTCGGCGATCGAGACCAACGGCTACCGTTCGCTCGACGAGGCACAGCGCGTCGAGTTCGAGGTCACCCAGGGCCCCAAGGGCCCGCAGGCCGACAAGGTTCGCCCCCTCTGATCCCAGACGGAACGAGCCGCGGCTGACCTCAGTCGCTGTCGTCACGAAGCCCCCGACCGTCAGGTCGGGGGCTTCGTCGTTCTGGTGCCCGGGGTCAGCGCTGCAGGTCGGCGAGGAACGCCTTGGCCAGCGGCGCGGCCACGGTGCCCCCGCTGCGGCCCTCCTCGACCAGGACGGCGAACGCCACGTCGCCCTGCCACCCCACGAACCACGCCCGCGTCTCCGGCGGCGTCTTCGACCCGTGCTCGGCCGTGCCCGTCTTGCCGGACACCGGCCCGCCGGGGACGCCCTTCAGGACCGAGCCGGTGCCGCTGGTGACGACCTCCCGCATCAGCGTCCGCAGCTCACCGGTGGCCTTGGGCTGCAACGGCTTCGGGGTCCGGTCGGCGCCCGGCACGGCGGGTGAGGTGACCAGCGCCGGCTCGATGTAGCTGCCCCGCGCGACCGACCCGGCCATCACCGCCATCGCCGCCGGCGAGGCGAGCGTCCGGGCCTGGCCGAACGAGGTGGCGGCCTTCTCGGTCTTGCTCGCGGCCACGGGGACCGAGCCGCCGAAGGCGCCCGCGACGCCGAGGTGCTTCTCCCAGCCGGCGCCGACGCCGAGCGCCTTGGCCGCGTCGTGGACGTCGGCGTCGGCCATGGTGGCGGAGAGGCCGACGAAGGCGGTGTTGCACGACTCGGCGAAGTCGGTGGTGAACGGCACGTCGCCGAACGTCTCGCCCTCGTAGTTCTTGACCGTCAGGCCGTCGACCGTGACCTTCGGCGGGCACGGCACGCGCGTGGACGGGGACAGGCCCTTGCTCAGCAGCGAGTACGTCGTCGCGACCTTCAGCGTCGAGCCGGGCTGGTACTGGCCGACCAGCGCCCGGTTGAAGCCCAGCTCCGGGGAGTTGGCCACGGCGAGCAGGTCGCCGGACTTCACGTCCACCGCGACCAGCGCCGACGGCACGTCCTTGCTGCCCGCGAGCGCCTTCTCCGCCGCCGCCTGCACCGCCGGGTCGAGTGCCAGCGTGAGGTTCTTGCCGTCCTGAGCGGGCTGCTCGAACAACGTCGTGGTGGGCTTGGTGCCTGCCACCGTGACGGTGACCCCGGCGGTGCCGCCGAGCAGCGCGTCGTACTGGCCCTGGATGCCGGAGAGGCCGGCCCGGTCGCCGGCGACGTAGCGGCCCTTGCCGCGGGTGACCATCTCGGCGGTGACCGGACCGTAGGACCCCAGCAGGGGTTGGCCGAAGGTGCGGGTGCGAGGCGAGCGGCTGCTGGCGGCGGGGGTAGATGACCCCCACCATCGGCTCGAGCGCCGCGCGCCGGCTGGCGAAGTCGGCCTGGCGGTAGGTCACGACGGGGATGGGCGCGCGGGAGCCGGACTTCTTCGCCGCGGCCAGCTTGGCGGTCAGCGACCCGGCCGGCTCGTCGACGACCTTCTCCAGGGCCGTCACGGTCGCCGGGGTGGCCCGCGCCGGGTCGATCTGGACGTCGTAGACCGTGCCGACGGCCAGCAGCGGCTTGCCGTTGCGGTCGAGCACCTCGCCACGCCTGCCCCACGTGCGGGCAGCCGTCAGCGCCTGGTTGGCGGCCACCCCGGGGTGCCAGAGGGACCGGGAGCCGGCCGCGACGACGCCCCACCGGTTGGCGGTGCGCTTGAGCGGCACCGGCTCGGAGTAGGCCCACGTCGCGCCCCCGGGCAGCGACCAGCGGACGTCGAGGACCGCCTTGCCCGTGTCGCCGGAGCGGTTGACCGAGGCCACCGTGACCGCCACCGGACCCGCGCCCAGCCCCCCGGTCACCGAGCTGAACGACCGCGCGACCTGCGCCGCGGACATCCCGCTGTACGACGTGCCGGGCTGGTCCAGGGTGCGGGCCGACCACGCGCGGGCGAATCCGTCGGCCGCGGCGCGGGCCGCGCGGTTCTGCTCGGACTGCCCCCGCTGGTGCTGCCAGACGACGCCGCCGCCGACTCCAGCGAGCACGACGGCCCCCGCGATGACCGGGATGAGCACAGTGCGACGGTTCATCCTGACATCCAACAGCATGCCCCAGCGCCGGCCGCGCAGACATGCGCGCCCGCATGGCGACGGTCACGGGCGCATCGCGGCTGTGTGGTTGCCGCCCATCGGGGGCGACGCCGTGGCAGGCTCTGGCCATGAAGAGCACCATGCAGGAGACACCCCTGCTCATCTCGCGACTCCTGACGGTCGGCACGACGTTGCACGCGGATCAGGAGGTCGTCACGTGGACGGCCGACGGTGCGCGCCGCACGTCGTACCGGGACGTCGGCATCCAGGCCGCCCAGCTCGCGCACGCGCTGCGGGGGCTCGGCATCGACGGCGACCAGCGCGTGGCGACGTTCATGTGGAACAACACCGAGCACCTGGTCAGCTACCTCGCGGTGCCGTCCATGGGCGCGGTCCTGCACGCGCTGAACATCCGGCTGTTCCCCGAGCAGGTCATCTACGTGACCAACCACGCCGAGAACCAGGTGGTCATCCTCGACAACAGCCTGGCGGCGCCGTTCAGCCGGCTGCTGCCGCACCTGACCACCCTGCGGCACGTGATCGTCAACGGCCCGATCCCGGACGAGACCCGCGCGGCCCTGGAGGCGGCGCCGCAGATCGAGGCGGTGCACGACTGGCACACGCTGCTCGCGGCCCAGCCGGAGACCTTCGACTGGCCCGAGCTGGACGAGCGCGACGCGTCCTCGATGTGCTACACCTCCGGCACCACGGGCAACCCCAAGGGCGTGGTCTACTCCCACCGCTCCAACTACCTGCACTCGATGCAGGTGGTGATCGGGATGGACTTCAAGCAGGGAGACCGGCTGCTGGCCGTCGTGCCCATGTTCCACGCCAACGCCTGGGGCATGCCCTACGCCGCGATGATGGCCGGCGCCTCGCTGGTGATGCCCGACCGGTTCCTGCAGGCCGAGCCGCTGGCCCGCATGATCGAGACCGAGCAGGTCACCGGCGGCGGCGCCGTGCCGACGATCTGGAACGACCTGCTGCGCTACCTCGACGACCACCCCACCGACACCTCCTCGCTGCGCTCGGTCGTGGTGGGTGGTGCGGCCTGCCCGCCGGCGCTGATGCGCGCGATGCAGGAACGCCACGACATCACCGTGATCCACGCCTGGGGGATGACCGAGATGTCCCCGCTCGGCACGACGGCGGTCGCGCCGGTGGGCACGACGGGTGAGGAGCACTGGCGCTACCGCGAGACCCAGGGCCGGATCGCGCCGGGGGTGCAGGCACGGCTCGTCGGTCCGGACGGCGCCGAGGTGCCGTGGGACGGCCAGAGCGTGGGCGAGCTGGAGGTCAAGGGCCCGTGGGTCACCGGGTCCTACTACGACAACGGCTCCAACACCGAGGCCGAGCGCGCGGACGCCACGTCCAAGTTCGACCACGGCTGGCTGCGCACCGGCGACGTCGGCTCGCTGACCTCCGACGGGTTCCTCACGCTGACCGACCGGGCCAAGGACGTCATCAAGTCGGGCGGCGAGTGGATCAGCTCGGTCGACCTCGAGAACGCCCTGATGGCCCACCCCGACGTCATCGAGGCCTCCGTCGTCGGTGTCCCCGACCCCAAGTGGGGAGAGCGCCCGCTGGCGACGGTGGTGCGGGTGCCCGACTCGACCGTGGACGCCGCGGTGCTGCAGGACTTCCTCGCCGCCAGGATCGCCCACTGGCAGGTCCCCGAGCGGTGGGCGTTCATCGACGAGGTGCCCAAGACCAGCGTGGGCAAGTTCGACAAGAAGGTGCTGCGCAAGCGGTACGCCGAGGGCGACCTGCAGGTCGAGACCCTGGCGTAGCGGGACGGCGGCTCCACCCGCGGACGGCGGCCGACGGAGCCGTCGAGGCCGCTGAGGCTGCAGAGGCCGGCGGGTCCGGGACTTCCCGGGCCGCCGGCCTCCTGCATGCCTGAGCGCGTCTGCGTCACCGCCACGGGCGGTCGGTCAGCAGGCGTCCTTGATGCTGACGAGGTCGTCGTTCGCCGGGGCCGTCGTGGGGCTGCCGGACGGCGTGGCGTCGGCGTCGGCTTGGGGGTGGTCGGCCGTGGGGTGCTCGGAGCCGGCTTGGGCGTGGCGATCCCCTGCTGGACCAGCTGGTGGATCTTCGCGTAGTCGGGGTTGCCCACGGCGGTGTTCTTGTTGGTCAGCGCCAGGCTCGTGATCGAGGCCCGCTGCATCCGCTGCACGAGCTCGACGAACGCGGGCAGCTCGCTCTGGGAGATGTCGGCCTGGATGTTGTTCTTGGCGACGGCGGCGAGGGCGGGGTACTTCTCCAACATGACGACGGGGTTCACCTGGCTGACCAGGGCACCCACCATGCACCGCTGACGGCGCATCCGGCTGAAGTCGTCGGTGGTCGCCCGCGAGCGGGCGAACCACAGGGCCCGGTAGCCGCTGAGGTGCTGACGCCCGGCGTCGATCCAGCCGGTGATGCCGCTGACCGTGCCGCCGGGGCCCACGTGGCCGCCGATCGGGATGCGCTCCTTGACGTTGACGTCGACCCCTCCCATGGCATCGACCAGCGAGCGGAAGCCGTTGAGGTCGATGATCGTGGTGTAGTCGATGCTCAGCCCGAGCACGGACGAGAGCGCGTCCCGGGTGGCGGTCAGCCCGGGGTTGGTGTCGCCGGGAAAGAGGTCCCGGTGCTGCTCAGCCAGGGTCCAGACGGCGTTCATCAGGCACTCGGGCCCGCAGTTGTAGCCCTGGGGGTAGAGCTGGTGCAGCGGGTCGTGGTCGGGGAACGGGACGTTCTGCAGGTTGCGGGGCACACCGATCAGGAGCGTGTCGCCGGTCCTGGTGTTGATGCTCGCCACCATCATCGAGTCGGTGCGCACGCCGGTGCGGTCGGCGCCGGCGTCGGAGCCGAGCAGCAGGACGTTGACGCGGGGCGTGCCGGCCCACGGGTCGGCCTTGGTGCCGCTGGGGCCGGCGTGGGTGACTCCGGCGGCGCTGGGTGCGGTATGCCTTCCGGTGCCGAACAGGCTGCCGATCACGTCGCGCTGGATGGCGACGTAGCGCACGGCCTGCGCGGTGGGCGCCAGCACCACCAGGCACATCAGGATCGTGAACGCGCTGGTGGCCACGTGCTGGGGCCGGGTCAGGTGGCCGGGCCGGGCGCCGCGCGCCGTCCAGACGATGGAGGCGCACCAGACGAGGGCCCCGATGACAACCGCGACACTGGCGACGGACCAGGACGTTCGGCCGCACCGCGACGTCGAGGGCGGTGCGCATCACCCCGTGCCGCACCACGTAGGCGACCAGCGCCGCGACGCCCGCGACGAACAGCGCCATGAGCGCGGCGCCGGAGCGCCGGCGCCCGGTCAGCGTGAGACCGAGTCCCGGGATGAGTGTGCCCAGCGCCGTGGCCCCGAAGAAGCGGCCCAGCCGGGAGCGGGGGGTGTTGCGCACGTCTGCGGTGGAGGAAGCCCCGCGTCCCTGGGTGCTCGTCACGGGGCAGGTAGGACATGCGGGCCTCTCTCGGGGGTGGTGCCGGCGCGGTCGGTGGCGCGCCTCTGCTCATTCTGCCTGCGATGGAGGCGGCTCGCCGACAACAAGGACGTCCGAGAAGGGAAAAAGGTTCGCCATTTTGGTGATCGCGCCTCCGCGCCGGTAGCCTGTGCAGGCTCCACGCGGCATCCCGGCTCTGTCCGTCTGCCGCCGGAGCACGGAGGCGTCGCCTAGCCCGGTTTATGGCGCCCGCCTGCTAAGCGGGTTGAGGATAAAACCTCTCGCGGGTTCAAATCCCGCCGCCTCCGCAGCACCACGAAGGCCCGGCCTGCACGCAACGGCGACGTTGCCTGGGGCCGGGCCTTCGGCGTGCTGGCGGCCTCCCGGCCCGGTGGCGGGTCTAGGTTGACGCGCATGGACTTCGGCTACAGCACCACCGTCGAGCAGTGGCGTGAGCGCGTGCAGGGCTTTCTCGACGAGGTGATCTACCCCGCGGAGGCCATCTTCGCGGAGCAGGTGGCCCAGCAGGCACACAGCAACCCGTGGGGCCGGCCGCCGGTGATGGAGGACCTCAAGGCGCAGGCGCGGGCGCGGGGCCTGTGGAACCTCTTCCTGCCGGGGGACCGCGGCGCCGGACTGACCAACCTGGAGTACGCCCCGCTCGCCGAGCTGTCCGGCCGCTCGCCGATGCTCGCGCCGGAGGCGATGAACTGCGCCGCCCCCGACACCGGCAACATGGAGGTGCTCGCACACTTCGCGGCCCCGGCGGTGCAGGAGCGCTGGCTGACCCCGCTGCTGGAGGGGACGATCCGCTCGGCCTACTCCATGACCGAGCCGGACGTGGCGTCCTCGGACGCCGACAACATCGCCACCCGCATCGAGCTGGACGAGGCGACCGACGAGCTGGTCGTGACCGGGCGCAAGTGGTGGTCCAGCGGCGCGATGGCCCCCGAGTGCAAGGTCGCGGTCGTCATGGGCCTCTCGGCGCCGGACGGCGAGCGGCACCGGCGCCACAGCATGGTGGTCGTCCCCCTGGACACCCCGGGAGTCAAGGTCGAGCGGGCGACCCACGTGCTGGGCTACAGCGACGGCCCGCACGGCGGCCACGCCGAGATCCTGTACGACGGGGTGCGGATCCCGCGCGAGAACCTGCTGGGGGAGTGGAACGGCGGCTTCGCGATCGGTCAGGCGCGGCTGGGCCCCGGCCGCATCCACCACTGCATGCGGCTGATCGGCATGGCCGAGCGGGCGTACGACCTGATGTGCGAGCGGGTGCAGTCGCGGGTGGCGTTCGGCAAGCCGATCGCGGCCCAGGGCGTCGTCCAGGACTGGGTCGCCCAGTCCAGGATCCGGATCGAGCAGGCCCGGCTGCTGGTGCTCAAGACCGCCTGGCTGATGGACACGGTCGGCAACCGCGGTGCCGCCGTCGAGATCTCGGCGATCAAGGTGGCCGTGCCCGAGATGGCCACGTGGGTGATCGACCGCGCGATGCAGGCGTACGGCGGAATGGGCGTCTGCCAGGACACGCCCTTGCCCGAGCTCTACGCCCAGGCCCGGATGCTGCACCTCGCCGACGGCCCGGACGAGGTGCACGTCATGTCCCTGGCCCGCCGGGAGCTGCGGCGCTACCGACCGGCCTGACCGGGGCGGTCGCGGCGCAGACACACCGGTGGCCCTGTCGCGGACTGCGACAGGGCCACCGTGGGTGAGGCTGAGCGGGTCAGGCCTGGGGGTCCGAGGCGCCGGAAGGGCCGACCTTGTCCAGGTCGCCGGGCAGCTGCTCCGGGCTGGTCGGCGCCGCGGCCGGCGTGCCGCGGTGCGCCGCGTCGGCCGCGAGCTCGACCGGGGCGGGGGCCGCCGGTGGCGGCGCCTTGCGGTTCAGCCCGGACAGCATCATCCCGATGAACGAGGGCCGCCCCTGGACCTTGGACCGCACGTCGAACGCCACCGCGAGCAGCAGGACCAGGCCCTTGATGATCTGCACGAAGTTGGAGTCGACGCTGAGGTTGGCCAGGCCCAGGTTGAGCACGCCCATGACGAGGCCACCGATCATCGACCCGGAGACGGTGCCGACACCGCCGGCCACCGCGGCGCCGCCGATGAAGACCGCGGCGATGGCGTCGAGCTCGAAGCCGGTGCCGTCCTTGGGGTTTGCCGCGTTCAGGTAGGCGGTGAACACCATGCCGGCGACGCCGGACAGCAGGCCCATGTTGACCATGACCATGAAGTCGACCCGCTTGGTGTTGACGCCGGACAGCCGCGCCGCACCGGAGTTGCCACCGACGGAGTAGATGTGGCGGCCCAGGACCGTCTTGCGGGTGATGAAGCTGTAGAGCGCCACCAGCGCGCCGAGGATGAGACCGACGACCGGCACGCCCTTGTACGACGCGAGCAGCAGCCCGACCGCCAGGACGGCGGCGCTGACCAGGACCAGCTTGACGACGCTGATCGCGATCGACGGGACGGTCATGCCGTGCTTGCGCAGGTCCGCCCGGCGGCGGAGCTCGAGCACCACGAACAGCACGATCAGCAGCAGCGACAGCAGCAGCGTCGGGTTGTGGTAGCCGGTGTCGGGGCCCATGTCCGGGATGAAGCCGTTGGCGATGGTCTGGAAGCCCTCCGGCACCGCGACGCTGGACGCGTCGAGCATCATCAGGTCCAGGCCGCGGAACAGGAGCATGCCGGCCAGCGTGACGATGAAGGCCGGGATGCCGACCGAGGCGACCCAGAAGCCCTGCCAGGCGCCGACCAGCGCGCCCACGACCAGGCCGAGGAGGATCGCGAGCGGCCACGGCACGTCGTACCGGGTGATCGCGATGGCGACGGTGGCACCGACGAACGCGGCCACCGACCCGACCGACAGGTCGATGTGGCCGGCGATGATGACCATCACCATCCCGATCGCGAGGATCAGGATGTAGCCGTTCTGCACCGCCAGGCTGGTGACGTTGCGCGGCTCGAGGAAGAGACCCCCGGTGAGGACCTGGAACATCGCGACGAGCAGCAGCAGCGCGATGATCATGCCGTACTGGCGGACGTTGCCGCCCATGGCCCGGCTGAGCTTCTTGGCGAAGCTGGGCGGGGCCGCTGTGGTGGTGGTGCTCATCCTCAACTGGCCTTTCTCTTGGTCATGTGACGCATGAGCGTCTCCTGGTCGGCGACCTCACGGTCGACCTCGGCGGTGATGACGCCCGCGCTCAGGGTGTAGATGCGGTCGCACATCCCGAGCAGCTCGGGCAGCTCGGAGGAGATCATCAGGACACCGCGACCACTGTCGGCCAGCCGGTTGATGATCTCGTAGATCTCGTACTTGGCGCCGACGTCGATGCCGCGGGTCGGCTCGTCGAGGATCAGCACGTCAGGCTCGGTGAACATCCACTTGCCGAGGACGACCTTCTGCTGGTTGCCGCCGGACAGCTTGCCGACGCCCTCCTCGATGCTGGGCGCCTTGATCCGCATGTCCTTGAGGTACTTGTTGGCCGCGACGATCTCGGCGTTCTCGTCCACCATCAGGTTGCGCCGGATCTTGCTCGAGCCCGGCCGAGGTGATGGACACCCGGATGTTGTCCAGGAGGTTCAGGCCCAGCGTCTTGCGGTCCTCGGTGACGTAGGCCAGGCCGGCGTTGATGGCCTGCTGCACGGTCTTGAGCTTGATCGGCTTGCCGTGCTTGAGCACCTCGCCGGTGATGTTCAGGCCCCACGACTGCCCGAAGACCGACCGGGCGAGCTCGGTGCGCCCGGCGCCCATCAGCCCGGCCAGGCCGACGATCTCGCCGCGCCGGACGGTGAGGTTGGCCTGGTTGACCACGACGCGGGACGGGTCGTCCGGGTGGTAGACCGTCCAGTCGCGGATCTCGAACAGCGTCTCGCCGATCTGCGGGGTGTGCGGCGGGTAGCGGTGGTCGAGGTCGCGACCGACCATCCCGCGGATGATCCGGTCCTCGTTGATGCCCTCGGCCTTGACGTCGAGGGTCTCGATGGTCCGGCCGTCACGGATGATCGTGATCGAGTCGGAGATCTGCTCGATCTCGTTGAGCTTGTGCGAGATCATGATCGAGGTGATCCCCTTGCGCCGCAGCCCGTCCAGCAGGCTCAGCAGGTGCTGGGAGTCGGCGTCGTTGAGCGCCGCCGTCGGCTCGTCCAGGATCAGCAGCTTGACGTCCTTGGCCAGCGCCTTGGCGATCTCGACCAGCTGCTGCTTGCCGATGCCGATGTTCTTGATCAGCGTCGACGGCTCCTCGGTCAGGCCGACGCGGGCGAGCAGCTCCTTGGCGCGGCTGGTGGCGCCGAGCCAGTCGATCACCCCGCCCCTGGCGTTCTCGTTGCCGAGGAAGAGGTTCTCGGTGATGCTGAGCTCGGGGATCAGCGCCAGCTCCTGGTGGATGATGACGATGCCGGCGCGCTCGCTCTCGCGGATGCCGTTGAACCGGCACTCCTCGTTCTCGAAGACGATCTGGCCCTGGTAGGTGCCGTAGGGGTAGACCCCCGACAGCACCTTCATCAGGGTCGACTTGCCGGCGCCGTTCTCCCCGCAGATCGCGTGGATCTCGCCCCGCTTGACGTCGATGGTGACGTCGGAGAGCGCCTTGACGCCCGGGAACTCCTTGGTGATCGACCTCATCGAGAGGATCAGGTTGTCCATACTCACGTCCCTTTGCGAGCTGTTCCGATGGTGCGTGCCGGCCCCACCGCACGGGTGGCCCGGGACGGTCCGCTGGACCGCCGCCGGGCCACCCGTGTCAGCCACCGACTGGTGTGCTGCGTCGTCAGCCCATCTCGGCAGCGGTGTAGTACTTCGCGTCGAGCAGGGTCTGCTTGACGTTCGCCTTGTCGATCGCCACGGGCTGCAGCAGCATCGTGGGGACGTTCTTGACACCGTTGTTGTACGACGTGGTGTCGTTGACCGTCACGGTCTTCTTCTCGGCGATCTGCTTGATCATGGCGACCGTCGTCTCGGCCAGCTTGCTCGTGTCCTTGAACACCGAGGAGTACTGCTCGCCGGCCAGGATGGACTTGACCGACTCGATCTCGGCGTCCTGCCCGGTGATCACCGGCAGCTTCTTGCCGCCGGTGCCGTAGCCGTTGCCCTTGAGGGCCGCGATGATGCCGCGGGAGAGGCCGTCGTACGGCGCGAGCACGCCCTGGACGTCCTGGTTGGAGTAGGACTTGGTGAGCAGGTTCTCCATGCGCTTCTTGGCGACACCGGCGTCCCAGCGCAGCGTGGCGACGGTCTTGAAGTCCGTCTCACCCGAGGGGATCTTGATCTTCTTGGAGTCGATCAGCGGCTGCAGGACCTTCATCGCGCCGTTGAAGAAGAACGTGGCGTTGTTGTCGTCCGGGGAGCCGGCGAACAGCTCGACGTTCCACGGTGCGGCCTTGCCGCTGGCCTCCAGGCCCTTGATGAGCGACTGCGCCTGCAGCTCGCCGACCTTGAGGTTGTCGAACGTCGTGTAGTAGTCGACGGCGTCGGTGCTGCGCAGCAGGCGGTCGTAGGCGATGACCGGGATGTTGGCCTCCTTCGCCTGCTTCAGCGCGCCGGCGAGGGCGGTGCCGTCGATCGAGGCGACGACCAGCACCTGGTTCTTCTTGGTCACCATGTCGTTGACCTGGGTGACCTGGGTCGGGATGTCGTCGTTGGCGTACTGGAGGTTGACCTTGTAGCCGGCCGCCTCCAGCTGGGCCTTCATCGCGTCGCCGTCCTTGATCCAGCGCTGCGAGGTCTTGGTCGGCATCGCGACGCCGATGGTGCCCTTGGTGCCGCCGGCGATGCTGTCCTTGCCGGCGTCCGCGGTCGACGCGCGACCACAGTTGCTCATCGTCAGCGCGAGCGCGCCGGTCGCCACGAGGGCGAAGATCTTACGCACAGTATTTCTCCGTTCGAAGGTGCTGGAAAAGGTTCTGGTGTGTGCTCGTCGTGCCCCCACCGCGCGCTGCGCGGACGATCTGGTCCGCATGGACGCAGGTACTCCGATCGTGGCCCCATGCAAGTGGATTCGGTGCGGCGCGGACAAGGGTGAACGTGTCACAAGGTGGTCAAGAACCCTGGCTGAGGTGTCGGCTTCCTGGGATGTTGCCTCCTTTGTCAGGGTCTGCGGCCCCTGTTCAGAAGCCTTGCGCGAGTCGGTAGTACGCCTGGTTCCAGCGCAGCTCCTGGGTGAAGCGGCGCGTCGTGGTGCCGGCGTCGATGAGGGCGAGCTCGGTGCCCGACATCTCCGCCAGGTCCCACAGGTGCTCGGAGGTCAGCGCGGTGGACAGCACCGTGTGGTGCGGGCCGCCGGCCGTGAGCCATGCCTCGGTCGACGTGCGCAGGTCCGGTGCCGGCCGCCACACGGCCCGCGCGACCGGCAGCTGGGGAAGGGGGGCGTCGGGGGCGACGACCTCGACCTCGTTGGCCACGAACCGGAACCGGTCACCCAGGTCCGACGTGCCGAGGATGACCGCGGCGCCGGGGGCCGCGTCGAACACGAGCCGGACCGGGTCCTCGCGGCCGCCGATGCCCAGCGGGTGGATCTCCAGCGTGGGGCGTCCGGCGGCGATCGTCGGGCAGACCTCGAGCATGTGCGCGCCGAGGATCTTCTCCTCGCCGGGCGTCAGGTGGTAGGTGTAGTCCTCCATGAACGACGTGCCGCCGGGCAGCCCCTGAGC
Source organism: uncultured Actinomycetota bacterium (assembly GCA_963724015.1). Classification (GTDB taxonomy): domain Bacteria; phylum Actinomycetota; class Actinomycetes; order Actinomycetales; family Dermatophilaceae; genus CAVRTM01. Next base: position 132,693 of record CAVRTM010000018.1, read on the forward strand.
CATGACCTTCAGCGTCCGCAGCATGACCGAGGTCTTCCAGTCACCCTCACCGCCGAAGCCGTAACCGTCTGCCATCAGACGCTGTACGGCGAGACCGGGCAGCTGGCGCAGGCCTCCGAGGTCCTCGAAGTTGGTGGTGAAGGCGGTGAAGCCGCCTTCCTCGAGGAACGACCGCAGGCCGAGCTCGATGCGCGCGCCGTAGCGCAGCGACTCGTGCCGCTCACCGCCGGCGCGCAGCTCGGCCGCGACGTCGTACTCGTCCTCGTACTGCTTGACCAGGGTGTCGACGTCGCTGTCCAGCGCCGCGTCGACGCTGGCCACCAGGTCGTTGACGCCGTAGGCGTTGACCGAGACGCCGAACTTCAGCTCCGCCTCGACCTTGTCGCCCTCGGTGACGGCCACGCCGCGCATGTTGTCGCCGAAGCGGGCCAGCCGCATCGTGCGCATCGCACAGCTCGCGGTGGCGGCGCGCACCCACGTGCCGATGCGGTCCACCACGGCAGGGTCGCTGACGTGACCGGCGACGGTCTTGCGGGACAGGCCGATCCGCGTCTGGATGTAGCCGAACTCGCGGTCGCCGTGGGCGGCCTGGTTGAGGTTCATGAAGTCCATGTCGATCTCGCCCCAGGGCAGCTCGACGTTGGCCTGCGTGTGCAGGTGCAGCATGGGCTTGCGCAGCGCGTCGAGCCCGCTGATCCACATCTTCGCGGGCGAGAACGTGTGCATCCACGCCACGACGCCCACGCAGCGGTCGTCGGCGTTGGCCTCGAGGGCGATCCGGCGGATGGCGTCGGTCTCGGTCAGCACCGGCTTCCACACCACGGTGGCAGGGATGGCGTCGGTGCCGTCGAGCGTCGCGGCGATGGACTGCGAGTGGGCGACGACCTGGCGGACGACGTCCTCGCCGTACAGGCCCTGGCTGCCGGTGAGGAACCACACCTCGGCGGGTGCGGACGGGGTGGTCATGGGTTGCTCCTTCGGGGGCTCACTGGCCGTAGACGTTCTGGTAGCGGTGGTACAGGCTGTCGATGTCGTTCTGGGTCAGGCGTTCTGGCGATCCGAGCTGGCGGGCGATGTGCACCGTTCGCGCCACGTCCTCGAGCATCACCGCGGACTTGACCGCCGAGCGGGCGTCCTTGCCGATGGTGAACGGGCCGTGGCCGGCCATGAGGACGCCCTTGCTGCGGCTGCCCTTCAGCGTGTCGACGATGCCCCGGCCGATGGAGTCGTCGCCGATCAGCGCGAAGGGCCCGACCGGCACCTCGCCGCCGAACTCGTCGGCGATCATGGTGAGGACGCAGGGGATCGGCTCGGCGCGCGCGGCCCAGGCCGTCGCGTAGGTGGAGTGGGTGTGCACCACCCCGCCGACCTCGGGCAGGTGCCGGTAGACGTAGGCGTGGGCCGCGGTGTCCGAGGACGGGCTGTGCTCGCCGTCGACGAGCTCGCCGTGCAGGTCGGTCACGACCATCGACTCGGGCGTCAGCGCGTCGTAGGAGACCCCGGAGGGCTTGATGACCATGAGGTCGCGCCCGGGCACCCGGGCCGAGACGTTGCCCGCGGTCCAGATGACCAGCTCGTAGCGGGTCAGCTCCCGGTGCAGGTGGGCGACCTCGGCGCGCAGGGAGGTGATCGTCTCGCGGACGTCGGCGGTGGCGGTCATGCCGACACCTCGGCGGCCGCGGCACCGGTCCGGCTCGTGGCTGCGCGCCGCAGCGCGCGGAGCCGGTGCATCACCTCGTTGGCGCCGCGGCCGAAGTAGTCGTGCAGCAGGGTGTACTCGGCGAACAGCGCGTCGTACGCCTCGACGTTGGCGGGGATCGGCTGGTAGACGCCGCGGCGGGAGCGGCCCATCACCTCGGCGGCGGCGTGCACGTCGGCGTACGCGCCGGCGGCGACCGCGGCGTGGATCGCCGAGCCGAGCGCGGGGCCCTGGTCGGAGACGATCGTGGACAGCGGCAGGTTGGTGACGTCGGCGTAGATCTGCATCAGCAGCGGGTTCTTCAGCAGGCCACCGGCGACGACGAGCTCGGTGACCGGCACGCCGGCGTCCACGAACGCCGCGATGATGGTGCGCGTGCCGAACGCCGTGGCCTCCAGCAGCGCCCGGTAGGTGTCCTCGGCGCGGGTGGCCAGGGTCTGCCCGACGACCAGGCCGGACAGCTCGTGGTCGACCAGGACCGACCGGTTGCCGCTGTGCCAGTCGAGGGCCACCAGCCCGTGCTCGCCGATGGCCTGCTGGGCGGCGAGGTCGGTCAGGTGCTCGTGGATGTCGAGGCCACGCTCGGCCGCCGCCGCGTGGTACTCCGGCGGGACGCCGTGCTTGACGAACCAGCCGAAGATGTCGCCGACCCCGCTCTGCCCCGCCTCGTAGCCCCACAGGCCCGAGACGATGCCGCCGTCGACGACGCCGCACATCCCCGGCACCTCGTGCAGCCCCGTGCTGTTCATGACGTGGCATGTGGACGTGCCCATGATCGCGACCATCTGCCCCGGCTCCACGGCGCGCGCGGCCGGGGCGGTGACGTGCGCGTCGACGTTGCCGACGGCCACGGCGATGCCCTCGGGCAGCCCGGTCCACCCGGCGGCCTCGCGCGCTGAGCCGCCCGGCGCACTCGCCGAGCTGGCCGATGCGGTGCTCGACCTTGTCCGCGACGAACCCGCGGAAGCCGGGGTTGAGGGCGGCGAGGAAGTCCTCGGAGGGGTAGTGCCCGTCCTGGTAGATCCCCTTGTAGCCGGCGGTGCACGCGTTGCGGACGTAGTCGCCGGTCAGCTGCCAGACGATCCAGTCGGCGCCCTCGACCCAGTGCTCCATCGCGGCGTAGACCTCGGGGGCCTCCTCCAGGATCTCCAGCCCCTTGGCGAACTCCCACTCGGAGGAGATCAGCCCGCCGTACCGGGGGAGCCAGGCCTCCTTGCGCTCGGCGGCGAGGGCATTGATCCGGTCCGCCTGCGGCTGGGCGGCGTGGTGCCGCCAGAGCTTGACGTAGGCGTGCGGGTTGCCGGCGAGGTCGTCCAGCTCGTTCAGCGGGGTGCCGTCGGCGGTGGTCGGCACCATCGTGCACGCGGTGAAGTCGGTGCCGATGCCGATGACGTCGGCGGCGTCGATGCCGGCCCGGCGCAGGGCCTCCGGCACGGCCTCCCGCAGGACCTTGACGTAGTCCGCGGGCACCTGCAGCGCGAAGTCGGGCGGCAGGACGGTCCCGTCGGGCAGGGTGCGGTCGAGGACCGCGTGGGGGTACTCCGTGACGGCGCTCGCCAGCTCGGCGCCGTCACGCACGCGGACGACGACGGCCCGGCCGGAGAGCGTGCCGAAGTCGACGCCGACCACGAAGGAGTCGGCGGGGGGAGCAGAGGGGGTCGTCAACGGGAGGACCTTCCGGTGGCGGCGGGACGCCCAGCGTGTGTGAGCGCTAACAATGCCTGAGTGTGAGCGCTAACAACGCCCTGGGTCAAGGGTTTCGACGAAATTGACACCGGCCGCGTCGTACCCGCCCGCCCCCTCGCGCACCGGACGCACCGCGCTGCCCGAATTCGGACAGGAAGTGTCCGAATTCGGGCAGCGGCGTGCGTCCGGTCAGGGATGTACGGCGGTCAGGGATGTGCGGCGGTCAGTGCGCCGGTCGGTGCGTGGGAGGGGCGGTGGAGGACCGCACCACCAGGGTCGGCTCGACCAGCGGCACCGAGGCCTCCCGCTCGCCGGCGAGCACGCGGAGGATCAGCCCGATCGCCCGCGTGCCGAGCTCGACGAAGTCCTGGCGCACCGTGGTGAGGGGAGGGGTGAAGTACGCCGCCTCGGGCAGGTCGTCGAAACCGACGATGCTGACGTCCTCGGGAACGCGCCGCCCGGACTCCGTCAGCGCACGCAGCACGCCGAGGGCCATCTGGTCGTTGGCCACGAACACCGCGGTGGTGTCATCGCCCCATCGGGCCGAGCGGGCGATCTCGTAGCCGCTGCGCGAGGTCCAGTCGCCCTCGCCCAGCAGCTCGGGCACCGGGCGGCCCATGTCCTGCAGGGTGGAGCGCCAGCCCTCGCGCCGGGCCTGCGCCTCCAGCCACTCCTCGGGGCCGGCCAGGTGGGCGACCGTCTCGTGGCCCAGGTCGAGCAGGTGCCGGGTGGCCAGGCGGGCGCCCTCCACCTGGTCCACCCCGGCGGTCAGGGGCAGGGCGGACAGGTCGCCCTCCACCACCACGACGGGGATGTCGATGTGCAGCGACTGGGTGAGCGGCAGGACCGCCCGGTGGGCCACGATCACCACGAGCGCCTCCACCGCCTGCCCGAGCACCTGCTCCACCGCCGCGGCCAGCGAGTCGTGGCTGATCTCCGCCAGGGCCACGAGCGTGAGGTTGTACCCCGCGGCGCGCGAGGCCGCCTCGATGCCGAGCATCGTGCTGGCGGGCCCGAAGTGGCTCATGTCCGCCGTGATCACCCCGATGGAGCCGGAGCGGTTGGTGGCCAGGGTCCGGGCGGCCGTGTTGCGCCGGTAGCCGAGCAGGGTGATCGCCTCCAGCACGCGCTGGCGGGTCTCGGGCCGGATGTTCGGGAAGTCGTTCAGGACGCGTGACACGGTCTGGTGGGAGACGCCGGCGACCCGCGCGACGTCAGCCATGCTGGGCGGCCGCACGCCGGGCCCCGCGCCGCCGACGGCTCGGCGCGCGGCGTCTCGGGCGTCTCGGGCGCACGATCATCGCCATCCGGGTGCCGCATGCGCGCATCGTACGGTGCCTGGATGTCGCTGAGGTGCCGGCGGCGTTCCCGCCGCCGGCGCGGACGTCAAGCGCTCTGCCGCTCCGCCGTGGCCGGTCGCCGTACGACGTCCTCCAGCGCCGGTGCCGCCGCGGCGCCGGTCGCGATGACATCGGATGGGTTGCCGCCGTTGAAGATCCACCGCCTCATCGCGACGAAGCGCACCACCGTGGCGGCGACGTTGGCGACCGCGATCGCGGCGGTCTGCAGCGCGGCGCCCGGGCTCGCGGTGACGCTGCCGACGAGCAGCAGCGCCAGGCTGCTCGTGGCCCACGTGAGCCCGAACACGGTGAGCGCCTGCAGGTGCTGGCGGCCGAGGCCGTCCCGCCCGCGGACACCGAACGTCCAGCGTCGGTTGGCGGCCGTGTTGGCCACGGAGGCCACGAGCAGCGCGAGCAGGTTCGCGGTCTGCGCGGAGGGCAGGGCCGCCGCGAGCCAGGCGAACAGGGCCAGGTGCAGGGCGGTGCTGGCCAGCCCGACCGAGGCGAACCGCGACACCTGGCCGAGCACCCCCGCCTCGGCGGGGTGCCGGCCGATCCGCTCGCGCACGGCCGCGAGCGGCAGCCGTCCGGCGGTGAGGGTGCGCCGCAGCCGCACGATGCCGTGCAGGTCGTCGATCGCGGTGCGCAGCACGTCCACCCGGCTGTCCGGGTCGTCGTACCAGTCCACCGGCACCTCGTGGATCCGCAGGCCGCAGCGCTCGGCGAGCACCAGCAGCTCGGTGTCGAAGAACCACACCGGGTCCTGCACCATCGGCAGCAGCTCGGCCGCCACGTCCGCCCGGATGGCCTTGAAGCCGCACTGGGCGTCGGTGAAGCGTGCGCCGAGGCTGCGCCGCAGCAGGACGTTGTACGCCCGGCTGATCACCTCACGCCGCGGGCCGCGGACGACCCGGGAGCCGTGCGCCAGGCGGCTGCCGATCGCCAGGTCGGAGTGGCCCGACATGAGCGGCGCCACCAGGGGCCACAGGGCGTCGAGGTCGGTCGAGAGGTCGACGTCCATGTAGGCGAGGATCGGCGCGTCCGAGCCGGACCACACGGCCTTGAGGGCGCGGCCGCGGCCCTTCTGGTCGAGGTGGACGGCGCGTACCTCCGGCAGCTGCTCGGCCAGGTGCGTGGCCACCGTCCAGGTGCTGTCGGCGCTGGCGTTGTCCGCCACCGTGATGCGGAAGGGGTAGGGAAACGTCAGCCGCAGGTGGTCGCGCAGCCGCTCGACGCAGGCGCCCAGCGCCGCCTGCTCGTTGTGGACGGGGATGACCACGTCGAGGACGGGCGGCGTGGTCATGACTGGGTCTCCGTGGCCGCGCCTGTCGCCGAGGTCGGCTGGGTCAGGTCGTAGAACGTCGAGCCGCCGATCGTCACCGCCCGATAGCTGGCCGTGACCCAGCTGGTGATGGCGCTGGAGCCGCCGGCGCCACCGCCCGGGCCGCCACGGCCGTTGCCCGCGGCGAAGTAGTGGATCCGGCCGGCCGTCACCAGCGCCTGGAACTGCGCGAGGGTCGGGGAGGGGTCGCTGCCGTTGAAGCCGCCGATGGCCATGACCGGCAGCTCGGTCGCGAGCTGCAGTCCCGCGGCGTTCTGCGAGCCGATCGCTGCGGCCACCCACGTGTAGTGGCCGGAGTCGGCGGTCAGCGCGGCCACCACCTCGGTGCTCGGGGTGCTCGCGTCGAGCAGCCCGCCCATGCCGCCGCCGCCGGGTGCCGCTCCTCCGGTGCCGCCGGGCGCCGTTCCGCCGGGCGCGGTACCGCCGGGTGCGGTGCCGCCGAGCCCGTTCCGCCGAGCCGTTCCGCCGGGCGCGGTGCCGGCCGGGCCGCCACCGAACCCGCCCCGGCCCGCCGTACGGAAGCCGCCCGGGCCACCCATGCCACCCTGACCGGAGGGGCCGGCGGTGGGGATGGAGCCGGTGTGTGGCGTGGAGACGCGTCGACAGCGTGTACGCCGCGGGCCCGGCCAGACCGGCCACGAGGGCGCCGGCGAGGACGAGCGGCACCGCCCGGCGGTGCAGCCGCACGACGACGAGGAACAGGAAGGCCGCTGCCATGCCGAGGACCAGGACGCCGAACCGCAGCCACGGGAACCAGTCCGGGGTGCGGGAGAGGAGCAGGAAGGACCACACGGCTGCTGCGGCCGTCGCCACGGCCAGGGCCACCGACCCGAAGGACCCGTGCCGGCGTTCCCACGCCTCCTTGCCGCCCATGCCGACGAGGGCACCGATCGCGGGGGCGAGCGCGATCGTGTAGTACGCGTGGAAGATGCCGGCCATCAGGCTGAAGGTCAGGCCGGTGACGAGCAGCCAACCGCCCCAGACGATGTACGCCGCACGGCGGGCGTCGGTGCGCGGCATCCGGCCCCGGGCCCACAGGCCCACGACCAGCAGGATGAGCGCGCTCGGGAGGAGCCACGAGATCTGGCCGCCGATCTCGGCGCTGAACATCCGGGTCAGCCCCGTGGCTCCCCACATGCCACCGGACGCACCCGCGGCTCCACCGCCACCGCCGACTGATCCGACCTCGTTGCCGGTGATCCGGCCGAGCCCGTTGTAGCCCAGGGTGAGCTCGAGGATCGAGTTGCTCTGCGATCCGCCGATGTAGGGGCGGGCCGAGGCCGGGACGAGCTCCACGATGGCGATCCACCAGCCGGCCGACACCACCATCGCGGCACCGGCCGCGAGCAGGTGCACGATCCGCCTGCGCAACGGCGTCGGCGCCGCGACCAGATAGGCCAGGGCGAACGCCGGGACGACCACGAGTACCTGCAGCATCTTGGTGAGGAATCCGAAGCCGAGAAGGATCCCGACCCAGATCAGCCACCTCGGGCTGGCCTTCTCGACGGCGCGCATCGTGGCGTAGGCGGCGAGCGTCATCAGCAGCACGAGCAGCGCGTCGGGGTTGTTGAACCGGAACATCATCACCGCGACCGGGGTCAGCGCGAGCACCGCGCCGGCGAGCAGCCCTGCGGCGGCGCCGAACTGGCGCTTGACGGTGGCAGACAGGACCGCGACCGAGGCGACGCCCATGAGCACCTCGGGCAGGAGGATGCTGAACGAGCTGAGGCCGAGGGCGCGCACGGACAGGGCCATGACCCACAGCGAGGCCGGTGGCTTGTCGACCGTGATCGAGTTCGCCGCGTCGGAGGAGCCGAAGAAGAAGGCCTTCCAGCTCGCGCTGCCGGCCTGGACCGCGGCCGAGTAGAACGCGTTGGACCAGCCGTTGGCGGTGAGCCCCCAGAAGAGCAGGACCGCGGTGGCGGCGAGCAGCCCCAGCAGGCCCGGTCGAGCCCAGGAGGGGTCGCTCTGCGGTCCCCGCCACAGCCGGGCGAACCGGTTCGGTCCGCCGGTGGACCGGGTGGTGGTCGTCGGAGGAGGTGGTGCCGTGGCCGGGGCCGGCGGAAAGCGGGTCGTGGTGTCCATGGCGTCGACAGTGGTGCGGTGCACTGTGCGGACCCTGTGGCTCGCCTAGGGCCAGTGCATGACCCGCACCGTCTAGCATGGCCGCACCATGAGTCAGCCCAACAGCGTTGCCGCAGATCTGTGCTCGTTCATCGACGCCTCTCCCTCACCGTTCCACGTGACGGAGACGGTCGCCTCCCGGCTCGAGGCCGGAGGGTTCCGCCGGCTGCGGGAGGTGGACGCCTGGCCAGCAGCTCAGGGGCGCTACTACGTCATCCGGGGCGGCTCGCTGGTGGCGTGGAGCAACGAGGGCGCCGAGGGGGCGGCTGCGCCGTTCCGCATCGTCGGCGGCCACACCGACAGCCCCAACCTGCGGGTCAAGCAGCACCCCGACCTGTCCCGTGCAGGCTGGCAGCTGGTCGGCGTGGAGCCGTACGGCGGGGTCCTGCTCAACTCCTGGCTCGACCGCGACCTCGGCCTGTCCGGCCGCGTCACGGTCCGCGCCGACGGGGGCACGCGTTCGCAGCTCGTGCTGGTGGACCGGCCGGTGCTGCGCGTGCCGCAGCTGGCGATCCACCTCGACCGGGAGGTCGGCACGAGCGGGCTCAAGCTCAACCCGCAGCAGCACCTGGCCGCCGTCTGGGGCGTGGGGACCAGCCCGGAGCCGTTCGCCGGGTTCCTCGCCGCCGAGCTCGGGGTCGAGGCTGCCGACGTGCTCGGCTGGGAGCTGATGACCCACGACCTCACGCCGAGCCGGGTGGTGGGCCGGGACGGCGACCTGGTCAGCGCGCCCCGCATGGACAACCAGGTGACCTGCTTCGCCGGGACGACGGCGCTGCTGCAGGAGGTGGCCGAGCCGTCCGGCACCGTCCGCGTCCTCGCGCTCTTCGACCACGAGGAGGTCGGCAGCGTCTCCGACCGCGGCGCCGCGTCACCGCTGCTGGAGACGGTGCTCGAGCGGATCGTGCTGGCAGCAGGCGGTGCCCGCGAGGACCTGCACCGGGCCCTGGCCGGGTCGGTCGTCGCCTCCGGGGACATGGCGCACGCCACGCACCCCAACTACGTCGAGAAGCACGAGCCGCAGCACCAGATCGCCGTGAACGGTGGGCCGGTGCTCAAGGTGCACCCCAACCTGCGCTACGCCACCGACGCCCCGGGGGCGGCGGCCTTCGCGCTGGCGTGCGAGCAGGCGGGCGTGCCGCTGCAGCGGTACGAGCACCGCGCCGACCTGCCCTGCGGCTCGACCGTCGGCCCCATCACCGCGGGCGGGCTCGGCGTGACCACGGTCGACGTCGGGGCGCCGCAGCTGGCGATGCACTCCGCGCGTGAGCTCTGCGGCGCGCAGGACCCTGGCATGTACGTCGCCTCGCTGGCCGCGTTCCTGTCCCCGGCGGGGTGACCGGTGGGCTGACGCCTGCCGCAGCGACCGCGCCAACGGCGCTCCGGCACCAGGAGCAGCCGTCAGGCCGCCGGCAGCGCGACCTGGAACGACGTCGAGCCCGGCTTGCTGGCGAGGTCGACCCGGCCGCCGTGGGCCACGGCGACCGCCTGCACGATGCTCAGCCCCAGGCCGGTGCTGCCGGCGGCGCGTGAGCGGGAGCTGTCCCCGCGGGTGAAGCGGGCGAAGACGTTGGGCTGCAACGTTTCCGGTATGCCGGGGCCGTTGTCGTCGACGCTGACGCGCACCTCGCCGTCGACGTGCTGGACCCGCGCGCTGACGGTCGTGCCGGCAGGCGTGTGGGTGCGGGCGTTGGCCAGCAGGTTGGCCACCACCTGGTGCAGCCGCGCCGGGTCGCCGCAGACGTACGCCGACTCGTCCGGCACGTCCAGCTGCCAGATGTGGTCCGGGCCGGCCGCGTGGGCGTCACTGACGGCGTCCACGACGATCCGCGTGACGTCCACCTGCTCCTTGTCCAGGGGCCGGCCGGCGTCGAGCCGCGCGAGCAGCAGCAGGTCGTCGACCAGGACGGCCATCCGGGTCGCCTCGGACTCGACCCGGCTGAGCGCGTGCCGGACCGACGGGGGCACGGGCTCGCGCTCGCGGCGCGACAGCTCGGCGTACCCGCGGATCGATGCGAGCGGGGTGCGCAGCTCGTGGCTGGCGTCGGCCACGAACTGGCGCACCCGCATCTCGCTCTCGTGCCGCGCCGTCAGCGCGGCGCCGACGTGGTCCAGCAGGCCGTTGAGGGCCGACCCCACCTGCCCCACCTCGGTGCGGGGGTCGGTGTCGGACGCGGGCACCCGCTCGGCCAGGGCGACGGCGCCGCTGTCCAGGGGGAGGTGCGACACCCGGGTGGCGGTGGCCGCGACGCGCCGCAGCGGGCGCAGGGTGCTGCGGGCCAGCCAGGCGGCGCCGGCGGCGACCAGGACCAGGCCGAAGCCGGTGACGACGGCGACGATGAGCGCGAGTCGCTCGACCGTGTCGTGCTGCGGGCCGATGGGCAGCCCGGTCACCACGGTGCCGCCGGGGTCGATGCGCGAGGGGCTGGCGACGAGCCGCCAGCTGCCCAGCTCGTCGCCCAGGTCCACGGTCTTCGGCTGCTGCCCGACCCCGGCCCGCAGGACGGCGCTGACCTGCGCCGGTGTCAGCGAGGCGTCCTGACCCGAGGGCGTGCGGGCCGCGTTGCGGGTGGTGGCCTCCCCGTCGGTCACCTCCAGCAGCAGGAAGCCGCCGCCCAACCCCGGGGGAGGACCGTCCGGCCGCGAGGTGCGGGTGCCGTCGGCCGCCCGCAGGGACCGGCCGTGGTCGTCCCCACCGCCGGCGCGGCCGGCGGACGCCGTGACCTGCGCGTCCAGCTGGCTGGTGAGGAACGTGTTGAGCGCCAGGATCGTGGTGACGCCGGTGGCGAGGGTGATGGCGATGAACAGCGCGACGGTGGAGACGACGAGCTTGCTGCGGAGCGTCCACGTGGAGGGGTGACGCAGCCGGTTCCCCGACGACGTGGGACGGCGCATGTCAGGTGGTGGGCTTCAGCACGTAGCCGACACCGCGCATGGTGTGGATCATCGGCTGGCGTCCGGCGTCGATCTTCTTGCGCAGGTAGGAGATGTACAGCTCGACGACGTTGGCCTGACCGCCGAAGTCGTAGTTCCAGACGCGGTCGAGGATCTGCGCCTTGGACAGGACCCGCTTGGGGTTGCGCATCAGGTAGCGCAGGAGCTCGAACTCCGTTGCGGTCAGGGCGATCTGCTGGCCACCGCGGGTGACCTCGTGGCTGTCCTCGTCCAGGGTGAGGTCCCCGACGGTGAGGACGGAGTCGCTGCCCTCGTTCATGATCGCGGTGCGCCGCATGAGCGCCCGCAGCCGCGCGACGACCTCCTCGAGGCTGAACGGCTTGGTGACGTAGTCGTCGCCCCCGGCGGTGAGCCCGGCGACCCGGTCCTCGACGGCGTCGCGGGCGGTGAGGAACAGCACGGGGACGTTCGGGTTGTCCGCCCGCATCCGGCGCAGCACCTCCATCCCGTCGAAGTCCGGGAGCATCATGTCGAGCGCGACCGCGTCGGGCTGGAACTCCCTGGCGGCCCGGACGGCGGCCATGCCGGTGCCGGCCGAGCGGACGTCCCAGCCCTCGTAGCGAAGGGCCATGCGAAGGAGCTCGGTGAGGTTCTCCTCGTCGTCGACGACGAGGACGCGGACCGGCGAGCCGTCCAGGCGTCGCAGGTCCGGGCCGGAGGTCTGTGCGGTCTGCTGCGTCATGCTCCGCAGTGTCGCCGCTGCGGCTGAAAAAGATCTGCCGTGAACCTGTACACATCCTGTGAAGCGCTCTGTGCCGCGGTCGCTCAGCCCGGCGACACCCTGGCCACAGCGTCGCCACAGCGACCACGGCGAAGGTCAGGTCGACCAGCCTTCCCCGTTCGAGCAAGGAGCTCTGCGATGCCGACCTCGACCGACCGCACGACGGTGATCCCGACGAGGGTGACCGTCGTTCCCGCCGACCCGGTGGCGCCACCGGCGCACCCGGACCGCCCTCCACCGCGCCGGCCGTGACGCCCCCGACGTGGTCCGGGCGCAAGACCGCCGTGGTGGCGGCGCTGGCCATCGGCTTCGCCTCCGTGGGTGCGGTCGGTGCGGCCGCGGCGATGCCGGACCAGACGGCCTCGACCGGGCGGACCGGCCCCGGCGGCTTCCCGGGCCAGTCGTTCCCCGGTGGCCAGAACGGCGCTCCGGGTGGGCAGCTCCCCGGGGGTCAGAACGGACCAGGGCAGCCAGGGCTTCGGATGGCGCCACGGCCGCAGGCGCCGCCCGGCTCGCAAGGCTCCCAGCCCGGCCAGCTGCCCGGGTGGTCGCAGGGCTCCCGGCGGCCAGGGCTCGCAGGAGGGCCAGGGCTCGCAGGACGGACAGGGCTCGCGCCCACCGGTCCAGGGTCGCCGGGCGGCTCTGCCGGGGCAGACGACATGACCGGGTCATCGTCGGGGCGCTGCACCTGCGCCGGCGGGGGCACCCCGGTCACCGAGCCGCTGCCCTGCCGGTGGCCGTGCCCGCGGTGACGTTCAAGGACCTCGGGGTCCTGCCGGTCTGCGGTGGGTCGGTGCGCCCGGTCGCCTCGCAGCGGGCGCGGGCAGGCGACAGCAGCGGCCAGCGGTGGACCCGCTCAGGGGGCCGCAGCAGCGGTCAGCCGTAGACGCGCTCGCGGGCCGCGGCATAGGCCGCCCGCACCTCGCGCCGCCCAGTCGGCCGAATCCGGCACCTCCACGCTGTCCACCAGCCGGCGCCCCCAGCGAGGCGGCTCCGGGTCGCCGCTGAGGACCCAGGCGGCCTGGCGGGCCGCGCCCCGGGCGACGTACTCCCCGTCCTCGGGCACGTCCACGGGCAGGCCCGAGGACGGCCGGCGCGAGGGCCCGCACGGCCGGTGACTTGGCCGCGCCGCCGATGAGCAGGACGCGCTGCATCGGCACGCCGTTGCGGCGCAGCGCGTCCAGGGCGTCGGCCATGCCGCAGAGCATCCCGAGGACGGCGGCGCGGGCCAGGGCGGCGGGCGTCATGGTGGTGCGGGTCAGGCCCACCAGCGTGCCGGTCGCGTCGGGCAGGTTGGGGGTGCGCTCGCCGTCGAGGTAGGGGACCAGCAGCAGGCCGCCGGCGTCGGCGGGGGCCTCCAGCGCCAGGTCGCTGAACCGGGCCAGGTCCACTCCCAGCAGGTCCGCGGTCGAGGACAGCACCCGCGCGGCGTTGAGCGTGCACACCAGCGGCAGGAACCGGCCGGTGCAGTCGGCGAACCCGGCCACCTCGCCGCGCACGTCGGCGCTCTGGGCGGTGGCGATCGTGAACGCGGTGCCGCTCGTGCCGAGGGAGACCACAACCTCGCCCGGCTCCAGCTCGAGCCCCATCGCGCCGGCCGCGTTGTCGCCGGCGCCGGGGGCCACCAGCGCGCCGTACGACGTCCGTCCGGCCGGCTCGGCCGGCTTCAGCACCGCGGGGAGGGCGACGTCCCGGCCGGCGACCTCGCCGACCAGGTCGGTCAGGTAGGTGTCCCGCGAGGGGTCGAAGTAGCCGGTGCCTGAGGCGTCGGAGCGGTCGGTGACCAGGTCCCGGCTGCGGCCCAGGAGCCGGCCGGTCAGCCAGTCGTGCGGCAGGGCGACCTCGACGGTCCGCGCGAGGTTGTCCGGCTCGTGCTCGGCCACCCACGCCAGCTTGCTGACGGTGATCGCGGCCAGCGGCACGACGCCGGTCTGCCGGGCCCACCAGTCGGCGCCCCGGTCGGCCACCAGGCGGGTGGCCTGGGGAGCGCTGCGCACGTCGTTCCAGAGCAACGCCGGCCGCACCGGCTCGCCGTCCGCGTCGAGGGTGACCAGGCCGTGCTGCTGGCCTGCGACAGAGACGGCGGCGCAGCGCTCGAGGGTGTCGCCCGCCGCCTCGTCCAGCGCCGCGCCCCACGCCCGCGGGTCGACCTCGGTGCCGTCCGGATGGGGCGCCGACCGGGTCGAGAGCGTCCTGCCGGTGGCGGCGTCGACCGCCACCACCTTGCAGGACTGGGTGGAGGAGTCGATGCCGACGACGACGTCTGAGGCCATGCCGCACACGGTATGCCGTGCGCGAGGCCGCGTCGCCCCACTCCGCGCCGGTCCTCGTGCGGCAGGGCCCGGTACGCCGTGGCGCACCGGGCCCTGCTCGCGTCGTACGGGCTGCTACTTCAGGCCCAGCCGCGCCTTGAGCCCGTCCAGCTCGGTCCAGAGCGCGGTCGGCAGCGTCTCGCCGAACTTGTCGAACCACTCCTTGATCTGCGGGATCTCGGCCGCCCACTCCTCGGGGGACACCTCGAGCGCGGCCCTGATCTGCTCGGGAGTCAGGTCGAGGCCGTCCGTGTCGAGCGACTCCGGCGTCGGCACGTGACCGATCGGGGTCTCGACGGCGGCGGCACGGCCCTCGATGCGCTCGATGACCCACTTGAGCACGCGGGAGTTCTCGCCGAAGCCCGGCCACAGGAAGCCGCCGTCGGCGTCGCGGCGGAACCAGTTGACGTAGAAGATCTTCGGCAGCTTGGTGGCGTCGGCGTTCTTGCCCACGGTGACCCAGTGGTTGAGGTAGTCGCCGGCGTCGTAGCCGATGAACGGCAGCATCGCCATCGGGTCGCGGCGCACGACGCCGACCTGGCCGGTGGCCGCGGCGGTGGTCTCCGAGGAGAGGGTGGCGCCCATGAACGTCCCGTGGACCCAGTCGCGGGACTCGGTCACGAGCGGGATCGTGGTCTTGCGCCGGCCGCCGAAGAGGATCGCCGAGATCGGGACCCCCTGCGGGTCGTCGTACTCGGGGGCGAGGATCGGGCACTGCTCGATCGGGGTGCAGTAGCGGCTGTTGGGGTGGCTGGACAGGACGCCGTTCCTGCCGTCCTCGGGCGTCCAGGGGTTGCCCTTCCAGTCGGTCGCGTGGGCCGGCTCGTTCTCCAGGCCCTCCCACCAGATGTCGCCGTCCGCGGTCAGGGCGACGTTGGTGAAGACCGAGTTGCCCTTCTCGATCGTGCGCATGGCGTTGGGGTTGGTCTTCTCGTTGGTGCCGGGCGCGACGCCGAAGAAGCCGAACTCGGGGTTCACGGCGTACAGGCGGCCGTCGGCACCGAACCGCATCCAGGCGATGTCGTCGCCGAGGGTCTGCACCTCCCAGCCGGGGACGGTGGGGGCGAGCATGGCCAGGTTGGTCTTGCCGCACGCGCTGGGGAAGGCGGCGGCGACGTAGTACGACTGCTTCTCGGGGTTGGTCAGCTTGAGGATGAGCATGTGCTCGGCGAGCCAGCCCTCGTCGCGCGCGATGGCCGAGGCGATGCGCAGGGAGTAGCACTTCTTGCCCAGCAGGGCGTTGCCGCCGTAGCCCGAGCCGTAGGACCAGATCATCCGCTCCTCGGGGAACTGGACGATGTACTTGGTGTCGTTGCACGGCCACGGGACGTCCTGCTGGCCGGGGGCGAGCGGCGCGCCGACCGAGTGCAGCGCCGGGACGAAGAACGCGTCGAGCTCCTCCATCCGCCGCAGGATCTTCGTGCCGCAGCGGGCCATGACCCGCATCGAGGCCACGACGTACGCCGAGTCGGTGATCTCCACGCCGAACATCGGCTGCTCGGCGTCCAGGGGGCCCATGACGAAGGGGATGACGTACATCGTCCGGCCGGTCATGCACCCCTTGTAGAGGTCGCGCATGACGGCCTTCATCTCGTCCGGCGCCATCCAGTTGTTGGTCGGACCGGCGTCCTTCTCCTGCACCGAGCAGATGAAGGTGCGGTCCTCGACCCGGGCGACGTCACTGGGGTCGGAGGCGCAGTGGAAGGAGTTGGGCTTGAGGTCGTCGTTGAGGCGGGTGAACGTGCCGGCGGCGACGAGCTCGTCGGTCAGCTGCGTCCACTCCTGCTCGGAGCCGGTGACCCAGCTGATGCGGTCGGGGGTGGTCAGGGCGGCGATCTCGGCCACCCAGGCGGCGAGCCGAGCGTGGGTCGTGCCGCCGTCGGTGGCGACGTCGGTCCCGGTCGAGGGGTGGGTGGGGTCTGCTGTCGTCGTCATCGGTCGGCCATCCCTTTCGCGGCCCCGTCCTGGCGGCCCACGTCCGTTGCGTTGTGCGCCCAGCGGCCCCGTGTCGAGCGGGTGTCCACATGCTGAACGCGTGTTGGTGGGCGCCAACGTACGCCCGGCGCGACGGGTGCGACACCGGCAATTTGCCGGTCATTGGTGAGTCGGCTCACAAAATCAGTGGTACTTGTCGGGTTTCCGCTGGCGCCGCTCCGAAGCGGACGCAACCCACGGGAAACCAACAGAATCGCTCAAGGGTCAGACGTCTGATGTCCTAGTGGCGCCGGCCCCGCCGATGCGACCGGCGATGGGCGGCGGACCGCTGCCGACGGCCTGGGCGCGTGCCCCCTGCGCGATGGCGCTCGTCGGAGGTGCCGATTTCCGGGTCGGGCCACCTGTCGGGTAGCCTCGTCCTTCGTTGCGCACGGTTCACCGGGCGCGGCACTGCGCCCGTAGCTCAACGGATAGAGCATCTGACTACGGATCAGAAGGTTAGGGGTTCGAATCCCTTCGGGCGCGCGTTGTTGGTTGAGACAACACCGCAGGTCAGAGCCCCGGATCGTCCACACGGTCCGGGGCTCTTGCGTTGCCCC
>CAVRTM010000019.1:0-32594 GCA_963724015.1 uncultured Actinomycetota bacterium
ACCGTCGGCGAAGCCCATGTACCAGTCGGGTTGCGAGCCCGCGGTGACCGGGGAGGGGTCGTAGGGGCCGTAGCGCCCAGATCGGGTTGATCGTGACCAGCGCCGGCCATGAGGGCGAGGACGCCGAAGACGATGAAGAAGAAGCCGCCGGCCTTGGCGATGTAGACCGGCATGAACGGGTAGCCGACGACGTTCTCGTTGGTCCGGCCCGGGCCCGGGGTACTGCGTGTGCTTGTGCACGAAGACCAGCACGATGTGCGCGGTGAAGAGGCCGACGAGGATGGCCGGGAGCAGCAGGACGTGCACCGAGTAGAGGCGCGGGATGATCGCCTCGCCCGGGAACGGGCCGCCGAAGACGAAGAACGCCAGGTAGGAGCCGATGACCGGGGCCGACTGCATGAAGCCCTCGGCGGCGCGGAGGCCGGTGCCGGAGAGCAGGTCGTCCGGGAGGGAGTAGCCGGCGAAGCCCTCGATGAGGCCAGCAGCGACAGGAGCGATGCCGATGACCCAGTTGATCTCACGCGGCTTGCGGAACGCGCCGGTGAAGAACACGCGGAACATGTGCACGATGATCGCCACGATGAACATCAGGGCGGCCCAGTGGTGGATCTGCCGGATGAGCAGCCCACCGCGGACGTCGAAGGAGATGTCGAGGGTGGACTGGTAGGCCTCGGACATCGTGACGCCCTGCAGCGGGAGGTACGAGCCGTCGTAGACGACCTGGCCGGCGCTCGGGACGAACCAGAAGGTGAGGAAGGTGCCCGGACAGCAGGCAGATGATCATCGAGTACATCGCGATCTCGCCGAGCATGAACGACCAGTGGTCGGGGAAGACCTTCTTCAGCAGGTAGCCGACCGAGCCGGCGGCGCCGGTGCGGTCGTCGATCCAGCCGGCGACGCCGCCGACGCCTCCGGCGCTGCGGGGCCGGCGTCGTGCGGCTCGAGTCGTCGGCGCGCAGGCCGTCGGCCCTTCGGGCTGTTGAGGTGCTCATCCACGCTCCCAGAAGCTCGGGCCGACGGCTTCGTGGAAGCCCTCGGGGCCGACGAGGTATCCCTCGTCGTCGACGGTGATCTTCAGCTGCGGCAGCGGCCGCTTGGCCGGGCCGAAGATGACCTTGCAGTCCTCGGTGACGTCGAAGGTCGACTGGTGGCACGGGCAGAGCAGGTGGTGCGTCTGCTGCTCGTACAGGCCGACCGGGCAACCGACGTGGGTGCAGATCTTGGAGTAGGCGACGATCCCGTCGTAGCCCCAGTCCTGCGCCTTCGGCGACTTGATGTCGCTCGGGGTCGAGGCGCATGAGGAGCACGGCGGCCTTGGCCTTCTGCCTCGAGGATGTCGCGGTCTGCTTGTCGAGGCCCTCGGGCATGACGTGGAAGACCGAGCCGATGGTGACGTCGGCGGCCTTGATCGGCGGCTTCTCCGGGTCGCGCATGAGCCGAAGGCCCTTGCGCCACTGCGTGGTCGAGAGCGCAGTTCCGCGGCAGCGGGCCGAGGCCGCCGACCAGCTGGAGGAGGAGGGGGAGGGCGAACAGCCCGAGCGCGCCGCCCAGGGTGTACTTGATGAGCGGGCGGCGGTCGAGCTGGCCCCTCGCCGCCCTCGTAGACGATGTCGACCGCGGCCTGCGCGGCGGCGTCGCTGGAGCGCAGCGGGTGGCGCTCCTCGACGATCTCCTCGTCGGGCATCAGCGTCTTGGCCCAGTGCACGGCGCCGAGGCCGATGCCGAGCAGGCGACGCCCAGCGTCGACGCCGAGCGCGACGTTGGAGCAGGTTCGTCTCGCCGATGCCGGGGACGAAGACGAGGTGGTCGTGGGCGATGGCGAAGTAGGCGACGATGAACACCAGGGTCGCCGAGGATCGAGAGCGCCGAAAGGGTGGCGACCTGCTTCTCGGCGCGCTTGCGGGCGGCCTTCTCGTCGAGGTCGGCCAGCCGGTGGACGTGCGGCGGGAGGCCGGGGTTCGGCGAACCGCTCCGGGAGGCCGCCGGCGCCCCCGATGTGGCCCTGGTCGAGCCGGACCGGGCGACTGTCGTGGTCGGCCGCACGGCGCGTCGTCGCCCGGGTGCTGGGGGTGTCGTTTTCGCTCATCGGAGATCGATCCTGTCGCTCGCAGGCTGCTGTGGCACGTGGTTAGTGGGTGCGTCGGTCATGTCACGCGGCCTTCTTGCCGAGCCAGACGGACAGCCGATCAGGATGCCGAGGCCGAAGATCCAGGCGAACAGCCCTCGGAGACCGGGCCGAGGTTGCCCAGGTTCATGCCGCCGGGGTTGGCTGCGTTCTTGTCGTGCTTGTGCAGGAAGGCGATGATGTCGCGCTTGTTCTCCGGGGTGATGTTCGCGTCGTTGAAGACCGGCATCGACTGCGGGCCGGTGACCATCGCCTCGTAGATGTGCGTGCGCGACACGTCTGGAGCGACGGGGCGTACTTGCCGCGGGTCAGGGCGCCGCCGGAGCCGGCGAAGTTGTGGCACATGGCGCAGTTGACGCGGAACAGCTCGCCGCCCTTGGCGACGTCGCCGCTTGCCGTGAGGTGTACTCGCTCGTCGGGGATCGCCGGGCCGGGGGCCAGCGAGGCGACGTACGCCGCGAGCGCGTTGATCTGCTCCTCGGTGAACTTGACTTGGGCTTGCGCGGCCTGCACACCCGGCTCGGCCAGCGGCATGCGGCCGGTGCCCACCTGGAAGTCGACCGAGGCCGCGCCGACGCCCGCGAGACTCGGGCCGGCCTGGTCCGCCCTGCGGCGTTGGCGCCGTGGCAGGTGGAGCAGTTGGCGAGGAAGAGCTTCTTGCCCTGCGGCGACGTCGTCGGCGCTGGCGGCGGCGGCCTGTGCGGGCTTGGGCGCCACGAAGGCGTAGACCCCGCCGGTCACCACCAGGCCGAGCAGCAGGAGGATGGCGATCGCGGCCGGGTGGCGGCGACGGGCGGCCAGGGCGTTCACAGTGCGGTCCTGAGCGTCGTGCGGTCATGGGCGTCGAGGTCGTCATGGTCGGGTCACTTCAGCAGGTAGATCGTCGCGAACAGGGCGATCCACACCACGTCGACGAAGTGCCAGTAGTACGAGGTGACGAGGCGCCGGTGGCCTGCGCGTGGCTGTAGCGCCGGGTCGTGAACGTGCGGCCGATGATCAGCAGGAACGCGATGAGGCCACCGGTGACGTGCAGGCCGTGGAAGCCGGTCGTGAGGTAGAAGACCGAGCCGTAGGCGTCGGAGGAGAGCGTGATGCCCTCGCTGACCAGCGTGGCGTACTCGAGGATCTGGCCGGACGACGAAGATCGCGCCGAAGATGTAGGTCAGGACGTACCACTCGCGCATGCCCCAGCTTGCTGACCTGCAGCAGCGAGCCGGTGCGCGCCGGCTGGCCGTGCTCGGCCTTGAAGACGCCGAGCTGGCACCAGACCGAGGAGATCACGAGGACGAGGGTGTTGACCGTCGCGTAGGGCACATTGAGGTTCGCGGTCTTCTCGGCCCAGAGGTCGGGTGAGACCGAGCGGATCGTGAAGTACATCGCGAACAGCCCCGCGAAGAACATGAGCTCGCTGGAGAGCCACACGATGGTGCCCACCGAGACCATGTTGGGCCGGGTGACCGGCCCATGGCTGGGAATGGTGCCCGACGACGGGCCGGGAGAGCTGGAGTGAACTGCTGATGCGGTCGCCACAGGCGCCATTATTGCCCTATTCCCGTCAGGGCGCCCCAGCGACCCCCCGCCGGGTGCACAGGTGTGGGGGACCCCACACCGGTAGCATCTGCGCCATGACCGCTTCCTCCGCCTCGTCGGCGGCACCGTCCACGCAGGGTGGGTCCGCCGCGGCCCCGGGCACCGGTGTCATCCATCGCATCTCGGCCCTGCTCTACAGCGACGACAGCAGCACCCGCGACGCGGTCCGGGTGGCCGTCGGGCGCCGTCCCGCCCGCGACGTCGAGGTCGTCAGCTGGCGCGAGTGCGCCACCGCTCCCGCGGTGATCGAGGCGGTCGAGACCGGCGCGTTCGACCTGCTGATCCTGGACGGCGAGGCCGCGCCGGTCGGTGGTCTGGGGCTCTGCCGCCAGCTGAAGAACGAGATCTTCGAGTGCCCGGCGGTCCTGGTACTCACCGGGCGCCCACAGGACGGCTGGCTGGCCGCGTGGTCGCAGGCCGACCTGGCCGTGCCCCACCCCCTGGACCCGATGTCCTTGGCCACGGCCGTGGCCGACCTCGGTCGCGCCGTCGGCGCGTCGGCCGCTGTGGGAGCCCGTGTCCGCTGACCTGCCGGCGGGCGCTGCCACCACGACCTGGCCGGCTGTCTTCACCTCGCTGCTGGCTGGGCAGGACCTGACGGCGGAGGCCTCGGGCTGGGCCATGGACCAGATCATGGGTGCCGAGGCCAGCCCGGCCCAGGTCGCCGGGTTCCTGGTGGCGCTGCGGGCCAAGGGTGAGACGGTCGCCGAGATGCGCGGGCTGGCCGACACCATGCTGGCGCACGCCAACCGGATCGAGGTGGCCGGGCCGAGCCTGGACATCGTCGGCACCGGTGGTGACCGGGCGCACACCGTCAACATCTCGACGATGGCCTCGATCGTGGCCGCCGCGACCGGCGTGCGCGTGGTCAAGCACGGCAACCGGGCCGCCTCCTCCTCCTCGGGGTCCGCGGACGTGCTCGAGGCCCTCGGGGTCAACCTGAGGTTGAGCCCGGAACGGGTGGCTGAGGTGGCGCTCGAGGCCGGCATCACGTTCTGTTTCGCCCAGACCTTCCACCCGTCCTTTCGTCACACCGCGGCCGCGCGCCGCGACCTGGGCATCGGGACGGCGTTCAACTTCCTCGGTCCGCTGACCAACCCGGCCCAGCCCACCTATGCCGCGGTCGGCGTGGCCGACCTGCGGATGGCGCCGCTGATCGCCGGCGTCTTCGCCGGCCGGGGCAAGGACGCCGTCGGTCTTCCGCGGTGACGACGGCCTCGACGAGCTCACCATCTCGACCACGTCGTCGGTGTGGTGGGTGCGCGGCGGCCAGGTGCGGCAGCACGTGCTCGTGCCCGAGGACCTGGGCCTGTCCCGGAGCCCGCTGGAGACGCTTCGGGGCGGGGACGCGGTGCACAACGCCGGGGTGGTCAAGGACGTGCTGGCCGGCGCGGCCGGGCCGGTGCGCGACGCCGTGGTGCTGAACGCCGGTGTGGCCCTGGCGCTGACGGTGCCGGACCGGGGCAGCGACACGGCCGCCTTCACGGCGGCCGTTCGAGCCGGGATGGACCGCGCGGAGCGCGCCATCGACGATGGCTCGGCCATGGCCGTGGTCGACCGCTGGGTGGGTGCGACCACCCGCTGAGCGTGGGCGAGGGCCGGGGTCGGGGTCGTGGGCGCCGCCGCGCGCCAACCCGCCACGGCGGGCTGGCTCAGGCGTCGTCGAGGCCGAGGCTGAAGGCGGCCTCGAGATCGTGCCTGGAGTAGGTGCGGAACGCGATGTGGGTCTGCGTGCCCTGGACACCGTCGACCTTGTTGAGCCGGTCGGCGATGACGTCGGCGAAGTCCTCGTGCCGGCGGACCCGCACCACCGCGATCAGGTCGACGTCACCGGTGACGGAGTAGACCTCACTGACCCCGTCGATCTCGGCGATCGCCTCGGCGACCTCGGGGATGCGGGAGACTTCGGCGTTGATGAGCACGATGGCGGAGATCACGAGGTCACCCTAGCCCGCTGTCGTCAGCGCCACGGGGGCCGAACGCCGTCGCGGGCCGACGTGCTGGCCGGTGCCCGCGACGGTCGGGGACCCCGGCTCGTCGAACCCCACCGCGTCGCGCGGCGCGGCCGCCAGGGGCTCGAGGCGGGCGCGGGCCGCGCCGGCACCGTGCACCGGGCAGGTCCACTCTCCCTCGAGGGAGACGATCCGCACCCCGGGGGCCTCCAGCCAGCGCAGGACCTTCTCGGTCTCCTCGGGAGTCGCGGCCGGCACGGGCCCGCTGCCGGGCGCGACGACCTCGGCGCTGGCGGTCAGGGCGCTGATGAACGGCATCGGGTCGGCGCCGCGGGGAGTGGTCGTCGTCCCCGCGAGGCGGCCGAAGCGGACACAGACGACCTCCCAGCCGCCGTCGGGGGTGCGCCGGGCGGCCACGACCTCGGGGGAGGCGGCCAGCGGGGCCAGTCGCTGGGCGCGCGCGGCGGCGCGGACGAGGTGCAGCATCCGGTCACGCACGGCCCCGGCGTCCTCGAAGCGCTCCTGTCCGGCCAGCAGGCTCATCCGCGCGTGCAGGGCCGAGACGACGTCACGCGAGTCACCGCCGAGGACGGCGGCCGCCTCGGCGACCACGGCGGCGTAGTCGTCGACGCTCTGCGAACCGGTGCACGGCGCGCCACAGCGACCCATCTGCGCGAGCGCACAGTCGGTGGATCGGCCTCGGGTCGACAGCTTCTTGGTGCACTGCCGCAGCGGGACCACCTCGTGCAGCGCAGCGATCGCGGACTCGGCGGACAACCGCGAGGAGAACGGCCCGACGTAGCGGGTGCCGTCGTCACGAACCTCGCGGACGATGCTGAGGCGGGGGAACGCCTCGACCGTGAGCTTGACCCACAGCGCCCGCTCGGGATGACGGGAGCGGCGGTTGTAGCGCGGCTTGTGCTCGGCGATCAGCCGCAGCTCGCGCACCTCGGCCTCGAGCGTGGTGTGGCACACCACGGGCGTGACGCTCTCGGCGATGCCCACCATCTCGGCCATGCGGGTGCGCTGCTCGGAGGCGGTGAAGTAGCTGCGGACGCGCCGGCGGATGTCGCGGGAGGTGCCGACGTAGAGCACGCGCCCCTGGCGGTCCTTGAAGAGGTAGACACCCGGTGCGGACGGCAGGCCCTCGGCGAGGTAGCGCTTGCGGCGTTGGGCGCTGCTGACCCGGGAGGAGTAGGTGGTGAGCTCCTCGAGGGTGACGACCCCGAGGTTGCCCACGCGGGCGAGCAGGGCGTGCAGCACGTCGACCGTCGCCCGTGCGTCGTGCAGGGCGCGGTGGTCAGGTGTCGTGGTGGCACCGAACAGCTGGGCCAGGGTCGACAGCTTGCGGTTGGGCGCCTCGTCCCGGGTCACGAGCTGGCGCGCCAGGTGTGCGGTGTCGACCACCTGGAAGCGGGGCCACGCGTGGCCGGTGCGGGCCGCAGCCGCCTTGAGGAAACCGATGTCGAAGGGCGCGTTGTGCGCCACCAGCACGGTGTCGCGGGCGAACTCGAGGAACGCCGGCAGGACGCTGTCGATGCGCGGGGAGTCGGCGACCATGCGGTCGGTGATGCCGGTCAGGACGGAGATGAACGCCGGGATCGGCTCGGCGGGGTTGACCAGCGTCTGGAACTCGCCGAGCACCTCGCCGCCGCGGACCTTGACCGCGCCGATCTCGGTGATGTGGGCACCGGCCGGGCTGCCGCCGGTGGTCTCGAGGTCGACGACGACGAAGGTGACCTCCGGGAGTGCGGTGCCGAGCTCGTCGAGTGTTCCCTGGACGCCGTGCATGGGAGGAACCGTAGGTGCCGGCGCCGACAGGACGGTGCAGGCGCGCCCTCGGGGCCGCTTCGGCAGGGGGCTGTCAGACCGTTCTCCTAGCGTCCCTCCTGCGCCGCCGACCGGATGAGCGCGACGAGCAGGACGAGGAGGACGAGCGATGATCGTGGACTGCATGTCATGTCCGGTCCGGGGCACCCGCTGCGACGACTGCGTGGTGTCGGTGCTGCTGTCGTCGGCCGAGCTGCCGCTGGATCCCGCCGAACGCCAGGCGGTGTCGGTCCTGGTGGGTGCCGGCCTGGTGAGGGCCGACGCCGTGGCCGGGCTGACCGCGCGGCGCGAGCCGTGGGGCCGGGTCAGCGCCGTCGGCTGAGCCACCGGCGTTCTGCGAGTCCCCGGCGTCGGCGCTGGTGTCAGACCTGCCGCGTTCAGCCTCTGAGCGGGATCGCCCTCGGTACTCTCGGGCGATGACGAGCTTCCGTGCCGAGGACCGGATCGACCCGCCGATGGCGTCCGGCGAAGCGGCGACGCTGGTGGGCTTCCTGAACTACCAGCGGGACACACTTCGCTGGAAATGCTCCGGGCTGACAGCCGCCCAGCTGTCGACGCCGGTGGCGCCGACGACGCTGACCCTCGGCGGGCTGCTCAAGCACCTTGCAGTGGTGGAGGCAGGCTGGCTCAACCAGTTCTTCGCGGGCGGCGTCGTCAAGCCGTCCTGGTTCGACGAGCTGGACCAGGACGACCACGACTGGTCCTTGACCTCTGCAGCCGGTACCGCGCCGGAGCAGCTGTTCGCCTGGTTCGACGAGTCGATCGCCGTGTCCGACCAGGTCATCGCGGACGCGCTTGGCCGGTCCGGACGGGCTGGCCTCCCTCTCCAAGGAGGAGGAGAACGGGAACCAGATCTCGCTGCGCTGGATCGTGTGTCACCTGATCGAGGAGTACGCCCGACACAACGGCCATGCCGATCTGCTCCGTGAGTCGATCGACGGGTCAACGGGGGAGTAGTCCGCCGACGCGGTGCCGCGGGTGACGCCCATCGCGGCCTCCCGGCGAACCGCGGCGCACCCCCTGGGCATCGGTGGCGCGAACATCCTGGGCCGCCCAGTCCTGCCTCGAGGAGGGGTGGGCGGACCTACGATGACCGGGTGAGGGTCACCCGCCGTGCCACGGCCACGACCGTCGCCGTGCTGTTGGCGGCCGTGGTCGGCCTGGGCCTCCCGGCGTGCAGCGGGGACACGACCGGCCCGGGTGCGGTGGCCGGCCGGACCGCCACGGTCGTGCCGGGCCCCGGCGGCTCGGGCGCCTCCACGTCCCCGGGCGCTCCTCCGCCGTCGAGCGCACCGGGACCGGTTCCCCCGGCCACCCCGGGCACGATGGGTGACCTCGCGCCGGCAGGGACACCGGAGGCCTCCCCGCGCGTGCGGGCCGCTGGTCTGCTGCTGCGCGCCCGCAGCCGGGCGGTGCAGAGCCGGGACAAGGCCGCGTGGATGGCCACCGTCGACGACTCCGCCTCGCCGTTCGGTCGCCGGCAGTCCCTGGTGTTCGACAACCTCATGCGGCTGCCCGACGAGGGGTTCGGCTACGACGCGCCCGCGCCGGGGCCCGCGCTGAGCGCTGCCCGGGCCCGTGCCTCCGGCCCCCGGGCGTGGGTCGGGCAGACCCAGGGCCACTACGCGCTGACGGGTTTCGACCGTGCCCCCCACACCTTCGCGGTGGCGTTCACCTTCGTCCTGCGGCCCGAGGGGTGGCGGATCGCCGCCGACTCGGACGGGCTCACCACCCCGCAGGTGTGGGACCTCCCCGGGCTCAGGGTCGTCCGTGGCCGGACCAGCCTCGTGCTCGGTAACGACTCCCCGGCCCACATGGCCGGCTACCGCGACCAGGCCGACGCCGGCGTTCCCCGGGTCACGGCGGTGTGGGGGCCGGGCTGGAGCTCGCACGTCGTCCTGCTGACGCCGGCCACGGCCGCCCAGTTCGCGGAGCTGCTGGGCCGCCGCGGTGACCAGGGGCTCGACCAGGTCGCGGCCGTCACGGTGGGCTCCACCGTCACCGGCACCCGTGCAGGCGGGGACCGGGTCGTGATCAACCCCTCGACCTTCGGCGCCCTCCAGCCGGACGGCCGCCGGGTGGTCATCACGCACGAGCTGACGCACGTGGCGATCCGCTCCTCGACCACCCGCCCCGCACCGCTCTGGCTCTCCGAGGGCATGGCGGACTACGTCGGCTACCTCGGCCTGGGACTACCACGCTCCCGCGTCGCAGCGCCGTGGCTGGCCGAGGTCCGCGCGGGCACGGCGCCCCGGCGGCTGCCGTCCGACGCCGACTTCGACCCCGCCCACACCCGCATCGCCCCGGCCTACGCGGCGGCCTGGCTGGCCTGCTCGCGCCTCGCCGACCGCTACGGTCAGGCCCGGCTCGTCGCCTTCTACCGCGCCGTCGCCGGTGCCGGTCCGCAGGCCGGCTCGGCTCCCGGGGCGGCGGCACGGTCAGACCGCCCAGCCCCGGCGGCAGCAGCCGACCGGGCCTTCGGGAGCGTCCTCGGCACGACGGAGCAGGCGTTCGTCTCCTCCTGGGCGTCCTACGCCGCGCGGCTGGCCGGGTCGTGAACCGGCGGCGGCTGCTGGCCGGCGGTGTCCTCGCCCTGCTCGGCGCGGGCGTGGCCGTCGCCGTCCTCACCCCGTGGCAGGTCCTGCCTCCCGGCAGCCCGCCGGTGCACCCGGACGTGCCCGGGGCCTTCTCGCCCGCGCAGGTGGCGCGGGTGGCGCGGTTCCGGGCCGAGCTGGGCGCGTGGCCCTACGCCGGCATCCTCGCGGGGGTGCTCGCCCCCTGGCTGCTGGTGGCGGCGACCGCCCAGCGCGGCAGCGACCGCTGCTGCCCCGGCCACGCTGCGGCGGGCCCTCCCGGCCGCCCGCCGAGGGTCGGCCGGACCCTCCTGCTCGTCGCCGGCGTCGCGGGGGCGGTCGTGCTCGTCTCGTGGCTGCTGGCGCTGCCGATGGCCGCGCACAGCGAGGTGGTCCTGCGCCGCCACGGCCTCTCCACCCAGACCTGGGCCGGCTGGCTGCGCGACCGCGTCATCGGCCTCGGCACGTCCGCAGCGATGGCGGTGCTGGCCGTGGTGCTCGTGTGGTGGCTGGTCCGCCGGGCGCCCACGCGCTGGCCGTGGCTGCTGGCCGCCGTCGCCGCGGCGGTGACCGTGGCGGGTTCGGCCCTCTACCCGCTGGTCGTCGAGCCCTTGTACACCCACGCCAGCCCGTTGCCGGCAGGGCCGCTGCGACAGCGCATCGAGCAGCTGGCGGCGCGCAACGGCTTCGGCGAGGTCCGGGTCGTGGTCTCCGACGCGTCGTCGCGCACCACCGGTGAGAACGCCCACGTCTCCGGGCTCGGCGCCACCCGCCGGGTCGACCTGGACGACACGCTGGTGGCCCGTGCCCGCAGCGACCCCGACGCCGTGGTGTCCGTCGTGGCCCACGAGCTCGGTCACGTGCGGCACCACGACGTCGCCCGCGGCACCGCGCTCGGCGCCGTGGGGGTGTCCGGCACCGTTCTGCTGGGAAGCTGGTTGCTGACCTCCCGTCGTGGGCACCGGCTGTTCCGGCCGGACTCCGCCCGTCCGCGTGACGTCGTCCGCAGCGTGGCGCTGCTCCTCGCGGTCGCCGCGACCGCGCCGTACGTCGCCGCGCCGGTCACCACCCTGGTCAGCCGGCGGATCGAGGCGGCCGCGGACGTGCACGCGCTGCAGCTGACGCGGGACGTCCCCGCGTTCCAGCGGATGCAGCGCGACCTGGCGACGAGCAACCTGACCCGCCTGCGCTCGGCGTGGTGGCAGACGATGCTGTTCGAGACCCACCCGGCCCCGGCCTGGCGGATCGCGATGGCCGATGCGTGGGCCCGCGGGTCCGGCGCCCCCCGGCGCTAGGGTCGTCGCCATGAGCACGGAGGAGCCGGTGGTCCTGCGCCGCACGGCGGCCCGGGTGATCCTGCTGGACGAGGACGACCACGTGCTGATGATCCACGGGTTCGACCCCCGCAGCCCCGAGGCCACCTACTGGTACTCCCTGGGCGGCGGCCTCGACGACGGCGAGGAGCCGGCTGCGGCGGCGGTGCGGGAGGTGTGGGAGGAGACCGGTCTGCGCCTGGACCCGGCGGAACTGGTCGGCCCGCTGCGCGAGGAGCGCGTCGTCTTTCCCTTCGAGGGCCGCGAGATCCACCAGGAGCAGCTGTACTTCGCCGCCCGCACCCGCCGGTTCGACCCCGTGCCGGCGGCCTTCGAGGAGCTGGAGGTCCGTTCCACCGTCACGATCGACTGGCTCGACCCCCGCGCCCTGCACCGGGTCGGCGAGACCGTCTACCCCGTCTTCCTGACCGAGCTGGTCGATGCGCTGGTCGCCCACGAGGCGGCGACCAGCGCTGCCACGAGCCAGAACTGGTTGTAGAACGCCTGCTTGTTGACGATGTTCGCCACGAGCAGCATCAGCGCGAGCCAGCGCAGCAGCTCGGGCAGGTCCGGCTGGCGCCGGTGCACGACCGCCACGATCGCCGCGAGGGTGGCGAGGACCACCAGGCCGGTCAGCCAGAACGGCAGCGGGACGCCGAACTCGTTGAGCGCCAACAGGTACAGCGTGTTGGCGAACCGGATCGGGTGGAAGGACACCAGCAGCGAGATCGTGTCGTGGACGAAGTCGGAGGGACCGGCCAGGAACCACGGCAGCAGCAGCGCGCCGGTGAGCGCGCCGGTGGCGACGGTCCGGCGCCAGCCGAACGGGCGCCATACCAGCAGGATCGGCAGCAGCAGCGCGAGGTGCTGCTTGCTCGCGCAGGCGAGCGCGAGCGGGATCACGGCCCACCACGCGCGGTTCTGACGGACCAGCAGGGCCCACCACACGAGACCGGCGAGCAGCAGCGGCTCGGTCCACGCCTGGTCGACCTGGGTGAGCGTGCCCGGCGCCAGCAGCAGCAGCGCCACGACCGGCCCGGCCGACCAGGTCGCCGCCCGGTCCCGGAGCCCGCCACGTCCCAGCAGCAGCAGGCCTGCGGCGGCGACCAGCGTCCACACCAGCAGCGCCCAGCGCACGTCGCCGGCCAGCCACCGACCGGGGGCCAGCAGCACGGCGGTCCACGGCAGGTAGGTGAACGCGTCCTGGATGCCGGGGGAGCCGGTCCAGACCATGGCGTACATGTTCTGGCCGCGCGCGAGCCCGTCGGAGGCCTGCTGGAGCGTCACCCAGACGTCGATGCGCGGCGCCGGGTCGGTGACGATCGCCGTGACCGCACCGACCAGGTACGTCGCCAGCGCGACGCCGCCGACCAGCGCACCGGTCCGGGGGCCGGGACGCAGGAGCAGCACCGCGCAGACCAGGGAGCCGAGGGCGAAGGTGGCCACCGCCGCCGTACGCGCGGGGCCGGGAGGTAGCTGAACATCGGGACGGTGGCGGTCACGACCGCCGAGAGCAGCAGCGCGAGGGCGGCGGAGCGCGCGGTGAGGGTGGTCGCCGTCGGGCGCGCCCACTGCCACCAGGCCAGCGCCAGCGTGCAGAGCGTGAGCACCACCACGATCGGCACCCGGAACCGCACCACGGACCACTGCAGGACGGCGAAGTACGCCACCCAGGTCAGGGCGACGGCAGCCGGCAGCGCCTGGGGCCTGCGATGGGAAAGCATGCTCGAGACCGTAGAGGTCACTCCCGCGGACCGCTGTAGAGGGCCTCCACCTGGTCGTTGTAGTCCTTCATCACGATGGTGCGCTTGAGCTTCATCGACGGCGTGAGGTAGCCGTTGTCCTCGGTGAAGTCACCCGGGAGGATCGTGAACTTGCGGATGGACTCGGCCCGGCTCACGGCCTTGTTGGCCTCGTCCACGGCCTTCTGCACCTCGGCGAGGACCACCTCGTGGGTGCGCGCCTGGTCCACGGTCAGCTCACCGAGCCCGTGGTTGCGGGTCCAGGCCGGCAGCATCTCCGCGTCGAGGGTGACCAGCGCGGCGATGAACGGCTTCTGGTCGCCCACGACGATGCACTGCGACACCAGCGGGTGGGCGCGCAGGCGGTCCTCCAGCACCGCGGGTGCGACGTTCTTGCCGCCGGCGGTCACGAGCAGCTCCTTCTTGCGGCCGGTGATCCGCAGGAAGCCGTCGTCGTCGAGCTCGCCGATGTCGCCGGTGCGGAACCAGCCGTCGACGAACGCCTCCGCCGTGGCCGTCTCGTTGTTGCGGTAGCGCGTGAAGACGTTGTTGCCCTTGACCAGGACCTCGCCGTCGTCGGCGATCCGGATGGCGACGCCGGGCAGCGGCGGCCCGACCGTGCCGATCTTGATCGCGGCGGGCGTGTTCACCGTTGCCGGCGCGGTGGTCTCGGTCAGGCCGTAGCCCTCGAGCACGGTGAGGCCGATGCCGCGGTAGAAGTGCCCGAGTCGCACGCCGAGGGGACCGCCACCGGACACGGCGTACTGCGACCCGGCCGCCCATGGCGGCCCGCAGTCGTCGGTAGACCAGTCGCTCGAACAGCGCGTGCCGCAGCCGCAGCAGCGGGCCGGGACGGCCGTCGTCGTGGGCCCGGCTCCAGGTGATCGCGGTCTCCGCCGCCGCGGCGAAGATGCGGCCCCTGCCCTCGGCGGCGGCCTTCTGCTCGGCCGAGTTGTAGATCTTCTCGAACACCCGCGGCACCGCGAGGATGAACGTGGGGGTGTAGCTCTCGAAGTCCTCCAGCAGGTTGCGGATGTCGGCTGTGTGGCCCAGCCGCGCGCCGGCGTGGACGCACAGCACCTCGATGTAGCGGGCGAACACGTGCGCGAGCGGCAGGAAGAGCAGGGTGGAGGCGCCCTCGGCGCAGACGACGTCGCCGAGCCGCTCGACGGTGTTCTCGGTCAGCGCCATGAAGTTGTCGTGCGTCAGCTCGCAGCCCTTGGGCCGCCCCGTGGTGCCGGAGGTGTAGATGATCGTCGCGATGTCGGCGCGGCGCACCCGTCCACGGCGCTCGTCGATGTCGGCGTCGGTGATCTCGGTGCCGGCGGACGCCAGCTCGTCCAGCCCTCCGTTGTCGATCTGCCAGACGTCACGCAGCCCGGGCAGCCGGTCGCGGACCTCGGCCAGGGTCGTGGCGTGCGCCGGCGTCTCGAGGATCACGGCCACGCAGTCGGAGTCGCCGACGATCCAGCTGATCTGCTCGGCGGAGGAGGTCTCGTAGATGGGCACGGTCACCGCGCCGGCGGTCCAGATGGCGAAGTCGGCCAGGGTCCACTCGTAGCGGGTCCTGCTCATGATGGCGACGCGGTCGCCGACGTCGACACCGGCGGCGACCAGGCCCTTGGCCAGGGCGCGGACCTCCGCCAGGAACCGGGCGCTGGTGACGTCGAGCCACTGGGTGCCCTCTCGCCGGGAGAAGGCGACGTGGTCAGGACGCTCCAGACCGTTGCGCGCGGGCAGGTCCGAGAGGTTGCCCTCGGTGGCCGCCGGAACGAGCGGTGGAACGGCGATGTCCTTCACGCGGCCTCCTTGGGACGAACATGCTCCGCGACCGCACCCTACCGAGCGCAACCGGGCCCCGGTGAGCGGCCCGCGGTGGTGTCGCGGGGACGGATGTCACACCATGGGCCCATGTCGAGGCGCAGAGGGGCGCAGCGGGTGGACATCGCCGACGACTCCTACATCGACGCGGCACCGGCGCGGATCGCGGCGGCCGTGGCCGATCCCCGCAACC
Source organism: uncultured Actinomycetota bacterium (assembly GCA_963724015.1). Taxonomy (GTDB): domain Bacteria; phylum Actinomycetota; class Actinomycetes; order Actinomycetales; family Dermatophilaceae; genus CAVRTM01. Next base: position 15,140 of record CAVRTM010000019.1, read on the forward strand.
ACGCCTCCTGGTGGCCGCACCTGACGGTGACGGTCACGCGCGACCGGGGTGTGAAGGGCCAACGCTGGGCCGTGGACGGACAGATCGTCGGCAGCATGGAGATCTGGGTGGAGCCGTACTGGCAGGGGGCCATCGTCCACCACTACGTCCGGGGCGTGCGGGGCGTCGATGCGCCGGCCGACGTCCGGCTGCGCCACGTGCTCCGCTGGAAGGCCGCGGTGTCGCGGCTCAAGGACGTGGCCGAGCAGCGGGGTTGTAGCCTTCCGTCCATGGCCGACCGCACCGAGTCCAGCACGTCCATCGACGCCCCGCCCGGCGCGGTGCTCGACGTGATCGCCGACTTCGACAGCTACCCGGCGTGGGCCGGTGAGGTCAAGAAGGTCTCCGTGCTGTCCGAGGACGGCGACGGCTGGGCCGACCAGGTCGAGTTCACCCTGGACGCGGGGGCCATCAAGGACACCTACGTGCTCGACTACGACTGGGACGTGCACGAGGACGGCACCGGTGTGGTCTCGTGGTCGCTCGTCACGGCGCAGGTGCTCAAGACGATGAACGGGTCCTACACCCTCGTCGCCGAGGGCGACGGAACGCTGCTGACCTACCGGCTGGCCGTGGACGTGAAGATCCCGATGCTCGGCATGCTCAAGCGCAAGGCCGAGAAGGTCATCGTGGACACCGCGCTCCAGGAGCTCAAGAAGCGCGTCGAGGCCTGAGCGCGTCCGGGCGCCGGTCTGCCATGCGCGTACTCCTGTTCACCGGCAAGGGCGGTGTCGGCAAGACGACGACCGCGGCGGCGACCGCGGTCCACGCCGCGCGGGCCGGCACCAAGACGCTGGTGATGTCCACCGACGCGGCGCACTCGCTCGGTGACGCCCTCGGCGTCGACCTGACCCCTCCGCGCGGTGGTGAGCAGCCGGTCCGCGAGGTGGAGCCCGGCCTCTACGCATTGCAGGTCAGCGCCTCCTCCTCGGCCCGCACCTCCTGGCAGCAGGTGCGGGCCTACGTCCACAGCCTGCTGGGCGCCCTCGGCATCGACCCCGTGGTGGGCGAGGAGCTGACCTCGCTGCCGGGAGCCGACGAGGTCGTGGCCCTGCTGGAGCTGCGCGCGCAGGTGGAGTCCGGGCCCTGGGACCTCGTCGTGGTCGACTGCGCACCCACCGCCGAGACGCTGCGGCTGCTGGCGCTGCCCGAGGCGCTCGACGTGGCACCTGGAGCGGCTCATGCCTGCCCAGCGCGGCCTCCTGCGTGGCCTGCGCCCCGCCGCCGCTGCGGCCACCGGCCTGCCCCTGCCGGGCGTTGCCGTGCTGGAGGCCCTGCGGCGCTGGCACGCCTCCCTGCGCGAGGTGCAGCAGCTGCTGAGGGCGGACTCCACCTCGGTGCGGCTGGTCCTCACCCCCGAGCGCGTCGTGCTGGCCGAGGCGCGCCGGACCCTCACGTCGCTGGGCCTGCACGGGTTCACGGTGGACCAGGTCGTCGTCAACCGGGTGTTCCCCGACGCCGCGACCGGTGCCGCCCGAGCAGCAGGGCAGGCCACCGGCGCGCCCGACCCCTGGCGCTCGGCCTGGAACCGTGCCCAGAAGCAGGGGCTGGTGGAGGTCCAGGAGTCGTTCGCCTCCCTGCCGGTGGTCCACGCGCCGTACCTCGACCACGAGCCGATCGGCGCGGACGACCTGGACGAGCTCCACCGTGCCTGCACCGGTGACGTGGACACCGACCCGCTCACGCCGCGCCGCGGGCGAGGGCATGACCGTCACGCGCAGCGGCCGCCGCTTCGTGCTGCGGCTGCCCCTGCCACTGGTGAGCGCCGCCGACGTCGACCTCGGGCGGCGGGGGGACGAGCTGGTCGTGACGGTGGGGGAGCACCGGCGCCTCCTGTCGCTTCCCGCCGCCCTGCGCCGGTGTGTCGTCACCGGTGCGTCGGTGCGCGACGGCAGGCTGCGGGTGACATTCGTCCCGGACGAGAGGGTGTGGCCACGCGATGGCTGAGCCGCAGGACACTGCCGCGGGCCGCGCGGCCGCCGGCACCGTCGCCGACGAGACGGCGCGCCTCGTCGAGGCGCTCGGGGTGTGGGCGACGTCCGTGTCGCCCTCCTCCGGTACGGCAGCGTGCGCCACGTCCGGTACGGCGGCGGCGGCCGCTCCGCCGCCGCACCGGGCCCGCCAGCCGCCGACGCAGCAGGCCCGGCCCGAGGGGTCGGACGACGACGCCCGGGACGACACCGGGCCGCATGACGGTGCCGCCCCGCGGCAGGAGCCGCGCAGCGAGACGCCGTACGACGTGGGCCGGTGCGCGCACTGCGGGGCCCGGACCGGTGTGGGACAGGCGGTCTCGTGCCACGTGTGCCCCATCTGCCAGGGCATCGCGTTGCTGCGCACGGTCCGCCCCGAGACCGTGGACCGGCTTGCAGACCTCGCCGGCGCCGTGGCCGCCACGCTGCGCGAGGTGGCCGCCCACGTCCGGACCGGCGCGCACGAGCCGCAGGGCCGCGGACGGCTCCGGAGCGGGCCGGGCCGGGGCGGGCGGACAGGAGCAGGTGGACCGGGTGCGCCGCATGGACCGGCTACGGTGCAGGACATCCGGGTCGACGACGGCGACAGCAGGGACGAAGGAGACGAGTGGTGACCACGACGGTAGGCCTGGACATCGGCGGCACGAAGATCAACGGAGGCGTGGTCGACAGCGAGGGGAACGTGATCGCCCGCGCGCGCCGCGAGACCCCGGCGCAGGACGCTGACCTGATCGCCCACGAGGCGGCGGACCTCATCCGCGAGCTGAGCCACGGCCGCGACGTCGTCGCCGCGGGTGTCGCGTGTGCCGGGTTCATCGACAAGTCGGGGGCGAAGGTGCTGTTCGCACCCAACCTGGCCTGGCGCGACGAGCCGCTCAAGCAGCGTCTGGAGTCGATCGTCGACATCCCGGTGATCATCGAGAACGACGCCAACGCCGCCGCGTGGGGGGAGTTCGCCCACGGCGTGGGCCGCGACGCCGACGACATGGTGCTCGTGACGGTCGGGACCGGGATCGGCGGCGGTGTGATCGTCGACAGCCGGCTGCTGCGCGGGGCCTGGGGCGTGGCCGCCGAGCTCGGCCACCTGCGGGTCGTGCCCGACGGCATCCGGTGCGGCTGCGGCAACCGCGGCTGCTGGGAGCAGTACGCCAGCGGCAACGCCCTCGTGCGGGAGGCGCGTGACGTCGTGCTGTCCGGCACGCCCATGGCGGCTCGCCTGGCCGAGCTGTGCGGCAACGACGCGTCGGCGCTGCGTGGGCACGACGTCACCCGTGCCGCCAAGGAGGGCGACCCCGCCGCGCTGGAGCTGCTGAGCGACCTCGGCACCTGGCTGGGCGAGGGAGCGGCCTCCGTGGTGGCCATCCTCGACCCCGAGCTGATCGTCATCGGGGGCGGTGTCGCAGATGCCGGCGACCTGCTGCTCGAACCGACCCGGGCCGCGTTCCGTCGGCAGCTGACCGGTCGGGGCCACCGCCCCGAGGCGGAGTTCGCGCTCGCCAGCCTGGGCAACGACGCGGGCATGATCGGCGCCGCGGCGCTCGCCGCCGAGGGAATCGGCACCAACGGCAACGAACGGCGGCCAGGGGTTCAGCGCGTGAGCGGAACCCTGGCCATCGGCATCGACATCGGCGGCACCAAGGTGGCCGGCGGGCTGGTGGAGCCGGACGGCCGGATCACCCACCGGGCACGACGTGACACCCCGCACCGGTCCAAGAGCCCCTCGGTGGTCGAGGACACCATCGTCGACGTCGTCGACGAGCTGCTGGCCCTCGTCGGGGCCGACCAGGTGGCCGCGGTGGGGATCGGCGCCGCCGGCTTCGTGGCCGCCGACCGCGCCACGGTGGTCTTCGCCCCGCACCTGTCGTGGCGCGACGAGCCGCTGCAGGAGGCGCTGCAGAAGCGGGTGCCGGTGCCGATCTACGTCGACAACGACGCCAACGCGGCCGTGTGGGCCGAGTGGAAGTACGGCGCCGCGCGCGGCGAGACCCACGTGATGATGGTGACGCTGGGCACCGGCATCGGCGGTGGCATCCTCGTCGACGGACAGGTCCAGCGCGGCCGCTTCGGCATCGCGGGGGAGTTCGGCCACATGCAGGTCGTCCCGGGCGGACACCGCTGCGAGTGCGGCAACCGGGGCTGCTGGGAGCAGTACGCCAGCGGCAACGCCCTGGTCCGCGAGGCCCGGTCGCTGGCCTACGCCAACTCCCCGATCGCGAGCGACCTGCTCGAGCGGGTGGAGGGCCGCCCCGGCAACCTGACCGGTCCGCTGATCACCGAGGCCGCGCACGAGGGCGACCAGACCGCGCGGGAGCTGCTCGGTGAGATCGGGCACTGGCTCGGCGTCGGCATCGCCAACCTCGCCGCGGCCTTCGACCCCGGCACGTTCGTCATCGGCGGGGGCGTCAGCGCGGCCGGCGACATGCTCCTGGAGCCGGCGCGGGCCACCTTCGCGCGGCAGCTGACCGGCCGCGGCTACCGGCCGGAGGCGCGCATCGTCGCCGCCGAGCTGCGCAACGACGCGGGGCTGATCGGCGCGGCGGACCTGGCCCGGGTCGGCGCGCGGGACGAGCGCCGGGGCTGACGTGGAGGACTCGCTGCGGGTCGCGTCGTACAACGTGCGCGACCTGAAGGACGACGTCGCCGCGGCCGCGGGCGTCGTCCGTGCCATCGCCCCCGACGTGCTCTGCCTGCAGGAGGTGCCCCGGCACCCGTTCTCCGGGCACCGGGTCGCGGAGTTCGCGCGGCGCTGCGGGATGATGTGGTCCGGAGCGCACCGAGGCAGTGGTGGTACGACGATCCTGACCTCGCTGCGCGTCGACGTCGGCATGGTGCGCCACGAGCGGCTGCGGGTGCCACGGCTGCAACGGGAGCGGGGCTACGCGCTGGCGTCGGTGTCGCTGCCGGGGCACACGGCCGTCGACGTCGTCAGCGTCCACCTCAGCCTGGACGCCGACGAGCGCGCCCGGCACATCGGCGCCGTTCTCGGCACGCTACCCCCAGGCGGCCCGCTCGTCGTCGCGGGCGACCTCAACGAGGGGGAGGACGGCCAGGCGTGGTGCTCCCTCGCCGGACGTCTGCGGCCGGTGACGGACCCGGCGCCGACCTTCACCGCGCGCCACCCCCGCCACCGGCTCGACGTGATCTTCGCCGGCGGCCCGCTGGGGGCGCTTCCGCACCAGCCGGTGCGCCTCGACCGGGCCGGCCTCGTGGCGGCGTCCGACCACCTTCCGGTCTGGGCCGACCTCGACGTGCGGGCGCTGCGCCGCCCGTTCCCTCTCTCCCTGGGGTCGACCTAGAGCACTGCGCCGTCGTCGTCCTCGTCGCGGTGGCGGGGCAGCCGTTGGACGAGCAGGCCGAACCCGGCCACCGTGATGCCGACCGCGAGCAGCATCCACAGCGGGTTGCCCTCGCGGTTGAACAGCACGAGGAAGAGCAGCAGCAGGGGGCCGCCCACCAGGCCGGTCAGGATGCCCCAGAACTGCAGGTCGCCGACCGGCAGCGGTGCGGTGGGGCCGGGTTCGAAGTGCTCCTCGTGGTCCTCCACGGGCTCCCGGCTCCGCCAGGACGGCGGCGGCTGGACCGGCTCGGAGTCCGCTGGCGGCAGACCCGGCGGGGGCTGGAAGCGGAAGGTCCCGGGCAGCGGGCCGGCCGGGCGCGGCGGCGTGGCCGGCCGCGCCGACTCGGGGGCCAGGGGTGGCGAGGTGGTGGGCGGTGAGGCCGGGGGCGGGGGTGTGCGGCGCGACGTACCGTCGGGCTCGGGGACGTCTGGCGCCGCTCCTGCGGGGTCGTGGTCGGCGGCCGGCTCTGCTGCGCTCGGGCGGGGAGCGCGCTCGGGCTCGACCGGCGCGTCGTTCCAGTGCGCGACGATGTCGGCGAACTGGGCGTCGACGTCCTTGTCCGACATGGCTAGCGGGTCACCCGCTCGATGAAGTCGGCGCTCTCGGCGAAGATCCTCGGGGCGTCGTTGTCGAGCGTGGCCACGTGGTAGGACTCCTCGAGCAGGACCTCGGTGACGTCCTTGCTGGAGATCCTGGACAACACCAGCGCCGAGCTCGAGGCGGGCACCACATGGTCCTGTGGCGAGCGCAGGAGCAGCACGGGCTGGGTGACCTCGGGCAGGTCGCGGATGATCGAGCGCCACGCGACGATCTGGGAGTGACCGGCCTTCAGCGGGGTGCGCGTGTAGCCCAGCTCGGTGACGCCCTCCTTCTTGATGTCGTTGGCGATCCCGGGGAACGAGCCGACGAGGTGCTTGATCACCGGCAGCACGACCAGCCGCGGGTCCTCGAACTTGATCGCCGGGTTGACCAGGACCAGGCCGCTGACCCGGGGTCCGTGGTCGAGGGCCAGCTGGAGGGCGAGCGCGCCGCCCATGGACAGGCCGCCGACGACGACGTGGTCGCACCGCGCGTGCAGGTCGCGGAAGGCGGTGTCGACGGCGGCGTACCAGTCCTGCCAGCGGGTGCGGTTCATCTCCTGCCAGGTGGTGCCGTGGCCGGGGAGCCGCGGGATGCGCACGGTGTAGCCGAGGTCGGCGAGGTACTGTCCCCACTCGCGCAGGCCCTGCGGGGTGCCCGTGAACCCGTGGCAGAGCAGCACACCGGTGTCGGACCCGTCGTGGGCGAAGGGTTCTGCCCCGCGCAGGATCGCCACGGACTGCTCCTCTTGTCGTCGGGCCTTGTCGCGAATCCTCGCACGACGCGCCACCCGCGCATAGTGTCGTAGAGTGCACCGCGTCAGCGGGGCAGGCCGTCGCTCGGGTGTGGAGGTGGGTCCGCGTTGTTCTACTGGGTGCTGAAGACCATCGTGCTCGGCCCGGTGCTGCGCCTCCTGTTCCGCCCGTGGGTCGAGGGCGAGGAGAACATCCCCGCTGAGGGAGCCGCGATCTTCGCCAGCAACCACCTCTCGTTCTCCGACTCGATCTTCCTGCCGCTGGTGCTGCCGCGACGGATGACCTTCCTCGCCAAGTCCGACTACTTCACCGGGCGCGGACTCAAGGGTCGGCTGACGGCCGCGTTCTTCAGGGGCGTCGGGCAGCTGCCGGTGGACCGCTCCGGCGGTCGTGCCGGCGACGCCGCGCTTCAGAGCGGGCTGAAGATCCTGCGCCGTGGCGAGTTCCTCGGTATCTACCCCGAGGGCACCCGCTCACCCGACGGCCGGCTCTACCGCGGCAAGACGGGCGTGGCGCGGATGGCGCTCGAGGCGCGGGTGCCGGTGCTGCCGGTCGCGATGATCGGCACCGACAAGGCGCAGCCGCTGGGCCAGCGCTTCCCGCGCATCATGCGCATCGGCATCCGCATCGGCCGGCCGCTGGACTTCTCCCGCTACGAGGGGATGGAGGAGGACCGGTTCGTCCTGCGTTCGATCACCGACGAGATCATGTACGAGCTGATGCTCCTGTCCCACCAGGAGTACGTCGACGTCTACGCCGCCTCGATGAAGAACCGCCTCGTGGAGGCCGCTCGGGCCAGGGCCAACGCGCTGCACCGCGACGGCCTCGGCCGATCCGCCGGTTCCGTCGGCCCTCCGGCGGCGGGTACGCCGTCCGCGCCGCCGACGGGTGTGCCGTCCGTCCCACCGGAGAGCGCCGGCGACGAGCGCGCGGCCAGCTAGCCGGTGACCGCGCGGGGGGTGCGGCCGGAGGAGGTGTCTTCCGGCCCGACAGTGGTGGCAGCGCTGTGGCGGGCGATCGACGTCCTGCGCGCCATCGCGCTCGGGTGGGCCGCGTGGGTGTCCTACGACCGCGCCGCGACGATGGATCGGCCGTGGCTGGCCTGGACCGTGCTCGGGGTCCTGGCGGCATGGACCGCGGCCATGTTCCTCTACCGCTGCCGCACGGCGGCTGTGGTCGGGGCCGAGCTGGCCCTCGCGGTCCTGGCGATCCTCGCCACCCGGTGGGTGGACTCGCCGGAGGTGATCACCGCCGGCGCCAAGACCGTCCCGGGCATCTGGCCCGCCGCAGCCGTGGTGGCCTGGTCGGTGCTGCGCGGCTGGCGCGGTGGCCTGCTGGCTGCGGTCGTCGTCGCCGCCGCCGACGTGGTCGAGGTGGCCGACCCGACCGAGAACACCGTCAACAACATCATCCTGCTGCTCCTGCTGGGTGGCTGTGTCGGCTACTGCGCCGACCTGTCCCGGGAGGGGCACGCGGCGCTCCGGGAGGCGATCCGCCTGCAGGCGCAGGTGCGCGAACGCGACCGGCTGGCCCGCACCGTCCACGACGGGGTGCTCCAGACGCTGTCGTACATCCACCGCCGGGGCACCGACATGGGCGGCGGGACCCGCGAGCTGGCGGCGATGGCGGCCGAGCAGGAGCGGCTGCTGCGGACCCTGGTCAGCGGCGTCTCGACGCCACCCCCGGGCCAGGTGGTCGAGGGCGAGGTGGACCTGTGCACCGTCCTCGAGCGCCAGGCCGAGGGTGACGTGCAGGTGGTCGCCCCGGCCGACCCGGTGATGGTCGAGCACCAGGCGGCCGAGGAGCTGGGCGCCGCGGTCCGCGAGGTGCTGGACAACGTGCGCCGGCACGCCGGGGACGGGGCTCGCGCATGGGTGCTCATCGAGGACGACGACGCGGAGGTGGTGGTCACGGTGCGCGACGACGGGGTCGGGGTCGCGCCAGGACGTCTGGCCGAGGCCGCCGCAGCAGGAAGGATGGGGGTGGCCCACAGCATCCGCGGCCGCATGAACGACCTGGGCGGACGTGCGGTCTATGACTCCCACACAGGTGGGGGCACGACGGTGGAGCTGATGCTCCCGAGGGGGGGACGCCGGAGATGACGGACCAGCAGGGGGCGTGCGGCAGCTGCGCGAACGGGCAGGACGAGCCGTTGAACTGCCCGGGCCATGAGCTCGGGCCTGTCGAGGCGGTGACGGTGGTGGTGGCCGACGACCACCCGATGTGGCGCGACGCGGTCGCGCGCGACCTCACCGAAGCCGGGTTCAGTGTGGTCGCGACGGCGGCAGACGGCCCGGGTGCTGTGCGCCGGACCCTGGCCACGCGGCCGACGGTCCTGGTGCTGGACCTCAACCTGCCGGGGCTGCGCGGCGACGAGGTCTGCGCCTCCGTCATGGAGGCCGGCCTGCCCACCCGGGTGCTGATTCTGTCGGCGAGCGCCGAGCAGAAGGACGTCCTGGAGGCGGTCAAGGTCGGCGCCACCGGCTACCTGCTCAAGTCCGCCTCGCGCGAGAGCTTCCTCGCCGCCGTGCGCGAGACCGCCGCCGGGCGTGCGGTCTTCACCCCCGGCCTCGCGGGCCTGGTGCTCGGGGAGTTCCGCCGGATGGCCTCTGGCGCCGCGCCGGCTCGCGACCAGCAGGCGCTCGGCCTGACCGAGCGCGAGACCGAGGTCCTTCGGCTCGTGGCCACCGGGATGAGCTACAAGCAGATCGCCGCGCGCCTGTTCATCTCCCACCGCACGGTGCAGAACCACGTGCAGAACACCCTCGCCAAGCTGCACCTGCACAACCGCGTCGAGCTGGCCCGCTTCGCGATCGCGCGCGGCCTCGACATCGAGCCGACGCCTCGGGCCTAGGCCGTGGCCTCGCGCAGGGCCTGCAGGACGCGGGCGTCGATGCCGTCGGGGGAGAGCCGCATCTCGAAGTTCGCCTCACCGGCCCAGTCGCCCAGCGCCTCATGGACGTCGTCCTGCTCACGGCCCAGCTTGGACAGCCGCTGTCGCACCTCGTCACCGAGCGGTCCCTCCAGCGGCATGACGTTGGAGGGCGGCCCGAAGTACAGGTCGTTGAGGTCGAGCAGCCGGGCCAGCTCGGTCGGCGCGTCCGGGTGGTCGTCCACGCGCAGGTCCGCGAGCACGCCGCCGGCGTCGTAGCCGGCGCCCGGCGCGACGACGTACAGCGCGGCGGACTGGCGGCCGCGGCGGTCACCGCCGGCGCGGTCACCGGCCAGCAGGGCGTGCATCAGCCGCGCCGCCACCGGCAGGTGCGGGCTGCTGAGCCAGGCGTCCTCCATCTGGTTGACGACCCGGTCGCCGACCAGGATGTTGCCCTGGATGGCGTAGCCGCCGCTGGAGTCGCGGCCCTGCAGGCCGCCGGCCCACGCGTTGCACTCGGCGCCGGTGAAGGTGACCTGGCTGGTGGCGGACACGATGCCGAGCTGCCGGGTCGCGCTGCCCTCGTCGGCGGCGGTGACGGTGGCCAGGGCGGCGGCCGGGTCGGATCCGGACGCGAGGAGGTCGAGGACGTCGGCCTTGTACGACACCTTGGCGAACGCCTGCGTGGCCACCGCGCCGACTCCCAGCCGGGCGGCGGGCACCACCGATCCGACGGCGATGAACTTGCTGGCGACGGCGACGCCGAAGGCGTCACCGACCTGGGCGACGATCGAGAAGGTCATGGCGCCAACCTAGCGACGGGCCGGGTGAACAGCGATATGTTGCCGACCATGCGCATCGGTGTGTTGACAGGTGGTGGCGACTGCCCCGGGCTGAACGCCGTGATCCGGGCGGCTGTGACGCAGGGGATCAACGGCTACGGCCACGAGTTCCTGGGGTTCCGCGACGGGTGGAAGGGGCCGCTGGAGGGCCTCACGAGACCGCTCGGCCTCCCCGACGTCGCCGACATCCTCATCAAGGGCGGCACGATCCTGGGCTCGTCGCGCACCAACCCCTACACGGTCGAGGGCGGCCTCGACCGGATCCGGCAGAACATCAAGGACGCCGGCGTCGACGCGCTGATCGCGATCGGCGGGGAGGACACCCTCGGGGTCGCCAAGCGCCTCACCGACGACGGCCTCGGCGTGGTCGGTGTGCCCAAGACCATCGACAACGACCTCGACGCCACCGACTACACCTTCGGCTTCGACACCGCCGTCTCCACCGCCACCAAGTCGATCGACCGCCTGCGGACGACGGCGGACTCCCACCACCGCGCCCTCGTGGTCGAGGTGATGGGCCGGCACGCCGGCTGGATCGCGCTGCACTCGGGCATGGCCAGCGGTGCCAACGTCATCCTCGTGCCGGAGCAGCAGTTCGACATCGACCAGGTCGCCGCGTGGGTCTCCTCCTGCTTCGAGCGCGAGGTGGCCCCCATGGTGGTGGCGGCAGAGGGGGCGCTGCCGCTCGGTGGCGCCGAGTCGCTCAAGACCGCCGGCGTCGACGACTTCGGCCACGTCCGGCTCGGCGGCATCGGTGGCTGGCTCGCCGAGGAGATCGAGCGCCGGACCGGCCACGAGACCCGCTCGGTCGTCCTTGGCCACCTGCAGCGCGGCGGCACGCCCACGGCGTACGACCGGGTGCTGTCCACGCGGTTCGGGCTGCATGCGGTGGCGGCGGTGCACGAGAAGGACTTCGGGGTGATGGTGGCCCTGCGCGGCGTCGACATCGTGCGGGTGCCGCTGGGCGAGGCGACCGCCCGGCTGAAAACGGTCCCCTCCGAGCGGCTGGTCGAGGCGGGCGTCTTCTTCGGCTGAGCAGGCACGAGCGGGCACGAGCGGCCGCCGCCGCGGACGCGGCAGGCGGGCCGCGCGTGTCGGGATGCGGACCGGCCCCGGGCGGTGTACACGGCCGAACTACCCTTGAGGGGTGAGTATCGACGCTTCCCCCGACGTCCTCGCCGGCCTCGACGCCTGGCGGGACCTGCCCGCCGCCCAGCAGCCCGCGTGGCCGGACGCCGACGCGCTGGATGACGCCGTGCGGACGCTGTCGACCTATCCGCCGCTGGTGTTCGCCGGCGAGTGCGACATCCTGCGCGGCCGCCTCGCCGAGGCGGCCCGTGGCGAGGCGTTCGTGCTCCAGGGCGGTGACTGCGCCGAGACGTTCGCGTCCGCGACGGCCGACAACATCCGAGACCGGGTCAAGACCATCCTGCAGATGGCGGCGGTGCTGACCTACGGCGCCAGCACACCGGTCATCAAGATCGGCCGGATGGCCGGGCAGTACGCCAAGCCGCGCAGCAGCAACGACGAGACCCGCGAGGGCGTCACGCTGCCGGCCTACCGCGGTGACATGGTCAACGACTTCGCCTTCACGACGGAGTCGCGCGCGCCCGACCCCCAGCGCCTGGTCCGCGCCTACCACGCGAGCTCGGCGACCCTGAACCTCGTGCGCGCCTTCACCCAGGGCGGGTTCGCCGACCTGCGGCGCGTGCACGACTGGAACCGCGGCTTCGTGGCCAACTCGGCCAACTCCCGCTACGAGCGGATCGCCAAGGACATCGACAAGGCGATGCGCTTCATGGCCGCCTGCGGCGCCGACTTCGACGCGATGCGCACGGTCGAGTTCTACGCCGCGCACGAGGCGCTGCTGCTGGACTACGAGCGGCCGCTGACCCGCATCGACTCCCGCACCGGCCACCCGTACGACGTGTCGGGTCACTTCGTGTGGGTGGGGGAGCGCACGCGCGACCTCGACGGCGCGCACATCGACTTCGTCTCGCGGATCCACAACCCGATCGGCGTGAAGATCAGCCCCAAGGCCGACCCGGACTACGTGCTGCGGCTCATCGACAAGGTCGACCCCGACCGGCAGCCGGGGCGCCTGACGTTCATCACCCGCATGGGCGCGGGCACCATCCGCGAGGCGCTGCCCTCGATCGTGGACAAGGTCACCGCCTCGGGCGCCCAGGTCACGTGGATCTGTGACCCCATGCACGGCAACACCTTCGAGGCCTCGACCGGCTACAAGACCCGCCGCTTCGACGACGTCGTCGATGAGGTCCGCGGCTTCTTCGAGGTGCACCGCGCGGCCGGCACCGTCCCCGGCGGCATCCACATCGAGCTCACCGGCAACGACGTCACCGAGTGCCTCGGCGGCTCGGTCGAGGTCAACGTGGCCGACCTGGAGAAGCGCTACGAGACGCTGTGCGACCCACGGCTGAACCACCAGCAGAGCCTGGAGCTGGCCTTCCTCGTCGCCGAGATGCTGGCGAACCCGTGAGCCGTCTGGTCGACCTCCGTTCCGACACGCTGACCCGCCCGGTCGCGGCCATGCGCGCTGCCATGGCCGCGGCCGAGGTGGGTGACGACGTCTACGGCGAGGACCCCACCATCGCCGAGCTCGAGCGCCGCGTCGCGGAGCTGCTCGGTCACGAGGCGGGGCTGTTCATGCCGTCGGGCAGCCTCGCCAACCAGATCGGGATGCGGCTGCACGTCGCGCCCGGCGAGGAGGTCATCGCCGACAGCCTCGCGCACGTCCTGCGCGCGGAGATGGGGGCCGCGGCGGTGTTCTCCGGCATCACCTCGCGGTCCTGGGCGGCTCCGCGCGGGCTGCTCGACCCGGCCGCGCCGCTCGCACTGATGCAGCCCGACGCCGGGGCCTACCAGGTGTCGACCCGCCTGGTCGTGGTGGAGAACACGCACAACTTCGGCGGTGGCACCATCCAGCCGCTGGCGGCGATCCGCGAGCTGCGCGCCGCGACACGGGCCCGCGGGGTCGCCATGCACCTGGACGGTGCCCGGCTCTGGAACGCCCACGTGGCCACGGGCACCGCGCTCTCGGCGTACGGGCAGGAGTTCGACACCGTCTCGGTGTGCCTGAGCAAGGGCCTCGGTGCGCCGGTCGGCTCGGTGCTCGTCGGCAGTGCGGAGGCCATGGCGGGTGCGCGGATCTGGCGCAAGCGCTACGGCGGCGGCATGCGCCAGGCCGGCATCCTGGCGGCCGGCGGCCTGTGGGCCCTGGAGCACCACCTCGACCGCCTGGCCGACGACCACGCCCGCGCACGGTCCGTGGCGCAGGCGGTCGCCAAGGTCGCGCCCGAGGTCGTCGACCCCGACCGGGTCGAGACCAACATCGTGATCCTGGACGTGGGCGCGGCCGGGTGGACGGCGGCGCAGTTCGTCGCCGCGGCCGACGAGCGCGGGGTGCGGATGTACGCCACGGACGCCCGGTCGGTGCGGATGGTGTGGCATCTGGACGTGGACGACGCCGACACGGTCTACGCTGCCGACGTGGTCAGCGCGATGATTGCCCGTGGGGGCCCTGGATCGTGACGTCGGGACCGGGGGGAGCACGTCCGATGCCGTCGGGTCAGCGACGCTCGGAGTCGCTGCGTCCCGTCAACTACGGGCGGGTGCCCCACGTCGACCTCGCCACGTGGTCGCTCACGATCGCCGGTGACACGTTGACGGGCGAGGTCACCACGGTGTCGTGGGAGGAGTTCGCCGCCCTGCCCCGGGTGGATGTGCGTGCCGACCACCACTGCGTGTCGCGCTACACGACCCAGGACCTGACCTGGTCTGGCGTGGCCGCCCGCACGATCATCGACCTGGCGCCGCCGGCCGACGACATCGAGCACGTCCTGGTCTCGGCCACCTACGGCTACAGCAGCAACATCGCCCTGTCCGACCTGGCCTCGCCCCGCGCGGTGTTCGCCACCCACCTGGATGGCGAGCCGCTGACGCCCGAGCACGGCTGGCCGGTCCGGCTCGTGCTGCCGCACCTCTACGGGTGGAAGGGCCCCAAGTGGGTCCGCAGCATCGACTACCGGCGCCACCCCGAACGCGGCTTCTGGGAGCAGCGCGGCTACCACTTCACCGGCGACGCCTGGCGCGAGGAGCGCTACTCCTACCAGGAATAGGGCGCCACCCACCTGACCTGCGGGGTTCCGGGCAATTTCTTCGACCTGCACTTATACCGCTGACTGGCGTTGGCGGACGCGGACGGATATGGACGGCGCGCGGAATGGCTGCGTACTGGCACTGCGGACCGTTATCTCACAGAGTCTGGATTCCGTGTTAGATGCCCACGGCGCGCCCGCCATTTCCAAAACGGATTCTTCGTGGCCTGTCGAGGGACCAAGGTCCTTGGCTGGTCACCGAATGGGTACCAGTCTTCACGGACGGCACACGTCGATGCGAGTCCCACTCCCGAAACGGTGATTGAAATGCGAAAGACGTCGCTCCTGATCCTACCTTTCGTCATGGTCGCGTCATCGGCCCTGCCTGTTGGGTCTGCGAACGCCGCCGGTCACGTCAAAGTCAAGATCTCCAAGCAAGCCGAGGGCATCCATGGCGGCATTGGCGTATTTGTCCATCTCACCGTGAGATGTCCAGCCGACACGACTGCCGTGCTCAAGGTGACCGTGGACCAAGGGAATAGTCACGCATCTCTAGGGCCTAGCGGCGATTCGATCGACTGCACTGGTAAGAAGATGGACTACGTAGCCGACGCACTCCGCGAGTCAGGGGATCTTTTCCAACCCGGAAAGGCGACGGTCAATGCCACTTTGACCGACTCCGGCGCCACGGACACCGACAAGCGGACGGTCACCCTGAGCTAGCTCTACTGACCGGACAGGAGTGCGACTCGTCGTTGTGACGGGCTGACACGCGCGGGCTTCCCGCGGCTGTGAAAGGGTGAACCGGCGCAAGACGTTGACACGCCGCCGGAGATGAAGAACGGCGTCAGCCCCGAGAGGTGGTGCACCAGGGCGGGACGTCGTGGTGGGTCAGCGTGCGCCGAATCTCACACCTCGTGGTGCAGCAGCTCGGCCGACGGGTCCTGCGCCGCGGTGGCGTCGCGGCGGCGGCCGGG
Organism: uncultured Actinomycetota bacterium; assembly: GCA_963724015.1. Classification (GTDB taxonomy): domain Bacteria; phylum Actinomycetota; class Actinomycetes; order Actinomycetales; family Dermatophilaceae; genus CAVRTM01. Next base: position 30,630 of record CAVRTM010000019.1, read on the forward strand.
GAGCTCGACGACGTACATCGCGGCGAGGACCAGCGCGCCACCGAGCAGCATCCGGCCGGTGAGCGCCTCACCGCCGAACGCGACGGCGAACCCGGCGGCGAACACCGGCTCCAGCGTCATGACGATCGCGGCGCGGGTCGCGGGCAGGTGCGACTGGGCCCACGTCTGGCCCCAGATCGCGAGGGCGCCGGCCACCAGGGCCATGTAGAGCACGGACGTCCATGCGCCCGTGCCGGTCGGCAGCGCGATGCCGCCCGGCGCCGCGGCCACGACGCAGACGGCGGCGATGACGATCATCTGCATCGCCGAGAGCCCGGCCGCGGCCGAGGCGGAGGACCACCGGCCCAGGCCGATGATCTGCACGGCGTAGACCGCCGCCGAGCCGAGCGTCACCGCCTCGCCGAACCCGAGGCCGAGCCCGGACGACCGTCCGCCGGTGCCTTGCAGGGACAGCGCCGCGAGGCCGACGGCGGACAGCCCGACGGCCGCCCACGTCGACCGCGGCACACGGTTCCGCAGCAGCGCCGCGGCGAGCACGGGCGTCATGACGACGTAGGTGCCCGTGATGAAGCCCGAGCGGGAGGCCTCGGTGTGTGCCAGCCCCACGGTCTGCAGCAGCTGGGCCACCGCATAGACCACCCCGAGCCCGGTTCCGACGATCACCTGGTGGCGGGTCAGCCCGCGAAGAGGTAGCCAGAACACGACCGTCATCAGCGTCGCGGCCAGGACGAAGCGCACGGCGAGGAAGTCGGCGGGGGAGAGCTGACGCACGACGTCCTTGACCAGGAAGAACGTCGAGCCCCAGATGGCGGTGATCCCGACGAGCACCACGGTCGCGGATCGGGTGGAGCCGGCGGTGGTGGTGCTCACACGACGGTGAGGGTCACGGTGCTGCCCTTGGGTGCCATCGAGCCGCCGCCGGGGTCCTGCAGGCGGACGGTCCCGAAGGCCCCGCCGAGGAAGCGCTGGACGGTGACCTTGAAACCGGCCCGCTCCAGGATCGCCCGCGCCTCGTCCTCCTGCTTGCGCTCGACGTCCGGCACCCGCACCATCTCCGGGCCCTTGGAGACCACGACGGTGACCTTGCCGCCGCGGAAGAGCGTGCCGCCGGCCGGGTCCTGGCGGACCACGGACCCCTTCGGAACGGTGGTGCTGAACTCCTGGCGGGTGGCGTCGACGGTCAGCCCGGCGTTGGTGAGGGAGGCGACGGCCGTGTCGGCGGGCTGCCCGGTCCAGTCCACGACGTCGATCGGCTCGCGGCCTTTGCTCAGCACGAGCGCGACCTGCGTCGCCCGCTTGACCGAGGTCCCGGCGGTGGGGTCCGTGGAGATGACCTGCCCGGCCGGGATGGTCTCGTCGTAGGCCTGGCTGACCCTGCCCACCTGCAGCCGCCGGGCGGAGAGCTGGCGCTCGGCGTCGGACCGGCTGCCGCCGACGAGGTCAGGAACGGTGTAGCGCTCGGGTCCCTTGGAGACCGTCAGCCGGACCGAGGACCCTCGCCCGAGGTCGGCCCCGGCGCCAGGGTCGCTGGTCAGCACGACGCCGGAGCGGACCTTCTCGTCGAAGGCACGCTCGACGTGCGCCGTGAGGTGGCTGCTCGTGAGTCGCTGCTCGGCCTGGTCGAGGGTGAGCGACACCACCGTCGGCACCGTCGTGCGGGCGCCCGGGCCGGCGAGGAAGAACCACGCGCCGGCCGCAACCGCGACGACGGCGAGCACGAGCACCGCCCAGGGCCAGCGACGGCGAGGGCCGTCGCCCGCCGGCGTGGCGTCGTGCTGCGGGACCGGTACGACGGCGGTGCGGCCGTCCCGCGCGCCGTGGCGCTTCGGCTCCTGATGGCCGCTGCCGACGCCCCGGCCGCCCCCCGGCCGGGGCATCGCCACCGTGGCGGCGAGGACCGAGGGAGTCGCGGCCGGGCCGGGTCGCAGGTCCAGGTCGGCCGGGGTCAGGGCCTGGCGAGTCCGT
>CAVRTM010000020.1:0-27981 GCA_963724015.1 uncultured Actinomycetota bacterium
GACCATTTGCTCGGCTTGGTGGCGCCGCGCTGCTTCTTGGCGGTCAGCCGTCGCTGCTGCGCCCCACGGGAGGGCTTGGTCCGGCACCGCGCCAGGGGGCGGCGGCGCCAGGGCCTCGCGCAGCAGCGCGGCGAGCCGCACCCGGGCCGCGACCCGGTTCTGGCGTTGCGAGCGGTGCTCGGACGCCACGACGATGACCTCGACCCCGACCATCCGCGGCTGCAGGCGCGAGCGCACCCGCTCCTGCTGGGCCTCGGTGAGGCCGGCCAGCCCGGTCGAGGCGACCACGTCGAAGCGCAGCTCGGCCCGGCTGTCGGTCGTGTTGACGCCCTGGCCGCCCGGGCCCGGAGGAGCGGGAGAACCGCTCGACCAGGTCGGCGGCAGGCAGCACCAGACCTTGCGGGATGCCGGGGCCGGGGCTCACGACGAGGTCGCCACCGGGCTCGGTGCGGGGCGCGGGCATGGCGCCCATTGTGTGCGTGCGAGCTCAGTCCCGTCACGCCGGCCCGGGCCTGCGCTCAGGCAGCCAGCTGGGTGGAGTGGCGGAGCGCCTCGACGAGGGTCCTGCGCCACGACGACGGCGGTGCGGTGGTCCGGCAGGTGCGGCTGCCGCAGGAGCAGGACCACACCCACCCGCCGCGCACCCGCTGGATCCGTGGATGGTGGTGGGCGGGGTCGGCGTTCCTTCGTGCGGTGGGACGAGGTGCGGTCTGGGTCTGCATGACGGTCTCCGGTGCGGGTCGATGGGGTGATGGGCTCTGTCATCGACCTTGGCGCAGCGCCCCGGCCGTCGACAGGCACCCCAGGGCTCAGAGAGCCCCCACCTCGGGTCGGTCGTCCCCCACCTCGGTGCCACCTCAGCGGTGCTGCCGAAGCGCGCTGCCTCGGCGTACGGGCTGCTGACGGCGCACGAGCAGACGACCGAACCCGCAACGGCCGATACGTCTTCCGCCGTCAGTCGGCCCGTGGTTGGCTGACGGGTGCGGGCTGCGGCTGCGGCCCGGGAGGCCACAGACCATGGAGACCGAGAGATGCCGACCCGAGACGACGCGTGGCCGCAAGGCACCCCCTGTTGGATCGACTGCCAGGTCGACGACACGACGAAGGCTCGTGAGTTCTATGCCGGGCTGTTCGGCTGGGAGATCTACGACAGCCCCGAGGAGGCCGGCGGCTACCTCATGGCCATGAAGCACGGCAAGCCGGCCGCGGGCATCGGCCCCAAACCGCAGGGGATGCCCATGCCGTCGGCGTGGACGACCTACTTCGCCGCGGACTCGGCCGACGACATCGCGGCCAAGGTCGCCGACCAGGGAGGTCAGACCCTGATGCCACCGTTCGACGTCCTGGACGTCGGGCGGATGTTCATCGCGGCCGACCCCACCGGTGCCCCCTTCGGGGTCTGGCAGGCCAGGGCCCACACCGGGGCGGGGGTCTTCAACGAGGACGGGGCCTACTGCTGGAACGAGCTGCACACCCGTGGCTACCAGCAGGCGCAGGCCTTCTACGCCGGCGTCTTCGGCTGGACGTTCACCGAGATCGGTGACGGCCAGAGCTTCACCTACTCGACGTTCGGTCTGCCCGGTGGCGGCGACGCCGTCGGCGGCATCAGCGACGACACGCAGATGCCAGGCGAGGCCCCAGCCCACTGGCTGACCTGGTTCCAGACCGACGACACCGACGGCTCGATCGCCACGGCCACCGACCTCGGCGCGTCCGTGGTCATGCCAGCCGACGACAGCCCCTTCGGCCGGATGGCGGTCATCCGGGCCCCCCAGGGAGAGGTGTTCGGCCTCATCGACCCGAGCCGCACCGTGGGCGAACCGGCTGCCGGCGAGACGACCTGAGGCAGGCGCCGGTGGAAGGGGCAGGACCGGCCCCTTCCACCGGCGGCGGTCGCGGTGCGTCTCCGGCTGGCCGCGCCTGACCGATGCCGCTCACGGGGCCGACGTCAGCCGTCCATCAATTGGTGCAGGGGGCCTGGCGCTGCACCCACCCCCTTGAGCTCCTCGCGCCGGGATGCCCTGAGCCAGTAGTAGAGCAGGACCAGGGGAAGAAGCAGCCCACCGATGCCGTAGACGAGGAACGCGATGAAGCCCGTCATGTGCCCGAGCAGCCAGCTGAAGTTCTGACCGAAGAAGCCGGTCACGAACGTCAGCGGGAGGAAGACCGTGGCGAGGATGGTCAGCCGCTCCATGTTCGCGCTCTGGCGCACCGTCACCTGCGTCTGCTCGACCGTGATGACCGCCATGTTGGCTTCCAGGATCGTCGCCAGCAGGTCCCGCTGGGCGGAGACCTCCTCGTTCACCAGCAGCAGGTGGTCACGGACGTCCCGCAGGTAGGGCAGCAGGTCACTGTCACGAGCGGTCCGCTCGACGGCACTGAGGACCGCCAGGAGGGGGTGGACCGCCCGGTGGAAGTTGGTGATCTCGCGCCGAAGGAAGTAGATGCGCTCGGTGGGCGCCACCTCGCCGGCGAAGACCGTGCCCTCGACCTGCTCGATGTCCCGCTCCAGCTCGGCGACGACCGGGGCATAACTCTCGACCACCTGGTCGAGGATGGCCCACAGCGTGGAGGCCGGCCCGAGCCGCAGCAGCTCAGGATGCTCCTCGAGCCGTTGCCGCGCGGAGTGCAGCTCACTGGCCACACCCTGCCGGACCGTGATGACGAAGGACGGCGCCACGAAGATGCTGATCTCGCCGAAGTCCACCTCCTCACGGGCGTCGTCGTACCGCGCGGTGCGCAGGATGACGAGCTGGACGGAGCTCTCGTACTGCTCGACCTTCGGGCGCAGGTGGAAGGTCTCCGCGTCCTTCACCGCGAGCTCGTGGAGGCCGAAGCACCGGCGGACCTGGTCCAGCTCGGCCGGGCTGGGCTCGAACATGCCCAACCAGACGAAGCCGTCGTCCCGGCACTTCTCTGCCGCGACCTCCAGGCTCATGGCGGCGTCGCTCTGCCGCCGCCCGTCCCGGTAGTGGGCGCAGTCGATGATCATGACGTCTCCTCCAAGAACCCGCTCGGTACCTCACTCCTGCCTGCCGATTCAACGCCTGGGTCAGCGTGCTGTCCATCGTCCAGTGAGCACGCTGGGACGGGGCGACGCGGTTCCCTGAGCCGGCGCATGGCCGTCGCCTCGGCCGGGAGTTACGGTGGCGGTGGAGTCGATGCCCGCGCGTCCGCCGGGGCAGGGACCTCGGCGCTGGTCCGCGTCTCGGCGCGGCTCGGTGGCCTACCGGTCGGGGACCTCTGCGACGTCCTGCTCGGTGAGGTCATGGGCTCGGCCGAGGACGACATCGCCCTGCTCGCCGTTCGAGCCCGCCCGGGGCGCCACGTCGAGGGGTGACCGCGGTGGCCGGGTGCCGGTGCCGCTCGACCGGGTGCCGCCGGGGTCGCCTGACGTCAGCGGGGTCGGCAGACCCAGCACCCCGAGCACGTCGGGCATCCGCGATGGTGGCAACAACCCCGGTGGGAGCCGGTCACCGAGACAGTCATTTGGTAGCAAGGCATTCCGCAAGTAGAGCATTCCAACGTGGTGGCGCAGGGCCCTAACGAGTCGGTGCTTTTCTCCGGGCCCAACGGGCCGGTGGTGCCCGGGCCGGCGGCCGGGCACACGTCGGCCGGGTCGCCGGGATGGGTGCGGAAGAAGGGACTTGAACCCTCACGCCCGAAGGCACAGGAACCTAAATCCTGCGTGTCTGCCAGTTTCACCACTTCCGCGCGCCCCCGATCGTACGGGGCGACCGGGGGAGCCCCGGTCCGGCTAGGCGGCCAGGCCCAGCGCCTTGCTGAGGGAGGCGACGTGACCGGTGGCCTTGACGTTGTACTTGGCCAGCTCGACCGTCCCGTCGGGGCCGACGACGACCGTGGAGCGGATCACCCCGGTGACCTTCTTGCCGTAGAGCGACTTCTCGCCGAAGGCGCCGTAGGCGTCCATGACCGTCTTGTCGGGGTCGGACAGCAGCGGGTAGGTCAGCGCCTCCTGCTCGACGAACCGGGCCAGCTTCTCCGGCTTGTCGGGGCTGATGCCGACCACGTCGTACCCGGCCTGCTGCAGCCGCACCAGCGAGTCGCGGAAGTCGCACGCCTCCTTGGTGCAGCCCGGCGTCATCGCGGCCGGGTAGAAGAAGATGATCAGCCGGCGACCGGCGAAGTCGCCCAGGCTCACCGTCCGCCCTGGTGGTCGGTCAGGGTGAAGTCGGGGGCGGTTTGGCTCACTTCGAGACGGGGCATGTGGTCCTCCACGGGGGCGGTCGGGCGACGGGCGAGTGTCGGGACCCAGTCTGCGTTATGGTCGCTGCAGAATCTCCGAAGGCCTGAAGGGGCCCCACTGATGAGCGAGCAGACCAACAAGTCGGTCGGCGAGATCGAGGCCGACATCGCGGCGACGCGTGCCCGGCTGGCCAGCACCATCGACGAGCTCGCGGTGCGGGCCCAGCCCAAGGAGATCGCCCGCCGCCAGGCCGACTCCGCCATGGTCAAGCTCAAGGAGGCGACCCACACGCCCACCGGGGAGCTGCGCATCGAGCGCATCGCGGCCGTGGTCGCGGCCGTCGTCGCCCTCGTCGGGCTGGTCGTCTGGCGCCGCACGCGTGACTGACTCCGCGCCCGAGCGGCTGCCGATCCGGATGCTGCACGACCGCGTGCTGGTGTCGCTGGAGGGCGAGCCCGGCGAGCGACACACCGGCGGCGGCATCCTCATCCCCTCGACGGTGAGCGTCGGCAAGCGGCTGTCCTGGGGCGAGGCCGTGGCGATCGGCCACAACGTGCGCCAGGTCCACGTCGGCGACCGCGTGCTGTTCGACCGCGAGGACCGTTCCGAGGTCGAGCTGCACGGCAAGGACTACGTGCTGATGCGCGAGCGCGACATCCACGCGGTGGCCGCGCCGCGGGTCGAGGACGGACAGACGGGGCTGTACCTCTGAGGTCGCTACGGCCGGACACGCTCGGGCTGCCCGGGCCGAGCCCGTGGGACATGGCGGCCGGCTTCACCTCGATCCGCAGCAACCCGCTGGGCTTCCTGGAGCAGGTGCGCCTGCGGTACGGCGACCTGGTGGCCTTCCCTGTGCCCGGGTCGCCGGCGCTGCTGGTCAGCGACCCCGAAGCGGTCCGCGGGATCCTGCAGGGCAACGCCCGCCGCTGGACCAAGAACACCGTGCAGTACGCCGCCCTGGCGACGGTGACCGGGCCGGGCCTGCTCGCGGTCAGCGACGACCGGTGGCTGGGCCGGCGTCGCGCCGCGCAGCCGGCGTTCCACCACGGCCGGCTCGGCACCATCGGCGAGAGCGTGGCGACAGCGGCCGCGACCGTGGTGGGGTCCTGGCGCGGGCTGCCGGCCTCGGGGCCGACGTCGACGTGGACGCCCTCGCGCTGGGCATCACGCTGGACGTCGTCGGGCGCACCCTGTTCGACCGCGACCTCACCGAGCAGACCCAGCGGCTGGTCCACGCGACCGACGAGGCGGCCGAGCTCGTGGTGGCCCAGGCGCAGACCGTGCCGCTGCCGTCGTGGGTGCCGACGACCGCCCACCGCCGGCTGCGCGCCGCGGTGAGCGAGCTGGACTCCATCTGCCGCGACCTGACGGCCGAGCGCCGTGCGCGCGGCGTGGGGGAGCGGGACAGCGACCTGCTCGGGCTGCTCATCGCGGCAGGGCTGGACGACGACGGCATCCGGGACGAGCTCGTCACGATGGTGGTGGCCGGCCACGAGACGGTGGCGTCGGCGTTGACCTGGACGCTCATGCTGCTGGCGGAGAACCCCGGGCCCAGGACCGGCTGCGCGAGGAGGTGCGCGCGCTGGACGCCGCGCCCGCACCGATGCGGCTGCGCCAGGAGCTGCCGTGGACGCGTGCGGTCATCGACGAGTCGCTGCGCCTGTTCCCGCCCGGCTGGGTGGTCTCGAGGCGGGCGACCGAGCCGGACGTCGTTGCCGGACAGGCGGTTCCGGCCGGGACGATCGCCATCATCAGCCCGTGGCTGCTGCACCGCGACGCCGACTCGTGGCCCGACCCGCTGGCCTTCACCCCGGAGCGGTTCCTCGGCGACACGTCGACGGTGGCCCGGCCCGACTACATGCCGTTCGGCCTCGGGCCGCGCCTGTGCATCGGCCGCGACTTCGCGCTGGTGGAGCTCGCCGTGGTGCTCGCGGGGCTGCTGCGCGACCACGAGGTGACGCTGCCGCACCATGGAGGCGTCCCGCCATCAACGCGTTCGTCACCCTGCGTCCGCGCGGCGGGCTGACCCTGCGGGTGCGCCCCGTCTGACGTCCACCGTGTGGGCAGGCCGGCGCCGCCTGCGCGGGCCGGGTGGCGCCGCCTGCGCGGGCCGACCGGCCGCACCGTCAGGCCACGGCCGCGCGTGCGGCGACGAACGCCTCGACGCACCGACGTACGTCGGCCTCGCTGTGGGCGGCCGAGAGCTGGACGCGGATACGCGCCTTCCCTTGCGGCACAACGGGATAGGAGAACGCGATGACGTAGACCCCGTCGGCGAGCATGGCGTCGGCGATCGCGGTCGCCGTCCGGGCGCCGTCGTCACCCGGGAACATCACGGGGATGATCGGATGGGAGCCGGGCACGAGGTCGAAACCCGCTTCGGTCATGAGCGTCCGGAACAGCGTCGCGTTGTCGCGCAACCGGGCACGGGCGTCGTCGGAGGTGGCGGCGAGCTCCAGGGCGGCGAGTGACCCCGCTGCGACGGTCGGCGCCACGGCGTTGGAGAACAGGTAGGGCCGCGACGCTGGCGCAGCAGGTCGACGATCTCCTGGTGCGCGCTGACGTAGCCGCCGGAGGCGCCGCCCAGCGCCTTGCCGAGCGTGCCGGTGAGGATGTCGACGCGGTCCATGACCCCGAAGAGCTCGGGCGTGCCGCGACCGCCCGCGCCGACGAAGCCCACGGCGTGGGAGTCGTCGACCATGACGAGCGCGTCGTACCGGTCTGCCAGGTCACAGATCTCGTCCAGCGGCGCGTAGGAGCCGTCCATGGAGAAGACGCCGTCGGTGACGATGACGCGTCGGCGCGCGTCCGCGGCGCTCTTCAGCTGCAGCTCGAGGTCTGCCATGTCGGCGTTGCGGTAGCGCAGCCGGCGTGCCTTGCACAGGCGGATGCCGTCGATGAGCGAGGCGTGGTTGAGCTCGTCCGAGATCACCGCGTCCTCGGCGCCGAACAGCGTCTCGAAGACACCGCCGTTGGCGTCGAAGCAGGAGGAGTAGAGGATCGTGGCCTCGGTGCCGAGGAACTCCGACAGCCGGGCCTCGAGCCGCGTGTGGAGCGTCTGCGTGCCGCAGATGAAGCGGACGCTGGCCATGCCGAAACCCCACTCCTGCAGGGCTGTTGCGGCCGCGGCGACCACGTCGGGGTGGTTGGCCAGGCCGAGGTAGTTGTTGGCGCAGAAGTTGAGCGCCTCGGCCTTCGCCGTCGTGACGTGCGCGGACTGCGGGGAGGTCAGCTCACGCTCGTGCTTGTACAGACCCGCCTCGCGGATCTCGGTCAGCGTGGCGGTCAGGTCGTCCTTGAACGTTCCGTACATCGGGTTGCCTTCTCTCGGCTGGAGTCTCGCAGGTGGGGCGGGGGAAGGGCGTCAGGACCAGTCGAGGACGACCTTGCCGCACGCCCCGGAGCGCGCGGCCAGGAAGGCGTCCTGCCACTTCTCGGCCGGGAAGCGGTGGGTGATCACCGAGCTGACGGCGTCGCGCAGCCGCTCGCTCGTCTGCAGCATGGAGCTCATCGCATACCAGGTGTCGTACATCTCCCGGCCGTAGATGCCCTTGATGGTGATCATGTGGGTGATGACGCGGCCCCAGTCGATCGGGAACGGGTCCTTGGGCAGCCCGAGCATCGCGACGCGGGCGCCGTGGTTGAGGTTGGCGAGCATGTCCTCCATGGCCTGGGGGCTGCCGCTCATCTCCAGGCCGATGTCGAAGCCCTCGCGCATGCCCAGCTCGCGCTGCGCCTCGGCGACGCTGGTCGTCGAGACGTTGACGGCCAGGTCGGCACCGGCGCGGCGGGCGAGGTCGAGGCGGTACTCGCTGACGTCGGTCACGACGACGTAGCGGGCGCCGACGTGGCGGGCGATGGCCGCCGACATGACCCCGATCGGTCCGGCGCCCGTGACGAGGACGTCCTCGCCGGCGACCGGGAAGCTGAGCGTGGTGTGGACCGCGTTGCCCAGCGGGTCGAACACGGCGCCCAGGTCGGGGTCCAGGTCGTCCGGCTGCACCCACACGTTGCCGGCCGGGATCGCCACGTAGTCGGCGAAGGCCCCGTCGCGGTTGACGCCGACGCTGCTGGTGCGGATGCACAGCTGGCGGCGACCGGCGCGGCAGTTGCGGCAGGTGCCACAGACCACGTGCCCCTCGCCCGAGGCCTTCTGCCCGACCGAGACCGAGGTGACGTCGCGGCCGACCCGCACGACCTCGCCGAAGAACTCGTGCCCCAGCACCAGCGGCGCGTTCACCGTCGCGGCGGCCCAGTCGTCCCACTGCTCGAGGTGCAGGTCGGTGCCGCACAGGCCGGCCCGCTCCACCCGGATCAGGACGTCACCGGGCCCGACGTCGGGCTCCGGGCGCTCGACGAGCTCGAGGCCGGGGCCGGCCTGCTGCTTCACCAGCGCGCGCATGGGTTCTCCTCCGGGGGCAAGGGCAACCGGGGGATCGTACCGAGCCACCCCATGGGGCCAGCGGCACCGACGCGCCGTACCCGCAGGGCGACGCGTCGGCGCGGCCGCGTCAGGTGGCGTCGGCGACCGGAAGGCCGGCGGCGCGCCAGGCGGCGAACCCGCCGGCCATGTCGGTGGCGCGGTGCAGCCCGAGCCGGAGCAGGGCGTCGGCGGCCAGCGAGGAGGTGTAGCCCTCCTGGCACAGGACGACGACGCGCCGGTCGGGAGCGGCCAGCCCGATCCGCGCCTCCGAGCGCGGGTCCAGGCGCCACTCCAGGACGTTGCGCTCGATGACCAGCGGCGCGAGGCCGGGGTGCACCTCACCCTCCTGTGCCCGCTGGGCCTGCGGCCGGATGTCGACCAGCACTGCCCGCCCGTGCAGCGCCTCCTGGTACGCCGCCCGGGCGCTCAGCCGGCTCAGCCTGGAGCGCGAGTCGGCCAGCTGGTCGTCGATGCCGTCGTACGTCGGCGCGTCCCAGCCACGCCCGGTGCCCGGTCGGCTCGAGAACAAGGAGGTCTCCCACAGGTCGTCGGTGCGCGGCCGCGCGGCGGTGGCGGCGCTCACCAGTCTGCCCCGGCCCGCTCGATGCCGGTGCGGCGCGGCCCGGTCGGCGTCAGCGCGTACCGCGCCATCCGTGTCAGCCGCGGTGCGTAGACGTGGACCGACAGCGCGGGCTGCGTGCCGGCGTTCGCGACGTGGTGCACGTGCCGGCCACCGAAGGCGCGTCCGGCGCCCGCCGTCAGCCGGCGCTCCTGCAGTCGGCCGCCGGACCAGGTCTGCTCCTGGAGGGCGCCCTGCACGGTCACGAAGGCGCCGGCGGCGTCCCCGTGGTCGTGCCAGCCGGTGTCCGTGCCGGCGGGCCAGCCGATCAGCCAGACCTGGAGCGCGGGGGAGGAGTCGAGCTCGGCCCACCGCCGGTCGCCGGAGGCGGGGTCGAGCAGCGTGGAAAGGGCGGGGTCAGAGGCGAACAGCCGTGCGGTGCGCAGCAGCTGAGCGGGGGTGAAGCGGTCGATGCCGGGGGTGCCGACGGTGCGTGCGGGGGCGAGGGTCATGGTCTCTCCTGAGCGGGGTGCGGGTCTGCGGGTGGCGGCTGCGCAGCCGCGGACAGAGGGCACTGGCGGTCAGGAAGAGGTCGATGTGGCGGCGGGAGTGGCCGATCAGGGCCGTCGCTGCGGTCATGGGATGTCTCCGGGGGCTGCGCCGCGGGTGGTGTGCGAGGCGGCGGGCTGGCGGGCGGGGTCAGGGCCGGCGCCGACAGCGCACGGCGAGGGTGCGTGGAACGTCCGCGCGCCTCGGCATTCGCGCTGTCATGGAGAACATGCGGGCAATCACACCATCCAGGTGGGAGATGCCTCAACCCCCAGGCGTGACCGTCTCGCGCAGCAAGACGGGTCGCGCTCCAAGGCGGAGCCGGCAAGGGTAAACATCTGGTCAATAAAGCGTAGGTTCCCCCGGGCGACGGACGTCGGAGTGGCCATACTCGAGATGGGCGTCATGGAGGGCGCCGCCGTCGCAGGAGGGACCGCTCATGGCCGCACCGGTTGTCCGACCCAGGCGCACCGCATGACCCCGCTGCTGCTCGTCCTCGCCATCTGGGCGCTGCTGTCGGTCCTGGTCGTGGCCGGCCTGTGCCTGCTGCTGCACGGACGCAGCGCGTTCAACCGGGCTCCGCGCGAGGCCGGCACCGAGCGCGAGCACACCTCCACGCCCGGCGCGCACGCCGCCGTCTGAGACCACCGTCCGGCCGCGTTTCCCCGGTTTTGCGCGTTCGGCCGCCAGACCGGTGCGAGCGGGAGCACGATGGTCTCGATCGTGACGGTCTGGACCAGACGCGATCAGACCCTCGGGGTCCGCCGAGCCGAGATGAGCGTTCTCGGGCATTGCGGCCAGGCCGTCGCGATCACCAGGGGAGCCGGCAGGCCGCGGAACGCAGGGTCGGGAGGGCGACGTTGGCCGGCCGGTCGCCGCTCGTCCATGCCGGCGGCGCCGACTGTTCACCGGGGGCGGTCACGGTGTGCGCGCCGAAGCGGTGACGTCCCGCCGGAGTGGACACGTTGCGCCCGGACGCGGGCGTGCACGAGAGTGAGGAGGTGCCGTGACCTGCTCCCCGCCGCGAGGTCACCGTCAGGCACGGCGAGGTGGTGCTGAGGTGGACCGGCCCCCGCCCGCGCAAGCCCTCGGTGACCGGTTCCGCCGCTCCGGCGAGGCGGGGCCGCCGCGCACGCTCGTCGACGTCTTCCGCGCGAGCGTCGACGCCCATGGCGCGGCACCGGCGATCGACGACGGCGTGGTCGTCCTCACCTACCGCGAGCTGGCTGCCCAGGTGGTCACCCGGGCCGCCGAGCTCCATGCCGAGGGGGTCCGCCCGGGGGACCGCGTGGGCGTCCGCATCGCCTCCGGCACCGCCGAGCTGTACGTCGCGATCCTGGCCACCCTGGCGGCCGGCGCGGCGTACGTGCCCGTGGACGTGGACGACCCGGACGAGCGGGCACGGCTGGTGTTCACCGAGGCCGACGTGGTGGTCGTGCTCGGGGACGAGGGCGAGGTGGAGCGCCGCCACCCCGTCCCGCCGGCCCAGGGCGCCCCGCGGTCGCCCGCCCCCGCGGACGATGCCTGGGTCATCTTCACCTCGGGATCGACCGGCACGCCCAAGGGCGTGGCGGTCTCGCACCGCTCGGCGGCCGCGTTCGTCGACGCCGAGTCCCGGCTGTTCCTGCAGGACGCGCCGCTGGGACCGGGGGACCGGGTGCTCGCCGGGCTGTCGGTGGCCTTCGACGCCTCCTGTGAGGAGATGTGGCTCGCCTGGGCGCACGGGGCCTGCCTGGTTCCGGCTCCCCGGGCGCTCGTGCGCACCGGGATGGACCTCGGGCCGTGGCTGGTGGCCCAGCGGATCAGCGTGATCTCGACCGTGCCCACGCTCGCGGGCCTGTGGCGGTCGGAGGAGCTCGCCGAGGTGCGGCTGCTGATCTTCGGAGGTGAGGCGTGCCCGCCGGACCTGGCCGCCCGCCTCACCGTGGCGGGGCGGGAGGTGTGGAACACCTACGGGCCCACCGAGGCCACCGTCGTCGCCTGTGCCGCCCGGATGACCGGAACGGGACCGGTGCGGATCGGGCACCCCCTGGCCGGGTGGGACCTGGCGGTGGTGGACAAGCAGGGGGAGCCCGTCGAGGAGGGCGACATCGGCGAGCTGGTGATCGGCGGCGTCGGGCTCGCCCGCTACCTCGACCCCGCCCGGGACGCCGAGAAGTACGCCGCCGCGCCGCGCCTGGGCTGGGACCGGGCCTACCGCAGCGGGGACCTCGTCCGGTTCGAGGCCGAGGGGCTGGTCTTCGTCGGCCGCGCCGACGACCAGGTCAAGCTCGGCGGCCGGCGGATCGAGCTCGGCGAGGTCGACGCGGCGCTGCAGGGCCTCCCCGGTGTGGCCGGCGCCGCCGCCGCGGTCCGCACCGCCACGTCGGGGCACCAGGTCCTCGTCGGCTACGTCGCCCCCGCCGCGGGGACCGAGCTGGACCTGGCGGCGTGCCGCTCGCTCCTGCGGGCCCGGCTGCCGGCCGCGCTGGTCCCGACCCTCGCCGTGGTCGACTCGCTGCCCACCCGCGGCTCGGGCAAGGTCGACCGGGACGCCCTCCCGTGGCCGCTGGAGCGGACCGAGGAAGCAAACGGGGGCGGCGCCGTACTGCCCGGCACGGCGGGGTGGCTGGCCGCCCGGTGGACCCGCACCCTCGGGGTCGCGGTCACCGGCCCGGACCACGACTTCTTCGACGACGGCGGCGGCAGCCTCGCGGCCGCGCAGCTGGTGTCGCTCCTTCGGGAGAGGTATCCCGGGGTCACCGTCGCCGACGTCTACGACCACCCGCGCCTCGGCGACCTGGCCGAGGTCCTGGACGAGTTCGACCCACCCGTGGAGACGGTCCGCGCGGATGTGCGCCCCACGCCCCTGCGGGCGCAGGCGGTGCAGGGCCTGCTCCGGCTGCCCCTCGCCGCCCTGGTCGGCTGGCGCTGGCTGGTCTGGCTCGGCGCCCTGGGCAACCTGGCGGCGGCGACCGGGCGGGCGCCCTGGGCGGTGACGGTGTCCTGGTGGTGGGTGCTGACCGGCTGGCTGCTGCTCGTGACCCCACTGGGCAGGATGGGGACGACGGTCGTGGTCGCCCGCCTGCTTCTGCGGGGCCTGCGCCCCGGCCGCTACCCCCGCGGCGGCGGCGTGCACCTGCGGCTGTGGTTCACCGAGGCCTTCGCGTCCGCCGCGGGCGCGGACAACCTGCCCGGCGCACCCTGGGTGACCTACTACGCCCGCGCGCTGGGGGCCACGGTCGGCCGCGACGTCGACCTGCACTCGATGCCCCCGCTCACGGGCCTGCTGGTGCTGGGCAAGGGCTGCGCCATCGAGCCGGAGGTCGACCTCAGCGGCCACTGGCTCGACGGCGACGTGCTGCACGTCGGACGGGTCCGGGTGGACGCCGGCGCCTGCGTGGGCACCCGCAGCATCCTGGCGCCCGGCACCCGCGTGGGCCAGCGGGCGGAGGTGGCGGCCGGCTCCGCCGTGCTGGCCCCGGTCCCGCCGGGTGAGAGCTGGGCGGGGTCGCCGGCGGTGTTCGTGGGGCCCGCCCGGCAGCGGTGGCCCGACCGGAGGGCGCCGCGCGGCTCGGGCTGGGTGGGCATCTACGGGGCGACCGCCGCCCTGCTCGCCTGCTTTCCCCTCGTCGCCGCCGGGTGCGGCTTGCTGGTCCTCTGGGCCGGCGTGGGCGGCACGCAGACCCTCTCGCAGGCCGCGGCCGGTGCGGCCCGCTGGCTGCCGCTGGGCGCCGTGACCGCGTTCGCCGTCCTGGTGGCGCTGACACTGGTCAGCGTGAGGGGCCTCGGCGCCGGTCTCACGGAGGGCGTCCACCCCGTGCGCAGCCGCACCGGGTGGCAGGTCTGGGCCACCGAGCGGCTCATGGACGACGCCCGCACGCTGCTGTTCCCGCTCTACGCGAGCCTGGTCACGCCGGTGTGGCTGCGGGCGCTGGGCGCGAGGGTGGGGCGCGACGTCGAGGCGTCGACCGTGTTGATGCTGCCGCGGATGACGACGGTGGGCTACGGCGCGTTCCTCGCCGACGACACGATGGTGGGCTCCTACGAGCTGGGCCGCGGGTGGATGCGGATCGAGCGGGCCAAGGTCGGCAAGCGGGCCTTCCTCGGCAACTCCGGCATGACGGCGCCGGGGCGCGCGGTGCCCAAGCGGGGGCTCGTCGCGGTCCTCTCGGCGACACCGGAACGGGCCAAGGCGGGAAGCTCGTGGCTGGGTTCCCCGCCGGTGCCGCTGCGCCGTGCCGCCTCGGTCGCGGACGAGGCCCGCACGTTCCAGCCGGCAGGGCGGCTGCGGGTGGCCCGCGGCGCGGTGGAGGTCCTGCGGCTGGTGCCGGTCATCTGCACCGTGGGGCTCGGCGTCGGGGTGCTGCTGACACTCGAGGCGTGCCTGCAGCGGTGGGGCGTGCTGGGCGCGGTCCTGCTCGCCGGGCCGGTGGTGCTGCTCGCCGGGCTGGTCGCGTGCGTCGTGACGACGGCGGCCAAGTGGCTGCTCGTGGGCCGGGTGAGGGTGTCGGAGCACCCGTTGTGGAGCTCCTTCGTGTGGCGCAACGAGCTGGCGGACACCTTCGTCGAGATGCTCGCCGCCCCGTGGTTCGCGCGCGGTGCGGCCGGGACCGCGAGCCTCTCCCTGTGGTTGCGCGCGCTCGGAGCGGGCATGGGACGCGGTGTGTGGTGTGAGACGTACTGGCTGCCCGAGGCGGACCTGGTCACCCTGGGCGCGGGGGCGAGTGTCAACCGGGGGTGCGTGGTCCAGACGCACCTGTTCCATGATCGGATCATGAGCATGGACACCGTCACCCTCGCCCGGGGGGCGACCCTCGGCCCGCACGGGGTGATCCTCCCGGCCGCGTCCATCGGGGAGCGCGCCACGGTCGGGCCGGCCTCGCTGGTGCTGCGCGGGGACGACGTACCCGCCGGCACCCGCTGGACCGGCAACCCCATCGCCCCCTGGGCCACGCCCGGCTCGGAGCCGGTATGACGGGTTCGCCGCAGGTGCCGCCGCCTGTTTCGCCGCAGGTGGACGCCGGAGCGGTCGACCCCTACCTCCCGGGCCACGGCAACGAGGGCTACACCGTCAGCCGCTACGAGCTCGACCTGGACTACAAGGTCGCCAGCAACCGGCTGGTGGCCCGGGCCCGGGTGCACGCGACCGCAACCGGGGTACTCGACCGGTTCAGCCTCGACATCGCCGGGCTGCGGGTGGGCAAGGTGATGGTCAACGGACGACGCGCGGCCCGGTACACCCAGCGCTCGGGCAAGCTGCGCATCTGGCTGGAGTCGGCGGTGGGCGCTGGCGGCGCCCTCGTCGTGGACGTGCAGTACTCGGGGCGGCCGCAGCCACTGGACGGCACGTGGGGAGAGGTGGGCTGGGAGGAGCTCACCGACGGCGTGATCGTCGCGGGACAGCCTGACGGGGCGCCGTCCTGGTTCCCGTGCAACGACCACCCGGGCGACAAGGCCAGCTACTCCATCGCCGTGACGACTGACGCCGGCTACCACGTGGTGGCCAACGGCGTCCTGACCGAGCGGGTGGTGATGTCCAGCCGGGAGCGGTGGTACTACGAGCAGGTCGAGCCCATGTCGACCTATTTGGCCACCGTCCAGATCGGGCGCTACACGATGCTCGAGACGGCCGCTGTCCCGGTGCGCCAGCTCGCCGCGGTGCCGCAGCGGCTGCGGGCGTTGTTCCGCCACGACTTCGGCCGCCAGCACGAGATGATGGTCCTGTTCGAGCGGCTGTTCGGGCCCTACCCGTTCGCGAGCTACACCGTTGTCGTCGCCGACGACGAGCTCGAGATCCCCCTGGAGGCCCAGGGGTTGTCGGTGTTCGGCCGCAACCACCTGGACGGGCGACGGGGCGCCCAGCGCCTGGTCGCCCACGAGCTGGCGCACCAGTGGTTCGGCAACAGCGTCACGGCCGGTCGCTGGCAGGACATCTGGCTCCACGAGGGGTTCGCGTGCTACGCCGAGTGGCTGTGGTCCGAGGGGTCCGGTGGCTCGTCCGCCGACGTGCTCGCGCGCCGGGCCTACGAGCGCCTGGCGGCCCTCCCTCAGGACATCATCGTCGGCGACCCGGGACCGGAGCTCATGTTCGACGACCGGGTCTACAAGCGAGGAGCGTTGACGCTGCACGCTTTTCGCCTGACCGTCGGGGACGGAACGTTCTTCGACACCCTCAGGGCCTGGACCCGCACCCATGCCCACGGCAACGTCGTCACCGACGACTTCGTCGACATCGCGGCCGGGCACAGCGACACACCGCTGCGCGAGCTCTTTCACACCTGGCTGTGCCGGGCGCCGTTGCCGGACCTGCCGGAGCTGTCGGGCAGGCGGTCCTGGCGCCCGCCGCCTCTCGGTCCGCGGTCGTGAGCGAGGACGACGGCGCCTTCAGCCTCACGCACGGCGGGCTGCGCTGCCCTGTAGGCGTCGGGGGCGACTCCTGAGGTCACCCGTG
The DNA here is from genome assembly GCA_963724015.1 of uncultured Actinomycetota bacterium. GTDB lineage: Bacteria > Actinomycetota > Actinomycetes > Actinomycetales > Dermatophilaceae > CAVRTM01. Next base: position 16,172 of record CAVRTM010000020.1, read on the forward strand.
CCGTAACGATCCGGAGTCGGTGACCACGCCGGCTCTCGCCGCCCCGCTACGGTGTGCCCGTCATCACCGCACCACAGGGGGAAACACCACCATGAGCACGCCCACGCCCACGCCTGCCCAGCCGCAGGGACCGGCCCTCATCGACGCCGACCAGTCCGGCGCGCCGGCCGCTGCGCCCCGCCGTACCCGGCGACACCTGCTGTGGGGTGGCCTTCTCGGTGGCGCACTCGTCGTCGGAGGCGGCACCGCCTTCGCCGTCACCACCCTCTCGGGCGGCGGCGCGCAGCCGGACCAGGTCCTTCCGGGCAACGCCATCGCGTACGTGCGCATGGACATCGACCCCTCCGCGGGTCAGAAGATCGCCGCCGTGCGACTGCTCAGGAAGCTGCCGCAGGTCAACGACGCGGTCTCAGGTGGCGGCGACCCGCGGCAGAAGCTGTTCGAGTCACTGCAGAAGGACTCCGCCGGCCTGAAGAAGATCAGCTACGACCAGGACATCAAGCCGTGGCTCGGTGACCGGTTGGGCGTCGCCGTGCTGCCGTCGGACGAGCCCGGCGACGTCAACGTCGCCGTCGCCGTCCAGGTCAAGGACGAGGAGAAGGCCAGGGCCGGCCTCAAGAAGCTGATGTCAGCGGAGGACGGGACCGCCGGGGACCCGGACGTCTCCTTCCGCGACGGCTACGCGGTGCTGACCGACAAGGGCAAGGGAGCCGGCGTCTCTGCCGCCCTCGGCAAGGGCACGTTGGCCGCCAACCCGACGTACATCGAGGACATGAAGGCGCTGGGGGAGCAGGGCATCCTGTCGGGTTGGGCCGACGCGGCCAGGACCGCGAAGCTGGTGCAGGCGAAGTCGGGTCAGAGCACGCCGGCCGCCGTCGAGAACGCCTTCGACAAGGCCGGTCGCGTGGCGTTCGCGCTCCGCTTCGACGCCGCCTACCTGGAGCTGGCGGGCGTCGGTCGCGGCGCCAAGGGCGCCACGGTGACCAGCGACCAGCCGTCCACGCTGACCGAGCTGCCGGCCGACACCGCCGTGGCCGTGTCGGTGGCCAACGCCGGTGAGGCCGTCGGCTCTGCCTGGAACCAGATCATGCAGGGCGCGGACGGCATGGGTCCGCAGGTCAAGGAGCAGATCGACGGGGTGGAGCAGCAGCTCGGCCTGAACCTGCCGCAGGACCTGCAGACCCTGCTCGGCAAGCGGCTGCTGCTGGCGCTGCCGGAGCAGGACCTCGGCGGCTCCACGCCGCCCAAGGCCGGCCTGAAGGTCACGACCGACGCGGCCAAGGCGCAGGAGATCGTTGGCAAGCTCGAGAAGCTCGCGAGCGACCAGGGGGCCGCGCTGCCCCTGGTGCACGCGGCCGACGGCGACACGTTCTACCTCGCCACGAGCCCGGACTACCTCAGCGCCCTCAAGACCAAGGGCACGCTCGGCCAGGACGAGGGCTTCCGGCTCGCGGTGCCCGGTGCGGGCAAGGAGCAGGTCGCGGCGTACGTGAACCTGGACCGGGTCGAGAAGCTGTACCTCGACCGGGTGCCCAGCGAGCAGAAGGCGTTCGTCGAGGCGCTGCGCTCGGTCGGCGTCGTGGCGTCCGCCGACGGCAAGGGCGGCAGCACGTTCAGCCTGCGCCTGGTCGGCAACTGAGGGGTGCGCGGGGCCGTCGGCCCGGCTGCCTGACCACGCCCCACCCCAGCCCCCCGGGCCCGTCGCGGCACCGGGGTGCTGGGGTGTCACGCCTCAGGGGCGCTCGCGTCCAGCCGCACGGTGCCGTCGGCCTCCACCCGCCACCCGGGGTTGTGAGCGACCTCCCAGATGACGCCGTTCGGATCGGCGAAGTGGCCGTGATAGCCGCCGAAGGCGGCCGGCTGGGGCGGCGTCAGGACCGTGGCCCCGGCTCGCGCCGCGACGTCGACGAGGCGGTCCACCGCTGCCGGGCTGTCGACGTTGTGCGCCAGGACCGTGCCGCCGTTGTCGAGCGCGGACCCGGCCGGCGCACCGATGTCGGCACGGAACGCGGCGACGTCGTACAGGCCCAGCATGGTGCCACGACCGACCTGGAAGAAGAGGATCTCTCCCGGCACGTCCAGGGTCGGCGTCCATCCGAGGCCGGCGACGTAGAAGGCCCGCGCCGCGTCCAGGTCGGCCGTGGCGAGGGTGATGAAGTCAACGCGGGATTCCATGCGCGACACGCTCGCAGGTGAGGACCAGCCCGTCATCATGCCGGCGCATGGCAAGCCCGCTCCGGAGCGGCCTGCGCGACGCCGTTCCGGGGCACCGGGTGTGGGACATCGGCCCCAGGAATCGGCCCCAGGAATCGGCCCCGGGTGCGCCGCCTCGGGACCACCGTCATGCTGGGACGGATGGTCGTGGGGCGTCCCGCGAACGAGGACGGGCGCCGCTGGGGGGAGAAGGAGCGCAATGGTCCAAAAACCACCGGGGAACGGCACGGTCGCGCCCGACGGTGACGACCTGCACCTGGAGGCGGTCACCGTCGAGGGCATCGGCACCGTGCTGGTGCTCGACGTGCGGGGCCGGCTGGGCGAGGTGGCCGAACCGGCGTACCTGTCCGTGCTGCTCGGCCTGGCGGAGGAGCCGGCCGCTGTGGTGTGCGACATGTCGGGGGTGACGGGGCCGGCTGACCACGAGTCGGTCGCGCTGCTGGCCAGTCTCGGGGTCGAGGTGGAGCAGTGGCCCGGCGTGCCCATCGCCGTGGTGTGCCCGGATCGGCAGCTGCGCGAGGCGCTGGCGGCGCGACCGGACAGCCGGCACCTCATGGTCGAACCGGAGCGGGAGCCGGCGCTCGGTCGGCTGCTGACCGGCCGGCCACCGTCGGTGGTGCGGAGGTCGCTCGAGCCGGACCCCCGCTCGGCCGGCGCTGCACGGGAGGTGGTCACCACGGCGTGCGACCAGTGGGGCATGTCCTCCGTCAGCGCGTCGGCCACCCTTGTGGTCAGCGAGCTGGTCACGAACGCGCTCCCGCACGCCGGCAGCGACGTGGGGCTGTCGGTGGCGCGGTGGGGGAGCCGGCTGCGCGTCGCGGTGCGTGACGCCAGCAGCGAGCGGCCGCAGCCGCAGCCGGTCGAGGCGTCACGCCCTCGTGGTCGGGGGCTGCTCCTGGTTGCCGCCCTGGCTGACGCCTGGGGGGTCCTTCCCACCGGCGACGGCGGCAAGGTCGTCTGGGCCGTGCTCCGCGACTAGCCGTGGGCGCCCCCGGGCACCGGGGACGGCCGGTGCCCGCCGGGCAGGGCTCGGGGGATCGGCGGAGCACTGGACCTAAGGCGGGGGAGACGCAGAACGGCCCACCGGGAAAGGTGGGCCGTTCTGTGCGCAGGCGGTGGCCTGCGTCGGTGGTGCGCCGTCAGGGACTCGAACCCCGAACCCGCTGATTAAGAGTCAGCTGCTCTGCCAATTGAGCTAACGGCGCAACGAGGAGAGACGTTAGCAGCAGCAGGGGCGCACCGCGAAATCCGGGTCGGATCAGTGCCGCAGCCGGTCCCGGAGCAGGGCCCCGGCGCCGATCACCACCAGCAGGAGCGCCCCCGACACCGGGAGCAGGTGGTCGGCCAACCACGATGGTCCGCCGCCCGGGGACGAGGCCCCGGTCGAGCTGGTCCCGGCGCCGGCTGAGCGGCCGGGAGCGCCCGCCGCGGGAGAGGTGGCCGCCGGCGCCGTGGCGGACGGCGCGGGGCCACCTGGCAGCTTCAGGGTGAAGGTCAGCTGGCCGTTGACCGGGTGCCCGTCCTCGCTGACGACCCGGAACACGGTCCGGTACCGCCCCGGCGCGAGGCCGTCCGCCAGCGCGCCGGACACCGTGGTCCCCGACACCAAGGCCTTCTCCTGGCTGACGGTGCGACCGTCCGGCCCGGTGACGGTGAGGGTGGCGAACGACGTGCTGATCGGGTCGTCGAACTGCAGGACCACGGACCTCGGTGCCGTGCTCAGCACGGCCCCGTCGGCGGGGCTGGCCTTCACCAGGACGGCGTGGGCCGAGGCGGGTGCGGCTGAGGTGACCGCCGACGTGAACGCCCCGGCGAGTGTCAGTGCGGCCACGAGGAGCACCCCGGCGGCCCGGCCGGCCGGGAGGTGGAGGGCGCGCGACGGCGCCCTCCCGCGAGGGGGGCCGGACGGGCGTGGACGCCCCAGGAGGGCGGACGGGCGGGTACGACGAAGCGGGCGCCGGGTGGCGCGGTGGAGCAGGAGCACGGAGAACCTTTCGTGGCGTCGGTCGGACGCCGGCAGGATGCACGGGTGGCGCGTCGCGAGAGCTCGGGGGAGGGCGTCAGACCGGCCAGGGTGGTCCCCGGCGCGACGGGCGAGGCACCGGAGTGCCGTCATGACGGCGAGGCCGAGGGCCGCCACCGGCGCGTGCGCCAGGTCCGGTGCGCTGCCACCGCCGACCAGGTGCCCCGCGACCGACAGGGCCACGCAGACGGCGCCCACGGTGAGGGAGCGCGCATGGCGCCACAGGCCGGCATACATCGCCCCGATCCTCGCAGACGCGTGCGGTCGGTGCTCAGACAGCGGGCACTCCGGACATACGGGGCGGTCGGGTATCGGTGCGGTCGCGATGTGGTCAAGGATGGGTAAGTTCGCCGTCGGCACCGGCGCCCGGCGGCCTACCGTCGCACCATGAACCCTCGATACGCCCTCTGCCGTGGCGGTGCGCACGACAACGAGCGCTGGCCGTTGGAGCGCAACGCGAGCCCCGGCCACACGTTCGCCTGGGACGACCTGGGGCGCACGGTGACGTATGCCGTCGTGCCGGAGATCGTCGAGACCAACCGCGGGCCCATGTGGGTCGCCACACCGATGGCTGCCTGAGCCGCCGGCCGGACCGCGTCGGGCCCCTTCGCCGCACGTCGGTGAGGGGGCCCTCGCCATGCCCCGTGCGGGGGGCCTGTGGACTACGGCGGCTGGGGGTCGACTCCTGGCAGGACAATGGCAGACGTGACTGTAAGAAACAGGCGAGACGCGGACACGTACCTGTCATGAGGGTCGACGAGCTCGCGCAGCGGCGGTTCACGCACCTGTACGAGCTGCACTACTGGTCGGTCCTTCGGTTTCTCCTGCGTCGTCTGGGCGACGAGCCGCGGTCCCGCGACCTCACCGCTGAGGTGTTCGTCGTGGCGTGGAGACGGCTCGATGAGCTGCCCGACCCGGTGCTCCCCTGGCTGTACGGCGTCGCCCGGCGCGTCCTCGCCAACGAGTACCGCTCCCAGAGCCGGCAGGACCGGCTGCACGAGCGACTGGCCGGGCTGGCCGCCGACGAGGAAGAGGACCTGTCCGCCGAGCGGATCTGGGTCGTCGAGGCGCTGCACCGACTGTCGGACGCCGACCAGGAGGTGCTGCGGCTGTCGGCCTGGGAGGACCTCTCCGGCGCCGACATCGCCGCGGTCCTCAACTGCTCCAACAACGCGGCTGCGGTGCGCCTGCACCGGGCCCGGCAGCGTCTGCGCGCCCTGATGGCGCAGGATCCGGACGCGCCCGACGACCCCCGGGCCGATGATGCGGAGGCTGACCATGGTTGACGAGATGCTGCTGCTGCGACGGGCTGACCCCGCCCGGCAGGTCGGCAGCGGGGGTGCGCTCGACGACCGGGCGAGGGCCGACCTGCAGCGGCTCCTGCAGGACGACCGTTCAGTGGCTGCGACCGCCATCGTGCCCTTCGTCCCCGCGCCGCTGCAGGAGCCGCGCACGGTGCGCCGGCGGGAGCCGGTGGCGGTGGCGACGGGTCAGCGGTGGTCGATGCGGCGGCGGTCGAACATGGCCGGCGCGGCCGTCGTGGCGCTGGTGATCGCGGTGCTCTCGCTCTCGGTCCTGCTGGCGCCCGGGCGCGGTGGGCCGGTCCCTGCCTTCGCCGCGACCCCTCCCGTCCTGCACACGACGTCCACCGGTGCGAGCGCCGGCACCGTCCTCGGCCGACTCGCCCGCGTGGCCAGGGCAACCCATGGCGCGGCCGCAGACCTGCGCCGGGTCAGCTATGAGCGGTGGTCACTGGCCAACCGGATCAACGGTCTGTCGGTGACGGTCGCCGTGGTCCCCGAGCGGGTTGAGCTCACCTGGAAGCCCGACGGCTCGGCCGTGGCCCGGGGGGTTACCGGGACGACGTACTTCCCGAGCCCGGCCTACCGCCGGGCGTGGGAGGCGGCAGGGCGACCAGCGGCTGCGGGCACGCCGATCAGGGACGCCGACTACGCCCGCGGCCGGTACCGCCCGGTCTACCCTGCGCGCCCACCGTCGTCCGTCGCCGCGCTGCGCAGCTACCTCGCGAGCGCGCACCCCATCGACAGCCACGGCACCGGCGAGCTGTTCGTCGCCGTGACCGACCTCGCCAGCGAGTGGCGCAACACTCCGGCGACGCAGGCCGCGCTGATGGGGGTCCTCGCCGCCGCTCCCGGTGTGCGGGCTCTGGGCAGCGTGACCGACCGCGCCGGGCGCGCCGGTATCGCGATCGCGACCGACAGCGCCTTCACCGGTCTGCCCGTGCGTTACGTCCTGGTGTTCGACCCGCACACCGGTTCCCTGCTCTCGAGCGAGCAGTGGCTGACGACGACCGCCGGCGCCCTCGATGTGCCGGTGCCGTCGGTGATCCAGTACCACCTGTGGCGGTGACGCCTTTCCACTGAAAGACAGAGGAACGGTCGCGAACCTTCGGGATTGTCGGCCGCCAGTAGCTGTGGTCTTCTTTCCGGGGGCCCCATGGAGGGCTCCCGGGAGGGAGTGCCCGCATGACCAGTCGGCTACGCGCGGTGGGTGCGCTGGCGGCGGCCTTGGCGGTGGGTGTCGTGGGGCTCGCGCCGGCCTCGCGGGCCGACGGCGCACGAGGGGGCAACCCGCTGCAGCTGGCGCCGGCCGGTCGCAGTGCGCTCCAGCACGAGATCGACGCGGTCCTGCGCGCGCAGCCCGGCGGCACGCAGACCAGCCAGTATCAAGTGTCGTGGCAGGGGGGCGAGGTGGTGCTGTCGCTGCCGCTGCCCGGCACGGGCCGTGTCCCAGAGGGACCCGGCGGCGGCCGGGTGGGGTCAGTGTCGTCAGTCGTCGCCACGTCCGACAGCTGCCCGTGGTCGTTCTCCGCTCGCTACACCTGCTTCTACTCCGATGTCGGCTTCAGCGGCCGGCGGCTGCAGTTCGCCGACACCTACTGCAGCTCAGCGGTCAACTTCGGCGACTGGGGCTTCAGCAACACCATCTCCAGCTGGGTGAACAACTCCTCCCACACCGTCTCGGTCTATGACGGGCCCAACACGACCGGCGCCCTGCTCTGGAGGCAGTACGGCGTCGGCAACTCCGCCAACGTGGGCAGCGCAGCGAACGACCGGGCGGACAGCGCCAGCATCTGCTGAGGGCAGGGCGCGGCAGCCGGCCCCGGCCTCCGGCTCCGGGCGTGGGTGCGGGCTGCTCAGGCGTAGGGGACGATGTCGTCCGGGTCGAGCTTGTCCTCCAGGTCGGCCGCGTCGTCGTCGAGCAGGTTCTGCGGGTTGAGGCCCAGCTGCTCGAGCGCGTCGGCGTGCTCGGCCGGGTCCACCTGGACGGGTAGCTGCCGCTCCGCCTCGCGCGCCTGGTCCTCGTCTCCGCGCTGGCGCAGCAGCTGCACGATGTGGTTCCTGTCGATCGTCACGCGATCCTGCTTCCCTCGAGCCGTCCGGTGGGGACGGCGGCGGTGGTGGCCGCCGGAGACGGCCATGGTGCGCGGCCCGGAGCCGGCTGGAGCCAGGTCGAGATCCGGACGGTAGTGCCGCAGCCGCTGGACCGCACCTGCACGAGGTCACACAGGTGGTTGGCCATCCACAGCCCGCGCCCGCCCTCGTCGTCCCACGCCGGCAGCGTCCGCCCGACGAGCGGGTCCTCGATGCGCCCGGTGTCACGGATCTCGCACACGAGCGCCTCGTCGTCCTGCCAGATGCGCAGCAACCCCTTGCCAGAGGCGTGCTCGAGGCTGTTGGCCGCGACCTCGTGCACAGCGAGCGCGAGGTCGGCTCCGCGACCCGCCGACGCCCCGGCGGCAGCGGCGTGGTCCAGGACGTCCTGGCGCACGGAGAGCAGGTCGTCCACGCAGAAGTCGCGGCGGCACGACACGGTGTCCACCTGGGGAAGGTCGGACGCGAACACGGTCCGGACGTGGTGCGAGCCGCCGTACAGCGTGCTGCCGCGGTGGGAGTCGACGTCGACCAGGGCTGGGTGGCTGCGGTGCGCCTCGGTGACCACGTCGGGACCCAGGGCCTGGACGTCGTACGGGCACAGCAGCCACAACGGCACCTGCGGCTCGACAGCGAGGTTCAGCAGTCCCTCGTGGACCTGGCACTCGGTCACCTCGGCGGCCCGGCGGCCGGCCCAGACCGGCTCACCGATGCCGCGCACCGGGCGGCCACCGGCGCCGTGCTCGTCGAGGAAGCTGCGCCAGGCGGGGATGATGCGTGCGGGGTTGCGCCCCACCTCGGCCATGTCCACGAAGATGACGGCCGCGGCGGCGTCGGGACCCAGGGCTGCACGCAAGAGGTCGATGCGCTGCTGGATGACCGCGACCATGACGGGCTGGCCGGCGGTCACGCCGTCGAGGATGAACGGCACGGTGCCGGCGAGGAACTCGTCCTCGCCCTTCCACAAGAAGGCCTCGTGGCGGTATCGGTCGTGGGACCCGACTGGTCTGCCGGACGGGTCGTCCTCGCTCGTGCTGGGGCTCCCCAGCGCCGGGGCCGCGGTGGCTCTGGTCGCCATCTCGTGGACCCCCCTTCGGACTCGGTCCATCGGGCGCTGCGTTCGCCGGTGTCTGGGGCGGTCAGCAACTCGACACGATACTGCCCAAGACTGACAAGAGGTCCGGAATGGGGCAACTCGGTTGATCCTGTGCAAAGAGAACGGTGGCCGGGGCCCGAGCCGGTTCTCCCGTGCCGTCGCGCCGTGCGTCAACCGGACGGGACTTTCGTCCGCTTGTCCGCGGCAACACGGGGACCGGACAATGGTGCTGCTCCGCCGCTCCTTTTCGACTCCTGAAGGCAGCAGTGGTGCACCTGCTGCAACGACCAGCCGGTTTCGTCTAGGGTCAGCCGTCCCGTGGTCCTACCGTCCGGTCACGGTCCCGCACCTGGAAGGAACTGTTCATGACCGCTCGTCGTGCCTCCGCGCCACTGGCCCTCTGCGCGGCCGTCACCGGAGTGTCCCTGGTCCTGGCCGGCTGCGGCAACAGCTCCCTCTCCAGCGGGGACAACAAGACCACGAGCGCGGCACCGGCGCCCACCCAGACCAAGGATGCGGCGCTGGCTGCCAAGCTGCCGCCCAAGGTCAAGTCCGCCGGGACGATCGTGATCGGCACCGACGCGTCGTACGCGCCCAATGAGTTCCTGGCCGCCGACGGCGCCACTGTCGAGGGGATGGACGTCGACCTGTTCAACGCCGTGGGTCAGACCCTCGGCGTCAAGGTCCAGTGGGAGCCCGCGAAGTTCGACTCCATCATCACCGGTGTGCAGGGCGGCAAGTACGACATGGGCGTCTCGAGCTTCACCATCAACGACAAGCGCAAGCAGCAGGTCAACATGGTGAGCTACTTCAACGCCGGCACCCAGTGGGCCACCGCGCCGGGCAACCCCAAGAAGGTCAACCCCAACGACCCCTGCGGACTCAACGTCGCCGTCCAGAAGGGCACGGTGCAGCAGGAGGAGGACCTGCCGGCCAAGGCCAAGAAGTGTGAGGCCGCAGGCAAGCCGATCAACGTGCTGGTCTACACCGGACAGGACCAGGCGACCGCGGCGGTCGCGTCGGGCAAGGCCGACGCCATGCTCGCGGACTCGCCCGTCGTGGCCTACGCGATCAAGCAGTCGGGCGGCAAGATCGAGGCGGCCGGCGGCATCTACGACGCCGCCCCGTACGGCGCTGTGGCGCCCAAGGACCAGAAGGAGTTCGCCCAGGCCATCGCCGACGCGCTGAAGGCTCTCGACGCCTCCGGGGCGTACAAGAAGATCCTCGCCAAGTGGGGCAACGAGGCCGGCGCCATCTCCGACTTCGCCGTCAACCCCTGACCGCCATGAGGGACGACGACCGGCCGGGCCGCATCCACGCCGTACCCGTCCGCCACCCGGGTCGATGGGTCGCCATCGCGGTCATCCTCGTGCTCGCCGCGATGTTCGTCAGCATGCTGCTCACCAACCCGGCGTTCGACTGGTCGTTCATCTTCCAGGCCATGCAGCAGACGCCGGTGCTGCGCGGGTTCTACATCGGCACCCTGCTGGTGACGGTCCTGTCCATGCTGGTCGGCGTCTCCGGCGGGGTGGTCCTCGCCATCATGCGACTCTCGCCGAACCCGGTGCTGTCGGGCGTCGCGTGGCTGTTCACGTGGTTCTTCCGCAGCGTGCCGCGCTACGTGCTGCTGACGATCATGGGTGCTCTCGGCATCCTGTTCCAGAAGGGCGGCCTCAGCCTCGGCGTCCCGTTCGACTGGAAGATCATGGAGCTGTTCGGGCTGCAGGGCGACATGCGCTTCCTCAGCCTCAACGCCAACGAGCTCTTCGCCGGCCTGTTCGGCGCGGTCCTCGGGCTCGGGCTCTCCGAGGCGGCCTACATGGCCGAGATCGCCCGGGCCGGGATCCTCTCGGTCGACCCCGGCCAGAGTGAGGCAGCCCAGGCGATCGGCATGAACCGCGCCCAAGCGATGCGTCGGGTCATCCTGCCGCAGGCCATGCGCGTGATCGTGCCGCCGACGGGCAACGAGACGATCGCCATGCTGAAGGACACGTCCCTGCTGATCGCCATCCCGCTCGGTGACGAGCTGTTCTTCCAGCTCACCTCGATCGGGTCACGCACCTACCGCACCTTCGAGGTGCTGGTGGCCGCGGTGATCTTCTACCTCTTCGCCACGAGCATCCTGATGGTCGGCCAGTACTACATCGAGCGGCACTTCGGGCGCGGCTTCGGCCAGAAGAAGCCGAGGACCAAGCGCTTCGCGCGCCCGGCCGGGGCTGGAGGAGCCTGATGCCCTACGGCAATGACACCGACGCGAGCAACCTGCCGCTGGTGCACGCGGTCAACGTGATGAAGGCCTTCCACGGCACCGAGGTCCTCAAGGGCATCGACCTGTCGGTGAACTCCGGGCAGGTCGTGTGCCTGCTCGGGCCTTCCGGGTCGGGCAAGACGACGTTCCTGCGCTGCATCAACCAGCTCGAGACCATCGACGGCGGCCGGATCTGGGTCGACGGTGACCTGATGGGCTTCGAGGAGCGGGGCGGCAAGCTCCACCGGCTGTCCGACAAGCGGATCGCCCACCAGCGCCGCGACATCGGCATGGTCTTCCAGCGCTGGAACCTGTTTCCGCACATGACCGCCGTGCAGAACATCATGGAGGGCCCTTGCCTGGTCAAGGGCGAGAAGAAGGATCAGTCCCGGGACCGCGCGCTCAGTCTGCTCGAGCGGGTGGGGCTGAAGGACAAGCCCGATGCCTACCCGGCCCAGCTGTCCGGAGGCCAGCAGCAGCGGGTCGCCATCGCCCGGGCGCTGGCGATGGACCCCAAGCTGATGCTGTTCGACGAGCCGACCTCGGCCCTGGACCCTGAGCTCATCGGTGAGGTCCTGGCGGTCATGCGCGAGCTGGCCGAGGACGGCATGACGATGATCGTCGTCACGCACGAGATGTCGTTCGCCCGCGGGGTCGCCGACAAGGTCGTCTTCATGGACGGCGGGGTCGTGGTCGAGCAGGGCGAGCCCCGCTCGGTCATCGACAACCCCCAGCACGAGCGCACCCGGACGTTCCTGCAGCGGATGCGCAGCGAGCACCAGGAGCACCACGCCCACCTCGAGCACCACGAGGACGGGGACGGCGTCGTGCCGG
>CAVRTM010000021.1:0-364006 GCA_963724015.1 uncultured Actinomycetota bacterium
GTGCGCGAGGGGGGATTTGAACCCCCACGCCCTTTCGGACACTGGCACCTGAAGCCAGCGCGTCTGCCGTTCCGCCACTCGCGCGCGCTCACACAGTGTGGAGTACGACGGCCCAGAACTCAAAACCGGGTCCTTCGCGACTCCCTCGATCTCAGCGACGCAGGCTAGCACGCGGCGTTCGCACCAAGGCTGGACCGTTACGATCGAGGCGCCAACGCCAAGGAGGAACCACACGTGGGACTGTTCGACCGGGTCGAGCGACGCATCGAGCGAGCCGTCAACGGCGCGTTCGCGCGCGCGTTCAAGGCCGAGGTGCAGCCGGTGGAGATCGCCGCCGCCATGCGCCGCGCCATGGACGACCGGGCCGCCGTCCTCGGGCACGGCCGCACCATCGTCCCCAACCTCTTCACCGTCGAGCTGGCGCCGACCGACTTCGAGCGCCTCGACTCCTACTCCGAGGTGCTCTCCGACGAGCTGGTGGCCTCCGCCCAGGAGCACGCCGAGTCCCAGCGCTACCAGCCCGGCGGCCAGATCGCCGTGAAGTTCAGCTCCCACGACGACCTCGAGACCGGGGTGTTCCGCGTCCGCACGGCCACCGCCCGCGGCACCGCGCCGGCCCCGGCCCGTGACCAGCGCCCCCAGCCGCAGCCAGAGCCGGCCGCCTGGCCCGAGTCCCGCGTGGCCGGGCCGGTGGAGCCCGCACCGGCTCGCGGTGCCCCGTCCGGCACCCGCGACGCCGGAGCCGGCTACCCGCCCGCACACGCCCGCGCCGGCGCGCGCCTTCGGCAACCCGGTCGAGCGCCCCTGGCTGGACATCGACGGCGAGCGCTACCCCCTGCTCGGCACCATCACGGTGCTCGGTCGCGACGACACGGCCGACGTCATCCTGGACGACCCGGGCATCTCGCGGCGCCATACCGAGATCCGGGTGACCAACGACGGTCCGCACCTGGTCACCAGCATCCGTGACCTCGGCTCGACCAACGGCACGTTCGTCAACAGCGAGCGCGTCACGAGCCGGCGGCTCGAGGACGGTGACCGGCTGACCGTCGGGCGCACCGCCCTGACCTTCCGCGCCGGACGGCGGTGACCCGCGCCCATGAGTGAACTGACCCTCACCGTGATCCGCCTTGGCCTGCTCGCCCTGCTGTGGCTCTTCGTCTTCAGCGTCGTCGGCGTCCTGCGCGGCGACCTCTACGGCACCCGCGTCGTTCCCCGCAGCGCGAAGAAGGGCTCCCGCTCCGACGTCCCGCCGCGCACGCCGGGCCCGCCCACGCCGCCACAGCCGACGCAGAGCACGCCCAAGCTGCCGCGCGCCGCCGCCAAGCGGGTCCCCACCTCCCTGGCCGTCACCGAGGGCCCCCTGGCCGGTACGTCGCTGCCGCTGCAGGCCTCCGGTGTCCTGCTCGGGCGCAACCCCGAGTGCACGCTCGTCCTGGACGACGACTTCGCCTCCGGCCGCCACGCCCGCATCTTCCAGCGGCCCGAGGGCTGGTACGTCGAGGACCTCGGCTCCACCAACGGCACCTACCTGGGCAACACCCGCCTCACCGACCCGGTCCTGGTCGAGTCCGGGGCCACCTTGCGCATCGGCAAGACCGTGCTCGAGCTGCGGAAGTAGGGCCGATGGACATCGCCCTGCGCTACGCCGCCCGCTCCAACGTGGGGCTCGGCCCCAAGAGCCGCAACGAGGACTCGGCCTACGCCGGACCGCACCTGCTCGTGCTGGCCGACGGGATGGGCGGTCATGCCGCGGGCGACGTGGCCAGCTCGATGGTCGTGGGCGAGATGGTCCACCTCGACGGGGAGAGCCACGGCAGCGACGACGCCCTCGAGCTGCTGGCGCACAGCCTGCGCACGGCCAACCAGGGCCTGCACGAGGCGATGGAGGGCGACGCCGAGCTGGAGGGCATGGGCACCACCGTCGTGGCGATGCTGCGCACCGGCAACAAGATGGCGCTGGCCAACATCGGCGACTCCCGCGGCTACCTCCTGCGCGGGGGCACCCTGACCCAGATCACCCGCGACCACTCCTACGTGCAGAGCCTGCTCGACGAGGGCCGGATCACGCCGGCGGAGGCCGAGCACCACCCGCAGCGGTCCCTGGTCACCCGGGTCCTCACGGGCCACGAGGGCGACGAGCCCGACCTGTCCATGCGCGAGGCCCGTCCCGGCGACCGCTACCTGATCTGCTCCGACGGCCTGTCCGACTTCGTCGCCGGCGACACGATCGAGGAGGTCATGACCGAGGGGCTCGGCACGGCCGCCACCGCCGAGCGGCTGATCGAGATCGCCCTGCGCGCCGGCACCCGCGACAACGTCACCGTCATCGTCGGCGACGTCGTCGACCTCGAGAAGGGCGACGCCCCCTCCACGGCCCCGGAGGTGGTGGGCGCCGCCGCCGAGCGCCGCCGCACCGGGCCCACCCGCGCGATGCCGGTCAGCCCCGCCGAGAAGGCCGCGGCGCTCTCCCGCGAGGTCTCCGCCGCACGGCGACGACGAGGTCGACGAGGTCGAGCTGGCCGAGAGCGGTCCGTCCTCGCCCCGGCTGCGCTGGCTGCGCCGTACCGGCCTGGTCGCCCTGGTCCTGGTCGTGCTCGCGGGCGGGGCCTACGCGGCGTACGACTGGACCCAGCGGCAGTACTTCGTCGGCGCGGCCGGCGACCACGTCGCGATCTACCAGGGCGTCTCCCAGGACATCGGCCCGTGGCGGCTGTCGCACGTCAGCGACCAGACCGACGTGCTGCTGGAGGACCTGCCCGACTACTTCCGGGACCGCGTCAACGCCACGATGAGCCAGTCCTCACCGCAGGAGGCCCGCTCGCTGGTCACCGACCTGCGCTCGGCGGCCGTGGCCTGCCAGGCGCAGAAGGCCAGCGGCCGTCCCTGCGGCTCGGCGATCACGATCCCCTCCTCCACGTCGCCGTCGAGCCCACCGGTCTCGCTGACGCCATCGACCTCGCCGACCCCCCGCACCACCACCTCACCCGCCCGGAAGGCTCCCGCGATCCGCCCCAGCACCACCCCTTCCTCATGACGACCATCACCTCGTTCCGTCCCCGCACCCGCCGCAACGTCGAGCTGCTGCTCCTGCTGCTGGCCGTCGGCATCGTCCTGGTCGCCTACCTCAACGTGGGCCTGGCGATGCACGGCCGGTTCCCGCCGGACATGCTCAGCTACGGCGCCGGGCTGCTCGGCATCGCCGCTCGCGTTCCACCTGGTGCTGCGCTGGCGCGCGTCGTACGCCGATCCGCTGCTGCTGCCGATCGCCACGCTGCTCAACGGCCTCGGCCTGGTGATGATCCACCGCCTCGACCTGGCCTACGAGCGCACCGGCATGGACGCCCTCGCCCTCAAGCAGCTGGTCTGGAGCGCGCTGAGCGTGGTGATCGCCGCCGTCGTGATCATCACCCTGCGCGACCACCGGCGGCTGCGGCGCTACACCTTCACCGCGATGGCCGCCGGCCTGTTCCTGCTGGTGCTGCCCCTCGCTCCCCGTGCATCGGGCGCAACGTGAACGGCTCGCGCATCTGGATCGGCCTCGGGCCGTTCACCTTCCAGCCCGGTGAGGTCGCCAAGATCCTGCTGGCCATCTTCTTCGCCGGCTACCTGGTCCAGACCCGCGACGTGCTCGCGCTCGTCGGGCCCCGCTTCCTGGGCCTGCCCCTGCCCCGCGCCCGCGACCTCGGCCCCATCCTCATCGCCTGGCTGGCCAGCCTCGGCGTCCTCGTCTTCGAGAAGGACCTCGGGTCCTCGCTGCTGTTCTTCGGCCTGTTCGTCGCCATGCTGTACGTCGCCACCGAGCGCCGTTCGCTGGATCGCCATCGGCATGATCCTGTTCTGCGGCGGCGCCTACCTGGCCTACCTGATGTTCGGGCACGTCCAGCAGCGCGTCCTGCTCTGGCTGCACCCGTTCAGCGAGCGGGCCCTGGAGACCAGCGACCAGCTGGTCAAGGGCCTGATGGGCATGGCCTCCGGCGGCCTGTTCGGCACCGGCCTGGGCCGGGGCCACCCCGAGCTGACGTACTTCCCCGAGAGCGACTTCATCATCCCCAGCTTCGCCGAGGAGATCGGCCTGGTCGGCGTCTTCGCCCTCCTGCTGCTCTACGCGCTGATGATCGAGCGCGGCCTGCGCACCGCCCTCGGCGTCCGTGACGGCTTCGGCAAGCTGCTGGCGGTCGGCCTGTCCTTCTCCATGGCGCTGCAGTGCTTCGTCGTCGTCGGCGGCGTCACCCGCGTCATCCCGCTGACCGGCCTGACCATGCCGTTCCTGTCCTACGGCGGCTCGTCCCTGCTGGCGAACTGGTCCCTGGTCGCCCTGCTGCTGCGGATCAGCGACCAGGCCCGGCGCCCCCTGCCCGAGGTGTCACCGGCCGCCGTCAGCCCCGAGGCCGCCGCCCACACCGAGGTCGTGAGGATCCGATGAACGCCCCGATCCGCCGCCTGTCGATGGTCGTCGCCGCCCTGTTCTGCGCGCTGCTGGTCTCCACCACGTGGATCCAGTTCGTCCAGGCCAAGACGCTGCACGACCGCCGCGACAACCGCCGCACCCTGCTCGCGAGCTACTCCCGCGAGCGCGGCGCGATCCTCGTCGACGGCGAGCCGGTCGCCAAGTCGGTGCCCACCAAGGACGAGCTGAAGTTCGTCCGCACCTACCCCCAGGGCAAGCTCTACTCCCAGGTCACCGGCTACTACTCCTTCACGTACGGCGCCGGCGGCGGCGTCGAGGGGGCCGAGGACGCCCTGCTCTCCGGCTCCTCCGACAAGCTGTTCTACCGCCGCGTGGTCGACATGCTCACCGGCAAGGTGCAGAGCGGCGCCAGCCTGGAGCTGACGATCAACCCGGCCGCGCAGAAGGCCGCCGACCAGGCGCTGGGCAACCAGCGCGGCGCCGTCGTCGCGCTCGACCCCAGGACCGGCGCCATCCTGGCGATGGTCAGCCACCCGCAGTACAACCCGGCCAGCCTCGCCAGCCACAACCTGAAGTCGGTCCAGGCGGCCTGGAAGGCCCTGAACAACGACCCGGCGCCGCCCGGCGGTCAACCGCGCCATCGCCGGCGACCTCTACCCCCCGGGCTCCACCTTCAAGCTGGTGACCGCCGCGGCGGCCCTGTCCTCCGGCAAGTACACCGAGGACTCGGTCGTGCCCGGCCCGGCCAGCCTGGACCTGCCCCTGACCACCACCAACCTGCCCAACGACGACGGGCTGCCCTGCGGCCCCGGCAACCAGTCCACGCTGACCCGCGCCCTCGAGCGGTCCTGCAACAGCACCTTCGGCGGCCTCGGGCTCAAGCTCGGCGCCGACGCCCTGCGCACCCAGGCCGCCAAGTTCGGCTTCGGCGACGTGCTGCGCGTGCCCATGCGGGTCAGCCCCAGCTCGGTGCCGGACAAGCTCAACCCCCCGCAGCTGGCCCAGTCGGCCATCGGCCAGTACGACGTGCGCGTCACGCCGCTGCAGATGGCCATGGTCAGCGCCGCGATCGCCAACCGCGGCGTGGTGATGAGCCCCTACCTCGTGCAGACGGTCCGCGGGTCCAACCTGGACGTCATCGACCGCACCAGCCCCGAGCAGCTCTCCCAGGCGGTCAGCCCCGACGTCGCCGCCCAGCTGACCCGGATGATGGAGAAGGTCGTCACCTCCGGCACCGGCACCGCCGCGCAGATCCCCGGGGTCAGCGTCGCGGGCAAGACGGGCACCGCCCAGCACGCCAAGGGCGCCGCACCGCACGCGTGGTTCACCTCCTTCGCCCCGGCCGACGACCCCAAGGTCGCCGTCGCCGTCGTGGTCGAGGACGGCGGCAACGTCGGCAACGAGGCCTTCGGCGGCCGCGTCGCCGCGCCGATCGCGCGCGACGTGATCAAGGCGGTGATCGGGCGATGACGCGTCCGTGCGCGACGACCGGCAGCAGGAAGGGCCTGACGTGAACGGCACACCGCGACTGCTCGGCGGTCGCTACGAGGTCGGCCGCCTCATCGGCAGGGGTGGCATGGCCGAGGTCCACGCCGGCCAGGACACCCGCCTCGGCCGCACCGTCGCCATCAAGATGCTGCGCTCGGACCTGGCCCGCGACCCGGCGTTCCTGGCCCGGTTCCGCCGCGAGGCCCAGTCCGCGGCCGGGCTCAACCACCCCGCCATCGTCGCGGTCTACGACTCCGGCGAGGACCAGGCCTTCGAGTCCGGTGGCGCGCCGGTCCCGCTGCCCTACATCGTCATGGAGCTGGTCGAGGGCCAGACCCTGCGCGAGGTCCTGCACGAGCAGACCACGATGGACCCCGACGAGGCCGCCCGCGTCACCGAGGGCATCCTCGCGGCGCTGGACTACAGCCACCGGATGGGCATCGTCCACCGCGACATCAAGCCGGCCAACGTCATGCTCACCGAGCGTGGCGACGTCAAGGTGATGGACTTCGGCATCGCCCGGGCCATCGCCGACACCGCGGCCACGATGACGCAGACCCACTCGGTGATCGGCACCGCGCAGTACCTCTCCCCGGAGCAGGCGCAGGGCACGACGGTCGACGCCCGCTCCGACATCTACTCCACCGGCTGCCTGCTCTACGAGCTGCTCACCGGGCGGACGCCGTTCGTCGGCGACTCCCCGGTGTCGATCGCCTACCAGCACGTCGGCGAGGCGCCGCAGGCTCCGTCGCTGCACCGGCCGGAGATCTCCCCGAGCTGGATGCCGTCGTGCTGCACGCCCTCGTCAAGGACCGGGACGCCCGCTACCAGGACGCCGGGCTCTTCCGCGAGGACCTGGAGGCGGCCCGCACGGGGCGCCCGATCAGCACCGGCGCCCGTGGCACCGCCGCCGGCGGCGACAGCACCCGGCTGCTCTCCCGCTCCGGTGACGCCACCATGGCCCTCGGCACCGCCGCGGCCACCCAGGCCATCGCCGTCGACCGCGACGGCGGTCCACCCAGCCGTGGGCACGGCGGCAACACCGCCGACCTCCCCGCGGTGGGCCACGACCCGGAGCAGGACCCGCGCAAGCGGCACGGAGCCAGCTACGTCCTGCTGACCCTGGCGGTCATCGCGGCCCTGGTGCTGGTCGGCCTGGCCGGCAAGGCGCTGATGGGCAGCGGCACACCGGTCGCGCAGACCACGGCCGTGCCCAACGTCGTGGACATGACCCGCGACGACGCGATCGCCAAGCTCAAGGAGGCCGGGTTCAGCCCCGTCGTCTCCACCCGCACCGACACCTCGGCCAAGAACACCGTCTTCGACCAGGACCCCCCGGCCGGGGAGCGACGGCCGGCCGACTCCCAGGTGACCATCGTGGTGTCCTCGGGGCCGGGCAAGGTCGAGCTGCCGGACCTGCGCACGTTCAGCGAGGCAGCCGCCCGTGAGGCGTTGCGCAGCCAGGGCCTCACGGTCAGCGACACCAAGACGGTCGACGACCCCGATGTGGACAAGGGCGACGTCGTGCGCACGTCGCCGGCCGCCCACAGCACCGTCGAGGAGGGCTCCGCGGTGGTCCTGGAGGTCTCCAGCGGCAAGGTCGAGGTCCCGGACGTGGTCGACAAGGACTGGTCAGAGGCCAAGACGGTGCTGGCCGACGCCGGGCTGCGCACCGAGACCACGTTCGCCCCGAGCGACCGGCCCGAGAACACCGTGCTGGACCAGACCCACGCCGGTGACAAGGTGGCGGTCGGCACGGTGATCACCCTCACCGTGGCCCAGCCGGTGCCGCCCACGCAGACCCCCACGCCACTCCACCGCCCACCCCGTCAGGCGACGCCCACGTCCGACCCCGACGCAGACTCCGAGCTCCACCCCGACCGGCACACCGAGCACGACGCCGACCGGCATCCCCGACGACGTCGGGTCCCACCAAGACCACGACACGGTGACCGGGGTGCATCCCGGCGGCACCGGGGTGGACGTCGACCTCGCCCGCGACTGGGTGTCCTCGCAGGTGTCTGCCCTCGGGGGCGAGCTGACCGATGCCGGGACCGCACACGGCGACCGGGCCTGGTCGCACACGACCGTGTTCGGCACGACGCTGGGGCGGGTGTGGTTCAAGGCCAACGCGCCGGGGACGGCGCACGAGCCGCGGCTGCACCGCCTCCTCGCGCGGCTGGTGCCCGACCTGCTGCCCGCGCTGCTGGCCGTCGACGAGCCGCGGGCCTGGTCGCTGCTGGCCGACGCCGGGCCGACGCTGCGGACCCTGGCCACCCCCGACGCGCAGCCGGCCACGTGGGAGCAGCTGCTGCCGCGCTACGCCGAGGCGCAGCTGGCCGTGGCCGCCCACCGGGGCGACCTGCTAGCGCCGGCGTGCCCGAGCGCTCCCCGGCCACCCTGCCGGGGCAGGCCGCGGCGCTGGTCGCCGAGCTCGCCACCCTCGAGGAGGACCGCGGCGGCCTCGGGCCCGGACCGGCGCGCGGCGCTGGAGGCGCGGCTGCCGGCATACGGTCGCTGGTGTGCCGACCTGGCTGCCTCAGGCCTCCCGGACACGATCCAGCACGACGACCTGCACTCGGCCAACGTCTGCGTCGACGGCGACGGCGTGCGGATCATCGACTGGGGTGACGCGAGCCTCGGCCACCCGTTCGGGACCATGCTGGCCACGCTGGACTCGCTGGCGCACCACGCCGGGCTCGGCCCCCGGGCCCCGCTCGTGCTGCGCCTGCGCGACGCCTACCTCGAGCCCTTCACCGCGTATGCCGCACGCCGCGACCTCGTCCGCCTGGTCGACCGCGCACGGCAGGCGGGCCGGGTCACCCGGGCGCTGGCCTGGCGCGCGGCGCTGGTGGCCGAGCCGCCGGAGGCGCATGCCGCGTGGGACTTCCCCGTCCGCGGGTGGCTCGAGGAGATCCTGCAGGACTGACCCGCCGCCCGCGCGCAGTGCCCCTGCGGCTCCGCGGGCCGGCGACGGCAGTGGCCAGGGCGCACGGCGGGCCCAGGCGGTGATCTGGCGCTGGGCGCGCTCGGGGTCGACGGCGCGGACCAGCATCCCGCCGTACGGGTGCAGGCGTCGTGGCGGCCGCATCCGGGCCCCCTCGCCGGCCAGCACCCACGGCCAGAACCAGCTGCCCCACGGCCCGGACCGCGCGACCAGGCACAGCACCGGCGCGGTGAAGGTGATCCGCAGGTTCCACGGCTCGGCGCACGGGCTGCAGCCCGAACTCGCCGCGGCCGATCCGGGGGTGCGGCAGGTCGACCACCGCCGCGTCGCGCACCTCCGAGCGGAGCACGCTGAACTCCCGGTAGAACAGGCGCGAGTCGTGCACCAGCAGGGCGTCGTCGGTCAGCTCGAGGAACGGCTGCGCCCGGAGCACCCGCGGCACCGCCCACCAGCAGCGCGGAGCCGAGCACGAACGCGGCCGCGGCGAGGCGCGGCGGAGAACCAGCGACCGTCGCGGCCGTCGACCGCGGCGCGGGCGCGTGACGCCGAGGAACGCCCACACCACGACGGCGACGAGCGCCACCCGGCGGAGCCAGCCCACGCGGGCTCGCCGACCGGGACCCGCTCGGGCGCGGCGTGCCGCCCGCCCGCGGCGGGCACCTAGCCCGCGGCGACCATGCGGGCGACGCCCTCGGCGTCGTGCACGAGCGGGCTCAGCCCCTCGGCGCGCGCCACCGCGTCGGTCGACCCGCAGGTCACCAGCCAGTTGGCCAGCAGCCGGTGACCACCCTCGGTGAGCACGCTCTCGGGGTGGAACTGCACGCCCTCCAGCGGCAGCGAGACGTGCCGGACGGCCATGACCACGCCGGAGTCGGTGTGCGCGGTCGCGACCAGCTGGTCGGTCATCGTCGCCGGGTCGATCGTCAGGGAGTGGTAGCGGGTGGCGGTGAACGGCGAGGGCAGCCCGGCGAGCACGCCGGTGCCGTCGTGGCGCACGACCGAGGTCTTGCCGTGCAACAGCTCGGGTGCCCGGCCGACCGTCGCGCCGTAGACGACCCCGAGCGCCTGGTGGCCGAGGCAGATGCCCAGCATCGGCTGGACCCGCTCGGCACAGGCCTCGATCATCGCCATCGACACCCCGGCCTCCTCCGGCGTGCCCGGCCCGGGGGACACCAGCACCCCGTCGAAGCCGGCGCCGTCGGCCGGTGACAGCGCGTCGTTGCGCACGACCTCGCACTCGGCGCCGAGCTGCTGCAGGTAGCCGACGATCGTGAAGACGAAGCTGTCGTAGTTGTCGACGACGAGGATGCGGGTCATGCGGGCCTCACTGGGTCGAGCGGGTGAGCATCGGACGGGGAAGCGGGCCAGCGGAGAGCAGGTCGCCCACCGCGATCGCCGCGCAGCAGCGCACCGTAAGGCTCACCGCCGGCTCGCGCGTGGACGAGGTCGAGGCTTCCGGCGTACGCGGGCAGGGTCAGCCTGGCCTTGTCCTCGACGTCGTAGCGCAGCCCGAGCAGGTCGGCGTACTGGCGGTAGATGGTGACCGAGGGGTCGGCGTCCAGCTTCTGGCGCATGCGCTTGACGTCACCGACCGCGGTGATGACGTAGGGCGGGGAGTAGACCCGGCCCTGCAGGAGCAGGGTGTTGCCGACGCAGCGGACCGCGCTGGTGGAGATCACCCGCTGGTCCTGCAGCATCATCGCCTCGGCGCCGCCGGCCCACAGCGCGTTGACCACGCTCTGCACGTCCTGCTGGTGCACCACGATGTCGTCGGCGGTGAACCCGTCGGGCAGGCTCGCGGCGGTGCGCTTGGCGTCGTCGAGGGTGACCTTGAGCCCGGGGCCGCTGACCGGCTCGGTGCCGACCAGGGGCGCCAGGCCGGTCGGCCTGGCTGCGCACCCTGCTGACGGCGGCGCTGCCCGGGCTGCTCCGCGCGGTCAGCTGGTCCACCTCGGCCTGCAGGCGCTGGACCGACGCGGCCTGGCGCTCCACCGCGAACGTCTGGCTGCGGATCACGTCGACGAGGTCGGTGCGCCCGGTCGCGCGCAGGTCGGTGCCCTTGGCGGTCTGGGCGCTGGTGGCGAAGAGCAGGCCCGCGACGGCGGCAGCGACGGGGACGACCGCGGTCCAGCCGGACAGGCGGCGAGGGCGTGCTCCGGCGGCGCGGGGGCGCGGCAACCAGGGAGCCATGGCGTCCTCCTTCCGCGCGCGTCCCGGGGATGTCCGGTTCCTGCAGGTCCAGCCCCTACGCTAAGGCACAGGCATCCGTTCCATCGCACACAGACTGAGGAGGGCCCCCGTGCCCGAGTCCAAGGGTCGAGCCAAGGCTTCGTACACCCCGCCCCAGCGCAAGGCCAAGGCCCGGTCGGCAACCCCTCGTGGTTCGTCCCGGTCATGGTCGGCCTGTTCATCCTGGGCCTCCTGTGGATAGTGACGTTCTACGTCACCCAGGGTGCCTACCCGATCCCGGTGCTGCACGTCTGGAACCTCGCCGTGGGGTTTGCCCTGCTCATGGCCGGCTTCGCCATGACGACCCGCTGGCGCTGACCCCGGGCCTGCGGAGTTGTCCACAGTTCTCCACAGGGGTTGTCCACAGGGTTGTCCCCAGCTGGGGACAAACTACAACCGTGTAAGTCCCCGCCGGGGGGCGCGCCGGCCGGCCTCAGCCGATCGGGATGAGGTGCATGAAGGTCTGGTCGCTGAGCGGCGTACTTCGCCGTCGCGAGCGCGACCACGGCACGAGCGCCACGGCGGCCAGCGCGGGCAGCTGCAGCCGCTGACGCGGCCGGGGCGCGGTGACGGTGATCAGCGCGGCGAGCACGGCGCCGGTGATCGCCCCGCCGAGGTGGGCCTGCCAGGCGATGCCGGGGATGACGAAGCCGAGCACGGCGTTGATGGCGAGGACGACGACGATGCCGGCCGAGGACCGGCCCAGGTGCCGGTTGAGCACCAGCAGCGCGGCGAACAGGCCGAACACCGCCCCCGAGGCCCCGACCGTGCCGATGACCCACGCGCTGCCCTGCTGCAGGTCGGCGATGCTGCCGGGCGGGGTGGCCAGCAGCAGGTAGCCGACCGAGCCGCCGAGGGCGCTGATGAGGTAGAGCGCGGCGAAGCGGACCCGGCCCGAGCATCGGCTCGAGGTAGCTGCCGATCTGCCACAGCGCGAACATGTTGAACAGGATGTGCAGCGGCTGGCCCTGCGAGTGCAGCGAACGCCGCGGTGAGGAAGCGCCAGGGCTCGCTCGGCCCCTGGTACGGCGCGAACGACAGCTCCTGGGTCACCGTCGGGGAGACCTGCTGCAGCAGCCAGACCGACCACGCAGATGCGATGATCGTCAGCGTCACCACCGGCCGGCCGTCGGTGACCGCCCGCCGAACTGGGTGCGCGGCGCGCGCACGACCGTCTGGCCCTCGCGCACGCAGTCGACGCACTGGACGCCGACCGCGGCCGGCCGCTGGCACTCGGACAGGTCGGCCGGCCGCAGCGCTGGCAGCGGACGTAGGACACCCGGTCGGGGTGGCGCGGGCACACCGGTACCGCCTGCGTCGGCCATCGGCTCGGTCATCCGCGTCCCCTCGGGTGTGCCAGGACCCGGTCGCAGCCGGGCGTGACCGGGTCTACTTCTGGACGGAGACGGACTCGATGACGACGGCGTCGCGGGGCTTGTCCATCGCGCCGGTGGGCACGTCGGCGATCTTGTCGACGACCTCACGGCTCGGGCCGTCGGCGACCTCGCCGAAGATCGTGTGCTTGCCCTGCAGGTGCGGGGTCGGCGCCGACGGTGATGAAGAACTGCGAGCCGTTGGTGCCCTTGCCCGCGCTGCTTGCCGGCGTTGGCCATCGCGAGCAGGTAGGGGCCGTTGAAGTCTTGTCGGGGTTGATCTCGTCGTCGAAGGCGTAGCCGGGGCCGCCGGTGCCGGTGCCGATCGGGTCGCCGCCCTGGATCATGAAGCCGGGGATGACCCGGTGGAAGGTCGTGCCGTCGTAGAGCGGCTTGGTGGCTTCTCGCCGGTGCGCGGGTCGGTCCACTCCTTCTCGCCCGTGGCCAGGCCGACGAAGTTCGCGACCGTCTTGGGGGCGTGGTCGGGGAAGAGCGTGAGGTTGATGTCGCCGTGGTTGGTGTGCAGGGTGACGTTCATGGCCTCATCCTGCCACGGTGGGCTGACGGCCCGGGAACCCCGCGGGCGCCAGTATCCGGCGCGGTGGGCGCGCGGGGTGTGGCACCGTGCAGGATGGGTACGGAATCGGACTTGGCCATCATCGCTAGGAGGACTCGTGTTCCGTAGCAAGAGCAACACCGAGAAGGCCCTCGACCGGGCGCACGAGCAGCTGCTGCAGGCCGCGCAGCTGTCCGCGTCCACAGCCGGGCAGCTGCGCGAGAAGGTCGGTCCCGCCCTCGCGCAGGCAGCTCGCGGCCACCGACGGCCAAGGAGCTGGCCCAGCCGCACGTGGAGGCGGCCCGCGAGTGGGCCAAGCCGCACTTCGAGCACGGCGTCGAGCTGGCGGCCCCCAAGGTGGACGCCGCCGTCCAGACCCTGGTGCCCAAGGTCGACACCGCCCGCGACAAGATCGTCGAGGACCTGCTGCCGCGCATCGCCGCCGCCCTGACTGCTGCAGCCGCCGCGAGCGCCGCGGCCCGCGAGGAGGCCGTGGCCGTGGGTCACGAGGCCGCCATCCGCGGCGCCGGCGCCAAGATGGTGCTGACCGGTGAGGCCGTCGCCAAGCAGAAGCGCTCCCTCGGCAAGGGCGGCAAGGTGGCCCTGATCGTCGGCCTCGTGGCCATCGTCGGCGCCGCCGCGGCGTACTTCGTCAAGAGGTCCGCCCCGAAGGAGGACCCGTGGGCCATCCCCCTGCAGGACCCGTACGTCCCGCCGGCGGGCGTCGACTCCACCCCTGCGCCACCCCCGAGGACGCTGAGGGCGCGCCGCGGCCGACAGCGCGAGCGGCTCGACGGCTCCGGTGAGGTGGCCGGCACCGGCCAGGAGGACGGCGAGCGCCGCGAGCCCGGCCAGCAGGGCTGACCCGAGCCCCGCAAGGACCATGGCCGCAGGGCCCGCCGTCATCGGACGGTGGGCCCTGACGGCTGTGCCGGCGGTGTTACCGCCCGTGGCAAGTGAGCCATGACGGCTCGGCGCAGCGACGGGGACGTGGTCGCTGTGCTGCGGGTTGACCGGGCGGCCGGCCATGACCCGCCGGAGGAGCAGCCCCTCGACCCGGTCGGGCCGCCGCTGACCGGCCGCCAGATCATGAGCCAGGACTGGGTGGACCTGACGTTCCTCCACTGGCGGGTCGACCCGGCGGTCGTGGCGCCGCTGATGCCGCGCGGGGTCCGTCCGGACGTGCACGACGGCAGCACGTGGTGGGGCTCGTCCCGTTCACGATCCGCCGGGCCGGCGTCGGCAGCGGGCCGGCCGTCCCCTGGCGGGGCACGTTCGCCGAGACCAACGTGCGGCTCTACTCGATCGACGAGCAGGGACGGCGCGGTGTGGTCTTCCGTTCGCTGGAAGCCAGCCGTCTCGCCGTGGTTCTGGGCGCCCGGGCGGTGTTCAACCTGCCGTACCAGTGGGCCCGGATGAGCATCACCCGCAGCGTCGTCGACGACCTGGAGCTGGACTACCGCACCAACCGCCGGTTCACCGGCCGGGGCGCCCGGCGGGCCACCGGCGGAGCACCCGTCGGGGGCCGGGTCCTCATCCGGGTCGGCGACCGCATCGTCGAGCCGACGCCGCTGCAGCTGTTCCTCACCTCCCGCTGGGGGCTGCACACCTCACTGTTCCGGCGCACGGTCTACCTGCCCAACAACCACGGCGTCTGGCCGCTGCACGAGGCCACCCTGCTGCACCTGCAGGACACCCTCGTCGCGGCCGCCGGCCTGCCCGGGGTGGTCGACCCCCCGCCCGACTCGGTCCTGTTCTCCCCGGGCGTCCACACCTTCTTCGGCCTGCCCCACCTCGCCAGCCGTCCAGTCACGGCAGCTCGCCGGCCGCTGAAGGGCGCGAAAAGCCCTCTCCGGCGTGCGGAGAGGGCTTCGGAGGTGGAGACACGGGGAATCGAACCCCGGACCTCCTGCTTGCAAAGCAGGCGCTCTACCAATTGAGCTATGTCCCCGAGTGGTGATCTTCAATTGTGCGCCGGGCGACCCCGGCAGGTCCAGCGGTCGAGCCGCCGGGGGACGAGGGGTCAGACCTTGTCCGTGGCCTCGGCCCAGAGGTCCTGCTCGGCCTTCTGCGCCTTGAGCTTCTGGGAGACGGCGGCGGCGCCGATGGCGGTCACGAGGACCAGCAGGAACTTCTTCATGGCGGCGCTCCTCCAGTGGGCGTGCGGCGGTGATGGTGGGCCTAACAGGACTTGAACCTGTGGCCTCTTCCTTATCAGGGAAGCGCTCTAACCGTCTGAGCTATAGGCCCGTTCGCCATCTCCAGTGTGCGCCTCGGACCGGCATGGCCGGTCGCCGACGCGCTCCGGAAGGTTACCCCACCGCGGCGGCACCGACCAAAACGGCGGGTACGCCGTGCGGCCGGGGAGGCGCGCGGCGTACCCGCCGGTGTGCTGGCTGCGGACCTCAGTCGTCGGTCAGCGTCAGCTGCAGGCCGCCGACCAGGGCGGAGCAGACGTTGTAGAGGAACGCCCCGAGCGTGGAGATGGCGGTCAGCAGGATGACGTCGATGACCCCGATGACGATGGCGAGGGACACCACCCGGCCGAAGCCGATGTAGTCCATCAGGTTGAACTGCCCGCCGCCGCCGGTCGCCCCGCTGGAGAGCACCGAGCTGACCGTGCGCTCGATGTCGGAGAAGACGCCCATGCCGTTGAGCACGAGCCACAGCACGGCCACCATGGCCACGCCGGCGATGCCGAGGGCGACCGAGATCAGGAACGACATCTTCATCACCGACCACGGGTCGGCCCGCGAGACGGTCAGCTTGACCCGTCGCGGACCGGTCATCGCCGGCCGCGCGGCGCCGGCCGCACCGGCCGTCGCGGACCCGGTGGGCACGGGCTGCGTGGCGCCCGCCGGGCGGCTGTCCGCGCCCGCGCGGGGCCCGGCGTCCTCCGCTCCGGTCTGCGGTCGCGACGGCGCTCCGGTCCTGCCTGCCGTGCTCACTCGCTACCTCCAGCGTTGTCCTCGGGACTGTCCTGCGACGCTACGTTACCCGGCTGGGAGTCCTCACCCGGTGCACCGTCGGCCACGTCGTCCCCCGGCGCGCCGTCCGCGGCGATGTCGGCGTCGTCGACCAGCTCCGGCACGGCGGTGACGTCCACGTCACCGGGGGGCAGGCCCGGGCCGTCGGTCACCCGCTCGGTCTCGGCCTCCCCGGTCGACCAGCTCCTCGACCTGCGCCTCACCGACCTTCTCGGCGTTGCGGGCCACCGCCACGATCGCGTCGCCCGTGTCCGGCTTGGCGAACTGCACGCCCATCGTGTTGCGGCTGGTGCGGTGCACCTCGTCGACGCGGGAGCGGACGATCTTGCCCTTCTCCATGACGACCATGACCTCGTCGTCCTCGTCGACCGTCAGCGCGCCGACCAGGTCGCCGCCGCGCTCGGAGATCTGGGCCACCTTGACCCCGAGGGTCGCCGCGCCCCTTGACCGGGTAGTCCGAGGCGGGGGTCCGCTTGGCCAGGCCGTTCTCGAAGACCACGAACACGTCGGGGTCCTCGCCGTCGCGGACCACGCTCATCGACAGCAGCTGGTCGCCGTCGCGGAACTTCATCCCGGTCACGCCGCTGGTGGCCCGGCCCATCGGGCGCAGCGTCTCGTCGGTGGCGTTGAACCGCACCGACTGGCCCTTGACCGAGACCAGCAGCACGTCGTCGGCGGCGGACGCGAGCCCGGCACCGACCAGCTCGTCGCCCTCGCGCAGGTTGACCGCGATCAGGCCGTTGGTGCGGTTGGTGTCGTACTCCGAGAGCCGGGTCTTCTTCACCAGGCCGTCACGGGTGGCCAGCAGCAGGTAGGGGTCGGTGACGTAGTCGCGCAGGTCCAGCACCTGGGCGATCTGCTCACCCGGCTGGAACGCCATGCAGGTTGGCCACGTGCTGGCCCTTGGCGTCGCGGCTGCCCTCGGGCAGCTCGTAGGCCTTGGCCCGGTAGACCCGGCCCAGGTTGGTGAAGAACAGCAGCCAGTGGTGCGTGGTCGTGGTGAAGAAGTGCTCGACGATGTCGTCGCCGCGCAGCTGGGCACCCCGCACGCCCTTGCCGCCGCGCTTCTGCGAGCGGTAGAGGTCGACCTTGGTGCGCTTGGCGTAGCCGCCCCGGGTGATCGTGACGACCACGTCCTCCTCGGGGATGAGGTCCTCCATCGACATGTCCCCGTCGAAGGGCACGACCTTGGTGCGCCGGTCGTCGCCGAACTTGTCGACGATCTCGGCCAGCTCCTCGGAGACGATCGTGCGCTGCCGCTCCGGGGAGGCCAGGATCACGTTGTACTCGTCGATCATCCGCTGCAGCTCGTCGTGCCGGTCGATCAGCTTCTGCCGCTCGAGGGCGGCCAGGCGGCGCAGCTGCATGTTGAGGATGGCCTGGGCCTGCAGCTCGTCGATGCCGAGCAGCTCGATCAGGCCGTCGCGGGCGACGTCGACCGTGGCCGAGGCGCGGATCAGGGCGATGACCTCGTCCAGGGCGTCCAGCGCCTTGAGCAGGCCACGCAGGATGTGGGCCTCCTCCTCGGCCTTGCGCAGCCGGTAGGTCGTGCGCCGCACGATGACGTCGAGCTGGTGGTCGACCCAGTGCCGCACGAACGCCGACAGCGGCAGCGTGCGCGGCACGCCGTCGACCAGCGCCAGCATGTTGGCGCCGAACGTCGTCTGCAGCTGGGTGTGCTTGTAGAGGTTGTTCAGCACCACCTTGGCCACGGCGTCGCGCTTGAGCACGATCACCAGGCGCTGGC
This sequence comes from uncultured Actinomycetota bacterium, assembly GCA_963724015.1. Taxonomy (GTDB): domain Bacteria; phylum Actinomycetota; class Actinomycetes; order Actinomycetales; family Dermatophilaceae; genus CAVRTM01. The sequence goes on from CAVRTM010000021.1 coordinate 17,739, forward strand.
CGGTGCGGCCCGAGGTGTGGTCCTGGATGTCGGCGACGCCGGCGATCCGGCCGTCCTTGACCAGCTCGGCGATCTTCTGGGCCAGGGTGTCGGGGTTGACCTGGTAGGGCAGCTCGGTGACGACCAGGCACTGGCGGTTCTGGATCTCCTCGACCGAGACCACCGCGCGCATGATGATCGACCCGCGCCCGGTGCGGTAGGCGTCCTCGATGCCCTTGCGGCCCATGATCAGCGCGCCGGTGGGGAAGTCCGGGCCCTGGACCAGGCTGATCATCTTCTCCAGCAGGTCCTCGCGCGGCACGTCCGGGTGCTGGAGGTACCACTGCACGCCCGCCGCGACCTCGCGCAGGTTGTGCGGCGGGATCTGCGTGGCCATGCCGACGGCGATGCCGGCCGAGCCGTTGACCAGCAGGTTCGGGAACCGGCTGGGCAGGACCACCGGCTCCTGGGTCTTGCCGTCGTAGTTGTCCTTGAAGTCGACCGTCTCCTGGTCGATGTCGCGGACCATCTCCATCGCGAGGGCCGCCATCCGGCACTCGGTGTATCGCGGCGCGGCCGCCGGGTCGTCACCGGGGGAGCCGAAGTTGCCCTGTCCGTCGACCAGCGGGTAGCGCAGCGACCAGTCCTGGACCAGGCGCACCAGCGCGTCGTAGATCGAGGCGTCACCGTGCGGGTGGTACTGCCCCATCACCTCGCCGACGACGCGCGAGCACTTGTTGTAGCCACGGTCGGGGCGGTAGCCGCCGTCGTACATGGCGTAGACCACGCGCCGGTGCACCGGCTTCAGGCCGTCGCGCACGTCCGGCAGGGCGCGGCTGACGATCACGGTCATCGCGTAGTCGATGTAGCTGCGCTGCATCTCGGTGGTGAGATCGACGCCTTCAACCCGATCGGTCTCGATCGGCGGCTGCTCTGTCACAGTCTGAGTTCCTTCGTTGTCAGGGCAAAACACGCAAGGGCCGGTATGCCGGGACGCTTTGGCGGCGCCCGACCCGGTCAGATGTCGAGGAAGCGCACGTCGCGGGCGTTGCGCTGGATGAAGCCGCGCCGGCTCTCGACGTCCTCACCCATCAGGACGGCGAACATCTCGTCGGCGGCGGCGGCGTCGTCGAGGGTGACCTGGAGCAGGATCCGGTGGTCGGGGTCCATCGTGGTCTCCCACAGCTCCTGGTAGTCCATCTCGCCCAGGCCCTTGTAGCGCTGGATGCCGGCGTCCTTGGGCAGGCGCCAGCCCTGGCTCTGCCCGGCCTGGATCATCGCGTCGCGCTCGCGGTCGGAGTAGGCGAACTCGTGCGCGTGGTTGCTCCACTTGAGCCGGTAGAGCGGGGGCTGGGCGAGGTAGACGTAGCCGGCCTCGATCAGCGGGCGCATGAACCGGAACAGCAGCGTCAGCAGCAGCGTGCGGATGTGCAGGCCGTCGACGTCGGCGTCGGCCATCAGCACGATCTTGTGGTAGCGCGCCTTGCTCAGGTCGAAGTCCTCGCCGATGCCCGTGCCGAAGCCGGAGATCAGCGCCTGGACCTCGTTGTTGGCCAGCACCTTGTCGATGCGGGCCTTCTCGACGTTGAGGATCTTGCCGCGGATCGGCAGGATCGCCTGGGTGTGCGGGTTGCGCCCGCGCACCGCCGAGCCACCGGCGGAGTCACCCTCGACGATGAACACCTCGGAGATCGACCGGGTCGTTGCTCTGGCAGTCGCGCAGCTTGCCCGGCAGGCCGCCGGACTCCAGCAGGCCCTTGCGGCGGGTCGCCTCGCGGGCCTTGCGGGCCGCCATCCGGGCCGCGGCGGCCTGCACCGACTTGCGGACGATGTCGCGACCCTCGCTGGGGTGGGCGCCGAGCCAGTGGCCGAGCTCCTCGGTCACGGCCCGCTGGACGAAGCCCTTGACCTCGGAGTTGCCGAGCTTGGTCTTGGTCTGGCCCTCGAACTGCGGCTCGCCGAGCTTGACCGAGAGGACCGCGGTCAGGCCCTCGCGGATGTCGTCGCCGGTGAGGTTCTCGTCCTTGTCCTTGAGCAGCTTCTGGCCGCGCGCGAACTCGTTGACCAGCTTGGTCATCGCCGCGCGGAAGCCCTCCTCGTGGGTGCCGCCCTCGTGGGTGTTGATGGTGTTGGCGTAGGTGTGCACCGACTCGGAGTAGGCGCTGGTCCACTGCAGGGCCACCTCGAGGGACATCTTGCGCTCGGTGTCCTCCAGCTCGAAGGAGATCACCTGGGGGTGGACCGGCTCGGCCCGCTTGGAACCGACCAGGTGCTTGACGTAGTCGACCAGGCCGTCCTGGTAGCAGTAGGACACGGTGCGCGGCTTGGCCGGCGCCGTCTCGGCGACCTCGTCGGCCGGGGCGACCAGCTCGTCGTCCATGCCCTCGGCGTCGCGCTCGGCCTCGGTGGCCTCGGGCCGCTCGTCGGTCAGGGTGATGGTCAGGCCCTTGTTGAGGAAGGCCATCTGCTGGAACCGGGCCCGCAGCGTCTCGAAGTCGTAGGTCGTGCTCTCGAAGATGTCCGGGCTGGCGTAGAAGGTGACCGTCGTGCCGGTCTCGTCGGTCGCCTCGTCGCGCGACAGCTCGGCCGCGGGCACGCCCTTGAGGAAGGTCTGCCGGTGGACGTGGCCGCGCTGGCGCACCTCGACGTCGACCCGGTCGGACAGGGCGTTGACCACGGAGATGCCGACCCCGTGCAGGCCGCCGGAGACCGAGTAGCCGCCGCCGCCGAACTTGCCGCCGGCGTGCAGCTGGGTGAGGACGACCTCGACGGCCGGCTTGCCCTCGCCGGGCATGATGTCGGTCGGGATGCCGCGGCCGTTGTCGACCACCCGGACGCCGCCGTCGGGCTGGAGGGTGACCTCGATGGCGTCGGCGTGGCCGGCCAGGGCCTCGTCGACCGAGTTGTCCACGACCTCCCAGACCAGGTGGTGCAGGCCCCGCTCACCGGTCGAGCCGATGTACATGCCGGGGCGCTTGCGCACCGCCTCGAGACCCTCCAGGACGGTGATGGCGCTCGCGTCGTACGCGGGGGCCTCGATCTTCGCGACCAGCTCGGCCACGGCGTCGGGACCGGCGACAGGCTCGGAGCCGTTGGCGGTGGCCGGGTCGGTGGGGATGCTCTCGGGGTTGCCAGTGCTGTCGGGACCGACCTCGGACACGGTGCTCCTTGGGGACGTCAGGTACGGGACCGCACCCACCTGCCGGAGGAGGACACGGGAAGCGGCCGTACCGGACAGACGCGCCTGCAGGAGCCCCCCTCGTGGTTCCACGTGGAACGAGCCCCTCGGCCTGCGCCCGGAAGGGCCGCCGAATCCCCGTCAGTCTACCTGTCGACAGGCGCCAGACACCGCACTGGAGGGCCGTCAACGGCACTTTCCGGCAAAACGAGGGTCAGTTCCTAGTCCCCCTACGCACCTGGGGTCCCCAGCGGCTCTCGTACGGCGTTCCGCTCGGCCTGCCCGGCCCCGCTCGGTCAGCCGTAGGTGTCACGCGGCCCGGGGCCCTGGGCCCGGCGTGACCCCCGGCTCCAGCTCGGCGCGCCCGGGCCCTGGACCTTCAGCTCGGACACCGCGTCCTTGCCGACCTCGGCCTCGAGCCGTCCGAGGAGGGAGGAGGACATCAGCCGCAGCTGGGTGGCCCACGCGGTCGAGTCGGCCCGGACGACGAGGACGCCGTCGGTGAACGTCACCGGAGTGGAGTGCGCCGCCACGTCGGCACCGACGATCTGGGCCCAGCGGCCCATCACCGAGCCGACCGCCACGTCGACCTTCCACCCGCGGTCCAGCAGCAGCCGGTCCATCTGGTCGCCGAGCAGGGAGGGGTCGCGGCCGTCGCGGCCGGAGCCGCTGAACGCCCCCGCCTGGGGCCGGCGCCGCTTGACCGGCCGGCTGCCCGGGCGCAGCCCCTTGGCCCGTGCCGCCTCCCGGGCACGGGCCAGCGCCGCCGAGGCCGCGGTGTCGGCGTCGCCGAGGACCTCCTCCGCCGCGTCCGCCGGAGCGCCGGGGAGCGCCTCGGGCGGGGGCGCGACCGGCAGCAGTGGCTCGTCCGGCCCCTCGTACTCACTCGACACGCGCCACCGACCCCAACGTGACCCGGAAGGTCGCCCCGGTCAGCGACTCCGGCACGTCCTGCGGGACCGCGGCGGTGACCAGCACCTGCTCGCAGTCCGCGATCAGCGCGGCCAGCCGCTCGCGCCGGCCCGAGTCCAGCTCGGCGAACACGTCGTCGAGGATGAGGACGGGGTCGTCACCGAGGTCGTGCCGCAGCAGCTGGTACGCCGCGAGCCGCAGTCCCAGCGCGAACGACCAGGACTCGCCGTGGCTGGCGTACCCCTTGGCCGGCAGCTCACCGAGGGTCAGGACCACGTCGTCGCGGTGCGGCCCGACCAGGGAGATCCCGCGCTCGACCTCCGCCGGGCGCACCTGCTCGAGGCTGGCCAAGATCTCGTCGTGCAGCTCCTGCATCTCCGGCACGACCCCTGCGGCGATCTGCGCGGCCACCTCCTCTCGCAGCGACGACCGGTAGGCGACCTTGGCGTCGGACTGGCCGGCGCTGACCTCGTCGTACGCCTTGGCCAGGTAGGGCCCGAGGTCGCGCAGCAGCCGCAGCCGGGCGTAGAGCAGCTGGGCGCCGACCTGGGCCAGCTGGGCGTTCCAGAGGTCGAGGGTGTGCAGGGCGCTGGCGCGGGCGTCCTCGACCGGCTCGTCGGTGGGCCGGGACCGGGCGCGTCCCCCCCGGCGCAGCACCGGGGCCGCCGACTTCAGCAGGGCGTTGCGCTGCTTGAGCACCTTGTCGTAGTCCGCGCGCACGCCGGCCCACCGCGGCTGCCGCGCCACCAGGAGGTCGTCGAGGAACCGCCGCCGCTCCGAGGGGTCGCCCTTGACCAGGGCGAGGTCCTCGGGGGCGAAGAGCACCGTGCGCAGCGTGCCCAGGACGTCCCGCGGACGGGTCAGCGGCGAGCGGCCGAGCCGCGCCCGGTTCGCCCGGCCCGGGGTCAGCTCGAGCTCGATCATCGTCTCGTGCTCGTCCCGGACGACCGCCCCCCGGATGACCGCCGAGGCAGCGCCGAAGCGCACCAGCGGGGCGTCCGTGGCCACCCGGTGGCTGCCGAGCGAGGCGAGGTAGCCGGCGGCCTCCACCAGGTTGGTCTTGCCCTGCCCGTTGAGCCCGATCAGCGTCGTGACCCCCGGCGTCAGCGGCAGCTCCGCGCTCTCGTAGCTGCGGAAGTTCGCGACGGACAGGTGCCGAAGGTGCACGCTCGTGCCTTCCGGGTCGTGCTGAGGGACCGGGCGACCGTGCGGTGCGCGCGGCGTACGGCAGAGCGGAACAGGATCAGCTGGTGGTGCCGGTGCCCGAGGTCGGGCCGGCCTGGGCCGCCTCGCGCGCCTTCTGGACCGCGTGCCCGCCGAACTGGTTGCGCAGCGCCGAGACGGCCTTCATCGCCGGCGAGTCGTCCTGCCGCGAGGCGAACCGGGCGAACAGCGCCGCCGAGATGACCGGCATCGGCACGGCGTTGGCGATGGCCTCCTCCACGGTCCAGCGGCCCTCGCCGGAGTCGGGGGTGTAGCCGCTGATCTCCTGCAGGCCCGGGTCCTCCTCCAGCGCCTTGACCAGCAGGTCGAGCAGCCACGAGCGGACGACGGTCCCGCGGGTCCAGGCCTGGAAGCAGCCGTGCACGTCGGTGACGATGTCCTTGGCGGCGAGCAGCTCGAAGCCCTCGGCGTAGGCCTGCATCAGGCCGTACTCGATGCCGTTGTGCACCATCTTGGCGTAGTGGCCGGCCCCGACCGCCCCTGCGTGGACGAAGCCCTCCTCGCGCGGGCCCTCGGGGCGCAGCGCGTCGAAGATCGGCATGGCGCGCTCGACCAGCTCGTCGTCGCCGCCGACCATCAGGCCGTAGCCGTTCTCCAGGCCCCAGACGCCGCCGCTGACGCCGCAGTCGACGTAGCCGACGCCGCTGGCGGCCAGCGCCTCGGCGTTGATCGTGTCGTCGGTGAACCGGCTGTTGCCGCCGTCGATGACGAGGTCACCCTCGGACAGCAGGCCACCGAGGGTCTTGACCGTCTCGCGGGTCGGCTCGCCCGAGGGGACCATGACCCACACGACGCGAGGAGCGGACAGAGCGCCCACCAGGCTCTCGAGGCTGTCGACGTCGCTGACCTCGGGGTTGCGGTCGAAGCCGACGACCTCGTGACCGGCGCGGCGCAGACGCTCGCGCATGTTGCCGCCCATCTTGCCCAGGCCGATCAGTCCGAGTTGCATCGCAGAGTTCCTTCGTCGTCGTTCGTGGGTGGGATGTCAGCTCGCGAAGCGGACCGGCATCAGGACATAACGGTAGGACGTGTCCGCCTCGCCGTCCTGCTCGGCCTGCCCGGACAGGACCGCCGGGCGGCTGCTCTGGGTGAACGACAGCCGGCTGTACGCCGTGCCGACCGCGCCCAGGCCGTCGAGGAGGAACTGCGGGTTGAACGCGATCTCGATGTCGGGGCCGGTGAGGGTGGCCTCGACCGCCTCGCTGGCCTGGGCGTCGTCACCGGTGCCGGCCTCGATCGCGACCTGCCCGTCGGTGAACTTCAGCCGCACCGGGGTGTTGCGCTCGGCGACCAGGGACACGCGCTTGACCGCCTCGACCAGCGCTGAGGTCTCGATCACCGACTCGGTGTCGACGCTCGAGGGGAAGATCGAGGTGACCTTGGGGTACTCACCGTCCAGCAGGCGGGTGGTCGCCCGGCGCTGCCCGGCCTCGAAGCCGATGAGGCCGTCGCCGCCGGCGGAGCTGCCGAGGGCGATCTCGACCGAGCCGGCGGCGCCCAGCGCCTTGGCGGTGTCCGAGAGGGTGCGTGCGGGGACCAGGGCCACGTGGCTCGCGTCGGTGGCCTCGGGGTTCCAGGTGAGCTCGCGCATCGCCAGCCGGTAGCGGTCGGTCGCGAGCAGGGTGACCTTGTCGCCCTCGATCTCGACCCGGACCCCGGTGAGGATCGGCAGCGTGTCGCCGCGGTCGGCGGCGATGCTGACCTGGGCCACGGCCTGGGTGAAGACGTCACCGGCGATGGTGCCGGTGGGGGCCGGGGACGAGGGCAGCGTGGGGTAGTCGTCGCTGGGCATCATCAGCAGGCTGAACCGGCTGGAGCCGCAGGTGACCTGGACCTTGTTGCCGTCGGTGGCCACGTCGATCGGCCGCGCCGGCAGGTTGCGGGAGATGTCGGCGAGGAGTCGGCCGAGCACGAGCACCGTGCCGGCCTCGGCGACCTCGGCCGCGACGGTGATCCGGGCGGACACCTCGTAGTCGAAGGCGGACAGCGTGAGCGTGCCGTCCTCGGCGGCCTCGAGCAGGACACCTGCGAGGACCGGGACGGGAGGCCGGTTCGGGAGTCCGCGAGCGGCCCACGTCACCGCCTCCGCGAGGACATCGCGTTCGACCCGGAACTTCACCGGCTGACCGCCCTTTCCAGTTCCGCACGCGTGTGGTGCAGCCAGAGATCTGTGATTGCGGACTGACCCTAGCCGTCGGGGCAGCGGTCGCCAACACCCGGTCCCTCCACAGCGGCTGCGTCGTCCCGACCGCCGGCACCCACAGGGGCTGGGGAAGGTTTGTACGCGGGGCGGGACAGGAGAGGGTGTTCTCTCATCGTGGTCATAGGTCCTGTGGGTTCTGTGGACAACCGGCGTCCTCGCAGGTCAGGCGGCCGAGCGGCGTGTGCAGCACCGGTGGAGGGGGCCGTGGGACAACATCGGCCGGCTGGGGACGGTCCGCGGCTGTCCACATCGCCTCCACAGGCCGGCTCCTGCTTGTCCCCCTCGGGAAGGCCGTCATCCACGGTTTTCCACCGGCTTGTTCACAACCTGTGGGAAACCGCGTCCGGCGCCCTGTCCACAGAAGCGTCCACAGGCTGTGGAGAAGCGGCGCTGCGGATGACCCGATGCCTGATGACGCCGCGGTAACGCGTTGACCACACCTGTGGAGAAGTCTGTGGACGCCGGCGGGGCGCGACCGGCCTGTCGGAGCCGTGAAGTCGGCGCACCGGCGCCTACAGTGACACGCAGGCGGGGTCGGCAGGGGCATCCGCGGACGTCCAGCGGGAGAGCCGATGACCCAGACCAGCACCGGCAGCGCCGTGGTGATCGAGGACGACGAGGACATCCGGCTGCTGATCACCACCGTGCTGGAGCAGCGCGGGCTGCAGGTGCGGTCCGCGGCGTCCGGCAGAGCCGGCCTCGCGCTGGTCGAGGAGCACCAGCCCGACCTGGTCACGCTGGACCTCGGGCTGCCGGACATCGAGGGCTTCGAGGTCTGCCGCCGGCTGCGCGCGATCAGTGACGCCTACGTCGTGATGGTCTCGGCCAGCGCCGACGAGGTCGACCAGCTGCTGAGCCTCGAGATCGGCGCCGACGACTACATCACCAAGCCGTTCAGCCCCCGTGACCTCAAGGCGAGGGTGGGGGCGATGCTGCGCCGTCCACGGCAGCTGGCTCGCCGCGACGTCCCCGGAGCGCCGGGCTCGACGGCGACGGTCCGGAGCTGCCGGCGCGTCCCCCCGCCCGTCCCAGCGCCCGACCCAGCGCAGGACGTCGCCACGACGCGCCGGATGACCGTGGACCTCGAGGGTCGCGAGGTCGTGCTGGACGGGATGGAGCTGGCGCTCACGCGGATCGAGTTCGACCTGCTGGCCGCCTTCGCCACGCATCCGCGGCGGGTCTGGACCCGTGAGGCGCTGCTGCGCAGCGTCTGGCAGACCGAGTGGGCCCAGGACACGCATCTGGTCGAGGTGCACGTGGGCAACCTGCGCCGCAAGCTCGGAGAGGACCCGTGGATCCGCACCGTGCGCGGGGTGGGCTACCGGTTCAACCCGCTGAGCGTCACCGTCACCGGTTGACGCCTCAGCAACGGATCGCGGGCATCGGGGTCGTGTCCGGGCTGGCTGGTCCACGCCCGGCTTGGTGGACGCCGCCCTGCGGAGGAGGAGCCGGCCGTATCGAATCGCGTCCGGGACGCCTACACGAGGGCGGCGGCGTAGGCGGTGACCGCCTGCCGGGCCGGCTCGATCGAGGTCTCGACCGCGGCAAGGGCGCTCCGTGCGGCGGCCAGGTCCCCGTCCTGGACGTGCTGCTCGAGCACGGCGGCCGCAGTGGCCAGGGAGGTCAGGCCGATCATCGCGCTGGAGCTGCGCAGGCTGAGGGCACGGTCGAGCGCTGTTCCCGAGTCGTCCACCGCCAGAGCGTCCCGCAGGCTCGAGACCCGGCCGGTCAGCATGCTGGTCCACAGGTCGAGGAACGTGCGCAGCCGGCTGGCGTCGCCGAGGTCGTCGGCGAGGGCGGTGAGCACGGCGGTGTCGAGCACGGAGGCAGTCTGCTCCTTGGCCGCGTCACGGGCACGGGCTTTCGGGCTGCGCCAGATCTCGCTGAGCAGGAGCACCGTGAGCAGCGCGGGTCCGACGTACAGGAAGGCGATGTGCAGGCCCGGCCCGCGCAGCGTGCGGATGACGGTGCCGAGGTGCGGGACGACGGCGCGGACGGTCCAGACCTGGGGGTCGGTGATGATCGCGGTCCAGGGGTCGGCACTGGGGTTGTGGTCGCCCTTGGTCTGCACCACCACGGCGCCGCCGGGGCCGCGGGTCACCTTCACGACGCGGTGGCTGACGACGCGGTGGTCGTCCACCGGGATCTGGTAGCTGATGATCTGGCCCACGGCCAGCGCGGAGGTGGGCTCCTGCACCGCCACGGTGACGTCGCCGGGGTTGATGCCGGGAGCCATGCTGCCGGTCAGCATGGTCATGGTGCGGTAGCCGAACACGTGCGGGCCCACGGCCAGGCCGGTGAAGGCCAGGACGACCACGAGCAGAAGCAGGTTGCCCAGCCCGCGCACCGCCCGTCGAAGGAGTCGGGGCACCAGCGGCAGGGAGGGGGAGTCCTGCGCCGATGTTCCCGGCGGCACGCACCGGCTCGGCAGGGGGGTGCCGATCGCGCGGGCGAGGGTGGTGCCGCTCATGGGTTCTCCTGTGGCGGGATGTGGTGCGGGGGCTGGGCGGCTGGGTCGTGGTGCCCGCCCGTCGTCGCAGGGCGGGCACCACGGGCTGGGGGACTACCGGGAGGTGGCGCCGCGCTGGGTGCCGGTGAAGCTGAAGCCGATGGTGCTGCTCAGGCCCTGGAAGGTGTTGTCCGCGCCGAGCCGGAAGCGTCATCGTGACCACGAGGTTGTCGGCCTTGCCGGCGGTCAGCGCGGTGAGGTTGCCCAGGGCGGGCGTGCTGCCGATGACCGGACGAGAGGCCAGGACGGTGGACCGGGTCGCGGTGGTGGGGCAGGTGTAGGTGTAGCCCGTCGTCGCGGTGCCGGCCTCGGTCCAGGGGCTCGAGCAGGCGTCGACCGAGAGCTGCAGGCCCATGGTGGCGTCGGTGTCGAGCTTGCTGGAGGTGGTGGCGGCGGTGGTCAGCCCGATGCCGGCGAGGGCCTGGTCACCGGTGTTGGTGAGGGTGACCGCGCGGCTGACGGTGTCACCGGGCACCAGGCCGGTGGCGGCGACCGAGAGCCGGTTCGCGGCGGTGCCGACGGTGCCGACGTCGATCTTCACGGTGCCGGAGGCGACGGATGCGCTCGCGGAGGTGGTCGAGGTGAACGTGCCGAACGTGCCGAGGCCGGCCACGCTCGCCGCGGCGCCGAGGAGGACCGTCGAGGCGAGGACCTTGCCGCCGGTGCTGGTGAGGGTGATGCGCATGACTGGCTCCTGGAGACGAGTGGTCGTGGCCGGGGCGGTTGCCCCGATGACGACAACTCTGGCGCCGTGGTCTCAAGCATGCCGGGGGCGGACGCTCAAGATGCGCCACCATCCGGCGCCGAACCTCAAGGAAGGCGCAAGACCCGCTGCTGTCCGCCGTACGGCGCCTGCGGTGTGCCCCTGGGCGGGCGTGCCCGGGGTCAGCGGGACTGGTTGCGGATGCGGTTGGTCAGCTCGGTGACCTGGTTGTAGATCGCCCGGCGCTCGGACATCAGCTGGCGGATCTTGCGGTCGGCGTGCATGACCGTCGTGTGGTCGCGACCGCCGAACTGCTGCCCGATCTTGGGCAGGGACAGCTCCGTCAGCTCACGGCACAGGTACATCGCGATCTGGCGCGCCGTGACGAGCACGCGCGATCGGGAGGTGCTGCAGAGGTCCTCGATCGTCAGGCCGAAGTACTGCGCCGTCTGCGCCATGATCGTCGCCGAGGTGATCTGCGGGCCCTCGTCGTGCGGGAAGATGTCCTTGAGCACGATCTGGGCGAGGTTGAGGTCGACCGACTGCCGGTTGAGCGAGGCGAACGCCGTGACCCGGATCAGCGCTCCCTCCAGCTCACGGATGTTGGTCGAGATGCGCGTCGCGATGAACTCGTGCACCTCGTCCGGGGTGTTCATCCGGTCCTGGATGGCCTTCTTGCGCAGGATCGCGATCCGGGTCTCGAGGTCGGGGGGCTGCACGTCGGTCAGCAGGCCCCACTCGAACCGGCTGCGCATGCGCTCCTCGAAGCCGCTGAGCTGCTTGGGCGGCAGGTCGGAGGTGATCACCACCTGCTTGTTGGCGTTGTGCAGCGTGTTGAAGGTGTGGAAGAACTCCTCCTGGGTCTGCACCTTGCCCTGCAGGAACTGGATGTCGTCGATCAGCAGCACGTCGACGTCGCGGTAGCGGCGCTGGAAGTTCGAGGCCTTGTCATCGCGGATGCTGTTGATGAAGTCGTTGGTGAACTCCTCGGAGTTCACGTAGCGCACCCGCACGTTGGGGTAGAGGTTGCGCGCGTAGTGCCCGATGGCGTGGAGCAGGTGGGTCTTGCCCAGCCCCGACTCGCCGTAGACGAACAGCGGGTTGTAGGCCTTGGCCGGCGCCTCGGCGACCGCGACGGCCGCCGCGTGTGCGAAGCGGTTGCTCGCCCCGATGACGAAGGTGTCGAAGGTGTACTTCGGGTTCAGCCGGGCCGCCTCGACCTCGATCGCCTCCCGCTCGGCAACCCGCGGGCGCACCGGCCCGCCGCCGCCGGCCGGGACCCGTGCTGAACGGCGAGGTCTCGTCGGCGATGTCGTCGTCGGCGTCCTCGAGCTCGGTCAGCGTGGCGGTCTCGGGCTGGACCTCGTCGGCGTCGTGCTGCCGGCTCAGGGAGGGGTCGACCGTCACGGCGAGACGGACCTGGATGCCGAGCTGGTCGGACAGCGCGGTGGTGACCTGCTCGCGGACGCGGGTCTCGACGACGTCCTTGGTGTAGTCGTCCGGCACGGCGAGCAGCGCGGTGCGGTCGATGAGGCCGACGAACCGGGTCAGCCTCAGGAAGGCCCGTTGGGGGGCGGGGATGCCCGCGTCGTCGAGGACCGCCAGCGTCCGCTGCCAGACGTTGCCGAACTCGACCTGTGCCTCCGTCACGTGTGGTCAACCCCGCTTCGTGTGGCTTGGAAGAGTCCTGCTCGGTCGTTGTCGCGGGACCATCGTACGGGGTCCATCCACACCGTTATCCACAGACTGTGTACGGAGAGCGGGGATCTTGCACGAAGGCGCGACGGTAACAACCCACCACGGCCGCCAGCAAACCGGCGGACCGGGTTGGGATGCTCTTGACGAAACCGGACCCACGCCGGCGCGCCCGCCAACCGCGGCAGGAGGAGCATGGGCTCTGATGACCAGTGTGAGGGCACGGTGGAGCGTCGGCGGGACGGACCGCGCCGCGGTTTGACCCTGTCCTGCCCGCTCCCGTACCGTGGTCGCTGCCTGTGCTGCCGGCCGTTTTCGCATGCCCGTGCCTTCCGACGCGGGTTTCCGATTGCGGCCGGTCGCCGCAGGTCCCGCACTCTCATCCAGCCACACCAGCTCGGGCGCCGCGTCCGTGCAGCAATGGAGATTCCCGTGAGCAAGCGCACCTTCCAGCCGAACAACCGTCGCCGGGCCAAGACCCACGGCTTCCGTCTGCGCATGCGCACCCGCGCCGGTCGCGCCATCCTGTCGGCCCGCCGCGGCAAGGGCCGCACCGAGCTGTCCGCCTAGAGGATCGGGGCGTGCTCCCCGCGCGTCATCGGCTGCGCTCCAGCGCCGATTTCGCGGCCGTGCTGCAGGGGGCGCGCCGTGCCGGCGGATCGCGATCGGGCAGTCGCCTCATCGTGGTGCATGCCAACGCAACCGACGCGCGTGCGGGTCAACCGCCGCGGGTCGGTTTTGTTGTCTCCAAGGCCGTCGGAAACGCCGTGGTGCGCAACCGGACGAAGCGCGTGCCTGCGCCACGCGCTGGCCGCGCGTGTCGACCGGGTGCCTGCTGGCACCGACCTCGTCGTGCGCGCCAACCCGCCCGCTGCCGTGGCGTCCACGAGCGAGCTCGGCGCCGACGTGGACCGCCTGATGGGCACGGCGCTGCGGCGCCTCGAGCGGTCCGGCCGGCCGTGACGTCCTCGCTGCCGCCGCTGCGCACGCTGGTGCGCCGCCCCGTCATCTGGCTCCTGCGCGCCTACCAGCTGGTGCTCTCCCCGATGACACCGCAGAGCTGCCGGTTCTACCCCTCCTGCTCGGCCTACGCCATCACCGCGATCGAACGGTTCGGGGTCCTCAAGGGCTCCTGGCTCGCGGCCCGACGGCTGCTGCGCTGCCACCCATGGAACCCCGGGGGCGTCGACCACGTTCCGCAGGCAGGACCCTCGCGCCATCCGGGGCCGGGAACCCCGCACGCGCACTCCCACTAGACCTGGACCGGCCCGGTCGTCACCGACGCCCGGCGCTGCCACCCTGGTGAGTGACCCACTCACCTGACGACAGAGGATTTGATGAACGGCTTCCTGGACACGGTGCTCTTTCCGCTCGAGTGGTTCGTCGCCACGATCATGGTCGGCTTCCACACGGTGCTGGAGTCCATCGGGCTGCCCGCAGCCTCCGGATGGACCTGGGCACTGTCGATCGTGGGGCTGGTGATCGTCCTGCGGATCCTGCTGATCCCGCTGTTCGTCAAGCAGATCCACGCCTCCCGCAAGATGCAGCTGATCCAGCCGGAGATGCAGAAGATCCAGAAGAAGTACAAGGGCAAGACCGATCCCGACTCCCGTCAGGCCATGACGCAGGAGACGATGGAGCTCTACAAGCGCACGGGCACCAACCCGTTCAGCTCGTGCCTGCCGATCCTGCTGCAGTCGCCGTTCTTCTTCGCCCTGTTCCGGGTGCTCAACTCGCTGCCGGCGATCTCCGACGGCACCAAGCCGCCGATCGGGCCGCTGAGCCAGTCGCTCGCGTCGCAGGCCGAGCAGTCCACCCTGCTCGGTGCGCAGCTGTCCTCGTCCTTCATGGGCTCGACCGACGTCACCGTCAAGATCGTCACGGTCGTGCTCATCGTGCTGATGTCGGCCACGACGTTCACCACGCAGCGCCAGCTGATGATGAAGAACATGCCGGCGTCGTCGCTGGACAACCCGTTCGCCAAGCAGCAGAAGATGCTGCTGTACCTGATGCCGCTGTTCTTCGCGATCTCCGGCATCAACTTCCCGATCGGCGTGCTGCTGTACTGGCTGACCACCAACCTCTGGTCGATGGGCCAGCAGTTCTACGTCATCCGCCGGATGCCGGCCCCGGGTTCCCTGGCCGAGAAGGCCCTCGAGGAGCGCCGGATGAAGAGCGGCAAGGAGCACAAGAAGTTCACCCTCCCGGGGCTGCACCACGAGGACCGGCCGACGACGTGCAGGACACCGTCGAGGAGCCCGCCAAGCCGGTGTCGGGCCAGCGTCAGCAGCCCAAGCGCAAGAAGCGCAACCGTCCGGTGCCGCCGAGCGCCACGAAGCCGGCGACGAAGCCGGCCGCCAAGCCGGGCGCGCCCGCCCCTGCCAAGCGCACGGCGACCGGTGGCGACACGACGGCCGCAAGCCGGGACGCCTGAGCCGGCGGCACGCGCCCCGCCGCCCTGCCGCGGCGATGCCTCCCCACCAGCGGGGAGACGCCGCAGCCGCCATCCGACCTCGTGCCGACCGCAGGGTCAGGCACCCCGCATCCCAGGAGACGCTCATGACCGACCAGGACTCCACGACGGTGGCTGACCAGCCCGACGACCAGCCTGACCAGCCGCGCGCTGCCGAGCCGCGCCGGCCAGCCGACCCGACCAGCCGCAGCGCGGCCCAGCCGGACCGGCCGACCAGGCCGAGTCGACCAGCCGTTGCCGAGGCTGCCGCTGGCTCGACAGCGCGGCGGACCACGACGACGCGAGCGGCGCCGGAGGCGTCCCCGGCCGCCGGCGGCGCGTCCGCCGGTGCGGCTCGAGGGCGACGACGCCGAGGCCCAGGGTGGCGCGCGACGTCGCGGGCGGGTCACCTGGAGCGCGAGGGCGAGGTGGCGGCGGACTTCCTCGAGCAGCTGCTCGACATCGCCGACCTGGACGGTGACATCGACGTCGACGTGGACGGTGACCGCGCGGCCGTCGCGATCGTGGACTCCGAGGAAGGGCGCGTGTCGCGCCGTCTCGTCGGGCCGGACGGCAAGGTGCTGGACGCGCTGCAGGAGCTGACGCGGCTGGCCGTCCAGGCGGCAACGGGTGAGCGGAGCCGGCTGATGCTGGACGTCGCCGGGCACCGGGCCGAGCGCCGCAGCGCGCTGGTGGAGCTCGGCGCGGACGGTGATCGCGCAGGTCCGGACCACCGGTGAGCAGCAGGCCATGGACCCATGACGGCCTTCGAGCGCAAGGTCGTCCACGACGAGGTCGCCGCGGCCGGGCTCGGGTCGGATTCCGAGGGTGTCGAGCCGCACCGCCACGTCGTCGTCCTGCCTGGATGACGCTGTCGTTTCACGTGGAACTACCACCGCGCCCCGCTCACACCGACGATGGGTGCTGCCGTGACCGCTGATCGTCCGGGCCGAGCGCCACGGACGGCGACGTGCGGCCACGGCCGGCGGACGGCGGCGTGCACGGGCGATGGGCGCTGCGGTACCTCCGCCGGCGCCGGCGGTGGCCGCCGAGGTGTTCGGGGACCGGTGGCGCTCGCCGAAGCGGTTCGCCGGCATCCTCGCCGACAGCGGGGTCTCCCACGGGCTGGTGGGACCGCGCGAGGTGCCCCGGCTCTGGGAACGGCACGTGCTCAACTGCGCGGTGGTCCACCCGGCCCTCCCGCACGGACGCCGAGGTGATCGACGTCGGCTCGGGTGCCGGTCTGCCGGGGCTCGCCCTGGCGATCGCGCGTCCCGACGTCCGGATGCACCTGGTGGAGCCCATGCTTCGTCGCACGAACTGGCTCTGCGCGGCCGTCGACGAGCTGGGACTGGACAACGTCGAGGTGCACCGGGGCCGGGCCGAGCAGTTCTGGGACCAGTGTCGGCGCCCGTGGTGACCGCCCGGGCGGTGGCAGGCTGGGTGAGCTCGCACGCTGGTCGCTGCCACTGCTGCAGCCTGGAGGGTCGATGCTGGCGCTGAAGGGCGCGTCTCGCGCAGGAGGAGCTGGACGCCGACCGGGCCCTCGCTGCGCCGGTTGGGCGCCGTGTCGGACGCGGTCGAGACGTACGGCGCTGACGCGGTGTCGCCGGCGACCATCGTGGTGCGCGTGACGCTCGGCACCAAGCCGGCTCGCCGCGAGCGGGCGGCGAAAGCGCCCGCCAAGCGGTCCGGCCGGCGCCGGCCGCGCTGACGTCGGGCCGCCCCCGAGCCCACGCGCGGCAGTGCTGCCGAGGCGGCCACGGCGGGACGCCCCAAAGCCGGCCCGACGCGGGCGGCGCAGTCCAGACGGGAACGACGAGGAGAAGCGGCGGAAGGCAAGCTCCGCCCGCGCGGTGTGTGCTGTCAGGAAGCCGCTCCGGAACCGGATACGGTAGGGGCGCGTCGGGGAGAACCCCCTTCGGCAAACGAGAATGAGGTGACGGGTGTCGACGTCTGGACTGGCTCCATCGGGGCTGGGTTGGCCGATAGCCGAGGTCGGCGAACCCACCGCGGACGCGCGGGGGGGCTTGGCTGGCCCGCCCCGAGTTCCGCGCGCCGGGGCGCTCCGCCTCCGGACCTCGTCGGACGTGCACGCTTCCCGGCGCCCTCGCCGGTGTGAAGATGAGGTTTCCCGTGAAATCCCGACGGTTTCCCGTGCAACGCCGTGAGACGCCTTCGGGGGGCCGCGGCAAACGCTGCCGTCAACGATGGCGGTGGCCGAGGCGGCGCTGGCCGAGACGGCCGGTGGGAGCCGACAACCAGCCCCTGCGAAGGCCTGACCGACCGCGCTCGCGGCGGACGTCGCCCGATCGTGCCGGAGGGCACCGTCGCCAGCGCGACGTTCGCGCCGGACACCGCCCCCGCGGAGGCGTCGCGCCGCCGCCGGATCAGTCGGGCCGGCCGAGGACGTGAGCCGCGCCCCGCCAGCAACGCGTCGCGCGAACGACGTTCCACGTGAAACACGAGCGAGCCGCACGCGAGCACCGGTCCGGACGCCGGCGTGACGCAGGTGGAGCGCGAGCGCGCCGCGCTTGCCGACGCGCTGCCACCCACGGACGACGACACTCCGTTGGCCCGGCAGGTCGCCGTGGACGCCCGTCGGCGGATCACCCTGTCCGGCAAGGCATTTCCCAAGCCCGACCAGACGCGGATCCTGACGGTCGCCAACCAGAAGGGCGGCGTCGGGAAGACCACGACCACCGTCAACGTCGCCGCGGCGTTGGCCCAGGCCGGTCTTCGGGTCCTGGTCATCGACATCGACCCCCAAGGCAACGCCAGCACGGCCTTGGGTATCGACCATCATGCCGAGGTGTCCAGCATCTACGACGTGCTCGTGGACGGGATGGACATCGGCGAAGTGGTCCAGGAGTGCCCGGACATCCCGAACCTCTGGTGTGCGCCCGCGACGATCGACCTGGCCGGGGCCGAGATCGAGCTGGTCAGCCTGGTGGCCCGGGAGACCCGCATGCAGCGCGCGCTGCGCAGCTACATCGACCGGCGGCCGCGCGCGGTGAGGAGCGGCTCGACTACGTGCTGATCGACTGCCCACCGAGCCTCGGCCTGTTGACGGTCAACGCCTTCGTCGCCGCGGAAGAGGTGTTCATCCCGATCCAGTGCGAGTACTACGCCCTCGAGGGCCTCTCGCAGCTGCTGAAGAACATCCAGCTGATCAAGACCCACCTGAACCCTGACCTGCATGTCTCCACGATCCTGCTGACCATGTACGACGGCCGCACCCGCCTGTCGGCGCAGGTGGCCGACGACGTCCGCAGCCACTTCCCGGAGCAGGTCCTGCGCACGACGGTCCCCCGTTCGGTGCGCATCTCCGAGGCGCCGAGTCATGGGCAGACCGTGATGACGTACGACCCATCCAGCAGTGGCGCCCTCTCCTACCTCGAAGCCGCCGGCGAGCTCGCCGATCGCGGCTCCAGCGCGAAGTAGTGCCATGTCCACCGCCGCGCATTGCACCGTCCCGAGTTCTGCCCCAATGAGAGGTTCACGTTCATGAGTGAGAAGCGCCGAGCGCTCGGTCGCGGTCTGGGGGCGCTCATCCCCAGCACGCCCCCCGGAGACAACGGCAGCCGGCCGGTCGACGTCTTCTTCAAGGACAACTCCGGCGGAGCGCGCGCGGCCCAGCGTCTTCGGTCCGGTCGTCCGCGAGGGCGAAGCCGGCGATGTTTCACGGGAAACCGAGCAGCGCCTCGGGATAACACGTCCGGCGGCGGGCGACCCCGCGGTTTCACGGGAAACGGCCCGCGAGGACGGGGGTGCTCCTGTCGATGAGGTTGGCACTGCGCCGGTCGGTACAGCTGCGGCCGCGACCGAGGCAGGCGCCGTGGCTGTGGACGAGTCCGGCACCGTGGCCCATGGCGAAGGTTTCACGGGAAACACCACCGATCGAGCCGGGCGGCGCCGCATCGGACGGGGTCTCGGCGCCGGTCCTGGACGGCCGCGGTGCCGACGTCAGGTGGACCGACCTCGCACCGGGAGAGGTCGGCCTGCAGGGGTTGGCGCGCATGGCGACGCCGACTGGTCCAGTGACGGCGAGACGGCGACGGGAGGCCTCGTTGGGCGTCATGTCCGATCGTTCGGACACCAATAGCGCGCCCGACACGCGGGCGGCGAGGACGCGGCACCTGGCCCGGATGGCGTGGATGCCGCGTCAGCCGTGCCCGACGTGAATGGCCTCACGCCGGTGCCAGGTGCGTGGTTCGCCGAGCTGCCGGTCGCTGTCGATCCGCCCGAACCCACGTCAGCCCCGCACGGTCTTCGACGACGACGACATGGCCGAGCTGGCCCACAGCATCGCCGAGATCGGCGTGCTGCAGCCGGTGGTCGTCCGGCCCATCCCGGTCGATGAGCTGGCCGATGTCGTCGCGCAGCCGGGCCAGGAGCGGGCTCAGTACGAGCTGATCATGGGCGAGCGCCGCTGGCGCGCCACCCAGGAGGCCGGCCTGGCCACGATCCCGGCCATCATCAAGGAGACGCACGACGACGACCTCCTGCGCGACGCCCTGCTGGAGAACCTCCACCGCAGCCAGCTCAACGCCCTGGAGGAGGCCGCCGCCTACCAGCAGCTGCTGGACGACTTCGGCTGCACCCACGACGAGCTGGCCACGCGGATCGGTCGGTCGCGGCCGCAGATCTCCAACACCCTTCGTCTGCTCAAGCTGCCCCCGCTGGTGCAGCGGCGCGTGGCGGCGGGCGTGCTGAGTGCCGGCCACGCCCGCGCGCTGCTCGGCCTGGCGGACGGTGCTGCCATGGAGCGCCTGGCCCAGCGGATCGTGGCCGAGGGGCTGTCGGTGCGCAACGTCGAGGAGATCGTGACGATCGGCAGCAACGACGCGCCGCGGCCGGCTCGCCGCCCCCGCGCCGGCGCCCGTCATCCTCAGCTGGACGACATCGCCGCCCGGCTCTCCGACCGCTTCGACACCCGCGTCAGCATCGCCCTGGGCCAGCGCAAGGGCAAGCTGACGGTCGAGTTCGCCTCGGTCGACGACCTGCAACCGCATCGTCGAGCTGCTCGGGTCAGCCCCGGAGCAGGTTGACGGCGACTGACCGCGCGGTACGTGGTCGGTGCGGCTGGATCCGCTGCACCGGCCTGCTCGCCGCTGTCCCGGTGCGTGCCGGCGGTCTCCCGCGAGCGGCCGGCGACCGGGGGCCGGACCCGGAGCCGGTCGGGGCGCCGCGTCAGAGCGCGGGGCTTGGTGCTGAGGTGCTCGACCCGGCACGCTCGACAAGCCGGGCGTAGACCGCGGTCGGGTCGAAGCCGGCCGCCTCGAGCGCCAGCGGGACCAGGGAGGTCTCGGTCATCCCCGGGGAGATGTTGCCCTCGAGGAACCACGGCGTGCCCTCGGCGTCGATGATCAGGTCCATCCGGGACAGGTGACGGTGGCCCAGCACGCGGTACGCCGTCAGCGCGGCGTCGGCGGCCGCTGCCGCCGCCTCGGGTGTCAGGCGGGCCGGGGCGAAGAACTCCGTGGCACCTGCGGTGTAGCGCGCGTCGTAGCTGTAGACACCGCCGTCGGGCACGATCTCGACGGCCGGAAGTGCCTGCGGTTCGCCGTTCTCGTCCTCCAGGACCGTCACGCTCACCTCGGTGCCGGCGATGAACGTTCCAGCAGAGCGATATCACCGTACGCATAGGCGGCCGACCATCGCCGTGGGCAGCTCCCTGGCGGTTCGGACGATGCTCAGGCCGAGGGCCGAGCCTCCGCGAGCCGGCTTCACTGCGAGCGGCAGGCCGAGGGACGACACCACCGCGTCCAGGACCGCGGCGGCTCCCAGCTCGCGGAAGGTGGCGTGCGGAGAGCGCCACACCACCGGGTGTCGACACGCCGGCGGCGCTGACGAGTGCCTTGGCGACGGGCTTGTCCCAGGTGAGCCGGCAGGAGGCCGGCCGCGCGCCGACATACGGAATCTCGAGCGTCTGCAGCACGTCGCGCAGTGCGCCGTCCTCGCCCGTGGCGCCGTGCAGCACCGGCCAGACCACGTCCGGCCGGGTCGCCCTGATGGTGTCGAGCAGGGTCGAGTCGACGTCGCGGACATGTGTCTCGCAGCCGGCGCGGGCGAGCGCGTCGGCGACGCGACGGCCTGAGCGCAGCGAGACGTCGCGCTCGTGGCTGAGTCCGCCGGCGAGGACCAGGACGTGGGTCATGTCGTTCTCCTTGACGAGAGCGGGCTCGTGCGGCCTGTGCGAGTGACGCACGACGGCGTGCGTGCAGGGTGACGATATATCACCGGACGGGTCAGAAGGAGTCGGGGCCGGGCATCTGGACCGACGGCGCGGACCCGTCGGAGCCGGGCGCCGAACCGGCCGCCGTGCCGAACGTCTCGATCAGCTCGAGCTCGCTGCGTACGACGCCGGAGAACCGGCGGACACCCTCGCGGATGCGGTCGGGGTCGGGGTAGCAGTAGGAGAGACGGGCGTAGCGGTGGCCGGTGCCGTCGGCGAAGAAGCCGGTGCCCGGCGCGTAGGCCACCCGCTCGGTCACGGCCCGCGGCAGCATCGCCTTGGCGTTCACGCCGTCGGGCAGGGTGACCCAGACGTAGAACCCGCCGTCCGGATGCGTCCAGGACGCCTCGGGCAGCAGGCTGCTGAGGGCGTCGAGCATGGCGTCACGCCGTTCGCGGTAGAGCTCGCGGTAGACCTTGATCTGCGCCTGCCAGTCGCAGCCGGCCAGGTAGCTGGAGACGGTCATCTGCGCGAACGCACTCGGGCACAGGATGGCCGACTCCGAGGCCAGGACCAGCTTCTCCCGCACGGCGTGCGGCGCGACGGCCCAGCCGACCCGCAGCCCGGGGGCGAACGTCTTGGAGAAGGAGCCGAGGTAGACCACGCCCTCCTCGGACAGGGAGCGCATCGCCGGGTAGGGCTCGCGGTCGAAGCCGAGCAGGCCGTAGGGGTTGTCCTCGAGCACGAGGATGCCGTGCCGGGCGCAGATGTCGAGGATCTGCGGGCGCCGCTGCACCGTCAGCGTCGTGCCGGCGGGGTTGGAGAACGTGGGCACGGTGTAGAGGAACTTGATCCGCTGGCCGGCGGCCTCGCAGGGCGACGATGCGCTCCTCCAGCGCGGCGGGCACCAGGCCCTCGTCGTCGGAGGTCACGTGGGCCACCTGCGCCTGGTACGCCGCAAAGACCCCGAGCGCGCCGACGTAGCTCGGCGCCTCGGCCAGGATCACGTCACCGGGGTCGATGAACACCCGGGTGACCAGGTCCAGCGCCTGCTGCGACCCGGTCGTGACCACGATGTCGTCGGCGTGGGCGCGGATGCCCTCCAGCGCCATCACCTCGAGGATCTGTTCCCGCAGCCGCGCGTCGCCCTGGCCGGAGCCGTACTGCAAGGCGGTGGCGCCGTGGGTGCTGAGCAGCTGCTGCACCGTCTCCGCCACGGTGTCCATCGGCAGGGCGGACAGGTAGGGCATCCCGCCGGCGAGGGAGACCACCTCCGGGCGGGAGGCGACCGAGAACAGCGCGCGGATCTCCGAGGCCGTCATGCCCGCCGTGCGCTGGGCGTAGGAACCCCTCCAGGGGTCCAGGCGCGAGCCGTGCTCGGTCATGGTCGGTCCTCCTTCCGGTGCGGTGCTGCTCGGGGGTGTACGGGTGCGGAACACGCGTGGTAGGAGTCTGACATGAGGGCCCACGAGGATGGCGGAGCGTCTCGCGGGCCGCGCCCTGTTTCACGGGAAACCGGCAGGACCCGCCACGCGGCCGCCGTGGCGCGCGAGGCCTCCCGAGGATGCGGCCGCGATGAGCGGGCGTGAGCTGCTGTCGCTGACGCTCGACCGGTTGGACGACCTGCCTGACCCCTGCCGGACCTGCCTCTTCTGGGAGCTGGACCCGGTCCTCGCCCAGCGGGCGCACGAGCGCGGCGACCCCGAGCTGGACAAGGAGTCCTGGGTGTCCGCGGCCCTGCTGGAGTGGGGCAGCGTCGGGCGGGTCGCGTACGTCGACGGCGCCCCGGCCGGCTACGTCACCTACGCCCCGGCCTACCTCGTGCCGCGGGCGGCCGGCTTTCCCGACGGCCCCGGTGTCCGGCGACGCCGTGCTGCTGATGACCGCGGCCGTGGCCCCCGAGCACCCGGGCAGCGGGCTCGGGCGGATGCTGGTGCAGGCGGCGGCCAAGGACCTGCACCGGCGCAACGTCCGCGCGATGGAGGCGTTCGGCCGGTCGGGCCCGGTCCCGCGCCAGCTCGGCGGCTGCGTGCTGCCGGCGTCGTTCCTGTCGGAGGTCGGCTTCAAGACGGTGCGTGAGCACGCGGTGTGGCCGCGGATGCGGCTGGACCTGCGCACGGCGCCTGTCCTGGCGCGAGGACATGGAGGCGGCGGTCGAGCGGCTCCTGCAGCAGGTGCGTCAGCCCGTGCTGACGCGCGGACCACAGCTCTGAGGCCTGGTCGGACGACGCGCCGTCGCAGCGACGGCACGGGCCGGCGACGGCACGTGCGGCCGCGATCGTGCCGTCAGCGGGCAGGCGACGACGTCCGGCGACGCACGTCCGGCGCGGCCAGCCGTCGCCCTGCGCGTCGGTCAGCCGGTCCGGGACGCCAGGTAGGCCCGCAGGTCACCCAGGTGGAGCGTGCCGGTGGCGTTGGTGTCGTCCTCGCCGAGGTAGGTGCGCTGCAGGGCCACCACGACGGCCTCGGCGAGGGTGTCGCGGAACTGCGGCTGGGCCAGCAGCGCGGCGTCCTCGGCGTGGGTGAGGTAGCCGGCCTCGATCCGCACCGCCGGCATCCGGGTGCGCTGCAGCAGGGTCCAGGCGCGGGGGTGCGAGCGGCAGTCCGCCAGCCCGGTGCGGGCGACGATCTCGCGCTGCACCAGGTCGGCCAGCTGCTCGCCGATCGCCGACCAGGCGCCGAACCGGTCCTGCCCGAAGAAGAAGGTGGCCACGCCGCCGGCCTGCGGCTGGTCGGTCGGAGTCGCAGTGCAGCGACAGCAGGACGTCGGCGCCGGCGTCGTTGGCGAAGGCGGCGCGCTCGAGGTCGTCGGGGCTGCGTCGAGCCGGAGCGGGTGAACAGCACCGTCACGCCGATCGCGGTCAGGCGCCCCTCGATCCGCCGGGCGAGGTCCAGCATGAGGTCGGCCTCGCGCAGCGAGCCGGCCTGCGCCCCGGGCGACGGTCCCGCCGTGGCCGGGGTCGAGCACGACGATCCGACCGGACAGGCTGTGCCCCGACCGGCGCACCAGCTCGCGCTCGCGCAGCGTGTGCGGCGAGCCGCCGGTGATCGAGCGGCTGAGGTCGGCGAAGGCGCGCAGCGTCTCGGGTCCGACGACGCCGTCCGGCGCCAGGCCCACCCCGCGCTGGAAGCCCCGCACCGCCTGCTCGGTGTTGGGCCCGAACAGGCCGTCCACCCGCTCGGGGCTGAACCCCAGGGCGAGCAGCCGCTCCTGCAGGGTCGCCACGTCGTCACCCTGCATCAGGTGGCCGGGGGTGTGCGACAGCAGCCGGTCGCCCAGGCTCCAGCGGGCGCCGTCGAGCTCGAGGTAGGTCTGCGGACCCACGATGCCGTCGGCGATCAGCCCCCGCCGCTGCTGGAACGAGCGCACCGCGCGACGCAGCGTGTCGTCGTACCGGTGCGGGTGGTCCTCACCGGACGGATCGGGCGCGGCCACGTCGTGCAGCGCGACGGCCGGGGGAAGGTCCCCGGTCCGCCGCAGCCGCTCACGGATGGCGACGGACGCCGTCGCCCTCGTCACCGAGGCGGAAGAGTGCAGGGAGATGGTCCGACATACCGACCTTTCGGGGGCTGGGAGCTGCGCGCTGCGGAGGGCGGCACGGTCATCTGGGTGGAGGGTAACCCCAGACAGCAGTCGACGGCGCGCCCGACCTGAGGGGGTCCGGCGCGCCGTCGTACGGCGCCGCGGGAGTGGTCAGCCGATGAAGTCGGACAGCTCACGCACGAGCTTGGGCTTGGGCAGGGCGCCCACGAGGGTCTTGACGACCTCGCCCTTGACGTAGACGTTCATCGTCGGGATGCCGGTGATGCCGTAGCGGGAGGTGATCTGCGGGTTCTCGTCGGTGTTGAGCTTGACGACCGAGACCTTGTCACCGTGCTCGCTGGCGAGCTCCTCCAGGATCGGCGCGACGGCGCGGCACGGGCCGCACCACGGCGCCCAGAAGTCGACGATGACCGGCTTGTCGCTCATCAGGACGTCCGTGTCGAACGTCGCGTCGGTGGTCTCCTTGGTAGCTCCCACAGTGGGGGCTCCTTCCTTGTGTGGTGCGGATCTGCTGGTGGCAGGGCCGCGGCTGGCGGCTGTCTGCCGCACCGGGCCGCGGCCCGGGTGAGCACGGGCGCGGCGGCGTCAGGACACGCCGAGCGGCTGGTCGGTGTGTGCCTGGTCGGCGTGCTCACCCAGGCCGGGTGGGTCGGTGGGCAGGGTCTGCGCCTCGGCGATGGTCTCGACGTGGTCACCGGCCTCGATGTCGGCCAGGTGCCGCTCGGCGTCCAGGGCGGCGGCGCACCCGGAGCCGGCGGCGGTGATGGCCTGGCGGTAGGTGTGGTCGACCAGGTCGCCGCAGGCGAAGACGCCCTCGACGTTGGTGAGGCTGGTGCGGCCCTCGACCAGGACGTAGCCCTCGTCGTCGAGCTCGACGACGCCCTTGACCAGCTCGTTGCGCGGGTCGTGCCCGATCGCGACGAACAGGCCGGTCGCGGCCACCTCGCGGGTCTCGCCGGTCACGGTGTCGCGCAGGGTGACGCCGGTCAGCTTGTCGGCGCCGTGGATCTCGGCGACCTCGGAGTTCCAGGCGAACCGGATCTTGTCGTTGGCGGCGGCGCGGTCGGCCATGATCTTGCTCGCCCGCAGCTGGTCACGGCGGTGCACGATGGTCACCGAGCGGGCGAACTTGGTGAGGAACGTCGCCTCCTCGACGGCGGAGTCGCCACCGCCGACGACGAGGATGTCCTGGTCGCGGAAGAAGAACCCGTCGCAGGTGGCGCACCAGGAGACGCCGTGGCCGGAGAGGCGCTTCTCGTCCGGCAGGCCGAGCTCGCGGTAGGCCGAGCCCATGGCCAGGATGACGGCGCGGGCGCGGTGGACGGTGCCCTCCCCGTCGGTGACGGTCTTGACCGGGCCCTCGAGGGACGACCTCGGTCACGTCGTCGGTCGACCAGCTCGGCGCCGAACCGCTCGGCCTGGGCGCGCATGTTCTCCATCAGGTCCGGGCCCATGATGCCGTCGCGGAAGCCGGGGAAGTTCTCGACCTCGGTGGTGTTCATCAGCGCGCCACCGGCGGTCACCGCACCCTCGAAGACCAGCGGTGCCAGGTTGGCCCGGGCGGCGTAGACGGCGGCGGTGTAGCCGGCCGGTCCGGAGCCGATGATGATGACGTTGCGGACGTCGGTGCTCACGCGGAGTACCCCTTGACTGGTCGGGTGTCGGCGCCGGACGGGCGGTCCGGGCGTGTCCTTGCTGGAACCGATCTTAGGGCGCGATTGTTCCGGGCCCGCGGTCAGGAGACGGGGACGCCCGGGTGCAGCAGGGCCTGGTTGCCGGTGGAGCAGGACCGCTTCACGGCGTAGGCGGTGCGTGCGGAGCCGGAGACCGTGACGATGACCACGGCCGGGGTCCCCTCGTAGGAGGAGACGTCGGCGGTCACGTCGTCCACGCGGCCCACACCCAGGGCACGCAGGCAGCTGGCCAGGCCGGTGGGCGTGGCGATCGGGCCGATGCCGGGTGACTCCGCGGTCAGCGGGTGGACCGGGTGCGCGGGGCCGGCGGCTGGCCAGCGCGCCGGCCTGCGCGGCGAAGGAGCCGCGGGTGTAGCGGGTCGAGGACATCTGGATGTGCATGGGTGGCGTCGCGGCGAGCCCCTGGGTGCCCGGGCTGCCCTGGGGCCGTCCGTTCCGGCGGGAGCCGGAGGACGGGGCCGGCGCGGAAGGGGTGGCTCCGGGTGGCGGTGGACATCGACGCCGCGGCGCCGCTGGAGGACTGCTCCGGGCGGTGCAGCACGCTGGTGCCGACCACGCCCACGACCGCCGCCGCGGCGGCCACACCGGCCAGCCCGAGCGCCATCGTGCGGAGCGGCCGGCGACGGGCGAGCGGGACCACGGTCGCCCCGGCGGGGACCCGCGACCGGTTGGCCTGCTCGGCGGCGAGGCTGGCGCTGATCCGCTCGACGAGGTAGGCCGGCATCGGCTCGGGCTCGGGCAGGGACGCGAGCAGCGCACGCACTCCGGTCGGGTCGTCCTCGGGGGACTCCCCCGAGGGGTGGCGCGGCGTGATCACGGTCGTTTCACCTTCTTTGCGGCATCGAGACGGCTGGGGCGGTGGAGCACGGCGAGCCGACGAGGGTATGACGTCAGGGCGACGCCGAAGGTTCCTTGGGCGCCGGCGGGGAGCCGCCACCGCCGCGGGGACCGGGACGTCCGGGGTCGACGTCGAGGCCGAGCAGGACGGCCATCGCCGCCCGACCACGCGCACACCGGGACTTGATCGTGCCCTCGGCGACCTCGAGGACCGACGCGGCCTCGGCGACGCTCATCCCGTGCATGTCGACCAGGACCAGGGCCAGCCGCTGGCCCTCGGGCAGCCGGTCCAGCGCCTGCCGGACATCGAGCCGCACCTCGACGCCGGCGTGGTGGTCGTGGCTGTCGGCCAGCACCGACAGGTCGGCGTCGGGCAGCTGCACGGTGGGCTTGATCCGGCGCAGACGGTCCAGGCAGGCGTTGACCACGATCCGGTGCAGCCAGGTGGTCACCGCGGCCTCGCCGCGGAAGGAGTCCGCGCGACGGTACGCCGCGAGGAACGCCTCCTGCACGGCGTCGGCCGCCAGCTCGGGGTCACGGGTGGTGCGCAGCGCGACGGCCCACATCCGGTCACGGTGTCGGCGGAACAGCTCACCGAAGGCATCGGCGTCGCCGGCGCAGTGCGCCGCCAGCAGGTCGCGGTCCGAGAGCTCGGTGAGTTCCTGCAGGCGTGACATGGCCTAGCTCAACGTGATCTCGTCGAGGCTCGCGCGGTAGCGGCCACCGTCCGCGGCCAGGCTGGTGAACCAGACGATGACGTAGTCGGTCTTGGGCAGGTCCTTCGGCGCCTCCAGCGTCACGGTGCCGGTGGCGCCGTTCCTGGAGCCGATCTCGCGGGCGCCGTCCAGCGTGCCGTCCGGGGCGGCGTAGACGGTGACATCCAGGTTCTTGCTGCCCAGCTCGAGCACGGCCTTGCTCACCTGGGTCGGCTGGCCCAGGTCGAGCAGCACGCCCACGCCCTTCTTCAGGCCGCCGAAGGTCGGGGTGGCGTAACCCTCCGACGTCCAGGACGTGCCCTTGTCGCCGTCGAAGACGCGGGCGGCATCGCCGTTGCGCTCCTCGTTGTCGCCCTGGGGGTCGAAGCCGGAGGCCTTGTCGATCGCGATCGGGGCGCCTGCGGTGGTGGACGCGGTGGCCGACGGGCTGGCGCTCGGGGTCGGGGTCACCGTGACGGCCGGTGCGGTCGCGGTCACCGTCGGCTGCGGCGCGCCGTCCGCGGAGAGGCTGATGCCGTTGCCCAGGTTGCGGACGTTGCAGGCGCCGATGCCGAGGGCGACGATGACGAAGAGCGCGACGACCATGAGGACGAGCCGCGACTGGTCGTGGGTGGGGGCCACCGCGGTGGAGGCGGGCAGCAGCGGCGCCGGCGCCTCGATCGGCTCGTCCTTGACCCACAGCGCTTCGGGCAGGGTCAGCGGCGTGCCCTGCCGGGCGAGGGCACGAGCACGGTCGCGTTGCTGGTGGTTCGACCGGGCCGAGGAGGCGCGCTCGGTGGCCTTGTCGGCGGCGGCCCGGGCGAAGGTGCCGACCTTGCCCCGGCCGGCCGCGGCGGCGGCGTCGGTGGCGGGAGCCGCGGTGGTGGGCGGGTGCGCGGACGCACCCGGCCCGGTGCTACCGGTCGCCGCGGCGCGGCCGCGGCGGTCGTCGTACCGGCGGGGGTCGCCGTACCGCCCGGGCGACCCGGAGCGAAGTCCTCGCGCGCGATGAGCGTGGTGGGCTCGACCCGGCCGGGGTCCGCCGCGGTGCGGTCGGCGGCGGCCTCGGCACCGGGGGTGACCGGCGAGGCGCTCGCGGCGGCTGCGGTGACCGCGGGGGCGCCCTTGACGACGGGCATGGCCCGCGTCGACCCGGTGCCACCGAGCTCCCAGCGGGATCGGCCGGCCGTGTCGAGCATGAGCGTGGCCTCGTCGCCGGAGCGCCGGACCGTCGCGGAGGGCCAGGGCGCGATCTGCATGGCGAAGTCGCCCGGGGTCAGCGGGCCGTTGTCGTCGTTGAGGGTGAGCCGGCACAGGGCATCGAGGTCGCTGGGGACGCCGGCCGCGATCTCGGAGGGTGCGGCGACCCCGCCGACGACCCGGGGGGCGGGGTCGACGCCGTGGACCAGCGCGGCCAGCGGCCAGCGGCTGGTCAGCGCGGCGTAGGCGAGGGCCACGAGGCCGACGGTGTCAGCCCGGGTGGCCGCGACGTCGTCCGGCTCCTCGAGGCCGTCCATGCTCGCGGCGATCGCGGTGCCGCTGACCTTGACCGTGCCGTCCGGGGTGCGCAGCACGGCGTGAGGCGTCAGGCGCAGGTGGTGCAGGCCCCGCTGGCGGGCCTTCTCCAGCGCGCTCGCGGCCTCACCGGCGATCCGGCGCGCCTCCTCGGCCGGGAGCGGCCCCTGCTGGAGGAGCGTGGCCAGCGACTCGGCGTCGGCCAGGGACTCCTCGACGATCCAAGAGGCGCCGGCCTGGGTGCCCACGTCCAGGATGCGGACGAGGCGCGGGTCCTCGACACCGGCGGCACGGCGAGCGGCGTCGAGGACGGCGGCGGCGTGGGGATGGCGGCTGTCGAAGACCGTGACCGCGACGTCCCGCTCGAGCGTCGTGTCGTGCGCGGACCAGTGCTCGAGGTCGCTGCGGTGGGACAGCCGGGAGCGCAACGCGTAGCGACCCCCGAGGGAGGTTCCCGGTCCCACGCCCTGCACACGCACTCCTCGCGGTCATCGGAGAGGTGGCCGTGCGGCCACCTCCTGCGCTTCATCCTAGATGGCGCTCAGCGCCCGGGCAGGATGCGGCGCGCGCGCCCGAGCAGCGGTTCGAGCAGCTCATCGACCTCGCGGACCCGCAGCCGGCGGGCGAGGACGAGGTAGGTGGCTGCGAACGCGCTTCCGGCGACCAGCAGGACCACGGGGGCCTCGAGGCGCCCCGCGATCACCCGCGTCAGGGCCCAGGCCAGCAGCGCCGCCGGGACGGCACCGCCCAGGGAGGCCACGGTCAGCCGGACGTAGCTGCGGGTGATGCCGCCGAGCGGCAGTCCTTCGAGGCGACGGCGCACCCAGACCACCCCGACCACGGCGCCGACGAGGTTGCTCAGGGTCTGCCCCGCGCCGATCCCGAAGCCCACCCACGGGTCGGGCAGCAGCAGCGCGAGCAGGCCGGCCACCGTCGCCATGACCGAGATGATGACCTGCAGCCGGAACGGGGTGCGGGCGTCCTCGAACGCGTAGTAGACGCGCTGGATCAGGTAGACCACGCCGAACGGCACCAGCCCGGCCATCATCGGGATGAGGATGCTCGCGATGCCGCGCGTGGCCTGCGGGCTGTTGAGGATGTACAGCGTCCCGGTGATGTAGACGCCCAGCAACATCCCGCCGACGGTGGCGGGGATGTTCACGACGGCGGTCAGGCGCAGGCCCTGGTGCACGTCGCGGCGCACCTCGCGCAGGTCGTCGGAGTGCGCCGCCCTGGACATCCGGGTGAACAGCGCGGTGACCAGCGACACCGTCACGAGCGAGTGCGGCAGCATGAAGACGAGGAAGGCATAGCTGTACGACGCGCGCCCCGGATCGTCGCCGCCCACGCTGCCGAGGACCTGGGAGGTGACGATGAACGCCAGCTGGGAGACGGCCAACGCGGCGAAGGTCCACAGCGCCACGGTCGACGCGCCCCGCAGGCCGACGCCGCGGAACCCCCAGCGCGGGCGGAAGCGGAAGCCCGAGCGCCACAGCGGCACGAGCAGGATCAGGCCCTGGCAGGCGATGGCCAGGGTGGCGCTGCCGGCCAGCAGCCAGATCATCGGCGTCGTGTAGTCGGCGACCGCCGGCTGGGACGGGTAGAGCGCGATGAACGCCACCAGCCCGGCGATGAACACCACGTTGGCCGCGACCGGCGCCCAGAAGAACGCGGCGAACTGGCCGCGCGCGTTCAGGACCTGCCCGAGCACGGTGTAGAGGCCGTAGAAGAAGATCTGCGGCAGGCAGATGAACGCGAACGTGATGCTCAGCTGCAGCGTCGCCGGGTCCAGCGTGCTGGCGTACAGCCGCACCAACAGCGGCGCCGCGGCGGTGATCAGGACGGTGACCAGCGCGATCCCGCCGATCGAGAGGGTCAGGAGGCGGTCGACGTACTGCCGGCCGCCGTCGGCGTGCGTCGCGGCCCGTGTGATCTGGGGCACGAGCACGGCGTTGAGCACGCCGCCGGCCAGGAGCAGGTAGACGATGTTGGGCAGGGTGTTGGCGACCTCCCAGCCGTTCGCGGCGGCGGCGGTGCCGATGGCCAGGGCCTGCAGCGCCGCGCGGACGACGCCGAGCGCCCGGGACGCGATCGTCCCGGCGGCCATGCCGGCGCTGGACCGGGCCAGGCTGGCGGTCGAGTCACTCATGCGAGGGGGTTCTCCTGTGCGAGGTCGAGGTCGAGGTCGGGCTTGGGGCGCCCGGGACGGCGCAGGGACCGGTAGATCCCTACGACAAGGATGAGGGCGAACACGCCACCGAGCGCCCAGAAGACCGTCACGCTGATCGGCTGGACCTGCACCTTGACCTGGGCGTTGCGCCCGAGGCGGGTGCCGTTGGCGGTGGACAGGTCGGCGCTGATCGGCACCAGGCCGGGCGCGACGGCGGTGACCCGCACCTTGACGGTGGTGCGGCTGCCCGCGCCGATCCGCAGCGGTCCGGGCTGGTCGTCGATCCGCAGGCGGCGGCTGTCGGAGGTGAGCTTCAGCCGGACGTCGTCGACGGTCTCGTCGAGGTCGTTGACGACGATGAACTGCAGGACGCCGTCCTGCGCGAAGAACTTGACCGTGCCCGGTGCGACGAGGACACGGACGCCCTTGGTGACCTCCTGCACGGCGGCGGGGGCCATCCGCGCCAGACGGTTCCAGTCGCCGGGGCGGCCGCGCCAGCGGTTGGACACCAGCTGGTCCTGCGACTCGCCCCACGTCGCGGCGAACCGGGTGGCCTCCGCGCCGGTGAGGACGCTGGCGGCCCCGTCGATGTCGCGCTTGGTGCTGGCGAGGGCGGTGAGCCGCCGGGGGGTCAGCGGCGAGCGCATCGAGGCCGGCGGCTCGGCCTCGCCGGCGACCTCCGGCGTCGCCGGTGCCGGCTCGCGGTCGGCGTCCACCGCGGCGTACAGCAGGCTGCTCGACGGCGTGGCACGCAACCACGGGGCGTCGCCGATGGCGGTGAACAGGGAGGTCAGCACGTCCCGGTCGCCGGCGAAGTCGCGGGGGGCGGTGACCAGGACCGAGCGCTCGCGGCCGGGCGACTCCTTCATCAGGGCGAGCGTCTCGGCGAGGAACCGCTGCACGGTGCCGGCGCCCGCCGAGGCGTCGGACGTGCCGGCCAGGATGCCGCTGAGCTGGTCGTCCGAGGCGAGCAGCGGCAGCCCGTCGCTGGTCTTGCGCGCCGCGTCGCCGCTGTAGCCGGGGTCGAGCGTCAGCCCCGACGTGGAGACGACGGCGGCGGTCAGGCCGGGGAAGGACCCGCGCAGGTCCGCCTCGCGCTGGGCGGGCAGCCGGTTGTCCACCGGCCAGGCGATGTCGCTGCGGACCTGTCGCCGCAGCGTCGCGCCCAGCGTCTCAGGCCTGGCCAGCAGGCCCGCGACGGTGGGGTCGGTGGGCGCGGTGGCGATGTCCGGGTCGGTGTAGGGCAGCGCCCACAGGTCGTGACCCGCGGCGGCCGCGGCCAGGTCCGAGGTCAGGTCCGCCGTCAGTGCCGGTACGGCGTCCTTGACCGCCGGCTGGTCATCGCGCGGGGTGCTCGGCGTCGGGGTCGGGGTGGGGCTGCTGCGCCCGGCGGTCCCGCCGCCCCCACCCGCCGCCGGAGGGCCGAGGACGGACGGGTCGATGGCCCAGGTGACCGGGGCGTCGGCGGTGCCGGCGATGACCGACCGCAGCCGCGAGCCGGGGCCGACGGCCTTGGTCCAGGCGGTGTTGCGCGCCGCGCTCGGCGCCGTGAACAGGTTGGGGTCGGGGTCCAGCGTCAACGGCACCACGGTGGTCAGTGCCAGCGGTGCGACGAACTCCTTCTTGTAGAACCAGGGCAGGAAGGTCCGTGCCTCCCCGACCCTCGCCGGCCCGGCGTCGACGTCGACCGCCAGCGGCAGTGCGGCGAACCCCTCCCCGTTGCGGACGGCGTCGGCGGGGATGGTCAGGCGGAACGGCTCGGTGCGTCCGGCCGGTAGCGCGTCGGGCAGGTCCTGGCTGGCGACCACGGAGCCGGCGGCCTGCGGGTCGTCCCCCTGGGCCCACCTCCGGACGCCGTCGCGGGTCTGCAGGCCCTGGGTGCTCAGCCGGGCGTGGACGGTGGCGGTGTCGATCGTGGTGGTGCCGCTGTTGCGCAGGGTGCCGGTCACCACGACGGGGTCCCCGGGGCGGGCGATCGTGGGGCTGACGCCGCGCAGGGTGACGGTGACCGGGTCGGCCGCGGCAGGGGCACGCGTCGTACCGGTGATGGGCGCACGCGTCGTACCGGCGGCTGCGGAGGCGACCGGCAGGGGCGCGGACAACAGGCCGGTGGCCGCGGTGGCGAGCGCACCGGCGAGCAGCGTGCGGACGGCGCGTCGCCCGGCGGTCGGACCGCGGGGGACGCGTGGGGGCGAGGGGATCACGTCGTGCCTGCCAGCCGCTCCCAAGCCGCCCGGGCGATGCGGCGCTCGTTGGGGAAGGTGAGGTGCTCGTGGACCTCCGCCAGCGGGAACCAGGCGGCGTCGATGGCCTCGCCGTCGGGGTCGCCCTCGATGCTCAGCTCGCCGCCGGTGGCCTCGAGCAGGTAGTGGTGGACGACCTTGTGCACGCGCTTGTCGGCCGTGGAGAACCAGTAGTCGATGGTGCCGAGCGTGGTGAGCACCCGCCCGATGATCCCGGTCTCCTCGGCCACCTCGCGAGCGGCGGCCTCCTCGAGCGTCTCCTCGCCCTCCATGTGGCCCTTGGGCAGGCACCACTCGACCCGGCCCGCGCGGTTGCGGCGGGCGATGATCGCGATCCGCGCCGTGCCGCCGTCGACGTCCACGACGACACCGCCGGCGGACACCTCCTCCACCGCCGGCAGCCGGCGGACCTGCCGCGACGGCTTGGGGACGGGGGAGCTCATGTCCGTCACTGTAACGAGCGGTCGTGTGCGTCCCCGGACGGCTCGCGCGGCTGGGAGGGCGGGCACGCGTCACCTACCCTTGGCTCTCGTGCCTTCCTCCGACCCGACCAGCCCGCTCCTGCAGGAGGCGGTGCGCCGGCTCGCCCCCGTGCTGCCGCTCCTCACCGACCTCGGCGAGCGGTTCACGGGCGCCGGCCACGAGATCTCGCTGGTCGGCGGGCCGGTGCGGGACGCCTTCCTGGGGCGTACCTCCCCGGACCTGGACTTCACCACCGACGCGACGCCGGAGCAGACCGAGGCGCTGCTCCGGGGCTGGGCCGATGCGCACTGGGACGTGGGGAGGGCGTTCGGCACGATCGGCGCGCGCAAGGGCACCGGGGCCGGCACGTTCCTGGTCGAGGTGACGACGTACCGCAAGGACGCCTACGACCGGACGACGCGCAAGCCCGAGGTGGCCTTCGGCGACAACCTGGCCGACGACCTGGTGCGCCGCGACTTCACGGTCAACGCGATGGCGCTGCGGCTGCCCTCGCTGGAGTTCGTCGACCCGCACGACGGGCTGTCGGCGCTGGCGGCCAAGGTGCTGCGCACGCCCGGTACGCCGCAGGAGTCGTTCGCCGACGACCCGCTGCGGATGATGCGGGCGGCCCGGTTCGTCTCCCAGCTCGGCTTCACGGTGGCACCGGAGGTCGAGGCGGCGATGACCGACATGGCCGACCGGCTCTCGATCGTCTCGGCCGAGCGGACCCGCGACGAGTTCGCCAAGCTGCTGCTGGGCGCTTCGCCGCGGTCCGGCCTGGCGGTCCTGGTGGGCACCGGCCTGGCCGCGCAGGTGGTGCCCGAGCTGCCGGCGCTCGCGCTGGAGATCGACGAGCACCACCGGCACAAGGACGTCTACGAGCACTCGCTGACCGTCCTGGAGCAGGCGATCGCGCTGGAGGGGCCGCCGGACGGGCCGCCGGAGTCGGTGCCCGGGCCCGACCTGGTGCTGCGCCTGGCCGCGCTGCTGCACGACATCGGCAAGCCGCCGACCCGCCGGTTCGAGGGTGGTGGCGGGGTGAGCTTCCACCACCACGAGGTGGTCGGGGCCAAGATGGCCGCCAAGCGGCTGAAGGCGATGCGCTTTGACAAGGACACGGTCAAGGCCGTCGCCCGGCTGGTCGAGCTGCACCTGCGCTTCCACGGCTACGGCACCGGTGAGTGGACCGACTCGGCCGTGCGCCGTTACGTCACCGACGCCGGCCCGCTGCTGCCCCGGCTGCACCGCCTCACCCGCTCGGACTGCACGACCCGCAACCAGCGCAAGGCCCAGCGCCTCTCCCGCACGTACGACGAGCTGGAGGCCAGGATCGCGCGGCTGCAGTCCCAGGAGGAGCTGGCGGCGGTCCGCCCGGACCTCGACGGCAACCAGATCGCCGAGGTGCTGGGCATCCCGCCGGGCCCGGTGCTCGGCCGGGCGTACAAGTACTTGCTGTCGGTGCGGATGGACCAGGGGCCGATCGGGCCCGAGGCGGCGGCGCAGGCCCTGCGCGAGTGGTGGGCGACCCAGCCCGAGAGCGCCGGGTCGCGCGCCTGACCCCGCCGACCCGTCTTCGTCCTCGTGAGTCGGCAATGGGTGTCGTTGGGTCCCCGATCGCCGACTGAGCGGCACAAGGTGGGGCGGACTGGTCCGGGTCGGCCGTCTTCGTGCTCGTGGGTCGGCGAATGCGGGTGGGTCCGTGGCCCGAATGCCGACTGAGCGGCACAAGGTGGGGCGGGGGCTGGGCGCCGGGGCGGGGGCGCCTCAGCGGTAGGTCTTGCCTTGTTGGCGCTCCACCTTCAGCTGTGACTCGTACAGGTGGCGCTTGCCCTCGGCGTAGGTGTCGCGGGCCCAGCGCTCGAGGTCGGCGAACGGCCGGTAGTAGTCGTCGTCGTAGCTCTCGACCAGCTGGAACGTCCATCGCCCGGCGGCGACGTCCCGGCCGATGAGCTGCTGCTCGATCCGCTCGGCGACCTCGGGCCGGCCGGCGTCCCGGAACGCCTGCACCGCCTCGTCCAGGGACATGTCGGCCTTGCCGGTCAGCTGGTGGAAGTCGTAGAGCCGGCCCCGGGCGCGCTCGACCGTCTCGAACGCCTTGGACAGCTTGCCCATCGCCTCGATCGTGGCCTGGTCGGCACCCGGGGGGAGGGTGTGCTCGGGGTCGTCGGTCGTCGGCTTGGGCGTGTCCTGGTCGCTCACGCCCTCAGGATGCCGTGAGCGTCCGCCCGCCGCGACTCCGGGCGAAGGCCACGCCGGCGGCGAGGTAGCCGGCCGCCAGCGCGGCGTAGACCGCCCGGGAGTAGCCGTTGTCGGGGACGACGAGGGCCGAGAGGGCCGCCGCGGCGACGAAGGCGGCGTTGTAGGCGACGTCGTACAGGCTGAAGACGCGGCCGCGGAAGGCGTCGTCGACGTCGCGCTGCACGATCGTGTCGACGCAGATCTTCACGGTCTGCCCGGCCCAGCCGATCAGGGCGGCGCCGACGAGCAGCTGCACCAGCGTCATGGTCAGCACGAACGTCGCCTCGGTGGCCGCCGCCGCGAGGAGCGCCACCACGACGACGCGGGCGGGGTCGGTCGCGCGCGCCCACGC
Organism: uncultured Actinomycetota bacterium; assembly: GCA_963724015.1. Classification (GTDB taxonomy): domain Bacteria; phylum Actinomycetota; class Actinomycetes; order Actinomycetales; family Dermatophilaceae; genus CAVRTM01. The sequence goes on from CAVRTM010000021.1 coordinate 54,522, forward strand.
CGGCGTGAGCACGGCGGCGCCGACGAAGCCGACCGCCCCGGCGGCGACCACCCAGCCGAGGACCTCCAGACCTGAGTCGGGGTCCGAGGCGGTGCTGAGGTAGTTGCGGGCCAGCAGGATCGTCGCCAGCGTCGAGACGCCGAAGATGAACCGGTGTGCGGACATCACCGAGAGCGCGGCCGCCGCCGTACGCCGCTCGCGCAGGTGTCGCAGCGCCGCCGCCAGGTCACCGGCCGCGTCCCGAAGGGGGCGGACGGTTCGCGCGGGCTGCGGAGCCGTCGGACGCAGCCGGTCGGGACCGAGCTCGCGGACGCCCAGGCGCAGCCCCAGCACGGCGGCCGCGACCAGCGCCGCGGCGACCAGGAGCAGGAGGGTGGCGTGGGAGACGCCCAAGAGACGCGCGCCGTAGACCGCCGCGCTGCCGACCAGGGCGGCCGCCGTGCCGAGCGTCGGGGTGACGGCGTTGGCGGTGACCAGCGCACGGGGCGCCACGACGTGCGGCAGCCCGGCGGACAGGGCCGCGAGCAGGAACCGGTTGACGCTCACGCAGACCAGCACGACGGCGTACAGGGGCAGGCCCTGCTGACCGGTGGCGACGAGGGCGGCGACGACCAGCACCAGGGCGGCGCGCACGAGGTTGCCGAGCACGAGGGTGTTGCGGCGCGACCAGCGGTCCAGCGGCACGCCGGCCCACGGCCCGACCAGGGTGAACGGCAGTGTGAGGACGGCGAAGGCCAGCGCGATGCCCCCCGCGGTCGTGGCGCGCTCAGGGGAGAAGAAGAACAGCGAGGCGAGCGCGACCTCGAATGCCCCGTCGCCCAGCTGGGTGGTCAGCCGCACCGCGAGCAGGCGACGGTACGGCGCCCCGCGCAGCAGGCCGCGCACTCCCGGCGGCGGTGGCGACGGCATCGGCCCGGGTCTCCCGTCGCGTCTGCTGGAAGGGGCGGTCGACACGCCGCCATCGTGTCATGGGTGGTGTCGGGGGCCATCGAGTTGTTGGATCGAGGGGTGACCGACGTGGCAGGGACACTGGGGCGGAGGCTGGACCGGCGACGGGTCTTCGGGAAGCGGCCGACCGTCTTGGGCCACCGCGGCCTGGGACGGGGGAGCGTCGGCGGGCACGAGGAGAACACCGGCGCGTCAATCCGGCAGGCGGTGGCCGCCGGGCTGCGCTGGCTGGAGCTGGACGTGCGCCGCTGCGTCGACGGTGCTCTGGTGGGCGGGCACTTCCCCACACATGCCGACGGCACGTTCACGGCGACGCTGACGCTGGCGGAAGCCCGCGCCCGCGGGGCCGTGCCGCTGGAGGAGCTGCTGGACGGGCTGCCGCCGCAGATCTCGCTGGACCTGGACCTCAAGACCTCGCTGGAGGACGCCCTGCGACCGGCGGGGGAGACGACGGCCGGCCTGCTCGCGCCCGTCGCCGCCCGGATGGCGCAGGAGCGCGGGTTGTTCGTCTCCTCGTTCGACCCGTCGGCGATGCTGATCCTGCGCGAACGCGCGCCGGAGGTGGCGCTGGGCCTGCTGACGTGGGTCGGCTTCCCGCTGCGCAAGGCGATCCCGGCCGCGGCGCACCTCGGCGTCGAGGTGGTCGGTGCGCACTGGACCTCGTTCGGGCCGAACGAGCTGGACCGGGCGCCCTTCCACCTGCCGGCCAAGGAGTCGATCGCCGTCGCGCACGAGGCCGGTCTGGAGGTGCTGGCCTGGACCCCGCCGGTCGCCCGGGCGCTGGAGCTGCTGGAGGCCGGCGTCGACGCGGTGGTCGTGGACGACGTCCCGAGCACGTTGCCGCTGCTGGCCCACCTGGCCGACTGAGCCACCCCCGCGGCGCGCCGGACACGGCGGCGACGCCGCTGCGCGTCAGCTGCAGGGGCGATGGATTCTCTATCTGCACGAACCGGTCGTTATCCTCGGTCGCTGGCTGTGTCGTGCAGCTGAGTCCAGCCGCCGCCGCCTTCCAGGCACGTGGGCGGACCTTTTCGTGTTAGGCCCCGGATATGCAGCTTCATGCTCCCTCCCTTCGCACCTGGGCGGCCATGCCGCTGGATCCCGACGGGGAGTACGGCGGCCTGCCGATGCGCCGGCTGGTGCCCGGTCTGCTCAGCCCGGCGCTGGCCGCCGCCGCGGTGCTGCTGCTGCTCGTCGAGGCCCGGCTCTGGGAGGGGCTGGGGCTGCTCGCAGGCGCCGTCGTCGTGGCCGGCGTCCGGGCGGTGCGGGCCGGCGCCGTGTCGCCCCTGGCGGCGCACGTCCTGCTGCGGGTGCTGCTGCTGGTCGGCGTCGGCCTGGCGTACGACATCAAGCGGCCGGGTGAGCCGGTCGGGGTCTGGTGCTCGGTGTCGATCCTGCTCCTGGCGGTGCTCGGCGAACCGTTGCTGCGCCGGGTCCTGGATGGGCGGACGTTCGTGGCCGCGCACCTTCCCGGCGTGCCGGTCCTGCCGGCGCTGCGCCTGCGGCAGCTGTTCGTGCCGCTCACCAGCGCGGGCCTCACCCTCGCGGGGGCCGTTCTCGCTGCCTTCGGGGTGACGGCATGGGTGTGGCTGGGACTGGCCGTCCTCACCCTCGCCGTTCCTGCCCTGGTAGGCCTGGAGGCGATCCACCGGCACCGGGTCAGCGCGCGCGCCAAGCGCAACCTCGCCCGGTCCGTGGAGAAGTACGCGCCCGAGTTCGCCGTCTACGCCGGACGTCCGGAGGAGGCGTCGTACCAGGTGGAGATGTGGCTGCCCTACCTCCAGCGGACCGGACGGAAGTTCATCATCATCACGCGCGCCGAGGAGCCGGCCCGGACGCTCGCCGCGTTGACCGACGTGCCCGTGGTGTGTTGCAAGAGCGTGGCCGAGCTCGAGCAGGTGCTCGTGCCGACCCTGACCACGGTGTTCTACGTCAACGCGGCGTCGGCGAACGGGCAGATGGTCCGGTACAGCCACCTGACGCACGTGCACCTGGGGCATGGCGACTCGGACAAGGCGACGTCCTCCAACCCGTTGCACGCGATGTACGACAAGGTCTTCTCGGCCGGACCCGCGGCCATCCAGCGCTATGCCGCCAACGGGGTGTCGATCCCGCGGGACCGGTTCTGCATCGTCGGCCGGCCGCAGCTGGAGGCGGTGGAGCGGGCGACGGGGCAGATCGGGGCGGTGGACGTTCCCACCGTGCTGTACGCCCCGACGTGGCGGGGGCACGTGGAGGAGACCCGGCTGTACTCGCTGCCGGTGGGTGAGCAGATCGTGGCCGCGTTGTTGGCCCGGGGCGCACGGGTGATCTTCCGGGCGCACCCGTTCAACGAGGACTACGCCGAGGACGCCGCCGCCACCGAGGCGATCAACGCCCTGTTGCGGGCTGATGAGGCGCGGACCGGTCGGGGGCACGTGTGGGGGGAGCAGGCCACCCGCACGATGAGCATCTTCGACTGCTTCAACGCCTCGGACGCGATGGTCTCCGACGTCTCCAGCGTCGTCAGCGACTACCTGTACTCCGGCAAGCCGATCGCGATGTACTCGATCGGCGACTCGCGTGAGGCGTTCACCTCCGACTTCCCGGTCGCTCGCTCGGCCTACCTCCTCGACCCCGCCCTCGTTGACCTCGAGGAGCAGCTGGACCGGCTCCTCGGCACGGACCCGCTGGCCGGCGTCCGCGCGCAGATGCGGGCCTTCTACCTCGGCGACTTCCCCGACGAGGGGTATGCCGACGTGTTCGTGCGAACGGCCGGCGAGGTGGTCGCCGGGCTGGGCCTGCGCCGCAGCGACGAGCTGGAGGACCTCGAGGACAACGACCTGCCCGAGGACGGCGGCCAGGGCCGCCCCGCGGACCGACGCGAGCGGGACGAGCCGGAGTCCGACAAGGCGGTCGAGCCGGCGTCGGAGGAGGCTGAGCCCCCGGCGGCTGGGACCGAGCGGGCCGCGACGACGTTCCGTCGGTCGGGCGGCGGCGGCTCCGGGAGCCGGGCGCTCACCCGTGGTGAGCTGGTGGCGGCCGGACCGGTGCTGACGGCGGTGGCCAGCGTGGCGACCGCCCTGGCCGGCGCGACGCCGTGGGTGCCGGGCGTGCTGGCCCTGGTCACCATGGCGGTGATGACATGGTCGGTGGCCGGACGGCCCACGCCGACCGACCCGTCCTCGATGGGGTCCTACCTCTCGCTGCGCGCACTGGTCAGCGTGGCCCTCGTCGCGATGGTCGTGGACGTCCGCGCCGAGGACCGCGCGATGGTGTGGGTCACCGGGGCAGCGCTGCTGCTCCTGCTCCCCACCGAGATGTGGCTGCGTTCCGCCGCCGGAATCAAGCGGCTGCAGGTGCTCAACCTCAAGACACTGAGCTATCAACAGCCCGACCCCCAGCTCCACGGCTGGTTGTTCGCCATGGGCGTCGCGCCGTTGTGGCTCGTCCTCGGCCTGCTGCTGGTCCGTGGGCCGGTGTGGCTGGCCACCGCCGTGGCCCTCGAGGCGCTGCTGGCCTCGGCGTTCGCGCTCGTGCGCACGCTGCAGGTGCTGCGCGCCAGCGACCGGGCGTCCGCCCAGCTGCGGGGCGCCATCGAGGCCTACCGGCCGGAGTTCGTGGTGTACTTCGCCGCCCAGACGGGGGCGAAGTACCAGCTGGGCATGTGGATGCCCTACTTCGAGAGCCTGGGCAAGCGCTTCATCGTGGTCACCCGGTTCGAGCGCTCCAACGCCCAGATCGCCGAGATCACGCGGGCACCGATCGTGCTGTGCCGCACGCTGGAGAGCCTGGAGGACACGCTGGTCCCGAGCCTGCGGGCGGCCTTCTACGTCAACAACGGCCTGAAGAACACCCACTACGTCGAGCGGCGCGAGCTGACCCACGTCTGGCTCAACCACGGTGACTCCGAGAAGCCGGCCTGCTTCAACCCGGTACACGCCATCTACGACAAGATCTTCACCGCCGGCCAGGCGGGTGTGGACCGCTACGCCCGGCACGGGGTCGCCATCGCCCAGGACAAGTTCGAGATCGTCGGCCGCCCGCAGGTGAGCGGCATCGACGTGGCCACGACGCCGATCGCTTCCGTCGCCGCGCCCACCGTGCTGTACGCGCCCACCTGGGTCGGCCCCTACGCCGACAGCAAGCTGTACTCCCTGCCGGTCGGTGACCGCATCGTCAGGGCGCTCCTGGAGCGCGGCTGCACCGTCGTCTTCCGCGCGCACCCGACGAACTACCGGTACGCCGAGGCCCGCCGCTACATCGAGGGCATCTGGGCGATGCTCGAGGAGGACCAGAAGCAGACCGGGCGCCCACACCGGTGGGGCCGGGTGGCGGAGAGGGACATGGACCTCAAGGACTGCTTCAACGCCTCCGACGCGATGATCTCCGACGTGTCGGCGGTCGTGACGGACTACCTGCAGTCGCAGAAGCCGTTCGCGATGGTCGCGGTGGACTCCAACAGCGAGCAGCTGATGGAGACCGCGCCCGTTGCGGTGGCGTCCTACGTCCTGGCCGGTGACCTGACCAACCTGCCGCAGACGCTCGAGCAGCTGCTCGGCGACGACCCGCTGGTCCAGCGCCGGATGGAGACGCGCGCGTACTACCTGGGGGAGTTCGACGCCCAGGACCCGGCTCAGCCCTTCCTGCAGGCTGCCCGCCGTTGCATCGCTCAGCCCACGTCCGTGCCCGCGGCCCTGTCGTCGGGTGCCGAGGCGGTGCGGTGAGGGCGCAGCGCAGCCCCGAGGACCGGGACAAATGGGTCGGTAGAGTGCGCCCAGTGAGTCCCCCGCCGGGCACGGCAGGTGTCGTCCCGGCCGGGACGGTGGACACCAGCACAGAGGCTCCGAACACCCGCAGGGCCGACTCCCGCAGTTCCCATGCCCCCTTTCCGCAGGCAGCTGACCTGCCCGAAGCCGAGCCGGGTGACGTCATGCCGACAGGCGCGTCGAACGCCGCCTCTTGATCCCGTCTGGACGCTGATGACTCTCTCCACCTCCGTGGGCCGCGCTGCGCCTGAACCTGGCGCCTCCGGCAGTACGCGACCTGCAGCCCGCACCTTCCGGCCCGACATCGAGGGGCTGCGCGCCGTCGCGGTCGGCCTGGTCGTGGCCTTCCATGCCGGGGTTCCCTGGATCACCGGTGGCTACGTCGGCGTGGATGTCTTCTTCGTCCTGTCCGGTTTCCTCATCACCGGGATGCTGATCGATGAGGTGGTCCGCACCGGAACAGTGTCGATCCGAACCTTCTACGCCCGGCGCGTCCGGCGGCTGCTCCCGCTGTCGGCGCTCGTTCTCGTGGCGACGGCCGCGGTCGCGATCTTCACGGTGGCGCCCCTGTCGCAGGCTGACGTCGCCGGCGATGTTCGGGCGGCAGCCTTGTACGCCGCGAACTGGCACTTCGCGGCCGGCCTGACCGACTACATGGCGGTCGGCGTGGACAAGAGCCCGGTGCTGCACTACTGGTCGCTGGCCGTGGAGGAGCAGTTCTACGTTGTCTGGCCGCTGGTCATCCTCCTGCTCACCCGGGTGGGTCGGGGGCGCAGCGCGCCCATCGGACTGCCGAGCGAGGAGGCGCGGACCGTACGGCGAATCGGAACCGCCATCGGCGTGATCTTCGTGGTCTCGCTGGTGCTGTCCATGACGACCAGCGAGGCATCCGGCCCCTGGGCTTACTACGGCTTGCACACCCGAGCCTGGGAGCTGGCAGCAGGTGGCGCGCTGGCTGTTGCTCGGCCCCTGCTTCCCCGACTGGTCCGCCCCGTCCGCGAGGTCGCCGGCTGGACGGGTCTGGCGTTGATCGTCCTCGGAGCGCTGGCCTTCACCGCAGCGACAACGTTCCCGGGGGTCGCCGCAGCGGTGCCGGTGGCCGGCACCGCGCTGCTGGTTTCGGCCGGCGCCGGGGAGTCGCCCGTGACTGCCTCCCGGCTGGTGAGCAACCGGCTGTTCCGATACATCGGAAGGGTCTCCTACGCGTGGTACCTCTGGCACTGGCCGTGCCTGGTGCTCCTCGGCGCGCTCCCTCAGACGTCGCCGGCGCCCGGTCACCTCCGTGTCGTGGTGGTGCTGAGCCTGTCCTTCCTGCTGGCCGCAGCGTCCCACCGGTACGTCGAGGACCCGGTTCGCCGTAGTCGCTGGTTGTCGGCGGTACGGGCCCGCTCGCTGGCGCTGGGCGTTCTGCTGACGGTGGTGTCGGTCGTCTCAGCCATCGGGCTGCAGGCCGTCAGCAACCACAGCCAGCAGGTCGCCGTCGCCGCCGGTGGGCTCACCATGTCCCCAGCGAAGGCGCGAGATGACAAGGTCTCGGGTCTGGACGGCTGCCACGTCGGTTTCGGAGTGACATCAGCGAAGCCGGCCAACGAGTGTCTTTTCGGTGACCCTCACGGCCAGCGCACCGTCGTCCTCATCGGTGACTCGCACGCACAGCACTGGTTCCCGGCGCTCAACCGACTGGCCAAGAGCAAGGGGTGGCGACTCTACGAGTGGTCCAAGGACTCGTGTGCCGTGAACGACACCGACCTCTACCTCGACGTGTATGACCGGGCCTACCCCGAGTGCGGCGCGTGGCGCACCAGCGTGCAGCAACGCCTGAGCACCCTGCGGAACGTCGATCACCTCATCGTGGCGCGCTCCTGGAAGTACAGCGACTACCTCATGAAGGGCGGACAGCGCATCAAGGGCGATGCGGCCGTCTCCGCGACGTGGCGAGCAGGGGCGGCCCAGACCTTCGACCGCCTGACGCGCATCTCCCCCGATGTGCTGGTCCTTCGTGACGGGCCCCGCGCCGGCAGCAACATCCCCACCTGCCTGTCCTCGCATCCCCGCGATCCGCACGCATGTGGCTTCGAGCGGTCCGGACACACTCACCTGGACAACGTGCTCACCACGGCGGAGCGGGAAGCAGCCAAGCACCGGTCGGGAGTGCGGTTCGCCGATCCCACGGATCTCATCTGCGGCAAGGCCGACCGGTGCCCGGCCGTCGCCCCGAGCGGCGTGGTCATCTACCGGGACGACAGCCACATGACGCAGACCTACAGCCGATCGCTGGCACCCCGTCTCGCCGACGCGTTCAGGCTCGACTAGACCCAGGGACCAAGCCGGGTGAACGGGCGCCTTCGCGCCTATGCTCGACGCCCGGAGACGCGGAACGATGGAGGTGAGGGAGTTGGTGACCTCCGAGAAGGACGGCCCGCGACCGGCACGCGGCGGCCGCGACGTCCCGGGTGTCTCCGGCGATGCGCCGGCTCGCCCGCGGCCGGCACCACGTGACGCGTGGTTGGACAACGCCAAGGTGGTGGCCGTTGTCCTGGTCGTCTGCGGCCACTCGTGGGAGCCGCTGAGGGCCGACAGCCGGTCACTGACGGCCGCCTACACGTGGCTGTACGCCTTCCACATGCCGGCCTTCGTCATGATCTCCGGATACTTCTCGCGAAACTTCATGCCGACCCCGGACAAGGTGAGGGCGCTCGTCAGTCGGCTGCTGCTGCCGTACCTGTTCCTGGAGATCCTCTACTCCATCTTCCGTCGCGTGCTTGACGGTCAGAACGCCGTCCTGACGTTCCTGGAACCCTGGTGGTTGACGTGGTTCCTCATGACGCTGTTCATCTGGCGGCTCAGCTCGCCGATCTGGCGAGGCGTGCGCTACCCGCTGGTGATCAGCGTCGTCGTCTCCTGCGCGGCCGGCCTGAACACGCTGCCGGACGAGCTGGAGCTGTCGCGCCTGCTGCAGATGTTGCCCTTCTTCGTGCTTGGCATGCTGGTCCAGCCCCGACACGTGCAGCTCCTGCGCCGCCGCGCGGCGGGCATGGTCGGTGCGGCGATCCTGGTCGCAGCCCTGCTGGTGGCACATCAGCTCACACCGGCGCTGAGCAACAGGTGGGTGCTGCTGAACACCGACTACAAGACGCTGGGTGTGGGACCGGTCGTCGGGATGGCGGCCCACCTGATGCAGCTCTGCATCAGCGTGGTGCTGGTGGCCGCGTTCATGGCCGTGGTGCCGGCCTCACGCCGGTGGTTCACCTCGCTCGCCTTGGGCACCATGTATGCCTACCTCTTCCACGGGTTCATCGTGAAGGGCGCGGACTACCTCGGCGTCTTCCACGCCGCCGTTCTTCACACGCCCGTGGGGCGGGCCGCCGTCACGCTGGTGGCTGCGCTGCTCGCCGTCGCGCTGATGACCAACCCGGTCCGGCGGTTCCTGCAGCCGATCGTGGAGCCGAGGGTGCCGTGGTTGTTCCCGGCGGCACCGGAGCGGGGCTGACACCGACGCCACGGGGCGAGAGGCTCGCGCGCACGGCGCTGCCTCCCGCCCCGTGAGGCGCGTCGGAGCACTCAGCTCCGGCTGGAGGGCCCGAAGAACGCGTCGGCGACGCGCTGAGAGGCGTGGCCGTCATGCAGGTAGTTGAACGTCGTGTTGAACTTCTCGTAAGCCGCCGCGTGCCGGTCCTTGACCCCTGGCAGATCCTGGAGCGCGGCCACGACCTCGGCCGTGGTCTGGAGCAGCGGGCCGGGTGCCGTGTCGGCGTAGTCGAACAGGAACCCTCGTTCCGCGCCGCCGTACGAGTCGAGGTCCGGCACGAGGAAGACCATCGGCTTGCCCGTGAGGGCGTAGTCGAACCGCAGCGAGGAGTAGTCCAGCACGGCTGCGTCCGACGCCAGCACCAGGTCGTTGATCTGCGGGTAGTCGGTCACGTCGATGACCCGAGCGGTGCGCTGGGTGCGGGCGTCCGTCCGGGCGTTGAAGTTGTGACCACGCATCAGCAGCACGAAGTCCTCACCCAGCGCCTCACTGGCGGCGGCGAAGTCGAGATAGTTGGGCAGCCGGGCCGACCAGGTGCCGGTGGCCAGCGTGTCCCGCCAGGTCGGCGCGTACATCACCACGGTCTGGTGCTCGGCCACTCCCAGGACCTCCCGGGTTGACTTACGGGTCTGTTCGGCGTGCTCGTCGACGAGCGCGTCGTTGCGCGGATAGCCCACGTCGAGGATCGTGCCCGTGTAGCGGTACTCGCGCCGGTAGTGCTCGTTCATCTCCGGCGTCGGCGTCAGGATGACGTCCCATGCCTCGTTGCGCCGAGCGACCTCCTGGGCGATGCGTGCCTCGGTGGCCGTCTTGGACCAGACCGCGATGCCCATGGACTTGAAGGGGTAGCCGTGGAATGTCTGGAGGAACCGCTGGTGCCCGCGCTTGACGAAGAACCGGTCGAAGTCGATGTTGTTCACCAGGTGACCCGCGGCCGCGAGCCTGGTGTACCACTCCTCGCTGCGCATCAGCACCGGGATGCCACCGTCGGGCACGGCGACGGAGTAGTCGGAGACTCCCCAGTACAACGGGCCGGACCACGCACGACGGCGCAGCTCCATGTGCAGCGCCAGCTGGCTGTCGGTGGCCGTCTCGCCCCGGTAGCACTGGAAGAGCACGGCGTCGGGCTCGGCCGGGATGTCGCTCTCGGCGTACCAACGCTGCAGGGAGGCCTGTGCCCGGTTGCTCACGACCTCGTCGCCCAACGGGGCACTGGCCACGAGCAGGATGTGGTTCATCGGCCCGCGGCGCAGCTGCAGGCGCAGGCGGTCGCTGAGTGCGTCGACCGTGGTGCGCTGGATCAGCGCCTCACCCATACGGGGCAGGACCGCCCCGGGCACGTCCTCTGCGGCCGGCGCCAGGTCCACCCGCAGGCTGTAGGTGCCCGGCGGCAGGGGCAGCGAGCCGGCTCCCCACTCGTCGACCTCGACCGGGAACGTGACCTCGAAGAGGCCCTGGCCAGGCGTGGTGACGGAGGTGGGGGTCACCGTCATGCGGGCCGACGTCAGGACGGGGTGCCACGTCTGCGGCACCCCGCCGACCCAGTGGCCGCGCATGAGGATGCGGTCGGCGGCAAGGTCGACGTCGTCGATGACGGGATAACACGCCACCTCGCGCAGCTCCACGTTGTGCCGCTCCGTGCGCAGGGCGGCCAGCGGCGCTCCTGGAGCAGTGCCCCGCCACTGGGTGCGGTCGTCGTCCGGCCAGGACACCCGCTGTTTGCGACGTCCGCCCGAGGCGCTGGCCTGCAGGGTCCAGAAACGGCGGTCGAGGGCGTGCGTCCCCCAGTCGGGGTCGGGCAGGTCGAGCTCGAAGCCGAGGAGGCCGTCCTGGTCCTTCAGCCGGGTCGCCACGGTCTCGCCGGAGCAGCTGGTGGCCACCAGGGTGGTGAGCGAGTCGGTCGGCTGCGCCCGCAGTGTCCCGCGGACCGTCCGGTCGTCGAAGGAGATGTCGTTGAGGACGACGTGCGGCTGGCGGACCTCCAGGACGAGGCCCTCGCCCGCCACCATGAGCGGCACCACCCGCGTCGTTCCCGCTGACACCGCCGGCAGGTAGCCCGCGCTGCTTCGGATGTCGCGGTGGTTGATCACGCCGGTGCGCTCGAGGCCGTCGACCGTCACCGACACCTCGACGCGCCAGCGGGCTGCCGTGCCGCGTGCGTCACCTGGCACGGGGGCCGCGAGCTCGGCGACGTCGATGCGGGCGGCGAAACCGCCCTGGTCGTAGCTCTGGTAGCGGTGCCCGCCCCACCGGGTCGCGGCCGGGCTCGTGAAGGGGTGCACGGCCAGCTCGCGACGCTCCCCCTGGTCGTTGACGAGCCAGACCCTGAGGGTCGGCTCACGGGCTGAGAGGTCGACGTACCGGATGTAGGCCCAGCCCTCGATCTCGAGGGCACCGTCCTCGGTGGCACGGAAGCTGCGCAGGGACGTCACCAGCGCGGTCTCGGCGTCGCTGAGGGTGTACAGCTCGCGGGGGACGGCCAACCGGGCGTCATCGTGGAAGGGCAGCAGCGCCCGCACGGTGCCGTCGATGACCTCGGTGCGCATGTGCGAGCCCTCGTGGCGGCGCTGGTCCATGAAGTCGATGAGCTCCGCGCGCCGGTTCTGCGCCACCAGCCACGTCTTCACCTTCCGATCGGCCCTGACCTGGGACAGGACCTCGGGCGTCGCCGCCCGCAGGAAGGTGCGGGCGGCGTGGGAGAGGACGTCCCAGTAGGCCTGGTCGGTGACCTCGACCTGGTTGATGAACCCGGTCAGGTCGAGGTCGAGCACGCGCTGCAGCCAGGCGTCACGAACCTTGGCGGAGGCGTAGGCCTTCAACACCTCGGCGGCGTCCTCCTTGGCGCGGACGCGGTCCTTGAGGTTCTGGGTCTGCCGCTTCTGCTGTCCGATGGAGGTCTGGTTCTCCCGGATGCGCCAGTAGTAGGTCACCGCGCGGAGGATGTCGAAGGTCGTGGCGCGCACATAGGCGGTCATCATCGGCGCATGGTCCTCGTACGCCACGCCCTCGGGGAAGGTCAGGCCGATGCGGTCCCAGAACTGACGGCGGACCATGCGGTTGCACGCGATGACATCCATCACGGCGGTCGGGAACTCATCGATCGTGATGCCGATGCGGTCTTGGCCGTGCACCTGGTCGATCCACGGTGCGCTGGTCACCTTGCCCGCCGTGACCCGTCGGACGGAGCCGACCAGGAAGTCCGACCCGGACTTCTCGAGGGTCGTGACCATCGTCTCGTACGCGGTGGTCGGGAGGGTGTCATCGGCGTCGAGGAAGGTCAGGTAGCGGCCCGTGGACCGGGCGATGCCAGCATTGCGTGCGGCCCCCAGTCCGGCGTTGGGCTGCCGGTGGACGAGGACGCGAGGGTCGGCCGCGGCGTACCGCTGGTAGATCTGGGCCGACCCGTCGGTCGAGCCGTCGTCGATGATGACGACCTGCATGTCCAGCAGCGTCTGGGCCATGAGGCTGTCGAGGCACTCCTCCAGGTACTCCTCGACGTTGTACACAGGCACGATCACGCTCAGCAGCGGCTCACGCCTGCGAAGGCTGGAGTAGCGGTCCACGGTCTTGCGGACCACGCGCTGCGCGGCCGGCGGTAGCGCTCTCCATACCGGTAGGAGGGGTCCCCGGATGATGGTGCGCCTGCTCACGTGTGCTCCAGTTCCTGCAACGAGTGGATGGGTACGGTCATGGTATAGACGCGGCAGACGGCCACCGGGAGCGCGGCGTCACAGCGTCCAAGACGGTTGCCGACGCGCCGCGACGGGAGCCGCTCGGCACAGGAAATACGGGCATGATGGCCGGCGCGCCGACGTCCGAGCGCCCAGCTGAGGAACCTCGCTGTCCCACCGAGCACTCAGCAGCGGCCACGTCGACGGTAGAGGACGGAGTCCGACTCGTTGAAAGCAGGTGTGCGGTGAGCATCAAGGTGAGCGTGGTCGTCGCGGCCTACAACCCCGGCGAGTACGTCGAGCCACTGCTGGCGTCGCTGGTCACCCAGTCCATGCCCGCCGACCAGTACGAGGTGATCCTGGTCGACGACGGCTCGACCGACGGCACCGCGGCCCGCTTCGATGCGCTCGCGGACGCGCACGAGAACGTCAGCGTCATCCACATCGCCAACTCGGGGTGGCCCGGCCGCCCGCGCAACCTGGGGATCGACGCCGCGCAAGGGGAGTACGTCTACTTCGTCGACGCCGACGACTACCTGGGCGCCGAGGCGCTCGAGCGGATGTACGCGATGGGTCGGCGCACCGCGACCGACATCGTGATCGGCAAGATCGTCGGTCACGGCCGGAACACGCCCTACACGCTGTTCAACAAGACCCGTGAGCGGGTGACCCTCACCACGGCGCCCCTGGTCGAGAGCATGACCTGCCACAAGATGTTCCGGCGCGAGCTCCTCAACGAGCACGGCATCCGATTTCCGGAGGGGAAGCGTCGCCTGGAGGACCACGTGTTCGTGGTCCAGGCCTACCTCCTCGCCGAAGCCGTGTCCGTGCTCTCTGACTACGCCTGCTACCACCTGGTCAAACGGGACGACGGTGGCAACATCTCGCGCCTGCCGTTCGTGCCGGCCGACTACTACGGCAACCTGCGCGAGGCGATCGCGGTCGCCGAGCAGCACAGCGAGCCCGGTCCGGTGCGCGACACGGTCCTGCGGCGCTGGTACCGCTCGGAGATGCTCAAGCGGCTCGGTGGGCAGGCGTTCCTGTCCTTCCCGAAGGGTTACCGGCGGCAGCTGTACGACGAGATCCACCGTCTCGCCCTCGAGCACTTCACCGGCCCGGAGATCCCGAAGCCGTACGGCGCGCCGCTGCGGGCCCGGTCCGAGCTGCTCCAGCAGGGCCGGTACGACGACCTGGTGCGGCTGGCCGAGTTCGAGGCCGGCCTGTCGCTGGAGGCGCGGGTGGAGGAGGTGCGCTGGCACGACGGTCTGCTGCGGCTGCGCCTGGCGCTGGGCGTCGAGAGCGGGGGCGCGCCGGTCGTGGTCTCCGGGTCCGACGACCGGTCCGGCGCCACCGTGGCGGTGCCCGGCATCGCGGGCAGCAGTGGCGAGGTGGTGGTCACGCCGGCGACTGCGCGGGTCGAGGTGTTCCTGCGGCATCGGCTCAGTGGCATCCAGCGGCAGCTCCAGGTCGACTGCCGTCAGGCTTCGGTCGCTGGCGGTGGGGCACCGTTCTCGTATGAGGTTGTCGGCAGCCTTGACCCGGTGCCCGACGACGCTCCGGTTCTGGAGGAGGGGATCTGGGACGTGCACGCCCGGCTGTCCCGGTGGGGGTGGACCCCGCTCACGCGGCGGGTCGGCGCGGCCAGGGCCGAGGGGGTGGAGCGGTCCCTGCAGCCCGCCTTGGTCGGCTCACGTCCGGCGGTGGTCGTTCCCTACTGGACCGACAAGGGCAATCTCAGCCTCGACGTCGACCAGCACCTGCACAGCCTCCCGGACGCGCTACGGGGACGCTGCGCGTCCCCCGAGACGCAGGAGGTCGCCCGGCGGAACCGCGATGCGGATCGCGGCGCCCGTGCACATGCCGCCTGGTACAGCACCGCTCACGGTCTCCCTGCGCGCCTGCCGGCCGATGATGCAGGACCTGACCGTGGAGGGACAGCTCGGGCCGGGCGGAACGGGGCAGACAGCCGTGGTGACCGCGCAGTTCCCCACCTACCGGGTCGGCGGACAGCTGGTCCTGTCCACCGACGCCGGCAAGGGGCGTGCAGGCACGCGGCTGGACGTGGCCCTGCCCAGCCGGTGGTAGAAGCCTGCAGCAGGGACCGCGTCAGCAGCGGCCGGTGCCCCAGGCGGAGCAGGCGATCCTGATTCCGTTGGTGGTGCGCAGGATCATGTCTCCGCCGGAGTTGGTCAGCGGAGCGTAGGTCTTGCCCCAGTAGTGGTTCAGCCGGGTGTTGGTCCCCTTCCCCATGTGGATGACCATGCGCTCGCCCGGCTTGAGGACCGTGCCGCCGCCGAGCTCGCGGGTGTTCCCGTGGCTCCAGAGCGTCGTGTACGACAGGTCGACGGCCTTCGTGCCCTTCAGCGTCAGCGCGACGTACTCGCCGTTGGGGTTGGTCTGGTCGTCACCGGGCGCGTCGTAGTTCACCTTCATCGCCACCTGGCCCGCCCGCGAGTCGCTGCAGGCGTAGAGACACGGAAAGCTGGTGTGCGACCGGAGGTCACCCTGGGGGTCGAAGAGGTAGGCGCCGCTGCCGTATCCCCCGGGCTCGTCGGGGTTCGGGAAGTGCGGCGCCGAGAAGCCCCAGTACAGCGTGGTGGCGGTACGCGTCCCCTTGCCGACGTACACGGTCAGGATGGAGTGCGCCTTGATCGCGGTCCCTGCTGGGAACCGGAGGTAGTCCTGGGCCGCACTTCTCAGCCACCATCCGGTGAGTGACAGTGCCGTGCTGCCCTGGTTCTGGATCCGCACCCACTCGGTGTTGGGGTTCAGGGACTCATTGCCGTCCCCGTCGTAGTTGACCCACACCTTGATGGGGTTCGCCTGCTGGGGACCCGAGCCGCAGTAGTCGGTGTCCCACAGGTTGGCACCCGTCCGCTCGGCCTTCTGCTGGGCGTACATGTACGTGCGCCAGCGGCTGGTCTCGTTGCCGAGCGTGAGCGCGAGGGCGAGCCCGGCGTTGAGCAGGGGCAGCTGCGTGTCGGTGAAGACGGACCCACTCTTGGAGTCGACGTAGCGCACCGGACGACCCAGGCTCGAGGTGCGGGCGTCGCGCGCGGTCAGGCGGACCGTCTTCGCGGCAGCCAGAGAGGTCATGAGCGTGGTGGCCTGCGCGGCGTGGCACTGGCCGGTCTCCATGGCCTGGATGCCGGTGTTCCGGATGGTCTGGGGCGTCGAGGTGCCGTCGCCCCACAGGTCGACGTCGACCGTGTCACCGTCGCGGACGCGCACCACCTTGCCCTCCACGGAGGTCCTCGTCTGGATCCAGGAGGCGGCAGCCGGCGACGTGGCCAGCATGACCCCCACCAGCGCGAGGGCCGCGGTGGTGCTCACTCGCCGGCCCCTGCGGGACAGTGCGGCGTGGCGTCGCGGGGAGAGGGCTGCAGGCAGAAGGGCATGACGGGGCATGGAGTCCTCGCTCGACGTGCGGGAGATGGTCGGCATGCCGCCCCGTGTCGCGTCGGGACCATGTCGGGTGGCGTCGCTCATCACGTTAGGTGAGTTGGCGCGCGGGCTACGTCAAATGTCCGACTTCCTTGGTGAAACATTTACCCGCGTTACCGACGCCTGCCTCTTCGGCGCGCGGCCGGATGGGGGCCGTCAGCAACGGCCGGTGCCCCACGCCGTGCAGGCGATTCGGACGTCCTCGGTCGAGCGGAGGATCATGGCGCCGCCGGTATTGACCATGACCCCGTTGGTCCTCCCCCAGAACTGCATGAGGCGGGAGCTGGTCCCCTTGCCCATGCGTACGACGAGCTCCTCGCCCGGGTTGACGACCGTCCCCCGCGGGATCTCGTAGGTGCTGCTCCCGACGGACAGAACCTTGTAGGCGAGGTCGATCGGCGTGGTGCTGCGCGGACTGACCACGACATACTCCCCGTTCGGGTTGTCGACGTCGTCTCCCGGGGCGTCATAGTTGACGGAGAGGTTCACCTTTCCTTGGAGAGAGTCGCTGCAGGCGTAGAGGCACGGGTAGATGGCGTGCGCACGCACGTCCCCGTCCGGGTCGTACAGATACCCGCCGTCGCCGAACCCGCCGGTTTCGTCGACATTCTTGAAGTGCGCCGTGGTGTATCCCCAGTACAGGGTCGTCGCGGTGTTGGTGCCCTTGCCCACCCGCAGCGTCAGCGTGCTCCCCGGCTGCACGCGGGTGCCCTTGGGGAACCAGTAGGAGTCCTGCGCCGCGCTGCGGACCCACCACCCGTCCAGGGGTAGGGCAACCGTTCCCAAGTTCCGGATGCGGATGTACTCCGTGTTGACGTTCAGGCGTTCGTCACCGTCACCGTCGTAGTTGACCCACAGGGAGATGGGGGTGCTCTGCGACGGGCCTGACCCGCAGTACGTGGGGTCCCACAGGTTCTTGTGCGCGGCGGCGGCCTTCTCAGCGGCGGTGAAGTACGTCTTCCAGCGCCCGGTCTCCGGCGGGATGACGAGCGGCAAGGCATGACCGGCGTTGAGCAGGGACAGCTGCGGGTCGAGGTAGCCGGTGGGCGTCAAGACGTCGACGAAGCGGACCGGCCGCCCGAGACTGGATGAGCTGGCGTACGTCGCCGACATCCGCACCTGCTTGCCCAGCGTCAGGGCGTTCATCGCCGCAGTCGCCTCTGCGGCGTGACACTGCCCGGTCTCCATCGCCTGGATCCCGGCGTTGCGTACCGATTCGGTCATGACGATGCCGTCGCCCCAGGCGTCGATCGACTCCGTGTCGCCGTCAACGCCACGCATCACGCGCCCGTTCGCGGAGGTCTGGTGCTGCAGCCATGACGTCGGGGCGGCGACGGCCGTCGTCCCCATGAGCGCGCTGGCGACGGCGAGTGACGCCGTCAGGCCGACGCGACGGCGAGCACGCCGCCGCTGCGCCGCGGTCGGTTCAGTCGGCGCGGCGACCGACATCGAGTCATCGTGCATGTGGACACCCCCTGGCTGAGTCGCGCATCACCGGCGCGCGCCTACGCTATATGGCCTAGGCCTTGCAGGCTGGTGATTGGTTGAGCTTCATCCCGCTCGATGCGCGCGCCCCTCAGCCAGGGACGCGAGGTACCTGCCGTGTTCGGCGTGCAGCTCCGCGACACGCGTGTCGGCCCGCTCGGCATCAGGCGCAGAACGTCTCAGCTGCTCGACCGCCAGGCCCAGGAACCGTTCTGCGTCCCCAGGCTCGAGGCGCTCCGGATGGCGGAGGACGGTGAGGTACTGCTCACTCATGTGGTCGAACAGGGCCACCCCCCACGTCCCCAGCTCCGGGCGTGACTGCTGAAAGTGCATGATCCGTCGCCATTGCCTGACCACGTCCAGGTGCTGGCTCGAGCGGGTGGCGAGCCGGCTGCCGACCCGCTGCTGGCGATAGCGGACGTAGACGTCCGGGGCAGCGGCGATGGATCTGGCCGTCAGGAGCGCCGCGAAGCTCCAGGGCAGGTCCTCGTAGAAACCATCTGGGAAGTGCAGGTGCTCACGAACCAGGAACTCGCGGCTGTACACCTTGTTCCAGGCGACGTTCAGCGTGGTGAGCACCTCGGGCCGCTGAGCCGCGGTGGCCCGCCCCTCAAGGGAAGTGAGAACGTCGGTCCGCGCGTTGACCAGCGGCGCCCGGGTCTCGTAGGTCCGCACGTGGTTGAGCAGGAGGAGGTCTGGGTGGTCCGTCTCCCGCAGACGGCGAAAGATGCGTGTCAGGGCGCCGGGATCCAGGGCGTCGTCCCCGTCGAGGAACAGGAGGTAGGAGCTCCGGGCATGCTCCATCGCCACGTTGCGGGCGTGGCCCGGTCCGCCGTTGTGGTCGAGCCGCACCAGCTCCAGCCGGTAGTCGGCCGATGAGAGGCGGTGCACGACGTCGGCCGTCCCGTCCGTGGAGGCATCGTCGACCACGATGAGCCTGAGGTCGTTGAAGTCCTGGTCCAGGACCGAACGCACGGACTCCTCCACGTAGGCCGCGACGTTGAAGACGGGCATGAGCACAGAGAACATCGACACCCGTGGACCATAACGAACCCTCTGGCGCCGCATCCGCGACGTGACGTCTTGTCCCGTCACGAACGCCATCGGCTGCACTTGCGTGCAATCGCGTATGACTACCCCCGAGAGAAGGCGCAGGCGCTAGCATCGGCGGCCACGTAGATCGCGTGTTGGGTAGTGGGGGCGAATTGATGACTGACCCGCGCGGCACCTCCCGTCCGCGTCGGAGCACCGACGTCCCCGCGCCATCGGCGAAGGAGCTCGGAGTATGACCCCATTCGTCGTTGGGCTGAAGAGGTCGCGGCCGGTCAGGCAGTTCAAGAAGACCTCGGTGGGTCGCCTGGCCGTCAGTCTCGCGGCAGCCTATCGACAGAGTCAGGCAGCCGCCCGGGGGTCGGCCGCGAGCACGACGCCGGCTTCTGCTCGAAGGCACCGCAACAGGCCCGTGGTGTCGGCGGCGCGGAGGTTCCGGGTCGAGGAGTACCTCGCCAAGTGCCGGACGCTGCCCATCGAGGACACTGTCGTGCTGTACGAGTCCTTTGACGGAAACGGCATGCTCGACAGCCCGCTGAGCATCTTCTGCGAGCTGCTCCAGGACCCGGACTTCGCCGAGCTCAAGCACGTGTGGGTCATCGCGGACGCCAAGGTGTACGCCGAGTCCATGGCTGAGTACGCCGGCCACCGTCGCGTCAGCTTCGTCACGTACAAGAGCAAGGAGTACTACGACCGGCTGTCGACGGCGAAGTTCCTCATCAACAACACGTCGTTTCCCCGCGAGTTCGCCAAGCGCCCGGGTCAGGTCTACGTCAATACGTGGCACGGCATACCGCTCAAACGGATGGGCTATGACGTTCCCGACGGCGCGACGGGCGCCCGAAACATCCTGCGAAACCTGGTCGCGGCGGACTATCTGGTGTCGGCGAACGCCTATATGACAGACGTGATGTACAAGCAGGCCTTCAAGCTGGACGGGATCTATCGAGGCACGGTCATCCAGGCGGGCTACCCGCGGATCGACGGACAGTTCCTCAACGAGCACGGACAGGCCCGGGTGCGTGAGGAACTGCGCGCCAAGGGTGTCGCGGTGGACGAGCGCGAGATCATCCTGTACGCCCCGACGTGGAGAGGCGATTCCTTCCAGGACCCCGACTTCGACCTCGAGAACCTCGTGCGACTGGTCGAGGAGGTCACGCGCCGGATCGACACCAACCGGCACCAGGTGCTGGTGAAGGTGCACCAGTTCGTGTACCGCCGTGCCACCTTCGACTGGCGGCTGCAGGGTCTGCTGGTCCCCAACGACGTGCCCGTCAACAGCCTGCTCGGTGTGACCGATGTGCTGGTCACCGACTACTCGAGTCTGTTCTACGACTTCCTGGCGCAGGACAAGCCGGTGGTTTTCTACACGCCCGACCTGGACGACTACGAGGAGGGCCGGGGGTTCTACGCCCCTCCGAGCACGTGGCCCGGCCCCGTCGTGCGCACCGTGGAGGACCTCGCCGAGGAGCTCGCCACGTTGGCTGCCTGCTCGTCACCCGCCGTCCTCGCCCGACGGGCACGGTGGACGTCCGAGCACACGGGTCAGGAGGACGGCAGCTCAACCCGCAGGGTCGTGGACGTCATCTTCCGGGGCCTCCGAGGCGACGTGGCCATCCACGACGGGCTCGTCTCTCCGGAGAAGACACGCGTGCTCCTGTATGCCGGCGGGCTCTTCAGGAACGGGATCACCAGCTCGCTCCTCGCTCTGCTCAACCACATCGACTACTCGAGGTACGACGTCTCGATCTTCTACAACTACAGCAGCGACGAGGTGCGCCTTGGCTACGCACGCCAGGTGCACCCCGCTGTGCGCCACTTCCCCCGGGTCGGAGCGATGATTCAGTCCTACAAGGACAAGCTCGACCGACACGCCCTCGAGGACCAGGGGTTCTTTGCTCGCGGCGTCGACAAGAAGCGTCAGCTCGCCGACTACAGGACCGAATGGGAACGGTGTTTCGGTGACCTGGAGTTCGACCACGTCATCGACTTCAGCGGGTACTCGCCTTTCTGGTCCCTCCTGCTCCTGCAGGGCAACGCGCCGACCACGTCGATCTGGGTTCACAACGACATGAAGCGTGAGGTCGCGAAGGTGACCGGCGGGAAGCGGACTCACGAGCGCGCGCTGCCCTCGGTGTTCACGCTCTACCACCTGTTCGACAACGTCGTCTCGGCGTCGGAGGACCTGAACCGGATCACCGTGCGGGACCTGGGCCGGTTCGCCAAGGCTGACACGTTCACGTACGCCAGCAACGTCGTGGACTTCGCCGGCATCCAGGAGAAGGCGTATGGTCCCAGCGCCCTGGGTGCCTCAGCTGTCGTCGAGCCGTCGGACGGATCCGTCGACTTCGGGCACGGCGTGGGGGGTCAGCTCGCCAGGCTCGCCCACATCTACGGGTGGCAGACGGTCGAGCAGGAGATCGGACGTCACAAGCTCAGGGATCTCTACATGCCGAGCCCCCCGGGCATGGTCAACTTCGTGTCCATCGGCCGGCTGTCCCCGGAGAAGAACCACGAGCGCCTGATTCGCGCTTTCGCCAAGGTGCACGCGGACGATCCCATGACCCGCCTGGTCATCTTCGGCGAAGGAGCGCTGCGGCCACACCTGGAGGGGCTGATACGCCGCCTCGAGCTGGAGTCCGTGGTCGTGCTGGCCGGGCACCATGACAACCCGATGCCGGCAGTTGCCGCGGCTGACTGCTTCGTCTTCTCCAGCGACTACGAAGGCCAGGGCCTGGTGGTGCTCGAGGCGATGTCGCTCGGGATCCCGGTGGTGACCTGCGAGTTCGAGGTCGTGTGGAGCGTGGTCAGCGCCGACCGGGCTCTCGTGGTCGACCAGACCGTCGAGGCGCTCGCCGACGGGATGGCGGAGTTCCGCAGGGGAAACGTCCCGAAGCCACTGCTGGACACAGACGAGTACAACAGGAACGCCATCGCCGAGTTCGAGCGTGTGGTCGGTCCTGCCGATGCCGCGGAGCCGGCCTGACCGCACCTCAGCTGTCACTGTGCGCTCTGCGACCAGCGGTCGACCACTCGCGAAAGGCGGCCGGCTGTGTCCGTCCGCGTAATCTGCCGCGCGCCTGCGCCCCACAGAAAGGAACACCCCGTGCCTGACTCGTCCAAGCCGCCTTTCGCTGACGGCATCACGTTCGTCACGCCGCTTGATGCCACCGAGCTGGTCGATGAGCGCGACAGCGAGTGCGCCGCTGGTGGGCACCAGCTCATCCGGGACGGCGGGACCAGCTGTTTCTGCGGGGAGATCACGGAGGAGTCCGCGACCGAGCGCGTGGTGGACTGATCTCGTCCGGGCCGCTGCCCGCTGAGCCGCACGGCAGACGGCGGGGCCGGTCCGCCTGAACGGACCGACCCCGCCGCCGGCGGTGTGCGAGAGGAGCTACCGCTCGACGGTGCCCTGGATGAAGGCCTCGACCAGGGCCGCGCCCTCGTCGTCCGGGTGCTGCACCGGCGGGGACTTCATCAGGTAGGACGAGGCGGACAGCAGCGCGCCGCCGATGCCGCGGTCCTTGGCGATCTTGGCCGCGCGGATCGCGTCGATGATGATGCCGGCCGAGTTGGGGGAGTCCCAGACCTCGAGCTTGTACTCCAGGTTCAGCGGCACGTCGCCGAACGCGCGACCCTCGAGGCGCACGTAGGCCCACTTGCGGTCGTCGAGCCACTGCACGTAGTCGCTCGGGCCGATGTGGACGTTGCGCTCGCCGAGGTCGTGCTCGATGTTGCTGGTGACGGCCTGGGTCTTGGAGATCTTCTTGGACTCCAGGCGGTCGCGCTCGAGCATGTTCTTGAAGTCCATGTTGCCGCCGACGTTGAGCTGGTAGGTGCGGTCCAGCACGACGCCGCGGTCCTCGAACAGCTTGGCCATGACCCGGTGGGTGATGGTGGCGCCGACCTGGCTCTTGATGTCGTCACCGATGATCGGGACACCGGCGGCCTCGAACTTCGCGGCCCACTCGGGGTCGGAGGCGATGAAGACCGGCAGGGCGTTGACGAAGGCGACGCCTGCGTCGATGGCGCACTGGGCGTAGTACTTGTCGGCGACCTCGGAGCCCACCGGCAGGTAGGACACGAGCACGTCGACCTTGGCGTCCTTGAGCGTCTGGACGATGTCCACCGGCTCGGCGTCGGACTCCTCGATGGTCAGGCGGTAGTACTTGCCCAGGCCGTCGTTGGTCACGCCACGCTGGACGGTCACGCCGGTCGGCGGGACCTCGGCGATCTTGATGGTGTTGTTCTCGGAGGCGTTGATCGCGTCGGCCAGGTCGAAGCCGACCTTCTTGGCGTCGACGTCGAACGCGGCGACGAACTCCACGTCGTTGACGTGGTACTCCCCGAACTTGACGTGCATCAGCCCCGGCACCTTGCCGCTCGGGTCTGCGTCCTTGTAGTACTCGACTCCCTGCACCAGCGAGCTGGCGCAGTTGCCGACGCCGACGATGGCGACGCGCACGGATCCCATGGGGTTCTCCTTCGAAAGAGGGGTATGGCGGATGGTCAGGCGGAGCCGGCGGCTGGGCTGCCGCCGGGCGGAGGCTCGGGGGGCGGGGCCGCGGCCTGCGACGTGGCCGGGAGCGCGGCTGGGGGCGTGGCCGGAGGGGTGAGGGTGGTGCCGGACGACCGCTCGGTCTCGATCAGCTCCGAGAGCCAGCGGACCTCGCGCTCGGCCGAGTCCAGGCCGTGCCGCTGCAGCTCGGCGGTGTAGAGGTCCAGGCGCTCGCGGCCCCGGGCGGCCGCAGCGCGGATCGCCTCCAGCCGCTCCTCGAGCCGGCTGCGCCGGCCCTCCAGGATCCGCAGCCGCACCTCCGCCTGCGGTGCGGGAGAAGAAGGCGAAGTGCACGTCGAAGGTCTCGTCCTCCCAGGCGGACGGCCCCGACTGGGAGATCAGCGACTGGAAGTGGTCCTTGCCGTCCGGCGTCAGCTCGTAGACGATCCGGGCCCGCCGGCTGGTCGGCCCCGCGGGCGCGACCGAGGACGCCGTACCGGGGGCCTCGGTGATCCAGCCGCGGCCGGACAGGTCGCGCAGGCAGGGGTAGAGCGTGCCGTAGGACAGCGGCCGGAACGCGCCGAGCGACGGCGTTGAGGCGCTTGCGCAGCTCGTAGCCGTGCATCGGGGAGTCGTGCAGGAGCCCGAGGATCGCGAGCTCGAGCAAGGCGCTGCGGCGGCTCATGCGACTCCTTCCCCGAGGTGCGACGTGACAAAGTCGGACTATGTTCGGTCACCGTACCACCGGATATATCGATGCGATATATCTCGCCAGAAGCCGGTGGAAGTCGGCATGGGGACGGGGTGGCGCGGGCACAAGGAACGGGGCACCCACGCCGCGCGGTCATACTGGTTCGGTTGCCTGAGGGGCGCGTCGCTGCGCCCGCACGGCCGCGCACCCCTGAGGAAAGAAGATCCGTGAACGCCAAGAACACCCGCACCGCCGGCCGCCCGACCAGGCGCCCTGCCCCCCGTCCGAAGGGGTGGCGCCGCTTCTTCACCCGCAAGCGCATCCTGCTGACGCTGCTGGGGCTCGTCCTGGCCGGGGTGGCCGTGGTGGCAGTGGCCTGGGTCGCGATCGGGGTGCCGTCGCCGAACCAGCTCGCCGAGGCGCAGGCCTCGGTCGATCTACTACGCCGACGGCAAGACCGAGATGGACCGGATCGCCCAGGTCGACGGCAACCGCGAGTCGGTGCCGCTGTCGAAGGTGCCGGTCCACGTGCAGCACGCGGTGCTCGCCGCCGAGGACCGCAGCTTCTACCAGAACAGCGGGGTCAGCCCCACCGGCATCGGCCGCGCCATCGTCGCGGCGGTCAAGGGCGGCCCGACCCAGGGTGGCTCGACGATCACCCAGCAGTACGTCAAGAACTACTTCCTCACCCAGGACCAGACCCTGACCCGCAAGGGCAAGGAGCTCATCATCTCCCTCAAGATCGACCAGCAGAAGTCCAAGTCCGAGATCCTGGCCGACTACCTCAACACCATCTACTACGGCCGCGGCGCCTACGGCATCCAGACCGCCGCCAAGGCCTACTTCGGCAAGGACGTCTCCCAGCTCACCGTCAGCGAGGGCGCGCTGCTGGCCTCGGTGGTCCGCGGTCCGGGCTACTACGACCCCTCCCTCGGCGCCCAGCAGAAGCAGAACGCGAAGGCGCGGGTCGACTACGTGCTGGACGGCATGGTCAGCCGAGGGCTGGCTGACCCCGGCCCAGCGCGCCAAGGCCACGTTCCCCAAGGTGCTCTCGGCCAAGGCCCGGCACAAGCGCGCCCGGGTCGATCGGCTACATCACCGCGGACGTGCAGCAGGAGCTGCGCACCAAGCTCAAGCTGACCGAGGCCGAGCTCGACCGGGGTGGCCTGCGGATCACCACCACGATCGACAAGCCGGCCCAGGACGCGGCGGTCCAGGCGGTGCAGGACAACATGCCGACCGGGCCGGGCACGTCCACGCTGCAGACCGGCCTGGTCGCGATCAAGCCCGGCGACGGCGCGATCGTGGCGATGTACGGCGGCAAGGACTACTCCAAGATCCAGCTCAGCTCGGCCACCGGCGCCACGATGCAGGCCGGCTCGACGTTCAAGCCGTTCGGGCTCATCGCCGCGCTGGAGCAGGGGATCAGCACGCACACGACCTTTCCCGGCTGGAGCCCGCAGCGGTTCCCCGAGTTCGGAGCGGGCGACAAGGGCCTCGTGCGCAACTTCGCCGACGAGCAGTTCGGCAACATCGACCTGCAGACCGCGACGGCGCACTCGGTCAACACCGTCTTCGCCCGGCTCAACATCGAGGTCGGCGCCGACAAGACCCGTGAGGCGGCCATCGCCGCCGGGCTCCCGGCCAACACCCTCGGCCTGCAGGACAACCTCTCCAACATCTTCGGTACGGCGAACCCGCACGTCATCGACATGGCCAACGCCTACGCGACGATCGCGGCCAAGGGGATGCGGGCGACGCCGTACCTGGTCAAGAAGGTGACCAGCGCGGACCACTCGGTCAACTACAAGGCCCAGAAGCAGACCAAGGTCGCCTTCGACCAGGACGTGGCCATCGACGCCACCGAGGCGATGACCCACGTCGTCACCGAGGGCACCGGCCAGGGCGCGCTGGCGCTCGGCCGGCCGGCCGCGGGCAAGACCGGTACGACGACCGAGAACAAGGCGGTCTGGTTCGACGGCTTCACCCCCCAGCTCACCGCGGCGGTCGGCATCTACAACGACGTCAACGGCAAGCCCAAGCCGATGCAGAACATCGCCGGCTTCGGTGAGCTGACCGGCGGCACCTTCCCGGTGAAGATCTGGACCGCGTTCATGGAAGGTGCCCTCAAGGGGACCAAGACGGAGGACTTCTCCTCGCGCACCGGGGTGGGTGACAACCAGGTGCCGACCCCGACGACGACGTCGTCGACTCCGTCGGAGACCTCCACCACGTCGGAGCCGTCGACGTCCTCCAGCAGCTCGAGCACCACGACGTCCAGCAGCCCGACCAGCTCGAGCAGCACCACGAGCCCGAGCACCTCCAGCAGCGCGACGTCGACGCAGAAGCCGTCGCCGAGCAGCACCACGAGCGCGCCGAAGCCGAGGAGCTCACCGACGTCGAAGCACCCGGGCGCGCCCGCGCCGACCACGGCAGCCGCCCCGGTGCAGGGAGTCAGGTCGCGGCCGTCCCCCACGGGCACGGCGGCCGGGACGGGTACGGCGGTCGGGACGGGCGCGGCGAACTAGTCTGCGAGCCATGTCGGCCCCCGTTGAGCCCCTCGCCCCGCCGAGTCGCACGGACCCCGTGGTGGCCGCCGCCAGCGAGGTCGTCGGTGGCCCGGTCGGCCGGTACGCCGCGCTGGGGCCGGGCCACGCCCGGCCCTGGCCGTTCGTGGCGGCCCTGCTCGCGGCGGCGTCCAGCTTCGTCGTGGCGCTCGGCGTCGCCCAGAAGGCCCACTGCCTGACGGTGGGCTGGAGGAGCCCCGACCAGTTCTGGCACGCCTGCTACTCCGACCTGCCGGTGACCTGGCAGAGCTCTGGGCTCTCCAGCGACGTTGCGCCGTACCTCGGCGCGGCCGGTCAGCGCGTGCTGGACCAGCCGGTCGTCTCCGGGCTGCGCGATGTGGCTGGTCGGGCTGCTGGTGCCGGAGGGTGGCGCGCTCGCAGCAGCAGTGGTACTTCGTGCTGTGGGCACTGGTCGTGGCCGTGCTGGTGGCGGTCCTGGTGTGGGTCACGGCGGCCTCGGCGCGGCGGATGCCGTGGAACGCCGCGCACGTCGCGTTCAGCCCGTTGCTGCTGCTGGTGGCCCTGGTCTCGACCGACCTGCTGGGGGTCGTGCTGGCCTCGCTCGCGCTGTACGCGTGGGGGCGGCGGTCGGTGCCGGTGGCGGGGGTGCTGCTCGGGCTGGCCGTCGGGACCCGCAGCTATGCGTTGGTCGTGCTGATGGCGCATCGGGCTGCTCGCGCTGCGCTCGGGACGGCTGCGCGCGTTCGCGACGCTGGCGGGCACCGCCCTGGCCACGCTGCTGGTTCTCACGCTGCCCTGGCTCCTCGGTGGCACCGGCGTGCTCGCGCCCTACCGGGGCTGGTGGTCCGCGGGGGCCAGCTACGGCTCGCCGTGGATGGTGCCGATGCTGTTCGGGCACGGCCTGCCCCGCGGGGCGGTCACGACCCTCGCCGTGCTCGGGTGGGTCCTCGCGCTCGCGGTCGGCGCGGTCCTGGCCCTCACCCCCCAGCGGCGCCCCGCCGTCGCCGAGGTCTCGCTGGTCATGCTGGCGATCGTGCTGGTGACCGGTACGACGCTGACGCCGCAGGCGAGCCTGTGGCTGCTGCCGTTCGTCGCGCTCGTCGGGCTGCGGTGGCGCGACCACCTGATCTGGGCCGGCGTGGAGGCGGCGTACTTCGTGGCGGTGTGGCTGTACATCGCCGAGCTGACCACCCCTGACCGCGGGCTGCCGCCGGGCGACTATGCCGTCTTCCTGCTCGCGCGGGTGGCGGTGGTCGTCTACCTCGCGGTCCGGGTCTGGCGGCTGGTGGCCGTCCCGCGGAGCGGGCTCGACGGGTGAGGCGGACGAGGTGGACGAGCTGGCCGGCCCGATGGCCGCAGCCCCCGACCGCTTCCTGGTCCGCCTCGACTGACCTGACCGGCCCGCAAACCTGGGGGTTCTGCGGGCCCGGGCTGCGCACACCTGGGGGTTCTGCCTGATGACGCTCCGGCGGCGGGTGCTGTGGACAGCGATTTCAGTGCGGCGCCCGGTTCCCGCTATCCTCCTGAGGTTCGCCGCGACACCCCCGTCCGTCCTCGCCGGCAGCCCCTCGGGCCTGTCGGTGGCTGCTGACAGGGTCAGGTCCGGTGGGACGCTGCAACCCTCCTGTCACGGAGAGACCGTGACCGCATAGTCCAAAGGAGGTGGGTTATCAGCATGCGTCAGTACGAACTCATGGTCATCCTCGACCCCGAGCTCGAAGAGCGCACGGTCCAGCCCTCGCTCGACAAGTTCCTGTCGGTCGTCACCAAGGACGGTGGCACCGTGGACAAGGTCGACATCTGGGGCCGTCGCCGTCTGGCCTACGAGATCAAGAAGAAGTCCGAGGGCATCTACGCCGTCATCAACATGACCGCGGAGTCGGCCACGGCCAAGGAGCTGGACCGCCAGCTCGGCCTCAACGAGTCGGTCCTGCGGACCAAGCTCCTGCGCCCCGGCGCCTGAGCACCCCCTTCCCCTCCGACACCGATCCGACGAGAAGCAGGGAGTCGACATGGCTGGCGACACCATCATCACCGTTATCGGCAACATCACCGGCGACCCGGAGCTGCGGTTCACCCCGTCCGGCGCCGCGGTGGCGAACTTCACCGTTGCCTCGACGCCGCGTCAGTTCGACCGGCAGAGCAACGAGTGGAAGGACGGCGAGACGCTGTTCATGCGCTGCTCGGTGTGGCGTGACGCGGCGGAGAACGTCGCCGAGTCCCTCGCTCGGGGCACCCGCGTCATCGTCTCCGGCCGGCTGAAGTCCCGCTCCTACGAGACCAAGGAAGGCGAGAAGCGCACCGTGGTCGAGATGGAGGTCGACGAGGTCGGTCCGTCGCTGCGCTACGCCACGGCCAAGGTCAACCGCACCCAGCGCGGTGGCGGCGGCGGTGGCGGTGGCTTCGGCGGCCAGCAGGGCGGCGGGTCCGGCGGCGGCTTCGGCGGCCAGCAGGGCGGCGGCTCCACCGAGAGCGACCCGTGGGCCACCGGACCGGCGGCAGGTGGCGCGCCCAGCGGCACCGGCAGCAGCGGTGGCGGCGGTCAGCAGGGCGGCTGGGGCAACTCCCCGTCGTACGACGAGCCCCCCTTCTAGTCCCATGCGGGGCCGGGCTGGAGCACCAGCGCGGTCCCTTCGCGAGGCGGTTTCCTTTCCTCGGGAAGGACCGGCCCGCACCGGTCGGGCCCAGGCCCGACCACTCACGATCCCATCCCGGAGCGAGAAACTCCGGGCTCTCACAGAACGGAGAGCACCACGATGGCCAAGCCCGTAGTGCGCAAGCCCAAGAAGAAGGCCAACCCGCTCAAGGCGGCGAAGGTCGAGAACATCGACTACAAGGACACCGCGCTCCTGCGCAAGTTCATCTCCGACCGCGGCAAGATCCGCGCTCGCCGGGTGACCGGTGTGTCCACCCAGGAGCAGCGGCTCATCGCCACGGCCGTGAAGAACGCCCGCGAGATGGCGCTGCTGCCCTACTCCAGCTCGGCTCGCTGAGTCAGCACACCGAGTTACCAAGGAGACGCTGAAATGAAACTGATTCTTACCCACGAGGTGTCGGGTCTCGGCACAGCCGGGGAGGTCGTGGAGGTCAAGGACGGCTACGCCCGCAACTTCCTCTTCCCCCGCGGTCTGGCCACCCCCTGGACCAAGGGCTTCGAGAAGCAGGTCGCCGCGATCCGCAAGGGCCGTGAGGTCCGCGAGGTCAAGTCCCTGGACGAGGCCAAGCAGATCAAGGGCCAGCTCGAGGCCACGACGGTCACCGTCTCGGCCAAGGCCGGCCAGGGCGGCCGCCTCTTCGGCGCCATCACCCAGGGCGACGTCGCCGACGCGGTCAAGGCCGCCGGCGGTCCGCAGCTGGACCGCCGCAAGATCGAGATCGTCAACCCGATCAAGTCCACGGGGACCCACCAGGCGCTCGTGCGTCTGCACCCCGAGGTCCAGGCCACGGTGGCCCTCTCGGTCGTCGCCGGCTGACGCTGCTCCACCTGGCGGGCGCCGTCCAGCGACCGCCGCACGGATACCCCGAAGGGGCCCGGTTCCTCGTGGAACCGGGCCCCTTCGTCGTTCCCGGGTGAGGTGGGTGTCCCCGAGCAGACGATGCTCAGGAGAAACCCTGTGCAAGCTCAGGTTCGAGGTGCACGCTGGGCTCTGACGGCGATGGTCCGAGACGTTCACGGAGGTATCCCATGAGTGAGTGGTTCCGGCCGGCCGGGTCAGCCTCGCGGCACGGTTTCGACGTCGCACTCGGCCCGCGGGAAGCGGGCTGGGAGCACACGGGCCTGAACGTCCTCACCCTCGCCCCCGGCGAGCGCCGCGAGATCCGGACCGGCGACTGCGAGTGGCTCGTTCTGCCGCTGGCCGGCAAGTGCAGGGTGGAGTCGGCGACCGGCGACAAGGTCCTCTTCCTCGACGGCCGCCCGGACCCGTTCGCCGGGCCGACCGACTTCGCCTACGTCCCCCGCATGTCCCGCTTCGCCGTCGTGAGCACCGCCGGTGCCCGCCTGGCCATGCCCCACGCCAAGGCCGAGAACGTGCTGCCGTTCCGCCGCATCCCGGCCGAGGAGGTGGTGACCGAGCTTCGCGGCGCCGGCCACGCCTCGCGCCAGGTCCGCAACTTCGGTACGCCGGACGTGCTCAACGCGGAGTCGATCATCGCCTGTGAGGTCCTGACCCCGGCCGGCAACTGGTCCTCCTACCCGCCGCACAAGCACGACGAGGAGCACGAGGACCGCGAGAGCGAGCTGGAGGAGATCTACTACTTCGAGATGCGCGGGGCCGACGCGGCGATGTCGCCGGGCTCGCGGCCGTTCGGCTACCAGCGGGTCTACGGCACCCGCAGCCGGCCGATCAACGTGATGGCCGAGGTGCGCACCGGTGACGTCGTGCTGGTGCCGCACGGCTGGCACGGTCCCTCGATGGCGCCGCCCGGTTACGACATGTACTACCTCAACGTGATGGCCGGCCCCGGCGAGCAGCGCCAGTGGCTGATCTGCGACGACCCCGAGCACGCGTGGGTCCGCGAGACCTGGCAGTCGCAGAAGGTCGACCCCCGGCTGCCGTTCGAGGGCCGCCGCTGACCGGGCGGCGCCCGGGTCGTCGGTGCACCAGGTCAGCGGTGGCCGGCATGGGAGGCGGCGTGGTGCGCGGCGAGGAGGTCGGCACCCCAGTCGCGGCGCAGGTCGCGCCATACGGTGTGGATGTGGTTGGCACCGTCCTGGACGTTGTCGTACTCCAGCAGGAACGTCGGCGCCCGGACCGCGTAGTAGTGGCCGGTACCCCGCTCGAGCGGGCCCGCCCATGCGAAGGTGGTCGCCGGTAGGTCCGGCCCGGTCATCGCCTGCCACGCCGCGTCGGCGAGGGAAGGCGTCGAGCCGGTCGACGTAGAGGCGCAGCAGCCGCTCGAACGCCCGTCGCCCGGCGGGGAGCATGTCCCCGTGCGCCAGACCCTGCGGGACCTCGGCGGGGTCGGCCACCGGGTCGCGCCGGGTCGCAATGTCGTGCGGCGCGACGGGATCGGTGACGGCCACCGCGAGCTGGTCGGCGTCCAGCAGTCCCAGCAGGTCACGAGCGAGGTCCTCCTCCAGCGGCAGGGTGCGCAGCCCCTGCTGCGGACCGCGGGGAACCACCGCCGGGTTGGCTCCGAAGAACTGCGGTGTGCCGGCCACCTCGTCGCCCACCACGGTCAGGTGCACGGCGAGGTGGTGGCCGTTCACCCGCCAGGCCCACGGGGCTCTGGTGGTCCGGCGTCCCGAGGACCCGCACCCAGAAGTGGCCTGGGATGCCGGCGCTGCCAGCCGGGTTTGCCGGCGGACCGCTCGAGGTCCGCGAGCACCGCCTCGAGCGCCATGATGCTTCGCCGCCGTGTCCCGGCCCGCCGAGCCCAGACCCGTGCCCAGCAGGGCGATCGCCGAGCCGGTGCTGCCTCTCGTCCATGTCCCGCAGCGACAGCCCCGGGCGCGAACCAGGCAGATAGGTCCACTCCCGATGGTCGGGGGTGTCGAACGACGCGGTGGCGCGCGCACGCTGGTCCTGCGTCAGCGCCGACAGGAAGGCGCCGGCCGCCTCGCGCATCGCGGCGGCCGTCGACGGGCTGTGCGTCATGGGCGGCGGCCTCCTGAGAACTCGTGTGCTCGCTCGATCATGGCGCGCCAGTCGAGGCGCCTCAACTCGCGACCGACGGAGAAGACGGAGGAGCGGGCTGCGCCGGCAGTCGCCACCATCCCACTGGAGGGGCGGGTCTGCGACCTGCGCTCAGCCGTTCACCTGGACCGAGTCACCGACGGCAACAGCGTCACTGGCCAGGCTGTTACCGCCGTAGACGACCCGCCAGACACCGGTCTGCTTGGCCGGAACAGTGGTGCTGACCCAGCCGTCCGCCCGCGTCGTGACGGTCTTGACGGTGGCGTAGCTGCCCGTGGGCGTGCGGAACTGCACGCTGATCAAGCGGCTCCCGTAGCCGGCCCAACGGTCGTGGTCCCAGTCGGCAATCAGCAGACGGCCCTTGATGCTGATGCTCTGGCCCTTGCGGACGGGCTCCGGCGACGCGTTGAAAGAGTTGGTCGACCACACGGACCGACGCTTCAGGCTGAACCCGTTGCCGAAGACGCGCTCCCGGGTGTCGTAGTCGCTGTTATAGGCGGAGATGATGACGTCCTGCGGGCCGGCGTCGCTGTTCGAGTACGGGTTGAAGGTTTCCTGCGGAGAGTCCCTGTAGACAAAGAAGTCGTCGCCTTCCAGTGACCAGTCCTCCTGGTAGCAGCCCGTGGTCGAGACCTTGAACGTGGCCGTCACCGGCGTCACGCCCACGACCACGCTGCGCGGGCTGAAGTTGGTGATCGTGCACGGCACATCGGCCTGCGCGGGAGCGGCGGTGGCCACGCCCGCGATGGCAAGGCCGACAACGGACAGGGCAGCGCTGGTGCGCGAGTTCAAGGTTCCCCCTGGGGTGGGTCTGACATCGGCTGACAGTTTGCGGCGCACTCGCCGAAAAGTTGCCACTTCCACATTCACTGTCCCAATTGGCGCGGTTTTCGACACGTCGGCGGCCATCCCTGTGTATTGATGAGTCGCAGATCAGTGGGCGGTACGCAGCTGCGTCCAGGTTCAGCACACGCGAAGGCTCGCGAACCGTCAGGAAAGCACTATTCGTACCGATGACGGATACGACCATGTTGTGACCTGCCATTCCGCTGTGCACTGGATAGGCGCGACCTCCTCTGAAAACCCGGGAAAGCTCTGTGCCTTTTCGTCGTGTCCTTGCTGCCCTCGTCACGTGTGCTGTCGCTGTCACGGTGCCGCTGGTCGGTGCCACCGCACCCGCGGCCGCGGCCAGTTCCGTCGTCCGAACCTTTCGGTACGGCACGCTCTCCCCTTCTCAGGCACTCGACGCCCACTACACGCCCGGTCGGTCCGGCCGCGCCTGGGTCATGGTGGTGCACGGCGGGTCCTGGTGGACCGGAGACAAGTCCGCGATGGCGCTGCCGGTCAACGCCTTCAAGGCCGCTGGGTTCGTCGTCTTCAACATCAACTATCGGCTGTCCGGTGAGGCGGCATGGCCCGCGCAGCGGTACGACGCTTCGTCCGCGCTGGCCTGGATCAAGGCGCACGCCAAGACGTTCGGGATCGACCCGCGCCGCGGAGGCCTGTACGGCGCCTCCGCCGGTGGCCACATCGTCTCCACGCTCGGCACCTATGGCGTGGGCGGTGCGCGCACCCGCGCTGTCATCAGCGCCTCGGGGGTCAATGACCCATACCGTGGGTGGCTGTACTCGAACAAGGCCGCCTACGCCACGTCGTCCGGGTTCACGCAGGGCCCCGGGTTCGCGTGGGTTGCCGACCGCACCGAGTACCTGACCCGTTGCAAGCCGAACACCAAGGGGACCGCGTGCTGGAACCGGTGGCAGGACCTCAACCCGGCCACGCACGCCACCGCCGACGATGCCCCGTTCTTGCTGTTCCACGGGACCGCGGACACCTCCGTGCCGTGGTCGGAGTCCGAGGCGCTGCACTACTACCTGCGAAAGGCCGGCGTCCCGGCGACGTTCGTCAAGGTCACCGGTGGTACCCACAGCCAGGCGATCGTGTGGGGCAACGCTGTCCGCAAGAAGCAGGCCCTTGACTTCATGCTTGCCCACACGAGGTAGCCGGAACTCCCGGCCCGTTTCCGGCGGGCTCAGCGTTCGTGGACCGTGACGTCGATCGCGTACTGCTCCGCGCGGTAGCAGTGGTCGCCGAACTCGACCGGCTCGCCCTCGGCGTCGTACGCGCTGCGGGTCATCGTCAGCAGCGGCTCGGCCTTGCGCAGGCGCAGGAGCCGCCGGTCCTCCCCACCCGCGTTGCGCGCGCCGATCGTCTGTCGCGCCACCGCCGGTCGTACGCCGCGGGCGCGCAGCAGGGCGTAGAGGCCGTCGGCCTGCAGCTGCTCACGGGTGAGGTCGGCGAACTGTGGGGGCAGCCAGTTGCGCAGGACCGCCAAGGGGGCGTCGCCGGCGTAGCGCACGCGCACCATGGCGACCAGCGGGGTGTGCGGCGGGAGCCCGAACGCC
Source organism: uncultured Actinomycetota bacterium (assembly GCA_963724015.1). GTDB lineage: Bacteria > Actinomycetota > Actinomycetes > Actinomycetales > Dermatophilaceae > CAVRTM01. Next base: position 89,158 of record CAVRTM010000021.1, read on the forward strand.
GCCGCGGCGCGTTCGTCCTGTGCGTCGGTGACCAGGCTGAGCACCTCGGTGCGCGGCTGCCGACCGTCGCGCGCCAGGTCCTCGTACAGGCTGGTGAGCTCGGCGCGGCGGTGCACCATCTGCTTGGCGACGGTCGTGCCGATGCCGCGCCGGCGGACCAGCATCCCCTGCGTCACCAGCTCGGCGATGGCCCGGCGCACCGTCGGCCGGGACAGGCCCAGCCGCTCGGCCAGCGCCAGCTCGTTCTCGAACGCGTCACCGGGGCTGAGCGTCCCGGTGTCAATGGCGGCGGAGAGCTGCTCGGCCAGCTGGTGGTACAGCGGCACCGGGCTCGCGCGGTCGATCTGGACCGGCAGGCTCACAGGCATGCGCTGATGCTAATGAGGCGCCGACTATGTCGCAACGTGAGAATGTCAAGACAAGATGGTTGACAGCCATGGAGCCGGCCCGACCACGCTGGGCCGGTCGCGCAGGTCCGACGCCGTTCGCCCCGGAGAGGTCATGGGCATGCACGCCAGCTCGCTGGACACCGTCGAGGGCGCGCCATGAGGCGCCCCCTGCGCGAACGCATCGCCGCGGCGCCGATCTCGTGGGGGGTGTGCGAGGTGCCCGGCTGGGGGTGGCAGTACGACGCCGCCACCGTGCTGGACCAGATGCGCGAGGTGGGCCTGATGGCCACGGAGTTCGGGCCGGCGGGCTTCCTGCCGGAGGAGCCGTGCGCGAGGGCAGAAGTACTGGCGGACAACGGTCTTCATGCCGTTGGCGGGTTCGTCCCGGCCGTCCTGCACGACCCGGGGCACGACCCCGTACCCGCGGTCCGGGTCACGCTGGAGGCCTTCGTCGAGACGGGGGCCCGCACCCTGGTGCTCGCCGCGGCGACCGGACAGGAGGGGTACGACGCACGCCCGGTCCTGGACGAGGCGGGCTGGTCGACGCTGCTGGGCAACCTCGGCCGGCTGGCCGACCTGGCGATGGAGCGGGGCGTCACCGCGACCCTGCACCCGCACGTCGGCACGATGGTGGAGGACGCCGCCGAGGTGCAGCGCGTCCTCGACGACAGTCCCATCGGTCTGTGCCTGGACACCGGGCACCTGCTCATCGGCGGGGCGGACCCGGTGGCGCTGGCGCGCGACCACGCCGCGCGGATCCGGCACACCCACCTCAAGGACGTCGACGCCGGCTGGGCGGCTCGGGTGCGCTCGGGCGAGGTCGGCTACACCGAGGCCGTCCGGCAGGGGATGTACCGGCCGCTCGGACAGGGCGACGTCGACATCGCCGCCATCGTCGGCTCGCTGGAGGCGGCCGGCTACGGCGGGTGGTACGTCCTCGAGCAGGACACCATCCTGGGTCGACGCCCGGCCGGCGCGGCCGAGGAGCCGCTGGCCGACGTACGCGCCAGCATCGCCCACCTGCTGACCCTCGCCGCCACCGGCTGAGGGGCGGCCCGTCATCCTGACCGCGCCAGCGCTGTGAGAATGTCAGGACAAAGTATTGACGCTGGCGCGGGCGGCTGCTTCTATGACTTGTGACCCGGGTCACCAGCTCAGTCCCTGACCCGCACCGGTCCGAGGGCTCCGGCTCCCGGCCCCTTCCGGGCTCAGCCCCGGGCCACACCGGCACTCCCGGTGCAGCGCACCGGCCGTACGACGCCTCTCTTCATCGCAGCAACCCCACCACCACCGCACCTCCGGCGCAGCCCCGACGTCAAGGAGCTCCTCCTGTGAAGACCATTGAGCACTGGATCGACGGCACCACCACCTCGGGCACCTCGACCCGCACCGCACCGGTGTGGGACCCCGCGACCGGGGAGCAGCAGCGGCAGGTGGTGCTGGGCAGCGCGCAGGACGTCGACGCCGCCGTACGCAGTGGGCTCGAGGCATTCGAGGAGTGGTCCCAGGCGTCGCTCAGCCGGCGCTCCAAGGTGCTCTTCGCCTTCCGCGAGCTCGTCAACGCCGCCGTGGACGAGCTCGCCGAGCTGGTCACCAGCGAGCACGGCAAGGTGCTCTCCGATGCCCGTGGCGAGGTGCTGCGAGGGCTGGAGGTCATCGAGTTTGCCTGCGGCATACCGCATCTGCTCAAAGGCGACTTCTCGGACCAAGTCTCCACGAACGTGGACACGTACTCGTTCCGCGAGCCGCTCGGGGTGGTGGCCGGCATCACGCCGTTCAACTTCCCGGTGATGGTCCCCATGTGGATGCACCCGGTTGCCATCGCCTGCGGCAACGCCTTCGTCCTCAAGCCGAGCGAGCGCGACCCCTCGCCATCGCTGCTCGTGGCCGAGCTGTGGCGGCGGGCCGGCCTGCCGGACGGCGTCTTCAACGTCGTGCACGGTGACAAGGAGGCCGTGGACACGCTGCTGGACCACCCCGACGTCGCGGCGGTCTCGTTCGTCGGCTCCACCCCGATCGCGCAGCACATCCACCGCCGGGCTACGGCGAACGGCAAGCGCGTCCAGGCCCTCGGCGGCGCCAAGAACCACGCCATCGTCCTGCCCGACGCGGACGTCAACTTCGCAGCAGACCACCTCGCTGCCGCCGCGTTCGGCTCGGCCGGCGAGCGGTGCATGGCCGTCTCCGCCGCTGTCGCCGTCGGCGCCGCGGGGAACGCCATCGTCGAGGCCGTGAACGACCGGGCCACCGCTGTCACCGTCGGCCCCGGCATCGACCCGGCCAGCGAGATGGGACCGGTGATCACCCCGGAGTCCCGGTCCCGCATCGTCGACCTCATCGGCACCGGCGAGAAGCAGGGGGCCCGGATCACCGTAGACGGTCGCGACCTGGTCGTGCCCGGGGCCGAGGGTGGCTTCTTCGTCGGCCCCACGGTGATCGACGAGGTGACGACGGCCATGGACGTCTACACCCAGGAGATCTTCGGGCCGGTGCTGTCGGTGCTGCGCGTCGACACCGTCGACGACGCGATCGCCCTGGTCAACGCCAACCCCTACGGCAACGGCACGGCGATCTTCACCAACAGCGGCGAGGCCGCCCGACGGTTCCAGCGCGGCGTCCACGTCGGGCATGATCGGCATCAACGTGCCGGTGCCCGTGCCGATGGCCTACTACTCCTTCGGCGGCTGGAAGGACTCGCTGTTCGGCGACAAGCACGTGCACGGGCCCGAGGGCGTGTCGTTCTACACGCGGGCCAAGGTCGTGACCGCCCGCTGGCCGCACGTCGAGCACACCTCCGAGGCGAGCTTCCACTTCCCCACGTCCAACGTGACGCCGAGACCGCCAGGAGCTGCAGATGACGACGACCCCCACACCCGGCGCAGACCTCTCGCGGCTGCGCCTCGGCACCGCCCCGGACTCGTGGGGGGTCTGGTTCCCCGACGACCCGCACCAGGTGCCCTGGCAGCGCTTCCTCGACGAGGTGGTCGAGGGTGGCTACCGCTGGATCGAGCTCGGTCCCTACGGCTACCTGCCCACCGACCCGGCGCAGCTGCAGGACGAGCTGGGCCGAGCGCGGGCTCCAGCTCTCCGGCGGGGCGGTGTTCGCCGGGCTGCACCGCGGGGCGGAGGCCTACGAGCAGGCGCTCGAGGACTGCCGGACGGAAGCCAGGCTGCTCAGCGCGCTCGGGCGCCCGCCATCTGGTCCTGCTGCCCGAGCAGTACACGGACATGCACAGCGGCAGCGCGCTGGAGCCTGGCGCAGCTCGAGCCGGCGCAGTGGAACGACCTCGTCACCGGCATGTCCCGGCTCGGCAAGGCCCTTCAGGAGGAGTCCGGCATCCAGCTGGTCTTCCACCCGCACGCCGACAGCCACGTCGACACCCAGCCCCGGGTGGAGCGGCTGCTGCAGGACACCGACCCCGAGACCGTGTCGCTGTGCCTCGACACCGGCCACATCTCCTACTGCGGCGGCGACAACCTCGAGATCATCCGCGCGTTCCCCGAGCGGATCGGCTACGTCCACCTCAAGCAGGTCGACCCCGAGGTCGTTCGCCGGGTGCGCGAGGAGTCGCTGTCGTTCGCCGACGCGGTGAAGCTCGGCGCGATGGTCGAGCCACCGACCGGGATCCCGGCGATGGAGCCCCTGCTGCAGGAGCTCGGCCGGCTCGACGCCGACCTGTTCGCCATCGTCGAGCAGGACCTCTACCCCTGCGAGCCCGACGTGCCGCTCCCGGTGGCGACGCGCACCCGCTCCTACCTCAACGGCTGCGGGCTCGGTCCCGCCCCCGTCCCTGACCCCCGTCCCTGAGCGCAGTACGGCGCCCCGCCGCTGCCACGACAGAAGGAAGGCACCATGAAGGCAGTTCTCCCGCGCAGGCGGACCACAGCTCGTGGCGACGACGGCCGTCCTCGCGGCTCAGCCTCGCCGCCTGCAGCAGCGGCGGCGCCCCCAGCACCAGCTCTTCGGGCAGCGGCGCAGCTGGGGGCGGAGGCAACTCTGGCTACACCTTCGCCATGATCACCCACGAGACACCCGGGGACACCTTCTGGGACCGCATCAAGTCCGGGGCCCAGCAGGCCGCCAAGGACACGGGGTCGACGCTGAAGTACTCGGCTGACCCCGATGCCACCAAGCAGGCAGTCCTCATCCAGAACGCCATCGACTCCAAGGTCGACGGCATCGCCACCACCCTGGTCACCCCGGACGCACTCATCCCGACCATCAAGAAGGCCATCGCTGCGGGGATTCCCGTCGACACCTTCAACTCCGGGATCAACTACTTCCAGCAGGCTGGGGCACTCACGCACTTCGCCTCCGACGAGCGGCTCGGCGGCCAGGCCGTCGGCAAGAGGGCCGCTGCAGCGGGCGCCACGAAGATCCTGTGCACCATCCAGCAGGCCGGGTCCGTGGCGCTGGAAGACCGTTGCGCCGGCGTGAAGGACTCGTTCCCCAACACCGTGAACATGCAGGTCAACGGCGCCGACGACTCAGCCGTCACCTCCGCTATCCAGGCGAAGCTGTCCGAGGACAAGTCCATCAACTGGATCGTCACCCTCGGCGCCCCGCAGGCCCTGGACGCGATCAAGGCAGAGCAGGGCGCGGGGTCCACCGCGAAGATCGGCACGTTCGACACCAACCCGGACGCCGCTCAGGCCGTGCAAGGACGGCAAGATCCAGTTCTTCGTCGACCAGCAGCCCTACCTGCAGGGCTACATGGCCATCACCCAGCTGTACCTGTTCAAGAAGAACGGCAACGTCCTCGGCGGCGGCAAGGCCGTGCTGACCGGTCCATCGTTCGTCGACAAGAGCAACATCGCGCAGATCCTTCCGTTCGTGAAGCAGAACACCCGCTAACCCTCCTGCGGGGGCCGGGTCCAGCCGATCCGGCCCCCGCCGAACAGCACTGGAGCCGTCATGAGCACACCCGTCAGGACCGACCCGCCGCCGGCGGCCCCACCCGAGGCCTCCAACCGGGTCTCCCTCGGTCTGTCGAACCGGCTGCTGGGCCGCCCGGAGGTCGGCGCGCTGGTCGCAGCCATCGTCATCTTCATCTTCTTCCTCATCGTCGCGCCGGCGTTCCGCAGCCTGCCCGCCCTGTTCACCGTCCTCTACCAGTCCTCCACGATCGGCATCGTCGCGGTCGGCGTGGGCATGTTGATGATCGGAGGCGAGTTCGACCTCTCCGCCGGCGTCCTGGTGACATCTGCCGGCCTGCTGAACGGCGTCTTCTGCTATCAGCTCGGCATCAACCTCTGGGTCGGCGCAGTCCTGTCGCTCGTCTTCTGCCTTGCCGTCGGGTTCCTCAACGGCTACCTCGTCATGAGAACGGGCATCCCCAGCTTCCTGATCACGTTGGGGACGTTCTTCGTCCTCCAAGGCGCCAACCTCGGCGTCACCAAGCTCGTCACGGGCTCGGTGTCCAGCCCCAACATCGACCAGATGCAAGGCTTCTCCTCCCTGAGCTGGATCTTCGCCCACGACTTCCAGATCGGATCCGTCACCCTGAACATCACGGTCATCTGGTGGCTGCTGTTCGCGGGACTGTCCGCCTACGTGCTGCAGCGCACCAGGGTCGGCAACTGGATCTACGCAGTCGGCGGCAACGCCGCCTCCGCACGCGCGGTCGGTGTCCCGGTGACCCGGGTGAAGATCGGCCTGTTCATGACGGTGTCCTTCCTCGCCTGGTTCATGGGCATGCACTACCTGTACCGGTTCAGCACTCTGCAGGCCAACAACGGCGTGGGTAACGAGTTCCTTTACATCATCGCCGCGGTCGTGGGCGGCACGATGCTCACGGGCGGCTACGGCAACGCGCTCGGTGTCGCCCTCGGCGCGTTCATCTTCGGCATGACGAGCCTCTGCATCGTCTACGCCGGTTGGGACCCCAACTGGTTCAAGGCATTCCTCGGCGTCATGCTCCTGCTCGCGGTCATGGTGAATCTCTACGTCAAGCGACTTTCAACGACACGAAAGGTGGGCTGAGATGACCGACACCATCACGGAGCACGCCGATCACACCCTGCACCAGGGCGAACCGCTCGTTCAGATGGTCGATGTCGGCAAGAGCTACGGGGCAATCCGCGCGCTGAGCGGCATCAACCTGACGGTCAACGCCGGCGAGGTGACCTGCGTCCTCGGTGACAACGGCGCCGGGAAGTCCACGCTGATCAAGATCATCTCTGGGCTGCACCCGCACAATGACGGCACCCTCAAGGTGGACGGGCACACGGTGAAGTTCGCCTCACCCCGCGACTCCCTTGCGCACGGGATCGCCACCGTGTACCAGGACCTCGCTGTGGTCGGCCTCATGGAGGTGTGGCGCAACTTCTTCCTCGGCTCGGAGCTCGTCAGCAGCAAGGCGCCACTGGCTCCGTTGAAGATCAACGAGATGAAGGAGATCACCGACTCCGAGCTGCGCAAGATGGGCATCGTCGTCAAGGACATCAACCAGCCGATCGGCACGCTCTCCGGTGGTCAGCGGCAGTGTGTCGCCATCGCGCGAGCCGTCTACTTCGGCGCACGGGTGCTGATCCTCGACGAGCCGACGGCCGCGCTCGGCGTGAAGCAGTCCGGGGTCGTCCTGAAGTACACGGCCGCCGCCCGCGACGCCGGCCTCGGCGTCGTGTTCATCACCCACAACCCGCACCACGCCTACCTCGTCGGGGACCACTTCATCATCCTCAAGCTGGGCCGGTGCGTGCTGGACAAGCGCCGCTCCGAGGTCACCCTCGACCAGCTGACTGCCGAGATGGCCGGCGGCCAGGAGCTGACCGAGCTCTCGCACGAGCTGAAGCGCTAGGCGCCGTACTCCACCACCTGCTCACCGCAACGCGAGAGGAAGCACCACGTGACACTTCGAGTCGGAGTTATCGGCACGGGCAACATCGGGGCCGACCACGTACGACGCCTGTCGGCGCAGGTGTCGGGCGCGGAGGTCACCGCGGTCTTCGACGTGGCGACCCAGCGCGCGGCGGAGGTGGCCGAGTCGGTGGGCGCCGTCCCGCACGCCACCTGGACCGACCTCGTCGACGCCGCGGACATCGATGCCGTCGTGATCGCCTCGCCGGGGCCGCTGCATGCCGAGCAGGTGCTGGCCTGCATCGACGCCGGCAAGCCGGTGTTGTGCGAGAAGCCGCTGGCCACCACCGGCGAGGACGCCCTCAAGGTGATCGAGGCCGAGGTGGCCGTCGGGCGGCGGCTGGTGCAGGTGGGGTTCATGCGTCGCTACGACCGTGCCTACCGCGTGGTCAAGGCGGCCATGGACGACGGCAGCATCGGCGAGCCGCTGCTCGCGCACATGGTGCACCGCAACGCCTCGGTGCCCGACACCTTCACCAGCGACATGGCGATGACCGACTCGGTGATCCACGAGATCGACACGATCCGGTGGCTGTTCGCCCAGGAGGTGGTGGCGACCACCGTGGTGGCGAGCCGGCCCAGCCCGCGCGTCGCCGACCAGGTCCGCGACCCACAGCTGGTGCTGTTCGAGCTCACCGACGGCGCGGTCATCGACGTCGAGGTGTTCGTCAACTGCCAGTACGGCTACGACGTGCGCTGCGAGATCGTCGGCTCCGAGGGCACCGTCTCCATGGACAACCCGAGCACCAGCTCCCTGCTGCAGCGTGGGCGACGGGTCGAGGCGGTCCCGGCCGACTGGCGCGTCCGGTTCGACCTCGCGTACCTCGAGGAGATGCAGGAGTGGGCAGACGGCCTGCGCGCCGGCGTCGTGGGCGGCCCCAGCTCCTGGGACGGCTACGCGGCCGCGGTCGTGGCCAACTGCGCCGTGCACTCACTGACGGAGGGCTCGCGCATCCTGGTCGAGCAGGTCGACCGCCCTGACCTCTACCGCTGACCTGTCGCCGCAGCCGGAGCCCCACGAGGAGATGTGCCCGTGAAGATCGCCCTTGACCCCTACATGTTCCGCACCACCCCGCTGACAGAGCTGCCCGGCGTCGTCGCCGACCTCGGCTACCAGCACATCGAGCTCTCGCCGCGCGAGGACTTCATGCCGTTCTTCCTGCACCCGAGGGCCGACCGCCACACCATCGCGGCGTTCAAGGCGGCGCTCGATGCTGCCGGGGTCGAGGTGTGCTCGGTGCTGCCGCTCTACCGGTGGTCCGGGCCGGACGAGGACGAGCGTCAGGCGGCGGTGCGGTACTGGAAGCGCGCGATCGAGATCACCGTCGACCTCGGCTGCTCGGTGATGAACTCCGAGTTCAACGGCCGACCCGAGCAGGCGAGCGTGAGCGAGGCGCAGTTCTGGCGGTCGATGGAGGAGCTGCTGCCGGTGTTCGAGCGAGAAGGCATGCAGTTGCGCCTGGAGCCGCACCCCGACGACTTCGTCGAGGACGGCAAGGTCGCCGTCGACATGGTGCGCGGCATCGACTCCCCGCTCGTCTCCTACCTGTACTGCGCGCCGCACACCTTCCACATGGGCGGCGACATGACGGGGATCATGGACTACGCGGGGGACATGCTCACCCACCTGCACATCGCCGACTCCTATGACTTCAGGGCTTCCTCGGGTCTGCGCTACATCGTCAACCCGCCGGGCTCGACGGCCCGGATCCACCAGCACCTCGACATCGGCCAGGGTGAGGTGGACTGGGACGAGTTCTTCGCGACGCTCGAGCGGCTCGGCTTCGACGGCATCGCCACCGCCTGCGTGTTCGCGTGGGAGGACCGCGCCCGAGAGTCCAGCCTGTTCATGCGCGAGCAGATCGAGAAGTACGTGGGGGCGCGGTGAACCCCGTCGAGCCGGGTACCCCGGAGGTACTCACCGTGGGGCGGATCGGCGTCGACCTGTATCCCCAGCAGACCGGGGTACCGCTGTCGGAGGTGACGACGTTCGCACGGTCGCTCGGTGGCACGGCCACCAACGTCGCGGTGGGGGCGACCCGGCTCGGGCGCCGCGTCGCCGTACTCACCAAGGTGGGGCCGGACCCGTTCGGGACCTTCGTGCGCGAGGCGCTCGCGGGGTTCGGGGTGGACGCCAGCCACGTCGGCACGGCCGAGGACCTGCTGACGCCGATCGTCTTCTGCGCGCTGGACCCGCCCGAGGACCCGCCGCTGCTGTTCTACCGGCTGCCGCTCGCGCCGGACCTGACGCTGACCAAGGACGACGTCCCGTGGGACCTCGTGCGCGATGTCCCGCTGCTCTGGGTGACCGGCACCGGCGTCTCCACGGAGCCGGCACGCCAGACCCAGCTCGACATGCTGGCCCACCGGGGGCGACCTGACGCGGCCGCCGGACGCTGGACCGTCCTCGACCTGGACTGGCGGCCGATGTTCTGGCCGTCGCCGCAGGACGCCCGCCGCGAGTACGAGCTGATGCTCGAGCACGTGACCGTGGTGGTGGGCAACCGGGCGGAGGTTGAGGTGGCCGTCGGCACGCCCGACCCGGAGGAGGCCGCTCGTCGGCTGCTCGACCACGGAGTCGAGCTGGCGCTGGTCAAGAAGGGCGCCGAGGGCGTCCTGGTCGCGACCCGCGACGCGATGCACACCGTCGCGCCGCAGCTGGTCGACGTGGTGTGCGGACTCGGCGCGGGTGACGCCTTCGGCGGGGCGCTGGTGCACGGCCTGCTCTCGGGCTGGGACCCGGTGCGGATCGCCGAGTACGGCAACGCCGCCGGCGCGATCGTCGTCGCCCAGCTCGCCTGTGCCGACGCGATGCCCACGCTCGAGGAGCTCGAGACCATGGTCGCAGGACAGTGGCAGGCACCGTGACCCGCACGCAGGGGACCAGCGGCGGCCCGACCCCGACGACCACGCTCCCGGAAGGAGCCTGATGATGGCGCAGCAGATCAGCGACGAGCAGTGGCGCGAGCTGCTGGAGACCAGGGCCACCCGGCCCGCAGCGGTGGCCGAGGCCTACGCGAGCCGCAAGCGGCCGGAGGGGCTCCTCTCCGAGCGGGGCACGATCTTCCTCGTGGCGGCCGACCACCCCGCGCGCGGCTCCCTGGCGTCCGGGCCGGACGCGATGGCGATGGCCGACCGGCGTGGGTTGCTCGAGCGGCTGATGACCGCGCTGTCCCGGCCCGGCGTCGACGGGGCGCTCGGCTCGCCCGACATCGTCGAGGAGCTGCTCCTGCTCGGTGCGCTGGAGGGCAAGGTCGTCGTCGGGTCGATGAACCGCGGCGGCCTCGACGGCGCCGCCTGGACGATGGACGACCGCTTCACCGGCTACGACGCGGCGAGCATCAAGGCGTGCCGCCTGGAGGGGGGCAAGATGCTGCTGCGCATCGACGACGAGGACGCCGGCACCGCGCCGACGCTGCATGCCTGTGCCCAGGCCGTGACCGAGCTGGCCGAGCACTCGCTGATGGCGATGGTGGAACCGCTGCCGTACCACCGCGACACCTCTGGCCGGCTGGCGCTGCGCAAGGACACCGCCTCGCTGGCCCGGGCCGTGACGGTCGCCTCGGCGCTGGGCACGACCAGCGCGTGGACGTGGTTGAAGATGCCGTCGTGCGACGAGCCGGAGGTCGTCTACGGCGCGACGACCCTGCCGTGTGTGGTGCTCGGCGGCGCGCCGGGGCCCGACCCCGAGGCCGACCTCGCCTCGTGGGGGCGGACCCTGGGACAGGACGTCGTGCGCGGCCTGGTCGTCGGGCGCTCGCTGCTCTACCCGCCCGACGGCGACGTCGCCCGGGCCGTCGACGCGGCGGCCGACATCCTCGCCGCCACGGCCGCCGCCACGGCCGCCGCCACGGCCGCCGCCACGGCCGGCGACACCGCCACCGATGGCGCGACGGGGGGTGCGCGATGACGCTCACCGAGCGCGCAGCCTCCACCACCGCTGCCGGTACGGTGCGCCTGACGACCGCGCAGGCACTGGTGCGCTGGATGGTGGCCCAGCGTTCCGAGCTGCTCGACGGCACCGAAGTGCCATTGTTTGCGGGCGTGTTCGCGATCTTCGGGCACGGCAACGTGCTGGGGCTCGGCACCGCCCTGTACGCCGCCCAGGACGAGCTGCCGACCTGGCGTGGACAGAACGAGCAGGGCATGGCGCTCGCGGCGATCGGCTTCGCGCGGGCCATGGACCGGCGTCAGGTGATGGCGGCGACGTCGTCGGCCGGCCCCGGGGCGCTCAACATGGTCACGGCGGCGGGGCTGGCCCACGCCAACCGGCTGCCCGTGCTGCTCCTGCCCGGCGACACGTTCACCGGACGCGGGCCCGACCCCGTGCTGCAGCAGGTCGAGCACTTCGGCGACCCCACCACGAGCGTCAACGACGCGTTCCGGGCGGTCTCCCGCTACTTCGACCGGATCACCCGGCCGGAGCAGCTCCTCACCACGCTGCCCCAGGTGGCGCGGGTGCTGACCGACCCGGCCGACGCCGGGCCGGTCGTGCTGTGCCTGCCCCAGGACGTGCAGGCCGAGGAGCACGACTTCCCGGTGGCGATGTTCACGCCCCGGGTGCACCGTGTGCCGCGTCAGCGCCCCGATGTCCGGTCGGTCGCCGAGGCGGCCGTGATCCTGCGCTCGGCACGGCGGCCGCTGCTGGTCTCCGGCGGCGGCGTGCGCTACTCCGGCGCCGCGGCGGCGGTGCTCGAGCTGGCGACGGCGCACGGCGTGCCGGTGGTGGAGACAGTCGCCGGGCGCACCCTGCTGCCAGAGCCACACCCGCTGAACGCCGGGCCGCTCGGGATCATCGGGTCGACCTCTGCCAACACCATGGCGGCCGAGGCCGACGTGGTCGTCGCGATCGGCACCCGGCTGCAGGACTTCACCACGGCGTCGTGGACGCTCTTCGCCCCGGACGTGCGCATCATCGGGGTCAACACGGCGCGCTTCGACGCCGTCAAGCGGGGCTCGCACGAGGTCGTGGGTGACGCCCGCGAGAGCGTGAGGGAGCTGGCAGCCGCCCTGCACGGGTGGTCGGTGGACCCTGCATGGACAGCGCGTGCGGCGAGCGAGAAAGCCACGTGGGACGCGCACATCGACACGTTGCGTGCCGGGGTGGCCCCCGACGGGTCGCTGACCTACGCGCAGGTGGTCGGCGTGGTCAACGACGCCAGCGGCCCGGACGACTACGTGGTCGTCTCCTCCGGTGGCATGCCCGGCGAGCTGCACGGCGGCTGGCGCAGCGGCCCGGTCGACACCGCAGGTGCGCCGGCCGCGCACGGCACCTCGGGCTCGTCGATGGACCTCGAGTACGGCTTCTCGTGCATGGGCTATGAGATCGCGGGGCCGTGGGGTGCCTCGATCGCCCGGTCGCGGACCCATCCGGGCGGGGTCGTCACGACGCTGCTGGGCGATGGCTCCTACCTGATGCTCAACTCCGAGCTGTACTCCGCGGCGTTCGCCGGGCACCCCTTCGTCGCGGTGGTCTGCGACAACGGCGGATTCGCCGTGATCCACCGGCTGCAGACCGGTCAGGGCGCGCACGGGTTCAACAACCTGCTCAGCGATGCGGCAGGCCCCGGGGCCGGCCCGGGTGGCGTGCGCGTCGACTTCGCCGCCCACGCCCGGTCCCTCGGGTGCACCGTCGAGGACGTGCCCGACGGTGCGTCGGTCAGCGACCTCGCGGCGGCGTACGACCGGGCCCGTGCGGCGGCCGTGCACACCCGCCGGCCGGCGGTCGTCGTCTGCCGCACCCACCCCTCGACGTGGACGGAGGCGGGTGCGTTCTGGGAGGTCGGCGTGCCCAGCGCGCTGTCCGGGCGCGCGTCGTACGACGAGCACAAGGCGACCCAGGTGCGGTGGCTGTCATGACGCGCCGGTCGGCGTCGCGCTCGCTGGTGTCCTGCCACGGCCGACCCGGCCGCGGCGGTCGGTCCGGCTCTGATGTGAGGTGCTCATGACGATCGTGGTCGGTTACGTCCCCACTCCCGAGGGTGAGGCGGCGCTCGCCCAGGCCGGCGAGGAGGCGCGGCTACGGGCGGAGAAGCTCGTGGTGGTCAGCTCGACGCGGGGCGAGTCCGGTGTCGGCCCGGTCTATCCGCAGACGTCGGCGCTGATGCGGCTGGTGGCCGACCTCAAGGGCGGCGGGCTGGACGTCGAGGTCCGGCACCGGGAGCGGTCCGGCGACGCCGCGGACGAGATCCTGGCCGCGGCGGACGCGGTGAAGGCCAGCCTGGTGGTCATCGGGCTGAAGAAGCGCTCGGCGGTCGGCAAGCTGGTGCTCGGCAGCACGGCCCAGACCGTGATGCTGCGGGCGCGATGCTCGGTTCTGGGCGTCCGGGTCTGACCGGGGTCGGTGTCGGGTCCGCAGGCGGTCCTGGTGGTCGGATTCGGCCTGCCTCGCGGTCAGGGGCCGGCCGGCTGCGTGCGGACCTCCGCCAGGTCCACCGGCCGGCCGCGGTGCCGCGACAGCTCGCACGCCTCGGCGATGTAGAGCGCCTCCAGGGCCTCGGCGGGCGGGCACGGGTTGGCCGTCCGGCCGGCGGCCACCTCGACGAAGCAGGCGAGCTCGGCGGCGTAGGCGTCGTGGAAGCGCTCCATGAAGGTGGCGTAGGGCCGGCCGCGCTGCCAGGAGACCGAGCGCTCCGCGGTCGGCATCGGGGCGCGGTCGTCGAGCCCGACGAAGCGGGCGTCCTTCGACCCGCACAGCTCCAGCCGGACGTCGTGCCCGGCGCCGTTGTAGCGCGTGGCCGTCACCGTGCCGAGCAGGTCGTCGTCGAAGCGCAGCAGTGCGGCACACGTGTCGACGTCGCCGGCGTCGGCGAAGAAAGGAGCGCCCCTGTTGGCGCCGAACGCGCTGACGGAGACGACCTCGCGGCCGGTGACCCAGCGCAGGATGTCGAAGTCGTGGATGCTGCAGTCGCGGAAGAGGCCGCCGGAGGTGGCGATGTACGCCGCCGGCGGCGGGCCCTCGTCCCCGGTGACGGCGCGCACCGTGTGCAGCCACCCGAGCTCACCGTCGAGCAGCGCCTGCCGGGCCGCGCGGTAGCCGAGGTCGAACCGCCGCTGGAAGCCGACCTGCACGGGGGCCTCGCTGCGCTCGGCGTGGTCGACGACCTCGCGGGTGCCGGCTACGTCCAGGGCCACCGGCTTCTCGCAGAACACCGGGACCTGGCGGTCGAGCGCCTGGTGCACCAGCGCGGCGTGGGCGCTCGTGGCCGCGGTGACGACCACCGCGTCCACGCCCTCGGTGTAGAGCGTGTCCACGTCGGGCACGGCGTGGAGGCCGGTCGCCGCGGCCAGGGCGCGGGCCCGGGCGGCGTCCGCGTCCGCGACCAGCACCGCGTCGACGCCGTCGAGGGCCTGTAGCGTGGTGGCGTGGAAGGCGCCGATCCGTCCAGTGCCGACCAGTCCGATCTTCATGGCGCTCCCGGTGCTCCGACGTGGCGGGTTGCCCAGCGTCGCCGTTGCCGGCCCCCCTGTCCACCCCCTCCTGCAAACCTGGTGGTTCTGCGGGCCGGGCGGCGTACCTGGTGGTTCTGCTGACCCCGACCGACGCCGGCGCCCACCTCACCGGGCGGCGCCGGTCACGAGCCAGGCGTCGCCCCGGGCGCGCCAACCCAGCGCGAGGCCGCGTAGCGCCATGAACGCCACGACCGCCCACCAGAGCGCCGTGACGGCGTGGGCCTGCGTCGCGGCGGTGTCCGACTCCGCCAGCAGCGCGGTCTGCGTGCTGCGCACCCACAGCACCAGCGGCAGGTAGGCCAGCAGCACCACCACCTGGGCGCCGGCCAGCCACCGCCCGTCACCGGCGCCGATGAGCACGCCGTCCAGGACGAACACCAGCCCGGACAGCGGCTGGGAGACGGCGACGACCACGAGCCCGGCGGCCAGTGCCTGCTGCACCGCAGGGTCGGAGGTGAACAGCGGCGGCAGCACCTGGTGCAGCGCCAGCACCACGGCGCCGAGGACCGCGCCGCCGAGCACACCCCACCAGGTCATGGTCCGCGTGGCCGACCGCGCGCTGGCCACGTCGCCGGCGCCCAGGGCCTTGCCGGTCAGCGCCTGTCCGGCGATGGCGAGGGCGTCCAGGGCGAACGCGAGGAAGCTCCAGACGGTCACGGACACCTGGTAGGCGGCCACGGGCACGTCACCCAGGCCGGCGGCGACCCAGGTGGTGACGAGGAAGACGGCCCGCAGCGCGATGGTGCGCACGAGCAGCGGCACCCCCGTGGTCGCGGCGCGTAGCACCCGCCCGGGGTGCGGGCGAAGGGCCGCGTGGAGGGCGCGGGCCCGCCGCGTGACCACGGCGACGAGCGCGATCGCCATACCGGTCTGGGCGAGGACGGTGCCGAGCGCGGAGCCGGCGATCCCGAGCCCGGCGCCGTAGACGAGCACCAGGTTGAGCGCGATGTTGGCGCCGAAGCCGGCGACCGAGGCCACCAGGGGCGTCCGGGTGTCCTGGAGGCCGCGCAGGACACCGGTGACCGCAAGAACGACGAGCATGGCCGGTATGCCGCCCGCGGAGACCCGCAGGTAGGTCACCGCCTGGTCCAGCGCCTGCGCGGACGAGCCGAACAGCGCGCAGATCGGGCCGGCCATCGCAGCCACCACGAGGCCGGTGGGGATGCCGAGGGCCAGGGCCAGCCACAGGCCGTCGAGGCCGGCGCCGACGGCCGCGCGCTCGGAGCCGGCGCCGAGCTGGCGGGCGACGATGCTGGTCGTGCCGTAGGCCAGGAAGACGAACACGTTGGCCGCGGTGACCAGCGCCGCACTGGCCACGCCGAGCCCGGCCAGGGGAGCGGTGCCCAGGTGCCCGACGATGGCCGAGTCGGCCAGCAGGAACAGCGGTTCGGCGACCAGGGCCAGGAAGGCGGGGACCGCGAGGCGCAGGATGTCGCGCTGCTGGCTGACCGGTGTGCTCACCCGAGCAGCGTAGGGAAGCGGGAATCGTGGTCGGCGCCGCCGTGTTGGCCGCAGATATGAGAGCTGCGCTGATTCGTTCGTACGGAGACCCTGACGTCGTGGAGGTCGCGGAGGTGGACGACCCGGTCGTCGGCCCCGACTCGCTGCTGGTGGAGGTCGCCGCCGCCGGGATCAACCCGGTCGACTGGAAGATCGTCGCCGGCTACCTGCAGGGCGCCTTCCCCCACCACCTGCCGATGATCCCGGGTTGGGACGTCGCCGGCACCGTCAGGGCCGTCGGCCCGGCCGTCGTCGGCGTCGCGCCCGGTGACCGTGTCGCGGCGTACGCCCGCAAGGACCACGTGCAGAACGGCACGTACGCCGAGCTGGTGGCGGTGCCCGAGCGCGCGTACGCCAAGGTGCCCGAGGGCGTGGACCTGACCACCGCTGGTGCGCTGCCGCTGGCCGGGCTGACCGCCGAGCAGCTGCTCGACGCGACCGAGGTGGGCGAGGGCGACACCGTGCTGGTGCACGCGGCGGCCGGCGGCGTGGGCTCGTTCGCGGTCCAGCTCGCCGCGCTGCGCGGCGCCCGGGTGATCGGTACGGCCAGCGAGGGCAACCACGACTACCTGCGCGGCCTCGGCGCCGAGCCGGTGACGTATGGCGACGCGCTGGTCGAGGACGTCCGCGCCCTCGCCCCCGAGGGCGTGGACGTCGTGATCGACCTCATCGGCGGGGACGCGCTCGAGGCGACTCCCATGCTGCTCGTCGACGGCGGCCGGGTCGCCTCGATCATCGACGCCGACGCCGTCACGGCGCTCGGCGGCCGGTACGTCTTCGTCCACCCCGACGGGCCGATGCTGGGCCGGCTGCTGCAGCTGGTCGCCGACGGGCGGCTGAAGGTCGAGATCGCCCGTTCCTTCCCGCTCGAGCGGACCGGCGACGCGCTCGCGGCCAACAAGGAGGGCCACGTCCGCGGCAAGGTCGTCGTCACCGTTCCCTGACGCTTCTGCCGGCTGCCCCGACCCTCCCGCCGCACTCGCGGCGGGAGGGTCGCTGCGTGGAGGGCCCGGCCCGGTTTCGGCGTGGCCGGGCGGCTCCCGCAAGCGGCGCAGGTCGTCGTACCCCGTGCCACGCGGAGCGGCGCAGGGCGGGACCTGGAAGCGACGTACTGCTGCTGCGGTCCGTGGCCGCCCTCTGCATCGGTGTGGATGCGCGGCGGAGTCTAGGGCCACGCGCCGCGCCTGAGGGGCTTGGGCATCTACGTCAATTGTCGGGGGGGACCTGTGGACGGGACGCGCCCGAACTTTTTCTTCGTCCACAGGCGGTGGATGGCGTTCGTGCACGTGGCCATGCGTGGCGGCTGCCGGATTCCTGCTCAATTCACAGGGTTGTCCCCAGACTGTGCACACAGCGCACCGGCGCGCTGCACACGTTGTCCCCAAGTTATCCACAGGCTGTGTTTGGTGTGGAGGGGCCGCCGGACCTAGCGTTGCCCCTCGTCCGTATGTGGGTGGACAGCAATCTCAGAGGGGGTGTCAGACCCCTCTGATCTGCTGTTCGGCAGAGGGACGTCCCCGAGGTTCGAGAGGAATGCTGCGTGTCGATCGCCGAGCTGGACGTGAGCAGCTACACCGGCCGCAGTGACGGTCCCGACGACCGGGTGCCACCGCAGGACGTCCACGCGGAGCAGAGCGTGATCGGCGGCATGCTGCTGTCCAAGGACGCCATCGCCGACTGCGTCGAGGTGCTCAAGAGCAACGACTTCTACCGCCCGGCGCACGAGCTGATCTACGACGCGATCCTCGACCTCTACGGCCGAGGTGAGCCGGCCGACGCGATCACCGTCTCCGACGAGCTGACCAAGCGCGGCGACCTGTCCCGGGTCGGCGGCCAGGCCTACCTGCACCAGCTCATCGCCTCGGTCCCGACGGCGGCCAACGCCGGCTACTACGGCCAGATCGTGGCCGAGCGCGCGGTGCTGCGCCGGCTCGTCGACGCCGGCACCCGCATCGTCCAGATGGGCTACGGCCAGGGCGGCGGCGACGTCGAGGACATCGTCAACGCCGCCCAGGCCGAGATCTACCAGGTGGCCGACAAGCGCGGCGGCGAGGACTACCACATCCTCGGCGACGTCCTCGAGGCCACCGTCGACGAGATCGAGCACGCGTCCGGCTCCAGCGGCGAGATGGTCGGCGTGCCCACCGGCTTCACCGACTTCGACGCCCTGACCAACGGCCTGCACCCCGGCCAGATGATCGTCGTGGCCGCCCGGCCCGCCGTCGGCAAGTCGACCTGGGCGCTCGACATCGCCCGGTCCGCGGCGATCAAGCACAAGCACGCGACCGTCGTGTTCAGCCTCGAGATGAGCCGCACCGAGATCACGATGCGCCTGCTCTCGGCCGAGGCCGGCATCCAGCTGCAGCACATGCGCAAGGGCACGATGCGCGACGAGGACTGGACCCGCCTGGCGCGCACCATGGGCGAGGTCTCCGACGCGCCGCTGTTCATCGACGACAGCCCCAACATGTCGCTGATGGAGATCCGGGCCAAGTGCCGCCGGCTCAAGCAGCGCCACAACCTCAAGCTCGTGATCATCGACTACCTGCAGCTGATGAGCTCGGGCAAGCGGGTCGAGTCCCGCCAGCAGGAGGTCTCCGAGTTCTCCCGTGCGCTCAAGCTGCTCGCCAAGGAGCTCGAGGTGCCGGTCATCGCGCTCTCCCAGCTCAACCGTGGCCCCGAGCAGCGCACCGACAAGAAGCCGCAGATGAGCGACCTGCGTGAGTCCGGCTCGATCGAGCAGGACGCCGACATGGTCATCCTGCTGCACCGCGAGTCGCTCTACGAGCGGGAGTCCCCGCGTGAGGGGGAGGCCGACCTGATCGTGGCCAAGCACCGTAACGGCCCGACCGACACGATCACCGTGGCCTTCCAGGGCCACTACAGCCGCTTCACCAACATGGCGACGAACTTCTAGAGACTGTGCATCTTGTGGAGCGACACCGGAGTGTCACCAGAAACGACACGAGGTGTCACCAGGAACGACACGAAAGTGTCACCACTTACGTCACGAGGTGTCACCACCCCTGTGGATAGGCGTCACGAGGTGTCACCAGTGACAGGTCGTGACGCTTATCCACAGGGCGGCGAAAAAAGCCCCGTTCCCTCGATGAGGAACGGGGCCTTCTTGGTGCGCCGTTTTGATACGCACACGGGGACGGTGCTTCGACCCGCCTCAACGTTCTCGCGATGCGCTTGCAAGGCGCACGCCAATGTCGGAACATGCCGTTGAGCGGAACTCGGGTGAATTGAGACGGCGCAACGCCCGGGTATGTCCAGGACTTGGCTGGTTGGACGCGTTGGTGCTAGCCGTGAACCTCTGCGCACGCGGCTCAATGCGAGACTTCGCCTGTTTCCGTGTCCTCGACCTGTCGGACCGGTCGCATACCCTCTCAAGGTGTCGAACCTGAAGGTCGTCAGCCGTATCGATCAAGACCCCGCCACCTATGTCCGAGGGTGCAGCACCGTCCTTCGGGAGTTCAACCATCTCTCCCAGGATTCCGGCAACGTCTCCTTGCTCGTTGAATCAGCGGGTCAGCGCTTGTTCGTGAAGACAGCCGGAACACCCGGCCCTCCAGCACCGGGTGCGCCCGTCCCATACTTCGATCATGCAGGGCGTGTGAGGCTGTTGCGGAACGCCGTGGACGTGGCGATGTCGTGTGATCACCATGCGCTGCCCGCCCTGCTGAACGTCATCGAATCGCCAACGGGGCCAGCACTCGTCTACGAGGCCGCCTGCGGAGACCTGATCCGTGTACCTAGTGCGAAACAAGGTGACCCGACCTCGCCCTACCAGCGCTTGGCGCACCTGCCAGCATCGGCGCTGTTCGGTCTCTTCGACACGCTGATCGACGTGCACGTGGCCCTCGCGGCCGCAGGATGGGTCGCTGGCGATCTGTACGACGGTTGTCTCATCGTCGACTTCCGGGTCCCAACCCTGAGCGTCATCGACCTCGATTCCTACCGCCGGGGCCCGACAACCAACGACATGGGTCGCATGTTCGGGTCCACCCGATTCATGGCTCCCGAGGAGTTCGAACTCGGAGCGCAGATCGACGAGCGAACGACCGTGTTCACCCTCGGGCGAATCGTGTGGCACTTCGCCACCCGGCTGACAGAGGATCCGCGGAGTTCTGTGGGACTGCCGGGATGGCGAGTGTGATCCAGAAGGCGTGTGAGCCGTTCCCGGCTGACCGCCATGCAAGCGTTGCCGATCTCGCAAGTGCTTGGAACGGCCTGCTGCACCCTTAGCCCCCGCCTGAGCCCACGTCGTTGGTCACGTCTGTGGCCCCACCCAAGGTTCACGAGATGACCGCAATAGCCACTCGCCACGAGCGCTTCGCGCCCCCCACGCCGCCCGGGCATGCGGCCGCAGGGAAGCCACGTGCTTGGTCAAGGCGTCACCGCTGACACACCAGATGACGACACGGTGCCGTTCGTCGGTTGAGGTGAAGACGACCCGGTGAGCAACCCTCTTGGTCTCGAAGCCTGGGACGGTCAACGCGTTATCGAGAGACCTCGTCGGGAGCGTCTCGTTCATGGCAGTCAGTATGCCCATCGCTCTTGCCGCGATCGGGGCATCCGGCGCAGTCCGGTAGGCGGCGATCCGCCGCTTTGCCTCCTAGTGGTCGCCATGTCATGTCCATCCGGACGGCGCACCTGGTGGTACGGCGTACCTGAACGCATCCAGCGCACACGACGTGAACACGACGAACGCTCAGCGGGGGGATCGCTCCTGCGCGCCGGCCGGTTCGAGCTCACCGGGACCGTCAGCCTGGTCAAGTGCCCGATTGCTGTCGGCCGCAGCCCCTAGGACTCCGGGCGCAAGTGCGGGAAGAGAATCGTCTCGCGGATGTTCGCGCCGGTGAAGAGCATGACGAGCCGGTCGATGCCGCAGCCCAACCCGCCCATCGGCGGAGCCCCGTACTCGAGGGCGCGGAGGAAGTCCTCGTCCAGCTGCATGGCCTCCGGGTCACCCCCGGCTGCCTTCAGCGACTGGGCCTCCAGCACCTGCCGCTGGACGACCGGGTCGATGAGCTCGGAGAAACCAGTGCCGCGTTCCACCCCGGCGATGATGAGGTCCCACGCCTCGATGAGCCCCGGAGCCGAACGGTGTGGTCGCGCCAAGGGCTGCGCGCTGGCGGGGTAGTCGCACAAGAAGGTCGGCTGCACGAGGTTCGGCTCCACCAGCTCACCGAGCAGCTCAAGCGCCACCTTCTCCCGGTCCCAAGCGGGGTCGACATGGACCCCGCAACGGTCAGCAACCTTGCGCAGAACCTCGACGGATGTGCTCACGTCCACGGTCTCGCCGACCGCGTCGGAGATGGCGTCGTAGACCGGCAGCCAACGCCACTCGCCGTCCAGGTCCACGACGCCCCGCTCGGTCTCAATGCGTCTGCTGCCGACCGCATCGGCGGCCGCGAGGAACACATCCCTGAGCAACCGGGCAACAGTCACCTGGTCGCCGTACGCCTGATATGCCTCCAGCATCGTGAACTCCGGTGAGTGGGTCGAATCCACCCCCTCGTTCCGGAAGATGCGGCCCATCTCGTAGACCCGGTCCACTCCGCCGACGACGGCCTTCTTGAGGTTCAGCTCCAGCGCAATCCGCAGGGACATCGGCTGGTCGAACGCATTGAGGTGTGTCCGAAAGGGCCGTGCCGCCGCGCCGCCGTGAACGAGTTGGAGCACGGGTGTCTCGACTTCGAGGTACCCATGGTCGTCCAAGCACTCCCGTACGGACCGAAGAATGGCCCCCTTGATGCGAACGATGTCCCGAGCCTCCTGTCGCACGATGAGGTCGGCATACCGCTGACGGACGCGGGTCTCAGTGTTCAGGTCCTTGTGCATCACGGGGAGGGGGCGCAGCGCCTTGGATGCCAACTGCCAGTCGCTGGCAAGAACCGACAGTTCTCTGCGACGGCTGGAAATGACCCGGCCCCGGACGGACACATGGTCGCCGAGGTCCACGACGTCCTTCCACCCAGACAGGGCCTCCTCGCCCACCTCGGCAACGCTCAACATCACCTGCAGACGGGTCCCCGCACCTTCTTGAAGGGTCGCGAACGCCAGCTTCCCGGTGTTGCGGATGAAGATGATGCGTCCGGCGACCACGACCACATCCGTGGTCTCCTCACCGGTCTCCAGATGCCCCCATGCCTCACGCACCTGCGAGAGGGTGTGGGTGCGTCCAACCTCCACGGGGTAAGCGTCCCGCCCAGACCTGAGGATGCGCTCCCGCTTCTCCCGACGGACCCGCATCTGGACTGGCAGGTCCGCCTGCGAGTCTGGCGCGGTCACGTCTGGCGTCTGGTCCATGCCCGAACGCTACCGACCCGGGCGGACAGGTGAGTGAGGCCAGCGCGGAGCCGCCCCAACTCGTCATGGGGATCCGGCGGGCGACTCTCTCCCTGACCTAGCTCTGAACCCGCGTCAGTGTGTGCCGCCGGCTCAGGCGTTGTCATGAAGGGATAACCGGCATCACCCACGCCGGTGTAGCGCCGGACTCGCGTGGCACGGCACCTCGGACAGCCCGCGCCCTGCCTCACCCCGACGAGCGCCTACCGGCACCTCACCACGTCGCCACGTCGCAGGCTCACTGACCGAACCACGACGCCATCCGACCGGCGCTCCTCATGCTTGTCGGGGTCGTCGGTCGTTCGGCGTCGCTGTCCGCGACCGTTCGACGTGGGGTGCTCGATCCAGCGTCGTGGGCCATGCGCTGACCCTGTTCTCCGCGTCCACTCGGCCGCCCTGCCGCGCCTCCCTCATCGAACCCGCGGCGGGTCTCACTGCGAATAGGGGTCGTAGAAGCGCACGATCGGATGCGTGCGCTCCGAGGCGTCGCCGCACGGGTGCAAGGTGCTGACCGCAACCGACGTGGTGGCCAGTGGCCGGGAGGAGGATGGGTTACTCGGCGGGGTCAGGCAGCCCAGGAGTCGGTGAGTACGGGGGTCGCTGACACCCACGGGGTCCGGGGCGTACTCGTCCACGTTGAACGCCTCCGCGGCCTGCCCGGCCGCCCGGATCGTCGGGTTCTCGACCCCGCGCAGGCACCGCGTGTCGTCACACCTGAACACCTCAACGCGGGTTCGCGTGTCGTTGATGACGGTCAACGAGTAGACGTCGCCGGGCGGGAAGTCGACCGGCACGTCGAAGAAGGCCGCGGCCACCAGCAGTGCGGTGAACACACCGACCGGCACCAGTGCGACCGTGCACGCGAGGACGACCCCCACGACCAGCCAGCGGTTACGGGTCGCCTTCGCCCAGAACTGGTGACCGTGTGGGGGAGGCGGCCAGGCGGCATCGGGCCGCCACCCGGGTGGCGGGGACCAACCGTCCGGAGCGGTCGGCCAGTTCGGTGGCGCAACCCATTCGGGCCGTGAGCCTTTCCTCATGCTGAAACCCCCGCATACTCGTCGGTCTGAACGGTAGAGCTCCAGCGGTGACGACCGGCTTGTCGGCACACGACCCAGGACCTGTGGCAGGAGTCATCCTCGGCGAGTCCTGGCACAGGCGGTGATGTGATCGGACACCTGGTGGCGTTTTCGGCAGGGCAGACCATGTCGCTTGCCCACGGACCCGGTTGAGGACCTCGCCACGTGGCCCCGTCACGGTCAAGGGGGCTGGCGCCGGGACGCGAGGGTTCATCGGTACCAGCCCAGGTCGCGTACGTGCAGGAGCGCCCGCAGGGGAAGGTCGCGTCGAAGTCGGCTCTCACCAACGGCGTCGACGAGCGCAGCGACACCGAGCCACGTGGCACCGGAGTCTTCGACGAGTCCTTTGGTCGTCAGGGCTGTGGCGCCGGTTGCCACCCAGTCGTCGACCATGACGACGCGGTCTCCGGCCTTGACGAGGTCGCTACGGAACCCGAACTCGACGTGTCGGTCGCGGTAGTCCGGCGGGGACAGACGTCGTCGCCATGCGTCGCTGTCCGCGCCCGAGCCGCGGTCCTTGCGGACCTCGACGAAGCCGACGCCCAGTGCGGTCGCGGTGAGTGTGCCGACGAGAACGCCGCGGGATTCGGGTCCGAGCACGACGGTGGGTCGGCTGTCGGGGTACAGGTTCGCAAGGGCGGGACCGAGGTCGGCCAGGACGGCGGCGTCGCGCCACCAGCCGGTCAGGTCGGCGATGCCTGTGTCGTCGGTGCGATCCCCGAGCCAGGAGAACCGGTCGACCAGGGCATCCCGCAGCGCATGGGCGCTTCTGCTGGTCGCGGTCATGACCGAATCCTGACAGGCGACCGGGACACGGGCGGGACATCGACGATCGGGGTTGGACGGCTGCCACGCGGCCGGAGCGGCAACCGATAACCGGTGGACGCGGCTCGTAGCCTCCACCTGACGGAAGGTGCACACGAACGGAGGTCGCCGTCATGGCGGTCGAGGACACCCTGGCCCGGGTGGAGGCCGACCTGGCCCGAGGTGATGTGGTCATGGCCCGACAGCGGCTGCGCGGCCTGATCGGGTCGTTCCCGACCCGGCTGGACCTGCGAGAACGGCTGGCCGAGGTGTATCGGATGTCGGGGGATGCAGCGCAGGCGGGCCGGTGGTCCTACCTGAGCGAGCACCGAATCGCCAAGGAGCAGGAGGCGTTCGAGAAGGCGTTCGTGCGTGACGCGGTCAACCTCGCCTGGGCGCTGGGCTGGCGCGGCGCCGAGGACGACGCGGTCACCGATGAGGCGCGGCGACGCCTGACTGACCTGCGGGCGCGGGCGGAACGCGAAAGCGGTGAAACCCTGTCGTGGGACAGGCCGCGCTACATGGCCCGGCCCATGACCCGCCGTGAGAAGGTGCAGGACGGACTCGTCGCCATCGGCTGCTTCACGGTCATCACGGTGGGCGGGATCGGTGCGCTGGCCGCAGTCATCAACGGTATTCGCATCATCCACGGTTGGACCCACTAGGCCCGACGGACGGTCGCTGCCGGGGGCCGACGGTGTGTCAGCCTCATACCAGCGAGGCGTGCTCACCGCGGAGGTCGCTGACCACGACAACCGTCGGTGACGTGGGTGCCTCCGAGGAGAGACCGGCGGTCAGGTCCATGTCGCCTGCCTGGCATTCCGGAGGTCGTCGAGCATGTCCTGGTGCGGGCCGAAGATCGGGCTGGGGAGGTCGTCGAGGGGGAACCAGGCAAGATCAACCGTCTCGATCCCGTCCTTCGTCAGTTTCCCCTCGACCACGGTGGCGGTGAGCACGACGGTGACGGACTGGACCACATCCCCGTTCGCATAGGTGTGCGCCTCGCCCGTGTAGACGCCCAGCAGCCTGTCTGGCCGGACGCGCAGACCAGTCTCCTCGAATGTCTCACGGACCGCTGCGGCTTCGATGGTCTCTCCGAGCTCCATGGCGCCGCCCGGCAAGCCCCAGGGACCGCCATCGTCACCCGCTGCTGCAGCAGCAACCGACCCGCACCATCCAGCACGGCGCAACCGGCGCACGTCATGATGATCGGATCATGGCCGATCTTGCGGCGTAGGGCCTGGATGTATCCGACCTTCTCGCTCCCCATGGGGGCACACCGTACGGCGAGGGCTGCAGCGCCGTCGGTTGCTCGGGATAGCCTGACCAACGGCTCCGCGTCCCGCATGCCCGAGGAGAGCTCCGTGCCTGGTCGAGTCTGGTGGTCGGCATGACCGCGCAGCCGTCCGGTCGCCAGCTCCCGAGGTGGGTCGCCAGAATCGGTGACGACGACCTGAGGGACGAGCTCGGCGAAGGCACCTTCGCCCGGGGTGAGGCCTACGCCCGTTCGGGCGCGGTCACCACGCTCGTGGCGGGCAGGGGTGGCCTCACCCTCCTGGCCACCGTCCGGGGCAGCGGGGGCCGCAGCTACCAGACGATGGTCACCGTGCAGGGCGTTGATGGGCAGCTCGACGAGCCGCTCTCCTGGTCGGGTCGGTGCAGCTGCCCGATGCAGGTCGACTGCAAGCACGTCGTGGCGCTCCTCCTGACCGCGCGCGGCCGGCTCGTGGACACGGGGCGGCCCATCGCTCCCCCCTGGGAGGCATCCCTCGCGGGTCTGCTGCCGGATCGGCCGACGGCAGGCGACCTCGCGCCACTGGCCCTGCACGTGGAGCCGGTCACCCCCCAACCCTCTCGGTACGCCGGGTCCCCGACACCGGTGCTGACGCTGCGCCTGCACCCGGTCACCAGCGGCAAGAACGGCGGGTGGATCCGGTCCGGGGTGTCCTGGCGTGAGCTGGAATACCCCCACGGCAAGGTCCGCGCCGACCCCGGCCAGCGCGAGGTGGTCCTGGCGCTGCTCTCCACAGCGCGTGCTCGCGCCCACGGTGGTTACTTCCCCGTCCAGCCGCATCTGCGGGTGGAGGACGTGGGCCCGACCCTCTGGCGACTGCTGCGGGAGGCCAAGCTGTCCGGCATACCGCTGGTCTCGGGGAGCAGGGGCGAGCTGGAGGTGCGGCTCGCCGACGAACCGGCCACCGTCGTCCTGGATGCCCGGCAGCGCGGGCCCGGCGGGGACGTCACCCTGTCGCCGCGGCTGATGATCCCCGAGTCCGCGGGCCTGGACGGGGACATCGGCTTCGTCGGTGATCCCGCGCACGGCGTGTTCGTCCACGGCCGGGACGCGCTGGTGCTGGCTCGGTGTGACCCGCCCCTGGACCCGTCCCTCAAGGGCCTTCTGGGCGCCGGTGAGTCGCTGCACATCCCTGCGGCGGACGTCCCCCGCTTCGTCGGGCTCTACTACCCGGCCCTGCGTCAGCGCGCGTCCGTCGAGTCCTCCGACGGCAGCGTCGAGTTTCCCGAGGTGCGACCGCCCAGGCTGGCGCTGTTCGTCCGGTTCGAGCCGGGGCACCGGGCGCTGGTGCGGTGGTCCTTCCTGTACGACGTCGGGGGCGACGGCATCACCGTGCCGATCCTCGACCACGGCGACCGGCACCCGCGTGACCGCGCCGCGGAGTCCGCCCTGCTGGGCAGCCTCGAGGCGCTCGACGTCCTCCCCCGGCTGCGAGTCGTGGTCGGCACCGAGCGCCGACTCGTGCCCGAGCAGCGACTCGGCGGCCTCGACACCGCCACCTTCGTCGGCGAGGTGCTGCCGGTCCTGCGGCAGCGCGAGGACGTCGTCGTGACCACCGAGGGGACGCCGCTGGCCTACGCCGAGGTCGAGGAGGCGCCGCTGATCTCGGTGTCGGCCAGCGACTCCAGCGGCGACGCGGTCCCTGGGGACTGGTTCGACCTCGGCATCACCGTCTCGGTCGCGGGCGAGGAGGTGCCGTTCGCCCCGCTGTTCGCGGCGCTGGTGCGCGGTGATGGCCACCTGATCCTCGACACGGGCACGTGGTTCAGCCTCGACCGGCCCGAGCTGCGCGCCCTGCGGCGGCTGATCGAGGAGGCCCGCTCGCTGCAGGACCGCGACTCCGGCACGCTGCGCGTCACCAGGTTGCACGCGGGGCTGTGGGAGGAGCTGGTCAGCCTGGGCGTCGTCGCACACCAGAGCGAGCGGTGGTCGCGGACCGTCGGGGCGCTGCTGGACCTGAAGACCGTTCCCACGCCGCCCTGCCCCACCGGGCTGACGGCCGAGCTGCGCGACTACCAGACCGAGGGCTACCAGTGGCTCTCGCTCCTCTGGGACCACCAGCTCGGTGGCGTCCTGGCCGACGACATGGGGCTGGGCAAGACGCTCCAGACCCTGGCGATGGCGGCCCGGGCCCACGAGCTCGGAACCCTGACGCCGGAGGCCCCGCTGCTGATCGTGACCCCGACGAGCGTGGTCTCGACCTGGCAGCGTGAGGCCGCACGGTTCTGCCCCGACCTGCGCGTGGCGGCGGTGACCGAGACGCGGAAGCGGAGCGGTCAGCCGCTGGCCGAGGCCACCGCCGGCGCCCATCTCGTGGTCACGTCCTTCGCGTTGCTACGGCTGGACGAGGACGCATTCCGCGAGGTGTCCTGGAGTGGCCTGGTTCTCGACGAGGCCCAGTTCGTGAAGAACCACCAGGCCAAGACCTACCAGGTGGCCCGCCGGCTGCCCGCGCCGTTCAAGCTGGCGATCACGGGCACGCCCTTGGAGAACTCGCTCATGGACCTGTGGGCGCTGCTGTCGATCGTGGCGCCCGGGCTCTTTCCGAATCCGCAGCGGTTCACCGAGCTCTACCGCAAGCCGATCGAGAGCGGCCAGTCGCCCGAGCTGCTCGGCACGCTGCGCCGCCGGATCCGCCCCCTGATGCTCCGCCGGACCAAGGAGCAGGTGGCGGGCGACCTCCCGCCCAAGATCGAGCAGGTCCTGCACGTGCAGCTGAACCCGCAGCACCGTCGGATCTACCAGACGCACCTGCAGAGGGAGCGCCAGCGGGTCCTGGGGCTGCTCGGTGACGTGGACCGCAACCGGATCGCGATCCTGCGCTCGCTGACGGTGCTGCGCCAGCTCAGCCTGGATGTCTCGCTGGTCGACCAGGCGCTTGCCGGCAAGGTGCGGTCGAGCAAGATCGATGCGCTGGTGGAGCAGGTGCAGGAGCTGGCCGCCGAAGGGCACCGCGCGCTGGTGTTCAGCCAGTTCACCGGGTTCCTGCGGCTGGTGCGTGAGCGGTTGACCGCCGAGGGCATCGACCACGTCTACCTCGACGGCCGGACCCGGGACCGGCCCCGCCGGATCGCCGAGTTCACCGACGGCGAAGCACCGGCCTTCCTCATCAGCCTCAAGGCCGGCGGCTCCGGACTCACCCTCACCGAGGCCGACTACGTCTTCGTCCTCGACCCGTGGTGGAACCCCGCCGCCGAGGCTCAGGCCGTGGACCGCACCCACCGCATCGGCCAGGACAAGACCGTCATGGTCTACCGCCTGGTGGCCGAGGGCACCATCGAGGAGAAGGTCGTCGAGCTGCAGCAGCGCAAGCGCGACCTGTTCGCGCGGGTGATCGACGCGGAGGGGATGATGGGCGCGCCGCTCAGCGCCGACGACATCCGGGGCCTCCTCCAACCCTGACCTCCCGTCTGCGGACCGCTCGTCGGACTCGGGTGGGGTACGGTCGCCCCGTGCCTGCCACTTCCGCGCTCGATGAGCTGGCGCGCCAGAAGTTCGTCTCCCTGACGACGTACCGCCGGTCGGGTGCCGGGGTCCCGACTCCGGTCTGGGTCGCCCGCGACGGCGACGCCTTGGTCGTCACCACTCCGGCGGGCAGCGGCAAGGTCAAGCGGCTGCGCGCCGACCCGCGGGTGGAGATGCGCCCCTGCAGCCGGAGAGGTCGGGTCGACGAGGCGTTGGTGCCCGTGGCCGGGGTGGCCGAGGTCATCACCGATGACGTGACGTGCACGCGGTTGACGGGGGCGCTCCGCAGGAAGTACGGCATGGAGTTCCGCCTGGTGATGGTGGTCGAGCGGCTGTTCCGCTCCGGCGAGGCCCGTCGCGTGCTGCTGCGCATCACACCAGCCTGAGCAACGCCGGTCCACGCCGCAGGTGCTCCCACTTCGGGCATGGTTCCTGCAGGTTCGCGCGCATGCCGAATGCGTCGTGGTGCCAACGTAATTCGCTCCGAGGGCATCAACAAGGGGCTGCACGCCGGGCAGGCCGTCCGGCACGGCCGCAGAGCTCGCAGAGGGCACAGGTCGGTGTACCGGTGGGCGTCCCTGGGCTTCAGGCTCTCCCGACGGCGGACCGCCGGCTCAACCGCAGCGCCGCCCTACGGCGCCTGAGCTGCCGGATCACGCCGGCCTGCCGGGACCGCAGCGCTTGTGCCCGCTCCGCCGCGGCGGTGCCCTGCCGACAGCCGCGGTCGGCCCGGAGGTCGTCCTCGATCCGGGCGAGCTCGCTGATGAGCTCACGCACTGTCGGTTGCCCAACGTCATCCATGTTGTTCCTCTCGCGGGTTCGACCTCGGGGGCCCAGCCGAGCCTGCGAGCCGGCTGTCGGGCGCGACGCCGAGTCTGTGATCTGCGCTTGAACGTTGCCTGTGTGTGCACCTGCGGGTCTGCTGTGAACTCCCGCGAGCAGTGGCCGAGCGAGCCTGGCTCGCGGCTGGCGGCCCGATGGACACGTCAGGTGCATCGGCGTTGAATCGGGTCGCGGGGGGACAACGAGGCCATCGAGCCTGAGGAGTCGCCATGATCATCGACTGCGCCCACTACCGCGACGGACGCCGGCAGAGCGACACGCCCATGACCCTGGACGTCGCGGCGACCACGTGCCGGGAGGAGGGCTTCATCTGGCTGGGCCTGTTCGAGCCCAGCGCTGCCGAGCTCGACGAGGTCCGGCAGTGCTTCGGGCTCCACGAGCTGGCGGTCAAGGACGCGGAGACCTTTCACCTGCGTCCCAAGATCGAGCAGTACGAGCGTGCCGTTGATCTCGTGATCCTGCGGACCGCGCGCTACGACGACGCGCGGGAGGAGGTCGACTTCGGCGAGATCAGCATCTTCGTGTCCTCAAACTTCGTCATCACCGTCCGGCAGGGTGTGGCCAGCGAGCTGCACGCCGCCCGGCAGCGGCTCGAGGAGCACCCCGAGCTGCTGCAGCTGGGGTCGGCGTCGACGCTGTGGGCGATCCTCGACCAGGTCGTCGACGGGTACGCGCCGGTGGTGGCCGAGCTCGAGCGGGACATCGAGCAGGTCGAGGGCACCGTGTTCGCCGGCGAGGTGGCGCCGACCGAGCGGATCTACTTCCTGCGCCGTGAGGTCACCAACTTCCACCGGGCGGTCCACCCCCTGCTGGCCGTCCTCGCAGCCGTCGAGCGGACGGCTCGAGATGGCGAGCTCCTGCCCTACCTGCGTGACGTCCGCGACCACCTCCTGCTCGTCAACGAGGAGGTCTCGGCCCAGCGTGACCTGTTGGCCACCATCCTGGAGGCCAACATGGCCGTCATCACCGTCGAGCAGACCCGGGTGTCGGTGCGTCAGAGCGCCACCATGGAGCGGCTGACCGTGCTCGCCACGGTGTTCCTGCCGTTGACGTTCGTGACAGGCTTCTTCGGGCAGAACTTCGGGTGGTTGCTCGGGCACATCAGCGGCTTCACCGCCTTCGTCTTCTACGGCATCGGAGGCATGGTGGTCCCCCTGGTCCTGCTCTACCTCTGGCTGCGGTCCACCCGGCCCCGACCGGAGCGCGTCGATGCCGTTCCGTAACGCGAGCGCATCCTGCCGACGCGGTCGCCGACCGGCAGCTGCCGACCCGGTCTGGGTCGCCGGCGACGGCGCCGCCTGCGCTCCCCGAAGGCTCGTACTTCGCATGTCAGGCACCCGTCGCGTCGCTGCGTCGCTGCCGCGGCTGAGGTCCGCCGCGTGCGTCACACAGGGGCCCTCAGCGTTCCGGCGTACGCCGAAAGGCCCTGTGGATAAACGGTATTGGCGGCGAGGGGGCTGTCGGTGGTCGCCGCTAGGTTGTTCTCATGGAGGGGACCAGCTTCGAGGAGGACCAGGCGGCGCTGTTCGCCGTCGCGCCGATGCTGCGCCGGGTGCTGGCTCGGTTGGACCAGTTCGGGTCGGACCAGCTGGGGCCGGTGTTCGCCGAGCTGGACGCCGTGAAGAGCCTGTCCGGCGCGGGTCAGGTCGGGGTGCTGGACCAGGCGCTGACCCGCGGGGACGTGCGAGCCTCGGATGCGGCGTCGACGACCGGGTGGGTCCGGTCATGGGGGCCGTCCTACCGGGCCGGTGGCGCGGCTTCGTTGGTGAAGGTGGCCGAGGCGGTCGCCAAGCCGTGCAACGCCCCGCTGGCCGAGGCGGTCCTGTCCGCGCGGGTCCCGGTCGGCAACGCCGCGGTCGCGCTGACCGAGATGGACAAGCTGCTGCCGCGGCTGACCCCGGCGTGCGCGGAGACGGTGCTGGGCGGGTTCGTCGCGATCGCCGAGACCGACGGCCCGGCCCAGATCCGGGCGCTGCGACCGCGGCTGATCGCCAGAGTACGGGCGGTTGGGGGAGTTCCAGCGCCGGGAGGACCTGCTCAAGCACGGCCGGTCGCTGTCCCAGCCGTACGCCGATGACGGGATGGCCGAGTACCGGCTCCGGCTGGACCCCGAGGGCCAGGCCGTGCTGGAGGCGATCCTCGGCCCGCTGGCCGCCCCGCAGCCCTCGACGCGTGACCGGGTCGGACCTCCGCACCAGCGACCAGCGCCGCGCGGACGCGCTGGTCGAGGTCTGCCGGCGTGCTGCCGCCGCGGGCGGGTCCGCGCCGACCACCCCGAAGGCCGCGGTGGTGGTGACGATGGACTACCAGGACCTGAAGGAGCCTGACCGGGGCCGGGACGACGCTGACCGGGGACCTGCTGGCCCCCGAGACGGTGCGGCGGATGGCCTGCGACGCCGCCATCATCCCCGCCGTCCTCGGGACGAGGTCCGAGCTGCTGGACCTGGGCCGGACCGTGCGGCTTGCGACGCCGAAGCTGTTCCTGGCGTTGTGCCTGCGTGACCGCGGCTGCACGTTCCCGGGCTGCTCGCGGCCACCGGGCTGGTGCGACGCCCATCATGGCGTGCACTGGTGCGACGGCGGACCGACCGACCTGAGCAACATGGCGCTGTTGTGCCCGCGGCACCACACGATCGTGCACCAGAAGGGCTACACCGCCACCATCACCACGACCGAGGTCACCTGGCACCTGTAGCTCCCCCGCCCCGCGGCCCGCCAGCACCAGGCGGGTCGCACCGGCACGCCTGGAGTCCCGCCGCGGACAGGAGGAGCGCCACCGCCAAGGGACGTCGCCGCTCGGATGTGCCTCCGCATCACCGATGCTCTTCAGCCTCCTCAGCCTTCAGCCTTCAGCCTTCAGCCTTCAGCCTTCAGCCGTCAGCGTTCTCGTGGGCGGCCACGACCGCCGGTGTCGGGCCGGCGAACTCCCCGGTGGTGGCGGTCGGTGTCACCAGGTCAGTGCGGGGCGGCCCGGTGCAGCAGGACCAGCCGGCCCCCGCGCAGCTCGTAGGTCGCGTCCACCAGCTCCAGCCCCTCGGTGCGGTGGGTGAGGAGCACCACGGTGCGCCCGGTCGCAGCATCGAGCAGGTCGCCGACAACCGCCTCGGCCGTGGCCTGGTCCAGGCCCTCAGTCGGCTCGTCCAGGACCAGCACGGGCTGGTCGGCGAGGAGTGACCTGGCCAGGGCGATCCGACGCCGCTCGCCACCGGAGACCAGGGCGCCGCCCTGACCGAGCCACGTGTCCAAGCCGTCCGCCAGGCCGTCGTACCAGCCACCGAGCCGGGCCTGCCGCAGGGCCGCGACGAGCTCGGCGTCGGGCGCGCCGGGGCGGGCCAGGGCGAGGTTGGCGCGCAGGGTCGAGGCGAAGACGTGCGCGTCGTCCGCGACCAGGCCCACCACTCGCCGTACGTCGTCGCCGGTCAGCCACCGGAGGTCGCCCCCGCCGAGCCGGATCTCGCCCTGCTCGGCGGGCAGGAACCGCAGCAGCACCGCGGCCAGGGTCGACTTGCCGGAACCGGACTCACCGACGACGGCGATGTGTCCACCGGCGGGAAGGGCCAGGCTCAGCCCGTCCAGGACGAGGGGTCCGTCGGGGGTCCACCGGGCACGGACGTCGCGGAGCAGGAGGGGGTACGGCGGAGGGGGCAGCGGGCTCGGTGCTGCTGGGTCGTGGACCGCCGGTTCGGCATCGCGCAGGGCGAACAGGCGGCGGGCGGCCTGACGCGCGTGGGTGAGCAGGACTGCGGCCTGCGGGAGGGGAACGAGCGACTCGAAGGCCGCCAGCGGCACCAGGACCACCACGGCCAGCATCGTGCCGGTGAGGTGGCCGGACCGGACGGCGCTGGTCCCGACGACCGCCGAGCCCCACACCGCCGTTCCCGCCGCGATGGCGGCGAGGCCCGACCCGAGGCCAGCCGACCAGGCCGCGCGCCGGGCGACCATGGTCACCTCGGTGTCGAGCCGTTCGATCTCGCTGAGCTGGCGTCCCACCGCGCCGGTGGCGATGAGGTCCGGGGCGCCGGCCAGCAGGTCGACGACCGCGGCCGAGAGCGCCCCCCGCCCGGGCGCCAGCCGCGCCATCGCCCGTCGCGACACGAGGGCGGACGTCAGCGGCGCGGCCACGCCGGCCACGCCGAAGGCCACGGCCAGCACCACCGCCCAGGACGGCAGCACCCAGGCGGCGGCGGCGACGCAGGCGGCGGAGACGAATGCCGCGACGGCGGCCGGCTCGAGGACACGAAGGTGCAGGTCCTGGATGGCGTCGACGTCCGAGACCACGCCCGCGAGGAGCTCTCCGCTTCGGGCAGCCCCCAGCCGGGCGGGTGTCAGCGGCACCAGGCGCTCGTAGACGGAGGCGCGCAGGTCGCTCAGCAGCCGGAACGACGCGTCGTGGGAGATCAGGCGCTCGGCGTAGCGAAGGGCCGGCCGGGTCACACCGAAGAACCGCACGGCGACCACCGCGACGGTGAGCATGAGCACCGGTGGCTGCTGCGACGCACGGGCGATCAGCCAGGCGGCGGTGGCGGTGAGGCCGACGCTCGCGAGGAGCGCGGCGGCTCCTGCTGCCGCCGCCGCGACGAGGCGTCCACCGGCCGGCCGGGCGGTGGCGAGCAGCCGCAGCAGGTCGCGCCGGCCACGCGGTGCGGTCACGGTGACACCCGCGTGAGCTGGAGGGCGGCGTCCGCGGGGGCGGGCACCAGCGCGATGACCCGGTCCGCGTCGGCCAGGAGGGCAGGACGGTGAGCGACGGCGATGACGGTCCGGTCGACGGCCAGGCGGCGGACCGCGGCTGCCACGGCTGCCTCGGTCGCCGGGTCGAGGTGGGCGGTCGGCTCGTCCAGCAGCACCAGGGGAGCGTCGCGCAGGAAGGCGCGCGCCAGGGCGATCCGCTGTCGCTGACCGGCGGACAGCCCGGCGCCGCGCTCGCCGAGCACGGTGGAGCCGCCCCGGCGCAGGGCCGACACGAAGCCGGTGGCCCCGGCGAGCTCCAGCGCACGAGCGACCGCCGCATCGTCGGCGTCCGGGCGGCCCAGCCGCACGTTGTCAAAGACGGTGGCCGCTGCGAGCCACGGGGACTGTGGCACCCAGGAGACCTGTGAGCGCCAGTGGTCGGGGTCGACGTCGGCGAGGTCGACCGTCCCCTCCGGCCCGTCGACCAGGACGCGCCCGGCGGACGGCGGGACGAAACCGAGCAGGACGGCCAGCAGCGTCGACTTGCCGCAGCCGCTGGGCCCGGCGATCCCGACGTACTCCCCGGGCGTGACGGTGAGGTCGAGGGGGGCCAGAGCCGGCAGGGCGCGGTCGTAGGTCACGGTGAGCGCCTCGACGCGGATCGTGGCCCGGGCCAGGTCGTCCGGGCAACGGCGTGCGGTGGTGGCCTGCCGCGCCGGCGTGTCGAGGACGGCGAAGACGCGTTCGGCCGCGGCGAGACCCTCGGCGCTGGCATGGAACTGTGCGCCGACCTGCCGAAGCGGCAGGTACGCCTCGGGGGCCAGCACGAGCACGACCAGCCCGGTGTGCAGGTCCAGCGAGCCACTGACGAGCCGGAGGCCGGTCGACACGGCCACGAGCGCGACGGAGAGGGTCGCGACCAGCTCGAGCACGGCGGAGGACAGGAAGGCGAGGCGAAGCGTCGCCATCGTGGCCCGGCGGTTCGCCTCGGTGACGCGCCTGATCGCCGTGACCTGGGCCTGCGCACGGCGGAACACGAGCAGTGTCGGCAGCCCCTGCACGACGTCCAGGAAGTGGGCGCCGAGCGTGGACAGGGTGCCCCACTGGCGGCGGGTCCGGCGCTCGGTAGCCAGGCCGACGAGGACCGCGAACACCGGCACCAGGGGCAGCGTCACGAGGACGAGGAGTCCGGCCAGCAGGTCCTGCGCCGTGATCGCCGCGACGACGACCGGCGGCACGATCGCCGCGGCGACGAGGGCCGGCAGGTAGCGGGCGAAGTAGGCGTCCAGCGCATCCGTGCCGCGCGTGGCGAGCGTCGCGATGTCCCCGGTGGTCTGCCGGGAGAGCCAGGACGGCCCGAGCCGGGCGACGTGTTCCAGCAGCTGGCGGCGCAGCTGGGACTTGACCCGGGCGGCGGCGCGGTGCGCCGAGATCTCCGTCGCCCAGGCGAGCAGGCCGCGTCCCAGGACGACGCCCCCGAGAACGAGCAGCGCGGGGCGCAGCGCGGCGAGGTCGGCGCCCCGCTGGAACGGGCCGACCACGAGGTCGGCGACCGCGAAGGCCTGCACCAGCACCAGCGCGGCGGCAGCGACGGCCAGGCCGATGGCGGCCGCTCCGTGGCCACGGGCTGTGCCCGCCCGACCCAGCAGCCTCCGGTCGACGGGCCTCACCGCAGCGGAGGGGTCATCCGGGTCCCCCGCGCGGCGTGCGGGTCGCCCGTCGTCCACGCAGGACCCGTCGTCCGTGTGGCTCGGCCGGCTCCGCCGGGGCCGGTGGCTCTGGTGGCGAAGACGCCGGGACCACGGGTTTCGCCGCGCCCGTCGTGCCGACCGGCGCCGGCTTCCCGCCGACGGAGAAGCTGTCCGGGTGCACCCGCGCGCGGAACACGTAGTACGTCCAGCCCTGGTAGATCAGCACGACCGGGAACAGGATCATGGTGACGACGGTCATCACCTTGAGTGCGTACGCCCCCGACGCGGTGTTCTGCACGGTCAGGTCGAAGGTCGAGCTGGTGCTCGAGACCATCAGCCGGGGGTACAGGTCGGCGAACAGGGACAGGACGGTCGTGCCCATCGCGACGCTGGTGGCGACGAACGACCATCCGTCGGCCCCCTCGCGGAGCAGCCATCCTGCGGCCAGGACGGCGAGGACCGCCGCGACCTGCAGCACGTTCGGGACGACGCCCCGGTCGGCGATGCTGTGGGTCCAGACCGTCAGGAGCAGCACCAGCAAAGCGGTCGGTGGCGCCGTGCGCCGGGCCAGTGTGCGCGCCCGGCGCTGCACCTCTCCGCTGGTCTTCAGGCCGAGGAAGGTGGCCCCGTGGAACGCGCAGAGCGCCAGCAGGGTGACCCCGAAGCACAGGGCATACGGGTTCAGCAGCTCGAGCAGGCCGCCGGTGTACTCACCACTGCTGTCGATCGGCAGGCCGTGCAGCAGGTTGCCGAGGGCGATCCCGGTCAGCAGCGGCACGAGCACGCTGCCCCCGGTCATCAGGGCGTCGAAGGTGCGCCGCCATCGGGAGGAGGGCCGCTTTCCGCGGAACTCGAAGGAGATCCCGCGAGCGATCAACGCCGCCAACAGCAGGACGACCACGACGTAGAAGCCGGAGAACATCGTCGCGTACCACCCGGGGAAGGCGGCGAACATGGCTGCCGCCGCGACGATGAGCCACACCTCGTTGCCGTCCCACAACGGGCCGATGGTGTTGATCGCGGCCCGGCGGCCGGCCTCGTCCTTGCCGAGGACGCCGTGCAGCATGCCCACCCCCAGGTCGAACCCCTCCAGGATGAAGAAGCCCGTCCAGAGGACCGCGATGAGGATGAACCAGAGCGTCTCGAGGGTCATGGTGGCCTCAGTAGGTCATGGCGGGGACGACGGCCGGCTCGTCGCCCTCGGCCGCCGGTGCCGGGGGGATCTCACGGCGTGCGAAACGCAGCATCAGGACGACGTCGATGACGGCCAGGGCGGCGTACAGCAGGAAGAAGACGATGATGCTGAAGGCCACCTCGGCGGTGCTCACGGAGGGTGACACCCCCTGCTTGGTCAGCTGGAGGCCCTGCACGATCCAGGGCTGACGGCCGTTCTCGGTGAGCAGCCAGCCGGCCGTGTTCATCAGGAACGGGAGCACCGCCGCCCAGACGG
Organism: uncultured Actinomycetota bacterium; assembly: GCA_963724015.1. Lineage (GTDB taxonomy): Bacteria > Actinomycetota > Actinomycetes > Actinomycetales > Dermatophilaceae > CAVRTM01. Next base: position 127,012 of record CAVRTM010000021.1, read on the forward strand.
CCACGCGCAGGAAGCGGGGCGAGCTGTCGAGCCGGTGGCGGCGGAGGCGCCACAGTCCCCACAGGGCCACCAGGAAGAGCAGCCCCGCGGTGTAGGCCATCACCCGCATGGACCAGTACTGCACAAAGACATTCGGCACGTAGTTGCCCGGCCCGTACTGGCTCGCGTACTGCGCCTGCACCTGGTTGAGGCCCAGCACCTGGCCGTTCCACGAGTTGGTCGCCAGCAGCGACAGCAGGTGCGGGATCTGGATGATCTTCACCGGCGTGTGGTCGGCGTTGCCGCCGCCGATCTGGAACATCGAGAACGAGCACGGCTGGCAGGTCTCCCACTGCGCCTCGGAGGCCGCGATCTTCATCGGCTGGTACGTCGCCTCGGTCACGCCCAGCTCGCTGCCGACGATCATGGCCAGGAGGACGCTCGGGGTGAGGACGACGAGGGCGAGCCGCGCGGCCGGGCGGAAGACGTCCGGAGCCGAGCCCCGGCGCAGCTGCCAGGCCGCAACGGCGAGCATGACGGCCGACGCCGTGGTCAGCGAGGCGAGCAGGACGTGCAGGTAGGCGCGCAGGAAGACCGGGTTCGTCATCACGGCGAAGATGTTGCTGAGCTGCGGTCTGCCCGTGGACGGGTCCATGGTGTAGCCGACCGGGTGCTGCATCCACGAGTTCGCCGCCATGATGAACGCCGCCGACAGCGCGGCGCCCAGGGCCACGGCCCAGATGGTGGCGAGGTGCACGCGTCGGGACAGCTTGTCCCACCCGAAGAGCCACAGCCCCAGGAAGGTCGACTCGAGGAAGAACGCCGCGAGCCCCTCCATCGCCAGCGGGGCGCCGAACACGTCGCCGACCGTCCGGGAGTACGTCGACCAGTCCATGCCGAACTGGAACTCCTGGACCAGCCCGGTGACGACGCCGACCGCGATGTTGATGACCAGCAGCGTGCCGAAGAAGCGGGTGAGCCGCAGGTACTCGTCGCGGCCCGACCTGTACCAGGAGGTCTGCAGCAGGGCGGTGAGGAACGCCAGCCCGATCGTCACCGGGACGAACAGGAAGTGGTAGATCGACGTCATGGCGAACTGCAGCCGAGCGAGGTCGAGCTGGCTCATACGCCGCTCCTTTGACCGGGTGACGAGCACGAACCGACACTGGCAGCGTCATCGCCGTGGCTGCGGGCCGGCATCATCCCCCGCGGGTGATGCGGGCGCCGCCGCGCAGCGGCGACGGTCGACGGGTGAGCGAGCACCACCACTACGACGTCATCGTGATCGGCACGGGAGCGGGGGGAGGGACGCTGGCGCACCGGCTGGCGCCGACGGGCAAGCGCATCCTGATGCTCGAGCGCGGCGACTACCTGCCGCGCGAGCGGGACAACTGGGACTCCACCGCCGTCTTCGTCCGCGGCAAGTACCGCGCGCCGGAGTACTGGTACGACCGGCACGGCAACGAGTTCCCGCCCGAGGTCAACTACTACGTCGGCGGCAACACCAAGTTCTACGGCGCGGCCCTGTTCCGCCTGCGGCCCGAGGACTTCGGGGAGATCCGGCACCACGGCGGCCTGTCCCCGGCCTGGCCCATCGGGTATGCCGACCTCGAGCCGTACTACACCCAGGCCGAGCAGCTGTACCGCGTCCACGGCCGGCACGGGGAGGACCCCACCGAGGGGCTGAGCAGCGCGCCGTACCCGTTCGGCCCGGTCGAGCACGAGCCGCGGATCCAGCAGCTCAGCGAGGACCTGCAGAAGCAGGGCCTGCACCCGTTCCACCTGCCGATCGGCGTCGACCTCACCCAGGACGAGCAGGGCGGCGCCACCCACGGCAGCAGGTGCATCCGCTGCGACCGGGTCGACGGGTTCCCCTGCCTGCTGGGGGCCAAGTCCGACGCCCAGGTGATCTGTGTCGAACCCGCGCTGGAACACTCCAACGTCGAGCTCCTGACCAACGCCCGCGTGCTGCGGCTGGAGACGGACGCGAGCGGTCGCACGGTCAACCGCGTCACCACCCTCGTCGACGGGTCCACCACGGTCTCCTTCAGTGCGGACATCGTGGTGGTGGCCTGCGGCGCGGTGAACTCGGCTGTGCTGCTGCTGCGTTCGGCAAGCGACTCCCATCCACAGGGTCTGGCCAACAGCTCCGGCGTGGTGGGCCGCCACTACATGCGGCACAACAACCTGGCGCTCATGGCGGTGTCACGCGAGCCCAACCCCACCCGCTTCCAGAAGACGCTGGCGGTCAACGACTGGTACTCCGGCGCGGATGACTGGGAGTTCCCCCTCGGCGGCATCCAGATGCTGGGCAAGTCGGACGCGGAGCAGGTCCGCAGCGGCGCACCGCGGTGGGCCGGCAAGGTGTCGCCGGAGATGCCGCTCGAGGTGGTCGCCCACCACGCGGTGGACTTCTGGCTGTGCGGTGAGGACCTCCCGCAGCCGGAGAACCGGGTCACGCTGGGACCGGACGACAGCATCCACCTGGCGCTGGACGAGAAGAACAACATCGAGGGTGTCCGTCGGCTGCGCCACAAGCTCCAGGGCATGCTCGGCGACCTGGGCATGCACCGGGAGCACCTGCTCGACCACAGCATCTACCTGCACAAGGGCATGCCGATCGGGGCGACGGCGCACCAGGCCGGCACCGTCCGGTTCGGCACCGACCCGCAGAGCTCGGCGCTCGACGTCAACTGCAAGGCCCATGACGTGGACAACCTGTACGTCGTCGACACCAGCTTCTTCCCGAGCATCGGAGCCGTGAACCCGTCGCTGACCGCCATCGCCAACGCGCTGAGGGTGGGAGACCACCTCGCCGAGCGACTTGCCTGAGCGACGTCGCTGCGCAACACCACATCCCACAAGGACCAGGAGGGCCCGACAGTGGCATCTGACCCCATGGACGCGTTGGTCATCTTCGGCGTGACTGGTGACCTGGCCAAGCTCGAGACCTTCCCCGCCCTGGTGGGCCTGGTGGACCGGGGCGTCCTGGACGTGCCCGTCATCGGGGTCGCCAAGAGCGGCTGGGGGGTGCAGCAGCTCCGCGAGTACGCCGCGGCGTCACTGCGCCACAACGGCATCGACCCGGCAAGCCCGTCCGCGGCGAAGCTGCTCCAGCTGTTGCGGTACGTCGACGGTGACCTGGACGACCCGGCCACCTACACCGCCATGTCAGCCGAGATGGGCCCGGACGCACGGGCCCTGTACTACCTGGAGGTGCCGCCACCCCTGTTCGGGCGCATCGCTCACGGGATCGCCGCAGCCGGGCGGGCCGAGAACGCCCGCATCATGGTCGAGAAGCCCTTCGGCACCGACCTGCAGAGCGCCCAGCAGCTGAACGACACGATGCACCAGGTGTTCCCCGAGGAGGCGGTCTACCGGGTGGACCACTGGCTGGGGTTGGACCCGCTGGAGAACGTCCTGTTCGCGCGGTTCGCCAACACCGTCTTCGAGCCGCTGCTCAACCGGACCTACGTCGCGAGCGTCCAGATCACCATGGCCGAGGCCTTCGACGTCTCGGACCGCGGCAGCTTCTACGACCGCACCGGCGCCATCCGTGACGTCGTGCAGAACCACATGCTGCAGGTGCTGGCCAGCGTGCTCGCCGACCCTCCGTCCGGACAGGGCGGCGGCGTCCTGGCTCGCTGCCAAGTCGGCCGTCATCGGCGCGTTGCACCCGCTCGATGCGCAGCACACCGTGCGCGGGCAGTACGACGGCTACCTCGACGTGCCCGGCGTCGCGCCCGGGTCGACGACCGAGTCCTACGTCGCCGTCCGGACGGCGGTCGACTCCTGGCGGTGGGCGGACGTCCCGATCGTGATCCGGGCGGGCAAGTGCATGCCGGTCACCGCCACCGAGGTCTCGTTCCGGTTCCGGCGACCACCGCACGAGATCCTCGCGATCGAGCACGCGGCGGCCACCAACCGCCTGCGCTTCCGGATCTGGCCGGACAGCGAGGTCGGGCTGACGGTGATGGGCAAGAAGCCGGGGGTGGGGTGGACCCCGCAGGTCGAGGACCTGTCGTTCAGCCAGCAGGGCTCGGCCGACATGCGCCCCTACGACCGGCTCATCGGCGCGGCGCTCAACGGTGAGCGGTGGCTGTTCGCCCGCGAGGAGACCGTCGAGGCGGCCTGGCGCGTCGTCGACCCCGTCCTGGGCAATGTCACGCCGGTGCACGCGTATGCGCAGGGCAGCTGGGGGCCCAAGGAGGCCGATGCGCTGCTGCCGAGCGGAGAGCCCTGGCACGACCCCGTCGCGTGACCCACCGTCTGGAGCGTTGGCCATGGACACGACAGCACGCACCCGCGTCGTCATCATCGGCGGAGGGTTCGCCGGCCTGTTCGCCGTACGGGCGTTGCGGCGGGCACCGGTCGACGTGGTCCTGGTGGACCGCGCGGAGCACCACCTGTTCCAGCCGCTGCTCTACCAGTGCGCCACGGGGATCCTCTCCGAGGGGCAGATCGCCGCGCCACTGCGCGACCTGCTCCGACGCCACCACAACGTGGACTGCGTGCTCGCAGAGGTGCAGGACGTCGACGTCGCCGCGCGCCGTGTGATCGCGGCGCGCCCCGGAGGGGGCCGGCTCGAGATGCCCTACGACTACCTGGTCCTGGCTGCCGGCGTCCGGCAGTCCTACTTCGGTCACGACGAGCTCGCCCGGTGGGCCCCCGGCATGAAGACGGTGGCCGATGCGCTCGCCATCCGCCGCAGGGTGTTCGGGGCGTTCGAGATGGCGGAGACGGCCGCCGACGACAGCGAGCGCCGCCGGTGGCTCACCTTCGCCTTGGTCGGCGGTGGACCCACCGGGGTCGAGCTGGCCGGGCAGATCCGGGAGCTGGCCACCCGGAACCTGCGGTCGGAGTTCCACCGCATCCGGCCCGAGGACGCCCGTGTCCTCCTGTTCGACGGCGGTGCGGAGCCGCTGGCCGCCTTCGGTCCCACCCTGTCGGCCAAGGCGGCGCAGGCGCTGACCAGGCTCGGCGTCGAGCTGCACATGCACACGCGCGTGACGTCCGTCGACGCCGGCGGTCTCGACGTGACGGACGCGGACGGTCGGCGACAGCGCCATGACGCCGGCACCGTGCTGTGGACGGCGGGCGTCGAGGCGCCCGCGCTGGCGGAGAAGGTGGCCGCCGCGACCGGTGCGGCACGCGACCGGGCCGGGCGCATCAAGGTCACGCCCACCCTGACGATCCCGGGTCACCCCGAGATCTTCGTGGTCGGGGACATCATGAGCCTGGGCACGCTTCCGGGGCTGGCGGAGGTGGCGATGCAGTCCGGCGCCTACGCCGGTCGTTCCATCCGGCACCGGGTGGGCGGCCAGTTCAGGCGCAAGCCGTTCCGCTACGTCGACCTCGGCTCGGCCGCCTACATCGCCCGGGGTCGTGCCGTCGTCTCCGCCGGGCCGCTGCACCTGAGCGGTCTGCCGGGTTGGCTGGCGTGGCTGTTCATCCACATCGCGTTCCTCACGGGCTACCGCAACCGGTTCACGGCGGTGATGACCTGGTTCGTCACGTTCAGCCGGGGCGTGCGCAGGGAGCGGGCCTTCACGACGCAGGAGATCGAGACGCGCGAGGACGTTTTCTCGCCCGGGCCCCGGACGGCGGCCTGACCAGGACCCTGACGCCGTACGCCGCCTGTCAGTGAGGCGGCGGTCGGTGAGGTGGTGAGGCGGTGAGGCTGGTCAGGCGCGTGGTGGCGGCCCGCCGTGCTCGTGGTGGCGGCGCGTCGTCGCGTGCACGCGTACCCGTTGGTGGGACTGCCGGTGAGCGACCAGCACCACCATCGCCATCGACAGCGCCACCAGGAGGAGCGCCGTGACCAGGGCGGCCATCGCCATCATCGCCGCACCTCCGTGCGAGCCTCGCCCGGAGCCGCGGGCCGCACCCCGGCGGGACGGACGCCGTCAACCAGCAGGAACCTCATCGGACCTCCCGTGCCGTGAACCCCTGCACGCAGTCCAGTACCCGCCCAGCAGCGCCGCAACCGCCGGCGAGCGGCTCGACGCCGGGAAACCGGGTTGACCGGCTCCGGAGAATCGGTGCGGGGCCCGGCCGCGGCCCCGACCCCCGCGACAGGACGACAGGACGCCAGGAGTCATGAGACCGCTGACCGAGGCCACCATCCGCCGTTCCATGGCCAACTGCTCACGCAGCCAGGTCGCGACCATGACGATGCCGGCCGGGCTGGCGTCGGTGGACTGGGATGCCCACGACTTCCTCGGCTGGCGTGACGCCAAGGCGCCCCTGCGGGGCTACGTGGTGCAGTGGCGCGACGACGCCCCGCTCGGGCTGATGCTGCGTGCGCCGGAGTCGCGCATGTCGCGCTCGCGGGCGGCGATGTGCGCGCTCTGCCACTACGGGCAGTCGGCCGACAACGTCGCCCTGTTCACCGCCCGGCGGGTGGGTCAGCGGGGCCGGGACGGCAACACCGTGGGCACCTACATCTGCGCCGACCTCGCCTGCTCGGCCCACGTGCGCAGTGCGGCGGCGCCGTCGGCGTTCCGGTCGCCCTCCGGGGGCCGCGCGCCGGTCGAGCCGACCGCGGAGGTGGAGGAGGCCGTGCGCCGACGGGTGGCCGAGCTGGCCGAGCGCCTCGCCGCGTTCACGGACTCGGTCCTGCAGCCCTGACGGCGCTGCAGTGCGCGGCCGGACCTGCCCCGTTCCACCGTCCGGGGCGCGGCAGCATACCCTGACCGCATGGCAGATCACTATGACGTCGTCGTCCTCGGAGCCGGCCCCGGAGGGTACGTCGCCGCGATCCGCGCCGCCCAGCTGGGCCAGCGCGTGGCGATCATCGAGAAGAAGTACTGGGGCGGTGTCTGCCTCAACGTCGGCTGCATCCCCTCCAAGGCGCTGCTGCGCAACGCCGAGCTGTCGCACATCTTCACGGCCCAGGCCAAGACGTTCGGCATCTCCGGCGACGTGAGCTTCGACTTCGGCGCCGCCCACTCGCGCAGCCGCAAGGTCGCCGACGGCCGCGTCAAGGGCGTGCACTTCCTGATGAAGAAGAACAAGATCACCGAGTACGACGGCCTCGGGACGTTCACCGACGACCACACCATCGAGGTCGAGCCTGTCCAAGGGCGGCAGCGAGACGGTGACGTTCGACAACGCGATCATCTCCACCGGCAGCGTCACCAAGATGCTGCCCGGCGTCGAGGTGTCGGACAACGTCGTGACCTACGAGGAGCAGATCCTCGACCAGGACCTGCCCGAGTCGATCATCATCGTCGGCGCCGGGGCGATCGGCATGGAGTTCGCCTACGTCCACGCCAACTACGGGGTCAAGGTCACCGTCGTGGAGTTCCTCGACCGGGTGCTGCCGAACGAGGACAAGGACGTCTCCGCCGAGCTGGCCAAGCACTACAAGAAGCTCGGCGTCCAGGTGCGCACCTCGACCAAGGTCGACTCGGTCAAGGACCTCGGCGACGAGGGCGTCGTCGTCCAGGTGAGCGACAAGGACGGCAGGCAGCGAGGAGCTCCGGGCCGCGAAGGTGATGATCTCGGTCGGCTTCGCCCCGCGCGTCGAGGGCTACGGCCTCGAGCGCACCGGCGTCCAGCTGACCAAGGGCGGCGCCATCGACATCGACGACCACATGCGCACCATCGGTCCCGCACCTCTACGCCATCGGCGACGTCACCGCCAAGCTGCAGCTGGCCCACGTGGCCGAGGCGCAGGGCGTGGTCGCGGCCGAGACCATCGCCGGCGCCGAGACGATGGAGCTCGGCGACTACCGGATGATGCCGCGCGCGACGTTCTGCCAGCCGCAGGTCGCCAGCTTCGGCCTCACCGAGGAGCAGGCCCGCGGCGAGGGCCACGACATCAAGGTCGCGACGTTCCCGCTCACCGCCAACGGCAAGGCGCACGGGCTCGGCGACGCCAGCGGCTTCGTCAAGCTGATCGCCGACACCAAGCACGGCGAGCTGCTCGGCGGCCACCTCATCGGCCACGACGTCTCCGAGCTGCTGCCCGAGCTCACCCTCGCGCAGAAGTGGGACCTCACCGCGACCGAGCTGGCCCGCAACGTGCACACCCACCCCACGCTCAGCGAGGGGGTCCAGGAGGCCATCCACGGCCTCGCCGGGCACATGATCAACTTCTGAGCCGGCTCAGGGGCTGAGCCGGCTCGCTGCCGAGGCACGGGCCGCCCGCGCGTCAGCGCGGCGGGTGCCGGGGCTGGTGCGCAGGCGGGCCGACAGGTACGCCGCGGTGCGACTCGTGCGCACCGCGGCGACCTGCTCCGGGGTCCCCTGCGCGACGATGCGGCCGCCCTCGGCCCCCGCGCCGGGACCGAGGTCGACCACGTGGTCGGCCGTGGCGACGACGCCCATGTCGTGCTCGACGACCACGACGGTGTTGCCGGCGTCGACCAGGCCGTGCAGCTGGGCCATCAGCACCTCGACGTCGGCCGGGTGCAGGCCGGTGGTCGGCTCGTCCAGCAGGTAGAGCGTGTGCCCGCGCCGGGCCCGCTGCAGCTCGCTGGCCAGCTTGATCCGCTGCGCCTCGCCGCCGGACAGCTCGGTCGCCGGCTGGCCGAGGTGCAGGTAGCCCAGCCCCACGTCCTGCAGCGTCCGCAGGCTGCGCCCCACCGCGGGGACGTCGGCGAAGAACGCGCTGGCCTCGTCGACGACCATGTCCAGCACGTCGGCGATGCTGCGACCGCGGTAGGTCACCTCGAGGGTCGCGGGGTCGTAGCGCGCGCCCGCGCAGGTCGGGCAGGGCGCGTAGGTGCCCGGCAGGAACAGCAGCTCCACGGCCACGAACCCCTCGCCCTGACAGGTCTCGCACCGGCCGCCCTTGACGTTGAACGAGAACCGGCCGGCGCCCCAGCCGCGCGCCCGCGCCTCGTCCGTGCCGGCGAACAGGGCGCGCACCCCGTCGAACAGGCCGGTGTACGTCGCCAGGTTGGACCGCGGCGTGCGCCCGATCGGCTTCTGGTCCACCTGCACCAGCCGGTCGACCGCCTCCAGCCCGGTCGCCTCGACGGTCCGGGCGGGCGAGTCGTCCTCCGGACCGGCCGCGTCGCCCGTGTCCTCCTCGTCGGCGGAGGCGGCGAGCGGGCGGTGGGTGCCCAGGTGCCGTGCGACGACGTCGGCGAGCACCTGGCTGACCAGGGTGGACTTGCCCGAGCCGGAGACGCCGGTCACCGCGGTGAGGACGCCGAGCGGGACGTCCACGTCCAGGCCGCGGACGTTGTGCCGGGTCACGCCGGACAGCCGCAGCCAGCCGGTGGCGCTCCCGTCGGGCCGGCGCGCCGGACGCCTCCTCCCCGTCTGCCGGGAAGAGGAAGCGCCGGGTCGCCGACTCCGGCACCGAGCGCAGCGCCTCCACCGGGCCGCTGTGCAGGACCCGGCCGCCGGCGCTGCCGGCTCCCGGGCCGACGTCGACGACCCAGTCGGCGCGTCGTACGACGTCCATGTCGTGCTCGACGACGAACAGGGAGTTGCCGGCGGCCTTGAGGCGGTCCAGGACGGTGACGAGCGGCTCGGCGTCGGCGGGGTGCAGGCCGGCCGACGGCTCGTCGAGCACGTAGACCACGCCGAACAGTCCCGAGCGCAGGGCGGTCGCCAGGCGCAGCCGCTGGAGCTCGCCGCCGGACAGCGTCGGCGTCGAGCGGCTCATGGCGAGGTAGCCCAGGCCGAGCTCGAGCAGCACCTCGATCCGCGCGACCAGGTCGGCGGTGATGGTCGCGGCCACCTCACCCGCCTCCTCGGCGCGGGCCCGGCGCAGCACGTCGGCCAGCTCGGCGAGGGGCAGGCCGGCCAGCACGGGCAGGGGCCGGCCGGCGAACGTGACGGCCAGCGCCTCGGGCCGCAGCCGGGACCCGTCGCAGACCGGGCACGGCACCGTCCGCACGAACTGGAGCATCCGCTGGCGCATGGTCGCGCTGCGGGAGTCCGACAGGGTGTGCAGCACGTGCCGGCGGGCGCTCTGGTACTTGCCCTGGTAGGGGCGCTGGATGCGCCCGGCCTCGCGCTCGGGGTGGACGGTCACCACCGGCTCCTCGTCGGTGAAGAGGATCCAGTCGCGGTCGGCCTGGTCGAGCTCGCGCCACGGCCGGTCGATGTCGTGGCCGAGGGTGGCGAGGATGTCGCGCAGGTTCTTGCCCAGCCACGCACCGGGCCACGAGGCGATCGCCTTCTCGCGGATGCTGAGCGAGGGGTCGGGGACCATCGACTCCTCGGTGGCCAGGTGCACCCGGCCGAGGCCGTGGCACTCGGGGCAGGCGCCGGCGACGGTGTTGGGGGAGAAGGCGTCGGAGTCCAGCCGCTGCGCGCCGGGAGGGTAGGTGCCGGCGCGGGAGTACAGCATCCGCAGCGAGTTCGACAGCGTGGTGACGGTGCCGACGGTGGAGCGGGCGCTGCCGGCGCCGCGACGCTGCTGCAGGGCCACGGCCGGCGGCAGCCCGGTGACCGACTCGACCTTCGGGGCGCCGACCTGCTGGATCAGCCGACGGGCGTACGGCGCGACCGACTCCAGGTAGCGGCGCTGCGCCTCGGCGTACAGCGTCCCGAACGCCAGGGAGGACTTCCCGGAGCCGGAGACACCGGTGAAGACGGTGAGCGCGTTGCGGGGGACGTCGACGTCGACCGAGCGCAGGTTGTGGACGCGCGCCCCGCGGACCCGGACGAAGCCGTCGAGGTGAGGGCTCCGGCAGGTCGGTCACAGGGGGTCGCCTCCTGGCGTCGCGGGGATCGCGGTCAAGGCTAACCGCGATCCCCCGCCGGACCGCGCCGGCGGCGCCGGCCGACCGCTGCCGGCAGCGCGGCACCCGCCCCGGGGGTGGCAGGGTGAGTGGGCAGCCCACACTGGTCGCGGACCCGTTCCGCATCGACGATGGAGGTCACGATGGACGTCAAGGCCCTGCGCGCGGCACAGGCGCCGCTCAAGGCGCGCTACAGCGAGGACCCGTCGGCGGCACTGACCCCGCTGCACGCCACGGCGACCTTCGAGGGCGACGGCGTGACGACCACGGTGCAGGGCTGGGCCGGCCCCGTCCGCGCGGGGCTGCACGCCGCGACCGGTGGCGACGGCAGCGACGCCTGCTCCGGCGACATGCTGCTGGACGCCCTGCTCGCCTGCGCCGGCGTGACGCTGCGCAGCGTGGCCACGGCGATGAGGCTCGAGATCCGGTCCGCCGCCCTGCGTGCGGACGGGGCGTTCGACGCCCGCGGCACCCTCGGGCTGGACCGCGAGGTGCCGGTCGGCGTGCGCGACGTGGTCGTGACCGCCGAGCTCGACACCGACGCCGACGACGCGGCGCTCGAACGGCTCGCCGCGCTGACCGAGCGCTACTGCGTCGTGGGGCAGAGCCTGCGGACGCCCCCGCAGATCGTCGTCCGCCGCGTCGCCGCGGCCGGCTGACCGTGGCGGCCTGAGCGTGGCCACGGTCGTGGCGCTGCTGCGCGGCATCAACGTCGGCCGCGCCAAGCGCGTGTCGATGGCCGACCTGCGCGAGGTGGTCACCTCGCTCGGCCACACCGACGTGCGGACCGTGCTGCAGAGCGGCAACGTCGTCTTCACCGCCGGGCGTGCCGGTGGACGCCGGCGCGGCGCAGCGCCGCCCTCGAGCAGGCGCTGCTCGACGCGACGGGGGTGCAGGCGTCTGCTCCTGGTGCCGGCCGAGGACCTTGCGGCGATCGCGGCCGCGAACCCGTTGCGGGACATCACGACCGACGCCTCCCGGGGGTTCGTGACGTTCCTGTCCCGGCCGCTGGACCCTGCGCTGGTGCCGGTGCCGGATGCGGACGTGCTGGCGCCCGAGGTGCTGGTCGTCGCGGAACGCGCCATCTACCAGTGGTGTCCGGACGGCGCGCTCGCCACGAAGGTGCCTCCCGCGTGGTGGAGGCAGCTGGACCAGGTGGTCACCACGCGCAACTGGCGCACCGTGCAGCGGCTCGTCGAGCTGTGCGCACCGGACACCCTGACCGCGCCGTACCTGCTTTCAGCCCCAGGGTGATCGCCGCCTGAGGCGGTCCGCCCACAGCCGCAGGCGCTGCCGGGCCCGCGCGGCGCGGCAGGGCCCGTTGAAGATCACCACGTCCTCGAACACGTGCGCGCCCGGACGGTCGGCCACCGCGCGTGCCGCGTCCCTGACACGCTCGAGCTGCTCGACCGTCATGGGCAGCGGCGCCTCGTCCGGCTGCCAGGTCGACCCGATCGGGTAGTCCCGGCCCGGCGTCCGGGTCATCTCGATGTGGCACCCCATCACCGCCGTCACCCGGCGGGAGCGGGCCAGGTCCACCAGCCGGTCCAGGCTGGCCAGGTAGGCCGGCATGTCGTCCACGTAGAGCCGCCCGGGGTAGACCGTGTCGCCGGTGAGGAGGAAGCCGCTCCACGGGTCGAGGACGGCGATCGAGGCGGGGTGGTGGCCCGGGCAGCCGGTGACCTCGAGCACGCGGCCGCCGAGGTCGAGGCGCACGACCTCCTGCGGCCACGTGGTGAACCCGAAGAAGGCCTGCACCGACGGCAGGTCCGGCGGGACGACGGTGGTGTCCGGGCGGTCGGCGAACTGCGCGTCGGCGGCGACGTGGTCGCCGTGGCCATGGGTGTGCGCGACCACGAGCTCGTAGTGCTGGCGCGGGTGTTCGGCTAGCCACGCCCGCAGGATGGCGTCGACGGTGGCCCGCAGCGGGAAGTCGGCCGGGTCGCTCGTCGCTCCGGTGTCGAGCAGCAGCGCCCGCTCGTTGCCGCAGAACAGGTAGAGGAACGGCGCCTCGTAGTGGACGCTCTTGCTCTGGCGGAGGATGAACGTGTGCGGGTCGGCGGCGTGCACCTGGATCGGCGGCCCGACGTCCTCCGCGCGGCGCCTGCTGCCGTGGTGCCACGCCACGTCGAGCGAGACCGGCGATGACGGCCCACTGGCGAAATCGACTGCGCGACGGCGGGTTCGGGCACGTCAGGAACTGGTGTCCAGATACAGGCAGAACAGGTGCCCGGCCGGGCGAGGAGCACGCGGCACGACGGTGGGTCAGTCGTCCTGCGCGGATCGCGTGCTCAGCACACAGAACTCGTTGCCCTCGGGGTCGGCGAGGACCACCCAGGTCTCCGAGCCGTCCTGACCGACGTCGGCACGTGTGGCGCCGAGCGCGACCAGCCGATCCACCTCGCCGTCCCGGTCATCGGGGCGGAAGTCCAGGTGCAGCCGGTTCTTTCCCGACTTGGCGTCGTCCACCGGCACGAAGACCAGGCCTGGCAACCGGTCCGGCTCGGGCCGGATCTCGAACTCGTCATCGGCGTCGTTCACGACCTCCCACCCGAGGGCCGCGGTCCACCACCGGCCGAGCCCGGCAGGGTCCCGAGCGTCGACGACCACCTGTTCCCACTGCAGTGCCATGGCCCGACGCTACCGCGTTCGCAGGGTGTGGTGCAGCCGTGTACGAGCTCACTGCGCCAACGGTTGCACGTGACGGGCGGAGACGTCGCGCGGGTCGGTGATGCCGACCGCCCGGGGGCCTTGTGGTGCACCGGCCGCGCGGCTAGCGTCCAAGGACGGAGCGCGGTGCTGCGCAACACGGGCGCCGCTGCGGCAGCGACACGGCAGTCACCTGGCGTGGTCGCCCGACGTGGGGAAGTGTTCGACATGCAGACAGCACTGATGCGTCGCCTTCTGGCGGAAGTCGTCGGCACAGGACTGCTCGTCCTCTTCGGCGCCGGGTCGGTGGTGGCAGCGCTCACGGCCGGCCGGGGTCAGCTGCCGTACGCCGGTCTGGGGTTCGTCTGTCTCGCTTTCGGCCTCGTCATCGCGGTGGTGATCTACGCGTTCGGGCCCGTCTCCGGTGCCCACCTCAACCCCTCGGTCACCCTCTCGCTGGCCCTCACCCGGCGGTTCCCGTGGGCCGAGGTGGGCCCCTACATCCTGGCCCAGCTGGTCGGGGCCTTCGTCGGCGCGCTGCTGATCATCTCCGCGTTCGGCACCAGCGCGGTCAACCTCGGTCTGGGGTCGACGTCCCTGGCCCCCGGGGTGTCGTACTGGCAGGGGATCGTGGCGGAGGTGATCGGCACGTTCCTGCTGATGTTCGCCGTGATGGCCCTCGCCGTCGACTCACGCGCGCCCCTGGGCTGGGCCGGCCTGATGATCGGCCTGGCTATCGCGACCGCCATCCTGCTGGTCGGCCCGGTGACCGGCGGCGCCCTCAACCCGGCCCGTGCGTTCGGCCCCTACCTCGCGCTCTCGGTCTTCGGCGGCACCGTGAGCTGGAGCCAGTACCCCGTCTTCGTGATCGGGCCCATCGTCGGCGCCGTGTGCGCGGCCCTGCTCTACGACTTCATCGCCGAGACGCGGGCCGCCGAGACGGCCGCTTCCGAGGAGGCCTACACGCCCAACCCCGGAGAGGCCGCCTGACCCGCCCGACCCCACACGCCGGCTGCCGAACGCAGCCGGACCGAGAAGGAGAGCCGCTCCTCAACGACGAGGACGGAGAGGGAGAGCCATGACAGGTAACCGAGTCATCGTCTACAAGGGGCCGGGCCAGGTCGCCGTGGAGTCCACCGACTACCCCAAGCTCGAGCTCCCGCAGGACGTGGTGAGCGGGCTGGGCCTGAAGCGCAGCGCGCCGCACGCCGCCATCCTCAAGCTCGTCACGACCAACATCTGCGGCAGCGACCAGCACATGGTGCGGGGCCGCACGACGGCGCCGGTCGGGCAGACGCTCGGGCACGAGATCACCGGCGAGGTCGTCGAGGTCGGCGACGACGTGCTGTTCGTCAAGGAGGGCGACATCTGCTCGGTCCCCTTCAACATCGCCTGCGGGCGCTGCCGGATGTGCAACGAGGGCAAGACGGGAATCTGCTTGAACGTCAACCCTGCCCGGGCCGGCGCCGCCTACGGGTACGTCGACATGGGGGGCTGGATCGGCGGTCAGGCGGAGTACGTCATGGTGCCGTTCGCGGACTTCAACCTGCTGCGCTTCCCCGACCGCGACCAGGCGCTGGAGAAGATCCTCGACCTGACCATGCTGTCGGACATCTTCCCGACCGGCTACCACGGCGCCTACACCGCCGGGGTGCGGACCGGGTCCACGGCGTACGTCGCCGGCGCGGGTCCGGTCGGGCTCGCGGCGGCGTACGCGGCGCAGCTGCTGGGCGCCTCGGTGGTCATCGTGGGTGACATGAACGCCGACCGCCTCGCGCAGGCCCAGAGCTTCGGGTGCGAGACGGTCGACCTCAGCTCGGGCAACGACCTGGTGGACATGATCGAGCAGATCGTCGGCGAGCCCGAGGTCGACGCGGCGGTCGACGCGGTGGGGTTCGAGGCCAAGGGGCACGGGGCCGGTGCGAGCGAGGCGCCGGCGACGGTGCTCAACGACATCATGACGATCTCGCGTGCCGGCGCGTCGCTGGGCATTCCCGGGCTCTACGTGACCGGCGACCCGGGCGGCGTCGACGAGAACGCCAAGGTCGGCCAGATCGGCGTGAAGCTCGGCCTGGGCTGGGCGAAGTCGCACTCGTTCGTCACCGGCCAGTGCCCGGTGAAGCGCTACAACCGCCAGCTGATGAACATGATCCTCAGCGGTCGGGCGCAGATCGCCAAGGCGGTCAACGCCGAGCGGATCAGCCTGGACGAGGCGCCGCGACGCCTACCAGCGCTTCGACCAGGGCGCGGCCAAGAAGTACGTCATCGACCCGCACGGGATGGTGGCGTAGCGCCGTCGGAGGCCGTGGCGGACCCGGCGCCGGCTCCTGCTCGGGGCCGGCGCCCGTCGGCGTACCGCCGGGCTGGAGCCGGCGCACCTGGACGGCAGCAGGGTCATCGGGGCGACGGGCTGGCTGCGCCGAGCGGGACCGCGTAGACCACGACGTTGTCCGAGTAGTGCCGCGTCTCCTGGTCGAAGTCGCCGCCGCAGGTGACCAGCAGCAGCCTGGCCTCGACGTCCTGGCCGGAACAGGTCCCGCCACGGCAGGGCGTCCTTGGCGTAGCGGCGCCGGCCCTGCACGACGTACGTCGCCTCGCCGCCGGGGCCGCTGACGACGACCCTGGCGCCGACCGGGGTCCGCGCCAGCGGGTAGAGCGCGCCGGCGCCCTGCTGCTCGCTGTCGACGTGGCCGGCCAGCACGATCGTGCCCACCGGTGCCCCCGGGGCCGCCCCGGCACCCCACCAGCCGACGGTGCGCGGGTCCTGCGGCAGGGACAGCTCACCCCTGCCGTCGACCTCCTCGCGGACGACCGGCGCGTCCACCCCCAGCGCCGCCACCCGCACCCGGTCGGGCGCGAAGGAGGCGTCGGGTCGGATCCCCTTCGCGGCGATGCCGGTACGTCGGGGGGCGGGCGCGGAGCGCGGCGGCTCGCCGCGCCGCGGTGCCGCCGCGAGCCGGTGGCCGTGGGCCGGCGTGGCCGGCGCGGAGCGACGGACGCCGGCGTGGACGGCACGGTGCCGGCGGCGGTGAACCCCACCCGGTCGCCGCCCTGCACCACGCCGACGCCGGCGAGCAGGAGCAGCATGGTGCCGACGGCGAGACCTGCACGGTCCCGCCGCCGGCGCCATGACGAGGGCATCCGGTGCCTCAGCGCTGCGAGGCCCCGGACCGGCGCAGGCTCAGGCCGAAGCCGAGCACGAGCGCGGCGCCGGCGAAGGCGGCCAGGCCGGTGCCGAGGCCGACGCCGCCGGAGTCAGCGGCCAGGCCGGCGGAGCCGGCGTTGACCGAGCTGGGGGCGCTGCCGCCGCCGGAGTAGGTCTGCGCGACGGCGGTGAGGTTCTTGTCGGCGAGGCTGCCCACGGCGTACACGATGGTGGTGGAGCCGCTGGCGAGGTTGAGCGGGACCGGGCCGATCACCGGCGGTGGTGGTGCCGGCCGCGGCGACCGACGCGGACAGGGACCCGGCCGGGACCATCAGCATCTTCTCGCCCGGGTTGGTCAGCGAGGTGATCACCGGCTTGCCGCCGGCGAGGACGTCCACGGCGGGGGCCGCGGCGGTGTGCCGGACCACCAGGCGCGCCATGCCGTCCGGCACCGAGCTGGTCGGGTTGACGAACGGCGTCAGGGTCGGCTTCCCGGCGGCGGTCAGGTTGGCGACGATCGTGGCGTTCGCGCCCGCCGGCAGGGACGGGTTGGCGGTGAGGATCGGGGCGGCGCTCGCCGGGTCACCGGCCTTGCGCACCGCGACCGCGTGGGCGCCGGCCGGGAGGCTGAGCGGCTTGGTCACGGTCTTGAAGGTGAAGTCGGACAGGGCCTTGGAGCCGTCGACGTAGACGTCGACGGGGGTGTCGGGAATGCCGTGGACGACGGTCACGGTGGCGTTGCCGTCGGCCGCGGAGGCGCCGGTGGCCGCGAGGGCGGCGACCGGGACGGCCAGGGAGAGGGCGAGGGCGAGCCGGGTCATCAGACGCGAGGAAAGTCGGGTACGCACGAGATCTCCTTCAGGAGGGAGCTGGACACCCGGTTCTTCGCGTCGCGGGGGCGGGGCCCGGTTGCACCGGAGGGATCCGAGCCGCGGCACAAGTGTCGACGGCGCAGGACGCAACCGGTGGAGGGGTGGCGCGCGAAGATCAGGTGTGGACCAGGGACGGGACCTCGGGGTGCGCCTCGCCCGGGGCGACGACGACGCGCTGGAGGAGTGCTACGCGCTCTACGGCTCCTCCGTGCTGGCCTACCTGCGCCGACTCGTCGGCCGCGACGAGGCGGAGGACGTCCTGCAGCGGACCTTCCTGGACCTCTGGCGGCACGCGGACCGCTACGACAGGGGCAGAGCTTCTCCGGCTGGCTGTTCACCATCGCCCACCGGCGCGCGGTGGACCACCTGCGCAGCCGGCGACCGGCCGTCATACCGGTGGAGGTGCTGCGCGAGATGATGGGCGACGACGGCCGGGAGACCGCCGAGCGGTTCGCCTGGGCGGCGGACGTGCGGGCGGCGCTGACCCAGCTGCCCCAGGAGCAGCGGGAGACGATCGAGCTGGCGTACTTCGGCGACCGGACCCAGCGGGAGATCTCCCGCGAGCTCGACGTGCCGCTGGGCACGGTCAAGGCGAGGATGGCCCGCGGGACCCGGGCGCTGGGCGGCCTGCTGCGCGCCCACATGTCCTCCACGAGCGCCACGGCAACCGAAAGGAGTGGGCAGTGAGGCACGAGCAGATCGTCGGCGACCTGCCTGCGCTCCTGCGCGGGGAGCTGAGCCGCGACCGGCTGGCCGAGGTCGTCGACCACCTCGAGTCCTGTGCAGGCGTGCCGCCTCGAGCTGGTGGCGGCGGCCGAGGGCCACAGCGCCGTGACGGCCGCGGTGCGCACGCTGCGCCAGGAGCCGGCGACGCTCCCGTGCCGCCGGCGGCGCTCCGAGCCGGCCGGTGCGGAGAACCTGCCCCCGTTGGCCCGGCCCCGCCGCCGCCGTCCGCGGTGGCAGCAGGGGCTCGCGGCCGCGGTGGCGGCGGTGGCGGTGGTCGCCGTCGTGCTCATCGGGCTGGACCGCGGCGCCGGGCCCGAGCGGCCCGCCGTACCGGTGCAGACCGCACGCCTGGCACCGGTCACCGGCGACGGCAGCGGGCAGGTGACCATGCGCACGCCGGGCAGCAGCACCTACATGACGATCAGCACCACCGGCCTCGGCCCGGCGGGCCCGGGGCACTTCTACTACGCGTGGCTGCTCGACCCGGGCACCAACAAGATGCTGCCGCTCGGACAGGTCGGCGCGGACGGCAGGGCGACGTTCGAGGTGGACTCGAAGCTGGTCGGGTCCTACCACGCCGTCGACGTCAGCCTGCAGGCCGACAACGGCAACCCCGGGCACTCCGACACCTCGGTGCTGCGGGCGCAGTACTGAGACGTCCCACCGCGCGGGCCGGTGCGCCGCTGGGCAGACTGGCCGCATGGACGACTCCATCCTGCGGTTCCCGTTCCGGTTCACCCCGTCGTACGCCGTCGCGGCGCGGCTGTTCGGGATCACCCCGGAGCGCAGCGAGGTGGTGGTCGGGGGCGGGATGCTGCGGGCCCGCTTCGGGCCGTGGCACGTGCAGACGCCGCTGTCCAACATCACCGGGGTGGAGGTGCAGGGACCCTACGCGTACGTCAAGACCGCCGGCCCGCCGCACCTGACGTTCAGCGACCACGGGCTCACCTTCGCCAGCAACGGCGACCGCGGCGTCTTCGTCGAGCTGCGCGAGAAGGTGCCGGGCATCTCCCCGTTCGGGCCGCCGACGCACCCCAACCTCACGCTGACCGTCCGGGACTGCGAGGGCCTGGCGGCGGCGCTGCGCGCCCGCTGACTGGGCGTGTTCGCTGTTTCGACGGCAAGCGGGCGGATCAGTCGATGACCCCTGCCGAGAGCGTGCGTCCTTCCGCCCAGGTGAGACACGTTCGCCGCCTCGACCTGCCGGTGACCTGAACACCGGGAGAAGGCTGCACACGTGCTGGCTCCATGACCTGGAGGTCTTCACGGGGACGGGCCTCGGGCGGGAGAGTGTTGCCCTGAGCGCCTGCTGAGGACCGGCACCCTGGGAGAGCCCGATGAGCATCGAACTGAACCACACCATCGTGCACGTGAAGGACCGGTGGGCCGCTGCTCGCGATGTCGGCCAGGTGCTCGGTTTGCCGGAGGCGAGGGCATATGGTCCGTTCGCTGAGCTGAAGCTGGACAACGCCGCGAGCCTGGACTTCATGGACAGCGAGGGCGAGATCCACGCCCAGCACTACGCGTTCCTCGTGGGTGAGGAGGATTTCGACCTCATCGTCGGTCGCTTGCGGGACGAGGGCCGACAGTGGTGGGCCGATCCCTTCAGGCGCCAACCGCTCGAGATCAACCACCAGGACGATGGCCGCGGCCTCTACTGGGATGGCCCTGACGGGCACCGGCTGGAGATTCTCACCCGTCCGTACGGCAGCGGCAGCTGATCTCCGGCGGCCGCATGGTCAGCCCGTCGGTCGCCGAGGGACGCCGCCGATGCCCTCGGCTCACCTGCGTCACACCGCCGCTTGCGCCCTTCCACTGCAGCTGGCGACACGGCCGGTCATCGAC
Organism: uncultured Actinomycetota bacterium; assembly: GCA_963724015.1. Taxonomy (GTDB): domain Bacteria; phylum Actinomycetota; class Actinomycetes; order Actinomycetales; family Dermatophilaceae; genus CAVRTM01. The sequence goes on from CAVRTM010000021.1 coordinate 146,937, forward strand.
GGCCTGGCGTCAGGGTCAGTACCAGCGGGCCACTGCCCATGGCATGCGTCGTTTCGCCCTCGGTGAACCCCGGAATCCCCTCGTGCCCACCGCTCGTTGTCACAGCCATGAGCACTGACCCGGCCGCAGAGTCGGCCGCGCTGGACGCCTACTCGGCGATTGTCACCTCCGTTGCGGCGCAGTTGACGCCGAAGGTCGCCGCGCTGCGGATCCGGTCGCTCCGCGGGGAGTCAGCGGGTCGGCCGTGGTCCTGACCGGTGAGTCGGACCTGGTCACCAATGCTCACGTCGTCGGCGATGCCGGTGGGGGCACTGCGGAGTTCGCCGACGGCACCGTCGCCCGCTTCCACGTCGTGGGCCGTGACCCGCTTTCCGACATCGCCGTCATCCGCGCCGACGGTGAGGTGCCGACCCCGCCTGAGTATGGCGACGCAGGTGCGCTCCTCGTCGGCTCCCTCGTGGTGGCTGTCGGCAACCCGCTAGGCCTCTCTGGCACGGTGACGGCGGGCGTGGTGAGCGCCCTTGGCCGCAGCATGCCGGTGCGAACCCGCACGACGGCGCGCCTGATCGAGGACGTCATCCAGACCGACGCTGCGCTCAACCCCGGCAACTCCGGCGGCGCGCTGGCCGACAGCCGCGGTCGCGTCGTCGGGATCAACACGGCCGTCGCCGGAGTAGGCCTCGGCATGGCGGTACCCATCAATGCCACGACCCACCGGATCATCTATGCGCTGATGCATGACGGGCGGGTGCGGCGCGCGTACCTCGGTCTGGTCAGCACCCCTGCACGGCTGACGCCCATCCAGGCTGAGCGCTACGGGCAGCGCGGCGCGTTGCGAGTCGTTGAGGTCGTAGAGAAGAGCCCGGCCGCCCGGAGCGGCTTGCTCGCGGGCGATCTCGTCCTCGCGATCGACGGCGCCCCGCTCGGCGATGCTCAGTCGTTGCAGAAGCGCCTGTTTGCCGACGCGATCGGGCACCGGATGGAAGTCACAGTTGTGCGCAACGGCGCGCTGTTGGACGCTGTGGTTCTGCCGAGCGAACTTCCAGACTGAGGGGGCCATCGGGTGTCGGAGTCGAGCCGCTCCGCGCTCACCAGGCGACGGCCGGCTGCGCTCGGCGCTGTCGGATCCGACATCGATGCCCGTGCTGGTTACGCGCGCTGCCCGTACGCGTCGTGGTAGTTCCACCACTGGTAGGGCGCGGTCTGGGGGTAGCCCGCGGGCGACTCCTCCCACGCCTCTTGGCGACCGAGCGCGGTGATGTCCAGGTAGTTCCAGGTGCTGCCCATGGCCTCGTCACCACGGCTGTTGACGAGATAGGTGCGAAACACCCGATCCCCGTCGCGGATGAAGGCGTTCGTGCCGTGCCACTGGTCCATTCCGAAGTCGGCATCGAAGTCGTCGGTCAGGGTGTACCACGGGATGAGCCCCCAGCCGTGGCGCGCCTTCAGGGAAGCTATGTCCGCCTGCGGGGCCCGGGACACGAACACCAGAGTGGTGTCACGAGCGTTCAGATGCGCTGGGTGCGCGACCTGGTCGGCAACAAACGAACACCCCACGCATGCACGGTCCGGGTACGAGCCGCCCTCAGCGAAGGTGGTGATGTCCGGCGCGTAGAAGGCGCGGTAGACGATCAGCTGGCGGCGGCCGTCGAACAGGTCGAGCAGGCTTGCCGGCCCGTCCGGCCCTTCGAAGCGGTACTCCTTCTCCACGGCCGTCCACGGCATACGCCGGCGTTGGGCCGCCATCGCGTCGCGGGCCCGGGTGAACTCCTTCTCCTTCACCAGCATTCGTTCCCAGGCCTCTTGCCACTCCTGCGGGGAGACGATCGGAGGTGTCTTCATGAGGTGTTTCCTCCTCAGCCACTCGTCGACCGCGGGGGCGACTGGGCCTGAGCGGCCTGGATAAGCCCGGTCAGCCGGTGGGTGCGTGCGGAGGAAACCCCGCACACGACAAAGGCAAGGACCTAACACTCCTTGCCACTCCCAACGTATAGCGCAGCAGGGGGCTTGCGGCAAGGCCCCGGTCATGCCTCCACACTGCTGGGTCGCGCCCACAGAACGGGGTTTTCGATGTACGACGTACTCATCGTCGGAAGCGGGCCGACCGGCATGATGCTCGCGGGAGAGCTGAGGCTGGCGGGGGTCGAGGTGGCGATCCTCGAGCGGCGTACGACGGCGGAGCTGGTCGGCTCGCGGGCGGGCGGGTTCCACTCGCGCACGACTCGAGATCCTCGACCAGCGCGGGATCGCGGGGCGGTTCCTCGCCGGGGCCGGATCGCGCAGGCCGTCGGTTTCGGCGGCACCGTGCTGGACCTCGGCGACTTTCCCACGCGGTACCCGTACTCGCTCGCCCTCTTCCAGAACCACATCGAGCGGATCATGCTCGGCTGGGTCGACGAGCTGGGAGTCCCGATCCATCGTGGGGTCGAGGTGACCGGCGTGGCGCAGGACGACGACGGTGTCGACGCACTCACGGCCGAGGGGACGCCGCTACGCGCGCAGTACCTCGTCGGTGCCGACGGCGGCCGTAGCGTGATCCGCCGCGCTGTCGGCATCGACTTCGTCGGCGAGGACGCGACCCGGAGCAACCTGATCGCCGAGGTCGAGGTCACTGAGGAGATTCCGGCGGGTGCGCAGGTTCGACCACATCGGCGTCCACGGCATGCACGCTCATGGAGAACGGTTCCACCGTCCGCGTGCGTCACCACCGAGCCCGAGATCGGGCCGGCCACCGAGCCGACGCTCGCCGACCTGAGCCGCGACGCTGACGACCGTCTACGGCACCGACTTCGGCGTCCACGACCCGACCTGGATCTCGCGCTTCAGCGACGCCACCCGGCAGGCGACCTCCTACCGGTCCGGCCGCGTGCTGATCGCCGGCGATGCCGCGCACGTCCACGCACCCTCGGGCGGGCAGGGCATCGGCCTCGGCGTGCAGGACGCGGTCAACCTCGGCTGGAAGCTCGCGCAAGTGGTCCACGGCATCTCGCCCGAGGACCTGCTGGACACCTACCAGGCCGAACGGCACCCGGTCGACCGCCCGCGTTCTGAAGCACACGATGGCGCAGAGCTTCGTGCAGCGTTCGGGCTCCCGCATCGACGCGGTCAAGGACCTCATCGCCGACCTGCTCGTCTTCGACGGCCCGCGCAGGCAGGTCGCCGGCCTGCTGTCCGGCCTCGACGTCGCGTACGACAGCGGCGACCTTGGTGAGGCCACCCCCTCCTCGGCCGGCGGATGCCCGACCTCGACCTCACCACGCCCGACGGCGCGGTCCGCGTCCACAGCCTGCTCCACGCCGCCCGTCCGGTGCTGCTCGACCTGGGTGAGCCACCTCGACCTCGGCCCGTGGGCGGACCGCGTCAGGCACGTCGAGGCGGCGTACGACGGAGCGTGGGAGCTGCCCGTGATCGGCGTGGTCGACGCCCCGACGGCGGTGCTGATCCGCCCGGACGGCCATGTGGCCTGGGTCGGCGATGGATCGGACGAGGGCCTCGCAAAGGCGCTCACGCGGTGGTTCGGGACAGAGAGTGCCCAGGCGCGCGAGCCCCGCGGCGGTCCGTGATGAACGAGGAGCCACACCCATGGGAGAGCACCCCAGCACCCACACGCCGGTCACGTACGACACCTGCGCCCACATCGAGGGCCCGTTCTACCACGGCACGAAGTCCACCCTCGAAGCCGGCGCCGAGCTCGTCCCCGGCTACGGCTCCAACTTCCAGGACGGCCGGGTGTCCAACAACATCTACTTCACCGCGCTGGTGGAGACGGCCGCCTGGGGAGCCGAGCTGGCCACCGCGCTGGCCGGCAGCGGGGAGCGGGGGCACATCTACGTCGTCGAACCCATGGGCCCGTTCGAGGACGACCCCAACGTGACGAACAAGCGATTCCCCGGCAACCCCACGCAGTCCTACCGGACCCGCCACCCGCTGCAGGTCGTCGCCGAGCTGGACAGCTGGCCAGGCCACTCCCCCGAGGTGCTGAACGGCATGCTGGACCATCTCGCGCAGCTACGGGAGCAGGGTCTCGACGTCATCGAGGACTAGCGCCGGCTGACCGGAGTCGAGGGCGACCATCGAAGGCGTCGGATCGCGGCCGGCCGAAGAGGCCACACCCGGTGAGCGTCGGACCCGGGGTGCTCAGTCGCCGCCGCCGATGTCCACGGCCCACGCCTCGTAGAGCAGGTCGGAGCCGCGCTGGCGGTGCCGCACGAGCCGGCCCAGCAGGCGGGTCATGTCGTCCCGGACCTGCTCGGAGGTGGTGGCGCCGGGCTGGGCGAGCAGGTCGAGCAGCCGGTCCATCAGCGCGGAGAGCTCCGCGTGCTCGGTCTCCAGGCGGTGGACCGTCCTGGCCAGGCGGGGTGCGGACCGCAGCGCGCGGGCGTGGATGCCGTCGGGCGCCTCGGCGATGGCGACGTGCTCGCGGAAGTCGGCGGACAGCTCCATCAGCGCGGCGCACACCCGCTCGGTCCACTGCTCCATCCGCCCGGGGGCCGGCGCGGCGAGCGCGCCCTCCACGGCGACGAGGGAGTCACGCAGCTCGGCGCGGCGGCGGCGTATGCCCTGCAGGTCCTCGAGCGCTCCGGACGGGTCGGGGTCCATGCTGCCTCCACACGGCGCGTTGTCCACCATGGTGACCTCGCGGAGGGCACCCGTCCACCGGCGGATCGGGCCCGGGCCGGCGAAGCGGCCCAGTAGCGTCGCGGCCATGGCGGAGCAGCGGGACCAGGACGCACAGCTGGTACGGCGACTGCGGCGGGCCTGCATGGCCCTCCCCGACGCGCGGGAGAGGCTGAGCCACGGAGAGCCGACGTGGTTCGCCGGTTCCGGCAAGGCCTTCGTGATGATGGCCGATCACCACCATGACGACCGCGTCGGGTTCTGGGCGGCGGCACCGGCGGGCGTCCAGCACCGCCTCGTCGCCGAAGACCCGGGCCGCTACTTCGTGCCGCCGTACGTCGGGGGGCGTGGCTGGGTCGGGGTCCGGCTCGACGTCCCGGACCTCGACTGGGACCGGGTCGAGCTGGTCGTGCGGGACGCGTTCCGCACCGTGGCGTCACGGACGCTGCTCGCGCGGCTCGACCCGCCGTGAGCCGCTCTCCCGCGGGGCTTCCGGGCTCAGGCCGAGCCGTTCTGCTCCTCAGGCGTGGCGCGCCGGACCACCAGGCGGGTCCACGCGCCGAGGTAGATCCGGTCGTCCTCGGCCAGCTCGTGCCGCTGGCCGGGCGGCAGCGGTGAGCTCGGCAACGGGCCGCTGGCCGCCCCGACGTAGGTGCCGTTGGCGGACTGCAGGTCCTCGACCCACCAGCGCTGGCCGTCGGTGGTCAGCTGCGCCTGGCGCCGGCTCACGCCGATGTCGCCCGAGCAGTCGATGTCGGGGTGGATGCTGCGGCTGGCCGAGGGCCGGCCGACCAGGACGCTGCGGCGGGACAGTGGCACCACGGCCGGCAGCCCCGGCGAGGGGCAGGCCTCCTCACTCTCCTGCGCGGCGTACCAGTCGGGGTCGACCCACACCTCGGTCACCCACTGGACCGGCACGGGCGGGGCCACCTGGGGGGCGGCGGCTGCCGGAGGAACGGACGGGGCATCAGAAGCCTCGAGGGCGTCCGGAGCGTCGGGGCGTCCGGTGCGTCCGGCGCCCTCGCGGCCTTCGGTGCCGGCGCGTCCGGCGCCGGCGCTGGAGCAGCCGGGCCGAGGTCGAGCGCGCTCGGCGCGCCCTCGCCGTCGGGCGGCCGCGGCATCGTGCCGGTGGTGAAGTCGTAGCCGCAGGCCTCGCAGAACAGCGACCCGGCCGGGTTGTCGGTCGAGCAGGACGGGCAGGTCACGGCGCCCGCGGCCGCCGGGGTGCTGCCGCCCGGAGCCGGTACGGCGCCCGGTGCCGCGGGGGGCTCGGCGCCCACCCGGGCCGCAGCGGGGGCGTCGAGGGTGCTGGCGGCGGCGATCGGCGCGCCGCACGTGTCGCAGTAGTCGTCGGCGCCGGAGGCGTGGCCGTTGGGGCAGGGGTACGTGGTCATCGGCGGGGCAGATCCGTCCCTGGTGCGGGGGTGGAGGGGGTCACTTCTTGACCCGGGTGGTCTTGGTCGAGGCGGTGTCGAGGGCCATCTCGTCCAGCTTGTCGACGCTGCGGCGAAGGCGGACCGTGCCGGTGCCCGGGTCCTCCACGTCGACCACCTTGCGCAGCCGGGAGGTGGCCTCGTCGTTGCCGGTCTCGGCCGCCAGCCGCACCGCGCGGCCGAGCTTGGCGGTGGCCGTCTCGTCGTCGCCGGCCGCCTTGGCCGCCAGGCCGTCCTGGATCGCCTCGGCCAGCTCGGCCTGGCCGGTGTAGTGCGCCACGGCCGGGTTGATCCGGGTGGTGAGCGTGTCGTCACCGGACCACAGGGCCTTGACCAGGCCCTGGGCGACGACCTGGTCGCCGACGGCCAGCTGCACGCGCGCGGCGAGCTGCTCCTGCCCGATGCCCTTGGCCGACAGGCGGACCGCCACGTGGTAGTCGCGGGACTCATCGCCCCAGGAGCCGGTCGGGTAGGCGCCGGTGAGCGGGTTGACGACCTGCCGCCGGGCGGTCAGGTCCTCCACGGTCGGGGCCACCTGGCGGACGAAGAGGACCTGGGCGCCCTGCGGCGCCCAGACCCGCAGGGCCGCCGAGGCGACGCCCCGGCCCATCGCGGTCCGGACGAGCTTCTCGAACTCCTCCTGCATCTGGTCAGCGCTCGGGATCAGGCCGACCGTGCCGAGCAGCTCGGTGGAGATGCGGCGCATCTCGGCGACCTCCCAGTCACCGCCCACACCGCGGCAGTCGCACTGGAACCGGCCGCGGGCGCCGGCGATCGCGGCCGACAGCGCCTCCGGCGTCTCGTGCTGGTTGACCCCGTCGGTCAGCAGGATGGCGTGCTTCTGGGTGGCCGCGGGGACCGAGGCGAAGACCCGCGCCGCCATGGTCAGCCAGGTGCCCATCGCGGTGCCGCCGTCCGCGCGGAACAGTGGACACCGCGGACTTGGCGGCGGCGCGCGTGCTGCCGTCCATCCGCACCATGCCCAGCTCGCCCGAGGCCGCGGGGTAGGCCAGGCGTGCCTCGTGGCTGCCGGCGATCACCGCGAACCACGTGCCGTCCAGGATCTGGTCCAGCGCCGCCTTGGCCGCGGTCTGGGCGGCCGCGATCTTGTCGGTGCCCATCGACCCGGAGGTGTCCACGACGATGACCTCGGCGGCGTCGCCCTCGCCGGAGCGCCCGGCCTCCCCGGCGCCCGTGCAGGTGATCGTCACGATGGCGTGCACGTCGGTGCCACCGTCGGGCAGGAACTCGTTCTGGTAGACGTCGGCGGTGAACTGGGCCATCGCGCGCAACTTCCTCTCGGGTGGTCGGGGTGGACGGGGCGGTGGCGGTCAGGCCGGGTCGTAGCGGGCGAGCGCGACGCTGATGTTGTCGCGGCCGCCCTGGGCGTTGGCCCAGTCGACCAGCGCCCCGGCCAGGACCGGCGGCGCCGTCCCGCTCTCCTGCGCAGTCTGCCGGACCAGCGCCGAGAGGTCGGCCGCTTCGGAGCAGTAGTTCCACAGGCCGTCCGAGCAGACCAGCAGCCAGCCGGCGGTGTCGAGCCGGAGGGAGGCCGTGCGGGGGGTGTGGTCGGGCGCGTCCAGCCCGAGCCAGCGGGTGATGGCGTGGGCGTGCGGGCCGTTCTCGGCGTCGTGCCGGGGCACCCCTGCGGCGACCTGCTCCGCGGCGAACGAGTCGTCCACGGTGAGGAGAGCTCGCGTCCCCCTCGTCCGGCAGCCAGTACGCCCGGCTGTCCCCGACCCAGCCGACCACCAGCACGCTGCCGTCCAGGACACCGGCCACGAGGGTGCACGAGGCCGGGCTGGGCGAGCCGTCGGCGGTCGCGGCGAGCACGGCGGCGTTGGCGGCGTCGGTCGCCTTGACCAGCGTCGCGCTGATCAGGGCCACCCGCGAGGAGGCGGTGCCCAGCCCCCGGGGGTCAGAGGCCGCGAGCACGTCGCGCGCGGCACGTGCGCCGGCCAGGCTGGCCACGTCGGAGTCGATCGAGGAGGAGACCCCGTCGCAGACCACCAGCACGGCGCGGGTGCCCGGCTCGGGGTCCGCGGCCACGGCGACCGCGTCCTCGTTGCGGGGGTGCCGGATGCCGCGGTCGCACACGGCGGCCACCCAGGACGCGGGCTGCTCGACGACGTGGTCGCGGGGGCCGGCCGCCCGGGCGCCGCACGTGCCGCAGTAGCCGTCGTCGGCGACCGGGCCGCCGCAGGCCGCGCAGACCGGCGCCGCCACGGGGATCTCCACCGTGGCGGCGGTGCCGGCCTCGCTCGGCCGGTCGCCGGGGGGCGCGGTCGCCGGACGCGAGGTCGGCGCCGCACGCCTCGCAGAACCGCTCCTGGTCGCTGACCGAGGTCGAGCAGGACGGGCAGGTGCTCATCGAAGACTCCATCGTCGTACGGCGTTGGCGCGGTCGACCAGGTCCACGCGCTCGGTGCGGGTGGGGGTGTGGCCGGCCAGGTCGCGGTAGGCGGCCTCGAGGCCGTCGCGCAGGGCCGGCTCCACCGCGGGGCGTCCCGCGATGGAGATGTCGGGTTCCGGGCCGTCGGCGAGCACCTGCGTCAGGGCCGCCTGCAGGACGTCGACGGCCAGGCTGGCGCGCTCTCGTGGCTCGATGGTCAGGGACTCGATGCTGCCCATCGCCTCGGCGAGGGCCGGCAGTCCCCGGCCCGAGTCGGCCAGCAGCCCGGCCCGCGGCGGCGCGCCGAGGGAAACGCCCGGCTGGTCGGCGGCACGAGGTCGAGGGCGGCGAGCTCGCCGTCGAGGTCGCCGCGGGTGGCGCGGATCCGGGCCAGGCCGAAGGCGGCGGGCGCGATGTAGTTGGCGTCGGTGCGTGCGCAGGTCGCATACAGCGACTCGGCGACGTCGAGCTCGCCGCTGGTCTCGCAGGCCAGCGCCAGCGCGAGCTTGGGCGCCAGCTCGCCGGGCACCTGGCCGTAGACGGCGTTGAACGCCGCCTGCGCACCGGCGGCGTCGTCGGTGGCCAGCGAGGCGAGGCCGGAGAGCCACACCGCCCGCCACTCCCAGGGGTCGGCGCCGAGCATGTCGCGCACCGCGGCCGCGACCACGTCGGTGCGCCCGGCCTCGAGCGCCGCCCGCCCGGTGGCCAGCAGCACCTCGGGGGACGAGCGTGGCGCCGACTGCAGCAGGGCGAGCCGGGCGCCGGGGTCGTCGACGCTGACGGTGCGCAGCCAGCCGGCCTGCGGGTCCGCGTCGTCGACCCGCAGCGCCGGCAGGTGGCCCCAGCCCAGCGGCTCGTCGGTGACCGTGGGGGACTCGAACAGCAGCGAGGACGTCGAGTGCTGGGCGGCCCCGCCCTCGGCGTCCCGCGCCGCGACCACCTCGCGCAGCACGCCGAGCAGCTGCACCCGCAGCTCGTCGGCGGAGGCGAACCGGTCGGCCGGGTCCGGGGCGCAGGCCTTGGCCAGCAGCCGGTAGAGCGAGTCGTGCTGCCTGGAACAGCGGCGTCGCGGACACCGGCGGCAGCGACGCGACGTACGTGCTCTGGTAGCCGCGGAACTCACTCGCCAGCACCATCAGGGTGCGCCCGATGGTGTAGATGTCGGAGGCCACGGACGTGCCGACCTGCGGCACCTCGGGTGCCTGGTAGCCGACGGTGCCGTAGATGGGGGAGTCGAGGTCGCCGATCCGGCGCACGCCGCCCATGTCGATGAGCTTGACCGCGTCGCCGACCTGGATGATGTTGTCCGGCTTGAAGTCGCAGTAGACCAGGCCCATGTCGTGGAGGTACTGGAACGCCGGCAGGATCTCGATGACGTAGGCGATCGCCTGGTCCACCGGCAGCGGGTCGTAGCGGCCCCCGGCGGCCCGCATCCGGGCCTTGAGCAGCGCCTTCAGCGACGTGCCGCCGACGTACTCCATGACGATGTAGCCGGCGCCGTCGTGCGTCACGAAGTTGAAGATCTCGACGATGAGCGGGTGCTCGACCTGGGCGAGGAACTGCTGCTCGGCGATCGCGGCGGCCACGGCGTCGGGGTCGCCGGAGTTGAGCAGGCCCTTGAGCACGACCCAGCGGCCGGAGACGTTGCGGTCGCGGGCGACGTAGACCCAGCCGAGGCCGCCGTGGGCGATGGCGCCGGCCACCTCGTACTGGCCGGCCACGAGGTCGCCGGCATGCAGCTTGGGGGTGAACGAGAACGGGTTGCGGCACTGCCAGCAGAACCCCTCGGTCCGCCCGGGCTGGCCGTCGCGGGAGCGCCCGACCGCGGCCCCGCAGGACGGGCAGACCCGCTTGTCCTCGGGGACCTGCGGGTCCTTCAGGATCGCCTTGGCGGCGTCGACCGCGGGGATCGCCGGCACGGTGGTCAGCCCGGCGCCGAGGCGGGCGCCGCGCAGCCGGGTCGAGGAGGTGCCGACCCGCCGGGTGACGCCCGTGCTGCCGCGCCCGGCCCGGGCCGAGCCGAGCGCGGTGGACGCCAGCCGGTTGGAGGCGCGCGAGGCGGTCGAGGGCGCGTCGCCGACCCCGGCGGCCGACGTCGCCGTCGATCCCGCGCGTGCGGGCGCGCTCGCGGCCGGGCGCGCGGTGCGGCGTGCCGGACGGGGGAAGCGGCGGCGGGAGCGACGGGGGGCTGCCGCAGACGTCGCAGTAGCCGTCCAGGATGTGCCCGGTGCACCCCGGCTGGGTGCAGGCGGAGGTGGTCGTGCTCATGGGGGGCCTCCCCGTCCGGTGGGCCGCGGGCCGCTGCCCAGATACGCCTGGTACGCCGCGAGCAGCGCCTCGGCGCGGGCCAGGTCGGCGGGGGCGTGGTCGAGCACGTCACGGGTCCGGCGGTAGAGCTCGGCCAGGTCGGCGCGACGGCCCTCGACCGACCGGCCCGCGGTCCCGGTGGCGTGCCGGTGGCGCTGCCGGCGTGCCGGGCCGCGCCTTGGCGCGGTAGGCCTCGAGCCGGCCGCTGAGCTCCTCGCGGCGTTCGAGCGCACCGGCGTACGCCGCCTGGGCCAGCGTCATCGCGCGCCCGACGGTCTCCAGCCGGGCCAGGTAGGCGTCCACGGCAGCGGGCTCCTGCGGGACGGCGCCCAGCGCCGCGACGTCCGGTACGGCGAACCGGGGTGCGGGGTGCACCGCCGCGACGCAGCGCGCGGCCAGGTCGCGCAGCGCGGCGCCGCGCGCCTCGAGCTCGGTGCGCAGGGCGCGGGCCCGCGCCTCGTCCCGGGCGTCCTCGCGGCGGCGGGACGCCCCGACGATGAGGTCGCGCTCGGCGACCGCGGCCTCGCCCTCCAGCGGCCCGAGCAGCCCGCCGACGTCGGCGCCGCGCTGGACGCGTGCGGTGAGGTCGGCGACCCGGCCGTCGAGGCGGTGGAGCAGCCGGTCGGCACGCTCACGGGCGGCACCGGCCGGCTCGGTGGCGGCCTGGTCGCGGATCCGCTCGACCTGCGCGCGCAGCGACCGCACCCGCGCGGTGACGTCCGCGTCGGCCGGGTCGACCGACAGCCGCACGCGCAGCGACGCCGCCAGCGCGTCGGACAGCCGGCAGGCCTCGGGCAGCGACACCGCGAGCGCGTTGCCGCTGCCGGGCACGCCGTTGCTGGTGGCGGCACCGGCCAGCCGCGGGTCGAGGCTGGTGTCCAGCCGGCCCCAGACGAGGGTGGCGAGGCGCTCGCGCTCGGCCGCGCCGACCCGCCCGGAGTCCCACGTGGCCAGCAGCAGGTCGTGGCGGTCGGCGACGGCCTTCCACAACGCCATCGACAGCAGGATGTCGGCGGTGAAGGCCTCGGGGTCGGGGGACTGCAGGGCCGCCTCGTCCAGCCGGTCCAGCTCGGCGCGGCGCTGGTCGCGCCACGTCCCGAGCGCCTCGAGGTAGTGCAGCGCGTCCTGGGCCGCGAGCGGCGCGCCGAGGCGTCCCGGCGGGCTCGGCGCGGTGGCGGACGTGGCCGGCGCGGCCATCGGCGGGGTCATGAGCGGCCGTAGACGGGCGTCGGGAGGGCCGGAAGCGGCCCGAGCGCCGGCCGCAGCCAGCGGTCGTAGGACTTCGCGAGGCGCCCGTCGGTCCGCATCTGCTGCAGCACGCCGTTGACGAACCGCACGAGGTCGACGTGGTCCTGGTTGACGCCGACACCGTAGGGCTCGGCGGAGAAGGCGGGGCCGACGACCCGGGCGTAGGGGTCCTGGGCCGCCAGCCCGGCGAGCACCGTGTCGTCACCGGTGATGGCGTCGACCTGGCCCCGCTGGAAGAGCACGAGGCAGCCGGTGTGGCTGTCCGACGGCACGGGGACCACGCCGCCGTACTGGCGCAGCCGGTCCAGGCTCGTGGACTTGGTGGGGGCGCACACGCGCTTGCCCTTCAGGTCGGCCAGCGTGGTGGCGCGCGACCCGAGCGGGACGAGGACCTTCTGGCCGGCGCGGTAGTACTCCGAGCTGAACGCGATCCGGGTCCAGCGGTCGCAGGTGATGGTCATCGCGCGGGCGACGACGTCGACGCTGCCGTCCTTGAGCACGGTCTCGCGGTCGGCGGCGGTGATGACCCGCAGCTCGATCTTGTCCGGGTCGCCGAACAGGGCGCGCGAGAGGGCGTGCAGCACGTCGATGTCGAAGCCCTCGATCGTGCCGGTGACCGGGTTGCGGGCGCCGAGCAGGAGCGTGTCGGCCGAGACGCCGGCCTTGAGGTAGCCGCGCTTGCGGATGCGCTCCATCGTGCTGCCGGACGGCAGCGCGCCGGGTGCGGGCAGGGCGCCCTGGGGTGCGTAGGACTTCAGGCAGTTGGCCGCGGTGACCGCCGCGCCGGTCGCGGCCGGGGTGGGAGTGGCCGTGCCCGGGTTGGCCGTGGCCGCGGGCGCGACTGCAGCCGGCGTCGCGACCGGGGTGGGGGCGTAGGCGCCGGAGCCGCAGCCGGCCACGGTGGCCAGGGCGATGACCGCACTGACCGCGCCGGCCACGGCGGCCGGCAGCCGGCGCCTCACCGGTACTCCTGCAGCCGCTGGGAGACGCCCCACCAGGACGCCGCGGCGGCCAGCAGCCCGAGCAGGAGGCCGAGGGCCCCGGCGAGGACCAGCCAGCCGTCGGGGGCGGCGAGACGGGCGGAGGCCTCGCCGCTGGTCGACACGAGCAGGTCGTGCGTCGCCGTGTCGAAGGCCTTGAAGGGTCGGGTCGTGCTGGCCGGGCCGGTGCCTCCCGGTGCGGTCGCGGCGGCCACCGCCTGCTCCCACTGGCCGCCGTCGTCGAGCCGGCGCAGGGCGGCATGGGCCCGGGCGTAGCCCGCCCACCCCAGGTCGGTGTCCGTGATGTCTCTGACCTCGCGGCTGCGGTCGCGGACCTGCGTGTCGCAGCTGCTGCCACTGCGTCTCGAAGCTGCTTCCGGACCCGCGTTTGATCAGCGTGAGCGACTCCTGGGCCTTGGCGTCGAACCCGGCGACGCGGGCCTGGGCGGTGGCCAGCGCGGCGGCGTAGGGCCCGGTCCGCACCTCGTCGACCCTGCTGGAGACGCCGGCCAGGACCACCCAGCCGGCGACCAGGCCGACCAGGACGGCGAGGGTCGCTCCGGCCAGCGGGAGGTTGACGTAGCGGTGGGTGCGCCGCGCCATCCAGAGCATCGCCCCGGCGAGCACGACGAGGGCGAGCAGGCCGGGGAGCACCAGCCAGAGCAGCGCCAGCTTGGCCGCGTCGAGCTCCTGCTGCACCCGGGCGGTGTCCGCGGCGGCGATGAGCCGGAGCTGCGCCAGCGCTCCGCCGGGGGCACGCAGCGCGGCGCTGGCCTCGGTGACGTACTGGGCCCCTACGGGCAGCCCCTGCCGGTTGTTGGCCCGGGCCTGCTCCACACCACCGGCATAGCGGACCAGGTCGGTGTTGACGGCGGCCAGCGCGGCGCCGTCGGCCGGCTGGGACTGGGCCGCGCTGGCGATCAGCGACGAGGCCTCGGTCACCGCCTCGTCGTACGCCGTGCGCTGGGCGGCTGGTTCCAGCCCTCCCACGAGGAAGGCGTTGGTGGCGGCGGCGTCGGCACGGACCAGGCTGGTGTGGATGTCCTGCACCTGCACCACCTGGGCGGCGTCGGCGCCGGCACGCTCGAGGGCGCCGGACGCCGAGCGGAACGCCTGCCCGGCGCCGAGGCCGAAGCCGAGCGTCACCACGACGGCCAGCACCGCGACCACCCGCATCCGCCCGGGCGTGCCGGCCAGGGCCTCGCGCACCGCGGCGGACAGGGCGTCGAGGCGTCCGTGGCGTGGCCGCCTCGGGCGTGGTCGCGGCGGGGCTGCGGGGGAGCGTGCCGGCGGGCAGGGTGCCGGGAGCGGCCGCCACGCTCGTGCCCTGGCTCACGGGGTGCCTCCGGGCGCAGTCGCCGGGTGGCCCGGCGCGGGCAGCAGCTCGACGGGGTCGTCCTCCAGGTCCTCGGGCAGGAGCTGGCGCAGCTGGTCGGTGGTGGGTGCCTCGACGTCGCGCAGCCGCCAGGCGTGCCGGCCGATCGCGGCCTCGAGCACGTTGCGGGCGAACCTGCCGTTGCCGAACGAGCGCCCCCGCGGGGTCGCCGCCAGCAGCTCGCGGAACCGCGCCAGCGCCCCGGCTCCCAGCTCGTAGTCGGCGCCCGCCGCGAGGTGCACGAGGATCTGCTCGAGCTCCTCGTCGGTGTAGTCCTCGAACTCGATCGTCGTGCGGAACCGGCTCGACAGGCCCGGGTTGGCCGCCACGAACGTCGCCATCGGCCCCGGGTAGCCGGCGACGATGACCACCAGGTCGTCGCGGCGGTCCTCCATCTCCTTGACCAGCGTGTCGACGGCCTCGCTGCCGTACTGGTCACCGGCCAGGGCGTAGGCCTCGTCGATGAACAGCACCCCACCGGCGGCGGACTGCACCACCTCGGCGGTCTTGACCGCCGTCTGCCCGAGGTAGCCGGCGACCAGCTCGGAGCGGTCGACCTCGACCAGCTGGCCGGTGCTGAGCAGGCCGAGGGAGTGGTAGATCCCGGCCACGAGCCGCGCCACCGTGGTCTTGCCGGTGCCGGGGTTGCCGGTGAAGACCAGGTGCCGGGTCAGGGTCGGGCTGCGCAGGCCGGCCTCGGCGCGGAGCTTCTCGACCCGCAGCAGCGCCACCTGGCGGTGCACCTCCCGCTTGACCGTCCGCAGCCCGGTCAGCGCGTCGAGGTCGTCGAGCAGCTCCTGCACCGGCCGGGCGGGTGCCGGCGGGCTCTGCGCGAGCACGGGGGTCTCCCGCGGTCTCCGGGGTCTCGGCGGTCGTGGTGGGCCGCGACGGGGCCGGTGCGGGGAGGGGCGCCGCGTGCGGCTCGCGGCCGGGTCCCGCCGTACGACGCCCGCGGGTCGCCTGCAGCTGGGCCGCGGCGGCGACCGAGGCGTTGCCGACCACCCGCATCGTGGGCTCGCCGAGGTCGCACGCGGCCGAGGCGACCTCCGTCAGGGCCCGGGCGTACGACGCCGCGGACGGCGAGCCCGCAGCGACCAGCCGGGTCAGCGTCGCGGTGGGGGAGGCGCGCCAGCGCCGGCCCCGGACCGCGGCGTCGAAGAACTCACGGGTGCTGCCGCCGCCGGTCGCGGCGGCCCAGTCGCCGGCGGCCCCGGTCGCCGACTCGGCCACCGCCGCGGCCAGGGCGGCGCCCTCGGCCCGGGCGATGTCCGTGGCGACCCCGGCCTCGACCGCGGCGGACTCCAGCGCCTGCAGGGCGTCGCCGAGCGCCGTCGCCTGCCCCGTGCCGGCCCTCACGGCGCACCCGTCGCCGCGCCCGGCGGTCGCAGCCGGCCCGGCGCTGCGGGGTCCGGCGTCGCGGGGTCCGACGTCGCCGTGCCGGAGGCGGCAGGGTCGGGGGCGATCACGGTGTCCGGCGACAGCGCCAGGTCACCGCCGCCGGCGGCGTGCCCGAACTTCTCGGCGAGGAAGCGGCCGTGCGCGACCAGCGCGGCGGCGTCGGCGCGGCACACGGCGTCATACACCTGGTCCATCGTGGCGCCGAGCAGGTCGAGCTGGTCGATGAGCACCATCAGCGAGGTCCGGCCCCGGTCGACCGGGCGGCTGTCGGCGAACTCCCGCGGCAGGCGCAGGTAGCCGCCCACCGCCTCCGGCAGGTAGTCGGTCGCCGTGGCCATCACCGAGTAGGCCTGCGGGCTGCCCGAGCCGAGCGTGGCCAACCGCGGGATCGTGTCCCGGACGGTGCGGCACACCCGTGTCACGCGGGAGGCGACCACGGCCGGTACGGCCCCCCGGGCGACCATCGACTCGACCCCGGCGAGCGCCGCCAGCAGGTCCTCGGCCGTCGGGACGCGGGGCAGCTCCATCTCCGGGCGCTCCGGCTCGGGGCGTCGCCCGAAGAGTCGCTCGAGGAAGCCGGCCGCCGGCCGTGCAGTCGCCATGTCCCAGTGTCTCCCGCGTGCCGAGCCCTAGCGCCGGGTTCCGGGAGGCAGGCCGAGGTCCAGGGATCCGGAGGCCGCGCGCTGGTCCTGCTGCGAGACCCGCTCGAGGTAGTCGCGGGACTTGCTGACCTCGGTCTCCAGCGTGCCGATCGTGGCGGCCATGCTGTCCAGGGCCTCGACCTTGAACGTGTCGATCGCGTCCATGGTCGCGTAGATGTTGGCGAACGCGGCCTGCAGCTGCGGCAGGCCGATCGAGGACGACGCCGCCTGCCGCTGGATCGAGACGGAGTTGTCGCGCAGCATCCCCGAGGTGCGCTCGATCAGCGCGGACGTCGTGGTGTTCAGCGCGGTGATCTGGTCGAGGACGAGCTTCTGGTTGCCCAGCGCCTGGGCGACGATGACGGCGGTCCGCAGCGCGGAGATCGTGGTGGTGGAGGCCCGGTCGACGCCCTTGATCAGCTCGATGTTGTTCTTGATGACGATGTCGATCGCGAGGTAGTTCTGGATCGAGACGGCCAGCTGGGTGAGCAGGTCCTGGTGCTTCTGGCGGACGTAGAACAGGACGTCGTCGCGCAGCGCCTTGGCGCGCTCGGGGTCGCTCAGCTCCAGGTCGGCGACGTGCGCGGCCAGCGAGGCATCCAGGCGCTCGGCGATGTAGACGTACTGGTTGAGCCGCCCCATCGCCTCCCACAGCTGCTGCTTCTCCAGGGTGAGGGCCGCGTTGTCCTTGCCCAGCTCGTCCTGGCCGTCGCGCAGCGCGTGCAGGATCGCATCGAGGTGGCTCTGCGCGCTCTGGTACTTGCGGAAGTAGTCATCGACCTTCTCCCCGAAGGGGATCAGGCCGAGCAGCTTGCGGGTGCGGCTGGCCTCGGCGGGGTCGAGGTCCTCGACGGTGCGGCGCAGCTCCAGGAGGGTCGACCCGACCTTGGAGCCCTCGGACAGCCCGCCCTCCTTCATCGCCCTGATCGGGGAGCTGAGCAGCCGGTTGCTGCTCTCGGCCGCCCGCCGGATGTCGAGGTCGCCCATCGAGCGGACGTCGCTGGCCTTGGCCGCGAACTCGGGGGACCGCGGCGCGACGGTCAGCAGCGACCCCAGGTAGGCCTCCACCTTGGCGTCGAGGCCGGGCAGCGCCGCCGGGTCGACGGCGGGAGCGATCGCCCCGGCCGCCGTCGTCGCGACGGCGGTGCTCGGCGTGGGCGCGGTGAGCGTGAGCGGCGGCTCGGTCGCGGTCGGCGGTGCCAACGGCTGTGGCGCGCTGCTGGAGTCGGTCATCGGCGTGTCCCTTCCCTTGCGGTTCGTCCCCCCGGGCCCGGACCCGTTGACCCTCTTGACGCGCGGCCAATCTACTTCGTTCCCGGGGGGCGCGGTCCATCCCTTTGGCATAGTCGCGTGCACGGGACGGTGGCCGCGACCTCTGGCTTTGCCTCCGGATCGGGGTCAGACTGTGGCCTTCCGGTCACCACCCCAGCCGTGCCTGCCGTCCCGCCCGCCCTCACCGGCTCCCGGCGAGAGGCCTCCACGATCCAAGGAGCCGAGCGTTGAACCGATATGAGTTCCTCAAGGGCCTGCACCGTGCCTACCGGCCGCGGACCTACCTCGAGATCGGCGTGAACGACGGGCGCAGCCTGGCGCTGTCCCGGACCCGCACGATCGCGGTCGACCCGGCCTTCAAGGTGACCGCTCCGCTGCACTGCGAGCTGGAGCTGGTCAAGGCCACGAGCGACGACTTCTTCGCCCGGCCGCGCCCGATGCGCTCGCTGCGGCGCGGGGTCGTCGACCTGGCCTTCATCGACGGGATGCACCTGTTCGAGTACGCGCTGCGCGACGTGTTCCACACCGAGCGGCACACCCGCTGGACCAGCGTGATGGTGCTCGACGACATGCTGCCCCGCTCGGTCGACGAGGCGGCCCGTGACCGGCACACCGACGCGTGGACCGGTGACGTGTTCAAGGTGGCGGCGACCCTGGCGGAGTACCGCCCCGACCTGCTCTGCGTCCCGGTCGACACCGCCCCCACCGGCCAGCTGCTCATCTTCGGTGCCGACTCCCGCAGCACGGTGCTCCCCGACGCCTACGACCGGATCCACGCGCAGTACGTCGTCCCGGACCCCCAGCAGGTGCCGGAGGACGTCCTCACCCGTCGCCACGCCGTCGACCCGAAGGCCTTCCTGGCTGCGGACTTCTGGGAAGAGCTCACCCACGCCCGAGACCGGGTGTTCGGCCGCAGCGGCGGGTTCGAGCAGCTGCGGCCGAAGATCGAGGCGGCGGTGAGGGACGCGTCGCGGGCGCCGGTGCCGGTCGCCGGCTGACAACGGCTCGGGCCCCCGCTCAGTGGAGGGCCCGGGCCACCCGGTGGGCGACGGCCCGGGCCGGCCGGCGCAGCCGGGGCGGCAGTCGTCGTACGCCGGCGCGCGCCCAGGGCCGCAGCGTGTGCTGGGCCCCGCGTGCGGCGCGACGGACCCACAGCGACGCCGCTGACGGCGTGCGCTCGGCCGGCTCGGGGACGGGAGCCAGGGCCGCGGGACGCCCGCGGTGCCGCTCGAGGCCGACGCCGAGCGGGACGCAGGGGCCGCCGTCGACCAGGCGCAGCTCCAGCCGCCAGCGCCCCGGCCCGAGCGCGCCGGGGTCGACGTCGGCGTGCAGCGTGGCGGTGCCGGGCCCGTCGGGCACGAGCTGGGCGGAGCGGGTCACCGCCTGCGGGTGGCGGCCGTCGCGGGTCAGCCGCAGCGACGCCGGGACCGGGGTGTCGAGCTGGAGCGGGAGCTGGACGGCCACGGCGAGCCCCGAGCCGGACGCCCGCACCGACGACCGGCCGAGGTCGGGGGTGCGGGCCATGAGTGCCATGGCGGTCCTGCGGGTCGACTGTCCCACGTCGAGGGCGAGGTTGCCGGGCTCGGTCCAGTACGGCGTGACCACCGCCGGGGGGCTGCCGACCAGCGCCGGGCGGACCGCGGCGGCGACGCCCTGGGCGCGGTAGAGCCCGACGCGGGTGGCGCGTTCCCACCCGTAGGCGCGGATCTTGACCCACATGTCCCAGATGCCACGGGCCAGGGGGTCCTTGCCGCCGACCGTGGCCGCGTCCACCACTGCGTCGACGGTGCCCGCGATCGCGGTGTCGGCGCCCGTCACGGCCTTCGCCGTCGCGAGGAACCGCTCGTCGCCGCTGCCGCGGTGGCGCAGGGTCAGGTCCACCAGCGTCGTGCCGCCGGAGAAGTCCAGGGCCTCGGGCGGGAGGCCGGCCAGGGTGGCCTCGGGCAGCGGCGCGAGCAGGTGCCCGTCCCGCAGCGCGACCGGGGTGCCGTCGGCGTTGACCAGCGTGGCCCCCACCGTGACCCGCAGGCTGTCACCGTGCCACTCCAGGCGCTCCAGGGTGGCCCGCGCGGCGGTCGTCGTCTCCCACCGGGCGAGGGCGAGCAGGCCGTCCAGGTCGCCCTCGCGGGCCAGGTCGGCGACCAGCCGCTGGGCCGGCGCCAGGCCGGCGGCGACACCGGGGGAGAAGTACTCGGCCATCACCTTGCGGATCTCCTGCAGCAGCTCGGCGCGGTATCCGGCGTCGGCCCGCAGGAACCCCGCCCCGCGCAGGCGCCCGACCATCTCCACCCGCAGCCAGCGTCGGTGCAGCCGGTCGCGCAGGGCGCCCGGCTCGGTCAGCGCCTCCACCGCGTCCAGGGCGTCGCGCAGGTTGCGGAAGTAGCCGACCGGCTCCAGCGGCCGGAACCCGGCGTTGCCGCCGTCGCCGCGGGCCGTGTGGAAGTAGCAGGGGTAGTCCGACAGCACCGAGATGCCGCGGGCGTGCAGGTAGGCCGAGACCACGAAGACGTGGTCCTCCAGCCGGCGAGGGCCCTCGGGGAACCTCAGGTCGTGCTCCAGCAGGAACGCCCGGCGGAACATCTTGTGCGGGGTCAGGCTGTCCATCAGCGAGGTCTTGGCGAGGGTCGCGTGGGGCACGTTGGTCCGGTAGAGCTGCTTGGGCACGCTCCGGCCGCCGACCCCGACCATCTTGCCCAGCACGACGTCGGCGTCGTTGGCCACGGCGTAGGCGTGCAGCCGCTCCAGCGCCTCGTCCCCGAGCCAGTCGTCCTGGTCCACGAACTGCACGTAGTCGCCCGTGGCCACCTGCAGCCCCGTGTTGCGCGGCTTGCCGGCCCAGCCCGAGGCCTCCTGGTGCACCACGTGCACGTGCGCGTGCTCGGCGGCCAGCCGGTCCAGGCGCCCCGGGCTCTCGTCGGTCGAGCCGTCGTCGACGAAGATCAGCTCCAGCCGGTCCGCCGGCATGCTCTGCCGCAGGAGCGAGTCGATGCACGGCTCGAGGTGCTTGCCGGGGTTGTAGACCGGGACGACGACGCTCACGCTGACCGACACGGACGGTCCCTTCAGGCGGTGGGGTTCAGGTGTTCAGCCGCCACGGTAGCCGTCGCCCCCCGGCCCGGCCACGCTTTCGCCCGGTCGCCCCCGGTCGCCCGGTCGCCCGGTCGCGGGCGCCTGTCGGGCGTGCTCAGGGCGTCGGGCTGGCGCCGGCCGACGCGGGCGGCTCGGCCACGGGCGTCACCGCGAGCCCCGTCCCCTCGGTGCACGAACGGGTGGAGCCCTTGACCGCCGGCTGGATCGTGCTGCCGTTGATCACCTGCACGTCGTCGTACGCCGGTCTGCCCTGGATCAGGTTGCGGTAGGTGTAGCGGGTGAGCGAGGTCAGCGTGCAGCTCTGGCCGAACACCGCGATGTCGAAGGCGTAGGGCTGGCCGGCGAGCTCGCCCAGGTCGTCCGTGCCGGCCTTCGTCTCCGCGTCCTGCACGAAGTGGCTGACCGTGCCTCCGCCGGTGAACGTGCCGACGCCGATCCGGTTGCCCTCGAGCTGGTCGGTGTGGAGGTGCCCGTTGACGAGGATGCCCGCGGCGTCGACCTTGCGGACGGCGCCCGGCTCGTGCGAGACCACGACGTCGGGCACCGCGCGGCCGGCGTACGCGCGGTTGAAGGCCTCGGCCGCAGGCGTCTGCTTGGCCGCGTTGTTGCGGTCGTCGTCGCCGAACCAGCGGGGGTCGTTGAAGCCGGCGACGGTCACGCCGTTGACGGTGGCCTGCGTGTAGCTGCCGCCGCCGGGCTCGAGCAGGACGACGTGGCGCAGCCGGCCCATCCGCTGCAGCAGCGCCCGGTCCGTGGGGCTGCTGGCGTCGTGGTTGCCCCGGACGAAGAGGTAGGGGACGCCCAGGCCCTCGATCGAGGTGAACAGGCCGGCCGCCTCGGCCTCGGCCACGCTGCCGAAGTTGAGCAGGTCGCCGGCGTCGATGACCGCGTCGATCTGCTCGTCGGCGATGATCCGCTTCATCACCGGGTACTGGTTCGCGCCGTGCACGTCGGAGACCAGCAGGATCCGCGCGGCCGTCGGCTGGTTGATCTCGCCGGGCACGAACTTCTCCTGCAGCGCCTGGGAGAGCGCCAGCAGGTTCCGCACGTACGGCGTCGCCTGCTGCGCCCGCGTCTCCACGTCCGAGAGGAGCCCCGCGTTGCGGCGCAGGGTGCCGAGCAGGCCGGTGGTGGTGAAGCTCTCCAGCTTGGAGGGCTGGTAGCTCTGCCAGGCGCCGGCGCCGGTGGCGGCCACCGCGGTGACCACGGCCAGGCCGGCCGCCACGAGGTGCGGGCCGGTCGGGCGGCGGCGCCGGCCGTAACCGAGGACGCCCAGGACCAGGAGCATCACGAGCACGGCGCCGACGGTGAAGCGCAGCGCCAGTGCCCTCAATGCGGACGAGATGGCTTCTCCCACCTCCGCGTTCGAGGGCTGCAGCGCCTCGATCGAGACGCGGCGCTCGTCGAAGATCTGGGTGATGTTCTCGCGGATGCCGACCGTGGCGTCGACCCCCGGGGCGGGCAGCACGCTGCGGAACGTGAGGTTGATGTCGCCGAGCGAGGTGGGGCTGTGGATCGTCGAGGTGAGCGTCGGCGCGGGCGTGAGCCGCAGCTGCGCGGTGTAGTTGGTCGTCTCCACCGTGGTGGGGGCCAGGCTGGTCGCCCCGACACCCCCGAGGTACGCCGCGGCGGTCAGGGCGAGGAACCCTGCCGTGCGCCGGGCCCACCTCTGCCCGGAGGCGCGGGTGCGCCGGCGTGGCGCGGGCTGGTCCGGCATGGTGCGCCCATCGTAGGAGGTGCGCCCCGCGGCACCCCCCGGCGCCGCGGGGGCCGCCCTCCGTGCGCCACGACCGGGAGGGGAGGTCGCAGGGATAGGTTGAGGCGCCGTACGGCCGTCGACCCGGAGGTCCCCTGGTGCACACCGATGTCCTCGTGGTTGGAGCGGGCCTCTCCGGCCTGGTCGCCACGGCCGAGCTGGTGGCCGCCGGCAAGCGCGTCCTGCTGGTCGACCAGGAGTCGGCGGTCAACCTCGGCGGGCAGGCGTTCTGGTCCTTCGGCGGCCTGTTCCTGGTCGACTCCCCCGAGCAGCGGCGGATGGGCGTGCGCGACAGCGTCGAGCTGGCGTGGCAGGACTGGGAGGGCACGGCGGGGTTCGACCGCGACGACGAGGACCACTGGGGCCGCCGCTGGGCGCGGGCCTACGTCGACTTCGCCGCCGGGGAGAAGCGGGCGTGGCTGCGTGAGCGTGGGGTGCGGTTCTTCCCGGTCGTGGGCTGGGCCGAGCGCGGCGACGGCCGGGCGCGCGGGCACGGCAACTCGGTGCCGCGCTTCCACGTCACCTGGGGGACCGGTCCCGGCGTCCTCGAGCCGTTCGTGCGCCGGGTCCGTGCCGCGGTCGAGTCCGGCCAGGTGTCCGTGCGGTTCCGCCACCGCGTCGACGAGCTGGTGACCGACGCCGACGCCGTCGTCGGCGTCCGCGGCAGCGTCCTGGCTCCCGCCTCGCAGGCGCGCGGTGTCCGGACGAACCGGGACGTGACCGGCGAGTTCGAGCTGCGCGCGCAGGCGGTGGTGGTGACCTCCGGTGGCATCGGCGCCGACCACGAGCTGGTGCGGGCCAGCTGGCCGCAGCGCCTCGGGACGCCGCCGCGCGAGATGGTGACCGGCGTCCCGGCCTACGTCGACGGCCGGATGCTGGCCATCACCGAGCGCGCCGGCGGCCGGCTGGTCAACCGCGACCGGATGTGGCACTACGTCGAGGGCCTGCAGAACTGGGACCCGATCTGGCCCGGCCACGGCATCCGGATCCTGCCCGGCCCGTCGTCGCTGTGGTTGGACGCGACCGGCCGCCGGCTGCCGGCGCCGCTGTTCCCGGGGTTCGACACGCTCGGCACGCTGGCCCACCTGCGGACCACCGGCCACGACCACTCCTGGTTCGTCCTGACCCGCGCGATCCTCGAGAAGGAGCTCGCCCTCTCGGGGTCGGAGCAGAACCCCGACCTCACCGGCCGCAGCATCCGCCAGGTCCTCGCGCGCGCCCGCCCGGGTGCGGCCCCGCCGGTGGAGGCGTTCCTGCGGCACGGCGCCGACTTCGTCGTGGCCCGGTCGGTGCCCGAGCTGGTCGCCGGCATGAACCGGCTGACGCCCGAGCCGTTGCTCGACGCCGCCGAGATCGAGCGCGAGGTCGTCGCGCGCGACCGGGAGGTCGCCAACCCCTTCTCCAAGGACGCGCAGCTGACGGCGGTCCGCGGCGCGCGCACCTACCGGGGTGACCGGCTGATCCGCACGGCCGCGCCGCACCGGCTGCTCGACCCCGACAAGGGGCCGCTCATCGCGATCCGGCTGCACGTGCTCACCCGCAAGACGCTCGGCGGCCTGCAGACCGACCTGGGCTCGCGGGTCCTGGGCGCCGACGGGCGTCCCCTTCCCGGCCTGTACGCCGCGGGCGAGGTCGCCGGGTTCGGCGGCGGCGGCATGCACGGCTACCGCTCGCTGGAGGGCACGTTCCTCGGCGGCTGCCTCTTCTCCGGCCGCGCCGCCGGCCGCGCAGCCGCAGCCGACACCGCCTGACCGGTCTCGCTCCGGTCCCGGCATCGGCGCTTGTTGCCCCGGAACGACCGTCGGAGGCGCTCCACGGGCAGCGAAAGGTCGTTCCTGGGCAACAAGCGGGATGGTGGCGTCGGTCGGGTGCCGCCGGGTCAGGCCCGGCCGGAGCCGGTCCTCCTCCGGCGCAGGGCCAGGACGACGGCCAGCGGCCACAGGGCCTGCAGGCCGGCGGCGCAGCGCTCGGCCAGCCCGACGCGCCCGGCCCCGGCGGACAGCTCCACGGCGAACCAGAGCACCGCGGCGAGCAGGACCGCGGCGGCTCCCAGCGACGGCCCGAGCCGCAGGACGGCGGAGGTCCGCGGCCCGCGGCGCCAGGCCAGGGCGGGCCAGCACGCCAGCGCGCCGAACGCCACGGCGGCCGACGCCGTGTGCGCGGCCGACGAGCCGCCGCCGGCCGGCAGGGGGTTGGCGGCGACGAGGACGGTGGCCAGGCCGCCGAGCGCCAGCAGGAGGCGACCGGGCAGGGCGGCCGCCCGCAGCGCCGCCGCCGTGGCGCCGTGACACAGCCCGACGCCGACGAGGGCGTACGTCATGAGCCACCGGTGCGGAGCGCCCAGGGCCGCCAGGTCGCTGATGGTGCGCCGCACCGCGTCGTACGCGTCCGGGCGCAGGGCGGCGGCTGCCGTCCACCCCCCGACCAGCAGCAGCGGGGCGAGCAGTCCGGACAGGACACCCCAGCGGCGTACGGCGGTCATGGCCGCCACCGTAGGCCGCCGACGCGGGGTGGGGCCGGAGCGGCTCCGCAGAACCGGCAGGTTTGCGCTTGGTCGCCGTGCAGAACCGGCAGGTTTGCGGGGAGGCGCGGTCAGGGGGTGGGGCCGCGAGGCTGGGGGTGCGGCGCAGCAGGAGGGACAGGGCGAGGGCGAGCAGGACCAGCAGCAGCGCGAGCAGCACGACCGGGGTCCAGCCGCCGGCGCTCCACGCGCTGCCCGAGAGGCCGCCGAAGACCGAGGAGCCCAGGTAGTAGGCGAACAGGTACAGCGAGGCGGCCTGCCCGGTGCCACCGACGCCGAGGTGCGCCCGGGCGGCCACCCAGCCGCTGGCCACCCCGTGGGCGGCGAAGAAGCCCGCGGTCAGCACGGCCAGGCCGAGCACGACCACCGGCAGCGGACGCGCCAGCGTGAGCAGCACGCCGGCCGCGGTGACGGCGCAGGCCACCGGCACGACCGGTCGCCGCCCGTACCGGTCCGCGAGCCGGCCGGCGTACGCCGAGCTCAGCGAGCCCAGCGGGTAGACGCAGAACACCAGCCCGGCTACGCCGAGGCTGAGGGCGTAGGGCTCTGCGGCCAGGCGGAAGCCCATCGCGTTGTACACCGCCACGAACGCCCCCATCAGCGTCGCCCCGATGCCGTAGAGCGCGAGCAGCGCCGGGTCGCGGACCAGCCGGCGGGTCGTCGCGAGGAGCTGGCGCGGACGGGCCGGCGCCGCGACGAAGTGGCGCGAGGGCGGGAGCAGCCACCGGGTCAGCAGGGCGCAGGCCAGCGCGAGCAGCCCGATGCCCCCGAGGGCGAGGCGCCAGCCGCCGAGGTCGGCGAGCCCGCCGGCGAGGAGGCGCCCGACCATCCCGCCGAGCGCGGTGCCCCCGATGTAGAGCCCGGTCGCCTTCGCGGAGCTGTCCGCGTGCACCTCCTCGCGCAGGTAGGCCACCGCCACGGCGGGCAGTCCCGCGAGCGTCACGCCGAGCAGCGTGCGGAGCACGAGCAGCGTCTCCCAGCCCGGCGCGACCGCGCACAGGAGCGCCACGACGGCCGAGCTGGACAGCGAGAGGTGGATCAGCCGGGTGCGCCCGACCACCTCCGACACCGGCCCGGCCACCAGCAGCGCGAGCCCCAGCCCCACCGTGCTCAGCGACACCGAGAGGGCGCTCTGGCCGGCGGACACCGAGAAGGCGCGCGCCAGCTCGGGCAGCAGCGGCTGGGTGCTGTAGAGCAGGGCGAACGTCGCCAGACCCGCGCCGAACAGGGCGACGGAGATGCGGCGGTACTCGGGGTCGCCGAGGCGGTAGCCGTCGGCGCCGCGGGCCGATGCGGCGAGGTCGTGCGGTGGGGGTGGAGGAGGAGGTGCGCGGCACCAGACCACGGTGACAGGCGCGACGTCATACGTGAAATGACGCCAGCGGCGCAGAACGATGCACGAATCGTATGGTGGGCGGATGCAGACCGAGGACCTGCGCCGGTTCGTCACCCTCGCCCGCGCCGAGCACCTGACGGCGGCGGCGGACGAGCTGGGCATCCCGCAGCCGAGCCTGTCGCGCTCGCTGCGCCGGGTCGAGGACGCGTTCGGCGCCCGGCTGTTCGAGCGGGAGCACCGCGGGCTGCGGCTGAACCCCCGCGGGCGGCTCGTCCTGGCCGCCGCCCTGGAGGCAACCGCTGCGCTGGACATGGCCCGCGAGCAGATCGTCCAGCTCGACGACCCGGAGTCGGGCACCGTGCGCCTGGCGTTCCTGCACTCGGTCGCCACGACCCTCGTCCCGGGGCTGCTGCGGGAGTACCGCGCCCAGGCGCCCGCCGTGCGCTTCGCCCTGCGCCAGGAGGCGTCGCCGACCATCGCGGACGACCTGGACTCCGGCGAGGCGGAGCTGGCGATCACCGGGCCGCGTCCGGCGGACCCGGGGCTCGGCTGGTGCGTCCTGGAGCGTCAGCGGCTGTGCCTGGTGGTGCCCCCGGCGCACCCGCTCGCGCAGCGCCGGTCGGTGCGGCTGGTCGAGGCGGCCCGCGAGGACTTCATCGTCCTGCAGCCCGGGTTCGGCTTCCGGGCCCTGACCGACCGGCTCTGCCGGGCCGCCGGCTTCGCCCCGCGCACCGCGTTCGAGAGCACCGACCTGGCCACGATCGAGGGGCTGGTCGGGGCCGGGCTCGGCGTCGCGGTGCTGCCCGCACCGTCGGGCTCCGGCCGCACGGTCGAGGGCGAGGCGGTCTTCGTGCCGCTGCGCGACGCCGGTGCGAGGAGGGACATCGGGCTCGTATGGCGCCGCGCCGCCGCCCTGTCACCGGCTGCGGCCCGCTTCCGCGACTTCGTCGTCGCCTCCGGCGCACCCCGGCACTGAGCGCTCAGGCACCCCGACCGGCCGGCGGCTCCAGCAGCGGGGCGTAGTGGGCGGCGACCGCAGCGCGCAGCGCCTCGGCGTCGCCGGCCCCGGCCGCCTCCACGATCGCGACGTGGGCGAGGGCGGCACGGGAGGTGGCCGGCCGGGACGGCTCCGCCATCGCCGCCGCGATGTCGTGGAAGGCGCCGGTCAGCTCGCTCATCAGCCCGTTGGACAGCGGCTCGGCCAGCAGCAGGTGGAAGGCCCGGTGCTCCTGCGCCCACGGGGCGCCGCGCGCGGCGAGGTCGCGCAGCTGCTGGGCCAGCGGCGCCGAGGCGCTCGAGCAGCTCCGCGCGCGCGTGCGCGTCGGGCAGGGCCAGGAGCGCCGCCGCGGAGGACTGGTCGAGCCGCTCGCGGACCTCCACCACCTCCCGGCGCAGCCCCGAGCCCTCGGCGCGGTCCAGGCGCCCGCGAAAGCTCACGCTCTGCACCAGCGGGTCCATGGACATCCGGCCGACGTAGGTGCCGTGCCCGTGCCGGACCTCGACCAGGTCGAGGGCGCACAGCGTCCGGATGGCCTCACGCACGCTCGAGCGGCTGGCGCCGACGGCCTCACACAGGTCGACCTCGGTGGGCAGCGGGTCGCCGGGGCGCAGGCGGCCCCGCACGATCACGTCCTCGACCCGCTGCACGACGTCCGAGCGGCGCCGGCCCGTCGGGGTGCTCCGGGGCACGCCGGGTTCGCCGCCGAGCATGGTCGGCCTCCCTCCGGGTCAGGGCCGCGGCACCGCGGACCGGGCATACAGCAGACGGCACAGGGTATGCGGACGGCGCCGTCCCCGGGCACGGCCGGCAACGGCGCCGCGGGGCGGTCCCCGACGAACACCGAGACCAGACGAGGACCCACATGAGCAACGACCAGACCACCCCGCAGGACCCCACCGAGCAGCACTCGAAGCCGGCGGGGGAGGGCCAGGAGATCTCGCACCCCGGCCTCACCAGCGACATGCGGCAGCAGCCCGACCACGGCGAGGACAGCTACCGCGGCAGCGACCGTCTCAGCGGCAAGAAGGCGGTCATCACCGGCGGTGACTCCGGCATCGGCCGGGCCGTCGCGCTCGCGTTCGCCCGTGAGGGCGCCGACGTGCTGATCAGCTACCTGCCCGAGGAGGAGGAGGACGCCCAGCAGACCGCCGCGCTGGTCCGCGACGCCGGCCGCACGGTGGTCACGGTGCCCGGTGACATCCGCGAGGAGCAGCAGTGCCTCGACATCATCGACCGCGCGCTGGAAGGACCTCGGCGGCCTCGACATCCTCGTCAACAACGCGGCCTACCAGATGTCGCAGGACGACGGCATCCTCGGCATCAGCACCGAGCAGCTCGACCGCGTCCTCAAGACCAACCTCTATGCGATGTTCTGGCTCTGCAAGGCCGCCATCCCGCACATGGCGCCGGGCTCGACCATCATCAACACGGCCTCGGTCCAGGGCTTCGACCCCTCGCCGCACCTGCTCGACTACGCCACCACCAAGGCCGGCATCGTCAACTTCACCAAGGGCCTGGGCGCCCAGCTGGCCGAGAAGGGCATCCGGGTCAACGGCGTCGCGCCCGGGCCCGGTGTGGACCCCGCTGATCCCCGCCACGATGGACGAGGAGAAGGTGGCCGAGTTCGGCGGGCAGTCGCCGCTGGGGCGGGCGGCGCAGCCGGCCGAGCTCGCGCCGACGTACGTCTTCCTGGCCTCGCAGGAGTCGAGCTACATCACCGCCGAGGTCATCGCCGTGACCGGCGGCTCGCCGATCGTCTGACGGACAGGGCGCCGACCGGTCAGAGGTACTGGCCGGTCGGCCCGCCCTCGCCGGAGGACCACGGGCGGCCGGGCTGGCCGGTCGGTCCCTGGTGCCCGGCGTGGTCGGGGTGCGCCGGGTGCCCCGCCGGGAGGGCACGCATCTGCTGCAGCTGCGCCTGCGCCGCCATCTGCTGGGCGAACAGCGCCGTCTGGATGCCGTGGAAGAGCCCCTCGAGCCAGCCCACGAGCTGGGCCTGGGCGATCCGCAGCTCGGCGTCCGAGGGTGCGTCGTCCTGGAACGGCAGGGCGATGCGGTCCAGCTCCTCGATCAGCTCGGGCGCGAGGCCCTGCTTCAGCTCGGCGATGGAGCGGCGGTGGATCTCCGCCAGGCGGGTGCGCCCGGCCTCGTCCAGCGGGGCGTTGCGCACCTCCTCCAGCAGCTGCTTGATCATCGAGCCGATCCGCATGACCTTGGCCGGCTGCTCGACCAGGTCAGCCGGGCTGGTCGCGCCGTCCTCCTCGCCCTCGCGCTCGGAGACGCCCATGCCGTCCTGCGTCACGACGACGAAGCGCTGCTGCTCCGGGTCGCCGTCGGGCCGTGGTTGCGGGGGGCCGGATGGGGTGCTCATGCGCCCCATCCTGCCAACTGCCCCGCCGGCCCGCTCACGTCCGGGGTCGCGGCGGCCGGCGTCAGCGCGGCGCCATACGGGCCTTGAGCATGTCGCGCTTGTCCTCGAAGCGCAGCGCCTGCTTCTCGAGGCTCTCCATCAGCTCGGCCAGCTCGGTGCGCGCCTGCTCACCCTCGGCGGACAGGCCCTCGAGCTCGAACACCTTCCAGAACCGCAGCACCGGCGCGACGACGTCGTCACGGTGCTGGCGGATGTCGTAGATCCCGGCGACGGCCATCTCGACCGCCTTGCGCTGGAACCCGGGGATGCCGGTGCCGGGCATCTCGAACGTCTTGACCACGTCGGTGATGGCGCGCATCGTCTGGTCCGGGGCGATCTGCAGCGCCGCGTTCAGCAGGTTGCGGTAGAAGATCATGTGCAGGTTCTCGTCCGCCGCGATGCGGGCCAGGAGCTGGTCGGCCATCGGGTCGTCGGTGAACCGGCCGGTGTTGCGGTGCGAGACGCGGGTCGCGAGCTCCTGGAACGAGACGTAGGCCAGCGAGCGCACGAGGTCGGCGCTGTGCGCGGACTGGTAGCCCTCACCCATGTGCTTCATCCGGAACCGCTCGAGGGCCACCGGGTCGACCAGGCGCTTGACCAGCATGTAGTCGCGCATCGCGATGCCGTGCCGGCCCTCCTCGGCGGTCCAGCGGTGCACCCACTCACCCCACGCCGCCTCGCGGCCGAAGATGATCGCGATCTCGTGGTGGTAGCTCGGCAGATTGTCCTCGGTGAGCAGGTTGACGATCAGCGCCGAGCGCGCGACGTCGGAGATGTCGGAGTCGGACTCGGCCCAGGGCTCGCCGCCCATGAGGCCGTCGAAGTTGCGGCCGTCGCTCCACGGGATGTAGTCGTGCGGGAACCACTCCTTGGCGACCTTCTCGTGCCGGCTCAGCTCGCCCTCGACGACCTGCTCCAGCTCGCGGAGCAGCTCTTCCTGCGTGTACGTCTTGCTCATCGGGTCATCCTCCCAGAGGGGTGTCTACCTACGCATACGTAGGTTACGCGAGCGTAGGTTGTCGGGTCGAGCCCGCACGCCTCCCCCGATCATGACACCCGTCACTTCCGGTCGCATGCCGCAGCGGACCCGCCTGCCGGGTCAGCGCGGAGCCAGGACGATGCCGTAGTCGTGGATCTTGCGGTAGATCGTCGCCCGGGACATGCCGAGGGAGCGGGCCGCCCGCGTCTTGTCGCCCTCGGCGTCGGAGAGGGCCTGCACCACCGCGTCGCGCTGCATCGCCTCGATGAGGTTGAGGTGCCGCCGGCTGCCCGACCGCACGCTGGGCGGCAGGTCCTCCGGCTGGATGGCGCCGGTACGACGGTGCCGCACCACCTCCCGCAGCACCTCCAGCAGCTGCTGGGCGTTGCCCGGCCACGTCCCGCGGGCCAGCGTGGCCATCGCCTCGGGTGAGCAGGTGAGGGAGCCGCTCGGCCCGAGCTGGCCGAGGAAGAACGACACCAGCGAGGGGAGGTCGCCAGCATGCAGGCGCAGCGGTGGCACCTCGACGGTCATCGGGAAGAGCCGCAGCAGCGCGGCCGTGTCGGGGTCGTCGCCGGGACGGGCGACCGTGAGCGCCACCCAGGGTGGGTTCTCCTCGCCGGGGCGTCGCGCGCTGCCGAGCGCCGCGGCGAGCTCGCGCAGCCGCACCCGGTCGAGCGTGTCCGCGTGCCGGATCACCAGGCAGTGGCGCCGTCCGGCCAGGACGTCGCGCGCTGACGCCAGCCATCCCGCGGTGGTGCCGGAATCGGCGGCGTCGAGGACCTCCAGTCGCCGGATGGGCTGGGAGCGCAGCTGCACCGCCTGCAGCAGCGCCAGCTTGCCGACCCCCGGCTCGCCGCAGACCACCAGCCACTCACCCGAGCGGAAGGCCGTCTCCACCTGCCGGCAGGCGCGCAGCCAGAGTGGGTCGGAGCCGACCAGGCCAGGCAGGGGCACCCGCGGCGTGGACCGGTGGCCGCCGCGGTGGGGCTCGGCGGGGCGCTCGAGCTTGACGTGGACGACCGCGCCGGCGCCCCGGGTCCCCTCGCCCACGGGGTGGCTGAACATCCGCGCCACCGCCCCCGAGGGCAGGTCCACGTCGATGGACCGCCGACGCTCACTGGTCAGGGACTCGCGGGCGTGCGCCAGCAGGGCGCTCTGGTCCGCCGGGGCGAGCATCCCGCGGGCCTGGTCGTTGAGGATCACGGTGTCGCCGGTGACGGCGAAGACGATCCCGGGCAGCCGGCGGCACAGGCGCAGGTACTCCTGCAGCAGCTGCCAGCTGCTGGGCGCCGGCGCCGGCGAGCAGCGCCTGGCGGATCTGCTCGGCGGTGTTCTTGGCGAGCGTCATGAGCAGCGGACCGGCGTCCTTCGACCAGCACGTCAGGTCGATGGCACCGACGGTCCGCCCGGCGATGGGGTCGCGGATCGGCACGCCGGCACAGGACAGCCGGTCGAGGTCCTCGGCGTAGTGCTCGTGGCCGAAGACGTAGGCAGGGCCGCCCACCTCCAGGGCGGTGCCGATGCCGTTGGTCCCGACCTGCTCCTCGGCGTAGCTGAAGCCGGGGGCCAGGTTGACGTTGTCGAGGCACCGGTCGAGCTCGCGGTCGCCGGTCTGACGGGACAGCACCAGCCCCGCCGGGTCGGTCAGGATGATGCTCATCGGCTGGTCGTCGAGCTGCTGGCGCAGCTGCCGCAGGACCGGCTGGGCGGTGCGCGTGAGCGGGGTGTCGAGGTCGACCTCGGGGGTGTAGTCCTGCAGGATCCGGTCGGCGGCGATCTTGAGGTCGCGGGAGCGCTGCCACGACGCGAGAATGGCGCTGCGCACGTGCACCGGGTCCAGCGGCTGGGCCGTCAGGAAGCGCAGCCGGTCGCCGGCGATGAGGTCCGCCGTCGGGGGTCCCGCGCGTCGCGGTCCCGTCGGTGCCGCCATCGCCACCTCGCTCCGCGACCGCCCTCGGGCCGCCCGTCGTGTACCGCCACGGGTCCCCGCGGGACCCGCTCCGCCTGCGTCGTTGCCCTCGAGCCTAGGCACAGGCCGTCCCTCCCGAGTGTCTCAGAGTGAGACACCGCGGCTGCGGGCTTCGGGATAGACCGTTCTCACTGGCCCCTGCCGGCCGGCCAGGCGTGGCGGGCTCCGGCAGGGACTCCGACATCCCCGAGGACGTGGAGCACGGTCCATGGACGAGCCCACCGCCGCAGAGCCCGAGACGTACAACCCCTGGAGCGTCGTCCACGTGGTCTTCGCCCACCTGGCCGAGCAGGGGCTGCACCCCGTCCTCGGCGAGACCGGTGATCCCGGCCCGCCGGCCCGCAGCCTGCTCGAGGCCCTCGGCATCCAGCCGGCGGCGGAGGGCAACCGCGAGGTGATGCGCGGCGTACGGGCGCACCTCGAGGAGCTGCGCCTCGCCGTGTTCGAGGACCCATGAGGCGCCCTCGCGACCTGGGCGGCCCCCGGCATCCCGGGGCCCGTCTCAACGTGAGACCTCGGGCGCCGCTCGCAGTGTGTTGTCTGGCGAGCACCGGCACCGAGGTGTCGCACCGTTCTTTCCCCAGCTGAACCAAGGAGTGCTGATGAGTCGCCAAAGCGTGGCCAAGGCTCACGAGAAGATCCAGGAGCTCGCCTGGGAGCCGCTCTACCACGAGCCGGTGTCCCAGTACGGGACGGACTACACGTTCCAGAAGGCGAAGAAGAAGGACCCGCTCAAGCAGGTGCTGCGGTCCTACTTCCCCATGCAGGAGGAGAAGGACCACCGCGTGTACGGCGCGTCCGACGGCGCCATCCGCGGCAACATGTTCCGCCAGGTCGAGGAGCGGTGGCTGGAGTGGCAGAAGCTGTTCCTGAGCATCATCCCGCTGCCCGAGATCTCCGCGGCCCGGGCGATGCCGCTGCTGTTCCGCACCGTGCCGAACCCCGAGCTGCACAACGGTCAGGCCATCCAGATGATCGACGAGGTGCGCCACTCGACGATCCAGCAGAACCTCAAGCGCCTGTACATGAACAACTACATCGACCCCGCCGGGTTCAACAGCAGCCTCCGGAGCTTCCAGAACGACTACTGCGGCACCATCGGGCGCCAGTTCGCCGAGGGGTTCATCACCGGTGACGCGATCACCGCCGCGAGCATCTACCTCACGATCGTGGCCGAGACCGCGTTCACCAACACCCTCTTCGTGGCCATGCCGGCCGAGGCGGCCGCCAACGGCGACTACCTGCTGCCGACGGTCTTCCACTCGGTCCAGTCCGATGAGTCGCGGCACATCAGCAACGGCTACGCCACGCTGCTGATGGCGCTGGCGGACGAGGGCAACCACCAGCTCCTGGAGCGCGACCTGCGCTACGCGTGGTGGAACAACCACCGCGTCGTGGACGCCGCGATCGGCACCTTCATCGAGTACGGCACCAAGGACCGGCGCAAGGACCGCGAGAGCTATGCGGAGATGTGGCGGCGGTGGATCTACGACGACTACTACCGCAGCTACCTCGTCCCTCTCGAGAAGTACGGCCTGGTGATCCCGCACGACCTGATCGAGGAGTCCTGGAACCAGATCTGGAACAAGGGTTACGTGCACGAGGTGGCGCAGTTCTTCTGCACCGGGTGGCTCGCCAACTACTGGCGGATGGACCCGATGACGGACAAGGACTTCGAGTGGTTCGAGTACAAGTACCCGGGCTGGTACGACAAGTACGGCGCCTGGTGGGAGAACTACGCCCGGCTGTCGACGCCGAACGGGCACCACCCGATCGTCGCCGAGGACGTCGTCCTACCAGTACCCGCACCGCTGCTGGACCTGCATGGTCCCCTGCCTCGTGCGCGAGGACATGGTCATGGCCGAGGTCAACGGGCAGATGCGGACGTACTGCCACGAGGCCTGCCGCTGGACCGACGTCGAGGCGTTCCGGCCGACCTACCAGGGGCGGCAGACGCCGAACATGGGCCAGCTCATCGGCAAGCGCGAGTGGGAGACGCTCTACCACGGCTGGAACTGGGCCGACGTCGTCTCCGACATGGGCAACGTGCGCGACGACGGCAAGACGCTGGTCGCCCAGCCGCACCTGGACCTGGACCCGAAGAAGATGTGGAACCTGGACCACCTGCGCCGGATGCCGCCGCTGCAGAGCCCGAACGTGCTGCTCAACGAGATGACCCCCGAGGAGCAGCAGGCCTTCCACGCCGACTACATCCGCGGTGGCCCTGCGGGCCGTCCGGCACCTGCAGTCAGCTGACCGACTCGACCCCGGAAGGGAACGGAGGAGGAGGCGCGGCTGCACGCCGCGCCGCCTCCTCCGCCCTTCCCCACCGCACGGCAGAGGGAACCATGGCCGACACCCACAAGGTGCGTTTCGAGCCGGTAGGCATCGAGATCGACGTCGACGAGGAGAAGACGGTCCTGCGCGCAGCGACCGAGCAGGGCCTCATGCTCATGCACGGCTGCAAGGAGGGCCAGTGCGCGGCCTGCAAGTCCTTCGTCCTCGACGGCGACGACATCGAGCTCGACCGCTACTCGACCTTCGCGCTGCCGGACTACGAGAAGGACGAGGGCTACACCCTGCTCTGCCGGGCCCACGTCTACGAGGACGTGACGATCGAGCTCCTCAACTACGACGAGGAGATGATCCACTCCGGCCTGCCGATCCAGACGGTGCACGCCGAGGTGGTCTCGAACGAGCTCGTCACGCCCGACATGCACAGCCTGGTCCTGCGGCTCGTGGAGCCCACCGAGCTGACGTTCTTTCCCGGCCAGTACGTCGACCTCACCGTCCCGGGCACGGAGACGACGCGGTCGTTCTCCATCGCGAACACGTCCTCGAAGGAGAGCGGGCAGCTCGAGTTCGTCATCCGGGCCTATCCCGACGGCGAGTTCTCCCGGCTGCTGGACAGCGGCCTGGACGTCGGCACGAACGTCGACGTGGTCGGTCCGTTCGGGGCGTTCACGCTGCGCGAGAGCCGCGAGTGCGACCTGGTGTTCGTCGGCGGTGGCGCCGGGATGGCGCCGATCCTGTCCATCCTGCGCACGCTCGCCGCCAAGGGCAGCACCCGCAAGGCGACGTTCTACTACGGGGCCCGCCGCCGGCGGGACCTCTGCTTCGAGAAGGAGCTCGCCGAGCTCGAGGCGCACCTGCCCGGTTTCCGTTACGTGCCGGCCCTGTCCGAGCCCGACGAGGAGGCGTGGGAGGGCGAGGTCGGGTTCATCACCGACGTCCTCCGGCGCCACCAGCTGGACCTCACCGACGGTCGACTCCTACGTCTGTGGGCCACCGCCGATGGTCGAGGCGGCCATGGAGGTGCTCGGCAACCTCGGTGCCTCCGAGAAGCGCATCTACTACGACAAGTTCACCACGACCGCACCGTCCTGATCAGACCACGACAGAGAGGCGGGTCAGCGATGACCACCACCCCGGAGCGAAGTCTTCCCCATCCGCACTTCACCGACGCGGAGGCCGGCGCCAAGGAGTTCCCGGACTCGGCGGCCCGCACGTTCAACTACTTCACGCCGAAGAAGCGCCGGCAGTCCCACTACGAGGACGTCACCGTCGAGGTGCAGCCGGATCCCCGGCACTACCTGAGCCAGGGCTGGCTCTACGGGTTCGCGGACGGCCGCGGTGGCTACCCGCTGGAGTGGACCGCCCTGAAGGCGTGGGGCTCCGACCGGCCGGTGCCCGAGCGCTACCCCGGCTCGGGCGGCGCGGGCTACCCGTGGCCGGCGCACGGCTGGCACGAGTTCCGCGACCCCAACGAGGAGTGGGAGCTCACCCTCTACCGCTACAACGCCAACGTGGTCCGCCAGATCAACCAGAACGTCGAGACCGCCCGTCAGACCAAGGCGTTCGAGCAGTGGAACCGCAACTGGGTCCAGTTCGTGGAGCGCCACGTCGGCGCGTGGATGCACGTCGAGCAGGGCCTCGGGCTCTACCTGTTCGCGAACGCCAACCGTCGCGCGCCGACGAACATGCACAACAACGCCATCTCGGTGAACAGCATGCACCGGATCCGTTTCGCCCAGGACCTGGCGCTCTACAACCTCACGCTGAGCGAGGAGATCGAGGACTTCGACGGTGAGGCGCACATCGAGACGTGGAACAGCGACCCGATCTGGCAGGGCGTGCGCCGGGTGGCCGAGCAGCTGACCGCGGTCGACGACTGGGCCGAGGCGGTCTTCGCCGCCAACGTCATCTTCGAGCCGCTGGTCGGTGAGCTGTTCCGCAGCGGGCTGGTCCAGCAGGCGGCTCCCCGCAACGGGGACTTCGTGACGCCGACGGTGGTCGGGGCCGGCGAGTACGACTACGCCCAGCGCGACCTGCTCTACACCATCGCCATGTTCGAGCCGCGGGTCACCGACAAGGAGTTCGCGGAGCACAACACCGCGCTCATGGAGGGGTGGATGCGGGAGTGGGTGCCGCGTTGCATCAACGCCAGCCGCACCCTGCAGCCCCTGTGGTCGCTGCCGGACCACAAGCCGCCGCGGTTCGAGGACAGCCTGACCCAGGCCAAGCGGCGCTTCAGCGCCATCCTTGCCGACCTTCGCCTCAACGAACCAGAGGAGCTGACGCTGTGAGCACGTTCACGACTGCCGAGAGCCCGTTCAAGGTGGACAACACCGCCTCGAACCGGTGCGGCGTGACCCTGATGAACAACCAGGTGGGCGCCGTGGTCGCGGAGGTGATGCGCCACAAGCCCAACGTCACCGTGACCCCCCTGCCGTCGATGATCCGCGTGGACGCGGACGGCCGGATGGACTTCGAGTACGACGAGATCTCCGAGGCGCTCGGCGAGGAGCCCGGCTTCTTCGACTCGGCCGAGTTCGAGGAGAACATGTCGACCCACTACGGCCGGATGATCCACGAGGACGACCGGACGATCATGTTCGCCAACCCCGAGGACGCCGCCGACCTCATCGGCTTCGACCTCAAGGCCTCGACGAGCTGACGGCAACACCCACTTCGTTCGTCCCGCGACCTAGCAGGAGGATCCATGTACGAGAAGGACGGCCACAGCTACTTCGTCGTCGACAGCCACATGCACTACTGGGACGCCAGCCCGCAGAACTGGGTCGTCGGCCACGAGAACTACGCCAAGGGCTGGATCGAGTGCTTCCACGCCTACCAGTCGCTCGGCCCGCCGGAGACGCACTGGCCGATCGAGCACTTCCAGAAGTGCTCGGAGGACGACCTGATGAAGGACGTCTTCGAGGACGGCCACGTCGACGTGGCGATCTTCCAGCCGACGTACCTCAAGGAGTGGTACCGGACCGGGTTCAACACGACCGAGCAGAACGGCGTCGTGGCGGAGCGGCATCCGGGCCAGTTCATCGTCAACACCCGCTGGGACCCCCGCGAGGGCGATGCCGGCCTGAAGGAGCTGGAGGAGAACGTCGCCCGCTGGGGATCCACGGGCGTCAAGCTCTACACGGCGGAGTGGCTGGAGGGGTCCCGTGGCTGGACCCTGAAGGACCCCGAGGCCTACCGGTACCTGGAGAAGTGCCAGGAGCTCGGGATCAAGAACATCCACGTGCACAAGGGCCCGACGATCTGGCCGCTGGACAAGGACGCCTTCGACGTGGCCGACGTGGACCACGCCGCGACGGACTTCCCCGACCTGAACTTCATCGTCGAGCACGTCGGTCTGCCGCGGATCGAGGACTTCTGCTTCATGGCGACCCAGGAGCCCAACGTCTACGCCGGGCTGTCGGTGGCCATCGGTGCGCTGATGTACGCCCGGCCGAACTTCTTCGCGAAGGTGATGGGCGAGCTGCTGTTCTGGGTCGGCGAGGACAAGATGACCTTCGGCAGCGACTACAGCATCTGGGAGCCGAAGTGGCAGGTCGAGGGCTTCGTCGACTGGGACTACCCCGATGAGGAGCAGTTCTCCGACTACCCCCGGGTCAACGTCAACTCCAAGAAGAAGATGCTCGGCCTGAACGCGGCGAGGCTCTACGGCATCGAGGTGCCGGCCGGCCTGGGGCTGGAGGCCGACGGTGGCACGCCGGCGGCCCAGGACGACGCCAAGCTGGTCGAGGACGGAGGTGCACGGGTGTGACTGATGCCTCTCAGGTGCTGGCCGCCCTCGACACGGTGCGCGACCCCGAGCTCGACGAACCGGTCACCTCGTTGGGTTTCGTGGCGTCGTGCACCGTCTCACCGGACGGTGTCGCGAGCGTCCGGCTGCGGCTGCCGACGTACTTCTGCGCCCCCAACTTCGCCTACCTCATGGTCGCCGACGCGTACGACGCCGTGAGTGCGGTCGAGGGGGTGCAGCGGGCGGACGTGGTCCTGGAGGACCACTTCGCGTCGGACACGATCAACGCCGGCGTCGCCGGGCGGTCGGGCTTCGTGCAGTCCTTCGACGGCGAGGCGGTGGACGAGCTCGACAGCCTGCGGGCGGACTTCCTGCGCAAGGCCGTGCTGGCGGGCACGGACCGGGTCTGCCGACCGATGCTCGCGAGCGGTGTCACGACCGACGAGCTCGCCGGCCTCACCCTGGGCGAGGCGCCGGCCACCCCCGACCGGGAGCGGCTGCGCAGCCGGCGCGCCGCAGCTGGGCCTGCCCGCCGGGGACGACGCGCCGCTGCTGGTCGACGCCGCCACCGGTGCGGCCGTCGGTGCCGAGGTGCTGCCGCTGCACCTGGCACGGACGCGCCTGACCCGGGTCAGCGTCGAGGCCAACAGCGGGGTGTGCCGCGGCCTGCTGCGCGACCGGTATCCCTCGATGGTCGGTCAGGGCCAGACCCCTGACCCGCCCTGACCCGGCCCTGACCCGGGCGCAGCTCACGGGGTCGACCGGCCCGGCCGGTCGACCGCACCGCGCCACACGGCACCAACCCGACACCAGGAGGACGCATGGCCAAGGATCTGCGATTCGGCGAGGAAGCCCGGGTGCTGCTGCAGTCCGGAGTGGACCAGCTTGCCGAGGCGGTGAAGTCGACGCTCGGTCCCAAGGGCCGCAACGTCATCCTCGAGAAGATCACCGGCTCACCGGTGGTGACCAACGACGGGGTCACGATCGCGCGCGAGATCCACCTGAGCGACCAGTTCGAGAACATGGGCGCCCAGCTGGTCAAGGAAGCGGCGATCAAGACCAACGACATCGTCGGCGACGGCACGACGACCGCCACGGTCATCGCCCAGGCGATCGTCCGCGAGGGCATGAAGGCCATCGGTGAGGGCGGGAACCCGGTCCTGGTCAAGCGCGGCATCGACATCGCGGTCGGCGCCCTGGTCGCGCACCTGCGCAAGGTGGCCCACCCGATCACCACCCGGGAGGACTACGCCCGCGTCGCGGCGATCTCGGCCAACAACGACGACGAGGTCGGGGCGGTGCTGTCCGAGGCGCTGTACACCGTCGGCGACGGCGGGATCGTCACCGTGGAGGAGTCGGCGACCCACGGGATGAGCGTGGAGTTCGTCGAGGGCTTCGAGTACGACAACGGCTACGTCTCGCCGTACCTCGTGACCCACCCGGCCAGCCTGGAGGCCGTGCTCGAGGACCCGTACATCCTGCTGTGCAGCGAGAAGATCACCAAGGTCCAGGAGCTCATGCCGATCCTGGACAAGGTGATGCGCGCACCGCGGCCCCTGCTCGTGATCGCCGAGAACGTCGAGGGGTCCGCGCTGAGCATGCTGGTGAACAACCACGTGAACGGCATCTTCCAGGCGTGCGCCACGAGGGCGCCCGGGTTCGGCGACCGGAGGCTGCGCAAGCTCGAGGACATCGCCACCATCACCGGCGGACAGGTCTACAGCAGGCACGCGGGGTTCAGCCTGGAGAACATGACCCTCGACCAGCTGGGGCGGGCCAGGCAGGTCCGGGTCACCGCGGACCGCACGGCCATCATCGACGGCGCCGGGTCGGCCGAGCAGGTCGGGTTCCGCCTGGGCCAGCTGCGAGCCGAGCTGGAGCGGGCGACCTTCGGCATCGACGAGGACGTGCTGACCGAGCGGATCGGCTCGCTGTCGGGCAAGGTCGCCGTCGTCCGGGTCGGTGCCCCCACCAACGCCGAGCTGGCCGAGCTGCAGCACCGCGTCGAGGACGCCCTGTCGGCGACCCGCGCGGCGATGGCCGAGGGCATCCTCGCCGGCGGCGGGGTGGCGCTCCTGCACGCGGCGCCGGCGCTCGA
Organism: uncultured Actinomycetota bacterium; assembly: GCA_963724015.1. Lineage (GTDB taxonomy): Bacteria > Actinomycetota > Actinomycetes > Actinomycetales > Dermatophilaceae > CAVRTM01. The sequence goes on from CAVRTM010000021.1 coordinate 187,808, forward strand.
CGCGCTGGAGCTCAAGGGCGACTACGCCGTCGGGGTGGAGATCGTGCGCCGCTCGCTGACCGAGCCGACGTACCTCATCGCCACCAACGCGGGCTATCCCGGGCACGACGTGGTCGCCGAGGTCACCGGGATGGGCCTGCACGAGGGGTTCGACGCCCTCGAGGGCCGGTACGGCGACATGTTCGAGATGGGCATCATCGACCCGCTGCGGGTGTGCCGGTCGGCGCTGGAGAACGGCGCCTCGGTCGCGGGGCTGCTGCTGACGACCAACACCCTGATCGCCGAGGAGCAGACGCCGTGGGGCGGCAGCCGGGCCCTGATGACCGAGTTCGGCGCGCTGGACGAGGGACTGCACCAGCCCTCGCCGGACGCCAGCACGCCGCAGTCGCTGGGCCTCGGCCCGTCGGTCGGATGACGCACCGCAGACGGCACCACCGTCGGGCCGCCGCCGGTCGTGCGCCGGGTCGAGTCCCCGGCCGCGACGGCGCTCGCGGACCTGTGTGCGGCGTTCGAGGACCTGCAGACGGTGCTGCGGTGCTGCGAGCTGCTGGTGGCCTCGCTCGCCGTGGGCGCCGGCGGCCCGGCCGGGAGAGGGGCCGACCCCGTGACGACCGAGGCGGTCTGGACCACGGCGCTGCTGTCCTACGCCCGGTGCTTCTCCGCGGGCGACGGACGAGAGAGCGACGGAGAGGGTGACGGCGGGCACGCGGCCGCCCTCACCGAGGACGACGTGGCCGCCACGCAGTCCGGCGCCGAGGCGCTGGAGTGGCACCGGGTCTTCCTGCGGCTGCGGGACCACTACGCGGACCGGTCGGTCAACCCGCGCGAGCGCTTCTCGGTCGGGGTCGCCCAGGACGCCGAGCGGCGCGGCGGCAGGCGTGGCGATCACCTCGATCCGGCAGCCGCTCGTGGACGACGTCACGGTGCGGCAGATGGGCGCGGTCGCGTACGCCCTCAGCACCGCGGTCGACGCGCGGATCGGAACCGGCCAGGAGCGCCTGTTCGAGGACCTGAAGGAGGTGCCACCAGCGGAGCTGGACCAGCTCGCCACCCTGGACGTCGCGCTGTCCGACGCCCCGCGGGAGTGAGCCGTGCACCAGCACCCGGCCAGGGGACCGGCAGCGGTCGCGTTCGTGCGCGGGCCGCTGCCGCTCTTCGGCCCGGCGTTCGTGGCCGCCGTCGCCTACGTCGACCCCGGCAACTTCGCCACCAACGTCACGGCCGGCTCGACGTACGGCTATCTGCTGCTGTGGGTCCTGGTCGTCAGCAACCTGATGGCCATGCTGATCCAGTACCTCTCGGCCAAGGCGGGCATCGCCACCGGCAAGAGCCTCGGTGAGCTCTGCCGCGAGGTCTACCCGCGCGAGGTGACGTGGGGCCTGTGGCTGCAGGCGGAGCTCGTGGCGATCGCCACCGACCTGGCCGAGGTGCTCGGCGGCGCAGTGGCGCTGCAGCTGCTGTTCGGGCTGCCCGCTGCTGGTCGGAGGCGTCATCACCGGCGTCGTGGCCTTCGCCCTGCTCGGCCTGCAGGCGCGCGGGGCCCGCCCGCTGGAGGTGGTCGTCACCGGGCTGATGCTGGTGGTGCTGGCGGGCTTCCTCTACAGCCTGGTCGTCGGCGGGGTGGACCCCGCCGGTGTCGTCTCGGGGCTCGAGCCGCGCTTCGAGGGCCCGACCAGCCTGCTGCTGGCGACGGGCATGCTCGGCGCGACGGTGATGCCGCACGTGATCTACCTGCACGGGTCGCTCACCCAGCACCGCTACGCGCGGGCCACCGAGGAGCAGCGGATCGGCCTGCTGCGCAGCCAGCGGCTCGACGTCGTCGCGGCGATGGGCCTCGCCGGGGTCGTGAACATCATCATGCTCGTGGTCGCGGCCCGGCTGCTGTCGGGCTCCGCGACTCCCGTCACCACGCTCGAGGGCGCCCACGCGGGCCTCGGCGCCGCGCTCGGACCGGCCGCCGCCACGCTGTTCGCGCTGGCGCTGCTCGCGTCCGGCATCGCCGCGTCGGGGGTCGGCACGCTCGCCGGCCAGGTCGTCATGCAGGGCTTCCTGCGCCGTCGGATCCCGCTGGTGCTGCGCCGGCTGGTCACCCTGGCGCCGGCGGTGGCCGTGATCGCGGTCGGGGTCGACGTCACCCGCGCGCTGGTCTTCTCCCAGGTGGTGCTGTCGTTCGGCATCCCCTTCGCCCTGGTGCCGCTGGTCCTGCTGACGCGCCGGCGCGACGCTCATGGGGGCCCTGGTCAACCGCCGCGTCACGACGCTCGCCGCGTCGGCGGTCGCCGCGGTCATCATCGCGTTGAACCTGACCCTGGTCTGGCTCACGATCGCGGGCTAGGCGCCGTCCGGCCCGTGCCCCGGCGATCCGGGCGCCATGAGCGTCACCCGGGTCGTCCCCACCGCGCCGAGCGAGCGCGCCAGGGGCGCCGCGGCCTCGGTCGCCATGGCCACACAGGCCCGGATGCCGCCCGCTCGTGCCTCGGCGCAGGCGGCCTCCACCAGCAGCCGCCCGATGCCCTGCCCCCGGGCCCCGGGCAGCACGCCGCAGTGGAAGACCACGGCGACGCCGTCGGCGCGCGCCATGCTCACCACGCCGACCGGCGCACCGCCGCGGACGGCCAGGAGCGAGGCGGACGAGGGGTGCCGGACCGCCTCGGCCAGCGCGGCGGAGGGTGCACCGAACACCTCGCCGTGGACGGCGGCCCAGTCGCTGCCGTCCTCGGCGGTGACCACCCGGCGCAGCTGCGTGCCGGGGCCGGGAGTGGGCACCGGGACCGTGGCCGGCAGGTCCAGCCACACGGCGGTGCTCGCGGACACGACGGCGAAGCCGCGGCGCTCGAGCTGGGCGCGCAGGACCTCGCCGCCGAGGTGGTCCCAGACGCGGAACGTCCACGGCAGGTCGCTGGTCGACATCACGGCCAGGCAGGTGTCCAGCTCGCGCTCGCTGTCGGGACCCCGGAAGCGCCGGGCGTCGTAGCGCAGCACGCCGTTGGACCCCGGGAAGGTCGTCGCGCTCATGGCCCACAGGGCCCGGCCGGTGGAGTGGACGACGCCGCCGGGGAGGAGGGGGAGCAGACGCGACTGGACCATGGTCAGCACCGCATCGAGTCGGCGCTCCCGTTCCATCGCGTCGCTGGGGTCAGCAAGCGCCGGCATGGGCGTCAGGCTACGGACGGCGCCCGGGGCCGCGATCCCTCAAAAGGCTGATCTTCCCGGGTCGGCACCCGCGAGGAACTAGTTCCCGGGCCCGGCGTCCGCCCGTCAGGGAGTGAGCAGCACCTTGCCGATGTGCGTGCTGGCCTCCAGCTCGCGGTGGGCGTCGGCGGCGGCCGACAGCGGGTAGGTGCCGTGGACGATCGGTCGCACCCGCCCGGCGGCGACCAGCGGCCACACGTGCTCGCGCACGGCCGCGACGATGGTCGCCTTCTCCGCGGCCGGGCGCGCGCGCAGCGAGGTCGCGACGACGGCGGCCCGCTTGCGCAGCAGGGCCCCCAGGTCCAGCTCGGCCCGGGTCCCTCCCTGCAGGCCGATGACCACGAGCCGGCCGCCCGGGGCGAGCACCTCGACGTTGCGGGCGAGGTACTTCGCGCCCATGTTGTCCAGGACCACGTCGGCGCCGGCCCCGTCGGTGCGCTCGCGCAGCACCTGCACGAAGTCCTGCTCGCGGTAGTTCACCAGGATCTCGGCACCCAGCTCCCGGCACGCCTCCAGCTTGGCGGCGCTGCCGGCGGTGACCGCGACGTGGGCGCCGATCTCGCGGGCGAGCTGGATCGCCATGGTGCCGATGCCGCTGGAGCCGCCGTGCACCAGCAGCGTCTGGCCCGGCTGCAGGCTCGCGGTCAGGAAGACGTTGGACCAGACGGTGCACGACCACCTCGGGCAGCGCGGCCGCGTCCCTCAGCGAGACTCCCGCCGGCACCGGCAGCAGCTGCCCGGCCGGGACCACCACCTGCTCGGCGTACCCGCCACCGGACAGCAGCGCGCAGACCTCGTCGCCGACCGACCAGCCCTCCACCTCGTCGCCGACGGCGGCGACCGTGCCGCTCACCTCCAGGCCCGGGTAGGCCGAGGCGCCCGGCGGCGGGTCGTAGAAGCCCTGGCGCTGCATCAGGTCGGCGCGGTTCACCCCTGCGGCGGCGACGGTCACGAGGACGTCGGTGGGGCCGGGCTCGGGCGCGGGCACGTCGGCGAGCACGAGGGCGTCGGCGTCGCCGGGGACAGGGATCGTGATGGCCTTCATGGCCCCGACCCTAGGCGGGGCTCGCCGCGCCCGCTCGACGGCCTCCGGGCACGTCACGCTCGCCGCCGGCGGGCCGGCCCCGGATCCGCCGGGAGAGCTCGCCGGCCGCGGCGCTCACCGCGGTCGGCCAGCGGCCGGCGGTCGGCCTCGGCCACCTCGTGCACCGGGTAGGTGACCGCGACTCCGGCGACGGGGTGGCCGGAGTGGTCCAGCACCGCGGCGGCCACCGACGCGAATCCCGGTGTCACCGAGCCGTCCTCGTGCGCGAAGCCGTCGCGACGCACCCGCGGTGAGCTCCTGGCGCAGGGCCGGCAGCGTCCTGGGGCCGACGCCGTGGCGCTGCACGAACGCGGCCCGGGAGGGGAACAGGGCCCGCACCTGGGCCGGCGGCAGGGCCGCGAGCATCGCCAGGCCGCTGGCGGTCAGGTGGGCCGGCAGCCGCACACCCACGTCGGTCACCAGCGGCGGGCGCCCCGCCGCGCGCTCCTCCACGACGTAGAGCACGTCGCGCCCGTGCAGCACCGCGAGGTGGGCGTTGTGCGTGGTGCTGTCGACCAGGCGCGCCAGGACCGGCCGCGCGATCCGCTGCAGGGGCTCCTGCCGGGTGTACGCCGAGCCGAGCTCGAACGCGGCCACGCCCAGGCCGTAGCGGCGCTCCTCGGCCAGGTGGGTCGACGAAGCCCTCGCCGGCGCAGGACCGCGAGCAGGTGGTAGACGCTCGAGCGGGGCAGCCCGAGGTCGCGGGCGATCGCGGCGGCCGGCACCGGCTCGGGGTGCCGCGCGATCAGCTGCAGGACGGCGAGCGCCTGACCGGCGGAGGCGGCGTTGGGCATCCCGCAGTGTCTCAGATCCGAGACACAACCGGCCGCCGACGGGTGTGCCACGGCCGACTGCGCGCGCTGCAATGGATGGCATGAGCCTCTCGCACGCCACGGACACCGCAGCCGCCACCGCACCGCCGACGACCACCCCGACCACCGTCACCGTGGGCACCGGCGCCCCCTCGTTCGCCGACGTCGTCGCCGTCGCGCGGCACGGGGCGCGCGTGGAGCTGTCGCCGGAGGCGCTGGCCGAGGTCCGCCGTACCCGCGCGGTGATCGAGGGGCTGGCCGACGACGTGGAGCCGCACTACGGCGTCTCCACCGGCTTCGGCGCCCTCGCCACCCGGCACATCCCCACCGAGCTGCGGGCCCAGCTGCAGCGCAGCCTCGTGCGCAGCCACGCCGCCGGCTCCGGCGCCGAGGTCGAGCGCGAGGTCGTCCGCGCCCTGATGCTGCTGCGCCTGTCGACCCTGGCCACCGGCCGCACCGGCGTGCGGGAGGAGGTCGTGACGACGTACGCCGCGCTGCTGAACGCGGGCCTGACCCCGGTCGTGCACGAGTACGGCAGCCTCGGCTGCTCCGGCGACCTCGCGCCGCTGGCGCACTGCGCGCTGGCGCTGATGGGCGAGGGCCGGGTGCGCGACGCCTCCGGCGACGCTGCTCGACGCGGCCGACGCGCTCGCCGCGCACGGCATCACCCCGGTCGTGCTGCGCGAGAAGGAGGGCCTGGCGCTGATCAACGGCACCGACGGCATGCTGGGCATGCTGGTGCTGGCGATCGAGGACCTGCGGCTGCTGCTCACCACGGCCGACATCACCGCCGCGATGAGCGTCGAGGGTCTGCTCGGCACCGACGCCGTCTTCGCCGAGGACCTGCAGGCGCTGCGGCCCCACCCGGGGCAGGCCGCGTCGGCGGCGAACCTGCGGACGCTGCTCGCCGGCAGCCCGATCATGGACAGCCACCGCGGGCCGGAGTGCACCCGCGTCCAGGACGCCTACTCCCTGCGCTGTGCCCCGCAGGTCGCCGGCGGGGTCCGCGACACGGTCGAGCACGCGGCCCTGGTGGCCGGGCGGGAGCTGGCCGCCGCGGTGGACAACCCCGTGGTGACCCTGGACGGGCGGGTGGAGTCCAACGGCAACTTCCACGGCGCCCCGGTCGCCTACGTGCTGGACTTCCTCGCGATCGTCGCCGCCGACCTGGCCAGCATGTCCGAGCGTCGCACCGACCGGTTCCTGGACGTCTCGCGCAACCACGGCCTGCACGCGTTCCTCGCCGACGACCCGGGCGTGGACTCCGGGCACATGATCGCGCAGTACACCCAGGCCGCGATCGTCTCGGAGATGAAGCGGCTCGCCGTGCCCTCCAGCGTCGACTCGATCCCGAGCTCGGCGATGCAGGAGGACCACGTCTCGATGGGCTGGTCCGGCGCGCGCAAGCTGCGCCGCGCGGTCGACGGCCTCACCCGCGTGCTCGCGGTCGAGCTGCTCACCGCCGCGCGTGGCCTGCAGCTGCGGGCGCCGCTGGAGCCCGCCCCCGCCACCGGCGCGGTCGTGCAGGCGCTGCGCCGTACGACGCCCGGGCCCGGCACCGACCGCTACCTCGCCCCGGAGATCGAGGCGGCCGTCGCGTTCGTCGCCTCCGGCGCCGCCGTCGCCGCGGCCGAGTCGGTCACCGGCCCGCTCCGCTGACGTCCCGGCACCCCCACCCACCCTCGAACCACCCGCTCTGGCAAGGAGACCCGTCATGGAAGGCGCTCGCCCCGTCCGTGCCCCGCGCGGCACCACCCTCACCGCGAAGTCGTGGCAGACCGAGGCCCCGATGCGGATGCTGATGAACAACCTCGACCCCGAGAACGCCGAGCGCCCCGACGACCTGGTCGTCTACGGCGGCACCGGCAAGGCGGCCCGCGACTGGCGCTCGTACGACGCGATGGTCCGCACGCTGACCACGCTGGAGAAGGACGAGACCATGCTGGTGCAGTCCGGCCGCCCGGTCGGGGTCATGCGCACGCACGAGTGGGCGCCCCGGGTGATCCTCGCCAACTCCAACCTGGTCGGCGACTGGGCGACCTGGCCGGAGTTCCGCCGGCTCGAGCACCTGGGCCTGACCATGTACGGGCAGATGACCGCCGGGTCGTGGATCTACATCGGCACCCAGGGCATCCTGCAGGGCACCTACGAGACGTTCGCCGCGGTCGCCGAGAAGCGGTTCGGCGGGACGCTGGCCGGCACCCTGACCCTCACCGGTGGGTGCGGCGGCATGGGCGGCGCGCAGCCCCTGGCCGTGACGCTGAACGAGGGCGTCTGCCTGGTCGTCGACGTCGACGAGTCGCGGCTGCGGCGCCGGGTCGAGCACCGCTACCTGGACGAGGTCGCCCCTGACCTGGACACCGCGGTGGCGTCCGCGCTGCGGGCCAAGGCCGAGCGGCGGGCGTGGTCGGTCGGTGTCGTCGGCAACTGCGCCACGGTGTTCCCCGAGCTGCTGCGCCGCGGCGTGGACATCGACGTCGTCACCGACCAGACCAGCGCCCACGACCCGCTGTCCTACCTGCCCGAGGGCGTCGACCTCGCGGACTGGCACGACTACGCCGAGCGCAAGCCCGAGGAGTTCACCGACCGGGCCCGGGCGTCGATGGCCCAGCCACGTCGAGGCCATGGTCGGCTTCCTCGACGGCGGCGCCGAGGTGTTCGACTACGGCAACTCGATCCGCGACGAGGCCCGGCTCGGTGGCTACGACCAGGGCGTTCGACTTCCCGGGCTTCGTCCCGGCGTACATCCGCCCCCTGTTCTGCGAGGGCAAGGGCCCGTTCCGCTGGGCGGCGCTCTCGGGCAACCCCAAGGACATCCACGCCACCGACCGGGCCGTGATGGACCTGTTCCCCGACAACGACCGGCTGCAGAAGTGGATGCGGGCCGCGGGGGAGCGGGTCGCGTTCCAGGGGCTGCCGGCGCGGATCTGCTGGCTCGGCTACGGCGAGCGGGACCGGGCCGGGCTGCGGTTCAACGAGATGGTGGCCTCCGGTGAGCTGGAGGCGCCGATCGTCATCGGCCGCGACCACCTCGACTGCGGCTCGGTCGCCTCGCCCTACCGCGAGACCGAGTCGATGCTCGACGGCTCCGACGCGATCGCCGACTGGCCGCTGCTCAACGCGCTGGTCAACACCGCGTCCGGCGCGTCCTGGGTGTCGATCCACCACGGCGGCGGGGTGGGCATCGGCCGGTCGATCCACGCCGGTCAGGTCTCCCTGGCCGACGGCACCGCGCTGGCCGCGGAGAAGCTGGCCCGGGTGCTCACCAACGACCCGGCCATGGGGGTCATCCGGCACGTCGACGCCGGCTACGACCGCGCGGTCGAGGTCGCCGGCGAGCGTGGCGTCCGGATCCCCATGCGCGAGGGGTGATCGGCCGCTCAGCCCACGCTCGTCGGTGACGTCCGCGACCTGCGCGTCGAGGACCCGGACGACGTCGCTGCCGTCGAGCGTGGCGGCGAGCCCGTGCTCGCCGGCGCCGAGGGAGATCGTGCGGCCGGGGACGGTCGCGTCGGCGACGACCGGCCAGGGGCAGGTGGAGCCGAACGGCGTGATCGTGCCCCGCTCGTACCCCGTGACCGCCCTGGCCGTCGCTGCGTCGGGCATCGAGATGCGGTTCACGCCGAGCAGGGCGCGCAGCTTGGGCCAGGAGATCTCGCGGTCGCCCGGGCACGAGGACGAAGAGGAAGTCGTCGTCGGCGCGTCGCACGACCAGCGTCTTGATGATGTCGCGCGGCTGCGACCCCGCGCGCGGCGGCGGCCTCGGCCAGGCTGCCGACCGGGCCGTGCCGGGTGACGGTGTGCGCGATGCCGGCGGCGGCCAGGGCGTCCAGGGCGCGGTTCGGTTCTGCATCCACGACGACCACCCTAGGTTGGGCACATGAGCTTTGACGCGATGTGGTCGGCGCTCGAGAGCGTCGGCCGGCACCCGCGCACCGGCGGCTACCGCCGGTTCGCCTGGACCCGCGACGACATGACGCTGCGGGAGTGGTTCGCCGGCGAGGCGTCGGCACGGGGCCTGGACCTGGTGCAGGACCGCGCCGGCAACCAGTGGGCGTGGTGGGGCGACCCGGACGCCGCCGTGGCGGCCGGCCGGCCGGGGCTGGTCGCTCGGCTCGCACCTGGACTCGGTGCCCGACGGCGGCGCCTTCGACGGCCCGCTGGGCGTGGTGTCGTCCCTGGCGGCGCTCGATGTGCTGATGCGGGAGGGGTTCCGTCCTGCGCGGCCGATCGGCGTCGCCAGCTTCGCCGACGAGGAGGGAGCACGGTTCGGCATCGCCTGCGCCGGGTCCCGCCTGCTCACCGGCCAGCTGGACCCCGACCGGGCGCGGGCGCTGCGCGACACCGACGGGGTGACGATGGCCGAGGCGATGGCCGAGGCCGGGCACGACCCGGCCCACCTCGGCGCCGACCCGGAGACGCTGCGGCGGGTGGGCACGTTCGTCGAGCTGCACGTCGAGCAGGGCCGCGGCCTCGTCGACCTCGACCGGCCGGTCGGCGTCGGCGCGGCGATCTGGCCGCACGGCCGGTGGCGGCTCGACCTGATGGGCGAGGCCAACCACGCGGGCACCACCGCGCCTGGAGGACCGCCACGACCCGATGCTGGCGCTGGCCTCGGCCGTCCTGGCGGCGCGCGCGGCTGCGCAGGCCCACGGGTGCGTCGCGACCGTGGGCAAGGTCGCGGTGGAGCCGGGCGGCGTCAACGCCATCCCGTCCCGGGTCACCGCGTGGCTGGACGCCCGCGGCCCGTTCGACGGCGACGTGCGCAAGGTCGTCGCGAGCGTCGGCGCGCAGGCCGGGGTGGAGCCGCTCGAGGAGTCGTGGACGCCAGAGACAGCGCTCGACGCCGGGCTGGCCGCAGACCTGTCCCGGGCGCTCGACGCGGCGCCGGTGCTGTCCACCGGTGCCGGGCACGACGCCGGTGTGCTCGCCACCGCGGGGCTGTCGACGGCGATGCTGTTCGTGCGCAACCCGACCGGGGTCTCACACTCACCGGCGGAGCACGCCGGGACCGAGGACTGCCACCGGGGCGTCGAGGCGCTCGTGCGGGTGGTCCGCGAGCTGGCCGGATGAGCGACCGTCCCGTCCGGCGCTGGCACGCCGACCACGCGCTGCTGCCCTCGGGCCCCGCGCGGGACGTCCTGCTCGAGGTGCGCGACGGACGGTTCACCGCCGTGACCCCGGACAGCCCTCGCGGGGACGCCGAGGCGCTCGCGGGCGTGGTGCTCCCGGGCCTGGCCAACGCCCACAGCCATGCCTTCCACCGCGCGCTGCGCGGCCGCACCCACGGCCGTGGCGGCACCTTCTGGACCTGGCGCGAGGGCATGTACGCCGTGGCCGCGCGGCTGGATCCGGACGCCTACCTCGCCCTGGCCCGCGCCACCTACGCGGAGATGGCGCTGGCCGGCATCACCTGCGTGGGGGAGTTCCACTACCTGCACCACGCCCCCGGCGGCACGGCGTACGACGACCCCAACGCGATGGGCGAGGCGCTGAGGGAGGCGGCCTCGGATGCCGGGATCCGGCTGACCCTGCTGGACACCTGTTACCTCGCCGGCGGGCTGGGGCCGGACGGGCACACACCACTGGACGCACGGCAGCGGCGCTTCGGCGACACCACCGCCGAGCGCTGGGCCGAGCGGCTGCTGCGACTTCGCCCGTCCACGGGGATGCGCGTCGGTGCGGCGATCCACTCGGTGCGGGCGGTGCCGCGGGAGAGCATCGGGGTCGTGGTCGGCGCGGCCGAGGGGATGCCGTTGCACGTGCACCTCTCCGAGCAGCCGGCCGAGAACGAGGCGTGCCAGGGGTTCTACGGCACGACACCGACGGCGCTGCTGCAGGCGCAGGGCGCGCTCGGTCCACGGACCACGGCGGTCCACGCCACGCACCTGACGCCGGACGACATCACGGCGCTCGGCCGCACCGGCACCACCTGCTGCTTCTGCCCGACGACCGAGCGTGACCTGGCCGACGGCATCGGCCCGGCCCGCGCCCTGCGCGACGCCGGGGCCCCGCTGTCGCTCGGCTCGGACCAGCACGCGGTGATCGACCCGTTCGAGGAGGCTCGGGGGCTGGAGATGCACGAGCGGCTGGTGTCGTTGCAGCGTGGACGGTTCCGCCCCGACGAGCTGGTGCACGCGGCCACCGCGCACGCGAGCCTCGGGTGGCCCGACGCCGGACGCATCGAGGCCGGTGCGCGCGCCGATCTCGTTGCGGTCCGGTTGGACTCGCCGCGCACCGCCGGGTCCGACCCGGCGCAGGTCCTGATGACCGCCACCGCGGCCGACGTCCACACGGTCGTGGTCGACGGCCGGGTGGTGGTCACCGGGGGCCGGCACCAGTCTCGGGGATGTCGGCGCGCTGCTGCAGGACGCCATCGGCCCGCTGTGGGAGGACGCATGAGCACGACCCTGGTCACGGGCATCGCCGAGCTGGTCACGTTCGACGACACCCTCGACGGCGCGGACCACAGCGAGGGACTCGGCCTGCTGCGCGACGCCGCTGTGGTGGTCGACGGCGAGGCCGTGCTCTGGACCGGCCCGGCAGCACGCGCGCCGGATGCCGACCGCCGGCACGACCTGGGTGGACGAGCCGTCGTGCCGGGGTTCGTGGACTCCCACTCCCACCTGGTGTTCGCCGGGGACCGCTCGGCCGAGTTCGCGGCCCGGATGACCGGCGTGCCGTACGACGGTGGCGGCATCGCCACCTCGGTGCGCGCCACCCGGGCGGCCAGCGACGACGTCCTGCGGGCCCTGGTCGCGGCGCGGGTCCGGGAGATGCGCGCCCAGGGCACGACGACGGTGGAGACCAAGAGCGGCTACGGCCTCACGGTGGCGGACGAGGCGCGGGCGCTGCGCATCGCGCGGGAGGTCACCGACGAGACCACGTTCCTCGGGGCGCACGTCGTGCCGGCGGAGTATGCCGACCAGCGCGCGGAGTACGTCGACCTGGTGACCGGGCCGATGCTGCGCGCCTGCGCGCCGCACGCCCGGTGGGTGGACGTCTTCTGCGAGCCGAACAGCGCCCACGCGTTCACCGAGGAGGAGGCGCGCCGGGTCCTGGCCGCCGGCCGGGACGCCGGTCTGGGCCTGCGGGTCCACGGCAACCAGCTCGGGCCCGGGCCCGGTGTGCAGCTGGCCGTCGCGTACGCCGCGGCCAGCGTGGACCACTGCACGTTCCTCAGCGACGCCGATGTGGACGCCCTGGTGGGCGCGGCCGGCACCACCGTCGCGACGTTGCTGCCCGGCGTGGAGTTCTCGACCCGGTCGCCCTACCCGGACGCCCGTCGGCTGCTCGACGCCGGCGTGTCCCTGGCGCTGGCCACCGACTGCAACCCCGGCACCTGCTACTCCTCCTCGATGCCGTTCGTGATCGCCCTCGCCGTCCGGGAGATGCAGCTGACGCCGGCGGAGGCGCTGCGGGCGTCGACGGTGGGCAGCGCGATGTCGTTGCGCCGCAACGACATCGGCCGCATCGCACCCGGCCTGCGCGCCGACCTCACGGTGCTCGACGCGCCGTCGTACCTGCACCTCTCCTACCGCGCAGGCGTGCCGATCGCGCGGGCACTGGACCTGCCGCCGGACTGACGGGCCGGCCCCGGCCGGCCGGGCCCCGCGTCACCAGATGCGGACCCGCTCCTCGGGCGCGAGCCACAGGTCGTCGCCCTCCTTGACGTCGAACGCCTCGTAGAACTCCTCGAGGTTGCGCACCACGTTGGCGCGGAACTCCGGCGGGGAGTGGGGGTCCACGGACAGGCGTCGTACGGCCTCCTCCTCGCGCGCCTTGGTGCGCCAGCACGTCGCCCACCCGGCGAAGAGCCGCTGGGCGCCGGTCAGGCCGTCCAGCACGGGAGGCTCGTTGCTGTCGCAGGCGATCCGCCACGCCTGGTAGGCGATCGTGACGCCACCGAGGTCGCCGATGTTCTCCCCGACGGTGAGCGCGCCGTTGACGTGACGGCCGGGGAGGTCGCGCGGCTCGAGCGCGTCGTACTGGGCGATCAGGGCCTGCGTCAGCGCGTCGAAACGCTCGCGGTCCTGCTCGGTCCACCAGTCGCTGAGGTTGCCCTCGCCGTCATAGCGCGAGCCCTGGTCGTCGAACCCGTGCCCGATCTCGTGCCCGATGACCGCGCCGATCGCGCCGTAGTTGGCCGAGTCCTCGGCCTCGAGGTCGAAGAACGGCGGCTGCAGGATGGCCGCGGGGAAGACGATCTCGTTCATCCCGGGGTTGTAGTAGGCGTTGACCGTCTGCGGGGTCATGTGCCACTCGGCCCGGTCGACCGGGCCGCCGAGCTTGGCCAGCTCGCGGTCGGTCTCGAACGCCGCGCCGGCCCGGACGCTGCCGAGCAGGTCGTCGCGGTCCACCTGCAGCGCCGAGTAGTCGCGCCACTGCTCGGGATAGCCGATCTTCGGGACGAACCGGCCCAGCTTCTCCTGCGCTCGGACCTTCGTCTCGGCGCTCATCCAGGCCAGGCCCTCGATGTTGCGCCGGTAGGCCTCGACGAGGTTGGCCACGAGGGTGGTCATCCGCTCCTTGGCCGCGGGTGGGAAGTGCCGCTCGACGTACAGCTGGCCCACCGCCTCGCCCAGCGCCGACTCCACGACGTCGATGCCGCGCTTCCAGCGCTCCTTCTGCTCGGGCGCGCCGGTGAGCGTGCGGCCGTAGAAGGCGAAGCTCTCGTCGGCCACGTCGTCACTGAGGTACGGCGCGACGGCGCTCAGCACGCGCCAGGCCAGCCAGAGCCCCCAGTCCGCCATCGGGACGGTGTCGAACGCCTCGGACAGGGCGGTCAGGAAGTCGGGCTGCCGGACGACGACCTCGTCCAGCACCGCTGCCGGCGCTGCGAGCCCGTCGACCCAGGCGGTCCAGTCGACGCCCGGCGCGAGCTCCCGGAGCGCGTTCCGGTCGAGCAGCGTGTACGTCGCGACGGCGTCCCGGCTGCGGACCCGGTCCCAGTGCGCCGACGCGAGGCGCGTCTCCAGCGCCATGATCCGCTCGGGTGCGCCGTCGGCGTCGATGCCGGCGAGGGCGAGCATGCGGCCGATGTGGGCGACGTACTCCTGCCGGATCCCGGCGAACGAGTCCTCGCGGTAGTACGACTCGTCGGGAAGGCCGATGCCGGACTGCTCGAGGTAGGGCAGGTAACGGGTGGAGTCGCGCTTGTCGGTCATCACGTAGAGCTCGACCGCGCCCCGGACCCCCCGGCGCTGCAGGCTGCCGAGCTGGCGCAGCAGGTCGCTGCGATCCTGGACGGTGAGGGCCCGGTCGAGGTCGCCGCGGACCGGGTCGAGGCCGAGCTCGCGGATCCGGGCCTCGTCCAGGAAGGCGGCGTACAGGTCGCCGACCTTGCGGGCGGGGGTGCCGGGCGCGGCGTCACTGGCCGCGGCTTCCTCCACGATCACGCGCAGGTGCTGCTCGGCGTCGTCCGCCAGCATCCGGAACGTGCCGTGCAGCGCCCGGTCCGAGGGGATCTGCGTGCGCGCCGCCCACCCACCGTTGACGTAGCCGAACAGGTCGTCCTGCGGGCGGACCGCGCGGTCCATGTCCTCCACCGATATCCCGGATCTCATGCGGCCGATCGTAGGCGGTGGACGTCCGTGGCGGCAGACGACGCCACGGCTTCGGATGCTGCGGCCATGAAGCGGTTGTCCCTACCGCCGGATGCGCCTGTGGACACTGGCCAGGGGAGCAGTTTGAGCGGTAGAATAGAACACATGATCGAGTCCTTGGAGCGGGCGCTGCTGCTGGTGCAGCAGGTCTTCGAGGCCGTCCGGGCCGAGGTGACTGACACCGGTGAGGGTGAGCTGGCCGAGCTGGTGCTGGCCTCTCAGCGGGTGGTCAACGCGGCGTCGGCGGTGCAGGTGGTGGGGCTGGCGGGGATCGCCGCCCGCGACGAGGTCCCTGGCCCCGATGGTGGGTGGGTGGCGGTGGACCGTGGCGTGGGGCACGTGAGTGAGTTCGCGTCGGTGACGGTCGCCCCGATGCTGGGGTTGACCGCTCGTGGGGCGGAGGACCGGGTGCAGACCGCGGCGGCGTTGGCCTCGCGGCTGCCAGGGACGTTGTCGGCGATGGCCGCCGGGAGCCTGGATGGGTGGCGTGCCTCGATCGTCGTGGCCGAGACGACTGAGACCACCGCGGCGGGCTGTGCGCAGGTGGAGGCGGTGATTCTTGCCGCGGATCTGCGGTGAGACCGGTGGGCGGGTGCGGGCGCGGACCCGTCGGGCGCTGGCGTTGGTGGACGCAGAGGCGGTGCGGCTGCGGGCGGTCAAGGCCCGGTTGGAGCGGTCGGTGCGGGTCTGGCCCTCGCACGTGGTCGGGCTCAGTGAGTGGGTGGCGGTGCTGCCGGCGCACGAGTCGGCGTTGTGCAAGGCCGCGGTCGATGACCACGCGTGCGCGTTGCAGCGCGAGGACCCGGACCTGTCGATGGACCAGGCGCGCGCCGATGCGCTGGTGGACCTGGTCCTGGCCCGGGTGCAGGTGTCCACCACGGTGCACCTGAGCGGTGCCGGTGGAGACGCTGACCGTGGACGCCCCGGTCGATGAGATGGCTCGCGATGAGGAGGGGTTCGTGGCCGGCCCGTCCTGGCAGCAGGTCTGCGCGATGGGGTACGAGATCTCCGGCGTCGGGGTGGTCCCCGGGGACGTCGTGGCCGGGATCTGCGCCAGGTTCGACACCCGGATCCGGCGGGTGCTGCTGGACCAGGGGTCAGGCACCACGCTCGAGACCGGCGCCAAGGGATACACGCCGCCGGCGGCGATGGGCCGGTTCGTGCGGCACCGCGACGGGCACTGCCGGGCACCGGGATGCGCCCGATCGGCCCGGTTCTGCGACCTGGACCACGTCAATCCCTGGCCGTCGGGTCCGACCGACCCCACCAACCTGCTGACGTTGTGCCGGCGTCACCACCGGATGAAGCACCGGACAAGGTGGCAGGTGAGCATGACCCGCGACGGGGTGGCCACCTGGACCGACCCCTTCGGGCAGGAGTTCATCACCCACCCGGTCAACCACCACGACGCCCTCGCAGCCTGAGTAAACCCAGCGGCACCCATGCCGGGGGCGAACAGGCGACCGATGCCGTCAGTGAGGCCGCCGTGGCATTTCCGGTGACCGGGTGGCCAGCTCACGCACCTCCCGTGCGACGGCGGGCCACCGCGGGGCCGGGATGTCGTGACCGACGCCGGGGAACGTGACCAGCCGGGCCCCTTGGACGGCGCTGGCGGTGGCCCTGCCGGCCCTGACGCGCAGCAGCGGGTCTGCCTCGCCGTGCAGGACGAGCATCGGCTTGCGCAGGGTGCTCAGTGCAGGTCCGTGCCACTGGGCGCCGATCTGCCGGCTCTGCGCCTTCTGGTCGCGCGGCCCGCTGTCCGCCTCGCGCTCGATCCACTCCCGGCTCGCATGTTCGTCGAAGGGGTAGGCGGGGGAGGCGACACCGCGGGCGACCGCCAGACCGGCCTGAATGTCGCCCTGTCTGCCATCAGGGAACCTCGTGCGGGCAAGCTTCGCCAGCAGGCCGAAGCGCAGGTAGCGCGCGACCGCAAAGCCGGAGACGTCACTGGGCAGGGCCGCCGAGGACACCAGGCTGAGCACCCGGTCGGGGTGTCGCAGCGCGATGCGCTGCGCGATGACCCCGCCGAGGGAGTGGCCGAACAGGTGGGCGCGCTCCCATCCCAGTGCGTCCATCACGGCGACTGCGTCGTCGGTCATGTCCTCGGAGGTGTACGCGCCACCCCGCCTCCCGAACAGCGCCGTGAGCGGGTTGCGGCTGGCGGTGTCGGGCATCCGGGTCGACTCGCCGGCGTCCCGCTGGTCGTAGCGGGCCACGGCGAACCCCTGGTCCGCGAACGCCTGCGCCAGGCCAACCGGCCACCAGAAGCGTGAGGTCCCGAGGCCCATGATCAACAGCAAGGGCTCGCCCTCCGAACCGACGAGGTGGTCGTAGGCCACGTCCACCTCCCCGTTGCGGGCGCGCTGCGTCGGCGTCCACCGGGCCGAGCCGTGATCGTGGTTCCGCGGCTGGTTCCCGGCCATGGTGCCACCTCTCTGAACCGAACTGCGATCAGTGTTCGCGGAACCAGGCTGGGCGCTGGGAACGGCGTTTGCAAAGGAGCTTTCGTGGTCGAAGGTGTCAGTGACAGCATCTGGCTGCGGCCCGAACGCTCAGGCCGGGGCCCGGCGCCCGAGTACAGCCGTGCCGCTATCGCCGCAGCAGCAGTAGGGCTGGCTGACCGGGCCGGGCTCCCCAGGGTGACGATGCGTGCGGTGGCTGCAGCCGTCGGGGCCGGGCCGGCGTCGCTGTACCGCTACGTGGCCACCCGGGACGAGCTGATCGAGCTCATGGTCGACCAGGTCAACGGGGAGTTCGACTACGGGCAGCTCGGCTCCGGGAGCTGGGTGAGCGATCTGCTCACCCTGGCGCACCAGGGCCGAGCCATCTACCTGCGGCATCCGTGGCTGCTCGACCTCACGCGGCCAGACACCCACCTGGGGCCGCGCGCCCTGGACTACCTCGAGCGCTCGCTGGCGGTGATGGACGAGCTGCCCGTGAGCGGCCAGGCCAAGCTCGAGTCCATCGGGTTGGTCAACGGCATGGTGCGTCAGCTGGTGGGCGCAGAGGTGCGCCGGCAGCACGATGGCCAGAGCCTGGCCCAGTGGCAGGTGTCGCTGGCCGCCTACCTCGCCGAGGTGGTGGCAGCCGGCGACCACCCGCACGTGGCTGCCGCCATCGCGGCGGGCGGACCGGTTGCCCGGACGTCACCGGAGGCCCCCCTGTTCGACCGTGCCGTGACCGCGCTCCTCACCGCCCTGCTGCCCACCTGACGCGCGCGGCGACTGCGGGCGCCGGCCGGCCCGGGTGGGTTACAGGTCGGCGAGGAGGGCGACCGGCCGCTCGACGCCGTCGGCCACGAACCGCAGGAAGCCGCCGGCCGTGCCGCCGTCGCAGACCCGGTGGTCGAAGGTGAACGACAGCTGGGTCACCTTGCGCAGTGCCAGCTGACCCTCGTGCGCCCACGGCTTGTCGATGATCCGGCCGATGCCCAGCATCGCGGCTTCGGGGTGGTTGAGGATCGGCGTGGAGCCGTCGACGCCGAACACGCCGTAGTTGTTCAGCGTGAACGTCCCTCCGGTCATCTGCGCGGGCGTCAGCGCCCCCTGCCGGGCGAGGTCGGTGAGCTCGCGCAGCGCGCCGGCCAGCTCCGAGGTCGTCATCGAGCCGGCGTCGTCGACCACGGGTACGACGAGCCCGCGCGGCGACTGCGCCGCGAAGCCGAGGTTGACCCGTGCCAGCTGCACGATCTCCTCCCGCTCGGTGTCGACCCGGGCGTTCAGCTCGGGGAAGCGGCGCAGCCCCGCCACGACGATGCGGGCCATCAGCGCCAGCACGCCGATGCCGGCGTCTGGTCGCACCGCCCGGATCGCGTCCCTGGCCTCCATCAGCGCGGTCGCGTCGGCGTCGACCCAGGTGGTCGCGTCGGGGATCTCGCGGCGGCTGGTCGTCATCCGGTCGGCGATGGTCCGACGGACGCCGCGCAAGGGGATGTGCAGGTCCTCCGCGGGGCCAGCCGGCCGTGCCGCGGCGGTGGCGGGACCGGTCGGCCGCGCGACGGCGGCGACCCTCGCGGGAGCCGGCGTGCTGGCGGCGCCCAGGTCCGCAGCGGCGGGTGTGCGCACGGGGGAGGCCTCGGACGACCGGGCGATCGCCGCCTCCACGTCGCGGCGGCGCAGGATCTCATCCGGCGAGGCGGGAGTGAGGTGGGACAGGTCGATGCCGTGGTCGCGGGCCAGGCGCCGCACGATCGGCGAGATGACCTGGACCGCGCGTGGCGCCGGGGCGTGTGCTGCCGGCGCGTCTGCGGCAGGGACGGGTGCGGCAGGGGCCGGTGTCGTGCCAGCCGGCGGGGTGGGCGCCGGCGCGGGAGGAGCGCCGACGCGGCGACGCCGGGTCCGACTGGTCTCGGCGGTGCCGTACCCGATGAGCACGGCGCCGGACCCGGCCTGCTCCTCCTCGCGGTACTGCGCCAGGGCAGCGGGCTCGTCGCCGGCGGGGTCCGGCGCGGGGCTCACCGCGCCGGCGGAGTCGGCCGGTCCGGCCGACCCGGCGGTCGCGACCGACAGCAGTGGCGACCCGACGGCCAGCAGCTGGCCCGGCTCGCCGTACAGCTGGTGCACCCGCCCGGCGTGCGGGCAAGGGAGGTCCACGGTGGCCTTGGCGGTCTCGACCGTGACGACGACCTGGTCGACGACGACGTCGTCACCGACGGCGACGTGCCACTCCATGACCTCGGCCTCGGTCAGCCCCTCGCCGAGGTCGGGCAGCAGGAAGACGGCGGGGGACATCGCGGTCGCCACGCTCATGCGGCACCTCCGGCGACGAAGCGCAGGTCCGGCGCGTCGTCCCACTGCAGCCGCCCGATGGCGTCCAGCACCCGGTCGACACCGGGCAGGTGCACGTGCTCGAGCTTGGGCGCGGGGTAGGGGACGTCCAGCCCGCTGACCCGCAGCACCGGGGCGTGCAGGGCGTGGAAGGCGCGCTCCTGCACGCGGGAGGCGATCTCTGCCCCGACCCCGCCGAAGCCCTGCGCCTCCTGGATCACCACGCACCGACCGGTACGCCGCACCGACGCCACGACCGTCTCGTCGTCGAACGGCACGATCGTGCGCAGGTCGACGACCTCGACGTCCCATCCCTCGTCCGTGGCCGCCTCGGCCGCCTCGAGCGCGACGGGCACGCTCGGGCCGTAGGCCACCAGCGTGACGTCGCGGCCCTCGCGCCGCACCGCTGCGGTCCCGAACGGCGCCGCGCTGACGGGCAGCTCGACCTCGGCCTTGCTCCAGTAGAGCCGCTTGGGCTCCATGAAGATCACGGGGTCGGGGTCGGCGATGGCCTCGCGCAGCAGCGAGTACGCGTCCTCGACGGTCGCCGGCGTGACGACCTTGAGCCCGGGGGTGTGCGCGTAGTAGGCCTCGCTGGAGTCGCAGTGGTGCTCCACGCCGCCGATGCCCCCGGCGTACGGCACGCGGATGACGAGCGGCAGGGACACGGCGCCGCGGGTGCGGTTGCGCATCTTGGCGACGTGCGAGGCGATCTGCTCGAAGGCGGGGTAGGCGAACGCGTCGAACTGCATCTCGACGACGGGGCGGAACCCGGCCATCGCCATGCCGACGGCGAACCCGACGATGCCCGACTCGGCCAGCGGGGTGTCGAAGCAGCGCTGCTCGCCGAAGTCACGGGCCAGGCCGTCGGTCACGCGGAAGACGCCGCCGAGGGTGCCGACGTCCTCGCCGAAGACCAGCACGTCCTCGTCCGCGGTCATCGCGTCGCGCAGGGCGCTGTTGAGCGCCCCGGCCATCGTCAGGGTCGTGGCGGCCATCAGCGGCTCTCCTTCTGCGTCGCGGCGGCGTCGGCGGAGTCGGCCTCCGCCTCCAGCTCGGCCTGCACCTGGGCGCGCTGCTCCAGCAGCTGGGGGGTGGGGGTGGCGTAGACGTGGTCGAACAGCGACAGGGGGTCGACCTCGACGTCGGCGTTCATACGGGTGCGCACGTCGGCGGCGACCGCCTCGGCCTCGGCTGCCACCTGCGCGACGGCCTCGTCGTCCAGCAGGCCCTGCCCGCGCAGGTAGGCCTCGAGCCGGGCGATCGGGTCGCGGGCGAGCCAGCCGGTGACCTCCGCCTCGTCGCGGTAGCGCGTCGCGTCGTCGGCGTTGGTGTGGGCATCGAGGCGGTAGGTGTGCAGCTCGACGAGCACCGGCCCCTTGCCGGACCGCGCATGCGCCGCAGCCTTGTTCAGCACCGCGAGCACCGCCATGGGGTCGTTGCCGTCGACCTGCTCGGACGCGACCCCGTAGCCGATCCCCTTGTAGGACAGCGAGGGCGCTGCGGTCTGCTTCGAGAGCGGGACGCTGATCGCGTAGGTGTTGTTCTGGACGACGAACACGACCGGCGCCTTGAACACGGCGGCGAAGTTGAGCGCCTCGTGGAAGTCGCCCTCGCTGGTCGCGCCGTCACCGACGAACGCCAGCGCCACCGAGCCGCGGCCCTTGCGCGCCTCGCCGTAGGCCAGCCCGGCGGCGTGGACCAGCTGGGTCGCGAGCGGCGTGCACTGCGGCGCGGTCTTCGTCGCCATCGGGTCGTAGCCGCAGTGGGCGTCGCCGCGCAGCAGCGTCAGGACCTCGATCGGGTCGATGCCGCGGGTGACCAGCGCGACCGACTCGCGGTAGGTGGGAAAGGCCCAGTCGCCGGGCTGCAGCGCCAGCATCGCGCCGACCTGGCAGGCCTCCTGGCCGCGCGAGGAGGGGTAGACCGCGAGGCGTCCCTGCTTGGTGAGCGCCGTGGCCTGCACGTCGAAGCGCCGGCCGATCACCATGCGGCGGTAGGCCTCGACCAGCTGCTCCGGCGCCGGCTCGGCGTAGTCGTCGACGATCGTCTGCACGCGCTCGCCGGCGTCGTTGAGGAAGCGGACGGGCAGCGGTGCCGGGAGCAGCCCACGGGAGAACGGCGCATCCGTCATGTCGGTCGTGGCGCTCGTGGTGGCGCCTGGTGCGCTGGTGTGCGTCGTCATCGAAGCGGTCGACCTCCTGGGCGATGTGTCCCCAGATCGTGGCTGAACCGGTCATGCGACACAATGGCCGCGGCAAACCAGAGACGATCGGCCACCAGGAGCGGGTATGCCGGACCACACGTCCAACGACAAGGGCGGCTCCGCCGGGCGCTCCGGACGCTCGGCCCGGCCGCTGGACGACGCCGACCGCCGCATCCTCGGCGAGCTGGTGCGTGACGCCCGCACCTCGATCCGCACCCTGGCCGAGCGCATCCACATCTCGCGCGCCAACGCCTACGCGCGCGTCGACCGGCTGCTCGCCGACGGCGTCATCACCGGCTTCTCCGCGCGGATCTCTCCCGAGCGCGCGGGGCTGGGCACGTCGGCGTACGTGAGCCTGTCGATCGAGCAGAACTCGTGGCGGGAGGTGTCGGCGCGCCTGCGCGAGCTGCCGTTCGTCGAGCACGCCGCGATGCTCGGGGCCGACTTCGACGTCCTCGTCCTGGTCCGGGCGCCGGACAACGCCGCGCTGCGCGACGTGGTGCTCGAGCAGATCCAGGGCGTGCCCGGCATCAAGGCGACGCGGACGTGGCTGGTGTTCGACGAGTTCGAGGGGCGCGGCGCCGACTGGTCCTGACGCCCGCGCGCCCTCGAGCCCGCACCGGCCGGTCCGACGGGACCGGCCGGTGCGGGTCAGCTGACCTTGTTCAGGCCCTTGGGGTCGTGGCCGGCGGCCTTGCGGTAGTACGCGGCCGCCTTGCGCGCCGCCAGCAGCCGGGCCACCCCGACGATCGCGCCGGACACGACGGCCCAGCCGATCGCCTCCTTCCAGGTGACCTCCGGGTCCTCCGGGTTCACCGGCGGCTCGTTGCCGGTGCCGAGCTTCCAGCCCGCCGTCGCCAGCTTCTTGGCGAGGAGGCCGGCGCCGATCGCCGCACCCGTCCCCAGGACCTTCCACACTGCTTCGCCCACGCCTGCACTCCCTCGTTCTTCGTCGGTCGAGTCTTCCCGTTCCGGCCAACCGGTGGCCGGCCCTGCTCGTGCTCGAGCCTGTCACGACCCAGGGTGTACCGTCATCCCAGAACGACAGGGGAGCGCCCCACAGCGCTGAGAGTGCGGTCCGCCGCAGACCCTCGAACCTGCTCCGGTTAGCACCGGCGAAGGGAGTCGGGACATCTCAGGTGCGCTCTCGCCGTACCCCCTCGCGGTCCGCCGCGAGGCACCGGCGAGGGCGTGCCACATCCCCCTCTGGAAATTGCAGCACCACTTCCAAGGGAGCAGGGCACATGAGCACACACCACCGCACGGGTCGCGCCGCCACGCCTTCGGGTGGGCCGCCGCGGACCGTTCCCGCCACCGGCCGCCCGTGGTCCTGGCGGGGCATCGACCTCATCACCGCCGCCATGCTGGCGGTCGCCTTCGGGGTCGTCTTCTGGGGCTTCGACACCTTCGTCTACCCCGCGGTCAGCGCCGCGACCGACCGCCTTCCCGCCGCTGGGGGCACTCACCCTCGGGGTGTGGCTGGTCCCCGCCGTCGTCGGCGGGCTGGTCGTCCGCCGCCCGGGCGCCGCCCTCTTCACCGAGCTGGTCGCGGCCAACGTCGAGCTGTTCCTCGGCAACAAGTGGGGCATCGCGGTCCTGCTCTCCGGGGTGCTGCAGGGGCTGGGCGTCGAGCTGGCGCTGGCCGCCGGGCGCTGGCGACGGTTCGGCCCGGTCACGGCCGTGGTCGGCGGCATCGTGGCCGCGGTGCTGGAGGTCGTCTGCTACGAGTGGTGGGCCTACACCCCCGACTACTCGCCGGCGTGGAGGGCCGTCTACCTGCTGTGCGGGGTCCTCTCCGGCGCCGTCATCGCCGGCCTCGGCGGCTGGGCGCTGGTGCGCTACCTCGCCCGCGCCGGCGCCCTGGACGCGTTCCCGGCCGGGCAGGAAGGCCGTGCGTCCGCCGCTGCCCGCTGAGGCGGGCTCCCCACCGGTTCCCGCGCCGCACACCCCGACCGGCGCGCGCGTCGACGTCGCCGACCTGACCTGGCGGCCGTTCGGGCGAGCGAGCGCCGTGCTGCCCGGCATCAGCCTGCAGCTGGAGCCCGGGGAGCGCGTCCTGCTGGCCGGGCCGAGCGGGTCGGGCAAGTCCACCCTGCTGCGCGCGCTCGCCGGGGTCCTCACCACGACCGAGACCGGTGAGCTCACCGGCACGGTCACGGTCGACGGGCGCGCCCCCGGCGACGGCGGCGCCTGCGTGGGCCTGCTCGTGCAGGACCCGGCCGACGCCGCGGTCGCCGGGCAGGCCGGCCGGGACGTGGCGTTCGGCCCCGAGAACCTCGGGCTGCCGCGGGACCGGATCTGGGCGACGGTCCGGGGCGCGCTCGCCGCGGTCGCGCTTCCCGTACGACGTCCACCACCCGGTCGGGGCGCTCTCCGGCGGGGAGGCGCAGCGCCTCGCGCTCGCCGGGGTGCTCGCGCTGGGTCCGCACCTCGTCCTGCTCGACGAGCCCTCGGCGATGCTGGACCCCTCCACCGCCGCGGCCGTACGCCGGTCGGTCACCGACGCCGTGCGCCGAACCGGAGCCACCATGGTGCTGGTCGAGCACCGGCTCGAGGCGTGGGCCGGCGAGGTGGACCGGCTGGTCGTCCTCGACGGCGGCCGGGCGGGTCGCCGCGGACGGCCCCGTCGTCCCGACGCTGGCCGCCCGCGCAGCCGAGCTCGCCGCCCACGGCGTCTGGGTGCCCGGCGTCGACGCGCCCGCCCCTCTCGCGGTGCCGACAGCGCTCGTGGCCCCGGTGGTGCGGCCCGCGTCGCCGGTCCCGGACCCTCCCGCGGACCCCGCCGAGCCGGGGCACGGGTCCGGGTTCGCCGTCCACACCGAGGCGGTGGGGGTCGTGCGGCGGCCGGCCGTCGGCCTGACCGCCGCCCGCGCGCCGCTGCCGCCGGTGCCTGCGCTCTGCGGCGTCGACGTCGGCGTCCGCGCCGGGGAGGTGCTCGCGGTCGTCGGCACCAGCGGCGCCGGGAAGTCCACGCTCACCGCCCTGCTCGCCGGCGTGGAGGCCCCGACGAGCGGGGCGGTGGTGGCGGCGGACTGGCTCGCCGGCGGCGCCGGGGCCTCGCCGGGGAGGTGGACCTCCTCGGAGCTGGCACGGCGGGTCGGCTGGGTGCCGCAGCAGGCCGAGCTCGCGGTCGTCTCCCGCACGGTGCGCGACGACGTGCTCAGCACCAGCCGCCTGCTCGGGCTCGACCAGGACGCCGCGGGGCGACGCGCCGACGCGCTGCTGGAGGTCCTCGGGCTGGCGCCCCTGGCCGGCACCGACCCCCACCGGCTCTCCGGCGGCGAGATGCGCCGGCTCGCCCTCGCCGGCGCGGTCGCCCACGGGCCGGCGGTGCTGGTCCTCGACGAGCCCACCGTCGGCCAGGACCGGCTCACCTGGGCGGCCGTCGCGGGCGTCGTCGTCGCAGCACGGTCCGCGGGCGTCGCCGTCGTCCTCGCCACCCATGACCCGCTGCTGGCCCGCCTCGCCGACCGCACCGTCCGCCTCGAGCGCGGCCGGGTGGTGTCGGCCGCGACCGCGCCGACCGCAACCGCAGCGGCCGGAACCGTACGGCCGGAACCGCGCCGGCCGGTACGGCGCCGGCCGGTGCGGCGCCAACCGCGGCACCGACCGCTGCTGTGTCCACGCCCGCCGGCCGCCGCGCCGGGCGTTCCCGCAGTCCCCGCCGCCTCCGCCAGGACGCGCGGGCCTCGCCGCCGCGTGCGGACCTCTCTCCCTGCTCGCCGCGTCGGCGGTGCTGCTGGGCGGCTCGCTGTTCGTGCGCGACCTGCGCACCGCCCTCCTCGGGATCGGCGTCGAGCTGCTGCTCGCGCCGGCGGTCCTCGGCGTGCGCCGTGCGTCCTCGGTGCGGGGCAGGTCGGCCCGCGGCTCCACCGCCGGGGCGACCGCGCGCCGGCTCGCGCCCGGCGTCCTCGGTGTGCTGTCGGTCGCCTTCTCCAACTGGCTGCTCAGCCCGGCCCACGACGTCGCGGCCGGGGTGACCGCCGGGCTGCGGGTCGCGTTCTTCGTCGTACCGGGGGTGCTGCTCGCTGCCCGGGTCGACCCGTTCGTCCTCGGCGACCACCTCGGCCAGCGGTTGCGGCTGCCCGCGCGCCCGGTCGTCGCCGCGGTCGCGGCGCTGCAGCGGTTCGAGAGCCTGGACCAGCAGTGGCACCAGCTGCGCCGGACCCGCCGGGTCCGTGGCCTGGACGCGGGCCGGACGCCGCTGGCGCGGGCCCGGCAGGTCGGCGCGCTGACCGCAGGACTGCTCGTGCAGTCGCTGCGCCAGGCCGGGCGGATGGCGGTGGCGATGGAGGCGCGAGGCTTCTCCGCCCCGCGCGCGGAGGGGCGCCGGCGGACCTGGGCCGAGCCCGCGCCGTGGCGTCGCGCGGACTCCCTGATGATGGCGCTGGGACTGGCCGTGGCCGCCGTACCGGCCCTGCTGTGGTTCGCGCGGTGAGCCGTCGGCGCGCTGGCGCGTCCACCGGCGCGCCTCGTCCGGTGAACACGGAGTTTCCCCGCAGGTAATCTCAGCGCGTGCCTGGAACGACTGAGACCGCCGCGACCTCCGGAACCCACTGGTGGCGGAGCGACACCCCGCCCGCCAACCTGGCCGACATCGTCGTGGAGAACGCGCGGCGGACCCCCGACCGGGTGGTGCTCAACCGGCGGGAGGGTGCGACGTGGCTGCCGGTCACCGCGGCCGCGTTCGCCGAGGAGGTGGACCGGCTCGCGCTCGGCTTCGTCGCCGCCGGCGTCCGCCCGGGTGACCGGGTGGGGCTGATGGCAAGGACCCGCTACGAGTGGACGCTGGTCGACGTCGCGATCTGGACGGCGGGCGCCGTCACCGTGCCGGTCTACGAGACGTCCTCCGCAGAGCAGCTGCGCTGGATCCTGGCCGACTCCGGGGCCGTCGGCGTCGTGGTCGAGTCCCGGGGGCACGTCGCGATGCTGGCCGGCATCGCGCAGGAGCTGCCCGAGCTGCAGCAGCTCCTGGACGATCGACGACGTCCCGGGTCAGCGCACCCTGGCCCAGCTCGTCGCCGACGGGCAGGACCAGGACCGGGCCGAGCTGACCCGCCGGCGCGCGGCCCTGACGCCCGGCACGCTGGCGACGATCATCTACACCTCCGGCACCACCGGCCGGCCCAAGGGCTGCGAGCTGACCCACGGCAACTTCCTGGCCGAGGTCTTCAGCGCGATCGAGTTCCTGCCCGAGCTGTTCGAGGAGGAGGACGCGCGCGACGCTGCTGTTCCTTCCGCTGGCGCACGTGTTCGGGCGGATGATCCAGGTCGCGGTCCTGCTGGCCGGGGTGCGCACCGGGCACAGCGACATCGCGCGGATCTCCAAGGACCTGCCCGACGTTCCGGCCGACCTTCGTCCTCGCGGTGCCCCGGGTGTTCGAGCGGATCTACGACACCGCGCAGCGCAAGGCCGCCGCCGGTGGCAAGGAGCGCATCTTCGCCATGGCGACGGACACGGCCATCGCCTACAGCCAGGCCCTGGAGAAGGGCGGCCCGGGCCTGCTGCTGCGCAGCGCGCCGGGCGCTGTTCGACCGGCTCGTCTACGGCAAGGTCAAGGAGGCCTTCGGCGGGCAGCTGCGCTGGGCGGTCTCCGGCGGCGCGCCGCTCGGCGCCCGGCTCGGCCACTTCTTCCGCGGCGTCGGCGTGACCGTCCTCGAGGGCTACGGGCTCACCGAGACCACCGCGGCCACGACGGTCAACACCCGCGCCGGCACCCGGATCGGCACGGTCGGCCGGCCGCTGCCCGGCTTCGAGGTCCGCATCGCCGACGACGGCGTGATCCAGGTCCGCGGCGGCCACGTGTTCTCCGGCTACTGGCGCAACCCGGTGGCCACCGCCGCGGCGCTGGATGCGGACGGCTGGTTCGACACCGGCGACCTCGGCTCGTTCGAGGACGGCTACCTGACCATCACCGGGCGGGCCAAGGAGATCCTCGTGACCTCCTCGGGCAAGAACGTCTCGCCGGCGCCGCTGGAGGACGTGCTCCGCGGGCACGCCCTGGTCAGCCAGGCCGTCGTGGTCGGTGACGCCCGCCCGGCGATCGGCGCGCTGGTCACCCTCGACCCGGAGTCGGTCGAGGCGTGGCTGCGGGACTCCCAGCGCCCGCCGACCCCGGTCGCCGAGCTCGTCGAGGACCCGGAGGTGCTCAGGCACGTGCAGGCGGCGGTCGACGCGGCCAACGCGACGGTCTCCTCGGCCGAGGGGATCAAGCGGTTCCGGATCCTGCCGGTCGACCTGACCGAGGCCAGCGGGCACCTGACCCCGACGCTGAAGATCAAGCGCAGCGTCGTGCTCAGGGACTTCGCGGCCGACCTGGAGGCCCTGTACGCCAAGCGCTGAGCGCGGCAGGCGTCGCGTCCGGTCCAGGGAGCGGGGAACAACCGGCGACCCACCGAAGTTGAGCCAGGTGAGCGCAAGTTTGCGGAGTGCTGGGTTTGACAAGTCGAGCCCGCCGTCGCAGATTGTGCGTCGGACCTGAACACCTCAACACCAGTGGGAGATCACCATGGCTCGTGCGGTCGGCATCGACCTCGGCACCACCAACTCGGCAGTCGCCGTCCTCGAGGGCGGTGAGCCCACGATCATCGCGAACGCCGAAGGCGGCCGGACGACCCCCTCGGTCGTCGCGTTCTCCAAGAACGGCGAGGTCCTCGTCGGCGAGATCGCCAAGCGGCAGGCCGTGACCAACGTCGACCGGACCATCCGCTCGGTCAAGCGCCACATGGGCACCGACTGGTCCCAGGAGATCGACGGCAAGAAGTACACCGCCCAGGAGATCAGCGCCCGCATCCTGCAGAAGCTCAAGCGCGACTCCGAGGCCTACCTCGGCGAGGCCGTCACCGACGCCGTCATCACCGTCCCGGCCTACTTCGACGACGCCGAGCGCCAGGCGACCAAGGAGGCGGGCGAGATCGCCGGCCTCAACGTCCTGCGCATCATCAACGAGCCCACCGCCGCGGCCCTGGCCTACGGCCTGGACAAGGGCAAGGAGGACGAGCTCATCCTCGTCTTCGACCTCGGCGGCGGCACCTTCGACGTCTCCCTGCTGGAGGTCGGCAAGGACCCCGAGGACGGCTTCTCCACCATCCAGGTCCGCGCGACCAACGGTGACAACAAGCTCGGCGGCGACGACTGGGACGAGCGCATCGTCAGCCACCTGCTGACCACGGTGAAGAACACCGCCGGCGTCGACCTGTCCAAGGACCGGATCGCCATGCAGCGTCTGCGCGACGCCGCGGAGCAGGCCAAGAAGGAGCTGTCCACCGCGACGAGCACCAACCTCAGCCTGCAGTACCTCTCGATGTCCGAGAACGGCCCGATCCACCTGGACGAGACGCTCTCCCGCGCGCAGTTCGAGCAGCTCACGCGTGACCTGCTCGAGCGCACCAAGGCGCCGTTCCACCAGGTCATCAAGGACGCCGGCATCAACGTCAGCGAGATCGACCACGTCGTGCTCGTCGGCGGCTCCACCCGCATGCCGGCCGTCACCTCCGTGGTCAAGGAGCTGACCGGCGGCAAGGAGCCCAACAAGGGCGTCAACCCCGACGAGGTCGTCGCCATCGGCGCCAGCCTGCAGGCCGGTGTCCTCAAGGGCGAGCGCAAGGACGTCCTGCTCATCGACGTCACCCCGCTCTCCCTCGGCATCGAGACCAAGGGCGGCCTGATGACCAAGCTCATCGAGCGCAACACGGCCATCCCGACCAAGCGCTCCGAGGTCTTCACCACGGCCGACGACAACCAGCCCAGCGTGCTGATCCAGGTCTTCCAGGGTGAGCGCGAGCTGGCGGCCCACAACAAGCCGCTCGGCACGTTCGAGCTGACCGGCATCGCCCCCGCCCCCCGCGGTGTGCCGCAGGTCGAGGTCACCTTCGACATCGACGCCAACGGCATCGTCCACGTGTCCGCCAAGGACCGTGGCACCGGCAAGGAGCAGTCGATGACGATCTCCGGTGGCTCCGCGCTGCCGAAGGAGGAGATCGACCGGATGGTCAAGGACGCCGAGGCGCACGCCGCGGAGGACAAGGCCCGCCGCGAGGAGACCGAGGCCCGCAACACGGCCGAGCAGCTGGTCTACTCCACCGAGAAGTTCCTGGTCGACAGCGCCGACAAGATCCCGGCCGACGGCCGCGGTGACGTCGACGCCGCGCTCGCCGACCTCAAGGCGGCCCTGAAGGACGACTCCGGCGCCACCCCCGAGGACATCGCGACCAAGTCGGCCAAGCTGTCCGAGGAGTCCCAGAAGCTGGGCACGGCGATGTACGCCGCCGCCTCCGCCGAGGACGCGGGTGCCGGTTCCCAGCAGGGCGGCGCAGGTGCCCAGGGTGGCGCGACCGGCTCGGCGCAGGATGACGACGTCATCGACGCCGAGGTGGTCGAGGACGACGAGACCCAGGACAAGAAGTGACCCAGCACGACGACAGCACGGCCCCGGGGCCGGCGGGGCAGCGCCCCGACGGCCCCCCGGAGCCGGTGATCCGCGACAAGCGGCGGCTCGACCCCGAGACCGGTCAGGTGCGTCCGTCGCAGGACGCGCCGCGTGGCGAGGCCGAGGTGGCGGACTACTCCGCCGCCCCGGCCGCGCCGGCGGCCGCCGCCGAGGCGACCCCCGCAGGCCAGCCCGCGGCGTCGGGCGAGCCTGCTGCCCCGGTCGAGGGCACCGAGGGCGGTGACGTCCACCCGGACACCACCCTGGCCGCCGAGCGGCTCCGGGACCTGCAGCGCCTGCAGGCCGAGTACGTCAACTACAAGCGGCGGGTCGACCGTGACCGCGAGGTCCACCGCGACGTGGCCGTCGGCAGCGTCATCGAGGCGCATGCTCCCGGTGCTGGACGACATCCACCTCGCGCGCCAGCACGGCGACCTCGAGGGCGGGCCGTTCGCGGCCATCGCCGACAAGCTCGAGGGCGTGCTGTCCAAGTTCGGGGTGGTCCGCTTCGGCGAGCCCGGCGAGGCGTTCGACCCGATGCACCACGAGGCGCTGATGCACGTCGAGGCCGAGCTGGCCGACGGCACCGAGGCCACCACGGTCGTCCAGGTGCTGCAGCCCGGCTACCGGATCGGCGAGCGCGTGATCCGCGCGGCGCGTGTCGCGGTTGCCGACCCGCAGTAGCCCCGGCAGGAGATGATGGCGTGCCGGGTGCTGCGGCACCCGGCACGTCGTCCTCCACCCCATGACGCGGGCCCGGCACGTCCCCACCCGCAGGCCCGCACCACCGACCGAGAACAGGAGGGACGCCGATGGCCAGCCAGGACTGGTTCGAGAAGGACTTCTACGCGATCCTCGGCGTCCCCACCGACGCCGACGCCGCGGCGATCAAGAAGGCCTACCGCAAGCTCGCGCGCACCCTCCACCCCGACGCCAAGCCGGGGGACGCCGCGGCCGAGCAGCGGTTCAAGGAGATCGGCGAGGCCTACGCGGTCCTGTCCGACCCCGAGGAGCGCAAGCAGTACGACGCCATCCGCTCGATGAGCCACGGCGGCGCCCGCTTCACCGCCGGCGGCCCGGGCGGCGGTGGCGGCGCGGCCGGCTTCGAGGACCTCTTCGGGGGCCTGTTCGGCCAGGGCGCAGGCGCCGGGCCGGGCAACGTCCGCTACACCACCACCGGCGGCGGCGCCGGCCAGCCCAACCTCGAGGACCTGCTCGGCATGTTCGGCCAGGGCGGGGCCGGCCCGTCCCGCGGCGGTGGGGGCTTCGGCGGCTTCGGTGCGCCGCCCGGCCCACGGCGCGGCGCCGACGTCACCGCCCGCACCACGCTCAGCTTCCGCCAGGCGGTCGACGGCGACACCATCACCCTCGGTGTCGACGGCTCCCGCGTGACCACCCGCGTCCCGCCCGGCGTCAAGGACGGCCAGACCATCCGGCTGCGCGGCAAGGGCGCCCCGGGCGACCAGGGCGCGCCGGCCGGCGACCTGCTGCTCACCGTCCGCGTCGAGCCGCACCCGGTCTTCGGCCGCGAGGGGCACCACCTCACCGTCGACCTCCCCGTCACCTTCGCCGAGGCGGCCCTCGGCGCCACCGTGACCGTGCCGACGCTGTCCGGGGACCCGGTCAAGGTGCGCATCGCCCCGGGCACCCCGAGCGGGCGGGTGCTGCGCGTCAAGGGCCGCGGCATCGCCGAGAAGTCCGGGCACGGCGACCTGCTGGCCAAGGTCCAGGTCGTCGTACCGCACCGGCTCTCCGACGCCGCGCGCCAGGCGGTCGAGACGCTGCGCGACGAGGAGGCGGGGGCCGACCCCCGCGCCGACCTGTTCGACCGGGTCCGCAGGGGATGACTCCCATGGGCGCCGTCGGGGGCTTCACGCCGCGTGATGAGGACCCGGTCTTCGTCATCTCCGTCGCAGCCCAGCTCGCCGGCATGCACGCGCAGACCCTGCGCCAGTACGACCGCCTCGGCCTGGTCTCCCCCTCCCGCACCCGCGGCGGCGGCCGGCGCTACTCCGCCCGCGACGTGGCCCGGCTGCGCGAGGTGCAGCGGCTGTCCCAGGACGAGGGCATCAGCCTGGCCGGCATCCAGCGCATCCTCGACCTCGAGAACCAGGTGTCGGCGCTGCAGTCCCGCGTCGGCGAGCTCTCCGTCGAGCTGGAGCGGACCCGCGCCGTCCTCGGCTCGGGCGCTCGTGTCTTCGCGGCCGGCCGCGCCGGTGACGTCGTCGCCGTCCGTGCCGGGCAGCGGCCCTCGCGCAGCGCCGGCCGGTCGCAGTCCCTGGTCGTCTGGCGTCCCGGCAGCTGAGCCCGGTGTCGCAGGGATCAGGCGAGCGCGGTGGCGAACGCGTCCAGCGTCGTGCGGCCGAACAGCACGAACCGCACCAGCTCCAGCCGCTCGAGGTCGGGCGAGGCCCGCACCGCGGACACCGCGACCTGCGCCACGTCCGCGGGGCTCCAGCCGTAGGCCCCGGCGCTGACCGCCGGAAGGGCCAGCGACCGCGCCCCGACGGCGGCGGCCTGCGCCAGGCAGGACCCGTAGCAGGCCGCCAGCAGGCCCGGGTCGGTCTCTCCCGCGTGCCGGTTCGGCCCGACGGTGTGGATGACCCAGCGTGCCGGCAGCCGGCCCGCGCCGGTGGTCACCGCCGCGCCGACCGGCAGGCCGTGCGGATACGCCGTGCGCCGCACCCTCCGGCACTCCTCCAGCAGGGCCGGACCGGCGGCCCGGTGGATCGCGCCGTCGACGCCACCGCCGCCGAGCAGTGCGGAGTTGGCGGCGTTGACGATGGCGTCCACCTGCTGGGTCGTGATGTCGCCGAGGACCGCCTCGAGCACGGGCGGGGGCGGGGGCATGCCCACACGGTACGACGCCCGAGCCCCTCGCGCCCCGGAGACCGCCCGGGGCCCAACGGCCCTGTCCACCCCGGAGTTGAGCGGAATAGACTCAACTTTCGCCGGTGTTGCACCCGGCAGCGACCACCCGCCCATCCCGAAGGAGCTCCATGGACCTGCAGCTGACCACCAAGGCGCAGGAGGCCTTCTCGGCCGCAGCCCGCGACGCCGCCGCCTCCGGCCACCCCCACGTCGAGCCGGCGCACCTGCTGCTGGCGCTGACCCAGCAGACCGACACCACGACCGGGCCGCTGCTGGAGGCGACCGGGTCCTCCGCCGTCGTCCGCCGCCGACGCGGCGCGCACGGCGCTGCGCTCGCTGCCGACCACCAGCGGGTCCTCGGTGACCCCGCCGGCCCTCTCGCGCACCGGCCTGGCCGTGATCGAGCAGGCCCGCCAGGCGATGGAGTCGATGGGCGACGGCTACGTCTCCACCGACCACCTGCTGCTGGCGCTGGCCCGCACCGGCACGTTCGGCCTCGACGCCGACGCCATCGCCGGTGAGATCCCGCGGCTGCGCGGCGGCGCGAAGGTCACCACCGCCGACCCCGAGGCGACGTACGACGCCCTGCTGAAGTACGGCACCGACCTCACCGCAGGCCGCCCGCGACGGCAAGCTCGACCCGGTCATCGGCCGCGACGCCGAGATCCGCCGCGTCGTGCAGGTGCTGTCCCGCCGTACCAAGAACAACCCCGTCCTCATCGGCGAGCCCGGTGTCGGCAAGACCGCCGTCGTGGAGGGCCTGGCCCAGCGGATCGTCGCCGGCGACGTCCCCGAGTCGCTGCGCGACAAGCGCCTGGTCAGCCTGGACCTGGCCGCGATGGTCGCCGGCGCGAAGTACCGCGGCGAGTTCGAGGAGCGGCTCAAGGCCGTCCTGGAGGAGATCCGCAGCTCCGGCGGCCAGGTCGTCACCTTCATCGACGAGCTGCACACCGTCGTCGGTGCCGGCGCGACCGGCGAGGGCGCCATGGACGCGGGCAACATGCTCAAGCCGCTGCTGGCCCGCGGCGAGCTGCGCCTGGTCGGTGCCACCACGCTGGATGAGTACCGCAAGCACATCGAGAAGGACGCCGCGCTCGAGCGGCGCTTCCAGCAGGTGTTCGTCGGCGAGCCCAGCGTCGAGGACACCATCGCGATCCTGCGCGGGCTCAAGGAGCGCTACGAGGCGCACCACAAGGTCACCATCGCCGACAGCGCCCTGGTCGCGGCGGCGGCCCTGTCCGACCGCTACATCAGCGGCCGCCAGCTGCCGGACAAGGCGATCGACCTCATCGACGAGGCCGCATCCCGGCTGCGGATGGAGATCGACTCCTCCCCGGTCGAGATCGACGAGCTGCGCCGCGCGGTCGACCGGCTCAAGATGGAGGAGCTGGCCCTCGAGCACGAGACCGACGCGGCCTCCCGCGACCGGCTCGAGCGGCTGCGCCAGGACCTGGCCGACCGCTCCGAGCAGCTCGCCGCGCTGACCGCCCGGTGGGAGCAGGAGAAGGCCGGGCTCAACCGGGTCGGTGACCTCAAGGCCCAGATCGACGACCAGCGCAGCCAGGCCGAGCGGCTGCAGCGCGAGGGCGACCTCGCCGGCGCCTCCCAGCTGCTCTACGGCTCCATCCCCGCGCTGGAGCGCGAGCTCGCCGCGGCCTCGGCGGCCGAGGCGTCCAGCTCCACCGCCGGCGGCGAGGACCCGATGGTCAAGGAGGAGGTCGGCCCCGACGACATCGCCGACGTCATCAGCGCCTGGACCGGCATCCCCGCCGGCCGGCTGCTGGAGGGCGAGACCGACAAGCTGCTGCGGATGGAGGAGTTCCTCGGAGCCCGCCTGATCGGCCAGCAGGCCGCCGTCCGCGCGGTCAGCGACGCCGTACGCCGCAGCCGGGCCGGGATCGCCGACCCCGACCGGCCCACCGGGTCGTTCCTGTTCCTCGGCCCGACCGGTGTCGGCAAGACCGAGCTGGCCAAGTCCCTGGCCGACTTCCTGTTCGACGACGAGCGGGCCATGGTCCGGATCGACATGAGCGAGTACAGCGAGCGGCACAGCGTCGCCCGGCTGATCGGGGCGCCGCCCGGCTACGTGGGCTACGAGGAGGGCGGCCAGCTGACCGAGGCCGTGCGCCGCCGGCCCTACTCGGTCGTGCTCCTGGACGAGGTCGAGAAGGCCCACCCCGAGACGTTCGACATCCTGCTGCAGGTGCTCGACGACGGCCGGCTGACCGACGGCCAGGGCCGCACGGTGGACTTCCGCAACGTGATCCTCGTGCTGACGTCGAACCTCGGCTCGCAGTACCTCATCGACCCGATGCTGGCCGACGAGGCCAAGCACGAGGCGGTGCTGGCGGCGGTCCGGGCCGCCTTCAAGCCGGAGTTCCTGAACCGGCTCGACGAGGTGGTCGTCTTCGACGCCCTCACCACGCACGAGCTGGCCAGCATCGTCGAGCTGCAGGTGGCCGCGCTCGCCCGGCGCCTCGGCGACCGTCGGATCACCCTCGAGGTGACCGACGCCGCCCGGGAGTGGCTGGCCGTGACCGGCTACGACCCCGCGTACGGCGCCCGCCCGCTGCGCCGGCTGATCCAGCGCGAGATCGGTGACCGGCTGGCCCGGGCGCTGCTGGCCGGTGAGGTGCGCGACGGCGACACCGTGACGGTCGACCGGGACGGCGGGGCCAACGCGCTGGTGCTGCTCCCGGCGGTCGTCGAGATCAGCTGACCGGCGCCTGCTGCGGCAGGAGGCCGCCCGCACCCGGCAGGGTGTGGGCGGCCTCGCTGTGGGTACGGCGATCCCATGGCTGACTTCGAGAAGTCCACGACCGTCGACATCGCACCCGCCGAGCTGTTCGGCTACCTCTCGGACGTGCGCAACCTCCCGGCGTACATGCCGCGGCTCACCTCCGCCCGCCCGCAGGCCGACGGGAAGGTGGACGTGACCGCGCACATCGACCCCGCTGACGGCCCCGAGCGGGACGTCGAGGGGCAGGCGTGGATCAAGGTCAAGCAGGAGGGCCGCACGCTGCAGTGGGGTGCGCCCGGCCCGCACGACTACCACGGTGAGCTCGACGTCGAGCCCGGCCCGGCCGACGGGACCTCGACGCTGACCGTCCGGCTGCACACCGAGCGGGCCGAGGGTGACGACATCGACCGTGGCGTGCAGGAGACCGTGGACGGCATCAAGCGCGCCGTCGAGGAGCACGCGCAGCGCTGACGGCCGCCGGTCGTCATACCGGCGGGATAGGTTCGGCGCATGCGCCTTCGCAGCCTGACCGCCGGTATGACGCTCCTGCTCGCCCTGACGGCGTGCACCAGCGGCGCGCCGGCCGGGGCGGCCGCGACACCGGGCGAGCGGCTCGCTGCGGCCAAGGCGGCGATGGACCGGGCCGGCTCGGTGCACCTGGTCCTGGGCTCGCGGGACATCCCCTCCTCGGCCGGTGGCGTCCTCGGCGCCGACGGGGTCGGCACCCACGCCCCCGCGTTCAAGGGCACCCTGGACGCCCGCCTCGCCGGGGTGCAGGCAGCGGTCGACGTGGTCTCCGTCGGCTCCGCGCTCTACCTCAAGCTGCCGTTCAGCAGCCAGTTCGTGCGCACCGACCCGGCCACCTACCACGCGCCCGACCCCGCCCGCCTTTTCGCGGCCCAGGGCGGGCTCAGCTCCCTGCTGACGCGTACGACGGGTGTGAAGCTCGGGGACCGCACGCGCAGCGGCTCGACCGTCCTGCAGACCGTCAGCGGCTCACTGCCCGGCCGGGCCCTCGCCGGCCTGCTCGCGATCGGCGAGCCGGACGCCACCTTCACCGCGACCTACGGCCTGACCGACCCGGGCAACGAGCTGCGCACCGTGACGCTGACCGGTCCCTTCTTCCGCGGCTCGACCTCGACCTACACCCTCACCCTCGACCGCTACGGCGAGCCGGTTGAGATCCGCAAGCCCTAGGGCGCTGCTGGCCACCGCGTCGGTGGCGGTCGCCCTCGCCGCGGCCGACACCTACGTCGTCGTGCTGGCGCTGCCGGACATGATGGCGGGGGTGGGGCTGGGCATCGAGTCGCTGCAGCGCGCCACGCCCATCGTCTCGGGGTTCCTCCTGGGCTACATCGCGGTGCTGCCGCTGATCGGCCGGCTGGCCGACGTCCTGCCGCGGCAGCGGGTGCTGCTGGGCTGCCTCACCGTGTTCGTGGCCGGCTCGGTCCTCACGGCGACGGCCGTCGAGCTGCCGGTGCTGGTGTCCGGGCGGGTGCTGCAGGGCGTCGGCGGCGGCGGCCTCGTGCCGGCGACCCTTGCCCTGGTCGCCGACCTCTGGCCGCCGGCTCGTCGTGGCACCCCGCTCGGGGTCGTCGGCGCGGTGCAGGAGCTCGGCAGCGTGCTGGGGCCGCTGCTGGGGGCGGCGGTGCTGGCCGTGGCGGACTGGCGCGCGATCTTCTGGCTCAACGCGCTGCTCGGGCTGCTGCTGTCCGTGGCCGTCGCAGTCACGGGTGCCGGTCCCGGCGGTGGTGCCGCCCGGGGTGGGCGACGGGCACGCGCCGCCCCGGTGCTGGCGGTCCTCGCCTCGGCCCTCGGCCTGCTCACCCTGCTGGCACCCGAGCGGCTGGTCACCGGCGTCACCACCGGCATCCCGTTCATCCCACTGGTCGGCACGTCGCGGGTGGCCACGCCGATCGGCGCGGCCACCGTGGTCCTGCTGGTCGCGCTCGCTGCCGTGACTGCCCGGCGGTGGCGTCCGGTGCTGTCCGCGGCCGACGCCCCCGGGGCGCTGCTCGTCGCGGTCGCCCTCGGCTGCCTCGTGCTCGCCTTCGCCTCCGCCGACCCCGCGCGGGAGGTCGTCGGGCTGTGGGGCCGGGTGCTGCTGCCCGTGGCTGTGCTCGCTGTGGGCGGCTACCTCTGGCACGCCCGCAGGACGACTCAGCCGCTGGTGCCCCACGGGGCGGTCCGCGGACGCGTGGCTCCCGCGCTGGGGGTCAGCCTGCTCGTCGGGGCCGCGCTGGTGGCCGTCGTCGTCGAGGTGCCCGTCCTCGCCCGGCTGACGCTTCCCGGCACGCAGACCGCGGCAGCCCTCGTCCTCGTCCGCTTCCTGCTGTCGGTGCCGGTCGGTGCGGTCCTCGGTGGTGTGCTGCTGCGGCGGGCCGCACCGGGCGCGGTGGCGGCCCCGGCCCTGGTCCTGACCTCCGCCGGGCTGGGGGTCATGGCGACGTGGGGCACCGGCTCGCTGTCGACGTGGCCGGCGACCGTCGTGCTGGTCGCGGTCGGCCTGGGCATCGGCCTGGCCATCGCCCCCGTCAACGCCGCCGCGCTCGCCGACGCGCCGGCGGTCGCCCATGGCGTCGCCGGGTCCCTGGTCGTGGTGGCGCGGATGGTCGGCATGGTCGTGGGGCTGGCGCTGCTGACGGCGGTCGGGCTGCACCGCTTCTACCAGGCGGTGGCGCGCCTGCCCGACCCCGCCGACGCGCGGGCGCTGCTGGGTGCCGGGGTGGTGCAGGTGCAGACCGTCTTCGCCGGCGCCGCTGTCGCGGCAGCCCTCGCGGCAGTCGTGGCGCTGGCGCTGGGGATCCGACCTCAGCGACGACCCTGACCCAGGCGCCGGTAGCGGTCGACCTCGAGCGCACTCACGCGGCGCACGACGCCTGGGGCCAGGCGCTCCGCCAACGCACCCAGGCGGCCGAGCACCTTCGGCACCACGATGATCTCGGGGTTGCGGGGCAGCGCGGCGAGCACGGCGGTGGCGACCTGCTCCGGGCTGATCGGCTGTCCCTGCACGCGACGTACCAAGGCGACCCCGACCCGGTTGGCCCTGGTCGGCGGGGAGCCGGGGTTGATGTTGTCCAGCAGTGGGGTGTCCACAAACGCGGGGCACACGGCGGTCACCTTGACGCCGGAGGCGGCCGCCTCCAGGCGCAGCACCCGCGCGAGGGCGACCACGGCGTGCTTGGTGACGGTGTAGGGGCCGAGCAGGGGCACCGGGATCAGCCCGGCGAGCGAGGCGGTGATGACGATGTGCCCGTGCCCCTGGGCCCGCATGATCGGGTAGACGGCCTCGACCCCGTGGACCATGCCGCGCAGGTTGACGTCGATCGCGCTGTCCCAGTGGGCGGGGGTGAGCTCCTCGATGCCGCCGGCGACCCCGATGCCCGCGTTGTCGTAGAAGAGGTCGATCCGGCCGTGCTGCTCGGCCACGTCCCGGGCGACGCGGGCGAACGCCTCCCGGTCGCGGACGTCGAGCAGCACGTGCGAGGGGTCCCGGGGGTGCAGGTCGGCGACGACCACCGTGTCGCCGGCCATGACGTGGGCGGTGGCCAGCGCGGCGCCGATGCCGCTCGCGCCGCCGGAGATGAGGACGACCCGGCTCATGTCGCGAGAGCCTAGTCCGGTCCGCTGCGGTGCCGGTCGGCGCGGCGCCGGTGGGCGCGGCGCCGGTGGGCGCGGCGCCGGTGGGCGCGGCGTCGTACCGGTCAGGCGTCGACGAGGTCCACGATCACCGGCGCGTGGTCGCTCGCGCCCTTGCCCTTGCGCTCCTCCCGGTCGATGGAGGCGGTCTCGACGCGGCTGGCGAACGCGGAGGAGCCGAGGACGAAGTCGATCCGCATGCCCTGGCGCTTGGGGAAGCGCAGCTGCGTGTAGTCCCAGTAGGTGTAGGTGCCCGGCCCGGGGGTGTGCGGGCGGGCGACGTCGGTGAAACCGGCGTCGAGGATGGCTTGGAAGGCGGCCCGCTCGGGTGCCGACACGTGCGTCTTCCCCTCGAAGAAGGCCATGTCCCAGACGTCCTCGTCCTGCGGCGCGACGTTCCAGTCGCCCACCAGCGCGACTGGCTGGGCCGGGTCCTGCGCGACCCAGGTGCCGGCCGTGGCCCGCAGCCGCTCCAGCCACTCGAGCTTGTAGTCCATGTGCGGGTCACCGAGCGCGCGACCGTTCGGCACGTAGAGCGACCAGACGCGCACGCCGCCGCAGGTGCCGCCGAGGGCCCTGGCCTCCGACGCGAGCGGGTCGCCGAAGTGCGGCATGCCGTCGAACCCGACCTGCACGTCCTCGAGCCCGACGCGCGAGATCAGCGCCACGCCGTTCCACTGCGACAGGCCGTGGTGGGCCACCTCATAGCCGAGCGCGGTCAGCCGCTCCTCGGGGAACTGCTCGTCCTTGCACTTGGTCTCCTGCAGGGCGAGCACGTCGACGTCCTGCCGCTGCAGGAAGGCCTCGACGCGGTCGATGCGGGAGCGGATGGAGTTGACGTTCCAGGTAGCGATGCGCACCGGCCGAGTCTAGGCAGAGGCCCTAGGGTGCCCGGCATGAGTACTGCACTGGTCACCGGCGCCACGTCCGGCATCGGGCTGGCCT
The DNA here is from genome assembly GCA_963724015.1 of uncultured Actinomycetota bacterium. Lineage (GTDB taxonomy): Bacteria > Actinomycetota > Actinomycetes > Actinomycetales > Dermatophilaceae > CAVRTM01. The sequence continues at coordinate 228,097 of CAVRTM010000021.1, forward strand.
TCTGCCGCGAGCTCGCCGAGCGCGGACACGACCTCGTGCTCGTCGCGCGCGACCGGGCCCGGCTGGAGAACGTCTCCGACGACCTCACCGCGACGTACAAGGTCGCGGCGGAGATCCTGCCCGCAGACCTGTCCGACCGGGCGCAGGTGCAGCGCGTGTCCGACCGGCTCGCCGACGCCGACCGACCGGTGGACCTGCTGGTCAACAACGCCGGCTTCGGCATGTCGCACAGCTTCCTCGGCGGCGAGCTGGCCGACGAGGAGCGGATGCTCGATGTGCTCTGCCGCGCGGTGCTCGTGCTCTCGCACGCCGCGGCGCTGCCGATGCGGGCGCGCGGCCACGGGGCCATCGTCAACGTGTCGTCGGTCGCCGGGTTCGTGCCGATGGGCACCTACGCCGCGGCCAAGGCGTGGTGCACCGCGTTCACCGAGGTCCTCGCGCACGAGCTCGCCGGCACCGGTGTGACGGCCACCGCGCTCTGCCCCGGGTTCACCCACACCGAGCTGCACCAGCGCGCCGACCTCGACATGTCCCGACTGCCCGACTTCCTGTGGCTCGAGGCCGATCGGCTCGTCCGCGACTGCCTGGCCGACGTCGCGGCCGGCAAGGTGGTCAGTGTGCCGGGGCTGCAGTACAAGGTGCTGACCGGTGTCCTCCAGGTGCTTCCCCGAGGGCTCGTACGTCGCGCCTCAGGCACCGTCGCGTCGCTGCGTCGCCGCCGCGGCTGAGGTCCGCCCGGGTGCTCTTCCGCGTGGCCCAGCGCGCTTGGATGTACGCCGAAAAGCTTTGTGGGTAAACGGTATCGGCGACAGGGGGGCTGTCGGTGGTCGCGGCTACGTTGTTCTTATGGAGGGGACGAGCTTCGATGAGGACCTGGCGGTGCTGGCCGCGACCGAGCCGGTGCTGCGCCGGGTGCTGGCGCGGTTGCACCAGGCCCGGTCGGACCAGCTGGGGCCGGTGTTCGCCGAGCTGGACGCGTTCAAGACCCTGGCTGGGGCCGGCCAGGTCGGGGTGCTGGACCAGGCGTTGACCCGCGGGGACGTGCGCGCCTCGGATGCGGCGTCGACGACCGGATGGGTCCGGTCCTGGGGCCCGTCCTACCGGGCCGGTGGCGCGGCGGCGCTGGTGAAGGTGGCCGAGGCGGTGGCCAAGCCCGACAACGCCCTGCTGGCCGAGGCCGTGCTCGACGCGCGGGTCCCGGTCGCCAACGCCGCGGTGGCGTTGACCGAGATGGACAAGCTGCTGCCGCGGTTGACCCCGGCGTGCGCGGAGACGGTGCTGGGCGGGTTCGTCGCGATCGCCGAGACCGACGGGCCGGCCCAGATCCGGGCGCTGCGACCCCGGGTCATCGCGAAGTACGGGCGGTGGGGGGAGTTCCAGCGCCGGGAGGACCTGCTCAAGCACGGCCGGTCGCTGTCCCAGCCGTACGCCGATGACGGGATGGCGGAGTACCGGCTGCGGCTGGACCCCGAGGGGCAAGCCGTGCTGGAGGCGATCCTCGGGCCGCTGGCCGCACCGCAACCCTCGACGTGACCGGCGCGGACATCCGCACCAGCGACCAGCGCCGCGCGGACGCGCTGCTCGAGGTCTGCCGCCGCGCCGCCGCCGCCGGAGGTGAGGCGCCGACCACGGCCAAGGCCGCGGTCGTGGTGACCATGGACTGGGACGACCTGAAGCAGCGGACGGGGGCCGGGACGACGCTGACCGGGGACCTCCTGGCGCCGGAGACGGTGCGGCGGATGGCGTGCGACGCCTCGATTATCCCCGCGGTGCTGGGTTCGAAGTCGGAGCTGCTGGACCTGGGCCGCACCGTCCGGCTGGCCACCCCCAAGCTGCTGATGGCGTTGCATCTACGGGACCGCGGCTGCACCTTCCCGGGCTGCTCGCGGCCACCGGGCTGGTGCGACGCCCACCATGGCGTGCACTGGTGCGACGGCGGACCCACCGACCTGAGCAACATGGCGCTGTTGTGCCCGCGGCACCACACGATCGTGCACCAGAAGGGCTACACCGCCACCATCACCACGACCGAGGTCACCTGGCACCTGTAGCTGCCCCGCCCCGCGACCCGCCTGGCAAGGCGGGTCGCGACGGTACGCCCGGGGAGCCGGTGCTACGCGGCGACTCGGGTTCGTGCGTCTGCTCCGGGCGTCGGACACGCCCGGGCTGGACGAGACTGCACATCACTTACGCTGGGGCCTCGTGACCGAGACCTCCGCTGCCCCGTCCGCCACCGACTCCCACGAGCGGCTGCTCGACCTGATCAAGGCCCACGCCATCGTGCACGGCAGGGTCACGCTCTCCTCCGGCAAGGAGGCCGACTTCTACGTCGACCTGCGCCGGATCACCCTCAGCGGCCAGGCCGCGCCCCTGGTCGGCGAGGTGATGCTCGACCTGACCGCGGACCTGGAGTTCGACGCCGTCGGCGGCCTCACGATGGGCGCCGACCCCGTGGCGGCGGCGATGCTGCACGCCGCAGCCCGCCGTGGCGAGCAGCTCGACGCCTTCGTCGTCCGCAAGGCCGAGAAGGCCCACGGCCTGCAGCAGCGCATCGAGGGCCCGTCCATCAGCGGCCGCCGCGTCGTCGTCGTCGAGGACACCTCCACCACCGGCGGCTCGCCGCTGACCGCGGTGGAGGCCGCTCGCGAGGCCGGCGCCGAGGTCGTGGCCGTGGCCGTCATCGCCGACCGTGCGAGCGGTGCGCAGGAGAGGATCGAGGCGCAGGGCCTGCCCTACCTCGCGGCGTACAGCGTCGCCGAGCTCGGCCTGGGCTGAGCCGGCGCGCCCGGCATCGACCAGGACGGAGGGGGTGCAGCCCCGGCTAGGATCGCCAGCACCGCCCATCGTCGGGAGCCCGCCGTGATCGTCCTTCTCGTCATCATCGTCCTGGTGGTGCTGGTGGCCCTGTGGGGCGTCACCAGCTACAACCGGCTGATCAAGCTGCGCAACCTCGTGCAGGAGGCCTGGCGTCAGGTCGACGTCGAGCTCACCCGCCGGCACGACCTCATCCCCAACCTCGTCGAGACCGTCAAGGGCTACGCCGCGCACGAGCGCGGCACCCTCGAGGACGTGATGGCCGCGCGGTCCGCGGCCATGTCCGGCGGCCAGACCCCGGCCGACCTGGCGCAGAGCGAGAACGTCCTCACCCAGACCCTCGGCCGGCTGTTCGCCGTGGCGGAGGCCTACCCCGACCTCAAGGCGAACCAGAACTTCCTGGCCCTGCAGCAGGAGCTCGCCTCGACCGAGGACCGCATCGCCGCCGGCCGCCGCTACTACAACGCCAACGTGCGCGAGCTCAACACCAGGGTGGAGTCGGTCCCGTCCAACCTCATCGCGGGCCTGGCCCACATCGGCCGTGCGGAGTACTTCGAGGCCGAGGGCGCCCAGCGCGAGGCTCCCCAGGTCAGCTTCGGTGGCCCCGCCGGCGGCCCGGGCCAGATCGCGGGTGGCGCACCGGCCGCGCCGACGACCTCCCCCGGGCCGCAGGACACCGTCCGTCCCTCGTCGCCGCTGGACCCGCCCCCGGGGCGCTGACTGCTCGCGCGCCCGTCAGGGCGTGCCGACCGTCCCGGCCTCGAAACGGTGCGGGCGGGACGGGCCGAGGTGCACCATGAGGTATGGCGAGATTCCGGGTGACCGTGGACGTGGAGAAGGGCCCGCGGCTGGAGCGGACGCTCCGCGCGCGCACCGCGCTGGCGGCGTACCAGTCGGCCCGCAGCGCCCTGATCGAGGACGGCGTGGACCCGCGCGCCCGCTGCCTGGCCACCGTCCGCCGGCGTCGCCCGCTACGGCGCACGACGCTGGTCGCCGGAGGGCCATGGACCGGTGGAGGCGACGACGGGCTCGCCGGAGTGCGTGAGCCGCGCCGGCCGTCGCCGGCGCCGCCGAGCCTGAGCGCTCGTCGGGACCAGCCCCGCGACACCTGCCCGCGCACCCCCTGAGCCGGGGGACGACCCGACCGCGGGTCAGCGTCGCGGCGACGAAGGCCCCGCGACTTCGGGGCTCGGCAGCAGCATCCACACCACGTCGTAGGCCTCCGCATCCTCGGGGTGGTCCGCGGCGGACCGGTCCTGTTCGTAGCGCTCGATCAGCTCGTCGGCCTCGCGCCGGAGCGTGGCCGCCTCCTCCGGCCGCAGGAACAGCCGGCCACGGCTGAGCTGGCCCGTGTCGGCCGGCCCGCGCCCTTTCGGAGCCTCGGCCCACGCCTCGACCGTCCGCCGGACCCCGTCGAGGAACGTCGTCAGGTAGGCCTTGCTCGTTGCCGTGGAGGCGCCGCCGTGGGCGGCCCGGCCGACGTTGAGCGACCTCGCCGCTGCGCGCCACGGCCGTTCGCGCCCGTCTTCGGACCCCGTGTCACGGACGACGATCCCCCACTTCTCCAGGGCGCGGAGGTGGTAGCTCGTCGCGGACGGCGTGAGGTCCACGAGTCGCGACGCCTCCGTCGCGGTGAGCACCGACCCGCTGTACAGCTCGTCGATGAGCCGCTGCCGCGCCTCGTGGGCGAGGGCACGGATCGCCCTCGGGTCCTCCAGGGTGAGCACCTTCGGCAGGGCGGTACGGCGGGCCATGCCTCCCACCCTAAGCCGTTGACGCGACATGTACGAAGCAGTAACTTCACAACTGTATGAAGCGAACGTTTCACAAAACGGATCCGCGACCGTCGCTCTGGCGGCACCGCGACCTGCGGCTGGTCGTCCCGGCGCGGACGCTCTCCTTCGTCGGGGACGAGCTCGCGATGATCGCGCTCACCCTGAGGGTCCACGACCAGGGCGGTGGCACGCTGGGCGTCGCGCTGCTCATGGCGGCCTTCGCCCTGCCGACGGTCCTGCTGATGGGGGTGGCCGGCTCCGTGGCGGACCGCGTCGACTCCCGCGTGGCGCTGTTGGTGTCGACCGGCCTCCAGGTCGCGGCGTGCGTGGGCCTGGCGCTCGTGTCCGGCAGCTGGGCGACGTACCTGCTGGTCGTGGTGCTCCAGTGCGGCCAGGCGGTGGCCAACCCCACGTGGGGCGCCCTCGTCCCACGGATCGCAGGCGACCAGGACGTGGGCCGGGTCCTCGCTCTGCAGCAGAGCCTGCTCGCGGTCACGGCCATCGCCGGTGCCGCCCTCGCCGGCCTGGTGGTCGGCACGCACGGCAGCGCCGCGGCGCTCTGGCTCGACGCGGCGACGTTCGGTGGCCTGCTGATCGCCGCGGCCCTGGTCCGCACCCGCCGGGGGGAGCGCGCCCCGGGAGCCGCGAACGCGCCACCCGCACGCGGACGCTGGACGGTCTGCGTGTGCTGCGCCGCGACCGGCTGGTCTGGCTCGTCTTCGTGTGGACCGTCCCCTTCGTCATCGTGCTCGAGGGCGTCAACGTCGTCGAGGTGTTCCTCGTGCGGGACGACCTCGGTGCGAGCGCGACGACGTACGGCCTGCTCCAGGCGTTCTTCGGCGCGGGCGCCGTCGTCGGCTCCTGGCGGGCCGGGCGCTGCGGCACCGACCCGGGGCGGGTGCGGCTGCTGCTCGCCGGCCTGGCCGGTACGGCGGGGGCGATCGTCCTGGCCGGGATCTCGCCCGCGGCGGCGTTCCTGGCGGGGTCGCTGGTCCTGCTCGGCGGGTGCAACGGGGCGGTCAACGCCACGCTGGGCCCGCTCTACGTGCTGCGCACCCCCGAGGCGGAGCGGGGCCGGGTCCTCGCCGCCGTCAGCGGCGTCTCCCGCACCGGCTCGGTGCTCGCGCTGGGTCTCGGCGGTGTGTCCGGTGGGCTGGTCGGTCCCCGGGGGACCTTCGTGCTCGGCGGCGGGCTCGCCCTGCTCGTCGTCGCCGCGCTGTGCTGGTCGCTGCGCGGCGTCGACCGTGGCGCCACCGCGGTCGGCGTCGACCGTGCGGGCCCGCGGGCGGCGTCAGCGGTCGCCGCGGACGTCCTCGACGGCATCGACGGTCTCGTCCGCCATGGCGTGGACGCGGCGGCGGTGGCGCAGGTACTCCACCAGGGCCGGGACGAGCGACACGGCCACGATGGCCAGCACCGCCAGCTCCAGCTTGTCCTGCAGCACGGGGAACGCCTGCCCGAGGAAGTACCCGAGCAGGGTGATCCCGGTCGCCCACAGCACCGCCCCGACCAGGCTCCAGGTGAAGAACCGCCGGCGGTCCATCCTGCCGATGCCGGCGACCACGGTGATGAACGTGCGCACGACCGGGACGAACCGGCCGATGACCAGGGCCTTGTTGCCGTGCTGGTCGAAGAAGGCGTTGGTCTGGTCGAAGTAGCGCTTCTTGAGGAACCGGCCGTCCCGCTCGTACAGCGGTGCCCCCGCGGCGCGCCCGATCTCGTAGCCGACGACGTTGCCGAGGAACGCCGCCGCCGACAGCACGACGCAGGCCACGCCGATGTTGACGTGGACCTGCCCGGTGGAGATGAACAGCCCCACCGCGAACAGCAGCGAGTCGCCCGGCAGGATCGGGAACAGCAGCCCGCACTCGATGAACACCATCAGGGCGCTGAACCAGAAGAACTGCGACCCGAAGCTCGACAGCAGGTACTGGGGGTCCATCCACTGGGGACCGAGCGAGTGCATCACGAGGTAGAGGGTACGTGAACCGCATCTGTCACAGTGGCGTCGTGAGCCAGCAGGAGCAGGTGGGCGTCGGCCCGTGGCAGGGCCCGTGGCCGACGACGCAGGAGCGCCACCCGTACGACGAGGAGCTGCTCGCCGCGGGCGACCGGCGCAACGTCGTGGACCGTTACCGCTACTGGCGGCACGACGCCATCGTCCGCGACCTCGACACCCGCCGGCACGAGTTCCACGTGGCCGTCGAGAACTGGGGGCACGACTTCAACATCGGGTCGGTGATCCGGACCGCCAACGCCTTCAACGCCCAGGCCTTCCACATCGTCGGCCGCCGCCGCTGGAACCGGCGGGGGGCGATGGTCACCGACCGCTACCAGCACGAGCACCACCACGAGTCGGTGGAGGCCCTGGTCGAGTGGGCCGCCGGGCACGACGGCGGCCTGCCGCTGATCGGCATCGACAACGTCCCGGGGTCGGTGCCGCTGGAGTCCTACGACCTGCCGCGGCGCTGCATCCTGCTCTTCGGCCAGGAGGGCCCCGGCCTGTCGGCGCCGGCGCGGGAGGCCTGCGTCGCCGTGCTGGACATCGCCCAGTTCGGCTCGACCCGCTCGATCAACGCCGGCGCCGCGGCCGCGGTGGCCATGCACGCCTGGGTCCGCCGGCACGCATTCGGCCAGTCCCCGACCGGCTGACCCGCCGGCGCCCGGAAGGGTCGCCGCGGGCTGTCGCACGTGCAAGGATCGGCGCAGCACGCCGGGTCTCGCCGCGCGAGCACCCCGGTCGACCGAGCAGGAGGAGTACCCATGCCCATCGCGACCCCCGAGGTCTACGCCGACATGCTGGACCGCGCGAAGGCCGGCTCCTTCGCCTACCCGGCGATCAACGTGTCGTCCTCGCAGACGCTGAACGCCGCGATCCGCGGCTTCGCCGAGGCCGGCAGCGACGGCATCGTGCAGATCTCCACCGGGGGCGCGGAGTACCTTTCCGGACCGACCGTGAAGAACATGGTCAGCGGAGCGCTGGCGCTGGCCGCGTTCGCGCACGAGGTCGCCAAGGCCTACGACGTGCACATCGCGCTGCACACCGACCACTGCCCCAAGGACAAGCTGGACGGCTACGTCCGGCCGCTGCTCGCCGCCTCCACGGAGCGGGTGAAGGCCGGCGGCACGCCCTGGTTCCAGTCGCACATGTGGGACGGGTCGGCGGTGCCGCTGGAGGAGAACCTCGAGGTCGCCCGCGAGCTGCTGGGCCTGGCCAAGGCCGCCGACGTCATCCTGGAGATCGAGGTGGGCGTGGTCGGCGGCGAGGAGGACGGCGTCGAAGGGGGCGGCGGCGAGCAGCTCTACTCCACGCCCGAGGACGCGGTGGCGACGGTCGAGGCACTGGGGCTCGGTGAGAACGGGCGCTACCTCACGGCCCTGACGTTCGGCAACGTGCACGGCGTCTACAAGCCGGGCAACGTCAAGCTCCGCCCGGAGATCCTCAAGCGGGCGCAGGAGGCGGTCATCAAGGCCAAGGGCCTCGCGGCCGACGCCAAGCCGTTCGACCTGGTCTTCCACGGCGGGTCCGGCTCGCTGGCCGAGGAGATCTCCGCCGCCGTCGACTACGGCGTGGTCAAGATGAACGTGGACACCGACACCCAGTACGCCTTCACCCGCCCGGTCGCCGGCTACATGTTCAGCAGCTACGACGGCGTCCTGAAGGTCGACGGCGACGTCGGCAACAAGAAGCAGTACGACCCCCGGGCCTGGGGCAAGGTGGCCGAGGAAGGGATGGCCAGACGGGTCGTCGAGGCCTGTGAGCACCTGCGCAGCGCGGGCACGCACTCCTGATGGGCGGCAACCTGCTCGGGATCCCCGAGACCCTGCTCCCCACCGACCCCGCCGCCGCCCTGCTCGAGCAGGGCGAGGACCCGCGGTCGGTCGCGGCACGCCTCCCGTCCTCCTCCCTCGTGTGGTCCGTCCTCTCCGAGCAGGCCCTGGACGACGGCCGCACCATCGAGGCCTACGCCTTCGCCCGCACCGGCTACCACCGGGCGCTGGACTCCCTGCGCAAGGGCGGCTGGCGCGGCCAGGGCCCGGTGCCGTGGTCGCACGAGCCCAACCGGGGCTTCCTGCGCTCGCTGGCGGCGCTGAGCCGGGCAGCCGGCGCCATCTCCGAGACGGCCGAGGAGCGCCGCTGCGCGGACTTCCTGCGCGACTCCTCCCGTGAGGGCGCCGAGGCGCTCGGGCTCTGACATGCGGCGCTCCGCCCTGCTCCTGGGGGCGCTGACCGGCGCCCTGGCCCTCACCCCGGCCGGGTGCTCGTCCTCGGCCGGGCAGGCGAGCCGCACTCCGCCGGCGTCCGCCTCCTCGGTGGCATCACCGTCAACCGCCTCTGGCACCTCGACTGCCGGCAGCCCGTCCGCCGGCAGCCCCACCACGGCCTCCCGCACGACCCCGGCGACCACCGCGTCGTCCCGCCCCCTGCCCACCGCGTCGACGCACCCGACCCCGACCCCGACCACGACGCCGGTCCCCGGCACCGACCCGGCGCCGCCGGCGTCACCGGTCCCCGCCGCGGTCCAGGCGGCGTACCGGCGGATGACCCCCGCGCAGCGGGTCGGGCAGCTGTTCATGGCCGGCACGCCGGCGACAACGGCGAGCGCGGCCGTGCTCGGGGTCATCCGCCGCCAGCACGTGGGGTCGGTGATCCTGACGGGGCGCAGCCACGCCAGTGTGGCGGCGACCCGCGTCGTGAGCCGGCGGCTGCAGGCCGCCGCGACGGCCGCGGCGACAGGAGGGGTCCCGCTGGTCGTCGCGGCCGACCAGGAGGGGGGCAACGTTCAGGTGCTGCAGGGGCCCGGCTTCTCCCGGATGCCCACGGCGCTGACCCAGGGCGGCTGGGGCGCCGTACCGCTGAAGGCGTCGGCCAGGACGTGGGGCCAGCAGCTCGCCGCGGCGGGGGTCAACCTCAACCTGGCGCCGGTCATGGACACCGTCCCCGGCGCGGCAGCCGCACGCACCAACGCGCCGATCGGCTTCTACCGCAGGGAGTTCGGCTACACCCCGTCCACCGTGGCCACCCACGGCACCGCCTTCCTGACCGGGATGGCGTCCGCCGGCGTCGCCACCTCGGTCAAGCACTTCCCGGGCCTCGGCCGGGTGCGCGGCAACACCGACACCACCGCGGGCGTGACCGACACGGTGACCACCCCCACCGATCCCTACCTCGAGCCGTTCGCGGCCGGCGTCCGCGCCGGCGCACCCTTCCTCATGCCTTCCACGGCCTACTACTCCCGGATCGACCCGCGGCACCCGGCGGCGTTCTCGCCCACCGTGCTGCAGGGCCTGGTCCGCCGCCAGCTGGGCTTTACCGGCGTCGTGATCAGCGACGACCTCGGCAGCGCCAAGCAGGTCGCGCGGTGGACGCCGGGTCAGCGGGCCACCATGTTCGTGGACGCCGGCGGCGACATGGTGCTGACGGTGAACGTGTCGGTCCTGCCCGCGATGGTGCGGGCGGTGACCGCGCGGATGGCGAGCAGCCCCGCGTTCGCCCGCAAGGTCGACGCCGCCGCGCTGCGCGTCCTCACGGTCAAGCACCGGATGGGCCTGTTGCGCTGAGCCGGCGGTGCCGGGGTGGCACGATGCCCGTATGCGCAGCCGCAGCGAGACCGACGAGCAGCGCGCCTTCCGCCAGATGGTGCGCGCGTTCCTGACCGAGAAGGTCGCGCCGCACGCCGAGACGTGGGAGCGCGAGGGCCTGGTGCCCAGGAGCCTGTACGCCGAGTTCGGCGCGCTGGGCGTCACCGGCCTGCAGGTGCCGGAGGAGTACGGCGGCGGCGGTGAGGCGTCGTTCGCCTACCAGGCCATCCTCACCGAGGAGATCGTCGCCACCGGCGCGGCCACGGGGGCGCTCCTGCTGCACCTGAACGTCGTGCTGCCCTACTTCCTCGCCTACGGCACCCCCGAGCAGCTGGCCCGCTGGTGCCCCGGGTTCGTCTCGGGGACGCTGGTCACCGCGATCGCGATGACCGAGCCCGGCACCGGCTCCGACCTCGCCGGGATCACCGCGACAGCCGTGCGGGACGGCGACCACTACGTCCTGGACGGTGCCAAGACGTTCATCACCGGCGGCGTGCAGGCCGACCTGGTGGTCGTGGTGGCCCGCACCTCCCGGGACGCGGGTGACCGCCGCGGCGGCCTGACCCTGCTGGTGGTCGAGAACGGCATGCCCGGCTTCTCCCGCGGCCGCAAGCTGGAGAAGCTGGGCCTGCGTTCCCAGGACACCGGGGAGCTGTTCTTCGACGGGGTGCGCGTCCCGGTCGCCAACCGGCTGGGCGAGGAGGGCCAGGCGTTCACCTACCTCGGCGCCAACCTGCCGCAGGAGCGCATGGCGATCGCGGTCGGCTCCCAGGCCGCGTGCGAGCGCGCCATCTCGCTCACCCTCGACTACGTGCATGGGCGCACCGCCTTCGGCACCCCCGTCGCGGCGTTCCAGAACACCAAGTTCGTGCTGGCCGGCCTGTCCGCCAAGGTCGCGGCCGGGCGCACGCTGGTGGACGCCGCGCTGGCCGACCTGGACCGGGGCGAGCTGTCCGGCGCCGACGCCGCCAGGGTCAAGCTCTACGCCACCGAGCTGCAGGCCGAGGTCGTCGACGCCTGCCTGCAGCTGCACGGCGGCTACGGCTACATGCTGGAGTACCCGATCGCCCGGATGTACGCCGACGCCCGGGTCTCGCGGATCTACGGCGGCTCGAGCGAGATCATGAAGGTCCTCATCGCCCGGGACCTCGGCCTCTGACCCGCCTGCAGGGCAGGTGCGTGGATGACACGATGGGCCGGTCGTCCTCACACCCGGGAGCAGCGCATGCGTGACGCCGTGATCGTCGATGCCGTCCGGACGCCGGTCGGGCGGCGTGGGGGAGCGCTCGCGGGCGCCCACCCCGTCGACCTCAGCGCGGTCGTCCTGCGCGCCCTGGCCGACCGGGTCGGGCTCGACCCGGCGCTGGTCGACGACGTGATCTGGGGCTGCGTGTCCCAGGTGGGGGAGCAGGGCCTGAACGTGGGGCGCAACGCGGTGCTGGCCGCCGGCTGGCCCGACGCGGTGCCCGCCACCACGCTGGACCGCCAGTGCGGGTCCTCCCAGCAGGCCCTGCACTTCGCCGCCGCGGGAGTGGTCAGCGGCCAGTACGACGTCGCGGTCGCCGGCGGCGTCGAGTCGATGACCCGGGTCGCGATGGGCGCCAGCGTCCGCAGCGGTCCGGGGCTGCCGTTCGGCCCGGCGATGACGGCGCGCTACGGCGGGGTGCAGTTCAACCAGGGCGTCAGCGCCGAGATGGTCGCCCGCCGCTGGGGCCTCACCCGCGAGGACGTGGACCGCTACAGCGTGGAGTCGCACCGCCGCGCCGCGGCTGCGCGGGCGGCGGGGGCCTTCGCCGACGAGATCGTCCCGGTCGCGCTGGACGAGGACGGCGCGGTCCTGCTCGAGGGGGCGCCCGAGGCGGTGGGCGGCGCGACGGTGACCCAGGACGAGGGCATCCGCCCGGGCACGACCGCTGCCGTGCTGGCCGGGCTGAAGCCGGCGTTCGAGGACGGCGGCACCGTCACCGCGGGCAACGCCTCGCAGATCTCCGACGGCGCCGGCGCGCTGCTCGTCACCACCAGCGAGGTCGCCGCGGCGCGTGGCTGGCGCCCGATCGCCCGGGTCCATGCCGTGGCCGTGGTCGGCGTCGACCCGGTGCTCATGCTGACCGGTCCGATGCCCGCCACGCAGGCCGTCCTGAAACGGGCGGGGCTCGACCTCGCCGACATCGGCACCTTCGAGGTCAACGAGGCGTTCGCGTCGGTGCCGCTCGCCTGGCTGGCCGAGACCGGCGCCGACCCCGCCCTCCTCAACCCCGACGGCGGCGCCATCGCGCTCGGCCACCCCCTCGGCGGGTCCGGTGCCCGGCTGGCCACCACCCTGGTGCACCGGATGCGGCGCACCGGCACGCGGTACGGGCTGCAGGCGATGTGCGAGGGCGGCGGCATGGCCAACGCGACGGTGCTCGAGCGCCTCTGAGCAGGCGCGGCGCTGAGCACGGTCGCCGCTGAGCGCGAGGCGGCGGCTGAGAGGGGCCGCGGAGGTGAGCGGCCGCGGAGGCGCCAGGGCGCGCGTGGTGCCGGGGGCCAGGACCGTGTGGTGCCTGGCCCCCGGCTTTCGCCCCCTGCTGTGGCCCCGTCTGCTCTCCCCCAGCAGGGTCGGGGCCGGAACGCGGTGGGGAATGTCCCCTGCACCGTGCACCGCGTCCGAAGTGGATGATGCCGCACCCGACCCGCCTCAGGTGGCACAACCCTGCCAATGGCCTTAACCTGCCACAGATGAATTCTCAATGGGCTCCCCTCCGGTCGTCCTCTCTGGTCGGTCGTCCGGTTCGGTTTGTCCCGTGAGCTCTTATCTGTCCGGGTTCCGGATCTCTGAGGCGGCCGAGCTGCTCTACCGGCGGGTGCTGCGTTCCACGACGACCGACGTGGCCGCCCACGCCCGGGAGCTCGGCTGGACCACGACCGAGACGACGTCCGCACTGCAGTCGCTCATCGCCCATCGCCTGGTCCGCCTCACCAGCGACGGCCAGGTGCTGGTGGAGGACCCCCGGCTCGCCCTCGAGCGGTTGGTCGACGGTGAGGAGGCCCGGCTCGAGGCCCGGCGGCGGGCGCTGGCCGAGACCCGGAGCGCGATCCACCACTTCACCGCCGAGCACCGTCTCGGCCGGGGCGACGTGGTCAACGGCGTGCGCCGTACGGCCTGGGAGGTCGTGACCGCGGACGTCGCGCCCAGCCTCGTCGAGCACCTGACCCGCAGCACCACCGGGGCGATCCGCAGCTCCGTGCTCACCGTCTCCAGCGGCCCGGGCGTCGACCCGGACGCGCGGCGCGCGACCCAGGCGGCGCTCACGGACGGCCGGGAGCACCGCGGGCTCTACTCCTTCAGCGTCCTGGACCACCCGGACGAGCGTGAGTGGATGCAGGCCTGGGCCGCCATCGGTGAGCAGCAGCGGATGGTGGAGGCGCCACCCAGCGAGTTCGCGGTGTTCGGCACCGACGCCGTGATGGCGGCCGGCGTGTGGGGCGTCGCCGACGGGGACTACGTCATCATCCGCGACCTGATGCTGGTCGAGGCCTTCACCGCGCTGTTCGACCTGGCCTGGTCCACGGGCCTGCCGGTCCCCGACGCCGCGTCGACGAGCGAGTCGGACCGCCGGCTGCTGGCCCTGCTGTCGCGGGGGTACAAGGACGAGGCGATCGCGCGCTACCTCGGCTGGGGTGTGCGCACCGTGCGGCGCCGGGTGTCCGCGCTGATGGACACCCTCGGGGCAGACACCCGCTTCCAGCTCGGGGTCGCCGCCCAGCAGCGCGGCCTGCTCGAGGGCGAGGGGCGTCAACGTGCAGCAGGCGCCGACCCGGCGCTGACCCGGCGCTGACCGGTGCCGACCGGGCGCTGGTTCGGCCCCGGCCCGGCCGAGCGGCTAACCTTTGGTCGCACGAGCCCCGTGCGCCGAAGCGCCGGGGCTCCAGTCATGACGTGACCGACGGGATCCGGGCGCGCCGTGCAACGCCCATGACGACGATGCGAGGAAGGAGCCCCGATGCCGGCGATCGTGCTGGTCGGAGCCCAGTGGGGCGATGAGGGCAAGGGCAAGGCGACCGACCTGCTGGGCAGCAGCGTCGACTACGTCGTGAAGTTCAACGGCGGCAACAACGCCGGCCACACCATCGTGGTGGACGGCGAGAAGTACGCCCTGCACCTGCTGCCCAGTGGCATCCTCAGCCCCGGCTGCACCCCCGTCATCGGCAACGGCGTCGTCATCGACCTCGGCGTGCTGTTCCAGGAGATCGACGCCCTGGAGGCCCGCGGCGTGGACACCTCCCGCCTGGTGGTCAGCGCCAACGCCCACCTCATCCCGCCGTACAACCGGGTGCTCGACAAGGTGACCGAGCGCTTCCTGGGCTCGCGCCGGCTGGGCACCACCGGGCGCGGCATCGGCCCCACCTACGCCGACAAGATGAGCCGGGTCGGCATCCGCGTGCAGGACCTGTACGACGAGTCGATCCTGCGCCAGAAGGTCGAGGCGGCGCTCGCGGTCAAGAACCAGGTGCTGGCCAAGATCTACAACCGCCGCGCCATCGAGGTGCAGGAGGTCATGGACGAGCTCATGACCTACGCCGAGCGGCTGCGCCCGATGGTCGTCGACACGGGCCTGCTGCTGTCCACCGCGCTGGACGAGGGCAAGACCGTGCTGTTCGAGGCGGGGCAGGCCACGCTGCTGGACGTCGACCACGGCACCTACCCGTTCGTCACCTCCTCGAGCGCCACGGCCGCCGGCGCCTGCACCGGTTCGGGCATCCCGCCGACGCGCGTCGACCGGGTCATCGCGATCCTCAAGGCCTACTCGACGCGGGTGGGCGAGGGGCCGTTCCCGACCGAGCTGCACGACGACATGGGCGAGTTCCTGCGCCGGACCGGCGCCGAGTACGGCACCACCACCGGCCGCCCGCGCCGCTGCGGCTGGCTCGACACCGTCGTCGGCCGCTACGCCACCCGGATCAACGGCGTCACCGACTTCGTCATCACCAAGCTCGACGTCCTGACCGGCCTCGAGCAGGTGCCGGTGTGCGTGGCCTACGACGTGGCCGGCGTACGGCACGACGAGATGCCGATGAGCCAGAGCGACTTCCACCACGCGACGCCGGTCTACGAGTACCTCCCCGGGTGGAGCGAGAACATCTCCGCCTGCCGCACGTTCGAGGAGCTGCCGGCCAACGCCCGCCGCTACGTCGAGCGGGTCGAGGAGCTCATCGGTGCCCGCGTGTCCACGATCGGCGTCGGCCCCGGCCGCGACGAGACCATCGAGCGGCACTCGCTCCTCGGCCTCGACTGACGCGGCACCCGAGCACCCGCCCCCCGGACCCAGGAGGTCAGCAGATGAACGCCGTTGCGCCAGAAGCGGACTGGGTCGCGCGCCTGGCCGACGAGGTGATCGCCGAGTCCCAGCGGCGGGCGCCCGGGAAGCCGGTCGTGTGCGCCTCGGGCCTCAGCCCCTCCGGGCCGATCCACCTGGGCAACCTGCGTGAGGTCATGATCCCGCACCTGGTCGCGGACGAGATCCGGCGCCGCGGGATCGAGTCGGACCACCTGATCAGCTGGGACGACTACGACCGCTTCCGCAAGGTCCCGGCCGGCATCGACCCGTCCTGGGCGCAGCACATCGGCAAGCCGCTGACCGCCGTACCGGCGCCGCCCGGCAGCACGCACGCCAGCTGGGCGGACCACTTCCGCGCGGAGCTGGTCGACGCCCTGGCCGAGCTCGGCATCGAGTTCCGGGGGGTCAGCCAGACGGCGCAGTACACCTCCGGCGCCTACCGCGAGCAGATCCTGTTCGCGATGCGGGAGCGCGCGCACATCGACGCGGTCCTGGCGCGCTACCGCACCCTGCCCGGCGAGGCCACCGGCCGTGGCGGCGCCCCGCTGAAGGCCCGGAAGGCGCAGAAGCTGGACGAGCAGGAGGCCGCCGCCGCCGCCGAGGCGGTCGAGGGCTCCGGCGCCGCGAGCGAGGACGACGGCTCGGCCTCCGCCGCCGGCTACTACCCGTACAAGCCGTACTGCACGGTCTGCGGCACCGACTTCACCACCGTCACGGCGTACGACGACGACACGACCGCGCTGACCTACGACTGCCGCTGCGGGCACTCCGAGACCGTGCTGCTCTCGGAGTTCAACGGCGGCAAGCTGGTGTGGAAGGTCGACTGGCCGATGCGCTGGACCTACGAGGGCGTCATCTTCGAGCCCTCCGGCGTGGACCACCAGTCGCCCGGCTCGTCGTGGGTCGTGGGTGGCCAGCTGGTCCAGGAGGTCTTCGGGGGCACCCGGCCGATCGGCCCGATGTACGCGTTCGTCGGCATCAAGGGCATGGCCAAGATGAGCAGCTCCCGCGGCGGGGTGCCCACCCCGGCCGACGCGCTGGAGATCATGGAGCCGGCCCTGGTCCGCTGGCTCTACGCGCGGCGCAAGCCGACCCAGTCCTTCAACGTCGCCTTCGACGGCGAGGTGCACCGGATGTACGACGAGTGGGACTCCCTCTCGCGCAAGGTCGCCGACGGCACGGCGCAGCCCGCGGACCTGGCGGCGCACGCCCGCGCCACGACCACCGCGTCCGGGCGGCTGCCGGAGACCCCGCGTCCCCTGCCCTACCGCACGCTGGCCTCGGTTCTCGACATCACCACCGGGCACGACGAGCAGACCCTGCGGATCCTGTCCGACCTCGACCCCGAGCGGCCGGTGACCTCCCTGGACGAGCTGCGGCCCCGGCTGTCCTGCGCGCAGCGCTGGGTCGACACCCAGATGCCGGCGCAGGACCGCACGCACGTGCGCTCCGAGCCGGACCGCGAGCTGCTGGAGTCATTGGACGAGCACGCGCGGGAGTCGCTGCGGCTGCTCGCGGGCGGACTGCACGACCACTGGTCCCTGGACGGGCTCACCGCCCTGGTCTACGCCGTCCCGAAGGTCCAGGCCGGGCTGCCGCCGGAGGCCAAGGCCGCGACGCCTGAGCTCAAGGCCGCCCAGCGCCAGTTCTTCGTGCTGCTCTACCGCCTGCTGATCGGCAAGGACACCGGCCCGCGCCTGCCCACGCTGCTGCTCGCCGTGGGCGAGGACCGGCTGCGTCACCTCATCGGCGCCGCGTGACCGACGCCGTCTGACCGGCGCCACCGTCGGCCGCACCGCCCCGGTCAGCCGGGGCGGACCACCGTCATCCGGTGGGCGGCCCGGGTCAGGGCGACGTACAGCACGCGGATGCCGCCGGGGGACTCGCGGATGATCTCGTCGGGGTCGACGACCACGGTGGCGTCGTACTCCAGCCCCTTGGTCGACATCGGGTCGACGACGACGACCCGGCCGGACCCCTCTCCCGACAGCGTGGCCAGCGCAGCCTCCCAGCGGGCGGGGGCGATCACGGCGACGGAGCCCTCGACCTCCTCCAGCAGCGCCTCCATCTCCCGCGTCACCGCCTCCGGCAGCGTGTCCTCGGCCACGGTCAGGTCCCGTGGCTCGACCCCGGTCTCCCGCACCGCCTGCGGGATGTCGGCGTCGGGCACCTCGGTGCGGATCACGGCGGCGGCGTAGTCGAAGATCTCGCGGGCGTTGCGGTAGTTGGTGTCCATGTGGAACAGCGAGCGCTGCTGGCTGCCGAAGGCCTCCTCGCGGGCCCGGCGCGCCTCCTCCGGGTCCGGCCACGCGGCCTGGGCTGCGTCGCCGACGACGGTCCAGGAGGACCACCGGCCGCGACGGCCGAGCATCCGCCACTGCATCGGGGAGAAGTCCTGCGCCTCGTCGATGAGCACGTGGGCGTACTCCGCCGGGGCCTCCAGCCGCCCGCGGAGCAACCGCTCACGCGGGCTGTGCGGCGCCACCTCGTAGCCGCGCGCGGTGCCCTGCGGCGCGTCGTAGCGCTGGCCGACCTCGGAGACCCCGTGCCGGGCGACGTCGTCCAGCTCCTCGATCTCGTAGAACGCACGCTCCTCGCGCGGCGCCTCACGCGGAGCCCCGAGCCGTGCGGCCAGGTCGTCGATGAGCGCGACGTCGGCCACGGACCAGGTGCCGGTGTCGAGCGCGGCCTGCATCGAGGCGGCCAGGACGTCGACCTCCTCGCGGGTGAGCACCCCGGCGGCGTAGCGGGACAGGCGGTCGCGGTCGGCCAGCCACAGCAGCACCTCCCGCGCGTCCAGCGGGCGCCACCACTGCGCCATGAACGCCTCGAGGTCCAGGTGGTCGCGGAAGCGGTCCAGGAACTCGGTGCGGTCGCCCTCGCGGAAGGTGGCCCAGGCCAGCTCGGCCAGCGCGTTGAGGGCGGCCTCGGCGGCGGAGTTGCGCTGGTGGGAGCGCAGGACCTGGTTGCGCACCCGGTCCAGCGCATCCGACTCGAGCCGGATCGCCCGGCCCAGCGACGAACACCCGCAGCTGCGTCGGGGCGTCCGGGGCGAGGTCTCGCGCGGCGCGCCCCAGCACCCGCCGGATCCGCAGGGAGCCCTTGATCGCCGCCGCGGCGGGCGGGTCGAGGCGGGCCGTGGTGACCCCGTCCACGACGTCGCCGAGCGAGCGCAGGGTCACCGTCTCCTCACCGAGGGAGGGCAGGACCCGCTCGATGTACGCCGTGTAGGCGCTCGAGGGGCCGACGACCAGGATGCCGCCGGCCTCGAAGCGCCGGCGGTCGGAGTAGAGCAGGTAGGCCGCGCGGTGCAGGGCGACCACGGTCTTGCCCGTGCCGGGGCCGCCGGTGATCTCGGTGACGCCGCGCGCGGGCGCCCGGATCGCCTCGTCCTGGTGGCGCTGGATGGTGGCGACGATGTCCCGCATGCGGGCGCCGCGGGTGCGGGTCAGCGCCGCCATCAGCGCGCCGTCGCCGACGACCACCAGGTCCTCCGGGGCCTCCGGCACCATCAGGTCGTCCTCGACACCGACCACGTCCGAGCCCTTGCAGCGCAGGACCCGCCGGCGCAGGACGCCCATCGGCTCCACCGGCGTCGACGCGGTAGAAGGGTGCCGCGGCCGGTGCGCGCCAGTCGATGACCAGCGGCTCGTACTCGTCGTCGCGGACCCCGAGCCGGCCGACGTACCGCACCTCGCGCTCGGTGCTGCCGTTGCCGCGCACGTCGTGGTCGAGGTCGAGCCGGCCGAACACGAGCCCCTCGTACTGCGTCTCGAGCGTCGTACGGCGCCGGTTGGCGCTGAACATCAGCGCGTCCCGCTCGAACAGCCCGGTGATCTCCTCGTCGCGGACGTCGCCGGTGCGGTCGGTCCGGCCACGGGCCAGGCCCTCGGCCTCGACGAGGGCGACCCGGTTCGCTGCCTTGGCCAGCTCGGCGTAGACCCGGTCGACGTGCGCCTGCTCGGTGGCGATCTCGGTCGACACCTCGTCGGTGGTCGCCGGGCTCTCGGGGTTCGGGTGGTCCGAAGGGGTCACTGGTCCGCCTGGATCTGCGTGCAGGGAAACGGGCTGGGATGCGCGCCGTGGCACGCGAACGCATGAGTCTAGTCGGCACGAGGTGCGGGGCCGGACGTTCGCCCGACACGGGCGACGCGGTTCGCCGGGCGGCCGGCAGCGGCTCGGCTCAGAGCCATCCGCGCCGGGCCGCCTGCACGCCGGCCTGGAACCGGGTGCCGGCGCCGAGCTGGTCCATGAGCGCCCGCACCCGCCGCTCGACCGTCCGCTGGGAGATGCCGGACTGGCGCGCGATCGTGGCGTCGGAGGCCCCGGCGGCCAGCAGCGTGAGGATGGTGGTGTCGCGGCGGTCCAGCCCCGCCGTCCGGGCCCGGCCGGCCGGGGCGCCCAGCCGCCAGACCGCCTCGACCAGGTCGCAGAGGCCCCGCACCAGTGCGGGGTTGCGGACCAGCATCGAGCCGCCGCCGGCCGGGTCGTGGCGCGAGACGTCGACCACGGCGGCGTCCTCGTCGGCGACCAGGACGGAGAACGGCAGCGTCTCGACGAACCGGAACTGCTCGCCGCCGTCGGCCCGCGCCTCCAGCACCGCCCCCGCCCCCGGGATCTCCAGCACCCCGATCTCGTAGGTCGTGCGCATCACCAGCTCGGTCCCGTCCGCCGCGAGGGAGCGCTCCCGGTGTGCGGCCATCGGCGCCGCGAACAGCGCCTCGGTGCGGCGGGAGCGGTCCCGCATGGCCCGCAGCGACGTCCGCGCCGCGCTGACGATCTCCGCGCTGGCCGAGTGCAGGTCGTCCAGGGAGTACAGGGAGCGCACCCCCTCGGTGCGCGGCCGGTCCGACGATCGTGACTGGAAGAACACCTGGCTCAGCTCGTGCGCGGCGCCCCTCACGGCCCGGGCACGGCGCTCCAGCTCCGCCGCGTGGGCGGGCAGGGCGATGTCGGGCGGCACGACCTCCCAGGTGTCCACCGCGGTGAGCCGGATCAGCCCGCGGGCGTTCAGGACGCCGAGAGCACGGTCGACCGTGCTGCTGGGCAGCCCCTGGGCCACCAGCAACGTCCGGCTGGGCGTGGGCTGCTGGACCAGAGCGAGATAGACCCGCGTGATCACCGACTCCGTCATGTGGCTGTCGATGGCGGGGTCGTCCGTGGGATCCACGGGCGCCCCCCACGGGTCGGCGTCGTCCTGCGGAGGCATGAGCCCCCTTCCTGCTCGGCCCGGGTTGCGCTGGCGGCTTTCCGACATTGACTGTAGTCCGCCACTGCAGGGCCTTACGCCGGCCGCGCCGATTTGCCAGAGTGGCGGTCGTCGGTTTCGACCGGCCAGGCGCGCAGAGTCGCAGGTCCCCCCGCCGGGCGACCGCGCGCAGGGCGCGGCGTCCCCGGGAGAATGCCCCCCCTGCCTCCCTGGGACGTCGCGCACACCCATGCCGGAGCCGGCCGCGCTGCCTCACCGGCTCCGCAGCCCGCCCGCCGGCCCACGGCTCCCATGCCGCTCGCATCCCGGTCCGCCCTCGGCCGCTGGGCACCGCCGGCGCCGTCACCTACCCTTGGCGTCCGTGAAGGTACTCGTCCTCGGATCCGGTGCCCGCGAGCACGCCATCGTCAGCGCCCTGGCCGCCGACCCGGCCGTCGACGCGGTCATCGCCGCCCCCGGCAACCCCGGCATCGACGCCATCGCCCTGTGCCGCGACCTGCCGGCCGGCCTGCTCGACGGGGACGGCGTCGCCGACCTCGCCCACGAGGTGGGTGCCGACCTGGTCGTCGTCGGGCCGGAAGCGCCGCTCGTCGCGGGCGTGGCCGATGCCGTCCGCAGCCGGGGGATCGCCTGCTTCGGGCCCGGGCGGGAGGCGGCGCAGCTCGAGGGCAGCAAGGCCTTCGCCAAGGACGTCATGGCCGCGGCAGGCGTCCCCACCGCGCTCGCGCACGTCTGCACGACCGCCGCGCAGGCGGCCGAGGCCCTCGACGCCCTCGGCGCGCCGTACGTCGTGAAGGACGACGGCCTGGCCGCCGGCAAGGGCGTCGTCGTCACCGCCGACCGCGAGGAGGCGCTGGCGCACGCGACGCGGTGCCTGGAGGCCGGCTCGCAGGTGGTCGTCGAGGAGTTCCTCGACGGGCCCGAGGTGTCGCTGTTCTGCCTCACTGACGGTGTGCACGTCGTGCCGCTGGCCCCGGCCCAGGACTTCAAGCGGGTCGGCGACGGCGACACCGGCCCCAACACCGGCGGCATGGGCGCCTACTCACCGCTGGACTGGGCGCCGGCCGGCCTCGTCTCCGAGGTCGTCGCCCGTGTCGCCCAGCCGACGGTGGACGAGATGCGCCGCCGCGGCACGCCCTTCACCGGTGTGCTGTACGTCGGGCTGGCCCTCACCTCCCGCGGTCCCCGGGTGATCGAGTTCAACGCGCGCTTCGGCGACCCCGAGACCCAGGTTGTCCTCGCCCGCCTCCGCTCGCCCCTGGGCCAGCTGCTGCGGGCGGCGGCGGTGGGCGGCCTGGACGAGGTCGGGCCGTTGCGGTGGAGCGAGGACCACGCCGTCACGGTGGTCCTGGCCGCTCCGGGGTATCCGGCCCCGCCGCGCACCGGAGGCGTGGTCGAGGGGCTCGCCGAGGTCCCGGCCGACGTCGAGGTGATGCACGCCGGCACCGCCTTCGGACCTGACGGCACGGTCGTCGCCGCGGGCGGGCGCGTCCTGTCGGTGGTGGCGCTCGGCGCGGACCTCGGGCAGGCGCGCGAGCGGGCCTACGCCGCGCTGGACACGATCGCGCTCGAGGGCGGGCACCACCGCGCGGACATCGCGCTCGCGGCCTCCCGCGGCGAGGTCGCCGTGCCGGGAGTCCGCGCCGGCTGACGGGGCTCGACGGGGCCTGGCCGCGCCGCGGGCCGTCTCCTCCTGCGAAACTGTCGCCATGACGCCCGATGTCGCGGCCCAGCCGCTGGAGCTGCCCGGCCACGCCCACGTCTACTCGGGCAAGGTCCGTGACCTCTACGCGCCGGTCGACCCGGCCACCGGCCGGCCCCGCACGGACCAGCTGCTGCTGGTGGCCTCCGACCGGATCTCGGCGTTCGACCACATCCTCGACAGCGAGATCCCGGACAAGGGCAAGGTCCTCACGCAGCTGTCGCTGTGGTGGTTCGAGCAGCTCGCCGACGTGGTCCCCAACCACGTCGTCTCCACCGACGTGCCGGACGCCGTCGCCGGTCGCGCCGTGCTGGTGCGCCGCCTGGAGATGCTGCCGGTGGAGTGCATCGGCCGCGCCTACCTCACCGGCAGCGGCCTGGCCGACTACCGCCGCGACGGTGCCGTCTGCGGGGTGTCGCTGCCGGCCGGCCTGCAGGACGGGTCCGCGCTGCCCGAGCCGATCTTCACCCCGACCACCAAGGCGCCGCTGGGCGAGCACGACCTGCCGATGACCTTCGCGCAGGTCCAGGCCGAGGTCGGCGCCGACCTCGCCGTCCGCGTGCGCGAGCTGACCACGGAGATCCTGCGCCGCGGCAACGCGGTCGCCGCCGAGCGGGGCATCCTGCTGGCGGACACCAAGGTCGAGTTCGGCCTCGACCACGCCGTAGCGGACTCTGGCGGCCGCCCCGGCATCGTCCTCGCCGACGAGGTGCTCACCCCCGACTCGTCCCGGTTCTGGCCTGCGGCGCAGTGGTCGCCGGGGCGCGCGCAGGCGTCGTACGACAAGCAGTTCGTCCGGGACTGGCTCACCTCGCCGGCCAGCGGCTGGGACCGCTCCTCCGGCGAGGCGCCGCCGGCGCTGCCCGAGGACGTCGTCGCCGCGACCCGCTCGCGCTACGTGGAGGCCTACGAGCTGCTCACCGGCCGGGCGTTCGCGTGACCGACCTCAGCGCCGCGACCCCGGGCAAGCGCCTCCTCTTCGTCTACAACGCCGACAGCGGCCTGCTCAACACGGTCCGGGACATCTGGGTGCGGGTGGCCCGGCCCGCCGACTACGAGTGCGCGCTGTGTCTGCTGACGTACGGCGCCCGCGGGATGGACCAGCGGTGGCGCCGGTTCACCCGCTCGCTGGGGCTGCCGGTGACCTTCCTGCACCGGGACGAGTTCCGCGAGGAGTTCGCCACCTCCCCGCTGCGCGACGTGGAGCTGCCGGCCGCGGTCGTGGAGGACCGCGGGGCGCTGGTGCAGGTCGTCCCGGCGGCGCAGATGCGCGCCGCCGCCGACCTCGACCGCCTCATGGACGCTGTGACCGAAGGACTCCTGCGGGCCGATAAACTGCGGTGACCGCACGCGCCAGACCCTCCGGCCGGGCGCGCACCCCTGCCTCCAGAGGAGCACCTCGCATGGGAAACGTCGTCGTCGACGTCATGCTCAAGCCCGAGATTCTCGACCCGCAGGGGCAGGCCGTCGCCGGTGCCCTGCCGCGGTTGGGGTTCGACCAGTTCACCGACGTGCGACAGGGCAAGCGCTTCGTCCTCACCGTCGACGGCGAGGTCACCGACGAGGTGCTCGCGGCCGCGCGCGAGGCCGCCGAGACGCTGCTGTCCAACCCCGTGATCGAGGACGTCGTCTCGGTGCACCCGGCTGAGGTGCACGCGTGAGGATCGGGGTGGTGACCTTCCCCGGCACGCTGGACGACCACGACGCCCGGCGCGCGATCCGGATCGCCGGCGGCGTCGCCGTACCGCTGTGGCACGCGGATGCCGACCTGCACGGCGTGGACGCCGTCGTCCTGCCGGGTGGCTTCTCCTACGGCGACTACCTGCGGGCCGGGGCGATCTCCCGCTTCGCGCCGGTGATGGACGCGCTGGTCCCCGCGGCGCGCGGCGGCCTGCCGGTCCTCGGCATCTGCAACGGCTTCCAGGTCCTGTGCGAGTCGCACCTGCTGCCCGGTGCGCTGGTCCGCAACGACCACCGCAAGTTCAACTGCAAGGACCAGGTGCTGCGGGTCGAGAACGCCTCGACGGCCTGGACCTCGGACTACACCGAGGGCGAGGAGATCACCATCGTCCTCAAGAACGGCGAGGGCGGCTTCGTCGCTGACGAGCGCACCCTGGACGAGCTCGAGGGCGAGGGCCGGGTGGCGTTCCGCTACGTCGGTGACAACCCCAACGGCTCCTACCGCGCGATCGCGGGCATCACCAACGACCGCGGCAACATCGTCGGCCTCATGCCGCACCCCGAGCACTGCGTCGAGGACCTCTACGGTCCCTCCACCGACGGGCTCGGCTTCTTCACCTCGGTCCTCAAGCAGGTGGTGAACGCGTGACCGCCCCGACGCAGCGCGCCGCGCTCGACACCGTCGAGGCCGCCGCCTCCACCCCGGAGGTCGAGCAGCCCTGGTCCGAGCTCGGCCTGAAACCCGATGAGTACCAACGCATCCGCGACATCCTCGGGCGCCGTCCCACCAGCTCCGAGCTGGCGATGTACTCGGTCATGTGGTCCGAGCACTGCTCCTACAAGTCCTCGAAGATCTACATGGGGCAGTTCAAGGACAAGACGACCCCGCAGATGCGCGAGAAGCTGCTCGTCGGCATCGGCGAGAACGCCGGCGTCGTCGACATCGGCGACGGCTGGGCCGTGACGTTCAAGGTCGAGAGCCACAACCACCCGTCGTACGTCGAGCCCTACCAGGGAGCGGCGACCGGCGTCGGCGGCATCGTCCGCGACATCATGAGCATGGGCGCGCGCCCGATCGCCGTGATGGACCCGCTGCGGTTCGGCGCGATCGACCACCCCGACACCGCGCGGGTGCTGCCGGGCATCGTCGCCGGGGTCGGTGGCTACGGCAACTGCCTGGGCCTGCCCAACATCGGCGGCGAGGTCGTGTTCGACCCGTGCTACCAGGGCAACCCCCTGGTCAACGCCCTGTCGGTCGGCAAGATGCGGGTCGAGGACATCCACCTGGCCAAGGCCTCGGGCGTCGGCAACCACGTCATCCTCTTCGGCGCCAAGACCGGCGGCGACGGCATCGGCGGGGTCTCCGTCCTCGCCTCCGAGACCTTCGACGCCGACGGGCCCGCGAAGCGGCCCGCCGTGCAGGTCGGCGACCCCTTCGCCGAGAAGGTCCTGATCGAGTGCTGCCTGGACCTGTACGCCGCGCACGTCGTCGACGGCATCCAGGACCTCGGCGGTGCCGGGCTGTCCTGTGCCACCAGCGAGCTGGCGTCCAACGGTGACGGCGGCATGCGGGTCTGGCTGGACCGGGTCCCGCTGCGTGACGCCTCGCTGCGGCCCGAGGAGATCCTCATGTCCGAGTCGCAGGAGCGGATGATGGCCGTCGTCGAGCCGGGCCGGCTCGAGGAGTTCATGGCCATCACCGACCGCTGGGACGTCGAGGCCGTCGTCGTCGGCGAGGTCACCGAGGGCTCGCGGCTGGAGATCTACTGGCACGACGAGCTCATCGTCGACGCGCCGCCGCGGTCGGTCGCCCACGACGGGCCGACCTACGAGCGGCCGGCGACGCGGCCGGCGTACCTCGACGCGCTGCAGGCGGACGGGCCGCAGGGGCTGTCGCGACCGGCGACCGGTGAGGAGCTGCGCGACACGCTGCTGCGGCTGGTCGCCTCACCCAACCTGTGCGACAAGTCCTGGGTGACCGACCAGTACGACCGCTACGTCATGGGCAACACCGCGCTCGCCCAGCCCGACGACGCCGGCGTGGTCCGTGTCGACGAGGAGACCGGCCGCGGGGTCGCCATCTCGACCGACTGCAACGGCCGCTTCGCCAAGCTCGACCCCTACGCCGGGGCGCAGCTGGCGCTGGCCGAGGCCTACCGCAACGTCGCGACCGCCGGGGCCGTGCCCCTGGCCGTGACCGACTGCCTCAACTTCGGCTCGCCGGAGGACCCCGGCGTCATGTGGCAGTTCGCCGAGGCCATCCGCGGGCTCAGCGACGGCTGCCGCGAGCTCGGCATCCCGGTCACCGGCGGCAACGTGTCGTTCTACAACCAGACCGGTGACGTCGCGATCCACCCGACGCCCGTCGTCGGCGTGCTCGGCGTGATGGACGACGTGGCTCGCCGCACGCCCTCGGGCTGGAAGGCGCCGGGCCAGGTGATCTACCTGCTCGGCACCACGCGCCGACGAGCTCGGCGGCTCGGAGTGGGCCAACGTCGAGCACCAGCACCTCGGCGGCCTGCCGCCGGCGGTCGACCTCGACCGGGAGCGGCAGCTGGCCGAGATCCTGGTCAACGCCTCGCGCGACGGCCTCGTCGACGCCGCGCACGACCTGTCCGACGGCGGCCTGGCGATCGCCCTCGCCGAGGCGTCGCTGCGCCACGGCGTGGGGGCCCGCATCTGGCTGGACGAGGTGTGCGAGCGCGACGGGATCGACCCGTTCACGGCGCTGTTCAGCGAGTCGACCGGCCGGGCGGTCGTGGCGGTGCCCCGCTCCGAGGAGGTGCGGTTCACCGACATGTGCTCGGCCCGCGGCTTCGCCCACGCCCGCATCGGCGTCGTCGACGAGGTCGGCAAGGCGCTCGACGTCCAGGGACAGTTCACCCTGCCGCTGGCCGACCTGCGCGCCGCCCACACCGCCACGCTCCCGGCCGCCTTCGGCCACTGACGAGCGCTCCGACCGGACGCACCGCGCAGCCCGAATTCGGACACGTCGTGTCCGAATTCGGGCGCTGCGGTGCGTCCGGCCCGGGGGTGACGGCGGCTGCGGGGCGGAGACGCCGGGTCAGCGCAGGCGCCAGCCCTTGAGCGGGGGCGGGGGCGGCGACGGGCTGCTGTCCGCGACGGTCCACGGCGCCGGGGTGCCCAGCTGGCGGCGCAGCTCGGCGTCGTCGCGCAGCCCGGTGGGAAAGGGCAGGCCCGCCACCTTGCGCCGCAGGACCGGCAGGTCCAGCGGCGATGCGGACGCCACGACCACGGTGTTGCCGAACCGCTTGCCCTTGAGCACCTCGTGCGTGGCGATGAGGGCCACCGAGCCGAACGCCTCGCGGGCGCCGGCCACGACGCGGGCCACGAAGCGCAGCCCGGGCTCGTCGGCGACGTTGAGCAGGGCCACCCCGTCCGGCCGCAGCACCCGGCGGACGTCGCGCAGGAACTCCACGGTGGTGAGCTCGGCCGGGACGCGGCCACCGGCGTACGCGTCGAGCACCACGACGTCGGCGCTCGACTCCGCCAGCGCCGCGACCCCGGTCAGCCCGTCCACGGGGCGCACCCGGATGCGGTGCCGGCGCGGCAGCGGCAGCTCCCGGCGGACCACCTCGGTCAGGGCCTCGTCGGGCTCGAGCACGACCTGCGTCGACCCCGGCCGCTCGGCGTTGACGTAGCGCGCCAGCGTCAGCCCGGCCCCACCGACGTGCGTGACCCCCAGCGGCCCCGGCGGCAGGGTGTCGACCACCGCGGCGAAGTGCTGGACGTACTCGAACGCCAGGGACCCCGGGTCGCGCAGGTCCACGTGCGACTGCGGGGAGCCGTCGAGCATCACCGTGACCCCGCCCCGGCCGTCCTCGTCGGGCACGAGCTCGATGGCGGACACGGCGGCAAGGCTATCGCCCTGCCCGTTGCTAGGTTGTCGCCCATGTCAGCCGCTGCGGGGACCCTGGTCATCTTCGACTGCGACGGGGTGCTGGTCGACAGCGAGCGGCTCGTCATCGACATCGACGTCGCGGCGGTCACGGCCGCCGGCTGGCCCGTGACGCGCGAGCAGGCGATCGAGGCGTTCGTCGGCCGCAGCAACGCCGACGTCGTGGCGATGATCGAGGCGCAGGTGGGTCATCCGCTGCCGCCGGACTGGGACGCGGCGTGGGAGGCCGACTACCACCGCGTGTTCGATGAGCTGCTGGAGCCGGTGCCGGGCGTCCGGGCGGCGGTCGAGCAGGTGATGGGGCAGGGGCGCCGTACGTGCGTGGCCTCCAGCGGCAGCCACGACAAGATGCGCCGGACCCTCGGCCGCACCGGCCTGGAGGAGCTGTTCGAGGGGCGCATCTTCAGCGCCACCGAGGTCGAACGCGGCAAGCCGGCGCCCGACCTGTTCCTGCACGCCGCGTCGAGGATGCAGGTCGGCCCCGGCCGCTGCGTGGTCGTGGAGGACAGCCGGTACGGCGTCGCCGCCGCCCGGTCCGCAGGGATGGCCGTCGTGGGCTTTGCCGGTGGCATCACCCCGGAGCACCACTTGGCCGACGCCGACGTGGTCATCACCGACATGGCCGTGCTGCCCGGGACGCTCGACGGCCTGCTCCGCTGAGGGAGCAGGCCGTCATGGACGCGGGCGCGGTCAGGGGCGCAGCAGCGTCTTGATCGCCCGGCGCTCGTGCATCGCGGCGTAGCCCTCGGCGACCTCGCCCAGCGGCAGCTCGAGGTCGAAGACCAGGCCGGGGTTGATGGCACCCGAGAGGACGTCGTCGCGCAGCTGCGGGAGGTACTCGCGCACCGGTGCGACGCCGCCGGCCACACCGACGTTGCGCGAGAACATCGAGCGGATCGGCAGCTCGACGCCGTGCGGCACGCCGACGTAGCCGACCGTCGCGCCGGGACGGGCGACGGTGATGGCGGTGTTCATCGACTGCCCCGTGCCGACGCACTCCAGGACGGCGTCGGCGCCGACGCCGCCGGTGAGCTCGCGGATGGCGGCCTCACCCTCCTCGCCGCGCTCGGCGACGATGTCGGTGGCGCCGAACTCCTTGGCGATCTGCTGGCGCGACGCGTGCCGGGACATGGCAACCACCCGCGCGGCGCCCATGCGGGACGCGGCGAGCACGCCCGAGAGGCCGACCGCGCCGTCACCGACGACGACCACGGTGTCGCCCTGCTTCACGCCGGCGGCGACGGCAGCGTGCCAGCCGGTGCCCATGACGTCGGAGAGCGCCAGCAGGGACGGCACGAGCGTGGCGTCCGGGACCTCGGGCGTGGCCACGAGGGTGCCGTCGGCGAGGGGCACGCGGGCGTACTCACCCTGGCCACCGTCGACCGGGCGGCCGTCGCGGTCCTGGCCGCCCCAGAAGCCGCCATGCGCACAGGCGGACTGGATGCCGGCCGCGCAGTGCGGGCAGGTGTTGTCGGAGTACATGAACGGCGCGATGACGAAGTCGCCCGGGCGCACGGTCCTGACCTCCGAGCCGGTCTCCTCGACCACGCCGACGAACTCGTGGCCGATGCGCGCGCCCTCGGTGATCGGGTTCTCGCCGCGGTAGGGCCACAGGTCGGACCCGCAGATGCACGAGGCGGTGATCCGGACCACGGCGTCGGTGGGCGCGAGGATCGTCGGCGTCGCGACCTCAGACAGGCGGACGTCGAACGGGGCGTGGATGGTGGTTGCCTTCACTGGGGGGAGGCCTCTCTCTCGGTGCGCGCGGTCGGGCCGCGCGTGGACGGGGTGGTGGTCAGGCGGACGCGCCGACGAGCTCCTGCTCGGGCAGGCGCTCGGAGGGAACCACGCTGCCGGTGGGCAGGTCGCCCTTGGGCGCGTCGTACACGGCCATGTCCAGGATGCCCTCCCGGCGCGCGACCAGCACGGGCACCAGCGCCTGGCCGGCCACGTTGGTCGCGGTGCGCATCATGTCCAGGATCGGGTCGACGGCCAGCAGCAGCCCGGCACCGGCCAGCGGCAGGCCCAGCGTGCTGAGCGTGAGCGTCAGCATGACGATGGCACCGGTCAGGCCGGCGGTCGCCGCGGAGCCGACCACCGAGACGAACGCGATGAGCACGAGCTCCTTGACGCCGAGCGGGACGCCGAACACCTGCGCGACGAAGATCGCCGCGAGCGCCGGGTAGATCGCCGCGCAGCCGTCCATCTTGGTGGTGGCGCCGAACGGCACCGCGAAGGAGGCGTACTCCGTGGGCACGCCGAGCCGCTCGGTGGTGACCTGCTGGGTCAGCGGCATCGTGCCGACCGAGGAGCGGGAGACGAACGCGAGCTGGATGGCGGGCCAGGCGCCGGCGTAGAACTTGCGCGGGCTCAGCCGGCCGAAGACGAGTAGCAGCGCGGGGTAGATGACACCGAGCACGATGAGGCAGCCGACGTAGACGTCGACGGTGAACGTCGCGAGCGGCGCGAGGAGGTCCCAGCCGTACTGCGACACGGCCTTGCCGACCAGGCCGAGGGTGCCGAGCGGGGCGAGGCGGATGACCCACCACAGCGCCTTCTGGACCAGCTCGAGCACCGAGGTGTTGACGGTGAGGAACGGCTCGGCCTTGGCGCCGAGCTGCAGGGCGGCGGCGCCGACCACGGCCCCCAGGAAGACGATCTGCAGCACGTTGCCGTCGACGAACGCGCCGACGGGGTTGGTCGGGATGATCCCGGTCAGGAAGTCGGTCCACGTGCCGACGTGCGAGGGGGCGGCAGCGGAGCCCGTGTCGAGCGTGACGCCCCGGCCGGGGTTGGTCAGCAGCCCCAGGGTGAGGCCGACCACGACGGCCAGCAGCGAGGTCACCATGAACCACAGCAGCGTCCGGCCGGCCAGCCTGGCGGCGTTGGTGACGCCACGCAGGTTCGCGATGCTGGCGACCACGGCGGTGAAGACCAGGGGCGGTACGGCGAGCTTGAGCAGCTGGACGAACAGCTCACCGACGGTGGTGAGGGTGGTGGCCAGCCAGGCCACCTCGCCGCTGCGGGCGACGAGGCCGAGGGCCACGCCGAGCACGAGGCCGGCGATGATCTGGACCCAGAACGGGATCCGCTTGAGGGAGGACAGGACGGTGGGCATGCGGGGACTCCGGCAGGTGCGGTGGGACGAGGCGGGGGAAGGGGCCGTCGGCCGGCTACACGCAGCTGGCCTGCCGTCGGAGGTCGACGTGCAGACGCTTGGTGAGGTGCCAGATGTTGTCCATGCCACGCTGGCCAACCGGCAAGGGGCGAACGCCATTCCCGCTGGCGGGTGTGACGTGCGTCAGTGGCACCATGGGCGCCATGCCAGCCCGCCGCCGGATCCCGGTCCATGAGGGGCGGCAGGCTCTGGAGGCCTGGCGCGCCGATCCCGCCGCCACGCCACGGGCGACGCTCGCCATGGCGGTGCGGTTCACGCTGGAGGAGCTCGCGCAGCGCGCTCCGGGCCGGTCGGTGGAGGTCCGCGTCCCGCCGTACGGCGCCGTGCAGTGCGTCGAAGGGCCGCGTCACACCCGCGGCACGCCGCCCAACGTGGTGGAGACCGACGCCGCCACGTGGCTGGAGCTGGTGACCGGCCGGCAGGGCTGGGACCAGGCCGAGCACGCCGGCGCCGTCCGCGCCAGCGGGCAGCGGGCGGTGCTCTCCGCGCACCTGCCCCTCTTCGCCGGCGAGGAGCCCGCCCGGCACGACGACCCTGACGAGCAGGAGTGAGCATGCGGTTCGGCATCACCATCCTCCCGGAGCACCGCTGGGCCGACGCGGAGCCGCTCTGGCGCCGCAGCGAGGAGCTCGGGTTCGACCACGCGTGGACCTACGACCACCTGACGTGGGGCGGCCTGCCCGACTCTCCGTGGTACGGCACGGTGTCCACGCTGACGGCCGCCGCGATGGTCACCGAGCGCATCCGCCTGGGCACGTTCGTCACGTCCCCGAACTTCCGCCATCCCGTGACGTTCCTGCGCGACCTGCTCTCGCTGGAGGACATCTCCGGCGGCCGCATCCTGTGCGGGATCGGCACGGGTGGCGACCTCGACTCCCGCATCCTCGGCGGCGAGCCGCTCACGCCGCGTCAGCGCGTCGACCGGCTCGAGGAGTTCACCGGGCTGCTCGACCGGCTGCTCACCGGTGACCACGTCACCGCCGAGGGCACGTACTTCTCGGCCGTCGACGCGCGCACGCTGCCCGGGCCGGTGCAGCGGCCGCGGACGCCGTTCATCATGGCTGCCAACGGTCCCCGCTCGCTGCGGCTGGCCGCCCGGTACGGCGCCGGATGGGTCACCACCGGGCCGCAGGTCGACACCCTCGAGGAGTGGTGGACGGCGCTGAAGGGGCTGTCGGTACGGCTCGACGACGCGTTGGCAGCGCAGGGCCGCGACGGCGACACGTTCGAGCGGCACCTCAACCTCGACTCCTCACCGGTGTTCTCCCTCACCGGCGCCGACGTGTTCGAGGAGATGACCGGCCGTGCCGACGAGCTCGGGTTCACCGACGTCATCACCCACTGGCCCCGGGCGCAGGACCCTTACGCGGGCGCGGTCGGGACGCTCGAGCAGGTCGCCGCGGAGGTCCTGCCCCGCTGGCGCTGAGCCGCCCCCCGGCTCAGGTGAACGAGACGAGCGCCAGCGGGGTGGTGGTGGGCGCGTCCGAGCCGCCGGCCGGCTCGAGCGTGATGCCGGCGCCGGTGGCCGTCGCGGCGTCGCCCTGCAGGACCACGCCGTCCCTGATCCCGGCGACGTCGGAGACGAGGCCGGCCCTGGCCATGGTGCCGTCGGGCCGCTGCAGCCACAGCTCGTAGACCTTGCCGGCCGGCGGCGGCGGCAGGGTCCCACGGACCACGGCCTTGCCCAGGCTGGCCGAGCGCACGATCGTGGTCGACCGGTCGGTGTAGCTGCGGGCGTCACCGGCCCGCAGGACCTGCTGCGAAGCCGACACCGACGTCCGCGGGGTCCCGGTGTCCCACGGGTGCCACACCACGCCGCCGACGACGACCGCGGCCGCCGCGGCGGCTCCGGCGAGCCATCGCGCCACCGCGGTGCGGGACCCGGTCCGGCGCTCGCGACGGGCGCCCAGCTCGTCGGAGCCGGGAACGGGCGTGTCGGTCGAGGGTCCCGCGGCCGGGCGGGACGGCTCCCCGTCCGGCGCAGGGCCCGGTGCAGAGCCCTGCGTGGGGTCCTGCGGCAAGGCCCGGTCCTGGTCGGCCACGATCGGCGGCAGCGGCCGCACCGAGCCGATGTCGCGCATCAGCGCGGCCTTCAGCGAGGCGGGGGGAGGGGTGTCGGCCAGCGCCGCGACGGAGGAGGCGGCGCCGCGCAGGCTGTCGACCTCCGTCCGGCACTCGGCGCAGGTGGCCAGGTGGGCCTCGAAGCGGACGCGCTCGTCGTCGTCGACGGCGTCGACGGCGTAGGCGCCGACGAGGCTGTGGATGTCGTCGTTCATCGCTCGAGTCCCAGGGTGTCGCGCAGGCGGATCAGCCCGTCGCGGATGCGGGTCTTGGCAGTGCCGACAGGGATGTCCAGCAAGACGGCCACCTCCTTGTGCGTGTATCCGCCGAAGTACGCCAGCTCGAGCGCGCCCCGCTGGGTGTCGGTCAGGGTGTCCAGGCCCTTGCGGACCCGCTGGGCGTCGAGGTTGCGGTGGGCGTCCTCGACGGTGACGTCGTACGGCGCCTGCTGCTCCCGAGCCTCGTACGCCGTGTCGCGGCGGCTCTGCGCCTCCGCGGACCGGACGCGGTCCACGGCCTTGCGGTGGCCGATGGTGAGCATCCACGACAACGCGCTGCCCCGGTCGGGGTCGAACCGCGCCGAGGACCGCCAGATCTCCAGGAACGCGTCCTGGGTGACCTCCTCGGCCTGGGCACGGTCCCGGACGACCCGCAGCACCAGTCCGAAGATCCGGGACGCCGCCGCGTCGTACAGGCGGGAGAAGGACTCCTCGTCACCACACCCGCACGCCTTGAGCAGGGTGGACAGCTCGGCCGCCCGGGGAGGCGCCGGGACGAGCCCGGCACCGGTCCCTCCCGGTGAGCTGTCGTCGGGAGGGACCAGTGTCATGCGGACCATGATGCGCTACCGGGGCAGCGGGCCGTGTCAGGCCTTCGGGAGCAGCACGCCGTCGATGATGTAGACGGTGGCGTTGGCGGTGGTGACGTTGCCGCAGATCACCTTCGCCTTGCCGTCGACGGTGAAGCTCTCGCCGGAGCCCGCGACCGTGATGGTGCCGCCGCCGAGGGTCTTGTGCTCGCCCGCGAGGTCGGCCGGCGTCAGCTTGCCGGGGACCACGTGGTTGGTGAGGACCTTGGTGAGCAGGCCCTTCGGGTCGGCCAGGGCCTTCTTCAGGGTGGCCGGGTCGACCTTGCCGAACGCGTCGTTGACCGGCGCGAAGACGGTGATGTCCTGGGCGGAGTTCAGCGTGTCGACCAGGCCGGCGGACTTGACCGCACCGACGAGGGTGGACAGCAGCGGGTTGTTGCTCGCTGCCGTGGCGACCGGGTCGGTGGCCATGCCCTTGAAGGAGCCCTTGCCGTCCTTCGGCACGGCGGCGCAGCCGGAGCCGAACTGGGCGTTCATGGCGTCCATGGGCGCCGAGGAGGTCATGCTGTCGGACGGGCTGGGGGTCATCGAGGGCGACATCGACTCCGACGCCGAGGGGCTCTGGGCCGCGGCCTCGGTGGAGCTGGAGCCGCCGCAGGCCGACAGGCTCAGCGGGACGGCGACGGCGAGGGCGGCGATCAGGCTCTTGCGACGGGTGTTCATCAGGGTCTCCTTGGGTCTGGGCTGCTGTCGGACGTGATTCGGACTGGTCGCTGGGGCGGATTGGTTGCCGCGCAACCTTTTTCGTGCGGTGCAGAGGTGGGCTTCACGCGACGAACACGACGACCTCCTGCACCCCGCTGGAGCCGGAGGGGAACGGCGTCGCCCGCTGCGTGAGCTGGTGGCCGCCGGCGAGGTCGCTGGTGCGCACGCGGATGCTGTGCCGGCCGGGCGTGGCGTCCCACGGGAGGTACCACTGGCGCCAGTAGTCGACGCCGACGTCCGGCCCGAGCTCCGCGCCCCGCCACGGGCCGTCGTCCACGCTCACCTCGACGTCCCTGACGCCGCGGTGCTGGGCCCAGGCCACGCCGCCGATCGCGGTCCGGCCGGCCTTCACGGTGGAGAGGGGCCGGGGGGTGTCGATCCGGGCTGAGATCTTGATCGGCGCGTCGGTGGCCCACTTCCGCTGCGTCCAGTACGCCGTGTCCCGGGCGTACGTCGACAGCGTCAGCCGGGTGACCCACTTGGTCGCGCTGACGAAGCCGTACAGCCCCGGCACCACCAGCCGGGCGGGGTAGCCGTGGGCCGCCGGCAGCGGCTCGCCGTTCATCCCGACGACCAGCAGCGCGTCCCGGCCGTCGCGCACGGCGCCCAGCGGCGTGCTGATGGTGAACCCGTCCACGGCGGTGCTGAGGAGCTGGTCCGCACCGTCCCGGACACCGGCGCGGTCCAGGACGACGGCCAGCCGTACCCCCAGCCACCGGGCCGAGCCGACGTAGCCGCCGCCGACCTCGTTGCTGACGCAGGTCATCGTGATGTCGCGCTCGACCATCGGCATGGCCAGCAGCTGCCGGTAGGAGAGGGAGAAGGGCCGGTCCACCATCCCGTCGACCCTCAGCTGCCACCGGTCGGCGTCCACCCGGGGGACGGTCAGGTTCGTGTCGACCCGGTAGAACGTCGCGTTGCCCGTGCGCAACGGGGTGATGCCCCGGACCGTGCGCTCCAGCCCCGGCGGCAACGGGGGCGCTGCCTCCACCGGCCTGGGCAGCGCCGTCGAGCTCGGCCCGCCTGCCGTGGACAGCCGCTGGCCGACCGCGGCGGCGCCGGCCGCGCCCAGGGTCACCGCTCCCGCGCCCAGCAGGAAGGTGCGGCGGCTGTCGTGCGCCGTGGGGTGCGCGGTCGCCGGCAGCGCTCCTGCCAAGCAGGCGTCGGTGCCGCCTCCTCGTCGGCGGCTCGTCCCGCCCCGCAGGGCGGTCACCAGGCCGATCAGGACGGCGACGCCCACCACGGCCGCGACGCCACCGGGCACGGCGTCCACGGGCGTGGCGACCGGGCGCAGGACGGCGGCCAGGGTGGCCAGGCCGGTCAGCAGCAGCACGAACGCGATCCCCGGCCAGGTGCGGCGTCGGGCGAGGACACCCGCGGCCGCGGAGGCGAGCAGGGTGACGACGGTGACGCTCCCGAGCAGGATCGGCTTGTCGTGGGTCCCGAACCGGGCGACGGCCCACTCCTTGACCGGCGTCGGCGTGGCGTCGATGACCGTGGAGCCGACCGCGAGGACGGGCGACGAGGCGGGGTCCAGCAGCCCGGCGACCAGGTGCCCCACCGCGATGCCGGCGACGGCGGCCAGCACCCCGCTCAGGGCCCAGGGCAGCAGGCGGGTCAGGCGGTGTCGGGCGGGGTGGCGGGGCATGCAGGTGGTTCGGAACGGGGGCCCGAGCGGATGGCCTACCGTGGAGGAATGAGCGAGCCACCCAAGATCCGCCGGGCTCCCAACATCCCGGCCTTCCTGCTGACCGGCGGCGTGGTCGGCCTGGTCCTCGGCATCCTGGTGGCGGTGATGGGCCACCCCGACGGCCGCTACGACGTTCCCGCCGCGCTCGCGTTCTTCGGTCTGATCGGCGCCGCGTTCGGCGTCCTCGTCGGCGGCATCATCGCCGTGCTGCTCGACCGCAAGCCCTGACGACGCACCGCCCGGTCCCGTCTCCGTCCGCGGGAGCCGCGCATCCGGGCCGGCGGTGGCGGCCGGTGACCGGCGCCCGGTGTGGGAGACTGGCCGCGTGGCAGGCGGCGACGGACGATTGACCCACGACCTCAACCCCGACGAGAAGGCCCCCCAGGACGCGTGCGGCGTCTTCGGTGTCTGGGCCCCCGGCGAAGAGGTCGCCAAGCTCACCTACTTCGGGCTCTACGCGCTGCAGCACCGCGGGCAGGAGTCGGCCGGCATCGCCACCAGCGACGGCTCGCGCCTGCTGGTCTACAAGGACATGGGGCTGGTCTCCCAGGTCTTCGACGAGCGCAGCCTCAGCTCGCTCAAGGGCCACCTGGCGGTGGGGCACTGCCGCTACTCCACCACCGGCGCCAGCACGTGGGAGAACGCCCAGCCCACCCTCGGCGGCGGCGACCTGGGCACGGTCGCCCTGGCCCACAACGGCAACCTGACCAACTCCGCCGAGCTGCGCGACCGCCTCGACGCCCGCAACGGCGAGGGCTTCTCCGGGCACCTCGGCGGTGAGCTGCGCCGCGGCAACACCACCGACACCGCCCTGGTCACCGCGCTGCTCACCGACGACCCCGACCGCAGCCTCGAGGCGGCGGCGCTGGACGTCCTGCCCCAGCTCCGGGGCGCCTTCTGCTTCGTCTTCATGGACGAGCACACGCTGTACGCCGCCCGCGACCCGCAGGGCATCCGCCCGCTGGTCCTCGGGCGCCTCGAGCGGGGCTGGGTCGTGGCCAGCGAGACCGCGGCCCTGGACATCGTCGGGGCCAGCCTGATCCGCGAGGTCGAGCCGGGTGAGCTGGTGACGATCGACGCCGACGGGCTGCGCACCCAGCGGTTCGCCGAGGCCGACCCCAAGGGCTGCGTCTTCGAGTACGTCTACCTGGCGCGGCCGGACACCACCATCAACGGCCGCGGCGTGCACGAGGCGCGGGTCGAGATGGGCCGCCAGCTGGCGCGCGAGCACCCCGTCGAGGCGGACCTCGTCATCCCCACGCCCGAGTCGGGCACCCCGGCCGCGATCGGCTACGCGCAGGAGTCCGGCATCCCCTACGGCCAGGGGCTGGTCAAGAACTCCTACGTCGGCCGCACGTTCATCGCCCCGAGCCAGACCATCCGCCAGCTCGGGATCCGGCTCAAGCTGAACCCGCTCAAGGACGTCATCCGCGGCAAGCGGCTGGTCGTGGTGGACGACTCGATCGTGCGCGGCAACACCCAGCGCGCCCTGGTGCGGATGCTGCGCGAGGCCGGTGCGGCGGAGGTGCACGTGCGCATCTCCTCCCCGCCGGTGCGGTGGCCCTGCTTCTACGGCATCGACTTCGCCACCCGGGCCGAGCTGATCGCCACCGGCATCGGTGTCGAGGAGGTCCGCTCCAGCATCGGCGCCGACACCCTGGGCTACATCAGCGAGGACGCCATGGTCTCCTCGACCGGGCAGCCGCGCGACCGGCTCTGCACGGCCTGCTTCAGCGGCGTCTACCCGATCGAGCTGCCCCAGCGCGACCGGCTCGGCAAGAGCCTGCTCGAGCTGCCGCTGGACGTCAACGGTGAGGCGTCCGGCGACGCGTCGGCGCCGCTGCGGCCCGAGGGGGCCGGGACCGGCCCCGGCCGCGACGTGGACGGCGTGACCACGGGGATGGCCGGTGGCGCGGCCGACGCGCTCACCCGACCCTGACCGCGATCCTGACCGCCACGTCACCGCGGACCTGACCGCCCCGAGACCCAGCCGTCCCGCGTCGCGCGGGGCGTTCCCGAAGGAGCGACGTACCGCATGAGCACCTCCAGCGTTCCCTCCGGCCCGCCGATCACCTATGCCGCTGCCGGTGTCGACGTCGAGGCCGGCGACCGGGCGGTCGAGC
This sequence comes from uncultured Actinomycetota bacterium, assembly GCA_963724015.1. Lineage (GTDB taxonomy): Bacteria > Actinomycetota > Actinomycetes > Actinomycetales > Dermatophilaceae > CAVRTM01. The sequence goes on from CAVRTM010000021.1 coordinate 266,722, forward strand.
TGATGAAGGCGTCGGTGGCCCGCGCGCAGCGACCAGAGGTGCTGGGCGGCCTCGGCGGCTTCGCCGGGATGTTCGACGCCTCGGCGCTGTCGCGCATGACCCGGCCGGTGCTGGCCACGTCCACCGACGGCGTCGGCACGAAGGTCGCCATCGCCCAGGCCATGGACGTCCACGACACGATCGGCTTCGACCTCGTCGGCATGGTGGTCGACGACATCGTCGTCAGCGGGGCCGAGCCGTTGTTCATGACCGACTACATCGCCACCGGCAAGGTGGTGCCCGAGCGGATCGCGGCGATCGTGTCCGGCATCGCGGCGGCGTGCGCCCAGGCGGGCACCGCCCTGATCGGCGGCGAGACGGCCGAGCACCCCGGGCTGCTCGGTCCGGACGAGTACGACTGCGCGGGCGCCGCGACCGGGGTCGTGGAGTACGACGACGTCCTCGGCCCGCACCGGGTGGTGGCCGGGGACGTCGTGGTCGCCCTGGCGTCCTCGGGGCTGCACTCCAACGGCTACTCGCTGGTGCGCTCGGTCTTCGGCGCGGCCGGGTGGGCGCTGGACCGCGACGTCCCCGAGTTCGGCCGCACCCTCGGCGCAGGAGCTGCTGGAGCCCACGAGGGTCTACGCCCGCGACCTGCTCGAGCTGGTCCGCACCGACGGCATCGACGTCCACGCCCTCAGCCACGTCACCGGCGGGGGGCTCGCGGCGAACCTGGCCCGGGTGCTGCCGCGGGGCAGCTTCGCGCGGGTGGACCGCTCGACCTGGACCCCGCCGGCGGTCTTCGAGGTCGTGCGCGATCTCGGCCGGGTGCCGGTCGCCGACCTGGAGCGCACGCTCAACCTCGGGGTCGGGTTCGTCGCGGTCGTTCCCGCCGACCAGGCCGACGCGGTGGTGCGCGAGGCCGCTGCGCGCCACCTGCCCGCCTGGGTCCTGGGGGACGTCAGCGACCGCGCGAGCGCCAAGGTCGAGGACGGCGTGGAGGTCGTGCAGGGCGCCAAGGGCGTCGACGGGGGCTCGGTCCAGGTCGTCGGCACGCACCCCGCCTGACCCGTCCGCGCGCGCCGCAGAGCCGACGTCAGCTCCGGATGCACGGGGCACCCACACAGGGACACCGCCACCGTGCGGTCCCGGCTTCCGGGGAAGGGGGGATCCGCGCCGGCGCGGTGTCCGGTGGTCACGCGGAACAGGGGCCAGCAGGCCGCCCGGGGAGCGTCAACGCTCGCCGGAGGCCCACTTGCCGTACTGGTCGTAGAGGTCGTCGTCAGCGTCGTCGGAGACCGGCTCCGGCGTGCTGTACGTCGATCCGTGAAGCTCTCGCTCAAGCTTGCTCAGATCGGTGTCCGGACTGAAGTACTTCAGTTCACGGGCAACCTTGGTCTGCTTGGCTTTGGCCCGGCCGCGCCCCATGGCGTCGACCCCCTCACGCGTCTGCCGGGGCGGCATCGCTGAAGTCGCCACGCGCCAAGCACGCAACGACTTCCTCGGAGCCTGCCCGGGAATTTCGTATATTCGTGGGGCTAACGCTACAGGGTGTTTGCAAGTTTGGCGGTCACGGGCGGCGCGATCGGCCGCCGCTGAGGCGTGCCGGGGCGCTGCCGAGGGCTGCTCGTGGCGCCGCCACGGCACGAGCAGCGCCGGCTCAGCGGGCCGGGAGCCAGATCCGGTTCGGGTTGCCGACGCCCGACATCCGCTCCTCGGCGATCCGGTCGGCCGCGACGGCCGGGGAGATGCCCCGCTCGGCCGCCAGGCGCAGCACCGACGCGGTGTGGTCGAAGATCCGGGCGGTCTTGGCCCGGGCCCGCTCGAAGCTGAAGCCGTGGAGCTCGTCGCTGACCTGGATCACGCCGCCGGCGTTGACGAGGAAGTCCGGCGCGTAGGTGATGCCCCGCTCCAGCAGCCGCTGGGCCGTGCCGTGCTCGCTCTCGTCGGCCAGCTGGTTGTTGGCCGCCCCGCAGACGATCGAGGCGCTCAGCGACTCGACGGTGGAGGTGTCCAGGGCGCCGCCGAGGGCGCACGGGGCGTAGACGTCCAGGTCGCCCTTGACCAGCGCCTCGGCGTCCGGTGCGAGGTCGACCTGGGGGTAGGTGGCCCGCACCGCCTCGACCGCCTGCTCGCTGACGTCGGTCACCACGACGTGGGCGCCGTCCTCGATCAGGTGTGCCGCGAGCAGCCGCCCGACCTTACCCACCCCCGCGACCCCCACGGTGCGCCCGGCCAGGGTGGGAGTGCCCCACACGTGCTCCGCGCTCGCCCGCATGCCCTGGAAGACGCCGTACGCGGTGAGCACCGAGGAGTCGCCCGCGCCGCCGTCGGCCTCGCTGCGGCCGGTGGCGTGGCGGGTCTCCTTGGCGACGACGTCCATGTCGGCGACGTAGGTGCCGACGTCACAGGCCGTGACGTAGCGGCCGCCGAGGCTCTCCACGAAACGCCCGTACGCGCGCAGGAGCGCCTCGGTCTTGTCGGTCGCGGGGTCCCCGATGATCACCGCCTTGCCGCCTCCGTGGTCCAGCCCCGTGACGGCGTTCTTGTACGCCATGCCGCGCGAGAGCCGCAGCACGTCCTGCAGGGCCGCCTCCTGCGACTCGTACGGGTAGAACCGCGTGCCGCCGAGGGCGGGCCCGAGTGCCGTGGAGTAGATGCCGATGATGGCCTTCAGCCCGGTGGCCGGGTCGTGGCAGTACGCCACCTGCTCATGGCTGAAGGGGGACGGGGACGACGGCTCGGCCACGGTGGTGACTCCTTCGTATCGGAACGACAGGCGCGGGTCTCGCGCGGTTTCAGCGTATGACCGCCGATCGCCTCATGGGGTGACTAGTCCCTTCGGGCGGGTCGATATGACACGTCCGGATGTTCCCCGGACGGGCGAGTTGTCCGAAGATGGAGGTCCATACCAGCAGGATCCGATGGTCGGAGGACCCCATGACCAGCCGCACCGTTGACGCCGAGGCGCTGTTGACCCCGGCGGAGGTCGCTGCCCTTTTCCGGGTCGACCCCAAGACCGTGACCCGTTGGGCCAAGGCCGGCAAGCTCACCTCGTTGCGCACCCTCGGTGGCCACCGCCGCTACCGCGAGACCGAGGTCCGCCAGCTGCTCGGGCAGGCCGGTGTCGCCCCGGCACCGACGGCCACCGTCGCCTGACGCCAGACCGCACCACACCAAGGGCTCTGGCCCTGCGGTGGCCAGGGCCCGAGTGCGCCGGTCGCCGTCCTCCGAACGACCAAGGGCCCCCGGCCCGCCGACGCGCTGAGCGCTGTCGGCGGGCCGGGGGCCCTTGGTGTTCCCTGCCCCGGCGCGCCCTGTGCACCCCCCTGGTTGGTGCACTCGGGCACCCTGGTCAGGTGGCGGAGACCAGGTGGGCGAACGCCACCACATTGTCGACGTAGTGCCCGCTGCGGTCGTCGAACGACCCGCCGCAGGTGATCAGCCGCAGCTCGGCCCGGCTGGTGGTGTTGCCGTAGACCTGGGCGGTCGGGAACTGCGCCTTGGGGTAGGCCGCGACCTTGTCCACCACGAACCGCGCGGTGGTGCCGTCCCGGCGCCCGACGCTGACCGTCGCGCCGGCCTTCAGGGCGCCCAGGCGGTAGAAGACGGCCGGACCCCGGGTGCTGTCGACGTGCCCGGCGATCACCGCGGGTCCGAACTGCCCCGGCGTCGGGCCGGGGGTGTAGAAGCCTGCGGCGGCGAAGGTGCGGGGCACCTCGATGCTGCCGTCACGACCGCGGCCGAGGTCGACGAACGTGGAGGTGTGGACGCCGATCGAGGGGATGTCGAGCCGCACCGGTGGTGAGCCGGGCAGGATCGGGCCCAGGTCGACCTGCCTGGCCCGGGGGGAGGGGGCGGCCGGCGCCGGCGGCGGGGCCAGCGAGCGGGTCGACGGTGCCGGGCTCGTGGGTGGCGCCGCGGCGGTCGCGGTGGCTGCGGGTGCGGGGGATGCCGGCGCTGCGTCCGCGGCCGGGGGCTGCGGCGGACCGGAGGAGCGCAGCCCCAGGGTGAGCAGGATCCCGGCGAGGAGAACCAGCACGACGGTGGCCGCCGCGGCGAGGACTACTCCGCGGCGGCCACCGTGCTGGGCGGCCCGGTCCATCAGCTCCGGGCGCGGGCGCGACGCGCGGTCAGGGTGCCGGAGCCGGCGGCCACGAGCAGCAGGCCACCGCCGAGTGCGATCAGGCCGGTGTTGGTCGGGCTCGAGGCGCCGCCGGCACCGGTGGCCGCGCCGCCGGCCGGTGCTGCCATGAGCGCGCCGCAGACGGCCGGGTCGGTCGCCTCGGTCGGCAGGCTCGGGTCGAGGTCGCTCTTGGTGCTGCCGTCGTACTTGCCGTCGTGGTTGTGGTCCACACCGTGGATGACGACCACGGACTGCCCCTTGGCGATCGCGTCGGCGACAGCCGAAGACACCTGGATGCTGCCGCGCTGGTAGGAGATCTTGCCGCCCTTGGCGGTGTCGAACCGGTCGACGGCCAGGCCGGACTTGGGGCTGGTGTCGCCGGTCTTGGTCAGCGACACGACGATGTCGCCGTAGGCGGGGCCGCCCTCGGTGGTGTTGAGCTGGCCGTCCTTGTTCTTGTCGTCAGCGGCGGTCGGGCACTCGTGCCGGGCCGCGGCGGCGAAGTGGATGTGGGCGGCGTGCGGGGCGTCCGCGAGCAGGCCCATCGCCGCCATGGTGACGTTGATGGTGGTGCCGCGCACCTCCACCATGGCGGTGCCGCTCGCGTCGACGCCGTTGAGCGCCACCGGCTTGAGGTTGGCCATCACGTCCCCGTCAGCGGCCATGGCGGTGCCGGCGCCGACGAACGGCAGCAGCACGGCGGATCCGAGGGCGACGGTGGCGAGCGTCCTGGCTCTACGCATGAGGTGTGTCCTATCCGGGCGACCTGCGCCCTGGTCTTGCGAAGTGGTGCTGGATGCCCGTGGTTCGGCGTCGCGGCCCACCCGGATTGGTGCCGGGCCGATGCTTCTTGCCAAACCGCGCGTTCGGGCCCGGTGGTGGAGCATGTGCCTCGTGACGCAGTCGGTGGAGCTGGTGCTGGACGCGGGGCTGGACGCGCTGGTCCGCGCGGACTGGGACGCCCTGGCAGCGGCCGGCCTGCCCAGCCAGGCACGCCACCGGTCACCGTCCAACCGGCCCCACGTCACCCTGGCCGCCCGCGCGGCCATCGACGAGTCGCTCGAGCCCGCCATGGCCCGCGCGCTGGGGGAGTTCCCGCTCGCGCTGCGTCTGGGCGCGCTGTCGGTGTTCGGGCGCGACCGCTTCGTGCTGGTGCGGGCGGTCGTCGCCGACGTCGGGCTGCTGCGCCGGCAGGCCGCGCTCGGGGACGTCCTGGGGCGGGACGCCGACCTGCCGTACATGCGGGCGGGTCACTGGGTGCCGCACGTGACCCTCGCCCACCGCATGACCCCGGAGCAGGTGGCGTTCGCCCTGCCGCTGCTGCACGGGCCGCGGGAGGCTGACGGGTACGCCGTGGGCGCGCGTCGCTGGGACGGCGACGCGCGCCGTGAATGGGTGCTGGCCGGTGCCGGCTGAGGCCGGTCAGGGCAGAGTCAGTGCCGGTCAGCGCCGGTGAATGCCGGTGAATGCCGGTCGGAACCTGGGGGAAACGGACGTCACCACACCAGGCCGTGCTGGGAGAGCTCGGCCTCGGTCTGCAGCCGGTCGATCGCGCTGAGGGGGGAGGGGGCCGGCTCATCGAGCCCGAGGCTGAGGCAGCAGGCGCGCAGCGTCTCGTCGTACGCGAGGCTCACCGCGGCGAGGCGTCGGGCCTTGCCGGGCTCGTTCGAGGCCTGGATGCGCCGGAAGTCCCGCTCGAGCCGCTGGAGGTCGAACACGAGCCGCTGCAGGCTCGGGCCGCTGGGCTCCGGCGGCCGGCGCCGCAGGGACCACGACTCCGGGACGGCACGCAGGAGCCGGCGCAGGCCGTACAGGAGCACAGGCAGCAGCAGACAGAGTGCTGCGAACGGCAGGAGGCCCTTCATCGCCCCTCCACTGTGCGAAACCGGGTCGAAACCACAAGGAGTGCCCCCACTCTCGCACGCACGGCCACGGCGGATCCGGGCCCAACGTCACGGGTTCGGCCACCGCCGCCGGCGCGAACGGGCCTGTCCAGCGGCCGGCTCTCGTGGCATGGTGCCTAGACGGCACGGCCGCCGCGAGCGCCCGCGTCAGCAGCACAGCCCGCACCGCGAAGGAGAGTTCCATGAGTCGTGACGACGACGTCGAGCTGACCGCCGTGCCGGAGGCGGACGCGGCCGAGCAGCAGGCGCCCCTCGACCCGGACGACCTGCCCGATGACCTGCAGGGTGGCGACGAGGGCGGGGCCGACCTCGACCGCGCCTCGGAGGCGGACGTGCTGGAGCAGCGCCAGAGCGTGACCGGGGACGAGGACTACCCCCACGGCGGCAGCGACGACGAGTAAGGGCGCCGGAGCGCGTCCTCCACCCGGTCGGCACGATCCATTGACCGGTGCCCCGTCGGCGACTAGCGTCCCGTTTCAGAATTCGGCTTCCACCATGCGAAACGACGCGAACGACACGGTTGAGGGAGAGCTCTGATGGCAGCACCGCACGGCGTCCAGGTCACCGGCGAGATGGGGGAGCGCTACGACAGCGTCCTCACCCCCGATGCCCTCGAGCTCCTCGCCGAGCTCCACCGCACCTTCGACGGAAGGCGGCTGGACCTGCTCCGGGCCCGCGAGGACCGCTACGCCGCGCTCGCCGCGGGCGGCACGCTGGACTTCCTGGAGGAGACCAAGGATGTGCGCGAGGGGAGCTGGCAGGTCGCGCCGCCGGCACCGGGCCTGGAGGACCGCCGGGTCGAGATCACCGGGCCCACCGACCGCAAGATGACGATCAACGCGCTCAACTCCGGGGCCAAGGTCTGGCTCGCCGACTTCGAGGACGCCTCCACGCCGACGTGGAAGAACGTCGTCGAGGGGCAGCTCAACCTGCGCGACGCCCTCGATGGCACGATCGACTTCACCTCGCCGGAGGGCAAGAGCTACGCGCTCGGGCAGGAGCTGGCCACGATCGTGGTGCGGCCCCGCGGCTGGCACCTGCCGGAGAAGCACATCACCGTCGACGGCGAGCCGATGTCGGGGGCGCTGGTGGACTTCGCGCTCTACTTCTTCCACTGCGGCCAGCGCCAGATCGACGCCGGCAAGGGCCCGTACTTCTACCTGCCCAAGATGGAGAGCCACCTCGAGGCCCGCCTCTGGAACGACGTGTTCCTGCTCGCCCAGGACCGCCTGGGCATCCCGCGCGGCACGATCCGGGCCACGGTGCTGGTCGAGACCTACCCCGCGGCGTTCGAGATGGAGGAGATCCTCTACGAGCTGCGGGAGCACTCCTCGGGCCTGAACGCCGGGCGGTGGGACTACATCTTCAGCGTCATCAAGAAGTTCCGCACCCGCGGCAAGGAGTTCCTCCTGCCGGACCGCAACCAGGTCACCATGACGGTGCCGTTCATGCGCAACTACACCGAGCTGCTGGTGCGCAGCTGTCACAAGCGCGGCGCGCACGCGATCGGCGGCATGGCGGCCTTCATCCCCAGCAAGGACCCCCAGGTCAACGAGGCGGCGTTCCAGAAGGTCCTCGACGACAAGACCCGTGAGGCCGGCGACGGCTTCGACGGCTCGTGGGTGGCCCACCCGGGGATGGTGGAGATCTGCAAGGAGGCCTTCACCAAGGTCCTCGGCGACCGGCCGAACCAGCTGGACAAGAAGCGCGAGGACGTCCACGTCACCGCGGAGCAGCTGCTCGACGTGAAGTCGACTCCCGGCAACGTGACCGAGGCCGGCCTGCGCAACAACATCAGCGTCGGCATCCAGTACCTCCACGCCTGGCTGAAGGGCTCGGGGGCGGTCGGCATCTTCAACCTCATGGAGGACGCCGCCACCGCGGAGATCTCCCGCTCGCAGGTGTGGCAGTGGCTGCACAACGACATCGAGCTCGACACCGGTGACGTCGTGACCCGCGAGCTGGTCGAGCGGCTGGTCGACGAGGAGATCGCCAAGCTGCCGGGAGACACAGCGGACTATGCCGACGCCCGCAGCACCTTCCTCGAGGTGGCGGTCGCCGACGAGTTCGCCGAGTTCCTCACGCTCCCGGCGTACGAGCGGATGCCCTGAGCGATGGACGCCCTCGGCCTCGCCGACCGGCTGCGTCCTGTGCTCGGCGACGACGCGATCATCACCGACCACCAGCGGCTGCGCACCTACGAGTGCGACGGGCTCGCGCACTACAAGGTGACGCCGGCGCTGGTCGTGCTGCCCGAGACCACGGCGCAGGTGGCGGCGGTGGTGCGGGCCTGCGCGCAGGACGGGGTGCCGTTCGTGGCCCGCGGGTCCGGGACGGGGCTCTCCGGCGGGGCGCTGCCCCACGCCGACGGGGTCCTCATCGTCACCTCCCGGATGCGCAGCATCCTCGAGCTCGACGTGGACAACCAGCGGGCGGTCGTGCAGCCGGGTGTGATCAACCTGCAGCTGACCCGCGAGTCGCTGCCGCTCGGCTACTACTACGCCCCCGATCCCTCGAGCCAGCAGGTCTGCTCGATCGGCGGCAACGTCGCGGAGAACTCCGGCGGCGCGCACTGCCTGAAGTACGGCTTCACGAGCAACCACGTCACCGGCGTCGACCTGGTCACGCCCGGCGGTGAGGTGGTGACCGTGGGCGGCAAGGCGCCGGACGCCCCGGGCTACGACCTGCTCGGGGTGCTCGTCGGCTCCGAGGGCACGCTCGGCATCGCCACCGAGGTGACCGTCCGGCTCACCCGGTCCCCGGAGTCGGTCAGGACACTGCTGGCGGCCTTCGAGGACACCGACGCGGCAGGGGCGGCGGTGTCGGCCATCATCGGCGCCGGGGTGATCCCCGCGGCGATCGAGATGATGGACGCGCTCGCCATCGAGGCGGCCGAGGCGGCCGTGCACTGCAGCTACCCGGGCGGCGCAGGCGCGGTCCTCATCGTCGAGCTCGACGGCCCGGAGGAGGACGTGGCCCACCAGTTCGACCAGGTCGAGAGCTACTGCCGCCAGGAGGGGGCGTTCGAGATCCGCATCGCGGTCGACGACGTCGAGCGTGCGCTGTTCTGGAAGGGGCGCAAGTCCGCCTTCGCGGCGGTCGGGCGGATCAGCCCCGACTACATCGTCCAGGACGGCGTGATCCCGCGCACGGCGCTGCCCGAGGTGCTGCGCCGGATCTCCGCCCTCTCCTCCGAGAAGGGCGTGCGCGTCGCCAACGTGTTCCACGCCGGGGACGGCAACCTGCACCCGCTGGTCCTCTTCGACGACGGGGTCCCGGGGGAGTCCGAGCGCGCCGAGGAGGTGTCGGGCGCGATCCTCGACCTGTGCATCGAGCACGGCGGCTCGATCACCGGCGAGCACGGCGTCGGCTCCGACAAGGCGAAGTACATGCCGCGGATGTTCGACGAGGACGACCTGGACACCATGCAGCTGGTGCGCTGCGCGTTCGACCCCGACTCGATCTCCAACCCCGGCAAGGTGTTTCCGACCCCGCGCCTGTGCGGTGAGGTGCCCGGACGGCACCGTGGCGTGCACCCGCTGGCCGCGTCCGGCGTGGCGGAGGTGTTCTGAGGTGGGCGACCTCGTCCTCGAGCAGCTGCTGGCGGCGACGGCCGACCACGCGGCCCCGTCGACCGACGCCGACGTGGTCGACGGCGTGCCGGCACGCTGGGTCGCCGCCCCGGGCAGCGCCGCCGAGACCTCCGCGGTGATGCGCATCGCGGCCGAGCAGGACCTCGCGGTCGTGGTGCGGGGCGCCGGCACCAAGCTCGGCTGGGGGCACCCGCCGGAGCGGGTGGACCTCGTCCTCGACACCGCCCGGATGGACGCCGTCGTCGAGCACGCCGCCGGTGACCTCATCGTCGTCGTCGGGGCGGGCTGCCGGCTGGCCGACCTGCAGGCCACCCTGGCCGGTGCCGGTCAGTGGCTGGCCGTGGAGCCGCCACGCGGAGGCACCGTCGGCGGGACCGTCGCGACGGCTGCCACCGGACCGGCGCGCTACCTCCACGGGGCGGTGCGCGACCTGCTGATCGGCGCGCGGATGGTCCGCGCCGACGGCCTGGCCGCCCACTCCGGCGGCAAGGTGGTCAAGAACGTCGCCGGCTACGACGTCGGCAAGCTGCTCACCGGCTCCTACGGCACGCTGGCCGTCATCACCGAGGTGGCCTTCCGGTTGCACCCGGTGCCACCGACGCGCACCTGGGTGAGCGTCCCGGTGGCCTCCGCCGCCGACGCCCACGCGGTCATCCAGCAGGTGGTGCACTCCCAGCTCGCCCCCACGGCGGTCGAGCTCGACCGCCCCGCCGACGGTGCGGCCACCGTCTCGCTGCTCCTGGAGGGCATCTCCGCCGGCGTCGAGGGCCGGACGTCGCGGGCCCTGACGCTGCTCGGCCCTGACGCCGCCGCGGCCGGCACCGCACCGGCCTGGTGGGGGGCCGAGCCGTTCCGCTCCGGCGACGTGGCGCTGAAGCTCACCCACGAGATCGCCGGCCTGCCCCGCCTGCTCGCCGCGATCGACGAGGGTGCCGCCGCCGCCGGGCTGTCGGTGGACGTGCGCGGCAGCGCCGGGGTCGGCACGCTGCTGGCCGGGGTGCACGGCGGGCCGGACCCTGACCCGCTCGCCGTGGCGCGGCTGGTGGACGGGCTGCGGGCGCGTGCGGCGTCGTACGGCGGGTCGGTGGTCCTGCTGGACGCGCCGGCCGACGTCAAGGCGGCGGTGGACGTCTGGGGGCCCGTCGCGGGCCTGGACCTCATGCGCGCCGTCAAGAACAGGTTCGACCCGCAGCGACGACTCGCGCCGGGCCGATTCGTCGGAGGGATCTAGATGAGCGAGCACACGGCCGGGCCCGTCACGTCGACCACGGGCACCCTGGGCAGCGACGGACCGCTGCGGGTGTCCGAGGCGCCTCCGGGGGAGCCGGCCTTCGACGAGCACCGGCCGCCGTCGGCGGAGCTGGTGGCCGACTGCGTGCACTGCGGCTTCTGTCTGCCGACCTGCCCGACCTACACGCTGTGGGGCGAGGAGATGGACTCCCCGCGGGGGCGGATCTACCTCATGAACGAGGGCCTGCAGGGCGAGCCGATGACGCCGGCGATGGTGCAGCACTTCGACGCGTGCCTGGGCTGCATGGCCTGCGTCACCGCCTGCCCGTCGGGGGTGCAGTACGACAAGCTGATCGAGGCGACGCGGGCGCAGGTGGAGCGGCGCTTCGACCGTCCCGTCGCCGACCGCGCACTGCGGAACGCGATCTTCGCGCTGTTCCCCTATCCCCGCCGGCTGAGGCTGATGCGTGGGCCGCTGCGGCTCTACCAGGCCACCGGGCTGTCCCGGCTGCTGCGCACGAGCGGTGTCCTGCAACGGATCTCGCCGACCATCGCGGCCATGGAGTCGATCGCCCCACCCCTGGAGCGGTCCGAGCAGGTGCCCCAGCGCACTCCCGCTGCCGGGACGCGCCGCGGCACCGTCGCCATGCTGCTGGGCTGCGTGCAGCGCGAGTTCTTTCCCGGCGTCAACGCCGCCACGGCCCGGGTGCTCTCGGCCGAGGGGTTCGACGTCGTCGCGCCGGCGTCCCAGGGCTGCTGTGGCGCCCTGTCGGCGCACAACGGGCGGGAGGACGAGGCGCAGCGGTTCGCGCGGGCCCTGATCGACCAGCTCGACCGGGACGTCGTCGACTTCGTCGTCGTCAACTCGGCCGGGTGCGGCTCGTCGATGAAGGAGTACGCCGACCTGCTGGCCGACGACCCCGACTACGCCGAGCGCGCACGGGCGTTCAACGACAAGGTGCGCGACGTGAGCGAGCTCCTGGCCGAGGTCGGGCCTGTGGCTCCCCGCCACCCCCTTCCCGTCACCGTCGCCTACCACGACGCCTGTCACCTCGGGCATGCCCAGGGCATCCGGAGCCAGCCCCGGGAGCTGCTGCGCGGCATACCGGAGCTGGAGGTGCGTGAGATCGCCGAGTCCGACCTGTGCTGCGGCTCGGCGGGGATCTACAACGTCCTCAACCCCGAGCCCGCGCGGGAGCTCGGGGACCGCAAGGCCGCCAACGTGCTGCGCACCGGCGCGCGGCTGCTGGTCACCGCCAACCCCGGCTGCCTGATGCAGGTGGCCGCCTCCATCGAGCGCTCCGGCAGCCGGATGGCCCTCGCCCACACCGTCGAGGTGCTGGACGCCTCGATCCGCGGTCTCGGCGTCGACCACCTGGGCGTCGAGGTCTAGTCCCACCCGCACCACACCCTTGCTGCACCACTTCAACGACGAGGTGAACGATGTACCGACCGGTCCTGGACCCAGCGGGTGGATCGCTGGCGCTCAGTGCGCTCTGTGCGATGCTGCCCCTGCTGACGCTGTTCATCCTGCTGGGCGTCCTGCGGCTGAGCGCGTGGAAGGCGGCGCTGATCTCGCTGCTCGTCGCGCTCCTGGTCGCCGTGCTGGTCTACCCGATGCCGGTCGGCCAGGCGCTGCTCGCCGGCACCGAGGGCGCCGCGTTCGGCTTCTTCCCGATCCTGTGGATCGTCATCAACGCGATCTGGGTCTACAACATGACCGTCGTGACCGGGCACTTCGACGTCCTGCGCCGGTCCTTCGCCCGGGTCAGTGACGACCAGCGGATCCAAGCCGTCATCATCGCGTTCTGCTTCGGTGCGCTGCTCGAGGCCCTGGCCGGCTTCGGGACGCCGGTCGCGATCACCAGCGTCATGCTGATCGCCCTGGGGTTCAAGCCGATCAAGGCCGCGACCGTCGCCCTGGTGGCCAACACCGCGCCGGTCGCCTTCGGGGCGCTCGCCGTGCCGATCACCACGCTGGCCACGGTGACCAACATCCCCGAGCACACGCTGGCGCAGATGGTGGGCCGGCAGACGCCGCTGCTCGGCGTGTTCGTCCCGATGGCGCTGGTCTTCATCATCGACCGGTGGCGCGGCGTGCGGGAGACCCTGCCGGCGACGCTGGTCTGCGGCATCGTCTTCGCGCTCGCCCAGTTCACCACCTCCAACTACCTGTCCACGCAGCTGACCGACATCGTCGCCTCGCTGCTGGGTGCCGCCTCGGTCGTGCTCCTGCTGCGCGTGTGGCGCCCCGCGCACCGCTACGTCGAGGAGCCGGACCTGGTCCCGGCCGACGCGGGCCAGCCGGCCGTGGCGGACGGTCTGGCCGCCACGGGACGTGGCCCCGACGCGGACCGCCGCGGGTCGGACCACGGGCGGGGGTCGGACCACCCGGTCGGCATGGGCACGGGGACGGCCGACGAGCTCGGCGCCCGGGACATCTCCAAGCACGACAGCCGCGGCGACGTGGTCAGGGCATACGCGCCGTACCTCATCATCATCGCCCTGTTCATCATCACCCAGGTGCCGGTCGTCAAGGCCCTGTTCGAGGTCCCGACCAAGGTGCTGCAGTGGCCGGGCCTGCACCTGCAGACGGCAGGGGGCAAGCCCTCGACCATCCCGACGTACAAGCTCAACTGGCTCTCCGCCGCGGGCACGCTCTTGATCATCGCCGGCCTCATCACCATCCCGGTCATCGGCATCTCGCTGCGCCAGGCCTGGAAGACGTACGTCGACACCTACCGCCAGCTGGCCGGCGCCATCGTCACGGTCATGGCGGTCCTTGCACTGGCGTACGTCATGAACGCCTCGGGCCAGACGGCCACGCTGGGGGCCTGGATGGCGGGGGCCGGTGCGGCGTTCGCGCTGATCTCGCCCATCCTCGGCTGGCTCGGTGTCGCGGTCACCGGCTCGGACACGTCGTCGAACTCGCTGTTCGGGGCCCTGCAGGTCACGGCCGCCCACCAGACCGGTCTCAACCCCGTCCTGATGGCCGCGGCGAACTCCTCCGGCGGGGTGCTCGGCAAGATGATCTCGCCGCAGAACCTCGCCATCGCGGCCGCGGCGGTGGGCCTGTCCGGGCGGGAGGGCGACGTCTTCCGCAAGGTGTTCGGCTGGAGCCTGGCGTTCCTGGCGTTCATGTGCATCTTGGTCTACCTGCAGTCCACGCCGGTCCTGTCGTGGATGGTGCCCTGACTGAAGCGGTCCGCGGCCGGGCCCGCCGTACGCCATCGGCGTCGGCGGGCTCAGCGGCGCCCGTGGCGGTCGCGCAGGTGCCCCACGAGCACCATGAGCAGGAAGATCAGGACGAAGAACGCCACCAGGGCGGCGAAGGCCGTGGGGATGCCGATCGGGTGGCCGGTCGGTGTGTCCAGGAGGGGCGCCACGCGCAGGTGCGCGGCCGGGCGGAAGACGGTGGCAAGGGAGTCGGTCACCCCTTCAGTGTCACGCCGGCCGCTGGACCTCCCCGAGGTGGCCCCCGCCGCGGCGGCCCGGAACTACCGTGAAGGGGTCGGTCGCCGCCCGGTTCCGGCACGGTGCGGGCGCCGGGCAGGGACGACGGACCTCCTGGAGGGCGGCATCCATGTCCCTGACCGGTTCGGGCTTCCTGTTCCTGGTGGCGGCGCTGACGGTCATCGCCTTCGTCACCCTCGTGGTGGTGTGGCCCGCGCTGGCCGGGTATGGTCCCGGCAAAGTGGCGTCGCGGGTCGGGATGCTCCTGCTGGTCAACCTGCTGGTCCTCCTGACCGCGGCCACGCAGGTCAACGCCGCGTTCCTGTTCTTCGCGGACTGGACGGACCTGCGCGGCGCCTTCGGCGGGGCCCCGACGGTGACCGCCGTGGCCCGGGGCGGCACGGCGCCCCGGGCGGCGAGCCACGCTGTGGCGGGGACGGCGGCCCGTGCCGCCACCCGGCTGCCGCCGCTGCCGGCCGGGGTGGGCAGCGCGGGCGTGATCACCTACTCGGTCAGGGGTGCGGCAAGCGGGCTGACCGGAACCATCGTCGTGCAGCTGCCTCCGACGTACCGGGATCGGCGCCGAGCAAGCCAGCGATACCCCGTGATCGAGACGTTCCACGGCTACGCCGGGTACCCGTCCCTGTGGATCACCTTGATGAACCTCGGTGGGGTGATGGCCCAGCAGGTGGCTGCCGGGAAGATGCAGTCGGCGCTGATCGTGTCGCCCCAGATCGAGTTCCCGGGCGGCGTCGACACCGAGTGCGTGAACGGTCGCCCGGGGAACCCCCAGGTTGAGACCTGGCTGACCCAGGACGTGCCGAACTGGGTCACCCACACCTTCCGGGTGCGGACCATCCGCTCGTCCTGGGCCGTCATCGGCCTGTCGGCCGGGGGATGGTGCGCGGCCATGGCCGCGATGCTGCACCCGGCGCAGTACTCGGCTGCCCTCGTCCTGGGCGGCTACTTCCACCCGGAGTTCGGGCCCTTCTACGAGCCCTACCTCCCGAGCAGCCCGCTGACCCGCCGATACGACCTGGTCGCACTGGCCAGGCGACGTCCGCCGCCGGTGGCGATGTGGCTCGAGACCTCCCACGCGGACCCCATCTCGTACACCTCGAGTGCGGCGTTCCTGAAGGTGACCAAGCCACCGCTGTCCGTGGACGCGGTGGTGCTGCAGCACGCCGGCCACCGGCTGGCCCTGTGGCAGGCCATCCTGCCCCGCTCACTGGCCTGGCTCGGGGCCAACGTGCCCGGCTTCGCGCCGCGTCCGTGACCGGCCCGGCTCCCGATTCAGCCAGACCGGCCGTGTCGGCGACAGGGCCGCGGGCCCGGCTCGCCTAGGGTGCGCTGCAGGTGTCGGCGTGGTGGAAGCGTGCTGATCTGCGCGGTTGAGCCGCGGGGGGCGGGGAAGGAGACCCTTGACCCCCAACTCGGCGTCGCATTATCGTTTCCCATCGAATGATGCACAGATCGATCACAAACGCTCACAACAAGGCTCCTGGAGGAACCATGACGCGCAGAATGACCGTCCTCGTCGCGGGAGCAGCCGTGGCCACCCTCGGGCTGACCGCCTGCAGCGGCGGCAGCGGCAGCGCCTCGGCCGGCGGGGGTGGCACGGGGGACAGCGCCAAGAAGGCGACCACCATCAAGCTGGTCGCCGCGGAGTACTCCAAGGACCACACGGCGGCGTTCTGGAAGCAGTTCGCCGAGAAGTACAAGGCCAAGACCGGCAACACCCTGGACGTGCAGATCGTCAGCTGGGACGCGATCGACCAGCAGAGCAGCACGATGATCCAGAACAACAACGCGCCGGACATCCTCAACCTCAACGCCTATGCCAGCTACGCCAAGGACAACCTGCTCTACAGCGCCGATGACGTGCTGTCCCCGGCGGTCAAGAGCGACATGCTCGACGCCTTCGTCAAGAGCGGCACCTACCAGGGCAAGATGTACGGCATGCCGGACCTGTCGTCCGCGCGCGGCGCTGTTCTACAACAAGGCAATGTTCGCCAAGGCCGGGATCGCCACCCCGCCCAAGACCTGGGACGAGTTCGAGGCCGACGCCAAGAAGCTGCAGGGCCTCGGTGGCGGCAGCATCGGCTACGCGATGCCGCTCGGGCCGGAGGAGGCGCAGGGCGAGTTCTCGATCTGGACGTTCAACAACGGCGGCGACTGGAAGTCCGCCGGGAAGTGGACGATCAACTCGCCCAAGAACGTCGAGACCCTCTCGTTCCTGAAGAAGCTCGCGGTCCAGGACAAGGTCACGCAGAACAACCCCGGCCGGACCAACCGCGCCGACGCGTTCAATCTGTTCAAGTCCGGCAACGTCGGCATGGTGGTCGGGTTCTCGCCCGCTGGCCGCCGACCTCGACAAGGACAAGAAGGTCAGCTACGGCGTCGCCCCGATGCCGGTGCAAGGTGGCGGCCAGCCGCAGACCTTCGGTGTCACCGACTACCTGATGGCCTTCAAGAAGCCGGGCAACCAGGCGGCCGTCAAGGCGTTCTACGACCTGTACTACCAGAAGGACCAGGTCAACACGTTCATCAAGTCCGAGGGCTTCCTGCCGGTGACCAAGACCGGCCTGCAGGCGTTCGCGTCCGACCCGAAGCTGAAGGTCTACCTCGAGACGCTGCCCAACATCCACCTCACGCCGACCGACGACCCCACCTGGGACAAGGTCAAGCTGGACGTCCAGCAGAACATCGGTGCGGGCATCAACGGTGACCCGAAGGCCACCCTGGACAGCCTGCAGAAGACGGCCGAGAACGCCGGCTGACCGTGGCCGACGACCTTCGGGGCGCGGGGGCCGGCGCCACGGCCACCGCCCCCGCCCCGGCGACCGGCCCGGCCACCGCGCCGGGCCGGCGTGCCCGGCGCCGGCGGGCCCGTGACCGCAGCTCGGCCGGTGTGGCGCTGCTGTGGCTGGGGCCGGCGCTGCTGCTGATCGCCGGGGTCGTGATCTACCCCGCGATCGAGCTGGTCAAGGCCTCGCTGAGCACCTACTCCATCACCGGCCTGCGGCTGGGGGACGCCGGCAGCAGGAACTTCAGCCACGTGCTGGCCCATCCGGCGCTCGGCACGGTGCTGGTCAACACGATGGTGTGGGTCGTCGTGGTGGTCGCGCTGACGGTGCTGGTGAGCCTGGCGGTCGCCCAGTTCCTGAGCAAGGACTTCTTCGGCCGCAAGGTGGTCCGCTACGCGATCATCGTGCCGTGGGCCGCGTCGCTGGTGATCACGGCCAAGACGTTCACGATGATCTACAACTACTACTACGGCACCCTCAACCTCGTGCTGATGAAGCTGCACGTGATCAGCACGCCCATCGACTTCCTCGGCAACGACTCCTGGACGATGCCCTCGATGATCCTCGTCGGGGTGTTCGTGTCCGTGCCGTTCACGGCCTACGTCTTCGTCGCCGGCCTCAACAACATCCCCACCGACGTCTACGAGGCGGCCCGCATCGACGGCGCCACGCCCCGGCAGACCTACTGGCGGGTGACGCTGCCCCTGCTGCGCCCTGCGCTCCTCGTGGCGAGCGTCCTCAACATCATCTACGTCTTCAACTCGTTCCCGATCATCTGGACCCTCAACGACCGCAACCCCGGGTTCACCCACGACACCACGATCACGTTCATGTACAAGCTGGCGTTCAAGAGCGCGGAGAAGGACGTCGGCATGGCCGCGGCCGCCGGCATCTTCAACGTCCTGCTGATCCTCGTCGTGGTGGTCATCTACCTGCGCACCGTCCGGTGGCAGGAGGAGGAGAGCTGATGGCCACCGTCTCGCAGGCCCCGGCGCGCGTGTCCGGCACAGGTCGTGCCGCGGCAGAAGGTCGGCTGGCAGCGGCACCGTCGCTGGGTGATGCCGGTTGCCGGCCTGTTCGTGGCGCTGGCGTTCCTGTGGCCCTACATCGTCATGCTGCTCAACTCGCTGCGGCCCAGCAGCGACGTCGTGCAGACGCCGGCGACGCTGCTGCCCCGGGTCTGGCAGCTGTCGACGTACTCCCAGGTGCTCGGCGACGACCGGTTCCTGAACTGGCTGAAGACCTCGGTGATCGTGGCGACCACCTCGACCGTGATCGTGGTCCTGGTTGCCATCCCGGCGGCGTACTTCACCGCCCGCTTCCGCTTCCCGGGCCGGATCGCGTTCCTCTTCCTCGTGCTGGTGACCCAGATGTTCTCGCCGACCTCGCTGGTGGTGGGGCTCTACCGGGAGTTCTTCAACCTCAACCTGGTCAACACCTACCTGTCGATCATCCTCACCAACGCCGCGTTCAACCTCGCGTTCGCGGTCTGGATCCTGCACGGGTTCTTCTCCTCGATCCCGAAGGAGGTGGAGGAGGCCGCACACCTTGACGGCTGCGGCCGGGTGCGCACGCTGCTGCGGATCATGCTGCCGCTGACGCTGCCCGGGGTCGTGACGGCGATCGTGTTCACCTTCATCGCCGCGTGGAACGAGTACGTCGTCGCGCTGACCCTGATGCTGGACGACGCGAGGAAGCCGCTGACGGTCGGCATCACGTCGTACGTCACGGGCTACGAGCAGCACTGGGACCAGCTGTTCGCCGCCTCGATCTTCGCGATCATCCCCGTCGTGATCCTCTTCGCGTTCATCGAGAAGCACCTCGTCGGCGGCCTGACCGCCGGGTCGATCAAGTGAGGGCTCAGCCCAGCCACTGACCCGCTCGCAGCACCGACCCCAGCCTGAGGTCGTCGTCCACGACGAGGACGTCGGCCCGGCGCCCCGCCTCCAGCGCGCCGACATCGGCGAGGGCGAGGGTCCGCGCGGGGGTCTGCGACGCGGCTCGTACGGCGTCCTGCAGCGGGACCCCCGCGTCCTGGACGCACCAGCGCACGACCTCCAGCAGCGTGGCGACGCCGCCGGCGATGCTGCCGCCGTCGGCCAGCCGCGCGGTGCGGCCGGCCACCACCACGTCGCGCCCGCCCAGCGCGTAGGTGCCCTCCGGCATGCCGCTCGCGGCCATGGCGTCGGTGATCAGGCAGATCCCGTCGGCGCCGACGACGTCGAAGAGCATCCGCACCGTCCCGGCGTCGAGGTGCACGCCGTCGCCGACGACCTCCAGGACGGCCTCGCCGCGAGCGGCCTGTGCCAGGCAGGCGGCCACGGGGCCGGGGGCGCGGTGGTGCAGGGGCGGCATGCCGTTGAAGACGTGGGTGACCAGGGGGCGGCCGCCGCGTGGCGCCGTCTCCAGCGCCGACCGCAGCGAGGCCCACGCGGTGGCGGCGTCGGCGTCGGTGTGGCCGAGCGCCGGGAGGATGCCGCGGTCGGCGAGCAGGGCCGGGAGCGTCCCGCCGCCGGGTCGTTCCGGGGCGAAGGTCATCTGGGTCAGCGCGTGTGCGGCGCCGCCCCGGGCGGCCGCCTCGCCCAGCGCCTCGAGCAGCGACGGGTCCACGTCGGTGAGCGCGGCCGGGTCCTGCGCGCCACGCCGCGCGTGCGAGAGGAACGGGCCCTCGAGGTGGATGCCGGCGAGGTCACCGGCCGCCACCAGGGCTGCGCAGGTGGCGACGCCGGCGACCAGGGCCTCGCGGCTGCCCGAGACCAGGCTGCCCAGCAGTGTCGTCGTACCGCTGCGGTGGTGGTGGCGCGCGGCGGTGGCGGACGCGCCACGGTCCGCCGAGAACTCACCTCCGGCGCCGCCGTGGCAGTGCACGTCGACCGCGCCGGGCAGCAGCGTGGCCCCGGCCGGCCAGCCCTCGGGGAGGGACGCCGACTGCCACGCGGCGGGCAGGTCGCGGGCGTGGCCGGCGAAGCGGATGCGGGTGCCCTCGACCACCACGGCGCCCTCGGGGACCACGGCGTCGGGCAGCACCAGGCGCCCGGTCAGCAGCAGCGGGGAACCGGCGGGCGCGGGGCCGGTCACCGGTCGCTCCCGCCGACGATCGTCACGCGCACGCCGGCCTCGCGCAGTTCCGCGAGCGCGGCGTCCGGGGCGGTGGGATCGGTGATCAGCGTGTCGACGGCGCCGGACTCGCAGATCCGCGCGAACGTCGTGCGGCCGACCTTGTCACCGGTGGTCACGACCACCACGCGCTCGGCCCGGCTGACCATCGCGGCGTTGATGCTCGCCTCGTCGTCGTGCCGGCAGGTCGCGCCGGTGGTGGCGGTCAGGCCGTCGACGCCGATCACGAGCAGGTCGAGCCAGAGCTGGGACATGGCCGCGATGGCGATCGGACCGGTCTGCTCGTAGGACTCGGAGCGGGCCACCCCGCCCAGGCCGATGCAGCGCACCGCCGGGCGCAGCACCATCTCGGTGGCGATGTTCAGGGCGTTGGTGACCACCGTGACGGCCGGTCGCAGGCCGGTGGCGGCGATCTCGGGACGGCTGGCCAGCTCGCGGGCCACGGCGCTGGTCGTCGTGCCTCCGTTGAGGCCGACCACGGCGCCCGGCTCGACCAGGTCAGCCGCGGCGACCGCGATCTGCTGCTTGGCGCCGTCCTGCGAGGCGCTCTTGTAGCGCGCGGGCAGGTCGTAGGCCACGGCCGTGGCGAGGACGCCCCCGTGGGTCCGGGTCGCCAGCTGCTGGGCGGCGAGCTCGTTGAAGTCCCGCCGCACCGTGGCCTCGGACACGCCGAGCTCACCGCACACCTCGGCGACGGACAGCCGGCCGCGCTCGGCCAGCAGCTGCAGCAGCTGGCTCCAGCGCGGGGCGCGGTCGTGTGTCGCGGCCATCTCGGCTTCCTTCCGGTGGACGGTGGGCTCACCGTAGTCGTCCGGTCCGCCGCACTGGCCGGCAACGCCCATGATGGATTACGATCGTTTGACGCCAACACCAATCGTAAGTGATCTTCGGGAGTCGCCATGCCGTTCAACCCGCACAGTTTTCTCCAGGAGGAGATCCTCACCCAGCCCGACGACTGGGCGCGGGTCGTCTCCCGGGTGGACGAGGCGCGAGCGGCGCTGCCGCCGGTCGGCGCCCGGCTGGCCGTCGTCGGCTGCGGCACCTCCTTCTACATGGCCCAGGCCTACGCCGCGCTGCGCGAGCGGGCCGGGCAGGGCGAGACCGACGCCTTCGCCGCCAGCGAGCACCGGCTGCACCGCGGGTACGACGCGGTCCTGGTGATCACCCGCTCCGGCACCACCACCGAGGTCCTCGAGGTGCTCACCGAGCTCAAGCGCCGCGGGACGCCGACCACGGCGATCGTCGCCACGGCCGGCACCCCGGCCACCGAGCTGGCCGACCGGGTGATCCTGCTGAGCGAGGTGGACGAGCAGTCCGTCGTGCAGACCCGGTTCGCCACGACGGCGCTGGCCCTGCTGCGGGCCTCGCTGGGCGAGGACCTCACCGGCGCCATCGCGGACGCCCGCGCGGTGCTGGCGCAGGACGAGGCGCAGGGCCTGGCCGGCCTGGTGGACGCCGAGCAGCTGACCTTCCTCGGCCGCGGCTGGACCGTCGGGCTGGCCGAGGAGGCGGGGCTGAAGCTGCGCGAGTCGGCCCAGCTGTGGACCGAGTCCTACCCCGCGATGGAGTACCGCCACGGCCCGATCAGCATCGCGGCGCCGGGGCGGGCGACGTGGGCGTTCGGGGACGGTGCCGGAGGGCCTGGCCGACCAGGTCGAGGCGACCGGCGCCCGCTTCGAGCACCGCGACATCGACCCGATGGCCGACCTCGTCCGCCTGCACCGGCTCTGCCTGGCCAAGGCCCGGCGGCCGACGTGGACCCCGACAACCCCCGCTCCCTGACCCGCTCGATCGTCCTGTCGGACGCCGGCGGGCACCGGTAGCGTTGCCCGGCATGCGTGAGGTCGTGGCCGCCGTCGACGTCGGCGGCACCCGGGTCAAGGCGGCCCTGGTCGACCGGTCGTACGACGTCGTCGCGGCCCTGACCGTGCCCACCCCGGCGGACGTCGCGGCCGACGTCGGGGGCACCGTGGCCTCGGCGGTGGCCGAGCTGCTCCGTCCGCCGGCTGCGCCTCCGGGCGCGCCGGCGACGCCGGGCAGCACGCCGAGCCGGTGCAGGTCGTCGGCTGCGGCGTGGTCGTCCCGGGGCTGGTCGACGAGCGACGCGGCGTGGGCCTGTGGTCGGCCAACCTGGGCTGGCGCGACCTGCCGGTCGGCGAGGCGGTGACCGCGCGCCTACGGGTGCCGACCGCGGTCGGGCACGACGTGCGGGCCGGGCTGCTGGCCGAGACCCGGCTCGGGGCGGCCCGAGGTGCCCGGCACGCGCTGTTCCTGCCGGTCGGCACCGGCATCGCCGGCGCGCTGCTGCTGGACGGGTGTGCTCATCTCGGCCGACGGCTGGGCCGGCGAGCTCGGCCACATGGTGGTCGACCCCGCCGGACCGCCGTGCGCCTGCGGCGCCGCGGGGTGCCTGGAGACGGTCGGCTCGCGCGGCGGCGGTCGAACGCGCGTACGCCGCGACGACCGGCCGGCGCTGCTCGGCCGAGCAGGTGGCCGCCCTGACCGCGGCCGGCGACCCGGCGGCGGCGCGGGTGTGGGAGCGGGCGGTGTCCGCCCTCGGCGCCGCGATCGCCGCGACCGTGACGCTCACCGGGGTGGACCTCGTCCTCCTCGGCGGAGGTCTGGCGCAGAGCGGTGAGACGCTGCTGGGCCCCTTGCGCGCGGACCTCGACGCCCGGCTGACGTTCCAGCGCCGCCCCCGCCTGGAGCGGGCGGCCCTCGGCGACCGTGCCGGGTGCCTCGGCGCCGCGTGCCTGGCGTGGGACGCGCTGTGATCCTCACCGTCACGCTCAACGCCGCCCTCGACGTCACCTACGACGTCGACGAGGTCGTCGCGCACCGGAGCCACCGCGTCACCGCCGTACGGCAGCGGGCCGGGGGCAAGGGCGTCAACGTCGCCGTCGGTCCTCGCGCGGACGGGCCGTGAGGTGGTCGCCACCGGGTATGCCGGGGGCCGGACCGGCGCGGACCTGTGCGCCGACCTCGACGCGCGGGGGATCGCCCACCGGTTCGTCGACGGCGGCGACGCGCGCCGTACCGTCACGGTCGTCTCGGCCGCGCACGGCGACGCCACGGTCTTCAACGAGCCGGGCCCCGTGGTGCCGGCGGACGCGTGGACCTCGCTGGTGCGCCTCCTCGGCGACCTCGTGCGCGAGCACGGCGCCGGCGTGGTCGTCCTCTCCGGGAGCCTGCCCCGCGGTCTGCCGGCGGACGCGTGCGCGCAGCTGGTCGGGGTCGCTCACGCGAACGGCGCCCTGGCTGTCGTCGACGTGGACGGCGCGGCCCTGCGCGACGCCGTCACGGCCGCACCCGAGGTGGTCAAGCCCAACCGCCACGAGCTGCTCTCGGCCACGGGCTGCACCGACATCGCCACCGGCGTGGGGGTGCTGCGGTCCAGCCGGCGCCCGCGACGTCGTCGTGTCGGACGGAGCCGAGGGCCTCCTGGTGTTCCCGCAGCACGGCCGCCCGCTGCGCGTCTGGTTGCCGATCCGTTGTCAGGCAACCCGACCGGCGCCGGTGACGCGCTCGTCGCGGCAGTGGCCTCCGGTCTGGAGG
Source organism: uncultured Actinomycetota bacterium (assembly GCA_963724015.1). Taxonomy (GTDB): domain Bacteria; phylum Actinomycetota; class Actinomycetes; order Actinomycetales; family Dermatophilaceae; genus CAVRTM01. The sequence goes on from CAVRTM010000021.1 coordinate 290,486, forward strand.
CGGGCGAGCCGTGGCCGGTGGTGGCCACGCGGGCGGTGGCCTGGTCCGCCGCCGCGGTGCTGCAGCCGGTGGCCGGCGAGGTGGACCCCGACGACGCGAGCGACCTGGAGAGCCGGGTCCGGATGGAGGAGACCGATGACGCTGTGCCGGCTTGACGAGGTGCTGCGGACCGCAGCCGAGTGCGGGCGGGGGGTCGGCGCCTTCAACGTGATCCAGATCGAGCACGCCGAGGCGCTCGTGGCCGCCGCCGAGACCACGGGCCTGCCCGTGGTGCTCCAGATCAGCGAGAACGCGGTGCGCTACCACGGTGCGCTGGCGCCGATCGCCCTGGCGACCAAGGCGGTCGCCGAGCGGGCCACGGTGCCCTGCGTGCTGCACCTGGACCACGCGGTCACCGAGTCGCTGGTCGACGAGGCGGTGGCGCTCGGGTTCACGTCGGTCATGTTCGACGCGTCCCGGCTGGATGACGCCGCCAACCGCGAGCTGACCCGGGCGGTCGTCCAGCGGTGCCACGCCGCGGGCGTCAGCGTCGAGGCCGAGCTCGGCGAGATCGGTGGCAAGGACGGCGTGCACGCGCCGGGCGTGCGCACCGACCCGGGCGAGGCCGCGGCGTTCGTCGCGGACACCGGTGTCGACGCGCTCGCCGTGGCAGTGGGGTCCTCGCACGCGATGACCAGCCGGACGGCCCGGATCGACCTGGACCTCGTGGCGGCCATCCACGCGGCGGTGCCGGTGCCGCTGGTGCTGCACGGCTCCTCCGGGGTGCCGGACATCGACCTCGTCGGCGCGGTGGAGGCCGGCATGACCAAGATCAACATCGCGACGCACCTGAACTCCGTGTTCACCCAGGCGGTCCGGGACCACCTCGCCGCCGACCCGGCGGTGGTCGACACCCGCAAGTACCTCGGGGCCGGACGTGCCGCCGTGGAGGACGAGACCATCCGGCTGATGAGCATGCTCGCCCGCCGCTGAGGCGACCCTGTGCCCCGGGTGCGCGGAGGGCTGCCGGTGCGTCAGGCGGCGGGGCGGCAGCGGTGGGGAGCGAAGACCCACACCCGCAGCAGCACGAACCGCAGCACCCCCGCCGCGAGGTTGGCCGCCAGCAGCACGCCGACCTCCAGTGCCCGGCTGGGCTCGTCGTTCACCGCCTCGAGAACGGCGAGCGAGCCGCTGGTCAGGATCAGGCCGATCAGGAACACGAGCATGCCCTCGAGCTGGGCGCGGAGGGCGCCGGCGCGGCCGGACAGCTTGAACGTCAGCCGACGGTTCGCTGAGGTGTCGAAGACGGCGGTGAGCAGCCACGCCGCGACGTTGGAGAGCTGGGCGCCGAGTCACGTCGCGCAGCAGGGCGTACAGGCCGACGTAGGCGAGGGTGGAGGCGATACCGATCAGGGTGTACCAGACCAGCTGGGCCGTGAGCCGCCCGGTCGACCTGGTCCGCGAGCCTGCATCCGGGGCGGCCTCCGTCGCACCGCCGCGCTCGCTACGAACCATCACCGACGTCGACCTCCACTGCCCGTAGCGTCATGGGGGTGCCGCCCATGGTGGCCGCCTCTGTGTCCTGCCCGTCCCGCCCGTCCCGCGCGCGGTGCCCGCAGGAGGGTGACCCTGCGCAACAAACTACCAAGGATGTCCTCCGGCCCGTCTGGCGGTGCACGACCGACGTCGGCGTGGAGCTGGGCTGGGCCTGCGGGGCCGCAGGACATTGCCTGCGCCGCGTGGGCGGGCCATGCTGTCGTCGGAGGCGACGGCGGAGGGCGGTACCTGTGGGCGACGCTGGCACCAGCCCGGCTGCGGTCGGCGCGGACTGGCCGCAGCTGCGCGTGGCGGACTGGGCGGCGACGCGGGACACGCTGCACATGTGGACCCAGGTCGTGGGCAAGATCCGGCTGGCCAAGGCGCCCATGCTCAACCACTGGTGGCAGACGCCGCTGTACGTCACCCCGCGCGGCCTGACGACGTCGGCCATCCCGGACGGCCGGCGCCTGTTCGACATCGAGATGGACTTCCTCGACGCCCGATGCGCATCCGCACCAGCGACGGCGGCTGCCGCGCGGTCGCCCTGGAGCCGAAGTCCGTCGGCGGCGTTCTACGCCGAGACCATGGCGCGCGCTGCGGGAGCTGGACGTGGACGTCGCCATACGCCCGGTGCCCGTGGAGGTGCCGGTGGCGCGTTCCCTTCGCGCAGGACACCGAGCACGCCTCGTACGACGCCGCCGCCGTCCGCCTGTTCTGGGGGCAGCTCGTGCAGGCCGACCGGGTGATCACGGCGTTCCGCTCCGCGTTCGTCGGCAAGGTCAGCCCGGTGCACTTCTTCTGGGGCAGCTTCGACCTCGCCTGCACCCGGTTCTCCGGCCGCACCGCGCCGCCGCACCCCGGTGGCGTGCCCAACTGTGCGGACTGGGTGATGGTGGAGGGGTACTCGCACGAGCTGAGCAGCTGCGGGTTCTGGCCCGGCGGGGGCGAGGAGGGTGCGTTCTACGCCTACGCCTACCCCGAGCCCGAGGGGTTTCGTTCTGCTGCGGTGCAGCCCGAGGCCGCCCGCTACGACGAGGGGCTCGGGCAGTTCCTGCTGCCGTACGAGGCCGTCCGGACCGCGCCGGAGCCCGACCGGGCGCTGCTGGCGTTCCTGCAGTCGACATACGAGGCCGCGGCTGACCTGGGCGGCTGGGACCGCGCCACGCTGGAGCGGGACTCCGTCGAGCTCGAGCCCGTCGACGGCCTCGGGGTCGGCACGACGTCTCGGCGCCGGGACCGGCGACCGGACGTCTGACCCCTCTCGTCGGGACCGCCTCGCAGCGCCACACGGGCCTTTCGCATCCGTGCCGCGCCGTAGGTTGGTGGGACCGCGATCCGACCGGGATGCCCGAACGGAGGACGCTGTGGCCACGGTGAGCGTCCGCTACGTCGTCGAGAACGTCGACGCCGCCATCGAGTTCTACTGCTCCAGGCTCGGTTTCCATCTGGAGATGCACCCAGCCGCCGGTTTCGCGATGCTCTCCCGCGGCGACCTCCGCCTCCTGCTCAGTGCCCCCGGGGCCGGCCCGGGAGGGAGGCGGCCGGGCCACGCCGGACGGCAGGGTGCCCGAGCCCGGCGGATGGAACCGGTTCCAGCTGGAGGTGTCGGACCTGGCCGCCCTGGTGGAGACGCTGCGCGGGCAGGGCGCCACCTTCCGCAACGACGTCGTCGTGGGGGTCGGCGGCAAGCAGATCCTGCTCGAGGACCCCTCGGGCAACCCGGTCGAGCTGTTCGAGCCGGCTCGGCCGGAAGCGGCGCTCTGACGCAGACAGTGCTCTGACGGAAGCCGTGCGTCCTCGTCGTGGGTGCCCGCCGGCCATCGGGGGTGGGTGGCGCCGGCAGGGGACCCGTCCGGCACCATGCAGTCCATGAGCCCCACCCGCACGCCGCTCGAGGTACTGAACACCGTGTTCGGCTACCCGTCGTTCCGTGGCGACCAGGCGGAGATCATCGACACGGTGGTGGCCGGCGGCGACGCGCTGGTGCTGATGCCCACCGGTGGCGGCAAGTCGCTGTGCTACCAGATGCCGGCGCTGGTCCGGCCCGGCACCGGGGTCGTCATCTCCCCGTTGATCGCGCTGATGCAGGACCAGGTCGACGCGCTGCGCGGCGCTCGGGGTCCGGGCCGGCGTTCCTCAACTCCACCCAGGACGCCGACGAACGGCGCGCGGTCGAGGCGGCGTTCTTCGCCGGCGAGCTCGACCTGCTCTACCTGGCGCCCGAGCGGCTGGCGCGTCGCCTCCACCGTGCGAGCTGCTGGACCGCGGCCGATCGCGCTGTTCGCCATCGACGAGGCGCACTGCGTGTCGCAGTGGGGCCACGACTTCCGCCCCGACTACCTCGGCGCTGTCCGATGCTGCACGAACGCTGGCCGGACGTGCCGCGTATCGCGCTGACGGCGACCGCGACCGCGGCCACCGCGCAGGAGATCGCGACCCGGCTCGGCCTGGACGACGCCCGGCAGTTCGTGGCGAGCTTCGACCGGCCCAACATCGAGTACCGGATCGTGCCCAAGGACGAGCCGCGCAAGCAGCTGCTCGACGCTGCTGCGGACCGAGCACCCCGGCGACGCCGGCATCGTCTACTGCCTGTCGCGCACGTCGGTGGAGAAGACCGCGGAGTTCCTGGCGCCAACGGGATCCCCGCGCTGCCCTACCACGCCGGGCTGGACGCGCGGATCCGGGCCGACGAACCAGTCGCGGTTCCTGCGCGAGGACGGCCTGGTGATGGTGGCCACGATCGCGTTCGGGATGGGCATCGACAAGCCCGACGTCCGCTTCGTCGCGCACCTGGACCTGCCGAAGTCCGTCGAGGGCTACTACCAGGAGACCGGCCGGGCCGGGCGGGACGGCGCTGCCGGCCACCGCGTGGCTGGCCTACGGGCTGCAGGACGTCGTCCAGCAGCGCAAGCTGATCGACGGGCTCGGCCGGCGACGCCGCGCACCGGCGGCGGCTCGGCCGCGCACCTGGACGCGATGCTGGCGCTGTGCGAGACGGTCGAGTGCCGCCGGGCGCAGCTGCTGGCGTACTTCGGCGAGGAGGGCGGGGCCTGCGGCAACTGCGACACCTGCCTGTCGCCGCCGGAGACGTGGGACGGCACCGTCGCGGCGCAGAAGCTGCTGTCCGCGGTCGTGCGGCTGGACAGGGAGCGCGGCCAGCGGTTCGGCGCCGGCCAGTCATCGACATCCTGCTCGGCAAGCGGACCGCCAAGGTGGCGCAGTGGAGCACGACGAGTTGACGGTGTTCGGCATCGGCGCCGAGCTGCGCGAGGCCGAGTGGCGGGCGTGGTCCGGCAGCTGCTCGCGCAGGGGCTGCTCGCGGTCGAGGGCGACTACGGCACGCTGGCGCTGACCGAGGAGCAGCGCGAGGTGCTGCGCGGCGGCGGCAGGTGATGCTGCGCCGCGAGGCCGGAGCGGCGCCGCGCGCGGCCGAGGCCGGTCGGCGAAGCGGCGCGGGCCGCGACGCCGCCGCGTCGAGCTGCCGGCGGAGGCGGCGCCGCTGTTCGAGCGGCTGCGCGCCTGGCGCGGCGGCGACCGCCAAGGAGCAGGGCGTGCCGGCGTACGTGATCTTCCACGACGCGACGCTGCGGCAGATCGCGGCGGCGGCGCCGGGGTCGCTGGCCGACCTGGCGGCCGTCTCGGGGGTCGGCGCCGGCAAGCTGGACCGTTGGGGTCCGGCCGTGCTCGAGGTCGTCGGCGGCTGAGGACGGCTCACTTCGAGGCGGTGAGGTCGTCCTGCCGGTGCGTGAGCGCTCAAACCCCAGCTGAACCGGTGGGGCGGTGTCTGGCGGGAGTAGTGGATGACGTCGACGTCCTCGAGTGTGGCCATCCCGCCGGTCATCACCTCGTCAAGCGTGGGCAGGAAGGCGTCGATGCGCTCCGGGGTGTCGATGATGGTGACGGCGACGGGGACGTCCTCGCTGAGGCTGAGGAGCCGGAGCGTGTGGATCTGGTTCGTCCCGCCGTACCCCTCGAACCCGCGGATGGCGGTGGCGCCGGCGAGGCCGGCTGCGAAGGCTCGGTGCACGATCTCGACGAACAGCGGCCGGTGGTGCCACTGGTCCGTCTCGCCGACGTAGACGGTGAGTCGGCGTGCCCGCTCAGGGGTGCTCATGGTGTCCACTTCCCGTGACGTCGTGAGGGTCGCGGAGGCGCGGACGGCGTGGCCGATGCCTCCGGTGACCTCTGGGGGCTTTCATGCCTCACCTACCCTCGGTCGATCGAAGGTAGGGACTGTTGGCGACCTCGGTCGCGGTTCCGTCGGCGAGCCCCACCGCCGCTTCCACGCCAGATTACGCCCTGGGTCGCCGCCAACAGTGGCCAGGCGACCCCTCGCAGGCGGCTTCAGGACCTTCGGCCGGGAGTGACCGCCTCGGACGGGCCCGAGCGGCCCTCGCGTGGGTCAGGTCGGCGTCGTAACGTGGAGGCTCACATCGACCGGAGCGTGGGCGAGAGGCCTCGCAAGCCGCACGGCTGGTCGGCGAAGTACGGTCGTTCAGCTCCAAGCTGGGCCGGTCGTGCGGGAGGTCACGTGGACAAGGAACACGGTCGATCCGACCCCGGCCCACCCTGGTTGCCCGTCGACCCGGTGCCCCGACCGGCCGCCGGGGAGGCGCCCCCTGGTGCCGGCCTCAACCACAGCCGGGGCGAACACCGGCGACGCAGCCATGACGCGTCGCGTGACCCCTCCTCGATCGCTGGGGGGCTGGCTGCGCCGTCGCGGCCGGATCTACGGGGTCATCGCCCTGGGCGGGTTCGCCGGCGGGGACGCGCGTTACGCCTTGGGCCTGGCGTGGCCGGACAAGCCGGGGGCCTTCCCGTGGACGACGTTCGGCATCAACGTCTCCGGCGCGTTCGTCCTCGCCCTGCTGCTGGTGCTGATCCTGGAGGCCTGGGAGGCCCCGACCTGGCTGCGGCCGCTGGTCGGCACCGGCTTCCTGGGGGCGTTCACGACCTTCTCGGCAGTGGCCTTCGCCCTGGACCGGTTCGCCGCGGCGGACCAGTGGCTGCTGTTCTGCGCCTACATGGGGTTCTCGGTGCTGGCGGGCTCGCGGCGGCCAGCTTCGGGGTCGTGCTGGGCCGGTCGTGGGTGGCCGCCCGGACCAAGCACTCCGTCCGGGAGCGTCGCCGACGAGCCTTCAGCCGCTCCCGCGGCGACACGCCGGCCCCCGAGCGGCGGGTCCGGCCACCTCGAGCGACGGGAGCAGCCAGTGACGACAGCGACGCGCCGGGGACGGCGCCTGACCATCTACGTCGGGGAGTCCGACCGGGCCAAGGGCACGCACCACCCGCTGGCCGCGGAGATCATCCACCGAGCCGCCACCGCCGGCATGGCCGGCGCCAGCGCGTTCCGGGGGTGGGAGGGCTTCGGCAGCTCCGAGCACATCCACACCGCGCGGCTGCTGTCCCTGTCGGAGGACCTCCCGCTGGTCGTCGTCATCGTGGACACCCCCGAGCGGATCGCCGCGTTCCTGCCCCAGCTGGACGACCTGATCGCCGAGGGCACGGCCGTGGTGGACGACGTGGACCTGATCCAGTTCGGCGCAGGCGAGCCGAGGGCACGGCACGGGCGCCGAGGGCGAGGCCGAGGCGGAGGTCGGTACGGCGCCGGTACGGCGCCCGGTGGGGACGCGCCCTGATGCTCGTGGCTGCTCGTGGGCGGCGCAGCGGCGGTGGGCGCGATGCTGCGGTACGGGACCGACCAGGTGGTCGCGGCGAGGATCCTCGCGCCTCGCGGCATGGTGTTCCCCCTCGGCACGTTCGTGGTGAACATCGTCGGCTCGGTCCTGCTGGGAGCCGTGGCGGGCCTGGTGGTCAACGCCGGCGTCGACCTGCGATGGCGCACCGTGCTCGGTGTCGGGCTGGCCGGCGGGCTGACGACCTTCAGCACCTGGACCTACGAGACGGTGCGGCTGCTCGAGGACGGTTCGCTGCGTGAGGCCGCGCGCCAACATCGGCGTCAGCCTCGCCGTCGGCCTGGCAGCCGCGTCGCTGGGGTATGCGGTGACCGCTGCTCGGCTGACCGTGTCCGTCCACGCCCGGCGGAGCCGGCCGGAAACAGCAGGAACCGCAGGTCAGAGGCGATCTGACCTGCGGTTCCGGTGGTGGCCAGGGGCGGGGTCGAACCGCCGACCTTCCGATTTTCAGTCGGACGCTCGTACCAACTGAGCTACCTGGCCGTGTTCGTGCATTCGCGGCGGTCCTGCGGTTTCCCGCAGGGGAGCGCCCCGCAACTGGTCGAGAGTAGCCCATCCCCGGAGGGTCGGATGACGCCAGGTGGTGCAGGGAGTGCCTCCCTCGCTGGGAAGGTGACGGGGAACCAGGCTCCCCTCCTCCCCTCACCTCTTCTTGGCCACGCCACGGGGCTGATACTCGGGCACCGGAAGCGTCGCCCCAGCCGTGACCGGGCCACGTGGCTACGTCCTTCGAACGGGTGCGCGGTCGCACCACGCCGCCAGGACGCCGCAACGGACGAGCGCACAGACGCCCGCGGCTGGAGGAGAGCTCTCTCCTCCAGCGCGCCGGACGACGCCGGCCCGAAGTTACGCCCAGATCGTTGACAGCGGCGAACGGGCGTCGGTAGCGTCTGTGACGCAATATCGGACTGTGTCGGGATGTCGAACGCTTGCGGATGAGCCGTTCTCAGCGCCCTGCGCCCAAGCCTCGACCGGTCGGCGGAGTCACAGCTCGTGCCTCCGTGGCGAGGCACTCTGACGAGAAGGAGCCGCACGTTGCCCGCGCACCAGACCTCGCTCCCCGGCCCCACCCGTCGAGACATCCTGAGAGGGGCCTCGGCCTGGCGGCCGTGGCCGGCACCGGCACGCTGCTGGCCGCGTGCTCCGGCGGCAGTACCGCCGATGCTGCCGCGGACGGGACGGTGACGATCACCATGTGGCACGGGCAGGCGAACCAGGGGAAGGCCACGCTGGACAAGCTGGTCGCGGACTTCCAGAAGCGGAACCCCAAGATCAAGGTCAACGCCAGCAGCGGCGGCGTCCTCGCCGACAGCATGCTGCAGAAGATCACGACGGCCTTGTCCTCGGGGCAGTACCCGGACATCGCCTACATCTTCGGCCCGGACATCGCGAGCGTGGCGCGCAGCCCGAAGGTGGCCCACCTCGGGCCTACACCAAGAAGCCGGAGCTGCGGTGGGACGACTTCTACCCTGCGGCGCGCGACGCGGTGACGGTCCAGGGCGAGGCACGTGGCTTCCCGGCGCTCGTTGACAACCTCTGTGTGGCCTACAGCAAGAAGGTGTTCAAGGACGCCGGGGTGCCTGAACCGACGGCCGGGTGGAAGTGGGACGACTTCGTGCAGATCGCGAGACAGCTCACCAACCCCGCGAAGGGCATCTTCGGCACGGGCTGGCCGGCTGACGGCGGCGAGGACTGCGTCTGGCGCATCTACCCGATGATCTGGGACCTCGGCGGAGACATCATCACCAAGGCGGGGGACAAGGTCGGCTTCGACGGCGACAGCGGGCTCAAGGCGCTGCAGACCATCAACCAGCTCGGCAAGGACAAGTCGGTCTACCCGGACACCAAGCCGGGCAGCGAGACCATGTACCAGATCTTCAACAACAACAAGATGGGGATGGTGCCGACCGGACCCTGGCAGCTGCCCGACTTCATCGACAACAAGACCGACTACGGCGTCGTTCCGCTGCCGACGTTCTCGGGCAAGAAGGTCACCATCGCCGGGCCCGACACCTGGACGGTCTTCGACAACGGGCGGCCCGGGTGGCGGCCGCGGTCAAGTTCCTGACCTACCTGACCGAGGGGGCCCAGGACGTGCAGTGGGCCAGCCAGGCAGGGAGCCTGCCGCTGCGCAGCAGCACGGCGCAGTCGCCGGAGTGGAAGGCGCACGTCGCCAAGACGGCGGTCTCGACGTGTTCTCCAAGGCCCTGACGTATGCCCGGACCCGGCCGACCATCCGCACCTACCCCCGGATCTCCCAGCCCATGGGTCAGGCGATCGTCAAGATGCTGCTGGACAAGGCCACCCCGCAGGACGCGCTGCACGAGCTCGTGCAGACCGCGAACGCCGCCCTTGCCACGGCGTGAGCGGTGGATCGTGGCCACGTCCTCCTTCCGCGCAGCCGTCGTGCGGCAGACGAACCGGTGGTGCGTCGCAGGTCGCCCCTGAAGCGTGGCTGGGGGAGAACCCGGACGCCTGGGGGTTCGTCCTGCCCGCGGTCGTGATCATCCTCGGCCTCAGCGTCGTGCCGATGGTCTGGTCGTTCCTGCTGTCCTTGTCAGTCCGCCGACCTCGTCACGCCCGACGCGCTGGGTCGGGCTGGAGAACTACCGCACGCTCGCCAAGGACCCGAACTTCGGGCCGCCGTCGTCCACACGCTCGTGTACACGGCCTGTTCGTGCCGCTGAGCATCGCCGGGGGACTTGGGCTCGCGCTCATGCTCAACCGGAAGATCCGGCTTCATCGGCGTCTACCGCACCCTGGTCTTCGTGCCGTTCGTCATCTCCGCGACGGCCCAGGGCGTGCTGTTCTCGTTCATCTTCGACCCGCAGTTCGGGATCGCGAACGGCGTCCTGGGCTGGTTCGGCATCCCGCCGCAGGGGTTCTTCGCCGACAGCAACCAGGCACTGCCGCTCCTGGTGCTGATCGGCCTCTGGAGCGGTCTCGGGTTCTGCGTCGTGGTCTATCTCGCCGGCCTGCAGGACATCCCGCAGGAGCTGATCGAGGCGGCGGCGATCGACGGCGCGCGCGGTGGGGGACGTTCGGTACGTCGTCTGGCCGGCCCTCAAGCCCGTCACGGTCTTCCTCCTGATCTGGGAGACCCTCCAGGCGCTGCAGGTCTTCGACCTCGTCTTCGTGACGACGCGCGGCGGGCCCCTCGAGTCGACGACCGTGATCGTCTTCTTCGTCTGGGAGCAGGCGTTCCAGATGTTCACCGCCGGGTACGCCGCCGCCGCCGCGTACGTCCTGGCGTTCAGCCTGCTCGTCATCAGCCTCGGGATCCGGTTGGTCCGTCGCCGTGAGCGAGGATGGAGGTCGGACGCATGACCGCCCCAGCGCATCGGCCGGCAGGCGCCGGCCGAATCCCGCCTGCCGTTCAGCGCCTGGCACCTCGTGCTGGTGCCCGTGTGCCTGGTCTTCGCCCTGCCGCTGCTCTGGCTTGTCGTGAGCTCGTTCATGACCAACGCGCAGATCAACCGCTTCCCACCGACGATCATCCCCGACTCGCTGCACCTCGACGGCTACCGCTACGTGCTCAACAACGCGTTGTTCCCGCGCTGGTTCCTGAACTCGGTGATCGTCTCCGCCGTCGTCGTTCTCGGGAACCTGCTCTTCGGCTCGCTCGGCGGCTACGCGTTCGCCCGCATGCGGTTCCGCGGGTCGCGGGTGCTGCTGGCGCTGATGCTCGCCACCTTGGTCATCCCGTTCCAGATCACGATGATCCCGTCGTTCCTGCTGATGAAGTACCTCGGGCTCATCGACACCCTGGGCGCCCTGATCGTGCCGTCGCTGGTGACGCCGTTCGCGGTGTTCCTGCTGCGGCAGTTCTTCCTGTCGTTGCCCAGGAGATCGAGGAGGCGGCGTGGATCGACGGCTGCTCCCGGCTGCGGACCCTGTGGCGTCATCGTGATGCCGCTGGCCCGGCCCGCGCTGGGCACGGTGGCGGTGCTGACGTTCCTCACGACCTGGAACGACCTGGCCTGGCCGCTGATCGCCATCAACAACGACCACAACTACACGCTGCAGCTGGGGCTGACCACGTTCCAGGGCCAGCACCGCACGCAGTGGGCGGCGGTCATGGCCGGGAACATGATCACCGTCCTGCCGGTGCTCGCCGCCTTCCTCGCCGCGCAGCACACCTTCATCCAGTCGCTCACCTCGTCGGCGGTCAAGGGCTGAGCGCACGCGAGGGGTGACGTCGGTGGTGACGGCGGACATCGTCATCGGGCTCTCCGAGCTCGTCAAGGAGTTCGAGAACACACCGCCGCAGTGGGCGGTCGTCTCGACGTCGCCGCGTCAGGTGCGCAAGCGTCCGCTGGCGCCCTCAGTCCAGGAAGCGGTACTCCGTCGTCGACACGTAGTGCTCGCCCGGGCGCTGAGCACGGTGCTCGGGAAGTGCGGCACGTTCGGGGAGTTCGAGAAGTGCTCGGGCTCGATGGCGAGCCCGTCGCCCTGCCGGTAGGTGCGCCCCCGGTGCCCACCAGCGAGCCGTCCAGGAAGTTGCCCGTGTAGAAGTCGATGCCCGGCTCGGTGGTCCAGACCTCGAGCACGCGGCCGCTGCCCGGCTCGCTGACACGGGCGGCCAGCAGCACGTCCCCCGGCGCCGCCCCGGCCGGTCCAGCACGAAGTTGTGGTCGTAGCCGCGAGCGAGGACGAGCTGGGCGAAGCCGTCCGGATGCGCTCCCCGATCGACGGGGAGTGCGGAAGTCCATCGGCGTGCCAGCCACCGGGGCCAGCTCGCCGGTGGGGAGCAGGTCGGCGGTGAGCGGCAGGTACCGGTCGGCGCGGATCTCCACCACGTGGTCGAGCACGCTTCCCGTGCCCTCGCCGGCGAGGTTGAAGTAGGAGTGGTTGGTCAGGTTGACGACGGTCGGCCTGTCGGTCGTCGCGAGGTAGTCGACGCGCAGGGTGCACGCGTCGCGGGCCAACCGGTAGGTCACCTCGGTGTCGAAGCGTGCCCGGGTAGCCCTCCTCGCCGTCCGGACTCACGTAGCCAGGCGGACGCCCACCCACTGCGCGTCGGCCAGGGCCGGCCCGCCACAGCTTCTTGTCGAAGCCCTCCAGGCCGCCGTGCACGCTGGTCGGCGGCTCGTTCACCGGCAGCTGGTGGTTCCGCCGTCCAGCTCGAAGGCCGTCGGCGATGCGGTTGGCGAACCGGCCGATGATGGCGCCGAAGTAGGGGCTGCGCTCGACGTAGTCCGCGAGCGCGGTGAAGCCGAGCACGACGTTGGCCGCGTCCCGTGGCGGTCGGGCACCTCCAGTGACTGCACGACGCCGCCGTAGGTGAGCACGTTGACCGACATGCCGACGTCGTTGGCCAGCCGGTAGGCTCGACCGGGCGGCCGTCGGGCAACGTGCCGAACGATGCGGGCACGGGCGTGTCGTTCACGGGCCCGGCGCCGGGGACGGCTCCCTCAGCAGCTCACGAGGGACGGCGGCAGCGGATGGCCGTGCGCCGCGCCGCGGCGAGGACCGACTCCGCGTCGATCTCGGGGTTGATGGTGTGGGGGCACGTCACCGTCATCCCCGACACGAGCGCGGCGAAGGCGTTCGCCGCGGCCAGGTCCAGGCCGCCGATGGTCCGACGACGAGCGCGGACAGGTGGGCGTCGCCGGCGCCCGCGGTGCTGACCACGCGCGCCTCGCTGGCCGGCGCGTGGGCGATCTCCCGGCCGTCCCAGCTCCAGCTGCCCTGGGCGCCCGCGGTCACCACCGGCGACGCTCGGGGGTGCTCCGCGCTCAGCATGGCGACGGCTGCGGCGACCACGGCCTCGGCCGGTGCCCCCGGGTCCACCGGTGTCCTGGCGAGAGCGGCCGCCTCATCGATGTTCAGCGAGAGCAGGTCCACCTGGCTCAGCATCCCCGTGGCGCGGACCTCGTCCAGCTCGCCGGGGAGGAGCCTGGCGACGCGCAGGAACCCGTGTTCCGTGGCCTGCTGGAGCAGGGCGGCGCGCGTGGCGACCGGCACCTCGGGCAGGGCGAGGGCGACGCCGCGACCGCGGTACCGCTGGAAGACGGGAGTGCGCGTGACACGTCGTCGGCGTCCACATCACAGCTGGCCGAGCGGCTGGTGGACAGGTTGCCTCCGTCCCCGTCCGGGTACAGGAAGCACACCGAGAACAGCGTGGGGTTGGAGGACAGCCCGACGAAGGTCGTGTCCAGCCCTGCCGCATGCATCTCCGCCAGGACGGCGGCGCCTGCGGCGTCGTCACCCACGCTGCCGACCGGCAGGACCGGCACCGCTTCGCCGAGCAGCCGCCGGACGTAGTGGCAGACGATGTGCAGCTTGCAGTAGTCGCGCTGGTCGAGCAGCTCGGCGCGCCGGCTCTCCTCACGGCCGAGGGTGTGGTTTCCCTCCAGCGCCAGGAAGATCCCCGTCCCGATGCCGCCGGTGCCGACCACGACGTCGTATCGGCGCGTCACCGGGCCCTGCCGAGGTCCCACTCGGGGTGCAGGCTGATGGGGTGCGTTGCCGTCTCCATGGTCGCTGTCAACAGGGCGTCGGGGTGCTCCTGCAGCAGCGTGAGCGGGTACTCCACGGTCACCGGGCTGAACAGGCCGACGCGCAGGGCGGTCTGCTTCCAGGGGCCGGTGTCGCTGAAGAGCCGGATACGGCGAGCGGCCAGGATCTCGCGGAGCCCCAGCGTCACGGACATCGGCGGCACGAACTGGTAGGCCCCCCCGAAGGTCCGGTGGCTGAGGGCGACGATCGTGTCGAGGTTGTTGTCCTGCACCCGTGCGGTCGACGTGCGCAGCTCCTCGACGGTGATGCTGCTGAAGGGGTGGCGGCGGGTCTGGTTGTACGCGATGTGGCCGTCCTGCCCCCAGCCGCCGTACACGAGGTCCGCCGGCCGCTCCAGGAGCGTGGCGGTGATCTCAGCCAGCCGCGCCGGTTCGGGCCAGTGCCGGTTGTCCTCGGGCACGTTGAGGTCGACCGGGATCGGCCCGTAGAAGTGCGCTCCATGAAGCCGCGGAAGCTGTAGGGGTGGGCCGCGGGATCGGCTTTCCCTGCCAGTCCAGGCACTCGTCCATGTGGAACACCTCGACGTGCGCGAGGCTGACCCGGCGCGAGCTGACCAGCTCGGTGAACGGCGCGTACCAGCCGCTCGGTCCGCACGGGAGGATGGTGCGCAGCGTGCGACCCTCGGCCGCGCTGCGCGTGATCTCGTCCACGAGCTCCTGCGCCATGAGGCGACCCATCTCGGCGGGGTGGCTGCACAGCCGCAGCGGTACCCGGCGCTCCGGGTGGTCGACCAGCTCCTCGACGGGGATGGCGCACCAGCGCTGCAGGTCCGGGTGCGGGACGGTCACGGACATCTCGGCTCCTTCGGTGCCGACGGCGGGCGGGCGGTCAGTGGAGCTCGGGCAGCCACTGCTGCTGCGCCTCGATCATCTCGTCGGTCATCGCCTTGATCTGGTCCAGGCTCAGCAGGGAGCTGGTGAGCCGGTCCAGGGAGACCGCGGTGTAGACGAGCTCCCTCGACTTCTGCCGGAAGGAGTCGACCACGCACAGCTGGTAGCCCACCGATGCGACGTCGATGCCGGCGCACTGCGCCGGGAGGTCGCCGACGCAGGTCGGCTGCACGCCGTTCTGGTCGACGAGGCAGGGCACCTCGACGCAGCAGCCCTCGGGCAGGTTGGTGATCAGGCCGGTGTTGGGGACGTTGCCGTAGACCACGCGGGGGGTGTTGGTGACCACCGAGTCCACGATCCGCGCGGCGTACTCCTCGCTGACCGCAAGCGTTCCGTCGGCGAACTGCTTGGCCATCTGCTCGAGGTCGGCCTCGTTGTTGCCCCGGGTGATCTCCAGGTAGTCCCAGCGTTCGGGGAGCAGCGCGGTCACGTCCGCGGCGTCCGCCGGAAGTGGGGGTAGTACTCCGAGGCGTGGTGGCTGGACTCGGTCTGGAAGTAGCCGGTGAGGTTCATGATCGCGGTACGCACTCCCTCCCGTCCGCCGGCATACCACTCGTCGATGGGCGTGCGGGGGTCAGCTCTCCCCGGTGGTAGGCGTTGACCGCGGCGCGGAGCTCGGGCAGGACGTCCTGACCGCGGTGGCGGAACTCCAGCATCCAGGCCTGGTGGTTGATCCCGGCTGCGCGGAACGACCAGGTGCCATCGTCGAGGCCCATGATCGAGGCCAGCTCGTCGGCCGTGTGCTGGACCGAGTGGCACAGTCCCGTCGTCCGGATGCCCTGCCCGGAGGCGAACCAGCAGTTGACAGCCATCGGGTTGGCGTAGTTGAGCAGCAGCGCGTCGGGGCAGAGGTCGTGCATGTCACGGGTGATCTCCTCGAGCGCCTTCATCGAACGCAGGCCACGGAACACGCCTCCCGGGCCGAGGGTGTCGCCGACGGTCTGGTCGACTCCGTACCGGCGCGGGATCTCCATGTCGACGGCGTACGCGTCCCGTCCGCCCACCTGGAAGCAGACGACGACGAAGTCGGCTCCTGCGAGCGCCTCCTTGCGCTCGGTGGTGGGCTCGATCCGTGCCGGCAGACCGTGCGCCTCGATGAGCTGGCGGGCCAGCCGCTCGGTGCGCCCAGGGACTCCGGGTCGATGTCCATGAGGGCGTAGTGGGCGCCCTGCAAGCTCGGGAACGAGAGGAAGTCGTTCATGAGCTGCAGCGGGAACTCGTAGCCCCCCGCGCCGATGATCGCGATCTTGGTCATGCTTCCTCATTTCCGGGTGTGGACGGGATGTGCAGCTGCGGCACGAGCCGGGCCGCGTTGCCGGAGTAGATGCGGCGGAGGACGTCGTCGGGCAGGTCCAGCCCCGAGATGGCCCAGCGGCCCATCAACGGGGGCTCCTCGTCGGAATGGGCGAAGTGCTCGTCGGCCGTCTCGAGGAAGCGGAAGTGCGTCGGGTAGCTCTCGCCCGTGTGCGGGATCTCGTCGCAGCCGAAGAGGACCCGGTCCGGGTGCCGGAGCATGAGCTCGCGCGTCGCCCGCGGCTGGCGGCCCAGCTGGGCGATGCGGGCGGCGATGTCGATGTGGAAGTTGGGGTAGCTGTCGAGCATGCGGCCCACCCAGCCGAGGTTCTCGGCATAACAGCCCGCATGGACGGCGACGAACGTCGTGCGTGGGTGGGCGGCGACGACCGCCTCGAGGCTGTCGATGAGCCGCTCGAAGCTGGGGAAGTCGGGCCCCGCGAAAGACCAGTCCGGGCGGGAGGCGAGCAGCTCGAGGTACTCGTTGTGCTCGTCGACCGGGTCGAAGAACGCGACCGGGTCCGCAGCGTGCCACCAGACCGGGATGCCGACGTCACCGGCGGTCTCCCACATGGGCGCCAGGCGTTCGTCGTCCGGCAGGACCAGCCGGCCATCGCCGTCGCGGACCTGCAGGCCCAGATCCTTCCAGACCTTGACCCCCGCCGCGCCAGCCGCCGCGGACCCGGCGAGGTGCGCCGCGAGCGTCTCGGGCGCCCGGGGCCCGGACAACAGGCCCCAGTCCACGTGGCAGAACGTGGCGATGCGTCCCGGGAAGTGCTCGTCGAACCGGGCGAGGTTGCTGCGCAGCTCCTCGCCCCAGCGGCCGTCGAGGTTGACGAACCCGTGGACGTTGAAGGCCGACATGGCCTCGAGCCAGGACTCGACGTCCTCGACCAGCCACTGGCCCTCGCGTCCGGCCCAGCTGCTGAGCCAGCGACCCAGGTGGCTGTGGGCGTCGATGGCGGGGAAGCGGGCGGCGCCCACCCGGTGCCCGGGCAGCAGGAGGCGGGCACGCGGCCGGTAACGGCTCAGCGGAAGGTCGCTGGGGAAGGCACTCGGCATGGGCCGGTCACTCCTTGTCCGATATACCGAACAAGTGTCGGCATGTCGGATAAAATTAGAGGGCCGGTCGGCGTCGCGTCAACCATCCCGCCGGGCTTGCGGCTACCGGACCGCCTCGGGCCGGTAGCCGAGACGCTCGGACAGCCGTGCGGCGCCCTGGCGGACGAGCGCGGCGAGCGACTCGCGGTGTTCCTCGTCCCACCGGGTCGTCGGGACGGAGATGCTCATGGCGGCCACCATCTCGCCGGCGTGGTCCCGCACCCCGGCGGCCACGCAGTGGACGTCCTCGCTGGACTCGGCCTCGTCGAACGACAGCTCACGCGCGTGGATCTCGGCCAGCTCGCTCTTGAGGCGCGCCCGCGACGAGATGCTGTTCGGGGTCATCGTGGCGAGGGTGGCGTGACGCGGGTACAGCGCGTCGAGCGCCTCGGGGCCGAGGGCTGACAGGAGCATCTTTCCCACGCCCGTGCAGTGGGCGGGCAGATGGCGCCCGACGGCCGACACCATCCGAACGGGGTGGGTGCTGTCCACGCGGGCGATGTAGATGACGTCCGCGCCTTCGAGCACGGCGACGTGCACGGTCTCATCGCAGGCGGCGGCCACCTCCGTGGCCACGCGCTGCGCCTCACGGGCGAGGTCGAGCTGGTCGGCGAAGACACCCCGAGCTGGAACAGCCGCACGCCGAGCTGGTAGCGCAGCGGCTGCCCGGGAATGATGATCAGGTAGCTCCGGTCGACGAGGGTGCTCAGCAGCTCGTGCACCGTCGTGCGGGGGAGCCCGAGTCGGCTCACGATCTCGGCCGCCGAGAGCACCGGAGCGTCGAGGAAGAGCTCGAGGATGTCCAGCGCCCGGCTCACCGCGGGGACGGCGCGGCCCATGTTTGACCCTGCTCTCCGTGTGTTCGGGATTTCAGACGGACTGTAGGAGCGTCGGGGGGAGGCGTCAAACGGCTCCCGGGGCCATGGTGGTGACCGATGGCGGCTGCGCGGCATACCAGCCGGTCTTTGACAGTCGCACGTCCCCTCACTAGCGTTCTGATCGAAATGTCGAAGGCAGTTCAGTATCTCGAACGCCGAGCGACTTCCCGGAAGGAGTGCGATGCGCGGTCTGCGCGGCAAGCGGGTGCTGGTCAGCGGTGGCAGCAGCGGCATCGGCGCTGCGACGGCCCGCCGCTTCCTCGAGGAGGGAGCCCGCGTCTTCATCGGCGGTCTCGACCCGGAGGAGGTCCAGTCGACGGTCCGCTCCCTGCAGTCCCTCGGCGAGGTCCGCGGGCAGGCGGCGGATGTCAGCGACGACGAGGCCGCCGGCTCGCTCGTCGAGGCCGCGACCCGGGCGATGGGTGGCTTGGACATCCTCGCCAACAACGCCGGCACCGCGTGGCGCGAGCCCTTCCTGGAGATCACGCCGCAGCACTGGGACCGCATGATGGCGGTCAACCTGCGTGGCATGTTCCTCATGGCCCAGGCCGTCGCCAAGGTGCTGGTCGAGCAGGGGGACGGGGGCGTGATCGTGAACATGTCCTCGACCAACGGGCTGGCCGGCGAGGCTGACTACGCCCATTACAACGCCTCGAAGGCGGGCGTCCTGCTGCTCACGAGGACCATGGCCGTCGAGCTCGGTCGGCACGGGATCCGGGTCAACGCGCTCTGCCCGGGATACATCCAGACGGCCCTGAACGCGCAGATCGCCGGGCAGCTGGGCGGCGAGGACTTCGCCCAGCGCTACGCCCGGGACAACATCCCCCTCGGCCGGACCGGCCAGCCGGAGGAGGTGGCCGCGGCCTACGCGTTCCTGGCCTCCGATGACGCGTCGTTCCTGTCGGGCACCGGCCTCGTGGTGGACGGGGGCCAGCTGGCCGTGATGTGACGTGCAACGGAGCACCCAGGATTTCCGGACGGCCGCCCGGGAGCGGACAGGTCGTCATACCGAACCGAGGAGCCAAGACCCATGACCCACCGCACACACGTCGTCGAGGGCCTGCCTGCACCCGGCGGCGCGTACAGCCATGTGACCGAGGGCTCGGGCCTGGTGTTCACCGCGGGCTTCGGCCCGCACGACCCGGAGACCGGTGCGATCCCCGAGGGCATCGAGGCGCAGACCGAGGCGACCCTGGCCAACGTCGCCCGGGCGTTGGGCGCCGTCGGGCTCGACCTGTCGCACGTGGTGAAGGCCACGGTGCACCTGGCGGAGCTGGACCGGGACTTCGCCGGTTTCGACGCCGCGTACGGCCGGGTCGTCCCACCCCCCACCCGGTGCGGACGACGGTCGGCTCGCGGCTCCTGGGCATCCTGGTCGAGATCGACGTCGTCGCCCTCGCGGATCCGACGTGACGACGACGGCGCCGGCGCTCATGCGTGCGCTGGTCTTCACCGGGCCCGGGGTCATCGAGCTCCAGCAGGTGCCGGTGCCCGAGGCGGGCCCCGGCGAGCTGGTGCTGTCGGTCCGCGCTGCGGGGATCTGCGGCAGCGAGCTGCACGGCTTCCGCAGCGTCGGCTTCCGCCGCCGCCGCTGATCATGGGGCACGAGTTCGCCGGCGAGACACCGACGGCCGCCGCGTGGTGGTGAACCCGCTGGTGAGCTGCGGGGACTGCGACCTGTGCCGGCGGGCGCCCCCAGCTGTGCCGCGTCCGCGAGCTGCTGGGCGTGCACCGGCCGGGCGGCTTCGCCGAGCGGGTGGTCGTGCCTGCGGCCGCCGTGCACGACATCCCCGACGACATGACCTGGGAGACCGCCGCCCTCATCGAGCCGCTGGCGAACGCCGTGCACGCGTGGCGGCAGGTCGGGCGGCACGGTGGCGAGCGGGTCGCGGTCATCGGGGCCGGCGCCATCGGCCTCGTGAGCCTGCTGGTCGCCCGCCACCAGGGCATCGGCGACGTGACCGTCGTCGACCGCTCCCGGCCGGCTGGAGGTCGCAGAGCGGCTGGGGCCACATGCTGTGCGACGGAGCTGGAGGGCGAGTACGACGTCGTCGTCGACGCGGTGGGCTCGGCAGAGACCCGCGCGTCCGCTGTGCAGCGCTCCGTCCGGGCGGGACCAGGGTGTGGCTCGGGCTCGCCGAGCCGGACGCCGGCTTCGACGGCAACGACGTGGTGCGCGGCGAGAAGCGCGTCGTCGGGTCGTTCGCCTACAGCCCGTCGGACTTCGCCGAGGCGGTCCGGCTGCCCCGCAGCTCGACCTCGGGTGGGCCACGGCGATGGCGTTGGAGGACTCCCAACGGACCTTCATGGAGCTCGCCGGGGCGCATCGACCCGGTCAAGGCCGTGATCCGGCTGTGAGCGGGCTGGTCGGGGCCGACGAGCGTGCCGGTGCAGGCGAGCTGTGCGAGGGGCCGTGCTGGGACGACCAGACGCTCGTCTGGGTGGACATCCTGGCGGGGCGGTGCACGTGGTCGACCCGGTCGCCGGCGGCCACGCGGTCCACGCCTCGGGCAGCCGGTCGGTGCCGTCGCCCCTCGCCGCGGCGGCTGGGTCGCTGCGGTCGAGCGCGGGTTCCTGCTCCTCGACGACGGTGGCAGCCCCGGGCGCTGGTCCCGGCGCCCGGCCAGCCCCGGCACCCGGTTCAACGACGGCGCCTGCGACCCGCTCGGCCGGTTCTGGGCCGGCACCTTGCTACGACGGCGCACCCGGGGGCCGGCGCCCTGTACCGCTCGACCCCGACGGCAGGTGCACGAGGTACTGCGCGGCGTGACGAACTCCAACGGGATGGCGTGGTCGGCGGACGGCAGCGAGATCTACTACGTGGACACCGGCCGCAGCAGCCTCGACCGGTTCGAGGTGGATCCGGGACCGGGTGCGGCGGCGCGACCGCCGGCCGTGTCAGCGTGCCCGTCGCGGAGGGCCTGCCCGACGGCCTCACGTCGACGCCGAGGGCCACGTCTGGCTGGCGCTGTGGGGCGGGGGCTGCGTGCGGCGGTACTCGCCCGACGGGCGAGCTCGACCGGTGGTCCGGCTGCCGGTGAGCGGTCACCAGCGTGACGTTCGGCGGCGCGGGCCTCGCCGACCTGTTCGTCACGACCGCCCGCGAGGGGCTGACCCCGACAGCGCGCCGAGCCACTGGCAGGCTCAGTGTTCGCTGCCGGCCCGGCGTCGAGGGGCGGCGCCCAGCACTTTCGCCGGCTGAGCGGGTGGCGCTCCGGGCCCCCCCATCAGGTCTCAGAAGAAGGTCCGGAGGACGTCGACCACCTGGTCGTGGTCGTCGACCAGGGGCATCCAGCGCCACTTGTCGAAGGTGGTGCACGGGTGGGAGATCCCGAGCTGGACGTCATCTCCGGGCCGCTAGCTCACAGCGGTCAGGGCCGTGGGGGCCCGAGGTGTTGGTCGAACAGCTGGCCGCCACGGCGCCGCGACGTCCCCGGCGCAGCGCCGGGCCGCGAGCACCACGGGCAGCCCGGCGTCCGTCGGACGACGTCCCGTCGGCCCGCGCCGATCGACGACGGTGCCGCGTTCGGGCTCGACAGCACCGGCGCGAGGACCTGGCAACGCCGGCTGCAGCGTGTAGCCCTCGGGCACCGCTCGAACGGCGAGAGTCGCGGTACAGACCGTGGTCGTGCGCCAGGTAGCAGCCGCTGCGCAGGACCAGCCGCCACGCGGGCTCGCCCGCAAGGGCGTCGACCACCGCGTCGAAGTACGCCGAGCCACCGGCGCTGACCACAGGACGCTCGGGCAGCAGCCCGCGGTCGAGGAGCCGACGCGCGAGGTCGCCAAGACGAAGACAGAACTCATGCGCCGCCTGGACCGTCAGAGGAGGCGTCGGCCGAACGATGGAGCCTTCGTAGCCGGCCACCCCGACGAGTTCCAGCGCGCTGGAGACGCCACCGCCTCCGCCACCCGCTGTGCCTGCTCAGGTGTACGGGCGCCGGTGCGCCCGTCGGCGTGGCCGAGCTCGATCAGGACACCCAGGCGCCGCTGCGTGCCCGCACCGCGGGCAGCCCCCACGAGCCGGTCGAGCCGGACCGCCCCCTCGACACTGTCGACGTAGCAGCTGGCGGGGAGGTGCTCGTCGTCCGCCAGTGTGCGACCCAACCAGGTGGCTCCGGCCTCGTCGACGACCTGGTTGGCGACAGAGCCCAGAGGCCGAGTCCGTGCGCCTGGAACACCCGCAGCTGCGCGACGGTGGCGACGGTGACCCCGGCCGCACCGGCGTCGAGCTGAGCCGCGACCACCTGCGGCGCCATCGTGGTCTTGCCGTGCGGGTAGAGGTCGACGCCGTGGTCACGGCAGTACCGCGCCATCGTGGCGATGTTGTGCTGCAAGGCCGATGCCCGCACGACGGCGCGAGGACTGCCCAACCAGTCGTCGGTGGCGCGGGTGCCCGACGTCGCGAGCTTCGCGGCTGTCGTCGCCATCCGGTGACGTGGCCCACCGAAGCCCTTCTCCTCGGGGCGGATCGGCAGGTGACGCAACGCCTCTACCCCGGAACGGTCACCGTAGGCACTCCAACCTCCTTGACACCTCGCCCCAGCCCGAGCAGGCTAATGACAGCACTCCGAACAGTGTCCGAAATACCGAACACACTTGCGCCTGGCTGGACAGACCCGGATGGAGTTTATGACCACCATCGCCTTCATCGGCGCCGGCAGCGTCGTGTTCACCCGCCAGCTGCTCGCCGACCTCTTCGCGCTTCCCCGAGCTCGCCGCGCGACCATCGCGCTGCACGACATCGACCCCGAACGGCTCGAGCACCGCCGAGGCATCGCGCGCCGGTCGTGGCCGAGCGGCGCGGCGCCCACCGACCATCGCCGCCACCTCGGACCGGCGCGCCGCCCTCGACGGCGCCGACTTCGTGATCAACATGGTCCAGGTCGGCGGCATCGCGGCGACCCGTCGCGACTTCGAGGTGCCCGCCCGTACGGGCTGCGCCAGACCATCGGCGACACCCTCGGCGTCGGCGGGATCTTCCGCGCGCTGCGCACCTTCCCCGTGCTCGCAGGCATCGCCGCGGACATGCGCGAGGTGTGCCCGGACGCCTGGCTGCTCAACTACACCAACCCGATGGCGATGAACATCTGGTAGCTGTCCGCGGTCGCGCCCGCGGCTCAAGGCCGTCGGCCTGTGCCACTAGCGTCTACTGGACCGTCGCCGACCTGTGCGAGCTGGTCGGGGTCCCGCTCGAGGAGGACGACGCTACCGCGCTGCCGGGTCAACCACCAGGCGTGGCTGCTCCGGTGGGGGCACGACGGCAGGACCTGTACCCGCGGCTGGACGCCGATCGCCGCGCGACGCGGAGCTGCGGCGCCGGGTCCGGGTCGACATGTACCGCCGGCTCGGCTACTACCCCACCGAGACCAGCGAACACTCCTCCGAGTACGTCCCCTGGTACCTGCGCCACGAGCGCGAGATCGAGCGGCTCCGCATCCCGGTCGGCGACTACATCCGGCATCAGCGAGGAGAACGTCGCCGAGTACGAGCGCGACCCGCGCGGCGCTCGCGGCCGGCGAGCCCCTGCCGCTCGAGAGGAGCGCCACCGAGTACGCGCCGCAGGTCATCCACTCCATGGTCACCGGCACGCCCGCGACCATCCACGCCAACGTGGCCAACCCCGGGCTGATCGACAACCTGCCGCGCGGCGCCGCGGTCGAGGTGCCGTGCTCGCGTCGACGACGCTCGGCCTGCACCCGCAGGCGTGGGCGCGCTGCCGCCGCAGTGCGCCGCGCTGAACCGCGGCCTTCCTCGCCGTGGGCGAGCTGACGGTCCGGGCCGCCCTGGAGGGCGACCCGCGGCTGGTGCGGCAGGCCGCGATGGTCGACCCCGACACCGCGGCGACGCCTGCGCGTCGACGCAGATCTGGGACCCTGTGTGACGCCATGACCGAGGCCCACGGCGACCTGCTGCCGGAAGCGCTCCGGGCCGGCGCCGGGGCCTAGCCGGCCCAGGAGCGGGCCGCTGCTCCGGGCGGGTCACCCAGGGAACCGGTCCTGGTTCACCGTGCCGAGGCGCGCGGGGTAGTAGGTGTAGATGATGGCCCGCCGTGGGACCCGGCCCCGGTTGAGGTCGGAGTGGTGCAGCAGGTAGGAGTCGAAGACGATCACGTCGCCGGCCTGGAGGGGGACCGGGACAGCCTGGTCCGCGTCGATGGAGGACGGGTCCACCTCGAAGTGGCCGGTGCCGCGGAAGGGGTAGATCGTGCGGTCGCGGTGACTGCCCGGGATGACCTGCAGACAGCCGTTCGCCAGGTCTGCGTCGTCGAGGTACACGAAGCACGTGGCGAGCTCGTCGGTGTGCGCACGCCAGCAGCAGGACCAGTCCTGGTGCCACGGGTAGGGGGAGCCTCCCGGGAGCTCGAGGTTAGCTTGTCCTCGAAGAGTCCGACCTCCCCGTCGAAGATGGCGCGGGCGGGGCCGGCTACCGCCTCGTGCCGGGCAAGGTCGGTGAAGAACGGGCTGAGGTCAGAGATCGGCTCGATCTTGCGGATGACGTCGTCCATGCCCGAGCGGTGCTCGGGGTCCAGGTGGTCGGTCTCCAGCTCGAGGCGCGGAGCGAAGCGGGACCGGTCGCTGTCGCACAGCGCAATCAGCCGCTCTGACTCTCGGCGCGCCTGGTCGCACAGCTCCGGGTCCAGGACGCCGCGGAGGACGGCATAGCCGTCCCTGCGGTAGGTCTCGACGTCGAAGGTGGTGGCGGTCGAGGTCATGGCGTCACCGTTTCTGGGGGAGTCGTCGCAGGTTGCTGGGCGCGGAGGCCACCCTCGGCCAGCGTCTGGCAGGCGAGCGTGGCCATCGCGTCCGGGGTGCGGGGCGAGCGCGGCACGATGTCGGACCGGTCTGTCGCAGGGACGCGTCGGCGGTCGGGTTCGACCGTCACAGCGCGACAACCGAACGGGAGAGGTGGACGGGGTGGTCCGCGTCGCGGCCGGAGGCGGCAGCCCAGGAACGGCGGGCGTTGCAGCTTCACCAACTCGACGAGCGGCTCCGGACCGCCGTGCTGGATCCGGGCGCCCGTCTCCTCGATGGACTCGACCTGCTTGGGTGTGAGCGGCGTCATGGCCCACACCAGGGTGCCCGGTCCAGCGACGCTGATGGGCCCGTGGCGGTACTCGCCGCTGGCATAGGCCTCCGCCCACATCCCGGCCGACTCGCGGCACTTCAGCGCGGCCTCCTGTGCCAGGTGGGCCGCCCACCCGGTGGCGAGCACGACGAGCTGGGTGGGCCGGTCGTGCTCGACCGGTGCCGAGAGGGCTGCCGTGCCGGCCGCCAGGAGTGAGTTCCGGGCCGCGGTATCCTGCCCGAGCGACGCCCGCAGCAGGCTGAGCAGGGTGGTCGGGAACCGGGTCTGGACGACGCTGCGCTCGTCGGCGTAGCTGAGGTCGATGATGTGCGTCGCGCCTGCCCCGACCGGGGTGCCGAGCTCGCCGAGCACGGCGGTGACGGGGACGTCGGGGTCCAGCCGGGGGAGCGCCTCGACGACGTCGCTGGAGGTGCCGGAGCGGCTGATGGCGATGACCCGGTCGTAGGGCCGGACCACGTTGCCGAGCTCGGAGGCGATCACGGCGTCGGTGATGCCGTGCCCGGACTGCTCGCGCAGGGCCGCGTAGGCCGCGGCGACGTAGTACGAGGTGCCGCACCCGAGGACGAGCACGCGCTCGCCGTGTGCAGGCAGGCCGGCGGGCCGCCCGTCGGCCTGGTGCTGGGCGCGCCGCCAGAGCTCGGGCTGGCTCGCGATCTCCTCGGTGGTCACGCGGCCCAGGGTGCTGGTGGCGGAGTCGTTGGTCACAGCGGCGTCCTCACTTTCTCGTTCGGGTCTACGGGTGGGGTTGACGCGGCGGCCGGGGCTCGGCCGACAGGGACGGTCGTAGCGGTCAGGGTCGCCGCCATGGCGCTCGCCTCGGCATCCGTGGGCTGGCCGTCGACGCCTCCCGGCAGGCGGGTGGAGAGGCTGCCGGCGGCGACGGCGAGCCGCAGCGCTGCGCCGATGTCCCGGCCCTCCAGGCGTGCATGGAGGAAGGCGGCCGCGAGTGTGTCGCCTGCCCCGACCGTGTCCTGCACGGTCACCGTCGGTGCGGCGACGTGGATGGTGGCCTGCGCGCTGAGCGCGTACGCCCCCCGGTGGCCGCACTTGAGGATGACGATGCCGCCGGGTGCCAGGTGGGAGAGGATCCGCTCGGCAGCCGCATGGGCGGTGGCCGGTTCACCTCCGCCCAGGACTCGTGCGACGCCCATCGCCTCGGACTCGTTGCAGAAGAAGAAGTCTGCGTGGCCCAGCGCTTCCGGCAGGTGGGATCCCACTCCCGAGCGGGGTCGTCGTTCGGGTCGATCGAGGTCGAGATCCCGCGTTTCCTCGCCTCCGCCAGGGCGCCCGGCAGGCCCGCGACGGCTCCGGTGTGCAGGAACCAGGAACCGACGTGGAGGTGCCGCACGCCGGACGCCTGCCGCAGGTCCAGGTCATCGGCGCGCAGGTCGCCCATGACGCCCCGGTCGGTGAGGATGTGCCGGTCGTTGTTGTCCCCGCGGCGGACGAGGATCACGGAGGAGCCGGTGCGGCCCCCGGCAACCGTGCGGACCCGGTCCACGAGCACCTGCCGGTCTCGCAGCCGCTGAAGCATGAAGGCGCCGAACGCGTCGTCCCCGATGACGCCCACGAGACCGGTGGGCGTGCCGAGTCGGGCGAGGCCGCAGGCGGTGATGGCCACCGAGCTGCCGACGGTCATCGTGGTGCGCCCGGTGAGGTCCTCCCGCTGGCCGAAAGTGAGGTCGGGGACCGCCGTCACGACGATGTCCGGGTTGACCTCACCGAACATCAGGACCGTCGGGTTCCCGTGAGGCGCGGTCACTTGCCCATCCCCGACGTCAGCCCGCGCACGAAGGTCCGCTGGGTCAGCAGGTAGAAGACGGCGACGGGAAGGATCGACAAGGTGGCCACGGCGAGCAACAGCGGCTGGTTGGTGACGTAGCGACCCTGGAAGAGCGTGAGCCCCGCCATCAGCGTCCGCTGGTTCTCGTCCTGGAGGAACACCAGGGCGATGAGGAGCTCGTTCCACGCCCACACCGCGTTCACCACGGCGATCGTCACCAGCGCGGGCCGTGAGATCGGCAGGACGACCGACCAGAGCGTGCGCAGCGGTCCGGCGCCGTCGACCGTCGACGCCTCGATGAGCTCCTTCGGCACGGACCTGAAGAAGTTCGTCAGGAAGAACACCGAGAAGGGCACGAGCAGGCACGCGTAGAACAGGATCACCGAGCCGAGGGTGTTGACCAGGTGCAGGTTCACCATCGTGACGAACATCGGCAGGAGGAGGACGACCGGCGGCACCATGATCAGGCCGATGCTGCCGTTCATCAGCAGCCCGCGGCCACGGAACCGGCCGAACGTGATCGCGTAGGCCGCCAGCGCGCCCATGACGCTTGATGCCGCGACGGCCAGGACGGTGACGATGATGCTGTTCATCGCCCAGCGCAGCGTGGGCAGGTCCACGATGGCCGTGACGTAGTTGGCGAACGTGGGCGACGTGGGCAGCCCGAACGGGTGCTGCTGGTAGTCGTCGGGCGTCTTCACGCTCGTCACCAGCATGAAGGCCAACGGTGCGAGCGCGGCGACGGTGACCAGGGTGAGGAAGATCTGCCGGGGGATGAAGGACAGCTTCACAGGGCACTTCCTGAGTCGTCGGGGCGCTGGCGCAGCCGCAGGTACGCCACGATGAGGACTGCGGCGAGGGCGAGGACGAAGACAGCGGCGGCGTTCGCCAGGCCCACCGATCCCTGCGCAAAGCCGTTCTTCCAGATGTAGTACTCCATGACGGTGGAGCTGTTGCCGGGGCCACCACCGGTGATGACGTAGACATAGGTGAACACCCACGACAACACCGTGATCGCCTCGGTGACGGCGAAGAACTCGATGGTCGTGCGGATCTGGGGGATCTGCACCCTGGTCTGCAGCTGCCACCAGGACACGCCGTCGAGGCGCGCTGCCTCGGTCACCTCGTGCGGCAGCGAGAGCAGCGCCGCGAGGAACACGACGACGCCGAAACCCAGCTGCTGCCAGATGACGACTCCGCCGACCGACCAGATGGCCAGATCAGGGGAGCCGAGCCAGTCCTTGGCGAGCGCGCTGAGCCCGACGGCACGGAGGAGCTCGTTGAGGGCGCCGTTGTACTGCAGGAAGGCGCTGAACGCGAGGCCGACCCCGGCTGCGGGCAGGATGTAGGGGAAGAAGACCGCCCCGCGGTGGACGCGCCAGCCCCTCACTCCCTCGTGCAGCAGGACGGCGACGAGCAGGGCCAGCACCGTCATCAGCGGCACGGTGAGCAGCAGCCGGAGGTTGTTGGTGACGGCTCGCAGGAACACGTCGTCCGTCAGCAGGGCCTTGAAGTTGCCCAGACCGACGAACTGCAGGTCGTAGAAGGTGCCGGCGTAGAAGCTGTTGCGCACGACGGACACGAGCGGGAAGAGGAACCCGAACGCGAGGGCCGCGACCGCGGGCAGCACGAAGAGGTAGGGCCACCAGGAGCGGCGGCCGGTGCGAGGGGTCTTGCCCCGAACCGCCGCTCCCGTGTGGTCGCGTTCCAGCGCTGCCGGGTCCGGCGACCGGGTGGACGTCACGGCTGCGCCCAGGCGGTGTAGTTCTTCACCTCGGCGGGGTTCTGCGAGCGCCACTTCTCGACCGCCTTGGTGAAGGTGTCGACGGCCTCCTTGACACTGCCGCCGCTCGTGATCACCTGTCCGGCGGCGAGGTTGCCGTCGCCGTCCACCGACGGCGGGAGGTAGTTCTCGAGCCACACCGCCCCCCGTGAGGCGTCGTTCTTCCAGAGCTGTTTGCCCGAGGTCTGTCTTGATGGACGAAGGGCTGAAGCTGGTGTCGGCAGGGAAGATCCCGGTCGTCTCGTACCAGCTGGCGAGGTTCGCCGGCTCGTGCAGCCAGGTGAGGAACTGCGCGGCCGCCTTCTTGTTGGGCGACCAGGAGGTGATGAAGGCCGACGAGGACTGCGTGGTGTTGTAGACGTCGGCGAGCTTCCCGTTGCCCCACTTGGGTGAGGGCGTGACGCCCACCTTGTCCTGACCGAGCTGCTTGGCCCACTTGGTGACGATGCCGTCGGTCCCCCAGGCCATCGCCGCCTGTCCGGAGCCGAACTTGGCCATGCCCTGGTCGAGGGTCAGGGACGCGATGTCGTCGTTGAGGCAGCCCTGGGACTTCAACTGGTGCATCGCCTCGTAGAAGCCGGTGTACTTCGGGTCGGCGATGTTGGCCTTGCCGATCACCGCCTGCTTGAGCTGGTCGACGTTGTCCAGGTTCTGCTTGCCGTAGTTGGAGAAGAACCAGGCGCCGAAGTAGCCGTCCTTGTTGCCCATCCCGATGGGGGTGACGCCCGCGGCCTTGAGCTTGCCGCAGTCGGCGAGCAGCTCGTCGAACGTCGTGGGCGCGGCGGTCAGCCCCGCCTTGGCGAACAGCTGCTTGTTCCAGGCCAGGGGGACGCCGATGAGGTACAGGGGCATCGCGTAGAGCTTGCCCTTGTACATGTTCTCCTGCGTGCCGACCCAGTGGCTGCGCTGGTTCGCCGGCACGTAGTCCGACAGCGGGGCCACCGCGCCGGCCCAGACCTGCGAGAGGACTGGAATGGTGGCCCACTGGGTGGCGATGTCCGGACCGGTCTTGGTCTGGGCGGCGGTCGTGAACGCGCCGATGAGCGTGTCCGTCGACTGGGGGACGAGCTTGATGCTGACCCCGGGGTGCAGCTTCTCGTAGGCGGCGACCCTGGCCTTCATCCAGTCGTTGGCGCCGGGGGCGTCGCCCTCGCCCCAGTACCAGTAGGTGAGGTTGGCCTTGTCGGCGTTCCCACCCCCGCTGCCGGTAGCTGAGCTGCTGCCGGGGGCTGAGGCGGTGCAGCCGGTTGCCGCGGTGAGGGCGACGGCTGTCAGGGCAGCAAGGCCGGCGTACCGGCCCGGAGTGGCACGAAGCATGGGCAGACCTCTTCTCGGGGGGAGCGGCCACGCCGTTGGTGGCCGCAGAGGGTGTTTCAGGCTTGGAGGACGGCGCGGAAGCGGTACCGGTCGCCGCGATAGGTGATGTGGCCGCGTTCGACGGGACGGCCGTGGACGTCGGTGCAGATCTGACGGGCGGACAACAGGGGCGTGCCGACGTCGACGCCGAGGAGGCCGGCCTGCTCGGCGTCCGCAGCGACCGCCTGGACCTCGTAGTCGGATCGGTACGGTCGGACCGAGTTGCGTTGCAGCGCCGCGTAAAGGGAGCCCTGCGTGAACTCCTCCGGCGTGGCGTCGGGAAGCAACGCCCCGGGGACCACGCTGTGGTCGACGGCGACGGCGATCGCGTCGAGCCTCCGCAGGCGACGCAGTGACACCACCTCGGCCCCGGGGACCATCCCCAGGTCGTGCGCCTCGTCCCACTCGGCCGGCCGGCGCAGCCAGTGCAGGACGACGGAGTCGGGCGTCAGGCCGCGCAGCAGCGCCATCTCCGTGAAGGACTGCAGGACGCCCGGTTCCTCGGAGACCGGGGGCGCGGCCTGCGCCGGGCCGACGAACCACCCCCGCCCTGCCTGCGGGTGCACGATGTTGCGCTGTTCAAGGCTCGTCAGAGCCTGACGCAGGGTCACCCGACTGACACCGAACCGGCGGCCGAGCTTGGCCTCACTGGGTAGGCGCTCGCCCAGGTGCGAGTCGCCGGAGACCTCCTCGGCGAGCGTCTGCGCGATCTGCTCCCACAGCGCACTGTCCGTGCGTCGCGCCGTCACGCTCGGGCGGTTCATGGCGTTGACGGTATACAGGTGTTAACGCTCTGACAAGACCTGTATCAAGCCTGTTATCACCCATCAGCGGGATCGCCAAGGCGGCCGGCGCGTCCCTGTGAGACGCTCGGCGCGGAGAAGCTGAAGGGCAGCGCCCGCCACCTGTTGACGCTGGACGCCGAGGCCGTCGATCCCCAGCTCCATGACGTCCCCCGGCTGCAGCCAGACCTGGGGTTCGAGCCCCATGCCGACACCAGGAGGCGTTCCGGTGTTGATGAGGTCTCCCGGCTCGAGGACCATGAACTGGCTGAGGTAGTGCACGACGTACGCCGGTCCGAACAGCATGGTCCCGGTGGTCCCCGTCTGGCGCCGTACGCCGTTCACATCGAGCCACATCCCAGGGCGAGTACGTCCGGCAGCTCGTCCGGAGTTGCCAGGTAGGGACCGCATGGGTTGAACGTCTCCGCCGACTTGCCCTTGACCCATTGGCCGCCCCGCTCCAGCTGGAAGGCTCGTTCGCTCACGTCGTTGACCAGCGTGTAGCCCGCGATGGCGGCTTCCGCCTCCTGCTCGTCGGCGAGATAGCTGCAGCGCCGGCCCACGACGATTCCGAGCTCCACCTCCCAGTCGGTCTTGGTCGAGCCGCGGGGAATGAGCACAGTGTCGTTGGGGCCGACGAGGGTGTTGGGCGCCTTGGTGAAGACGATGGGCTCGTCGGGCACCGCCTGACCGGTCTCTGCCGCATGGTCGCTGTAGTTCAACCCGATGCAAAGGATCTGATGCGGTCGCGCGATCGGGGCCCCGATCCGTAGCCCATCCAGGGAATGAAGCTGCCCGGCGGCAAGTCGAGCCGCGGTGAGCTCCTGCAGCTGCGCAACGCCACCTTCGCCGAAGAAGCGCTCGTTGAAGTCGTCCACCACGTCCGAGACGTCGACGTAATGGTGCGGGTCTGCGAGGACCGCCGGTCGTTCCTGTCCTGCGGGGCCGACGCGCATGAGCCTCAGGCTTTCTCCGATGCTGTGGTAGGGGGCGGGAACAAGGACGGGTGCGTGCCCGGTGGCGCGGGGGTACGTGCCTACCGGAGTGCGGAGCCGGTCGTGGACCTGACGATGGAGACGATCTCCTCGGCCGCCTCCACGAGGGCTTCCACAGGTGTGCGATAAGTGAGACCGCTGACGCTGATGGCCCCGCTGGGCTGGCTGGGCGAGGTGAGCCAGACCGGGACAGCAAGACAGTTGACACCGATCTCGTTCTCCTGGTTCTCGATCGCAAAGCCGTGTTCGCGCGCCTCGCCCAACTCGGAGGACAGGCGCGCAGGTTCGACGATGGTGTGCTCGGTGCGGGCCTCCAGTTGCCCAGAGGCCGCCCAGTCGCGCACAGCCTCGTCGTGCGGGAAGCGCGTGGGCCAGCAACATCTTGCCGACCGCCGTGGAGTGCGCCGGGTTGCGTCCGCCGATGGTGGACGTGAGCCGCACGGCTCCGACAGGGGGGTCCACCTTGGCGCGGTAGATGACGGAACGGCCAGACAGCACCGCGTAGTGGCTGGTCTCGCCGAACCTCTCGGCGAGGGCCAGGAGTGCGGGACGCACGCGGACGTGGTCGGGGCGGAGCTCGTGATGGGCGAACGCGAGCCTCAGGAACTCGTCGCCCAGCACGTAGTGCCCGTGGCCATCCTGGGTGGCGAAGCCGGCACGACGCAGCGCGACAAGTGCCCGGTGGACGGTTGGCTTGGGGCTTTTGACCGTGCGGGCGAGCTCATCCAGTCCGATCCCGTCCGCGTGGACCGCTAGTTCCGCAAGGATCGCCAGGACGCGGTCGGAGCCCACCAGTCGCGCAGAGGGTCTTCCCCTTCGGCCATGGTGGCCGTGTCCTCCCGACTGCACATTCCGAAAGATAGAACAGTATTCCGTCAATTGGAAGTGGCCTTCAATCCGCTGAACTGCGGGCCTGCCGAGAAGGGGTCGACCACCGGGAGTGGCGGCGTCGGTGCTGACGCCGTGACGTGTTCATCAGGGGCGGCATGGTGCAGCGAGCCGGACGCCGGTGGCTGTGGCAAGCCGCTCACCACCCGAGCGTGCGCAGCCGCTCGGCCCGGTCGAGCAGGTCGCTGCGTCGCACCCGGGCGGCGCCGTACAGGGGCAGGTCCCGCTGCGGTGCGCTGTCGGGGGCTGGTGGCGGCGGGCGAACGGCGGTACGGCGCCCGGCGGCGAACACCCCGAGCCAGCTGGTCGACCGAACGGAACCGGACCGGGATGTCGGACGCCTGCCCGCTCGACGGCGGAACGGGGCGGCAGGGCGGGGGACAGAGCCAGGACGTGAAGGGAAGGTTTCATAGTTATGAAGGTACCGCTTCACGCT
The DNA here is from genome assembly GCA_963724015.1 of uncultured Actinomycetota bacterium. Lineage (GTDB taxonomy): Bacteria > Actinomycetota > Actinomycetes > Actinomycetales > Dermatophilaceae > CAVRTM01. Next base: position 323,493 of record CAVRTM010000021.1, read on the forward strand.
CTCGGTGGCAAAGCGACCGGGGCCGGCGCAGATCCGCAACCGGCGTCCCGGGCCGGTCACCCCCGGGCTAGCGTGGTGCGACCGTGCGGCACCGCAGCACGCGTTGACCCGGCACGGCCGACCCCTGAGGAGCCACCCATGACTGTGCTCGACACGTTCTCGCTGACCGGAAAGGTCGCCGTCGTGACCGGTGGCAACCGCGGCCTCGGGCGCGCCTTCGCCCATGCGCTCGGTGAGGCCGGCGCCAGCATCGCCATCCTCGCCCGGAACGCCGCGAGGAATGCCGAGGTCCTGGCCGAGCTCGAGGCGAAGGGGATCACCGCCGCCGCCTTCGAGGGGGACGTGGCGCGTCGCGCGGACGTCGAGCGCGCGGCCGGCGAGATCGTCGAGCGGTTCGGCCGGGTCGACGTCCTGGTCAACAACGCCGGTACCTGCATCCACCGGCCGGCGCTGGAGGTCACCGAGGAGGAGTGGAACGAGGTGATCGACGTCAACCTCACCGGCGTCTGGCACGGCTGCCAGATCTTCGGCAAGGCGCATGGTGGAGGCCGGTGGCGGCGTCATCGTCAACGTCGGCTCCATGTCGGCGGACATCGTCAACCGCCCCAGTGGCAACCGGCGTACAACGCCTCCAAGGCGGGGGTGCACCACCTGACGCGCTCGCTGGCCGCCGAGTGGGCGCCGCTCGGGGTGCGGGTCAACGCCGTGGCGCCCGGCTACGTGGTGACCGAGATGACGCCGATCGACCGGCCGGAGTTCAAGCGGTACTGGATCGACGACGCCCCGCAGCAGCGTGGCGCGGCGCCGGACGAGATCGCCCCCGCGGTCCTGTTCCTGGCCAGCCCCGCATCCGGCTTCATGACCGGCTCGATCCTCACGATCGACGGCGGCTACTCCGTGTTCTGACCCACCACCTCGACCGGACGCACCGCAGCGCCCCAATCGGACACCACGTGTCCGGATTCGGGCAGCGCGGTGCGTCCGGTCGAGGGAAGGGGACGGTATGGCGGAGGCGGCGCGTCAGTCGGGCATCAGCCGGTGCAGGCGCAGGGCGAGCTGCAGCTCGAGGGACGGCTCGGGCCGTTGCCAGTCGGAGCCGAGCAGGAGCGCGACCCGTTCGAGGCGCTGGGCGACGGTGTTGGCGTGGACGTGCAACCGCGTGGCGGCGTGGCGGGGGCTGCCGCCGGCGGCGTAGTAGGCCTCCAGCGTGCCGAGCAGGTCGGTGCCGCGCGTCCGGTCGTAGTCCAGGACCGGACCGAGGACGCGCCCCACGTAGCCGCGCACGTCGGGGGCCGAGCCGGACACCAGCCCGGCGAAGCCCAGGCACTGGGCGGATCCGCCGGTCCCGGCCCGCCCGAGGGCCAGCAGGGCGGCGGTGGTGCGGCGCGCGTCGGCGTACGACCGGGGCACGTCCTCGACCGACGTGGCGGGCCCGGCGCCGCCCACCGTCACCTCGGCTGACCGGCTCATCCGCGCGGCGACCCGGGCGGCGCACTCCTGCGCGTCGCCGGACGGCACGAGGGCGACCACGTCACCGTCGTGCTCGCCCACGAGCGCATCCTCACCCACCGCCGCGTGGGCGGACATCACCAGCGCGCGCCGCGGCTCGCCGGGACGGCCCCGCGCGACCAGGACGACGTGCTCGTGGTCGAGGTCGAGACCCTGGCTGCGGGCACGGGCCGCGCGTACGGCGACGTCGCCGCGCCCGCTCACCAGGTCGGAGACCAGGTCGGTGCGCACCCGCTGCTCGGCGTCGGCGGACGCCCGTTCGAACAGCAGGAGCAGCGCCGTCACCACCCCGGCCCGCTCGATGGTGCGCCGGTCGGGGTCGTCCAGCTCGTCCACCCCGCCGATCACCAGGAACCCGAGCTGCTCGGAGGCAGCCTTGACGGTCACCGCCCACATGTCGTCCGCGCGGACGAGCCGGCCGGAGCCCTGGCGGGCGGCGTCGAGCACCGGCAGCTGCGCCGGCGCCGGGCCGGTGCAGCCCAGCCGGCGACCCGTCTCGTCCAGCAGCACGACCCACCCGCCGGTCAGCGCGGCCAGGGCCGCGGTGATGTCCTGGACACCGCCGCCGGCCAGGACGAGCTCGGCGAACCGGTCGTGCGCCGCCGCCGCGCGCTCCACCCCCGCGGTGTGCCGGTGCACGGCGGCGTGCGCCTCGGACAGCCGCTCCAGGGCCTCGGCCGTCTCGGCGGCAGCCCTGGTCTGCACGATCGACACGGCGGCCAGCGCGGCCAGGGAGCCCAGCAGGGCGACCTCCTCGTGGGAGAAGGGGCGTGGTGCCCGGTTGGCCGCGAAGAGCACGCCGACGAACTGGGACTCGACCAGCAGCGGGGTGCCGCAGATCGCCACCAGGCCCTCGTCGCCCACGGCGGTGTCGATCGTCCCGGTGTGCGCGAACCGCTGGTCGGCGAAGTAGTCGGCGGTCCAGTACGGCCGGTGGGTTGAGGCCACCAGGCCGCCGAGCCCGTCGCCGAGGCTGAGCCGGACCGACTGGAACCGCGCCGAGACCGAGCCGTCCGTGGCGCGCATGAAGGTGTCGCCGGCCTCCGCGTCGTACAGCGTGAGGTAGGCGACGTCGGTGCCGAGCAGGGCCCGGGCCCGGCGGACGATCGCCGCCAGGATCACCGACGGGTCACGCAGGGCGGCGAGGTCCCGGGCCGTGTCCACCAGCGCGGTCAACCCGGTCTCGCGCCGCCGACGGGCGTCGAAGGCCGCCCGGATCCGCAGGGCGAGGTCGCGCGCCTCGGGGTCCGCGTCGACGGCCCCGATCTCGGCGGTCGACGCGCCGGCGGTCAGCAGCCGCAGCAACGACAGCGCGGGGTGGGGGTGGGAGGACATCCCGCCGATCCTAGGCAGTCCTCGTTTCCCCGCACCCCGCGCCGCGCGGCCGGTCAGTCGCTGGACGTCAGACGGACTCGCCCTTGGTCACGGTGGCGAGGTCACGGTCGCGCGTCTCGCGGTAGGACACCACGGCGACCACCGAGATGAGCGCGCAGATGGCGACGTACACCGCGATCGGCGTGCCGCTGCCGTAGGTCCTTGAGCAGCTTCACGGCGATGATCGGCGCGAGGCCGCCGGCGATGATCGAGGCGAGCTGGTAGCCGATCGAGACCCCGGAGTAGCGGACCTTGGTGCCGAACAGCTCGGAGAAGAAGGCCGACTGCGGGCCGTACATCGCGCCGTGGAAGAGCAGGCCGACGATGACGGCCAATACCGCCAGCGGGAAGCTCTTGGTGTTGAGCAGGGCGATGAACGCGAAGCCCCACACGCCGACGCCGACCGCGCCGATGAGGTAGACGGGTTTGCGGCCGATCCGGTCCGAGAGCGCGCCCCACATCGGGATCGTGACGAAGTGGATCGCGGCGGCGATGAGGACGGCGTTCAGGGCGAACGACTTGTCCAGCTTCAGCTGGGTGGTGACGTACGTCGTGATGACGATGGTGAAGATGTAGTAGCTGACGTTCTCGGCCATGCGCGCGCCCATCGCGGTGAGGATCTCGCGCGGGTAGGTGCGCAGGACGAGCAGCACGGGCAGCTTGTCGACGACGCCGGCGGCGGCGCGGGCGTCGGCGCGCTCGGTCGCGGCACGGAAGATCGGCGACTCCTCCACCTGCAGCCGCACCCAGAGGCCGACGATGACGAGCACCGCGGACAGCAGGAACGGGATGCGCCAGCCCCAGGCGAGGAAGCTGTCGTCGCTCTGGAAGACGGCGAGGAACGCGAGCAGGCCGTTGGCGATCAGCTGCCCGGCCGGTGCGCCGGCCTGCGGCCACGAGGCCCAGAAGCCACGGTTGCGGGGGCTGCCGTGCTCGGAGACGATCAGCACCGCGCCACCCCACTCGCCACCGAGGGCGAAGCCCTGGATGCAGCGCAGCACCGTCAGCAGCACCGGCGCGAGCACGCCGACCTGCGCGTGGCTGGGCAGCAGCCCGATGGCGAACGTCGCCACGCCCATCATCAGCAGCGACACGATGAGCAGCTTCTTGCGGCCGAGCTTGTCGCCGAAGTGGCCGAAGACCAGCCCGCCGAGCGGGCGGAAGACGAACCCGATCCAGTACGTCGCGAACGACAGCAGCGTCGCCTGCAGCGGGTCCGAGGCGTTGGGGAAGAACACGTGCGGGAAGACGGCGGCGGCGGCGACGCCGTACAGGAAGAAGTCGTACCACTCGACGGTGGTGCCGACGAGGCTGGCAGCGACGATGCGCGCGATGGGCGATCTGCGCCGGCCGGTGTCCGGCTCGAGCGACGTGGTGCGTGACATGGAGGTGCTCCTGATGGAGAGGGGGACGCCTGCCGGTGTGCCGGTGGGCCAGGTGGTGCAGGTGGTGCGGGTGCATGTGGGCGTGCAGGCGTGCAGGCGTGCCGCGTGGCTGGCCCCGCCGTCCGGCCGTTGGTTCAGGGACCGCTCAGCTCGCGGTCCAGCCGCCGTCCATCGCGAAGGACGAGCCGCTGATCGAGGCCGAGGACGGCCCGCAGAGGAAGGCCACCAGGTCGGCGACCTCGGCCGGCTCGATCAGCCGCTTGACCGCGACCGGCTCGAGCAGCACCTTCTCCAGGACCTCGGACTCGGGGATGCCGTGGCTCCTGGCCTGGTCGGCGATCTGCTTCTCCACCAGCGGCGTCCGGACGTAGGCCGGGTTGACGCAGTTGCTGGTGACGCCGTGGTCGGCGCCCTCCAGCGCGATGACCTTGCTCAGTCCCTCGAGCCCGTGCTTGGCCGTGACGTAGGCCGACTTGAAGGCGCTCGCCCGCAGGCCATGGGCGCTGGAGACGTTGACGACCCGGCCCCAGCCGGCGTCGTACATGTGCGGGAGCACGCGCTGCACCAGGCGGAACGGCGACTGGAGCATCAGCCGCAGGATGAGGTCGAACCGCTCCGGCGGGAAGTCCTGGATCGGCGCGACGTGCTGGATGCCGGCGTTGTTGACCAGGATGTCGACCGCGGACGGCAGGGCGCTGAGGCCATCGAGGTCGGCCAGGTCGCAGGGCAGCGGCTCGACGTCGGTGCCGGCGGCCAGCTCGGTGAGGCCGGCCTCGTCGCGGTCGACCGCGATGACGTGGGCGCCGGCGGCCGCCAGGCGTACGGCGCACGCGGCGCCGATGCCGCTGGCTGCGCCGGTCACCAGCGCGGTGCGGCCGCTGAGGTCGATCTGGAAGGAGGTGGAGCCGCTCTGCTCAGGGGTGGACATGAGCCACGAGGGTAGGGCAGTGGGCCGGTGATCGGCGTGTGGGCGGGGCACATACTTCCCGCGCCGGTCGTGGGCAGGCGGCACAGGAAGGCCGCACAGGTGTCGCACGGGGTCGTCGCGCGCCGGGGAAACGCGAAACGGCCGCCCCGGAGGGCGGCCGTCTGGCATTTCGAGCGACCCCGACCGGGCTCGAACCGGCGACCTCCGCCGTGACAGGGCGGCGCGCTAACCAACTGCGCTACGGGGCCTTGGGTAAGGCCTTTACTGCGTATCCCCAACGGGATTCGAACCCGTGCTACCGCCGTGAAAGGGCGGGGTCCTAGGCCGCTAGACGATGGGGACCTGGATCCGATGTCACTCGGAGGTCCCTCGCCGCCCAGCGAGCAGCAGCTCGGATCCGTCGAGGACACCGGAAGCATAGGGGAGAGATCGCCCAATCTCCAAAGTGAGCGCTCGACCGCCGTACTTCGTGCCGCAAAATCGGCGAGTCCCCGCCCAGCCAGGGTGCGTTTTGCCGACACGCGAGCACAAAGTCGGTATGGCGGCGCCGGTACGGCCGCGCGCCGGCGGCGGCGCGCCGTTGGCGCGGTCGTCAGGCGGGGCGGGCCCAGGCCAGGAGGCGGTCGAGGTCCCAGGTGTTGACGATCCGCTCGGTCGGGACGCCGAGCCGCTCGGCGCGGGCGCAGCCGTAGACCTGGAAGTCCAGCTGCCCGGGCGCGTGGGCGTCGCTGTCGATGGAGAAGAGGCAGCCGGCCTCCAGGGCCATGGCGACCAGCTCGTCCGGCGGGTCGGACCGCTCCGGCCGGGAGTTGATCTCCACGGCCACGTCGTGCTCGGCGCAGGCGGCGAAGACCTCGGCGGCGTCGAAGGTGCTCTGGTCGCGGGTGCCGCGGTCGCCCTCGACGAGGCGGCCGGTGCAGTGGCCGAGGACGTTGGTGCGCGGGTTGGACACCGCCGCGACCATCCGCCGGGTCATCGGGGCGGACGCCATCCGCAGCTTGGAGTGCACCGAGGCCACCACGACGTCGAGCCGGGCCAGCATCTCCGGCGTCTGGTCGAGCCCGCCGTCGTCGAGGATGTCGACCTCGATGCCCTTGAGCAGGCGAGAAGTCCGGCAGCGCCTCGTCGATCGAGGTGACCACCCCGAGCTGCCTGGTCAGCCGCTCCACCGAGAGCCCGTTGGCCACCTTGAGCCGGGGGGAGTGGTCGGTCAGGACGAGGTAGTCGTGGCCGAGCTCGACGGCGGTCAGCACCATCTCCTGGATCGGCGACCCCCCGTCGGACCAGTCGGAGTGGCAGTGCAGGTCGCCACGCAGCGCCGCCCGGACCGTGTCCCCGCCCTCGACGAGGGGTGCCGGCGGCCTTGTCCTCCAGGGAGGCCAGGTAGGTCCGGGGTCTGCCCCGCCAGGGCCTCGCGGATGACCGCCTCGGTCGCGGAGCCGATGCCGGGCAGGTCGGACAGGGTGCCTGCGCGGGCCCGGGCGCGCAGCTCCTCGGGGTCGGTCGCGGCGGCAGTGGCGGCGGCCCCGCGGAACGCCTTGACGCGGTAGGTGCCGGCGCGTGAGCGCTCCAGCAGGAAGGCGATCCGGCGGAGGGCGTCGGCGGGCTCCCAGGTCATGCCCCGAAACCTACGGCAGCGCGCCGACACCTGGGCCATGGTGGAGCGATGAAGGAGACGCCGGCCGAGGTCGCCGCGCTGCAGACCCTGCTCGAGGCGTCACTGGCCGGCGCCACCGGGCACCTGCGCGCCATCGTGACCCCGGCCGCGGTCCCTGGATGCCCGGGAGCTGTGCGACCTGCTCACCGGCATGCGGACCCTGGCCCTGGCCACCGTGACGGCGACGGGTGAGCCGAGGGTGAGCGGGGTGGACGGCCACTTCCTGCACGGGCGCTGGGTGTTCACCACGAGCGGGACCGCGGCCAAGGCGCGCCACCTGCGGGTCCGGCCGGCGGTGAGTGCGGCACACCTCGTCGGGGACGACCTGGGCGTCTTCTGCCACGGGCGCGCGGAGCTCCTCCGGCGCGAGGACCCGGACTGGGCGCCGATCGAGGCCCACCTGACGGCCCATTACGGCAGCTCGCCGACGACCTGGGACCCTGACATCGTCTACGTGAGGATCCGTCCGCACTGGATGGTCGGCTACGCCGGGGACAAGGCGAGCCCTGCTGGCCGCGGCCCGGGCCCCGTCCGGATGATGACACCGATTCATTAGCGCGCCTTTGGGCATGTCAAACTTTGGGTTATGACCGATTCCGCTGCGATGCCAGGACCGACCGTCCCCGGCGCGCCCCGAAGGTGGGGGGCCAGGGCCAGTGGGCCCTCGGCGAGACCCAGCCGCTGAACGCCAACGAGCGGTTCAAGCAGGAGGACGACGCCCTCAACGTGCGGGCCCGCATCGAGGACGTCTACAGCAAGCAGGGCTTCGCCTCGATCAGCGGTGACGACCTGCACGGGCGGTTCCGCTGGTGGGGGCTCTACACCCAGCGCAAGCCGGGCATCGACGGTGGCAAGACCGCCTCCCTGGAGCCGCACGAGCTCGAGGACGAGTACTTCATGCTCCGCGTCCGCGTGGACGGTGGCGCCCTCACGACCGAGCAGACCCGCGTCATCGGCGAGGTGTCCCGCGACTACGCCCGCGGCACCGCCGACATCACCGACCGGCAGAACATCCAGCTGCACTGGGTGCGGGTCGAGGACGTGCCCGCGATCTGGGAGCGGCTCGAGGCCGTCGGGCTGCTGACGACCGAGGCCTGCGGGGACTGCCCGCGCGTCATCCTCGGCTCCCCGGTCGCCGGGATCTCCCGGGACGAGCTGATCGACCCGACGCCGGCGATCGAGGAGATCCAGCGCCGCTACATCGGCGACCCCGCCTACTCCAACCTGCCGCGGAAGTTCAAGTCCGCCATCACCGGCATGCTGACCAACGACGTGGTGCACGAGATCAACGACATCTCCTTCGTCGGCGTCGAGCACCCCGAGCTCGGTCCGGGCTACGACCTGTGGGTCGGCGGCGGCCTCTCGACCAACCCGCGGCTGGCCGTGCGGCTCGGCGCGTTCGTGGCCGAGGAGCGACGTACCCGACGTGTGGGCCGGTGTCGTCTCCGTCTTCCGCGACTACGGCTACCGCCGGATGCGCCACAAGGCCCGGCTGAAGTTCCTGCTCGCCGACTGGGGCCCGGAGAAGTTCCGCGAGGTGCTCGAGACCGAGTACCTCAAGGCGCCGCTGCCCGACGGCCCGGCGCCCGCGCCCACCGACGACCGTGGCGACCACGTCGGCGTCCACGAGCAGAAGGACGGCCGCTACTTCGTCGGCGCCGCCCCCGTCGTGGGGCGGATCTCGGCCGACCAGCTGATCCGACTGGCTGACACCGCGGAGGCGCACGGCTCCTCGCGCGTGCGGCTCACCCCGCACCAGAAGCTGCTCGTCCTCGACGTCGAGCAGGAGCGCACCGGCCCGCTCGTCCAGGCGCTGCGCGACCTCGGGCTCGAGGCCGAGCCGTCGGTGTTCCGCCGCCACACCATGGCGTGCACCGGCCTGGAGTACTGCAAGCTCGCGATCGTCGACACCAAGGCCACCGCGACCCGCACCGTCGGCCTGCTCGAGGAGCGGCTGGCGGACGTCATCGACCAGATCGACGTCCCGCTGTCGATCCACGTCAACGGGTGCCCCAACTCCTGCGCCCGGATCCAGGTCGCCGACATCGGCCTCAAGGGCCAGATCGTCACCGACGACGACGGCAACCAGGTCGAGGGCTTCCAGGTGCACCTCGGCGGCACGCTCGGGCTCGACGCGGGCTTCGGTCGCAAGGTGCGCGGGCTCAAGACCACCTCCGAGCAGGTCCCGGTCTACATCGAGCGGGTCGTGCGCAACTTCGTGACGGACCGTGAGCCCGGCGAGCGGTTCGCCACCTGGGCCCTGCGGGCAGACGAGGAGCTCCTGGTATGACGACCACCGTCCCCCTGATCGACGCCGCGCACCTGCGCGGGCTGCCCGAGGAGGAGCGCGACGCCGCCCTCGCCGCGGTCAGCGCCGCGCTGGAGGGCGCCACCGCGCAGGCGGTCGCCGCGTGGGCCGTCCGCAGCTTCGGCCGGGACCTCATCGTGGCCGCCTCGATGCAGGACACGATCCTGCCGCACCTCTTCGCCGAGCAGCTGCCCGGCGTCGAGGTGCTGTTCCTGGAGACCGGCTACCACTTCCCCGAGACCCTGGAAACCCGCGCCACCGTGGCCCGTTCGCTGCCGGTGACGGTGGTGGACGCCATGCCGCGCCAGACCGTGGCCGAGCAGGACGCCGAGTACGGTCCGCAGCTGCACGACCGCGACCCCAACCTCTGCTGCTTCCTGCGCAAGGTCGAGCCGCTGGCGCGCAACCTCGAGGGCCGCGGCGCCTGGGTCACCGGCGTACGGCGGGTGGAGGCGCCCACGCGCGCCGCCACCCCCGTCGTCGTCTGGGACGACAAGCACGACCTGGTCAAGGTCAACCCGCTGGTCGGGTGGACCGACGCCGACGTCGAGGCCTACCAGGTCGAGCACGACCTGCCCCGCAATCCCCTGACGCTGCAGGGATATCCGTCGATCGGCTGCGCGCCCTGCACGCGCAGGGTGGCTCCGGGGGAGGACCCCCGGGCCGGACGCTGGTCGGGCAAGGACAAGACCGAGTGCGGGATCCACACATGAGCGCAGTGCTGAACGACGTGACCGTGCCCACCGCGCCGGCGGCCCGGGCCGGCTGCCCCCGTGGCTGCCGCCGGCCGGCTCCGGCTGGACCACCTCGACACCCTGGAGTCGGAGGCGATCCACATCTTCCGCGAGGTCGCGGCCGAGTTCGAGCGGCCGGTGCTGCTCTTCTCCGGCGGCAAGGACTCCGTGGTCATGCTGCACCTGGCCGCCAAGGCGTTCTGGCCCGCGCCGGTGCCGTTCACCCTGCTGCACGTCGACACGGGGCACAACTTCCCCGAGGTGCTCGACTACCGCGACCGCACCGTCGCCCGTCTCGGCGCCCGCCTCGAGGTGGCCCGGGTGCAGGACTACATCGACGACGGCCGGCTCTCCGAGCGCACGGACGGCACGCGCAACCCGCTGCAGACCCAGCCGCTGCTCGACGCGATCGTCGAGCACCGCTTCGACGCGGTCTTCGGCGGCGCCCGGCGCGACGAGGAGAAGGCCCGTGCCAAGGAGCGCATCTTCTCCCTGCGCGACGAGTTCGGCGCCTGGGACCCGCGCAACCAGCGGCCCGAGCTGTGGAACCTCTACAACGGCAAGCACCGTCCCGGCGAGCACGTCCGCGTGTTCCCGCTGTCGAACTGGACCGAGCTCGACATCTGGCGCTACATCGCCCGCGAGCGGGTCGAGCTGCCCGGCCTGTACTACGCCCACGAGCGCGAGGTGTTCCAGCGCGACGGGATGTGGCTCGCCGTCGGCCCGTGGTCGCAGCCGCGCGAGCACGAGGAGGTCGTGACCAGGCAGGTGCGCTACCGCACCGTCGGCGACATGTCCTGCACCGGGGCGGTGGAGTCCGACGCGGTGACGGTCGACGACGTCGTGGTGGAGGTCGCCGCCACCCGGCTGACCGAGCGGGGCGCCACCCGCGCCGACGACCGGATCTCGGAGGCCGCCATGGAGGACCGCAAGAAGGAGGGCTACTTCTGATGGGCGCACCCACCCTGCTCCGCCTCGCCACCGCCGGCTCGGTGGACGACGGCAAGTCCACCCTGGTCGGCCGGCTGCTGCACGACTCCAAGTCCGTGCTCGCCGACCAGCTCGACGCCGTCGAGCGGGTCTCGCGCGACCGCGGCCTCGCCCACGCCGACCTGGCCCTGCTGACCGACGGCCTGCGCGCCGAGCGCGAGCAGGGGATCACCATCGACGTGGCCTACCGCTACTTCGCCACGGCCGACCGGTCCTTCATCCTGGCCGACTGCCCCGGGCACGTGCAGTACACCCGCAACACCGTCACCGGCGCGTCCACCGCCGACGCCGTCGTGCTGCTGGTGGACGCGCGCAAGGGCGTCCTGGAGCAGACACGGCGCCACCTCGCGGTGGCCGCGCTGCTTCGGGTGCCCCATGTGGTGGTGGCCGTGAACAAGATCGACCTGGTGGGCTTCGACGCCGACGTCTACGCCCGCGTGAGCGCTGACCTCGCCGCGGTCGCCGCCGACCTCGGCCTGCCGGACCTGCGGACCGTGCCGGTCTCGGCGCTGGAGGGTGACAACGTCGTCGACCGCTCCGCGCGGACCGACTGGTACGCCGGGCCGAGCCTGCTGGAAGTCCTGGAAACCCTTCCCGTGGCTGAGGACCCGGCCTCGGAGGCGCTGCGCTTCCCCGTCCAGCTCACGCTGCGTCCGCAGGAGGCGGCGCGGGACGCCGCCCACCGCGAGTACCGCGGCTACGCCGGCCAGGTCGCCGCCGGCGTGGTCCGCGTCGGCGACGAGGTGGTCGTGCTGCCGAGCGGGCGCCGCACCACGGTCGCCGGCATCGACACCGCGGACGGCGAGCTCGCCGAGGCCTTCGCGCCGATGTCGGTGGCGCTGCGGCTCTCGGACGACATCGACGTGGCCCGTGGCGACCTGATCGCTTCGGCAGCACAGGCGCCGGAGCCGACGCGGGACCTCGTCGCCACGCTCTGCTGGCTCTCCGACGTGCCGCTGAGCAAGAAGAGCCGGCTGCTGCTCAAGCACACGACGCGGACGACCCGCACGGTCATCGGGGCCGTGGACGGGGTGCTGGACCTCGACTCGGTGCAGATCGTGCCGGGTGACGACCTGCAGCTCAACGACATCGGTCGAGTGCGGCTGCGCACCGCCGAGCCGATCGTGGCGGAGCCGTACGCCCGCCACCGCCGCACCGGCGCCTTCCTGCTGATCGACTCCCAGAGCGGGCAGACGCTCGCGGCTGGCATGATCGGTGACCCGCTGGCCGGGACGGCCGAGCACGCCGACGACTGGGACATCTGAGGAGGGAAGCGATGCACGGGTTGCTCCTGCTCTCGCACGGCAGCCGCGACCCCCGGGCAGCCGTCGTCGTCGAGGAGCTGGTGCAGGCGCTGGCACTCCGGTCCGGCCTGCCGGTGCGGCCCTGCCACCTGGACTTCACGGACCCGGCGCCGGACGCGGCGCTGCGGCAGATGGCGGCAGACGGCTTCACCTCGGTGCGCGTGGTGCCGTTGCTGTTCACCCCCGGCTACCACGTGACCTCCGACGTGCCGGCGGCGATCGAGGCCAGCGGCGTCGCGGGCACGATGGACGTGAGCGTGGCACCGGCGCTGGTCAGTGACGAGCCGGGTGCGCGCGACCTCCTGCTGCGCGCCCTCGAGGAGCGCCTGACCGCCGCGCACCCCGGCGACGTGGACGGCATCGTCCTTGCCTCGGCGGGCTCCAGCTCGGCCGAGGCCCGTTCGGCGGCGCAGGGGGTCGCCCGCGACCTCGGCGCGGCACGCGGCGTACCGGCGGTGGCTGCCTTCGCGTCCGCGGCCGCGCCGTCCCCCGCGGACGCCGTGCGCGACCTGCGGAACGGCGGGGCGCAGATACCCGGTGGTGGCGTCGCTGTTCGTGGCCCCCGGCCGCCTGCCCGACGCCGTGACGCGGTCGGTCGACGGCGTGCCGGTGGCCGAGCCGCTGGGCGCCGCAGACGCTTTCGTCGACCTGCTGATGCTGCGGGCTGGCGTCGGGACCGCCACCGCCACCAGGTCCGATGGCTGACCCCGTCCTGCGCTGCGCCACGTTCGCGGAGCTCAGCACCACTGAGCTCTACCGACTGCTGCAGCTGCGGTGCGAGGTCTTCATCGTCGAGCAACGGTCGCCCTACCCCGACGTGGACGGTCGTGACGCCGAGCCGGGCACACGCCACCTCTGGTTCCAGGACGGGGAGCGGGTCCTGTCGGCGCTGCGGGTCCTGGAGGACGGCGGCGACCGGTCGGTCGGACGGGTCGTCACGGCCCGGGACGCCCGGGGGCAGGGCCTGTCGGCGCGGCTCGTGCAGGAGGCGATCACGCTCTGCGCAGGGCACGCGGTCGAGATCGGAGCCCAGACCTACCTGGAGGGCTGGTACGGGCACTTCGGGTTCGTGCGCACCGGACCGGACTACGACGAGGACGGCGTGATGCACCTGCCGATGCGACGGGACGGCTGAGCGCGCCACACCGGCCTGCGGCAGACTGGCGGCATGACCTCATACAACGCTGCGGAGAACCGCTACGACAGCATGCAGTACCGCTTCACCGGGGCCAGCGGCCTCAAGCTCCCCGTCATCTCGCTCGGGCTGTGGCAGAACTTCGGCGACGACAAGCCGGCCGAGACCCAGCGGGCGGTGCTGCGCCGGGCGTTCGACCGCGGCGTGACCCACTTCGACCTGGCCAACAACTACGGGCCTCCTTACGGGCAAGCGGAGATCAACTTCGGCACGTTCCTCAAGCAGGACCTCGCGCCGTACCGCGACGAGCTGATCATCTCGACGAAGGCCGGCTGGGACATGTGGCCCGGTCCCTACGGCCAGGGCGGCGGTTCGCGCAAGTACGTGCTCGCTTCGCTCGACCAGTCGCTGTCCAGGATGGGGCTGGACTACGTCGACATCTTCTACTCCCACCGCTTCGACGCCGAGACGCCGATCGCCGAGACGATGATGGCGCTGGACCACGCGGTGCGCTCCGGCAAGGCGCTGTACGCCGGCATCTCGTCGTACTCGGCCAAGAAGACGGCGGAGGCCGCCTCGATCGCCCGTGAGCTGGGCACGCCGCTGTTGATCCACCAGCCGTCGTACTCGATGCTGAACCGCTGGATCGAGAAGGATTTGCTGGACGAGCTCGAGACCCAGGGCATGGGCTGCATCGTCTTCACCGCGCTGGCGCAGGGCCTGCTGACCGACCGCTACCTCAACGGTGTGCCCGCGGACTCCCGTGCGGCCCGCGGCGGCTCGCTCGAGGCCTCGCACCTGGAGGAGAACGTCCTTCGGCACGTGCGTGCGCTCAACGAGATCGCGCAGGGTCGTGGGCAGAAGCTCGCGCAGATGGCCCTGGCGTGGGCGCTGCGCGACTCCCGCGTCACCTCCGCGGTCATCGGCGCCTCGAGCGTCGAGCAGCTCGACATCAACCTCGACGCGATGAACCAGATGGACTTCAGCGCCGACGAGCTCGAGGCGATCGACAAGAACGCCGTCGACGCCGGCATCAACCTCTGGGCGGGTGTGACCGAGGACTGAGCGAGCGGCCGGTCAGCCGGCAGGTCAGCGGCTCAGCCGGAACACCGGGTGGTCCGCGTCGGCCGGGAGCTTCTTCCAGTAGCCGTTGACCTCCCGGCCGGCCTTGGCCCGGTACGCCGCGATGACCGCCGACCGCTGCTCGACCGGCACCTCCGTGGCGCGGTACGTCGTGAGGTCGCCCTTCGGCCCCAGCCGGAGGGCGCCCGCGGCGCGCACGTTGCGCACCCACTCCGCCTCGCCGCGGGTGGAGACGACGTACAGGGTGCCGTCGTGCTCGATCGGGATCACCGGAACCTGTTGGGCCGCACCGGTGCTGCGGCCGGCGACCTCCAGGGTGTTGACGCCCCAGATCGTGCTCTTCATCGCGAGCTTGTTGAAGACCTTGACGGTCAGGGCCGGTGGCTTGAGGTACGTCATGGCCCATCGTGGCACGGGACGTGCTGGTCGGGGGGTGGGTCGCGTCACGTCGGTCGCCGAGGCGGAATAGCCGTCGTGCCCGGCACCTTGCTACTGGGCGTGAGCATCCTCTTCGAGCCGATCACCCTCCGCGACGTCACCGTCCGCAACCGCGTCTGGATGGCGGCGATGTGCCAGTACTCCGCCGCGGCCTCGGGGCCCGAGGTGGGGGCTCCCACGTCCTGGCACGCCACCCACCTGCACTCCCGCGCCGTCGGGGGCGTCGGCGCCGTGATCACCGAGGCCACGTCCGTCAACGCCGAGGGCCGGATCAGCCCGCAGGACCTCGGCCTCTGGAACGACCGCCAGCAGGAGGCCTTCACGGCCATCACAGCGCAGATCGTCTCCGCCGGCGCCACCCCGGGCATCCAGCTGGCGCACGCCGGCCGCAAGGCGTCGACCTACGCGCCGTTCGTCCCCGAGCGCGGCTCGGTCCCGGCGTCGGCCGGCGGCTGGCCCGCCCTGGCCCCCAGCGACGTGCCGTTCGGCGACTACGCCACGCCCACCGCGATGACCCAGGCCGACATCGACGGCCTCGTCGCCGACTTCGCCCGTTCGGCCCAGCGCGCCCTCGACGCCGGCTTCCAGCTCGTCGAGCTGCACGCCGCTCACGGCTACCTGCTCCACCAGTTCCTGTCGCCGGCGGCCAACCGGCGCACCGACGCGTACGGCGGTTCGTTCGAGAACCGCACGCGGCTGACCCTGGAGGTCGTGGACGCGGTGCGCCGGGTCTGGCCAGAGCGCCTGCCGCTGCTGGTGCGCATCTCGGCGACCGACTGGCTGCCCGAGGGCGAGGGCTGGGACGCCCAGCAGAGCGTCGAGCTGGCCCGGGTGCTCAAGGGGCGCGGGGTCGACCTCGTCGACGTGTCCACCGGCGGGCTCGCGCCCGGCGTGAGCATCCCGGTCGGGCCGGGGTACCAGGTGCCGTTCTCGGCGCAGGTGCGCAGCGGGGCCGGCATCGCGACCGGGGCGGTGGGCCTGGTCACCGAGCCCAAGCAGGCGCAGGACATCCTCGCCACCGGTGAGGCGGACGTCGTCCTGCTGGCCCGTGCGCTGCTGCGCGACCCGTACTGGCCGCTGCACGCGGCCCAGCAGCTCGAGGTGGAGCCGGCGTCCACGCCCTGGCCGCCGCAGTACCTGCGCGCCCTCTGAGATGGTGCGCGGGCTCCGGCCCGCGGGCTGACCGTGGTGCGCGGGCTCCGGCCCGCGGGCTGACGTACGGTGAGTCATGGCTCGCCGCTGGCGCTGGCTCGTCGTCCTCGTGGGTGTCGGGGTGCTGCTCGCGACGCCCTCCCTGGTCGGCGCGCTGCCGGGTCGCGGCGCCGCCGTACGGGCCGGTGACCTGCTCGCGCGGATCAACCGCTCGGCAGGCACGCCGTACTCGGGGTACGCGACGGCCACCGGCACGCTCGCCCTGCCGGTCACGGGCCAGTTCGACTCCGTGGCCTGGCTGCTCGGTGGCACGACGCAGCTGCGGGTCTGGTGGCGCGGCGCACGCGACTGGCGGGTCGACAGCATCGCGGCCACGGGCGAGACCGGCCAGCACCGCACCCGGGCGGCGCTGTGGACGTGGGACTACGAGGGCAACCGCGCCACGCTCGAGCAGGGCCTGCTGGACCCACCGGCGCGCCTGCCGGTGGCCGCCGACCTGCTGCCGTCGGGGCTGGCCCGCCGCCTGCTCACCGACGCCCGCGGCGCCGAGGTGACGTCGCTGCCCTCGCGCCGGATCGCCGGCCGGGACACCCAGGGCCTGCGGCTGCGGCCGGCCGACCGGAGGACCACGGTCGACCACGTCGACGTCTGGGCGGACGCGACGTCCGCCATCCCGCTGCGGGTCGACGTCGTCGGTGCGAGAAACACCCACCCGACGATGTCGGCGGAGTTCACCGACTTCAGCACCGCCGTCCCGGCCGCGTCGGTGACCGCGTTCGCCCCGCCGGGCGACGCCCGGCTGCAGGAGCGGCACCTGCCGGACCTGGTGGCGTTCCTCTCCCGCTTCAGCAGCGTGCAGCCGCCGGCCACGCTGGCCGGGCTGCCCTGGAACGGCCGGCGCCCTCCGGAGGGGGCAGTCGGGCTCTACGGGCGCGGGGTGACCGCTCTGGTCGCGATCCCGATCCCGCCCAGCCAGGCGGGCGAGGTACGGCGGCAGCTCGCCACCGCCCCGGGGATCGCCGACACCCCGCAGGGTCTGGCCCTGTCGGTCGGCCCGGTCAGCCTCCTGCTGAGCCAGGACGACGACACGCTTGCCACGGCCTGGCTGCTCACCGGCACCGTCACCGTGGCGACGCTGACGACGGCAGCCGGCGAGCTGCGGCGTACCGCACGGGCGGCGTCATGATCCGCACCTGCGGGCTGACCAAGCGCTTCGGCTCGCTGACCGCGGTCGACCACGTCGACCTGGACGTGCGCGAGGGGGACGTCTACGGCTTCCTCGGCGCCAACGGCTCGGGCAAGACCACCACGGTCCGGATGCTGCTCGGGCTGGTGCTGGCGACGTCGGGGACGGTGGAGCTGCTCGGCCGCCCGATGCCGAGGGAGGGCCGCGACGTCCTGCCGTCGGTGGGCGCGCTGGTGGAGGGTCCGGCGGCGTACGGGCACCTGTCCGGGCGCACCAACCTGCGCCTGCTCGACGCCAGCGGACCCGCGAGCGGTGGCGCGCGCGCCCGACGCCGGCGGGTCGACGAGGCGCTGGAGCAGGTCGGTCTCGGTGGCGTCGGGTCCCGGCCGGTCAAGGCCTACTCGCTCGGGATGCGCCAGCGGCTCGGGCTGGCGGTGGCCCTGCTGCGACAGCCGCGGCTGCTGGTGCTGGACGAGCCCACCAACGGCCTTGACCCGCAGGGCATCCGGGAGGTCCGCGAGCTCCTCGCGCGGCTGAACGCGGCCGGTACGACGATCTTCCTGTCCAGCCATCTGCTCGCGGAGGTCGAGCAGCTGTGCACCCGGGTCGGCGTCCTCGACCGCGGACGCCTCGTGCTGCAGGAGCAGCTGGCCGCGTTGCAGGAGCCCACCGGCCGCACGGTGCTCCGCACCCCCGACGTGGCGTCGGTCGTCGCGCTGCTGGACGGTGGCGTGGAGGCGCGCGACGGCGACCGCCTGCTGATCCGGACGGCCGACGTGGCGGGACTGAACGCCCGGCTCGTCGCCGACGGGATCCGCGTCCTGGAGCTCGGGCCGGAGCGGCGCTCGCTGGAGGACGTGGTGCACGAGCGCACCGGCGCGGCGGGGGACCGGGTGGAGTCGGCCGGTGGGTCCCGGGAGGGTCGGTGATGCGCGTCGAGCTGGCCAAGCTCTTCCGCCGGCCGCGCACCTGGCTGACGATCCTGATGCTCAACGCGCTGCCCACGCTGGTCGCGGTGCTGGTGTCGGTCACCGGCATCAGCGCTCCGCCGGGAGAGGGGCCGGCGTTCCTCTCGGCGGTCCTGGCCAACGGGTCCCTGTTCGCCGTCGCGGCCCTGGCGATCGTGCTGCCGCTCTTCCTGCCCGTGGCCGTGTCGGTGGTGGCCGGCGACTCGGTCGCGGGCGAGGCGCAGGCCGGCACGCTGCGCTACCTGCTGGTCCGCCCGGTCGGGCGCACGAGGCTGCTCGTGGCCAAGCTCGTCGCGACGTTCGTCTTCGTGCTGGTCGCGGTGCTGTCCGTGGCCGTGGTGGGTTTCGGCGTGGGGCGGATGCTGCTGGGCCACCAGCCGCTGTCGCAGGCGATCGTCAGCGTGTCCGGGACCTCGCTCACCCCCGGCCAGATCGCCTGGCGGGTCCTGCTCGCGATCGGCTACATCGCCTTCTCGATGCTCGGCGTCGCCGCGATGGCGGTCCTGCTGTCCACCCTGAGCGACTCGCCCCTGGCCGCGAGCCTCGGCGCGCTCGCGTTCCTCATCGGGTCCTCGCTGCTGCTGACGATCGAGGCCGCGCGGGCGCTGCAGCCGTACCTGCCGACGCGCTACTGGCTCTCGTTCGTCGACCTGTTCCGCGACCCGATCCTGTGGAGCAACCTCGAGCGGGGCGTCGCCCTGCAGGGGGTGTACGTCGTCGTGCTGCTCGGGGCGGCCTGGGCCAACTTCGCGACCAAGGACATCACGAGCTGAGCCGGCGGCAGTCGGCGCTGCCGAGCTGCTGCGGCGGACCCGCCTCGAGCTGGGCGCTGACGATGCCCTGCACGAGCGGGTCGGTGGGCAGGCCGGAGTGGCGCACCCTGGAGGCGGGGCAGACGCTCTGCACCGTCAGGTTGAGCGCTCCCGGCCAGGCGGGCGGAGTCAGGCGGCAGGACCACGTCGTCCTGCGTGGTCCAGATGGAGACCACCCGCGGGCCGCCCTGCGCCCGCTCCTGGTCCAGGGCGCCCAGCAGGGGGCTGGAGGGCAGCAGCTGCCGGCAGGCGACCGGGCAGGCGCCGGCGAACAGCGTGCCCAGCTCGGCGATCTCGGTGCCGTGGTGCGGCGACCCGAGCGTGACCAGCCGGCGGGTCTGCGCCGCGGCCGCCGAGGTCCTGGACCCAGTAGCGGGCCACGACCCCGCCGGCGGAGTAGCCCACCACGTCCACCGAGGGCGCGCCGGTGCGGGCCCGTGCCGCGGTCGCTGCCGCAGCGAGCGTGCGGGCCTGGACGCGCAGGTCGCCCAGGCCGTGGTCGGGCAGCCGTACGACGGTGACGTCCTTGCCCTGGGACCGCAGCGCCGCGGCGAGCTGGTTCAGCTCGGCGACCGACCCGCCGTACCCGGGCACGAGCAGGACCGGCCCCGGCTGGTCCTGCGGCACCGCGGCCGGCGCGGAGGCGGCGGGCGTGCCGTGCAGCGCGTGAACGGTGACCAGCACTCCCGCGGCGAGGACGGCGACCCCCAGCAGGACGGCGACGGCGAGGACCAGCCTCCGGCGCGCGGGAGCCATGGCGGACAGCACCGTCCCAGTGTCCCTCAGCAGGGCTCGGGTCTGTGCTCGCCTGGCATCCCCCCGGGCCGGTCACAGCCCATCGGCGCAGGCCGTCGCACGGGTCGTCGTCCACCGGCGGGACCCACGGAACTTGCCCGGACGGCGTACGAACGGGTAGGCATCGTGGTGTGCCCCCTGCCGACTGGTTCCTCGACGCGACCGAACGGGGCAACCCCTGGACCACCCTGGACTCCCGGCACGCGGACCGGCGTGCCTGGACCAGCGGCAACCGGGTGCGCCCCCTGGTGCACGGGGCCGACTACTTCGCCGAGCTGCTCGCGGCGCTGGAGGCGACCGGCGCGGGCGACCTGGTGATGTTCGCGGGCTGGCGCATGGACGCCGACCAACGTCTGGGGCCGGGCAAGGACACCGGCATCGCCGCGGTGCTGTCGCGGGCGTCCCGGCGCGGGGTGGACGTCCGCGGGCTGCTCTGGCGCTCGCAGCCCGCGGCGCTGCGGTTCTCGGCCGAGCAGAACGCGATCGCCGCGCGGACGATCGAGTCGGCCGGGGGCCAGTGCCTGCTGGACATGCGCGTCCGGCCCAACGGCTCCCACCACCAGAAGTTCTTCGTCCTGCGCCATGGCGGACGTCCCGACCGGGACATCGCCTTCCTCGGCGGGATCGACGTGTGCCGCAGCCGCGGCGACGACGGCTCGCACGCCGGCGACCCGCAGGCCCAGGTGATGGCGGCGGCGTACGGACCGACTCCCGCCTGGCACGACATCCAGCTGGCGGTCACCGGGCCTGCGGTCGGTGACGTGGAGGCGGTGTTCCGGGAGCGCTGGGACGACCCGGCGGCATTGACCCGCAGCCCTGTTCGCCGTCTGCACGACCGGCGACGCGGCCCGCGCGGGGTCCGGACCAGCCTGCCCCCGCAGGCGCCGGACCCGGAGCCCACCGGCACGCACGCGGTGCAGCTGCTGCGCACCTATCCGCGGCGGCGCAGCGGTTACGCGTTCGCACCCGAGGGTGAGCGCAGCGTCGCCCTGGGCTACGGCAAGGCGCTGCAGGCGGCACGGGAGCTGATCTACGTCGAGGACCAGTACCTCTGGTCCAGTGAGGTCGCGGCGCCGTTCGCCCGGGCGCTGCGCGAGCGCCCCGAGCTGCGGCTGGTGGCCGTCGTCCCCCACTACCCGGACCGCAGCGGCCGCCACTCCCTGGCCCCGAACGCCGTCGGTCGCGAGCGCGCCGTGCGCAGCCTGCGGGCCGCGGGCGGGGATCGGGTGGCGATCTACGGGCTCGAGAACGTTGCGGGTGCAGCGGTGTACGTCCACGCGAAGGTGTGCATCATCGACGACGTCTGGGCGTCGGTGGGGTCGGACAACCTGAACCGCAGGTCGTGGACGCACGACTCGGAGCTCACGGCGGCGGTCTGGGACGAAGGCACCGACGGCGCCTCGCCGTTCGCCGTCGCCCTGCGCCGTCGCCTTGCTGCGGAGCACCTCGAGCTGGACGGGTCCGACGCGCTGGAGCTGGACGACCCGAACGCGATGGTGCGGGCCTTCGCCGAGTCCGCTGCGCGGCTCCAGGGGTGGCACGACGGCGGTCGCCGCGGGCCGCGTCCGCCGGGGCGGCTGCGCCCGGTGGTCGACCCGCACCTGACGCCGCTCGACCGGGCCTGGGGGGCCGGCCTGTACGACGTGGTGTTCGACCCCGACGGCAACCGCCGGACGGACGCGATCCGCCGCCGGCGGGCCGTGCGCCGTGAGCGAGCCGTGCGCCGAGAGCCGGCCCGGTGGGCGGGGCGCCCGCGGCGGAGCCGGGCGTTCAGAGGCTGACGACGTTGCCCGCGGCGGCGCTGCGCTCGGCGGCCTCGATGACCTCGAGGGCGAGCACCGCGTCGGTGGGGTCGACGGGGACCTCGCGCTCGCCGCGGACGGCTGCGGCGAACGCGGGGTAGTAGGTGTCCCAGCGGCCCCGCTCGCTGGGCACGGGCTCTCTGGCGTCGCCGCGCTGGATCCATCCCCAGTCGGCCTCCTCCTCTCGGCCCCAGTCGTCGGAGTCGGTGGCAGGGGAGCGGCCCTCGATGAGGTGACGCTCCTGGCTGTCCATCGCAGGCACGACGAACGACCCGTCGCTGCCGCTGACCCGCAGTCGCGGCGCGGGCGCGCCCTGACGCCAGTCGCCGCTGAGGTGGGAGCGCACGCCGCCCGCATGCTGCAGGGTGAGGAAGAAGCCCGTGACGACGTCCCCGGTCCGGCGCATCTCGGCATACACGGACGTCGGCGAGCCGAACAGCAGGAGCGCCTGGTCGACCAGGTGGCTGCCGAAGTCGCGCAGGACGCCGCCGCCGGCTTCGGGTGGTCCGGACTCGGTGACGAACCGCTCGAAGGCCGAGTCGAAGCGCTGGACCTGGCCGAGTCGGTCCTGCGCGAGCAGCTTCTGCAGGGTGAGCAGGTCGGAGTCCCAGCGGCGGTTCTGGTAGACGCTGAGCGCGACGCCGGCGGTCTCGGCCGCGGCGATCACGTCGCGGGCGTCGTTGGCGCTGAGGGCGAACGGCTTGTCCACGACGACGGCCATGCCCAGCGAGATCGCCTGCAGCGCAAGCGGAGCGTGCGTGTGCGCCGGTGTGGAGATCGCGACGGCGACGGCGCCGTCGGCGGCGAGGGCCTCCAGGCTGTCGTAGGCGCGGACGTCCGGGTGCTCCTGGGCGAGCTGCTCACGGCGCGCGGTCGACGTGGTCACCACGCCGGCGAAGTCGCAGGACGGTGCGCTGGCGAGCAGCGGCGCATGGAAGTTGCGGCCGCCGAAGCCGTAGCCGACGAGGCCGATCCGCACCTGTTCCGCAGTCATGGGCCGATCGTAGGGCGGGGCCTCGCTGTCAGGGGTGTCTGGTACGGCGCAATGTGTCTGTCCCGCAGGCGATTCTCGGCTGTGCGCGGCCTTCCGCACTCGTTCGAACAGGTGTACGATGGGTGTCATGGTGGGGACCGGGGATGGGGCGCAGGCCGTGATGGAGCTGTCCGAGGGTGAGCGGCTGGAGGCGGAGCTGGCGGTGGTGTGTGGTGCGCTGAACCAGGTCTCGGCGCGGTTGGTGGTCGTTGACGGCGCGGGCGATCGAGTCCGAGGGGTGGGCGGGGGCGGGGATCCGGTCGGTGGAGCACTGGTTGGTGCTGCGGGCGGGGTTGTCGCCGGGGCGGGCGCGTCAGGTGGTGGTGATGGCCCGGCGGGTGGGGGTGTTGCCGGTGGTGATGGGCCAGTTCGCGGCGGGCCGGCTCTCGGTGGACCAGGTGGCGGTGGTGGCCCGGCACGCGCCCTCGCAGGTGGAGGCCTCGGTGGCCGAGCTGGCGGTGTCGGCGAGTGTGCCGCAGCTGGGGCGGGTGCTGTCGCGGTATGCCTTCGATCCGCCGACCGGGGACGACCCCGACCCCGACCCTGGGCTGCGCCGACGCCGACGCCGACGTCGACGGCTGACGCCGTTCTGGTTGCCGGGGCGGTGCCGGTGGAGCCGGCGTTGGCGGAGGTGGGTCGGGCGGGGGAGCGGGCGGAGCTGTCGATGGGTACCCGGGAGGGTGGCCGGTTCGAGCTGCGGTTCTCCGCGCCGGCCGATGTCGGGGCGCTGGTCGAGGCGGCGGTGTCCGAGGCCCGCGACGCGCTGTTCGCGGCGGGGACCCCGGAGGTGACGTGGGCCGATGCGTTGGTGCAGGTCTGTACCCGGTCGTTGGGGTCGGTGGTCTCCCGGAGCCGGCAGGAGTCGTTTCGGGTGTATGTGCATCTGGATGTCGAGGGTGGCTGGTTGTCCGGGCGGGCGCGGTTGCCGGGGCATCTGGTGGACAAGCTGACGTGTGCGGGGACGGTGCAGCCGGTGTGGCAGCAGGGCGGGGTGCCGGTCAGTGTCGGGCGGGCGTTGCGGATCGTGCCGGAGCGGACCCGCCGGTTGGTGTTGGACCGCGACCGCGGCTGCCGTTTTCCCGGGTGTGTGGCGCGGTCGCATCTGGAGGTCCATCACGTGGTCCACTGGGCCGAGGGTGGCCGGACGGACCTGGCGAACCTGGCCGGGTTGTGCCCGTTCCATCACGACGCCCACCACCGGGGTGAGTTCTCGATCGGCGGGGATGCGAACACGTGCGGCGGGTTGGTGTTCCTGGCCCGGGGCGGGTTCCCGATCGGGCCGGGCCCGATCTACGCACCGACACCGCTACCGGACCGGCCGACGGCCGGGTCCGGGTCGACGCTGGGCTCGAGGCCGGGGTCGGCGGGGCAGGTGTGGACGATCGGTGTCTCGACCGGCCGCCCGGACGGTCTGGACCCGGCCAACGAGCTGAACAACCTCGAGGACCTCGGCTATCCCGACGAAGGCGGCGACGCCGATGAGGGCGTCGACCCCGAGCCGGACGAACCGGCCGGGCTGTGGCCCGGAGTCGGACCGCCGCTGGCCTACCAGGGCGCGACCGGGGAGAAGCTGCACAGCAAGTGGGTCACCTTCCACGAAGGCCCAGCCCTCCTGCTCTGACGCCTGAGCTTTTGAGCCATTGAGCCGCGTGGCATGCGCCGTGAGATATGAGCCGTGAGCTAACGGGGTGTGTCCCAATAGGCACTGCGTGCAGTGCATACGCGTTTTACGGCGTTGCTTGCACCTCAGCGCGTCCACCAGGTCAGGTCAGTGTGTCCACCGGGTCAGCTGTCCCAGACACGGCCAGGCCGAGGAACTCCGTTCGAGCGCGTGGTCGGGGCCCGCACTGGTGTCCGCCTGTAGGGAAGGCAGCCGTCACCAGCGGGTGAGCTCCGGCTGCGGGACTTGCGCCGTCGCGGTCTGCTTGGCGCGCAGGGTCGGCGCGGCAGTGGTGGCCACGACGGTGGCCAGGAGTCCGGCGGCGACGGTGACGGCGAAGGCCGGCGTGGGGCCGCCCCAGTCGGCCAGTCGTCCCGCGACGGCAGAGCCGACCGCGTAGCCGAGCCCGGTCGCCGCCGCCAGGGCGGTCATCGCTGCACCGGTCCGCTGCACCGGTGTGATCCGCTCGGCCAGGGTGAACACGCTGATCATGTACGGAGCCACGGCCAGGCCCAGCACCAGGAGCGCGATGGGGAGGACGCCCAGGGACCCGACGAGCAGCAGCGGCAGGGAGAGGACGAACAGCGCCACCGCGAACAGGCGCATCCGCCGCTCGTAGCCGAACGTGGCCGGTAGCGAGGTCACCGCGAGCCCGGCGACGACGCTGCCGACCCCGAGCAGCGCGTGCAGCAGCCCGGTCATGCCGGGCACGCCGGCCGCGGTCGCCAGGACCGAGGTCGCCGTCTGCACCGACCCGAAGACGACGCCGATGGCGAGCTGCGCCGTGGCCAGGATGGCGAGGGCCGGGGTGAGCAGCCGGCCCGCGGCGAGCTGCTGCGCGCCGTGCAGCCGCCGGGTCAGCTCCGCGGTCTCGTGCATGGCGAACAGAGTGCCGAAGACGGCGAGGACGGCCGCCGCCACCAGCAGCGCGGCGGCCGGTGCCACCACGGCCGCGCAGGCGCCGACCAGGGCCGGACCGAGCACGAACGACGCCTCGTCCGCGGCGCCCTCGTAGGAGAACGCGGCGTCGACCAGGCGACGCTGGTCCGGCCCGGCGTTCCGCGTGATCGGCCGCCAGCGGACGCGGGCGAGCGGACCCACCTGCGGCAGGACCAGCCCGGTGGCCGCGGCGGCTACGGCCTGGACCGGCCACGGCATACCGGCGGTGGACAGGGACACGAGCGTGACCAGACCGGCGGCGCCGGCCAGCGACTGCACGAGCACGACGCGGCGCTGGCCGACGCGGTCGGCCAGCGCCCCGGCTACCGGGGCACCCGCGGCGTTGGCCACGGCCAGCGCCCCGGCGGAGGCGCCACCGGCGCCATAGCTACCGGTCGCGCCGGAGACCAGCAGCAGCGTGCCAAGCTGGCTCATCGCCAGCGGCAGGCGGCCGAGGAAGGCGACCAGGACGTAGAGGGGGCCTGCCAGCGCGAAGAGCCGGCGGTAGGACGTGAGGGGTGACACGGAGGCTGCTCCCGGGCTGCACGAAAGGCGCGTCTTCCCACCCAACAGACGCGCACGGAGCCCTGTGCGCCGCCCAGTCTAGGGGGTGATGGCGTGCCGGCCGGCCGCCGCCGCGCTGGGGTAGGCCACGGTCTCGGTCGCCTTGGCCGACAGCCAGACCGGCTGTCCGGGTGTGAGCGCGAGCTCCGCGACGGCCGCGGGCGTGACGTCGACGAGGGCTGCCGGCGTGCCCGCGACCTGCACCCGGACGCGGTCTCCGAGCAGCTCGAGGTGCTCGACGGTGCCGGGCCACACGTTGCGCGGGCTGGCGTGCTCCGGCCGGGTGGTGTGCAGGGTGACCGCCGACGGCCGCAGCCCGACGAGCACCGGGTCGCCCGGCCGGAGACCCGTGGTCAGCGTCGCCGCCAGGCTGCCCCCGCCGTCGAGGGCCACCGTGCCGGCCGGGACACCCAGCCGGCCGGCGTAGAGGTTGAGGCCGACCAGACGCGCGACGTACTCGGTCGCCGGCCGCGCCGCGACATGCGCCGGGGAGCCTTGCTGGACGACGCGCCCGTGCTCCAGCACCAGGAGCCGGTCGGCCATCACCATCGCCTCGAGCGGGTCGTGGGTGACCACCAGCACCGGGCCCGCGAACTGGCTCAGGTGTCGCCGCAGCTCGGCGCGGACGGTCAGCCGAGTCTGGGCGTCCAGGGCGGCCAGCGGCTCGTCCAGCAGCAGCAGGCCCGGTTCGGCGGCGAGCGCGCGGGCCAGCGCCACCCGCTGGGCCTGGCCACCGGAGATCTGGCCGGGACGGCGCGTGGCCAGCCCGGTCAGCTCCAGCCGTTCGAGCCAGGGCGCCGCGACGGCGCGGGACGCCCGACGGCTCGCGCCGCGGGAGCGTGACGCGAACGCGATGTTGTCGAGCACGTCGAGGTGCGGGAACAGCCGGTAGCTCTGGAACACCAGCCCGACCGGGCGCCGCTCCGGCGGCACGAACGTGTCCCTCGACGCGTCGTCGAGGACGAGGTCGCCGAGCCCGATGGTGCCGTCGGACAGTGCTTCCAGCCCGGCGAGCGTGCGCAGCAGCGTCGTCTTGCCGGCGCCGTTGGGGCCGAGGACCCCCAGCACCTCACCCGGCTCGACCCGCAGGTGCAGGTCGAGGGTGAAGTCGCCGCGCCGGACGCTGCCGTCGACGACCAGCGCGCCACCGGCCGAGTTGGCCGCGATGCCGCCCGCGATGCCGCCCGCCGCGTCGCCCCGGTCCGCCACGGCGCTCACAGCGTCGTGCCCGCACGCAGCCACCGGTCGCGCAGGCCACCCAGGACGGCGACGGACACCAGCAGCAGCACGAGCGAGAGGGCGATCGCCGCCTCGGGATCGCTCTGCAGGGCGAGGTAGACCGCCAGCGGCATGGTCTGCGTGCGCCCCGGGAAGCTGCCGGCGAAGGTGATCGTCGCGCCGAACTCCCCGAGCGCCCGCGCCCAGCACAGGACGGTGCCGGCCACCAGGGAGGGCGCCACCAGCGGCAGGGTGACGCGGCGGAAGACGGTCAGGCGGGAGGCGCCGAGGGTGGCAGCCGCCTCCTCGTACCCCCGGTCGGCCGCCCGGAAGGCCCCCTCCACGGTGACGACGAGGAACGGCATGGCCACGAAGGTCTCGGCCACCACCACCCCCGCCGTGGTGAACGGCAGCGTGACCCCGGTCAGCGCGTCCAGCGGCCGGCCGAGCACGCCCTGCCGGCCGAACGCCAGCAGCAGGGCGACGCCGCCCACCACCGGCGGCAGCACCAAGGGGAGGGTCACCAGTGCCCGCAGGACCGAGATGCCCCGCACCCGCGCCCGGGCCAGCACCCACGCCAGCGGCACCCCCAGCACCACGGAGATGAGCGTCGCGACGGTGGCGCAGACCAGCGACAGCCGCAGCGCGTCGAGCACCTGGCTGTCGGCGAGGATGCCGGCGAGGCCCTGCCACGGCGCCCGCACCAGCAGGCCCAGCAGCGGCAGGAGCAGGAAGAGGGCCCCCACACAGGCGGGTACGCCGAGCGCCCACGGCACGGCGTCCCGGTCCCGCACGTCCCGGTCCCGCACGTTGCGCACGGAGGCGCCGGAGGCACGGGTCATGGCGCGCCGAAGCCGGCGTCGGCCAGCACCGGCGCGGCGTCGCCGGAGAGCACGTAGTCGGTGAACGCCTGTGCCGCCTGCTTGTTCGGCGCCGCCGAGAGGGTGGCGATGGGGTACGACGTCGAGGCGTTGACGGCCCCGGGGATCGGGATCCCCGTGACCTGCCGGCCCGCTGCCTTGACGTCGGTGACGTAGACGACTCCCGCGTCGACCTCGCCCAGGGTGACCTTGGCGAGGACCGACTTGACGTCGAGCTCCTGGCTGACCGGGCGGACCTGCAGGCCCGCCCGGGCGAACACGGTGGCCGCCGTGACGCCGCACGGGACCTGCGGCTGGCACAGCGCCACCTTCACCCCCGGCCGGCCGAGGTCGCGCACCGAGGTCACGCGCGCCGGGTTGGATGGCGGTACGGCGACCTCCATCGCGTTGCGCGCGAAGGTCCGCGGTGCGACGGCCATGCCCGCGGACACGACCTGGTCCATGTTCTTCGCGCTCGCCGAGGCGAACACGTCGGCCGGCGCACCCTCGGTGATCTGGGTGGCCAGGCCCGAGCTGGGCCCGAGGCTGAGCACGACGCGGGTGCCCGGCTGCGCCTGCTCGAACCGGTGGCCGAGGGTGGTGAAGGCCTCCTTCAGCGAGGCGGCGGCGAAGACCGTGACCGTCCCGGTGATCCTCGAGGCGGTCCCCGGGGCGCCGGAGGCGGACGCGGCACCGTCCCCGGCGGACCCGGCAGACGATCCGCACGCCGTCAGGGATGACAGGCCGGTGAGGGCCGCGACGGCCACGACCCCGGCGGCACCGAGGCGGGAGGTGGGACGTCGCATCGGCTGCTCCTTTGCTCGGGTGGGTCCTGGGGGGGTGGGCGGCTGCGTGCTCCGCCCGGTCACGGCTGGGCGGGCACCTCCACGACGACCTGGGTGGACTTCACGGCGGCGATGGCGAGGACTCCCGGCTCAAGCCCGAGCTCGTCGGCGGCCTCCCGGCTCATCAGCGACACGACACGGTGCGGCCCGCACTGGAGCTCGACCTGGGCCATGACGGTGTCGCGCAGGACGCGGGTGACCAGGCCCTGGAACCGGTTGCGTGCCGACTCGGAGACGACCGGCCGCAGGTCGGCCCGGTCGGCGGTCGAGGCGAGCTCCTGGGCGAGGCGGGCCAGGTCGGCGCCGTCCACGCTGCGACGGCCGGAGGGGTCGGCCGTCGTGTCGAAGCGGCCCGCATCCGCCCAGCGGCGCAGCGTGTCGTCGCTGACGCCGAGCAGCTCGGCCGCCTCACGGATCCGGAACGAGGGCATGCAGCCACGATAACCGCAGTCACGGCGGTTAGACCGTGTTTCGAGCAGCAGATGCGGACCGCATGACGGTTGACGTCCCGCGGGTGCGGGGTGACCGTCCGCCGTACCGACGGGGGGTGGAAGGGTCAGCCCAGGTAGGTGCGCCAGGGGCCCCGGATGGCGAAGACGTGGCCCGGCTCCTGGACGTTGCCGAACAGCAGCCGGCCGTTGGGGAAGGAGGCCATCAGCGTCAGGGTCTGGCCGGGTTCAGGGGCGGCCGGCGCCGCCGCGCAGGCGGATCCAGCGGTAGCCGTACGGCCCGAGCTCGAGGGCGGCGAGGTCCGGCTCGCCGTAGTCCTGGTCGCCGAACAGCTCCAGCACCGGACCGTCGACCTCGACCTCCGTGCGGACGTCGACCCGGGCCGGGGTCCGGGCGAGGTTGTGCAGCAACAGCAGCGCTCCGCTGCCGTGGGCGACCTGGTGGACCAGCACGTGCGCGGGGCCGATCGTCATCGCGGTGTGCCGGCCGGTGCCGACCTCCGGGCACTCGCGCAGCGTGTGCAGCATCCGCTCGAACCACACCAGCAGCGAGGCGGGGTCGCGGCGCTGGTCGGTGACGTTCACGGCGGCGTATCCGAAGGTCTCGTCCTGGACCATGGGCACGGTGAGGTCCTTGGCGGGGCCGCTGGAGAAGCCCCCGTTGGCGGTGGAGGACCACTGCATCGGGGTGCGGATCGCCGTGCGCTCGGGCAGGGACAGGTCCTCACCCATGCCGAGCTCGTCGCCGTAGCGCAGCACGGGGGTGCCCGGCATCGTGAACTGCAGGCTGTAGGCCATCTCGAGCCGGCGCCGGTCCCCGCCGAGCATGGGCGCCAGCCGGCGACGGATGCCCCGGCCGTACAGCTGCTGGTCGGGATCAGGCCCGAAGGCGGCGAAGACGTCGGCCCGCTCGTCCTCGCTGAGGTTGGACAGGTCCACCTCGTCGTGGTTGCGCAGGAACGTCGCCCACTGCCCGTGGCGCGGCAGCTCCGGCATGGCCCCCACCGTCTCGGCGATCACCGACGCGTCCTCGCGGGCGAGCGCCAGCATCACCGCTTGGTTCAGCCGGAACCCGAACAGCATGTGGACCCGGTCGGCGGAGCCGTCGGCGTCCCCGAAGAACTCCAGCAGCTGGTCGTCCGGCACGTTGGCCTCGGCCAGCAGGACGGCGTTGCCGCGGTTCCACGACAGCTCCTCACGCAGCTGGACCAGGAAGGCGTAGTCGCGCGGCGGCGCGTCGT
Organism: uncultured Actinomycetota bacterium; assembly: GCA_963724015.1. Taxonomy (GTDB): domain Bacteria; phylum Actinomycetota; class Actinomycetes; order Actinomycetales; family Dermatophilaceae; genus CAVRTM01. The sequence goes on from CAVRTM010000021.1 coordinate 353,862, forward strand.
CTCCTGGGGTGGTCTGCTCGAGGACGAACGGGGCGGCGTCCATGCGAAAACCGCTGACGCCCAACCGGATCCAGTACGCCGCGATCTTGAGGATCTCCGCCCTGACGTCTGGGTGGCAGATGTTGAGGTCGGGCTCGAAGTCGTAGAAACGGTGGAAGTACCAGGCGCCGGCCGTCTCGTCGTACGTCCAGGTCTCCTTCTGCACGCCGGGGAAGACCATGCCCTGCGTACGGTCCGGGGGCTCCTCGCGCGACCAGACGTACCAGTCGCGGTACGGCGAGGACGGGTCGCCGCACGCGGCGGTGAACCAGGGATGCTCGTTACTGGTGTGGTTGACGACGAGGTCGATCAGCACCCGCAGCCCGCGCTCGTCGGCCTGGTCGAGGAGCTCGGCGAAGTCACCCAGGCTGCCGAGCGCTGGGTCCACGGCGTAGTGGTCGAGCACGTCGTACCCGCCGTCGCGCCCGGTGGTCGGGTGGATGGGGCTGAGCCACAGGGTGGTGACCCCGAGGCGGGCGAGGTAGTCCAGCCGGCTGGTCAGCCCGGCGAAGTCGCCGATGCCGTCACCGTTGGAGTCCTGGAAGGTGCGCACGTCCAGGCTGTAGATGACGGCGTTGCGGTACCAGCGGCCGACCATGTCCGCTCCCGTCCTCGTCTGCCTGCGCCCCTGTCCCACCTCGGAACGCTACCGGGACCAGCGCCGGTACGCCGCCCGGCGGGCTTTGGGCCTGCGATGGGCAGCATGGGAGGCGGTAGGTGTCCGGTGAGGGCGTGACCGCGACAGTCTAGAACCGGGCGTTGCCCCGCACGATCCGGGCGATGTCAGCGGCCGGGAGCTTCGGCACCCGGTGCTCGTCGCACAGGCCGTTGGCCTCCTGCATGGTGTCCGTCAGCTGCGTGTAGCAGAAGCCGGCGAGGAAGTCGCTGGCCAGAACTGCCTCGACCAGCGCGCCCACCCGTCCCCGGAAGTCCTCCGCGTCCGCGGCGCGGGAGTAGCCCCAGGTGTCGCCGGCCGGCTCACCCTCGGTGAACTGGATGCCGCCGAACTCCGTGAGCATCACCGGCTGGCCACGGTCGGGCTCGTCCGACAGCCGGATCCGCCGGCCGGCCGGTCCGATCCCGCGCAGAAGCCGCTCACGCGCGTCGGCGTCCGCGTAGCGCTCGCGGACGACGGGTGCCGACCACTCGTAGTCGTGCACCGACCAGATGTCGGAGTCGAGGTGCTCCCACCCGTCGTTGGACACGACCGGCCTGCTCTGGTCGAGGGTCTTGGTCAGGTGGAACAGCGTCCGCGCGTAGTCGCGCATGGCCGCGTTGTGCGCGATGTGCTGGACGCCCCAGCTCTCGTTGAGCGGCACCCACGTCACGATGCACGGGTGGGACAGGTCGCGGTCGACCACCTCGGTCCACTCGGCGACCATCCGGTTCACGGCCGCGGGGCTGAACTCGAAGGCACTCGGCGTCTCGCCCCAGACGAGCAGCCCGAGGGTGTCCGCCCAGAACAGGAAGCGGGGGTCCTCGATCTTCTGGTGCACACGGGCGGCGTTGAACCCGAGGTCCTTGATCAGCTGCGCCTCCGCCCGCAGGGCGTCGGCGGACGGGCTGGCGAGGTGGGACTGCGGCCAGTAGCCCTGGCTGAGCACCGAACGGACGTAGTACGGCCGGTCGTTGAGCAGGAACACGCCCTGGTCCACGGCCGCGGAACGCAGCCCGAGGTAGGAGTGGACGGTGTCGACGTCGCCGGCCGACTCGTCGTCGGGCTGCAGGACGACGACGGCGTCGAGCAGGCGGGGGTGCTCGGGTGACCACAGCAGCTGCTCGTACGCCTGGCCGTTGCGCTGGTTCGGCAGATGGACGACGGCCTCGAGCTGCTCGCCCGCGACCGGCACGGTCACGGTGCCCAGGTCGGCGCCCTCGAACGAGAGCGCGATGCGCACCGACGCGGAGTGGGGCGGGGTCGCGCTGAGCCGGACCGCGACCCGGACGCAGGACGACGGCACGTCGGGCACCCAGTGCACCGAGCGGATCGAGGCCTCGGGAACCGCCTCGAGCCAGACCGGCTGCCAGATGCCCGTGGTGCGGTGGTACCAGATCGAGTGCGGATCGGCCTGCCAGTCCTGCTTGCCGCGCGGCTTCGAGACGTCGAGCGGGTCGTCCTCGACGCGGACGACCAACGGCTGCGCGGCCCGCTCCTCGAGGGCGTCGGTCACGTCGAAGCTGAACGGTGTGTGACCACCCTCGTGCTCGCCGAGGAAGGTGCCGTTGAGCCACACCTTGCAGCGGTAGTCGACCGCCCCGAAGTGCAGGAGCACCCGGCTCCCTTGCGCGTCGCGTCCGGCTTCGGCGAGGTCAGACGCGCTGAGGTCGCGGTGGTACCACGCGATCGTGTGGTGGGAGGTGTCGTGGATCGTCGACGCCGGGGACTCGGGAGGGAACGGCACGACGATCGTGGACCCGAAGGAAGGGTCGGCGTACCAGCGGCCGGCCAGGCCCTTGTTCTCGTCGTCGAAGCAGAACGCCCACGGGCCGCTGAGGTCGGCCCACGCGGTGCGTAAAAGCTGCGGCCGCGGGTAAGTGCCGTCCTGCTGGCTGGCTCGCACCCCGGGATTGTCGTCGACCGTCACCGAATCCATGGCGACAGTGTGGCCGAAATATCCAGCGCTGTAAATCCATGCCCGCGACAGCCGGACGACGGAGGGCGGGGCGGCCCGACGGTCAGCCGGCCGGCTCGGGGGCGCTCTCGCGCACGACGAGCGAGTAGTCCACCAGGCGGTGCCGCCCGAGGCCGTCGAAGCCGCCGATGCGTTCCTGCAGCATCTGCATGGCGACCTGCGCGATCGCGTGGGTGTCGGGCGCGACGGTCGTGAGGCTGGGGTAGGTGTAGGCGGCCATCGAGATGTCGTCCCACCCGGTGATCGCCACGTCGCCGGGCACGTTCAGCCCTCGCTCCTGGATCGCCCGGAGCGAGCCGATCGCGGCCACGTCGTCGCGGCAGACGAGGCCGTCGAAGTGCACCCCCTGGTCGAGCGCGGCGCCCACGGACTCGGCCGCGTCGTGGGACGAGATCGACCGGCTCGGGAGCAGCAGCGACATGTCGACGCGCCGGCCCGCCTGCTCCAGCGCCTCCTGGTAGCCCATCAGCCGCTGCGACGACGTCGCGGACTGCCCATGCTCCTCGTGGCCGGCGAACGCGATGCGCTTCCTGCCCAGGGCGATGAGGTGGTGTGTCGCTTTCGCTGCGGCAGCTACGTTGTCGATCATCACGTGGTCGACACTCAGTGGAGCGGCGCCCTCGCCGAGGAGGACGAGGGGAACGTCGCCGCGGTGCTGGGCGATCTCCTTGGAGGACATGACCGACGGCTGGAAGATCACACCGTCCACCAGCCCGGCCTCGCTGCTGGAGACCACGGCTCGTTCGCCCTGGAGGGTCCCGCCCGTGAGCTCGAGCAGGGGCCGGTACCCCCGCTCGGAGGCCGCTGCGCTGACCACCCGCGCGAGCTCGGAGAAGTAGGGGACGCTGACGTCCGCGAAGGCCAGGGCGATGAGCCCGGTCCTGCCGGTCGCGAGGCGCCGGCCCAGGACGTTCGGCCGGTAGCCCAGGTCGTCGATCGCCTGCTGCACGCGCTCGCGGGTGCGGCTGCTGACGTGGGGGTAGTCGTGGATGACGTTGGACACCGTCTTGATCGACACCCCGGCGACGCGGGCGACGTCCTCCAGCCGAACCTTCGCCATCGCCCTCCTCCTCACCTGGTCGGTGTCGATGTCTGCCATCGCCGGGAACGACTCTAGTGCGGCCCTGGCTCGCGTCCGGACGGCGGAGAACGCCCGTCGGTACCTATTGACAGCCAATTTATAGCGCTGTAATTTCGCGGGAAGCTCGATCGCAGCAAACCAGCCGTCCCAGGGATGGCACTCCGTCCGGGCTGACGCCAGGTCACCAGCGGGCAGACACACTCGAAGGAGAGCACAGTGCACAGGAGATTCGGTCAGCGCGTCCTCACGGCGGCGGTCGCCACGGGCATCGGGGCATCGCTCGCCGCCTGCGGCGGTGGCAGCGCTGCACCCAGCGCTGGCGCCGTGAAGGGCGGCGGCGACTACACGGGTCCCACAGTGAACATCAGCTTCTGGAACGGGTGGACCGGTGGAGCCGCGCCCGTCCTGGTGCCCAAGCTCATCCAGAAGTTCAATGCCACCCACAAGAACATCGTCGTCAAGGACGTCCCGATGCAGTGGGCGGACATCTCGGCGAAGATGCCCCTTGCGATCAAGGGTGGCAAGGGCCCCGACGTGTCGGTAGCCCATGGCGACGACCTCGCGACCTATGCGGCGCAGGGACTGCTGCTCAAGAGCGACAGCATCGTCAAGACGCTGGGCTACGGTGAGAGCAACTTCCCGTCCGGCGTCTTCAACGCCGGGAACTACAAGGGCGCGCAGTACGCGATCCCGTGGAGCGTGACCCCGCTCGGCCTGTACGTGAACACCGCGGTGCTCAAGAAGGCCGGCATCAACCCGGCGGCGCTCCCCACCGACAAGGCCGGGTACCTCAAGGCACTCGACGCCCTGAAGGCCGCCGGGGTGCAGGGGGAGTGGGTCGACGGCTACGTCTTCACCGGGACGTTCGAGCTCGAGTCGCTGATCTGGCAGATGGGCGGCCAGCTGTACAACAAGGACGTCACCCAGGCGACCTTCAACTCCGACGCCGGGGTGAAGGCGCTCACCTGGATGACCGACCTCATCAAGAAGGGCCACAGCCCGGCGAACGTCGCCCAGGACGGCAACTTCAACGCGCTCGTCAGCGGCAAGACCGCCTTCAACTGGAACGGCGTGTGGCAGACCACCAACGACGCGCTGGCGAAGGTCGGCTGGACCGCCGCCCCGGTCCCGCAGATCGGCACCCAGAAGGCCGTCTGGGCGAGCTCGACGCACTGGATCTTCCCGGCCAACAAGGGCGGGGACCCGAACAAGACGGCCGCGGCGGCGACGTTCGTCAAGTGGATGAACGACAACTCCGCCGGCTGGGCGGCCACGGGCGAGCTGCCGGCCGACAACACGGTCCGCAACAACCCGTCGCTGGTCAAGGCCCACCCGCACCTGAAGCCGTTCCTCGCCGAGCTGCCCTACGCGCACTACGAGACGACGGCTCCGGGGATCAACGCGGCGAACGCGACCATCACCACCGCGCTCAACGAGGCCGTCCTGGGCAAGAAGAGCCCGAAGCAGGCCCTCGACGACGCGGCCGCGAAGGCCAACCAGATCCTCAAGCAGAACGCGAGCCAGTACGGTGGCTGACGTCTCGCTTCCCGCCGTCAACCCCCGGGGCTCGCGCCCCGGGGGCACGGCGGTGCGGCGCAAGACGGGCACGGCCTACCTCTTCCTGGCGCCGTTCCTCATCCTCTTCGCGGTGTTCGTGCTGGCGCCGGCGGTCTACGGACTGTGGGTGAGCCTGCACCTCTGGAACCCGCTGATGCCGAGCCAGCCGTTCACCGGGCTGGACAACTACAAGCAGCTCTTCACCCCCGGCTCGCTCACGTCCGGTGACTTCTGGGACAGCATGCGGGCGACGGGGATCTTCACCGTCGCGAGCGTCCCGTTCCTGGTCGCCATACCCCTGCTCATCGCGGTCCTGCTGAACCAGAAGATCAAGGGCGGCAACGTCTTCCGTGCCGTCTTCTTCGCGCCGTACGTCCTGGGCGTCGCCGTCATCGGCGTCATCTGGAAGTACCTGCTCGACCCCCAGCTCGGCGTCGTCAACCACGTGCTCCACCTGTTCGGGGTATCGGCCAACATCCCCTGGACGGTCGACTCGCCGTGGGTGTGGGTGTCGCTCGTCGGCGTGACCGTCTGGTGGACCCTGGGGTTCAACACCGTCATCCTGCTCGCCGGCCTCCAGGGGATCAACGCAGAGCTGTACGACGCGGCGTCCGTGGACGGGGCGGGGCCGCTGCGCAAGTTCACCAGCGTGACGCTGCCCGGGCTGCGTCCGGTCACGATGTTCGTGACGACGGTGACGATCCTGGCGTCCGCCAACATGTTCGGGCAGTCCTACCTGATGACCAAGGGTGGGCCGGGACACGCCACCCGCACGGCGGTCATGTACATCGCCGACCAGGGGCTGTCGCAGAACAACATGGGCGCCGCCTCGGCCATGAGCTACGTGCTGTTCGCGTTCCTCGCGGTCATCAGCCTGATCAATTTCCGCCTGCAGCGCGAGAAGTAGGAGCAGAGGTCCTCATGGCAACAGACCGTCTAGCGCAGGCCACACCTGCCCCGGGCCCCAACGCGCAGGGGACGTCCGTCGCTGGGCGCCCGCCCACGCCGCCGCGGCGCCGGCCCAAGCCCGGCCGGGTCGCGGTCTACGCCGTCCTGATCCTCACGGCGCTGGCCATCCTCGTCCCGCTCGCGTGGATCTTCCTCACGTCGTTCAAGACCGACTTCGACGCGATCAACTCCCCCGCGTCGCCGTGGCCGAAACCCTTGGTCTTCGATGCCTACCGCACCCTGTCCAGCGGGCAGCAGCAGATCTTCCGCTGGTTCCTCAACAGCGTTGCCGCGGCGTCCCTGCAGACCGCCCTCATCCTCGTGACCGCCTCGATGGGGGCGTATGCGCTGGCCCGGATGGAGTTCCGCGGCAAGGGGCTGGTCTTCGGGGCGATCGTGGCGACCCTGCTCGTGCCACCGGTGATCTTCCTCATCCCCAACTACCTGATCGTGGACCGCCTCGGGTGGCTCGACACGCTGTGGGCGGTGTCGGTGCCCGGCGCGGCCGGCGCATTCGGGATCTTCTTCCTGCGCCAGTTCTTCGTCGGCCTGCCCAAGGAGATCGAGGAAGCGGCGCGCATCGACGGGGCCGGGGATCTCAGGATCTTCCTGCAGATCATCCTGCCGCTCTCGCGTCCTGCCATCGCCACGCTCGCGGTCCTGAGCTTCCTGGCCAACTGGAACGACTTCCTCTGGCCGGTCTACGTGCTGCTGAGCCCCGAGAAGCTCACCCTGCAGCCCGGGCTGTCCGTACTGCAAGGGGCGTACTCGACCCACTTCGGCATCGTCATGGCCGGCGCGGTGATCGCATCCGTCCCGGTCCTGATCCTCTTCACCCTGGCGCAGCGTCAGATCGTCGAGAGCGTGGCCAGCTCCGGGCTCAAGGGCTAGCGGGTGCGTCCGACCCGTCTGTGGGTCGCCTGCCTGGTCATCGCGGCCGTCATGGCCGGCGGCCTGTCAGGCTGCGGTGGGGGATCGGCGGCGAGAGCGCAGGCTCCGGCGTCGTCGTCCCCCTCCACGGGGTTTGCCATTGACCAGGACTTCCCGGACCCGGACGTGCTGCGGGTGGGAGGCACGTTCTACGCCTACGCCACCAACAGCCCGTCGGCCAACGTCCAGCTCGCGACGTCGCGCGACGGGAAGACGTGGTCGGTGTCCGCCTCCGACGTCCTTCCGACCTTGCCCACCTGGGCGCTTCCCGGGAAGACCTGGGCGCCGGACGTGTCTGCCGCCTCTGCAGGGCGCTACCTCATGTACGTCGTGATGGCGAGCGCCAGCCCGGCTCTGCAGTGCATCGGGGTCGCGGCCTCGTCGTCACCGTCGGGACCGTTCAAGCCGGTCGGGAACGGCCCGCTGGTGTGCCCCAAGGGCGAGGGTGGCGCCATCGACCCCAGCACCTTCGTCGACACCGACGGGACGCGATACCTGCTCTGGAAGAACGACGGGAACTGCTGTGGCCTCGACACCTGGCTGCACATGGCACCACTGTCCCGGGACGGCTTGGCGCTGGCCGGGCCGGCGACGAAGCTCGTCAAGCAGACGGCCGGATGGGAGGGGTCCGTGGTCGAGGCTCCGGTGCTGGTCAAGCACGGCTCGCACTACGTCCTCTTCTACTCCGCGAACAGCTATGCCGGCGAGGCGTATGCGATCGGGTACGCGACGGCCTCCTCGGCGACGGGGCCGTACCGCAAGCACCCCGTCCCCCTGCTGAGCACCTCGTCCTCGAAGGGGCGCTTCACCGGCCCGGGTGGGCAGGACGTGGTCACCGGGCCGGACGGCCACGACCTGCTGGTCTTCCACTCCTGGGACCCGGCACGGATCTACCGGGGGATGGACGTGCTTCCGCTCACGTGGAACGGCGACCAGCCCGTGGTCGGTCCGTAGCCTGCGACGCGCGGTGCTTCCTCACCTCGGAGCTGCTGGGACCCGCTGGCGTGCAGCCGGCGGGCGGCGCCGCCGCTGCATGCTGCCCAGGGGGCTCCGGCGCGCTCAGGCCGGTCAGGCGACGCTGTCCACCGCGTAGTGCCGCAGGAAGATCTCCTCGAGGGTGGGCGGGGCGCTCTGCAGGGAGGTCACGCCGGCTGACGACAGCGCGGCCAGGACCGCGCCGAGCTCCGCCGCGTCGACATCCAGGGTCAGGCGGTGGTCGGTGATCCGCAGGTCGTGGACGCCCGGGTGCCCGCTGAGCGTCGCGGGGACTGGACGGGTCAGCTCGGCCTCGATGTGGGTGCGGGTGAGGTGGCGCAGCTCGGCCAGGGTGCCGGTCTCGACGGTGCGTCCGGACTTGATGATGCTGACCCGGTCGCACAGGTGCTCGACCTCGGAGAGGATGTGGCTGGACAGCAGGACGGTCCGCCCTCGCTTCCGCTCGTCGTCGATGCAGGAGCGAAAGACGTTCTCCATCAACGGGTCCAGGCCGGCGGTGGGCTCGTCGAGCAGCAGCAGCTCGACGTCGGAGGACAGGGCGGCCACGAGGGCGACCTTCTGGCGGTTGCCCTTGGAGTAGGCGCGGCCCTTCCGGGTCGGGTCGAGGTCGAACCGCTCGAGCAGGTCCTGGCGGCGGGCCTCGTCCAGGCCGCCGCGCAGCCGGCCGAGCAGGTCGATCACCTCGCCCCCGGTCAGGGTCGGCCACAGGCTGACGTCGCCCGGCACGTAGGCGAGACGGCGGTGGAGGACGGCGACGTCGCGCCACGGGTCGCCCCCGAGCAGGGACGCCTGCCCGCCGTCGGCCCGCAGCAGGCCGAGCAGCACCCGGATGGTGGTGGACTTGCCCGAGCCGTTGGGCCCGAGGAACCCGTGCACGTCACCGGTGCGCACCTCGAGGTCGAGGCCGTCGAGCGCGCGCACCCGGCCGAAGGACTTGGTCAGGCCGATCGCCTCGATCGCGGTGCTCATGCGGCCGAGGCTCCTCCTGCGGACCGCCTTTGGGAAGGGGCGGCCGGCGAGGAGTGTCACTGCGAAGTCAGGAGATGCGCCGAGGGGCGGCTCACGCGATCTGTGAGGTGTCCTTCGTCCTCCGGGGGCGGTGGTCCAGCGGGCTGGCCGCTCGGCCCGTCGTCTCCGGCAGGCCGAGGTAGGCGCTGAGCAGCCGGGCGGGGCTGCGCTCGTCGTCCGGAGCTCTCGGCTGATCTGCCGGACGAGCCCTTCGGCCAGCACCCGGATCTTGGTGTTGGTCTGCTGGGAGTGCCAGCGCAACAGGTTGAACGCCGCGTCGGGGTCGATGCGGTAGACGCCCATGAGGATGCCCTTGGCCTGCTCGATCACCGCCCGCGACTCGGTGGCGCGCGTCACCGCGGCATGGGCCTCGACCTCGACGGCCCGGCCGAAGGACTCGGTCACGTCGATGAAGTAGCCGTGCACGGCCACGACGGTGCCGTTCTCGTCACAGGTGCCCTCGGCCAGCGACAGCACCAAGTGCACCCGGCCGGCGGCGTCGACGATCCGGTGCCGGCAGCAGAACGGCTCCCCGGTGCGCAGGACGGCCCGCAGGCGACCTTCGGTCCGGGCCCGGTCATCGGCGTGCTTGTGCGCCATCAGCAGTGCCGTCGTCGGCACCACCTCGCCGGGGGAGAAGCCGTGCAGGGCGTACATGGCGGGCGACCACCACCAGGTGTCGTCGACCGCGTCGAAGCGGAATCGCGCGACCGGCTCGTTCGTCCCTCCGCCGAGCGCGATGAGCCCGTCGATCGACCTGCTCCCCCCTGGGTCGATCGCCGGCCTGGCCTGGTTGACGCCAACGCCCGGCGTGTGGCTGCTGGTCATGAGTTCCGTTTCCGCCTGCGTCACGTCGACGGCCTGCCTTCCTACGACTTGTTTACGTCGTAAGCGTAGGTGGTTGCGGCGCAGTTTCCTAGCAAGGTTCATGCGGTCCGCCAGTGGTGGGGCGG
>CAVRTM010000022.1:0-365581 GCA_963724015.1 uncultured Actinomycetota bacterium
CTTCCTGTGGGTACTGAGATGTTTCACTTCCCCACGTTCCCTCCACGCACCCTATGTGTTCAGATGCGGGTGACTGGACTTGCCTCCAGCCGGGTTTCCCCATTCGGAAATCCACGGATCACAGTCTGGTTATCGACTCCCCGTGGCTTATCGCAGATTCCTACGTCCTTCATCGGTTCCTGGTGCCAAGGCATCCACCGTGTGCCCTTAAAAACTTGGCCACAAAGATGCTCGCGTCCACTGTGTAGTTCTCAACATACAGGCGGTGACCCGATCCGAAACTGGCACCCACACCCACGCCGGATGCGGTATGACCAGGACCAGGCCCCGTTCCGAAAGGCTCCCGAGCTTACGCCCGACCCTTCAGGACCCAACAACGTGCCAGGCACCGACCACCCCACCCGGCCCACCCTCCACGACCCACCCCCCAAAGGGAGCCAGGCCTGTACTGGTGAGCCGGCACAGAAGTGCCGGCGCCAACTAATCGATGTTCCACCCGTGAGCAACCCCCACGACACACTCGGCCGTGACGGGGCCACCTGGACACCCAACCTCCCGGCCCGCCGGCCGAAGCCGACCAGGCACAGGTGGGTGCCAGTGCTCCTTAGAAAGGAGGTGATCCAGCCGCACCTTCCGGTACGGCTACCTTGTTACGACTTAGTCCCAATCGCCAGTCCCACCTTCGACGGCTCCTCCTCTTACGAGTTAGGCCACCGGCTTCGGGTGTTACCAACTTTCGTGACTTGACGGGCGGTGTGTACAAGGCCCGGGAACGTATTCACCGCAGCGTTGCTGATCTGCGATTACTAGCGACTCCGACTTCATGGGGTCGAGTTGCAGACCCCAATCCGAACTGAGACCAGTTTTTTGGGATTCGCTCCACCTTACGGTCTCGCAGCCCTTTGTACTGGCCATTGTAGCATGCGTGAAGCCCAAGACATAAGGGGCATGATGATTTGACGTCATCCCCACCTTCCTCCGAGTTGACCCCGGCAGTCTCCTATGAGTCCCCACCATCACGTGCTGGCAACATAGAACGAGGGTTGCGCTCGTTGCGGGACTTAACCCAACATCTCACGACACGAGCTGACGACAACCATGCACCACCTGTATACCGACCTTGCGGGGAGCACATCTCTGCACTTTTCCGGTATATGTCAAGCCTTGGTAAGGTTCTTCGCGTTGCATCGAATTAATCCGCATGCTCCGCCGCTTGTGCGGGCCCCCGTCAATTCCTTTGAGTTTTAGCCTTGCGGCCGTACTCCCCAGGCGGGGAACTTAATGCGTTAGCTGCGGCACGGACCTCGTGGAATGAGGCCCACACCTAGTTCCCAACGTTTACGGCATGGACTACCAGGGTATCTAATCCTGTTCGCTCCCCATGCTTTCGCTTCTCAGCGTCAGTAGTGGCCCAGAGACCTGCCTTCGCCATCGGTGTTCCTCCTGATATCTGCGCATTTCACCGCTACACCAGGAATTCCAGTCTCCCCTACCACACTCTAGTCTGCCCGTACCCACTGCAAGCTCAAGGTTGAGCCTTGAGATTTCACAGCAGACGCGACAAACCGCCTACAAGCTCTTTACGCCCAATAATTCCGGACAACGCTCGCACCCTACGTATTACCGCGGCTGCTGGCACGTAGTTAGCCGGTGCTTCTTCTGCAGGTACCGTCACTTGCGCTTCTTCCCTGCTGAAAGAGGTTTACAACCCGAAGGCCTTAATCCCTCACGCGGCGTCGCTGCATCAGGCTTTCGCCCATTGTGCAATATTCCCCACTGCTGCCTCCCGTAGGAGTCTGGGCCGTGTCTCAGTCCCAGTGTGGCCGGTCGCCCTCTCAGGCCGGCTACCCGTCGTCGCCTTGGTGAGCCATTACCTCACCAACAAGCTGATAGGCCGCGAGTCCATCCTCCACCGAAAAACTTTCCACACCATACCCATGCGGATTGGTGTCATATCCGGTATTAGCCCCGGTTTCCCGGAGTTATCCCAGAGTGAAGGGCAGGTTACTCACGTGTTACTCACCCGTTCGCCACTGATCACCAGGTGCAAGCACCCAGATCACCGTTCGACTTGCATGTGTTAAGCACGCCGCCAGCGTTCGTCCTGAGCCAGGATCAAACTCTCCGTAGATGTCTTGCCCACCACCACAAAAGGGCGGCAGAAAAACAAACCCCGAAGGGTCACTGATTCCAGCTGAATACAGAACCAAGCCCGCTGGACTTGAATCCATCAATCAACCAAAGAAAAACATCGCCAACCCAACCCACCCAAACCACAAAGGGCTCAAGCAACCAGGGCCGACAACCAAACTTGGCATCGATTTTTGGCACGCTGTTGAGTTCTCAAGTGTCGGACACGCACCACCACACGACTTCCGCCATGCTCCGGGGCAACCGTTCAAACCTACCTCACCCCACCCCACCGATCCAAATCGCATTCCGTCTCGCGACGAGCGTGATCTGCACCTGCTGGAGCCTTGTTGGGGCGACCTGGATAAGTTAGCCCATCCGGCATTCCCTCTCCAAATCGCGCGATTCACCACAGCGGTGAGACGATCAGGCGGAGGGCGCCGCCTCGTGGGCAACCTGACGACGGTAACCGCCGAGGGCCGGCGGCTCCAAATCGACGAGGCACCTGCCGAGGTCCCGGGCAGGCGCAGGGGCAGCCGCTCACGCAGGCCAGGGGCCATGGCTCCCGGCGCCATGATGGTCAGGGCGCACGGAGCGAGCCGCGTGGACGCCCCCAGCGCGGCGGGGCGACGGGGGTCGTCGGCGCGGCGCGTCGAGCCCTCTCCTCGGGTCGCCACGTCCGCCGGCGCACCGTCCATGGATCTGCGGACGGTCGCGCCCCCGTGAGAGAGGTTCGCCGACGCCGGATCGTGGGTAGGCACCAGTCATGACCACACAGGACAAGAAGATCACCGTCCACCGCACGATCGACGCCTCTGCCAAGGACCTGTTCGGGGTCCTGTCCAACCCTCAGCGCCACGCCGGCCTGGACGGGTCCGGCTTCGTCCGCTCCGATGACCGGACCGACCGCATCACCGCGGTGGGCCAGACGTTCCGGATGAACATGACCGGGCCGCACATGGGCGGGGACTACCAGACCGACAACCACGTCACGGGGTACGACGAGAACGCGCTCCTCGCGTGGAAGACCGCTCCGGCGGGCACCGAGCCGCCCGGGTGGGAATGGGTGTGGGAGCTCAAGCCCACCTCGTCCTCCTCGACCGACGTGACGCTCACCTACGACTGGAGCAAGGTCACGGACCGCGACATCCTCCAGCAGGTGTCGTTCCCCTTGGTGTCCGAGGAGCAGCTCGAGGCCTCGCTGGGCAACCTGGCCGCCGCCGTCTCCTCCTGACCCCGGACGCTCGGGAGGGGATGGCCGTCTGGGCCAGTCCCCTCCCCGCCTCACTGCGGGGTATGTCGCTGCACGCCGTAGACCGCGGCCGGCCGGAGTCGTGCCGGCCGGACGTCGAGGATCGGTCAGATCTCGCGGCTCTCCTCCGGGGTGGGCGTCTCGCGCCGAAGAACGCGTCCCGCGAAGAAGTCCGGCGCCACCACGTTGTAGGCGATCATGAGCCCCAAGCCGAGCACCAGCGAGCCGATACCGGTGAGGAAGACACCGCCCACCTGCCAGTGCGGCGGGAACGGCAGCGTCCACGACGTGGTGCCGTAGTCCGGCTTGGCGTAGTCGAGGACCGCCCTGACGAAGGCCAACACGAGCATGACGCCGCCCACGAGCGGCAGGATGCCCTTGGTGAGCAGCGCCCTGGAGCTGCCGAAGAGGTCGTGGCGGAAGAACCAGACGCAGGCAAAGCCGGTCATGCTGTAGTAGAACGCGATGAGCAGGCCGATGGACGCGACCGTGTCACCGAGCACGTTCGGGCTGAGCCGGACCAGGACCACGTAGAACACGACCGAGGCCAGGCCCATGCCGACGGTCGACCAGGTGGGCGTGAGGTGTCGCGGGTGGATCCGCTTGAAGTTGGCGGGGATGGCCTTGAACACCGCCATGGACAAGGTCGTCCGGGCCGTCGGCAGGATGGTGGTCAGGGTGGACGCCGCGGCCGAGCTGAGGACCATCAGGATGAGCAGCTTGGTCAGTCCGGCGCCGATGATGCTCGAGCCGAAGACAGCGTGACCCAGCACGGACAGCACGTCGCCGGCGTTGTCGGGGTTGCCGAGGCCGATCCCCTTGTCGCCGATGCCGGAGTAGGCCTGGGCCGCCACGGTGACCAGGCTGTAGATGCCGAGCAGCAGAAGGGTGGACAGGATCGCCGCACGTCCGGGGGTGCGCGCCTTGTCCCGGGTCTCCTCGTTCACGGAGACCGCGGTGTCCCACCCCCAGTAGATGAACACCGCCAGGAGCACCCCGTCGGCGAGTGCGCTCAGCGAGGGCACCTGGAACGGGTTGAACCACGACCACGACGGCGAAATCGACGTCGTGGCGGCGTGTCCGGTCCAGACCCGCGCGAGCGCGACAACCGACAGGGCGATCAGCATGACCATCTCCACCCCCAGCAGGGCGTACTGCACGCGTGCCGAGAGCTCGATGCCGACGTAGCAGATCCAGGTCATCAGGGCGATCCAGATGACTCCTGCCGCCGTCGTCGCGAAGGTGTTGACGGCAAGGGAGTCCAGGCCCACGAGCAGGAAGCCGTACTGGCCGGCGATCTGCGCCAGGTTCGCCATGACGATGATGTCGGCAGCCACGATCGCCCAGCCGCCCATCCACCCCGTGTGGGGTCCGAACGCCCGGGTCGCCCAGGTGAAGGTCGTGCCGCAGTCCGGGTCGACCCGGTTGAGCTGCTGGTAGGCCACGGCGATGCAGAGCATCGGCAGGAACGCGAGGATCATCACCGCCGGTGACTGCAGGCCCACCGCCAGCACGACGGCGCCGATCGTCGCGGCGAGGCTGTACGCCGGTGCCGTGGAGGCGACTCCGATCACCACGCTGGACATCAGGCCCAGCGCTCCGCCCTTCAGTCCCTTGTCGCTACCGGGCTCGTCGGTCACGTCGGCGAGCGGGGTGGTGGGCACGCTGGGCGCCATCGCTACCTCCTGTCGGCCGCCCCGCGTCGGGGCGTCACCCGTTCCAGCGTGGCCGACCGGGGCGGACCACACCTCCTCCCGGTGGAATGAACGAGCGGCGCGCCGTCGAGGCCGGCGGCGGGCCTCCGGCGCTCACTGGAGCACGTGACGCAGGTAGCGCTCCGGCCCGGCCAGGAACCGCCGGTGGTGGTCCACGAGCGCCAGGTCGTCCCAGGCGCTCTCGTGCCAGCCGGTGTCGTCGAGCTCGAGGATCCGCGCACCCGGCAGGGCCGCGACCACCGGCGAGTGGGTCGCCAGGAGGATCTGCGCGGTGCCCATGGACATCAGGTCGTGCAGCACCCCGACGAGCGCCAGGCAGCCCGAGAACGACAGCGCCGACTCCGGCTCGTCCAGCACGTAGAAGCCGGAGCCGTCGAACCGCGAGCGCAGCACCTCCAGGAAGGACTCGCCGTGGCTCATCTCATGGAAGCGGGCCTCGCGGCCGCCCTGGGGCGGGTTGGACTCCAGGTAGGTGTAGAGGCCGTGCATCGTCTCGGCGCGCAGGAAGTAGCCCCAGCGGGAGGCGCCCGCCTCGCGCTCCACGCGCAGCCAGCTGCCGAGCGGCGACTCGCTGGCCCGGGTCCCGTGCCGGGCATGGGTCGAGCCGCCCTCGGCGTTCAGCCCGTACGCCATGGCGATCCCCTCCACCAGCGTCGACTTGCCGCTGCCGTTGTCGCCGACGAGGACGGTTGCCGCGCCGAGGTCCAGGCCGTCGCGCAGCAGCTGCACCACCGCCGGCAGCTCACCGGGCCAGCCGGTCTCGTCGACCGCCGCCGCGGGGGCCCGTTCGACCCGGCGCAGCGGCAGCCGGCGGTCGAACGGATGCCGTGTCATGTCGGGCCCCCGGGTTCGCCGTGCCTGCTCCTGGCGACGAGTATGCCCCGGGGCGCCGGCGTGCCTGCCCGGTCGCGACCCTCAGCGCGCGGGCACCGGCTGGGGTGGCGGCGGTCCGACGTAGCGGGCGGACGGGCGGATGATCCGCGGATCGGCCGCCTGCTCCAGCACGTTCGCCGACCAGCCGATCACCCGGGCGACGGCGAAGGTGGGGGTGAACATCTCACGGGGCAGGCCGCACAGCGCCATGACGACCCCCGCGTAGAACTCGACGTTGGTGTGCAGCTCGCGACCGGGCTTGAGCTCGGCCAGGATCTCGACCACGCGGCGCTCGACCTGGACGGCGAGCTCGACCAGGCGGCCGGCCTCGACGTCCTGGCCCGCGAGCGACTGCGCCACGTCGCGCAGCATGCGCGAGCGCGGGTCCTCGGTGCGGTAGACCGCGTGTCCGAAGCCCATGACCCGGTCGCCGGCCAGCACCTGCCGCCGGATCCAGGAGTCGATCCGGTCCGCCGTGCCGATGGCGTCCAGGGTGTCCAGGGCCCGGCTGGGTGCACCCCCGTGCAACGGCCCGGACAGCGCGCCGATGGCGGCCACGAGGCAGGCGGCGACGTCCGCGCCCGTGGAGGCGACCACGCGAGCGGTGAAGGTGGAGGCGTTGAAGCCGTGGTCGACGGTGAGCAGGAGGTACTGCTCCACGGCCCGCGCCTGCTCGGGCGCCGGCTCCTCGCCGGTGAGCATGGTCAGGTAGGCCGCGGCGTGGCTCAGGTCGTCCCGTGGCTCGAGCGGCTCCTCGCCCCTGCCCAGACGGTGCAGCGCAGCGAGGATCGTCGGCACGGCCGCCGCCAACCCGAGCGCGTCCCGCCGCCGCTGGTCGGGGGTGAGGTCGTAGACCGGGGACAGGGCGCGCGCGCTGCCCAACAGGGAGAGCGTCGTACGCAGGCCGTCGAGCGGGCTGCCCCCGGCCGCGGCGATCGCCGGGAGTGCTGCGCGCACGCTCTCCGGCAGGTGGCGCGCGACCGCGACCTCACGGGCGAAGGCGGCTCCCTCACCTCCGGCGGGCAGCCGGCCCTCGAGCAGCAGGTGCCAGACGTCCTCGAGGCCGCGCCGCTGCGCCAGGTCGAGCGCGGAGTACTCGCGGTAGTGGAAGAACCCCTCGCGGCCGCGGACGTCGCCGAGCGTTGTCTCGGCGACGACCACCCCCTTCAGGCCGGGAGGGACGGCAACGATGTCGGACACGGCGGTCATGGCAGCTCCTTGGACGGCAACGGCTGACGGCACCGGCGTGGGCCGGCTCCTCGCACTGTCCGCCCCACATCCATGGTTGTCAACGTTGATACAGTCAATGTATGACGCCACGTGAGGACCGTCGACTGACCAGCCGCGAAGCAGCAGACCGCCTGGGGGTGCGCCTGGAGACGGTCTACGCCTACGTCAGCCGCGGCCTCCTGACCAGCCGCCGGGCGGCCACCGGGCGGGGCAGCACCTTCGACCGCGACGAGGTGGACGCGCTGCTGGCCAGGGACCGGCGCGGCGGCGCGGCACAGCCGGGCGTGCCGCCTCGCCCGGCTGCCTGGCGGGGACCGCTGGTGGACACCGACATCACGCTCATCGAGGACGCCCGGCTGTTCTTCCGCGGGGTCGACGCCGTCGCCCTGGCCCGTGCCGGCGGCTTCGAGCGGGCGGCGCAGTGGCTGTGGACCGGCGCGTCCGGCCCGAGCCGGTTCCAGCCGCCGCCCGAGCCCCTGGCTGCGGCGCGGGCCGCCGTCACCGCCCTGCCGGTGACCGCGGACCTGGTCTCGCGGCTGCGCGTCGCGGTGGCAGCGGCATCCTCGGCAGACCCGCTGCGGTACGACACCCGGGGGGCCGCGGTGCTGGCCACTGCCGCCGGGCTCCTGGCCACGATGGTGGAGGCGCTACCGCGCGCCGATACCGGCGGCGGGGACGTCGTGGAGCCCCCCACCGGCGCCGGGGCGGACCTCCCCCTGGCGGCGCGGCTGTGGCCCCGGCTCACGCCACGCGTCCCCACCCGCGGTCTCCTGCGCTGCCTGGACGCGGCGCTGGTGGTCCTGGTCGACCACGACCTCGCGGTGTCGACCGTCGCTGTGCGCACCGCCGCCTCCGCGCGCGCCCATCCCTACGCCATCGTCTCCACCGGCCTTTCAGCGATGGAGGGACCGCTGCACGGAGCGGCAAGCGCCCTGGCGTACGACGTGCTCGGCGAGTGCGTCGAGGCGGACCCGCGCCTCGTCGTGGCCGAGCACCTGCGGGCGGGCCGAGCCCTGCCCGGCTTCGACCACCGCCTGTACCCCGAGGGCGATCCGCGCGCCTCGATGCTGCTCGAGCTGCTCGGGGAGGACGCCGCCGCCGCGGACGTCGTCGCTGCCATGCAGCGCCTGACGGCGGCCAGCGGGCTGCGGCCGAACATCGACCTGGCGCTCGCCGCCCTGGCCCACGCGGCGGGGATGCCCAGGGACGCGGGCGAGGTCGTCTTCTCGATCGCCCGTTCGGTCGGGTGGGTGGCCCACGCCCTGGAGGAGTACGACGAGACCCCGCTGCGGTTCCGGGGGCAGGGTCACTACCACGGCCCCCGCCCGCCGCAACCCCTGCCGTGGACCTCCTGAGACGTCAGCGGATGTCCGTCGGCGGCCCACCTGCACCGCCCGTCCGGCCGGCCGCTGCTGCACCGGTGTCCGGCGCCGTCCGACGACGCCGCGCAGCGCTGCCCGGAAAGGCGTCGACGGCCGGCCGGTCCCGGACGTACGCTCGAGATCTCGCCAGAAGCGTAGGGAGCACCGGCAGGCGCCAGCGCGGATCAAGGATGGTGAAGGACGACATGGGCACCAAGAACAAGGGCGGACGAGAGGTCCGCAAACCCAAGCAGGCCAAGAAGCCCAAGGCCCCAGCGCCGACGACGGTGGTGCCGCCGGGGCGCGTCACGAGGTAGCACGGCGGCACCCGGACGCCACTGGCGCTCCGGGCACGCACGACGGCCGGCACACCGCGTGGTGTGCCGGCCGTCGTGTCCGGTCAGGCCCGGCTCGGTGCCGGCCCGGCGTCGGGGTGGAGCCCTCCCCGGCCGAGGTCAGGGGGCGGCGGTGGTGGCGCCACCGCCAGGAGCGACCGCGCCGCCGGGAGCGCTGGCGCCACCTGGCGCAGGCTGGTTGCCGGGCGCGGTGGGCTGCGCCGGAGCCGTCTGCGGAGCCGAGGGGTCCGCCGGTGGCTGGGACGAGGGCTGGGCGGACGGCTCGCCGGTCTGTCCACCCCCGGTGGTCGACGCACCAGTCGGGGTCGCCGAGCCGGTCGGCACCGGCGCGGAGGTCGGGGCTCCGCCGGGAACCGACGTGGTGGGCGACGCCGTCGAGGACGGCTGCGACGTCGCCGTCGCGTCCGGCCCGTGGCTCGGGCGCGGGGCCGGGGTGGAGGAGCCGGTTGAGACGACCCGGCCGAGCGAGGTCCCCGAGGTGCTGCTGCTCGAGACGGGGTGGCCCATCACCGCCTCGGCGACGCTGATGGTGCCCATGGCCACCACGAAGACGCCGACGACCACGGCCGTGAGACGGGCGAAGGGGTTGCGACCCCCCACCGGCGAGGGGCTGGTGCGCGATCGGGTCGACTGCGCGGTTGATGCTCCGGTCCCTGGACCACGCGGGCGTGAGGCGAGGCCGACGCCCCCGTCTGCGGGCGCAGCTCGCGCAGCCGGCTGCCGGCCGTGCGCAGGGAGTGGGCGTAGACCGCCGAACCGACCGTC
Organism: uncultured Actinomycetota bacterium; assembly: GCA_963724015.1. GTDB lineage: Bacteria > Actinomycetota > Actinomycetes > Actinomycetales > Dermatophilaceae > CAVRTM01. The sequence continues at coordinate 9,683 of CAVRTM010000022.1, forward strand.
GCGACGACGGAACCGACCGCGGCGCCGATGATCGTGCCGGCGACGCCGAGGAACGACGCCGCGAGCGCCGAGGTGACCGCTGCGAGCGCGCTGGCAGCGATCTGTGCCGCGCCGAGCCCCAGCCGGGGCGTCGGAGTGGCCTCATCAGTGGTCTGGGCGGTGGTGGCTGACGTCATGAAGGCGTGGGTCTCCGGGGTCGGGATGGCTGCGGCGGTTGGCCCGGCGGCTCGCCAGCGGGCGTCGACCGACGCTGCTGTGCTGGGTGTGGCGGCGCCGTGACCCTCCCGTCAAGGGGGCCCCGCGCCGAACGAGCGTGGACCTGCTGTCGCAAAGGGCTCGGAGCCTTCGCCGTCGCCGTGTGTCCGGACGCCACCGGGGTGACCCGCCGTCGTTGCCGGGTTCCCCTGAGTTTACCCGGCACAGCCTGTGGACCGGGACCACCGGCCGTTGGCGCGGGTCTCCGCAGGTGTCGGCGCGCTTCCTGTGCGTCTGCCGGAAGTGCCCCTCGGGCACGGGCGTGCCGTGTCAGCATGAGCCGCAGGGGAACCGATCCGCAGGGACGAGGACCTCCCGGAGGGCAGCCGATGAAGGCGTTCCACAGGCACCAGGGGGCCGTGCTGCCGGCGCTCGCCCTGACGGCGGCGATCGGGCTCGGCGCCGTCAGCGCCTGCTCCGGCTCGGGCACGCCCGCCCCGACCACGACCACGTCCACATCCGCGTCCGGCGGCTCACGGAGCAGCAGCCCGCCCGGGCCGGCAGTGAGCGCCGCGTCGACGGTGACGCTGGCCGCGGTGGGTGACATGAACAACGAGGGCAACACCTCCCCGAGCTCGGCCACGGGCGAGGTGGCGTCCTCGATCCTGGCCGCAGGCCCCGAGCTGGTGTTCGGGCTCGGCGACTACCAGTACCCCAAGGGCACCTGCAGTGCCCTCGTCGAGGACTACGACAAGGTGTGGGGCAAGGTCGTGCCGCTGATGTTCCACATCGCCGGCCCGAACCACGACTGGAACAGCACGAGCGACGAGGAGGGCTACCGCCGCCACTTCGCCGGGACCTGCCCGGGCCAGACGACCGGCCCGTCGGCCCTCGTCCGCTCCGAGCACGCACCGGTCGGCCCCGGCGACTTCTGGTCCCGCGACGTGGGCGCGTGGCACCTCGTCGGCCTCTCGACCGGGCTCTGGCGGTTCGACCAGGGCAAGGCCGAGGAGATGACCCGCACCCTCGACCGTGACCTCGCCGCCGCCAAGGCCCGCGGCAAGTACCTCCTGGTCGCCTACCACGACCCCTACTTCACCTCCACGACCGACCAGCACGGGCCGGACAAGGCGCTCAAGCCCTGGATCGACGTGATCGACAAGTACGACGTGCGGCTGACCCTGTCCGGGAGCCAGCACAACTACGAGCGCAGCTGTCCGGTCCTGGAGTCCGACGCCTGTACCCCGGACACCGGTCCGGGCACCACCGCCTTCAACGTCTCCACCGGCGGGGTGAACCTGCGGTCGTTCGTGAACAAGCCGCCGTACATCGTCAAGCGCTTCTCGGACACCTATGGCTGGCTGGCCCTGTCACTGCACCCCGACGGGTCCTTCGACTGGCGCTACCACCCGGTCGTCGGCAGCAGCACCGACAGCGGGACGAGGCCGGCACCCCGGACGTGAGGACCGGGTGCGGGTGCTGCCGCCGAGCATCGGGGCAGGCGGGTCAGGGCAGGCGCAGGACCAGGCACGCGACCTTCTGCACCGCCACGTCACCCTGCGTGGGATCCACCGGCCTGCCGTCACAGTTGCGCTTCTCCTCCCCGAGCACCGCGGTGATCACGACCAGCTGCGGCCAGTCCGGGCCGTTGTGGACCACCAGCTCGAGCGGGACGTCGACGGCGCCGTTCGCGTCCGGGCCGGAGGAGGACTGGTACAGCTGCGGCTTGTCGGCGCTGTCGGCGTCGTCGTTGGTCTGGTAGGAGTAGATGGTGATCCGGTCGACGGACCGCACACCGCTCGCCTTGATCTCACCGCTGACGACGACGTCCTTGCCGCTGTACTTCACGCTGCCGGAGATCTGCGGCGCCTGGCTGGTGCCCATCACCCCGATCTGCGCGGTGACGGCGATGAACAACCCGGCGAACAGCAGCAGTCCGCTGCCGAACAGCAGCGCTGCCTTGACCGCCGGACGCACCACCAGCCCCGGCGCGACACCGGAGGGCCCGGGCGTCCGTGAGGTGCTCACCCCTCGCGCCAGGGCGGCCAGGGCCAGCGACAGCAGGACCAGCCCCATCGCCACGACCGCCACACCCGTCTGGTCGCGCAGCAGCCTGGCCAGACCACCGGTGGCTCCGCCGATCGCAGCCAGGGCAGCGATGAAGGCAGGAATGAGGGCCAGGGCCAGCATCGCGAGCCGGTTGAGGACGACGGTGGGGTCGTCCGAGGCCGCGGGGTCCACGGACGGGGAATCCACGGACGGGGGCTTGCCGGACGAGGGCCTGCCGGACGGGGTCTTGGCCGACGGCACCTGCGGTGAAGGATCCGACACGGGCACCTCGCACGGGGCGACGGAGGGTCGAGGAGCCCTCAGGCTACGGCGGCGCGCCCCGCGGTGGAACGGCCCGGACGACGGGGTGACGTCGACGGGCAGGGGCGGGGACGCACTCGCCGGACGTAGGCTCCCGGATGCAGACCCACACGGACGGCGGGTGACCATGTCCCTCTCGCAGACCCCGACGACGCCGTACGCCGCCGCCCTGACCGACCCGGCCCCGGCATCGGCGCCCTCACCGGCCGTCGTGCTGTTCGACGTCAACGAGACCCTGTCGGACATGGCGCCGATGGCGACGCGGTTCGCGGACGTGGGCGCGTCGCCGTCGCTCGCGGCGACGTGGTTCGCCAGCGTGCTGCGCGACGGGTTCGCCCTGACCGCGGCGGGCACCAGCGCACCGTTCGCGGTGGTCGGGGCCGAGGTGCTGCGGACCCTGCTGCCCGCGGACGGGCTCAACCGCAGCCTGGACGAGGCGGTCGAGCACGTCATGGCCGGGTTCACCGAGCTGCCCGTCCATCCCGACGTGCCGGAGGGCCTGCGCACCCTGGCGACCACCGGCCGGCGCCTGGTGACGTTGTCCAACGGCTCGGCGTCCGTGGCAGAAGGGCTGCTCGAGCGGGCTGGCCTCAGGTCGTACCTGGAGCGGCTGCTCTCGGTCGAGGACGCCGGTGCGTGGAAGCCCGGTGCGGCGGCGTACGCGTACGCCGCCGCCCGGTGCGGCGTGGAGGCGCGGGAGCTGATGCTGGTAGCCGTGCACCCGTGGGACGTCGACGGCGCCGGCCGGGCCGGACTGCGCACCGCGTGGGTGAACCGCAGCGGCACCAGCTACCCCGCCCACTTCCGCCGTCCGGACCTGGAGGTGCGGTCACTCGCGGACCTGGCCCAGGGGCTCACGTCCGCGCCGGGCTGAGCGCGCGGGGGGTCACCTGGAGGTGCTGGTCGGCGCGCGGAGCGGTCGGGCGCACTGGCCGGTCAGGGCTGAGGGCGGTCAGCGCCCGCGCGAGCGTCGCCCACCGGGGCTGGTGGCCCTCCGGGTGACCAGCCAGACGATGAGCACCGCAGCCGCGGTGAAGAGGATCCGGGTCGGGTCCACGGCCGGCTGCCAGGTGACTTTGCCGTCGCGGATCACGTAGGCGCCGGCGGGGCGAGCGCTCATGCCGAACCCGCCGCCCTCGCCCTCCTGGGAGTCGCCGTCGTGTCCTCCCCCACCACCGCCACCGCCCTGGACACGCGCGGCCGCGATCACGGTGGTGCCGTTCTTCTCGTACGGCTCGGCGAACACGCGCCGTACGGTGATGGCGTCGGAGGCCCTGGCGACGAACTGGTCGAGCTTCATCGGCGTACTCCCTCGGGTTGGGCTGCTGCGGACGCCAGCCGCCGCGCGAACCCCGGTCCGGGTCGAAGGTCCCGGGCGGAGCGGGTCAGTGCGGGCTGTCGAGCCAGACGCGCCGCAGGTCGAAGTAGGTGACGTCCTGCAGGAGGGACGCCTCCTCCTCGAGCAGCGGTCGGAGGTCCTCCGGGGGCTCCTGCTGCTCGCCCCGTCGGGCGGCCTCCTCGGAGCTGAAGTAGGCCACCTCGGTCAGGTCCCCCACCGTGGTGTCGTCCCAGGCCAGCAGGAAGCCGTACAGCTCGGGCCGCAGTCCCTCCGCTCGCTGGTCGAACTGCCGGGCCAGCTCCTCCAGCCGGGCGGGGTCGGCGGTGTGCCCCTGGATGACCTGCACGAAGCCGGCGTCGTCGGATCCACCCTTGCGCGAGGTGGTGACCTTGCTGCAGTCGTGGAAGGTCACGTCTCCGGTGAAGAGCTTGGAGGCGCGCTCCCACCACTCCCCCTGCTCGGGTCGCTCGCTGTTGCGCATGGCCGCCTCACGGGACTCGAACCTGGCCACGCCGACCAGCATGCCGTCGTCCGTCACGCCTGTCGTGCTGCCCAGCCATCCCTGCGCGCCGGGAGCGAGGTGGGCCAGCCAGTCCGCCATCATCTTCCTCGCGTCATTGCCGTCGCCAACGGGGCCCTGGAACACCTGGATGAACATGGTTCTCCCTCACTGCGATTGGCGGATGGCGCTGCGACGCAGAGGGACTCATCCCTCCGCGGGATCTGCGACCTCCGGAGGAGCGGGGTCGGCACTCGTGGCGGCAGGGCCGGTGGAGGTCGGAAGCGCCGCGGGGGTCGTGCCGCCCAGGGCCGCCATGTCCGCGTCGATAGCTCGATGACCGGGAAGCGGCCCCGTCGCCTGCGGAACAGGGTTTCCAGCAACAGCCGGTGACGTCCCAGTAGCGTCCGGAGACCATGGCGATCGCTCCTTCCGAGCCGTTGCCCGTCACCCCATAGTGGCCCTCCGCGGTCAAGGAGACCAGAGGCTCGGCACGCCTCATGGGCGCCTTCGTCCCGTGTGCGGCATCGCCTCGGGACGCTCCCCAGCGGGGCGTCCGCGGCGGGAGAGACGTAGAGCGCCCGCCACGGCGCAGGCGCTCCACGTGCGGGCACAGGGGCCACAGAGCTGAGCAGACGACCTGACGGGCCGCCGACCGGGCAGCCGGTCTGCTCACTCAGGCCGCGGGGGCACCCGGCATCGGCACGCACTCCGTCCGGGTGCTCTCGCGGTGCTCGTCCGCCAGGCGCTCCGCGTCGCGGTGCGGCAGGAAGCCGGAGTCCCTCTGGCAGTCATGACAGATGGCGACAGCGCGTTGGCCGAGGTGGATCACCTCGACGCAGTGCGGCTGGCAGCACTGGCTCCGCGCCTGGTGGTGGTGGTCGCGGCGATGAGCTGCTGCAGCCGTGCACGAGGCCACCTCCGTGGCGGCCTCACCGACAGGTCGTTGCGCGTTCATCCTCTCCATCACTGGCCTCCTTCTCCAACGCCCTCTCACCACCACAACGCCTTCCTCACCGGCAGCCTTCCCTGGCCGACAGGACTCGCGCCGATCCTGCTCTCCCCCTGCCTCTACCCACCACTGTGGCTCTCGCCACACCTTCGCCGGAAAGGGCCGCCGGCCCCTTGCCCTACGCCGGACACAGGCGTAGAACTCATTCCAAGTCGCCCGCTGATGGCCCCGACAAGAGGCGCGCCCCTCGGGGCGCCGGGGAACTCGGGCGGCGCACAAGAGCCGCACGTGCGACCGTGCGGTTCCTGTGTGCCCGATCCGCGCCTCGGGAGGTGTCCCACCCCGTGGACCGACTGTCGGCAGACCGTGCCGGTACCAGGAGCGACGGTGCCGAGCCGCCCTTGGTGATGCCGCTGTCGGACATCGGCGCCGACCAGCTCGCGGACGTCGGCGGCAAGGCGCTGAACCTCGCCGAGCTGCTGCGTGGCGGCTTCCGCGTCCCACCGGGCTTCTGCCTGACCACCCACGCCTACGAGCGCGTCGCCGACCAGGCCGGGTTGGGCCGCCGGCTCGACGAGCTGGCGGCGACCTCCGCCGACGACGATCCCACGCTCGGCCGGCTCGCCGACGCCATCGCCGGCCTGGTGCTGGTGGCCCCGGTGCCGGACGAGGTCGCAACGGCAGTCGGGGCGTCGTACCGGCGGCTGGGTCCGGCCGTGCCGGTGGCGGTGCGCTCCTCGGCCACCGCCGAGGACCTGCCGTTCGCCAGCTTCGCGGGCCAGCAGGACACGTTCCTCGCCGTGGTGGGCGAGGCGGAGGTGATGGACGCCGTACGGCGCTGCTGGGCGTCGCTGTGGACCCGGCGTGCCGTCGCCTACCGGGCCAGGCAGGGCATGGACCCCCGGGGGGTCCGCATCGCCGTCGTGGTGCAGCAGCTGGTCGACGCCGCGGTCGCCGGCGTGCTGTTCACCGCTGACCCGGTCACGGGCCGGCGCCGTCGCACCGTCATCGACGCCAGCCCCGGTCTCGGCGAAGCGGTGGTGTCCGGGGCGGTCGACCCCGACCACGTCACCGTCGACACCGACAGCGGCGCCGTGGTGGAGCGGCGACCCGGAGACAAGCGGCTGGCCATCCGGCTCCGTCCCGGCGGGGGCACGACGCACGTCGAGGCGCCCCCGTCGCCGGACCGGTTCTGCCTGACTGACGACCAGCTGCGCCGGCTCACTGCGCTGGGGGCCCGGGTCGAACAGCGCCTCGGCTCGCCGCAGGACATCGAGTGGGCCATCGACGCCGACGGCACGCCGTGGCTTCTGCAGACCCGACCGATCACGACGCTCTACCCCCTCCCGGCCGGCGCGCCGCCGCCGGGAGCGGCACGACGGGTCTACTTCTGCCTCAGCGTCGCCCAGGGGCTCAACCAGCCCATCACGCCGATGGGTCTGGCGTCCTTCCGCCTCCTTGGCTCCTCCGCGGCGGCCCTGCTCGGCACCCCCGTCGCCGACCGCCGCGCTGGGCCGCCGATGTACGCCGACGCCGGCCAGCGGCTGTTCGTCGACGTGACCGGGCTGCTCCGCAGCCGGGTGGGACGTGCCCTGATGCCGAGGGTGCTGGACCACATGGAGGCCCGGTCGGCGGTGATCCTGAGGGGCCTGCTGGGGGAACCCGACCTGACCCTCACCCAGCGCTCGTGGCGTCCCTTCGCGCGCCGCGTGCTGCGGGTGTCCGCCGCGTACGGCGTGCCCGCGCAGGTCCTGCAGGCGGTCGTCAGCCCCTCAGCGACCCACCGGCGGCTCCGGCGGGTCGAGGCTGACCTGCGGGGGCGCCTGGTGCCCCCGCGACGTACGGCAGGCTCGGCCGGCACGGCCGGCGACGCGCACCACCGGCTCGACCGGGCCGAGCAGCTCCTCGCCACCGAGGTCGCGCCGCTCGCGCCGCGGATCTTGCCCGGTCGCCGTCACCGGTTTCGCCCTTCTCGCCCTCGCGGTGCGGCTGCTGCGGGCGGACGCCACCGGCGCCGAGGTGGCGGGCGTCCTTCGCGGGCTGCCGCACAACGTCACCACCGCGATGGACCTGGAGCTGTGGCGGCTGGCACAACGCATCAGGGCCGACGCCGAGGCCGCGCAGTCGCTGCGGGAGCTCCCCCCCGACCGGCTGGCCGGTGAGCTGCGGGCCGGCACGCTGCCGCGGACCCTGCAGCACGGCCTGACGGGGTTCCTGGCCACCTACGGGCACCGGTCCGTCGCCGAGATCGACCTGGGCGTGCCGCGCTGGGCCGACGACCCGCGCTACGTCTTCGGGGTCCTCGCGAACTACCTGCGCCTGGACGACCCATCACTGGCGCCGGACGCCGTCTTCCGCCGAAGCGCCGAGGGGGCCGAGGCGACTGGTGGCCTCCCTCGCCAGCCGGGCGCGGCGACGCGGCCGTCTCCGCGGGTTGGCCGTCGGGTTCGCGCTCGGGCGGGCCCGGCAGCTGGCTGGGGTGCGCGAGCTGCCCAAGGCGTGCATCGTCCAGGTGCTGGGCGGCTGCGCGCGCCGAGATCGCAGCGGCGGGTGCGCACCTGGCCGGGGCCGGACGGCTGGAAGCAGCCGAGGACGTCTTCTTCCTGGACCTCGCGGAGGCATCACCGCGGGATCGACGGCGCCGACCTGCGCCCACTGGTCGCCCACCGGCGGGAGTGCTTCGTCCAGGAGCAGCATCGCCCCCGGGTCCCCCGCGTGCTGCTCTCGGACGGCACCGAACCCGAGGCCGCAGCACCGGTCCCGGCCGACATCGGCGAGCACGTGCTGCGCGGCACCCCTGCCTCGGCGGGCACCGTGGCCGGCGTGGCCCGGGTGGTCCTCGACCCGCTCGGGGCTCGTCTCGACCCGGGCGAGATCCTCGTGGCTCCGTCGACGGACCCGGGGTGGACGCCGTTGTTCCTCACCGCGGGCGCCCTGGTGATGGAGATGGGCGGCGCCAACTCCCACGGCGCCGTGGTGGCCCGCGAGTACGGCATCCCCGCGGTCGTCGGCGTGGCCGGAGCCACGGAGCGCATCGCCTCCGGCGACCGCATCAGCGTCGACGGCGCCGCCGGGACGGTCACCCTCGAGCCGGAGCCGCCTCGGCCCTGAGGGAATCGAGGCCCGCACCGACGGGACAGCCCCCTGCCGACTCGGTGACGTCGCCTCACAGGCGGGATGTCGGGGGCGTCAGCGCCCGATGGGGCCGCCGGTGCCCGTGTTCGTGCGCGACGGGACGTGCAGCGCCGACAGGTTGCCGCGTGCCGGATTGCGCTTGCCCATGGGGCCGGCTGCCATGGCCGAGAACAGGTTCCGCGTCACGGTGCGGGCGAACGCCACCGACCGCTCGGTGATGCCGAACGTGGCGTTCGTCCCCGCGAGGCCCTTGTTCCAGAGCATCGACCCGACGGCGAAGACGCCCGACCCCGAGGGCGTGGAGTAGTACGTCACGTCGGACCAGGTGCGCCTGCCTGGCCCGCAGGCGACCGGCGAGTGCGCCAGCACCTGCAGGTTGCGAGGGGTGCCGGCCACGGGATAGGCGCGGTCGACCTCGGTCCCGACCAGCCCGGCGTACGTCGTGCCCTTGCGGGCCCCCGTGCCGCGGAGCAGGAACGATCCCGGGTCGTTGACCACGAGCGCGCCGCGCGCGGGGAAGCACTCGTACAGCATCCCCAGGAGGCTGTTCTCCGGTTCCGCCTGGGGGCTCTGGCGCCACATCGCGGTCGTGTCGGCGGAGCGCTTCAGCGGGTCGAGGGCCGCGGACTTGTATCCGACCACCACCCTGTCGGCGCCAAGAGCACTGCGCTGCAGGCGGATCCGCCAGTAGACGGCGTTGGCACCCATGAACGCGAGGTTCACCCCGTGGTCCCGCGCCTCGGTGACCCGCTGCCGCATCGCGGTCGACCAGTACTCGTCGTGGCCGAGCGAGACCAGACCGCGGGCACCGTCAAGGACGTGCGTGCTGTGCTCGAGGTCGACGTCGGTGAGGTAGGCCAGGGGCAGCTCGGCCCGCTCCGCCTGGGCGATGAGGGACTGCTCGTAGTTGGTGATGATGCGGGCGCCGTTGTCGTCGTACGGCCGGTCGAAGCTGACGGCGTGGGCGCGGGTGCCGACGTTGTTGCCGGTGCCGCCGTAGAGGGAGTAGCCGCCCCAGGCGTTGTACGCCTGGTAGGTGGTCACGGCGTTCATCAGCACCAGGCGCCCGCGCACCTCGCTCGACCGGACCGTGACGGGGATGAACCTGCCCAGCCCGCGGTTGTCGGTCAGCCGCAGCAGGTAGGTGCCCTCCGGCCAGCTGCGCGTGTCCAGGGTCGCCGACCGGCGCCAGTGGGTGGTGACGGTGTGGCGGGCGTCGATGGTCCGTGCGCGCTGCACGGTTCCCCGCAGCACCGGGGAAGTCGACACGAGCCGGGCGCGGGCGCCGCCGTACCAGCCGAGCCGGAAGGCCCTGACGGTGAAGGAGCGTGCGGTCGTGGTGACGTAGAGATGCAGCGGCTCGCCGGGCCGGATGCTGACGTGGTCGGCGTAGCCGGCCAGCTGGGTGTCGCTGGCCACCGCGGCGGCCTTGATCCGCCACGCCGTGCTGCCCTTTCTCGCGTTCTCCCGGCCGACCCACCCTGCGTCCGCGCCAGCGGGCACGAGAGCCCGGACCGCAGGTGCCGTCCCGGGCGCACTCGCCGTCTGCAGCCCCGTGGAGGGGGCGGGAGACGCCGGCGTGCACCCCCCGGCCGCAAGGAGCACTGTCGCGGTGGCGACCGCGAGGAACGCCGCCGCCCGCCGACCTAGCACCAGCGGCACGACGTCATCGCCTCAGGAGGCGGGCGTGGCCGTGCGCCCCGCAGATCCGGCGCCGGTGTCGTGGCCCGTCGGCGCGTTCGACGGCGGCTCCTCCCCCGCGACGCCGAGCTGGCGGGCCACGACGCGCCTGCGGGCGAACCGCTGGCGCTGCTTCTCCGCCAGGGCGTCGGCCCGCTCGATCAGCGCCGCGGTGGGTGGGTCGTTCCGCTCGCTGGGGTCACCCTCGGCTGCCTCCTGGCGGACGACGTTGTGGATGGCCCACTCGGGGATGCCGGTGGCCCGGGACAGCGTCACCAGCCACTCCGCGCGCTCCGGGCTGGGCCGGTTGCCGAGGCGCACCTTCAGGACGTCGATCCAGAGCGAGTGCCAGACCTTGGTCAGCTCCTCGGCCCGTCCGGCCACGGCCTGCTCGTACTGCTGCTGGGCGCCGACGAACGCCTGCTCGACCTCCGTCTGGTGGCCCGGGTCGACCGAGGCGCCCTCGGCGGCCGCCTCGCTGACGCGTTCGAGCTCGCTGCGCCGCTCGTCGGCCACGCGCTCCAGGTCCGCGATCGGGTCACGGGTCGGGTCCTCGTCCATGTCAGTCCTTCCGGCCGTACGGCGGGTCCCCACCATGGTGCCTCCAGGGCTCCAGCGGCAACACCGTCCGGACCGCGGGCAGGTGGGGCCCGTTCTTCCGGGCCCCACCTACCCCATCGGCGCCGCCAGCACTCGTCCGGCGGCCACGCCCGGTCTCAGCCGGTGAACCGTCCGAGGATCCCCTTCTTGACCTCGGTGGGCCGCTGCTGCTCCCCGGCGAACGAGCTCACCACGACCAGGGCGCCGGTCAGGGCGGGCACCAGCCACTGCAGCACCTTCAACTGCCTCTGCGCCTTGGCGACGTCCGCAGGGGTGGCGACGCTGGGCTCGGTCCCCGACTCCACCGGCACGTCGCCGTGCGTGGACACCTTGCGGCCCAGCACCCGGCTGTACGCCGTGACGGCGAGCGCGGCAACGGTGAGGGACGTCTTGACGAGCGACATCGTCGCGACGCCCTCCTGCAGCTTGATCCGCTCGACGTTGCCACCGAGCTGGACGGCGCTGCCGGCGAGGTAGGCGCCGATGGCTGCGCCGTTGACCGGCGTCCACCGGTCCCAGCCGGCGTTCACGACGCGACCGGTGCTGGCCTGGTCGGCCGCCTGCCCGGCGGCAGCGTTGAGGGCCACGGCGTTGGCCAGGGTCCCTCCGAACCACGCCGCCAGGCCGACGTCGTGCAGGGAGCGGGAGACGGTGTTGGTGGTCATGGGTTCTCCTAGGGTCGGGTTCACGGTCGGTGGACCCGCCATACCCGATGGGGCAGAAGGCAACCGGCCCCGCCCGCCGCCCAGCAAAGGTCGAGCGGGACGGCCGGTCGCGCTCGCCCAGGAGGGGGCCGGGTGCTGCCGGTCCCCTCAGGCACGCAGCCAGCGCCGCAGCCGCCGCCTGGAGCAGGCGTGCCAGGCGGCGTCGAACTGCGCCTGCGCCCTGGCTGCGTGCCGTTCCTCTGCCGCATGCATCCGGCCATAGAGCAGTGCGTTGCCGGGCCGGCCGGCGCTCTCGGCCGCGAGCTGGCGCAGCAGCGCGCGGGTGACCACGCTGTCGTTGAGGTCGCCGAGGACCTCCTGGACCGACTCGGCCGCCGCGGCCAGCCGGGCAGCCTTGGCCCCGAAGGCCGGCTCGACCGCCTCTGCGGCGTAGCGGAGCCGCTTGGCGGCCTTGCGCACCTCGTGCAGGTGCTCGTCGCGGTCGTGCCCCGGCTCCGCCTCCTGCGCGGCGCGCACCATGCGGCGCAGCCGCTTCCACTCCGCGCGGACGCGCGGGCGCAGCACGTCGTCGGCCGAGCCGAGCGCCACCGGGGTCCATGGTGGCTGCCGCACCAGCTCGTCGAGGGCGTCGAGCAACCGGAAGTAGCGCACGGACTCCAGCGCCGCGCTCGCTGCCGCCACCGCGCTGTCGTGGGCCTCGCGCAGCTCGCTGTCCATGGCCCCGCGCACGTCCGTCGTGGCCACGTCGGACGGCTCCTGCTCGACCATCGAGTCCAGCCGGTCCCACATCACCTGGGTGTCGCGGGCCTGCCCGAGGACGCCGGCGAGCCAGGTCAGCTCCGCGCGCAGCGGCTCGCTGACGTCGCGGTCCAGCAGCGGTCGGAAGGTCCGCAGGGCGCTGCGCAGCCGCCTGGTCGCGACGCGCATCTTGTGCACGTCCTCCGCGCCGCCGACCCGCACGCCCGGGTCGTGACCGAGGACGGCGTCCAGATGCACCCGCAGGTGGGCCTGGACCACCAGGGCCGCCGCGCCGTGGCGGGACGGCTCGGGCGCCGCGGGGCCGGCCATCTCCTCCAGCCGACCGGCCAGGGCGCGCGCCAGCTTGGAGGGCCCGGCGGCCGGTGCCGCCCCGGCGTCGCGCAGCGCTCCCTCCAGCTCCTCGAACAGGTGCGGGTCCCCCTCGACGAGCTCGACCTCCCACTCCCGCCACGAGTCGACGGTCGCGGCGCCGTCCTTGCCGACGCTGTGCGCGGTCACCGTGTCGTCGGCCAGCTCGGCGAGGACGGCGCCGTCGCGGTCCCGCAGCCGGTGCACGACCCGGCGGGTGCGCAGCGTGGCCACCGGCTCGACCGGGTGGTCACGGACGAGGGCTCGCACCTCGTCCAGCAGCACCTCGGGCACCGGCCCGTCCGCCTGACCCAGCGGCTCGTGCCGCTCCGAGCGCTCCGTCCCCTCCGGGCGCTTGAGGTGCCAGCCGCTGTCCTCGCCCCCGGTCCGGCGCCGCAGCGTCGTCCGGCCGCGGGCCAGCGCCAGATCGGCGGTGTCGTGGTAGACCGCCTCGAGCTGGAAGGAGACCGGCTCGTCCACGGTGGCCACCGGTCCCACCCCCTCCAGCGCGGGGACGGCTGCGCCCGGCCGGCACGTCGTACTTGCGTTCGACCTCGAGCTGCGTGCTGCCCATCGACCCTCCCGACCCCTCGGCGCCGGGTGGTTCCCGGCCCGGCTCGGCGGCCACCGCGACGCCGGTAGCGGCCGTTACGCTGGGCGACATCCGTCCTGGAGGTGCCATGGCCACGCCGTTCCGCCGTCCCGACCGCCACGAGGACCGACGCGATCCGCGGTTGCCTCCAGGCCAGTATGACGCCGGCGCCACCTTTCCGGTGCTGACCGCCGAGGTCACCCCCCGCCTCGAGCTCGACCGGTGGCGGTTCCGGGTCGACGGGCTGGTGCAGCAGGCGCAGGAGTGGACCTGGGAGGGCCTCCGGGCGCTGCCGGCGGCGCGCTACGACGGCGACATCCACTGCGTCACCACGTGGTCCAAGCTCGGCACGTCGTTCTCGGGGGTGTCGGTCGACGACCTCCTCGCGGCCGCCGCGCCGACCCCGGAGGCGACGCACGTGGTGGCCTGGAGCCACACCGGCTACACGACCAACCTGGCGCTGGAGGACGTCACCGGTGGGCGGGCCTGGGTGGTGTGGGAGCACGAGGGGGCGCCGCTGCCGGTCGAGCACGGCGGCCCGGCGCGGCTGCTGGTCCCCCACCTGTACTTCTGGAAGTCGGCCAAGTGGGTCGGTGGTCTGCGCGTGCTCGACCACGACGAGCCGGGGTTCTGGGAGACCCGGGGCTACCACGGCCGCGGGGACCCCTGGCTCGAGCAGCGGTACGCCGGTGACTGAGCCGTCCCTGCCTCCGCTGCCGTCCCTGCCGTCCCTGCCGTCCCTGCCGTCCCCGCCCTCGCTGCCCTCCCTGCCCTCCCTGCCTCCCCTGCCGACGATCGGGCCGGTGACGCGGCGGCCTCCGCCGGGTGGCGCCCGGCGCGAGTGGCAGACGGCGACGGTGCTGGAGATCCGGCGCGAGACCCCGCGGATGATCACCCTGCGGCTCGGCCTGCCGGCCGGCAGTCCCCCGGCACGTGCCCGGCCAGCACGTCACCGTCCGGCTCACCGCGCCCGACGGCTACACCGCGTCCAGGTCGTACAGCATCGCCTCGGCGCCCACGGACGGCCGTGAGCTGGAGCTGATGGTGGAGCGGCTGGAGGGCGGCGAGGTCTCCGGCTACCTGCACGACGCGGTGGAGGTCGGCGACCCGCTGGAGCTGCGCGGTCCGTTCGGCGGCTGGTTCGTGTGGAACGGCTCCGCGCCGGCCCTGCTCGTCGGCGGCGGCTCGGGGGTCGTCCCGCTGATGTCGATGCTGCGCCACCACCGCCGGGCCGGGCTCTCCGTGCCGCTGCGGCTCGTGGTGTCGGTCCGCTCCCCCGAGGACCTCCCGTTCGCCGGCGAGTACGCCGGGGAGACCACGCTGGTCTACACCCGGCGCACGCCGCCGGGCTGGCCGCGGCCGCCGGGCCGCCTCGTCGCCGCGGACCTGCAGCCCCTGCTCCTCCCGGACGCCACCGCGTACGTCTGTGGCTCGGCCGCGTTCGCCGAGCACGCCTCGCAGCTGCTGGTCGACCTGGGGGTGCCCGCACCGTCGGTGCGGGTCGAGCGCTACGGTCCCACCGCGTGAGCCGCTCCCGCCCCCGACGCCCGGCCGCGGCCGCGCCGCGCGCCGGCACCTGCCCCTGCGGCCTCCCCCGCCCGTATGACGAGTGCTGCGCCCCGCTGCATCGCGGTGAGCGGACCGCGGCCACGGCGGAGCAGCTGATGCGGTCGCGCTACAGCGCCTTCGCTGTCGGCGACGACGCCTACCTGTCCCGCAGCTGGCACTCCAGCACCCGGCCGGCATCGCTGCACACCGACCGCAGCTCAGCAGTGGACCGGGCTGGAGATCCTGGGCCGGTCCGGCGGCGGCCTGCTCGACAGTGAGGGCACCGTCGAGTTCCGGGCCTCGTGGACGGCCTCGGGGCGGGCCGGGTCGATGCGGGAGGACAGCCGGTTCGTGCGGGAGGGCGGTCGCTGGGTCTACCTCGCCGGCACGACGCTGCCGGGCTGAGCCGCGGGCCGGTCGCCGCCTCGACGACTGCGCCGCCGGACACCACCCAGTCGAGGTCGCCGTTTCATCCGGACGGCAGCGCCGCATCCCAGACGACCAGCCCGTCGTCGCGCACCCGCGCTCCGGCCGCGGGCCGGTGCGCGACCGGCCGGCCCGCGTGCATCAGGTGCCGGACCGGCAGCCCCCGGGCGAGGGTCGCGACGTCGGCGACCAGGCGCCGGTGGCAGCGCCACCACACCGTCTCGCTGCACAGGACGGCGACGGCAGCGGTAGTTACCTCGTCCACGAGCTGGTCCATGCCCCAGCCGAACTCCTTGCTGCGGGTGTGTGCGGCGTACGCGGCAAAGGCGGGCACGGTCCACCAGGTGTCGACCACCGGTTCGCCGGCCGGCAGCCGCCTGCGCCCGCCGAGCCGCTCCTCCCACCGGTAGCCGACGCCCAGCCCGGGCAGCCACCCGGCGAGCGCGTCACTGCTGAGGTCGGGATGGCGCCGGCTGCCGGGAAACCGCCGCACGTCGACCAGCTGGCCGATGCCGTGCGCCTGCAGCAGCGCCCCGAGCTCCGCTCGCCCCAGGGTGCCGTGCCCCACGGTGGTCAGCGTGCCCGGTCCCCAGGCCTTGTGGCTCACCATGCGAGTGTCCCAGGCGGTGCCCCGGTGCCGCGGTGCCCGCCCGCTTCCGCCCCGATTGACGCGCGGAGAAGCGACTGCCGCGCCCGTCGTTTCCGCCGGGGCTGACGACGAGCTGTCGGCGACGTGCCCGGGCCGATCCTTCCCCCGGGCACGGGCTGGATGCAGGGCGCAGCCGGCATTGCCGCCTTCCTCTTCGTTGGGCCCTGAGCACGCGGAGGCCGATCAGTCCGGGTGCCGGCGCATCTGGTTGGCCTCACGCAGGACCGCCCAGGGGTCGGCCACCGGACCCAGGTGCCCGAGCTTGTCGGGGTTGAGGACCGCGCGGATCGCCTGGATCCGCCCATCGAGCACGTCCAGCGTCCAGGTGTTGAGGACCTTGCCGTCCCGGTCGCGGAAGATCGCGCCCGGCTGCCCGTTCACCTCATGTGGCTCCACCATCCCCCCGATCCCGACGAACAACGGGAACGTCGAGGCGAGCACCCGGGTCACGTTGTCGAGGCCGAAGATGCCCTTGCCCCACAGGGGTGCCCGGCCGCCGCCGTCGCCGATCATCTGGACGTCAGCGGCGAGCAGCTCCCGCAGCCCCTCCACGTCGCCCTCCCGCAGGGCGTCGAAGAAGCGCGCCGCCAGCTCGTCCCGCACCCGGCGGTCCGCCTCGAACCGGGGGCGCCCTTCGTCCATGTGGCGTCGGGCCCGCGCCGCGAGCTGGCGACAGGCCACCTCGGACCGGCACACCGCCGAGGCGACCTCGGGGAAGCCGAACCCGAACACCTCGCGCAGCACGAAGACCGCCCGCTCGAGCGGGCTGAGTCGCTCGAGCAGCACCAGGGCGGCCATCGACACCGAGTCGGCCAGCTCCGCCGACCGCGCAGGGTCCTCGTAGGGGTCGGTGACGAGCGGCTCGGGGAGCCACTGCCCGACATACTCCTCCCGCCGGACCCGCGCCGAGCGCACCACGTCGATCGAGATGCGGGTCACCACGGCCGAGAGGAAGGCCTTGGTCGACGTGGGTGGCGTGGGGGAGGTCTCGTAGCGCAGCCAGGTCTCCTGGACCGCGTCCTCGGCCTCGCTGACGCTGCCCAGGATCCGGTAGGCGATCGCGAACAGCAACGGCCGCAGTCCCTCGAACTCCGCGGCCCGGGTCACGCCAGCGCCGCCGGAAAGCCCTGGCGCCACGAGGGGTAGCGCAGCTGCCAGCCGAGCTCCTGCCGGGCCTTGGCGTTGGAGAAGCCACGCCCCTGCGTCATCATCGTCGCCGCGACGTCCCCGGCCAGCAGCCGCGCCAGCCACGTGGGGACGCGCATGGGTGGCTTCGCGCCAGCACACGCCGCGAGGTAGGGCAGCCACTCGCGGGCCGGCGCCGGCTCGTCGTCCACGATGTTGAACACACCCCTTGCCTGCTGCTCCACAGCCAGGACGGTAGCGCTCGCCGCGTCGTCCAGATGCACCCATGAGCAGTATCCCGCGCCGTCGCCGACCAGCGGGAACTGCCGCTTGCGCACGAGCTCGACCTGGGCGTCGGTCGCGCCGGGCCCGTAGAGCCCGCCGTACCGCAGGGCCGCACCACCGGCCCGCAGGACCACCTGCTCGAGGTGGCGGATCGCGTCCATCAACGGACGGGCAGCCGTCCCCGTCATCGGGTCCAGCTCGTCCTCCTCCGTCTTGACCCAGCCGCCCGTGCGGATGCCGTTCCAGCTGGCGTAGCTCTGCGCGACAACGTGGGGCACGCCTGTCGCCCCGGCCGCGGCCAGCAGGTGGTCCGTTCCCTCCGTGCGGAGCCGGTTGGTGGTGGCGAACCAGCGGTCCATGTGCTTCATGTCCGGCTTGCCGGCGATCGCGGTCATCTCGTGCACGATCGCGTCCGGCCGGGCCGCGCCCACCGCCTCACGCACCGAGACCGCGTCCAGCCCGTCCATCACGACACCGTCGGCGCCCATCCGCTGCAGCAGGCCCAGCTTGCCCGCGCTCGACGTCGTCGCCGTCACCTGGTGTCCCCGTGCCACCAGCTGCGGCACGAGCCGCTGGCCCATGACTCCCGTCCCGCCTGCCACGAACACCCGCATGCCCCTCACCTTCCCGATCTCAGATTCCGTTTCCGGAACCTGAGACGAGACAGCCCCGCCGTCTGTGACATGGGGCGAACCCGCCCGGCCGCGAGGGGATCGGACGGCAGCTTGGTGCGCTGCTCGTGGCATGGTTCGCCGTACCCCCTTGGGGCCGTGGCCACGACGCTGGTCCCAGGTCCCTTCGTGACCCTCAAGGCCCTTGACCCTCAGGGCCCTTCAGGCCCGCATGGTCCTGCTCCAGCTACACGGCCACCATCACGAGGTCAGGGGCCCGCCTCGACGATCCGCCAGACCTCGGCGAGGTCGAGGTCGAACGGACCGATCCGGGTCAGCACCCACGAGGCGCCACGGTCCAGCCAGGGCGCGGGGTCCTGCTGGGGTCGCAGGTCGACCACGACCTCGAAGCCCGGCGCCGGGTCGTAGTCCGCGAGGCCCGCGGTCACCTCGTCCAGTTCGTCGGGCCGGTCCAGGCCGATGACGAAGAAACCGTCATGCCTCGCGGCCCGGCGCAGGGGCGCCCGGTTGCCGACCCGCCCGCCCAGCCAGATCGGCACTGCAGGTGCGGGGCGGAACCGGACCTCGCGGGCGGCGTAGTCAGCTCCATCGTGGTCCACCGGCAGGCCGGACAGCAGGGCGGTGAGGACCTCGAGCCCCTCGTCCAGCATCCGGCCGCGCAGCCTCGGGTCCGGCTCGTCCCCGAAGGCGCTGAACTCTCCCACCCAGTCGTCGCCCAGCCCCAGGCCGAGCACGAACCGGCCGCCCGAGAGCACCGCCAGGCTCGCGGCTTGCCGGGCCAGGACCTGCGGCCGGCGCCGCGCCAGCGGGGTCACCATCGGCCCGAACAACAACCTCTCGGTCCGCATCGCGACGGCCGCGCAACAGGTCCATACGTCGGCGATCGCGGTGACCCGCTCGCCGTACTGCAGGTGGTCCCAGACGAAGAAGCCGTCCCAGCCGGCCGCCTCGGCGGTGGCTGCCAGGTCGCCGACGACCCGGGGGTCGGCGAGGGGATCGAAGGGGGCGACGAAGAGCCCGCGGCGCGTGGTCATGGCGCCGATCATGCCGACCCACGCCCGGTGAGGGACTCACGGGGCCAGCGGGACGCGGGCCCGCAGCTCGACCACCGACCATCGGGTGACGTCGCGGGGACGGCTGTCATAGCCGCCGGACGCCGGGAACATCGGTCATGCCGATGGCAGGGCGGTTCCGACGGGTCCAGAACGACCCACGGCCTTCCACGTGCCGCACAGTCCGAGCCGGTCGTCGGTCACACAGCCGGTTGACACATGCCGATATGGGCATATGGTGCTGCCATGGCACGAGCGGCGACGACTTCGGACGCGTTCAACGCCATTGCCGAGCCGCAGCGGCGGGCGATTCTGGCGCTGCTGCGCGGCGGCGAGCGGCCGGTGACCGAGCTTGCGCGGGACCTGGGGATCAGCCAGCCGCAGGCGTCCAAGCACCTGCGGGTCCTCCGCGAGGTGAGGCTGGTGCGGGTCCGCGGGGTGGGCAAGCAGCGGCTGTACGACTTGGACGCCCGCGGGCTGCGGCCGGTTCACGAGTGGGTGGGCGGCTTCGAGCGGTTCTGGAACGAGACGTTCGACCAGCTCGACGAGTACGTGCGAGATCTGAAACAGGGCAAGGAGGAGGAATCACACGATGACGACGACCAGTAGCGGCGGCGAGCCTGACCACGCGACCGCGGACCGCGAGATCGTGCTCTCCCGGGCCATCGGCGCCCCACGGGAGCTGGTGTTCGAGGCGTTCACGCAGGTCCGGCACCTGTCGCGATGGTGGGGACCGGAAGGGTTCACGACGACGACGCGGTCCTTCGAGTTCCGCGCGGGCGGGACCTGGGACTTTGTGATGCACGGGCCGGATGGGACTGACTACCAGGAGTGGATCACCTGGACCGAGATCGTCCCGGCGAAGCGGATCGCACTGGTGCACGGCGAGTCCCGCGACGACCCCCACGCCTTCCGGTCGGACCTGACGTTCGAGCCGGCCGGTGAGGAGACCCGGATCGTGATGCACACGGTGTTCCCCACCAAGGAGCTCCGTGACGAGGCGGTGGAGAAGTACCACGCGATCGAGGGCGGCGAGCAGACCCTGCGCAACCTGGCGGCCTACGTCGCCGAACGCACCGGGAACGAGACCTCACGAAACGAGCCCACACCGAAGGGAGCGCAGGGGTGACGGCCGGGAAGGTGTTCTTCGTGTCATGCCGCGATCCGCGCGCTGGTGCCGGTGCCGGTGCCGGTTCGTCGCCCGATCTCGGTCGCCAGGTCACTACGGTTCTCGCCATGGTGCGAGTGTTGGTCACGGGGATGTCAGGCGCAGGAAAGACGACGGTCTTGGACGAGCTCAGGCGCCGAGGACACATGACGGTGGATGCGGACTACGACAGCTGGGAGCTGCCCGACGGCACCTGGGACGAACAGCGCGTGCGACAGCTTCTGGCGTCAAACCCCGACGTGATCGTCTCAGGCACGGCGGATAACCAAAGGCTTTTCTACGACCACTTCGAGCATGTCGTCCTCCTCAGCGCGCCGCTTGACGTGCTCCTCGAGCGCGTGAGCACACGAACGAACAACCCCTACGGCAGGACCCCAGACCAGCAGGCGCAGATCGCGCGATACGTGGATACCGTCGAACCACTCCTGCGCCGAGGGGCGACTCTCGAGCTCGACGGACGACGTCCTGCTCCAGAGCTCGCCGACGTCATCGAGGATCTGCTGACGCGAACGCCCTGACGCGTCTGCCCGCGCGGTCGATCCTGCTGAAAGCGTCCGTGGACGCACGCGCCTGGCACCCGTACGGGACCTCCGACCCTGAGGGGTTCGCAGCGATGAGCGTCGTCGAGGTGCTCGTTGACCCCGACTCCCCCGCGCGACTCACTGCCCTGCCTTCTGGTGGAAGCTGACGGTGCCGTCTTCGGCATAGCACGAGGATCGGCCGACCAACCTCACCCGTCCCTGCCGGGTTGCGCCGACCGACACGGCGTAGCCGTCCTTGACCACGTCCAGGTCGATCGCCTCCGTATTCCATTGCCGCGGTGGGTTGGACGTCCACCCATCGGCCCTCAGGTCCGCCAGCACCTGCTCGGCTCTGGCCAACGCCCCCGCGTGGGGACCTCGAGCATCACGTCGTACATCCACTGGCGTGGAGAGGACTGTCCGGTGTCCGACATCCCGCACGGCATGTCCATGCCGTCGTACCCCTTCTCGTCCCACCGGTGGGGGTCGGCGCCGAAGCGGGCGGCGACGGCCTGGACGATCGGCAGGAGCGCGGCGCGCTCACGTGCCAGCTGCTGAGGAAGGCTGAGGGTCGGCCGCACGGTGGTCCCGTGCTGGCGGGAGGTGCTGTCGGCTGCCGCGGCGCACCCACCGAGCAGGAGGACCCCGGCCAGCGCGCAGGCCAGGGCTCGGGCCGCAGCCGTAGCGAGCCCGCGCTCCACCAGGGCCAGGCCAAGCAGGGCCCGTTGCTCGTCGGTCAGGTCACTCGGGGACGACATGCCCCGCACGGTGCTGACGCGCCTCGCCGCGGCAACGAGGACACCCATTCAGAGTGCGGGTGCCGGCAGGGCGGGCGCCGGGGAAGCGGTGGCCAGCCGGTGCCAGTCCAGCCGGCGCGTGCGCCACGTGAAGATCGCCACCTTCGCGCACTCCTCGACGACCCGGGCGAGGAACACGCCCGCCGCGCCGAGTGGGGTGTGCAGGCCCAGCAGCACCGCGAGCGGCAGGCCCACCACGAAGGCGCCGGCGACGTCGCCCAGGATGACGCCACGCACGTCGTTCCCGCTGGGCAGGACACCGGCGCCGAGCACCATGTTCCGGACCTTGACGACCTGGAACGCGGCGTTGATGAGGATGCCGAGGGCGGCCGTGCGCTGGACGTCGGCTCCCGCGTTGCCGTAGAGCTGGCCCAGGACGAGCGCGCTCAGGGCGAAGAGCACGCCGAACCCCACGCCGGTGTGCAGGCCGACCCGCTTGACCCGACGCACCCACGCCATCGCCTCGCGGGCGTCGCCGCGGCCGACCGACCGGCCGACGAGCGCGGTGGTGGCGCTCATCAGCCCGATGCTGCCGACGATGAAGACGCCCTCGAGCGTGGCGGCGATCTGCGCGGCAGCGAGGGCGTCGTCGCCGAGGCGCTGGAAGACCACGTTGTAGAGGAAGGTGCCGGTGGTCCAGAACAGCTCGGTGATGCCGAGGGGGACGGCCAGCACGAACAGGGGGACCAGCACGGCCCGCCACCCCCCGACGGTGCGGGGCAGCTCCCAGCTGACCAGCCGGTGCTGCAGGAAGATCTGCGCCAGCAGGATCGCGGCCTTCAGCACCGCCGTCACGAGGGTCGAGCAGCCGGCCCCGGCCACCCCCAGCTGCGGGAAGGGCCCGACGCCGAACACCAGGCAGTAGCCCAGCGAGGTGTTGAGCAGCACCGTCACCAGCGTCGCGACCATGGGGCTGCGCGCGTGGCCGGTGGAGCGCATCACGCCGCTGAGGACGGCGGCGACCACGGTCGGCACCAGGGACAGCGTCATCAGGTGCAGGTAGCCGCTGCCCGCGGCCGCGACGGTGGCCGACGCGCCGGTCAGCCGCAGCAGCGCGGCCGACCCCAGGAACGCCGGCGCCGAGGTCATGGCCGCCAGCAGGGCGGCGACGAGCACCGCGGCCGTGACCGTGGTGTTCATCTCGTGCCGTCGCCCCGAGCCGTGGGCCCGCGCGACCAGGATGCTGACCGAGGCCCCGAGGGCTCCCAGCGTGAGGACCAGGATGAAGACCAGGCTGTTGGCGAAGCCGACCGCCGCGATGGCGGTCGCGCCGAGCGCCCCGACCACCACCTGGTTGACGAAGTTGAGCACCAGCATCAGCACGAACTCGAGGCTGACCGGCACCGCGATCCGGGCGATCTCGCGACGCGGTGACGGCGCGCCGCCGGCGGGTCGCCCCGACTGCCCGGACCGGGCGGCGGGGAGCGGGAGCCACCGGCGCAGCGCGGAGCCGGCCGTCCTCCTCGGGGCGGAGGCGCGCGGGGACGGCATTGGGGATGTCCTTCACGGTCAGGAGGCGGCGAGGGTGGGGTCGCCGGTCGCTCCCCCGTGCTCGTGGGACGGCCCCCACGGCGCGTCAAGGCTAGAGGGTCAGCAGGATCGACGCGGACCCGGCCCGCCGGCCGCGGGGAGTTCCTGTGGTGGTGCCCGGCTCCCACCGGTGCCGTGCCCGGCACAGGCACACGTGATCTGCGACGCGTCGTACGGCGTGCCGGGCCGGCTTCGGACGACGGACGCAGGTGGGTATGGCACGGTTGGGTGGTGAGACGACTCCACCGACCGGGCGCGCTGCCGTGCGCCGACCCCGGCCTGCCCGCCGTGCCGACCGCCAACCCCGGCAGGTGCGCTGCGTGAGGATCGCCCACGTCACCGACTTCTACCTGCCCCGGCTCGGCGGCATCGAGCTGCACGTGAGCGACTTGTCCGACCGCCAGCGGGCGGCCGGGCACGAGGTCGAGGTGCTGACCAGCAGCCCGGGGCCGGCGGACGGCTTCGTCCACCGGCTCACCCAGGGGTTCCGCCGCCCGCACGTGCTGCATCCCGGTGGCGTGCTGGCCGGGATCCGGGCCGTCCGCGAGGGGGACTACGACGTCGTCCACGCGCACGTCGGCGTCGGCTCCCCGCTCGGGTTCTTCGTCGCGCGCGCCGCGGCCCGCGCCGGCATCCCGTGCGTCCTCACCGTGCACTCACTGTGGGTCGGCGTCCGTCCGCTGATGACGGTGCTCGACCTGTTCGGACGCTGGGGCCGGCTGCCGATCGTCTGGACCGCGGTGAGCGATGCGGCGGCCACGCCGGTACGGGCGATCCTCCCCCGCGGCCGCGAGGTCCACGTCATCCCCAACGGCATCGACCAGCGCCGGTGGCACGGCCCGGCCGCGCCGGCGGCCCACGGTCAGCTCGTCGTGGCGGCCGTGATGCGGCTCAGCCTGCGCAAGCGCCCCTTCGCCCTGCTGAAGATGGTCCGGCAAGCGCAGGAGCAGCTGGGCCCCGGCACCCCGGTGCAGCTGCTCGTGGCCGGGGACGGACCGCTGCTCGGGCGCATGCGGTCCTTCCTGCGCCGGCACGCGATGACCGGATCGGTCACCCTCGCCGGCCGGCTGGACCGCGACGGCGTGCGCCAGATGCTCGGCCGCGCCCACGTGTTCGTGGCCCCCGCCGACCTGGAGTCCTTCGGCATCGCCGCCCTCGAGGCCCGCTGCGCCGGGCTGCCGGTCGTGGCCAAGTCCTCCGGCGGCGTGCGCGAGTTCGTGCGCGACGGGGTCGAGGGCCTGCTCTGCGACACCGACGAGGACATGGTGCAGGCGCTGGTGCGGCTCGCCTCCGATGAGACCCTGCGCCGGCGGATCGCCGACCACAACCGCACCGAGGCGTGCCCGGTGGACTGGAGCCGGGTGCTCGAGAGCACCGACGCGGCGTACGAGCGGGCGCTGCACGGGTCCTCGACGCGGAGCCGCCTGGCCGAGGCGTCGTGAGCATGCTGGCCGTCGTCGGGGCGAGCGTCGGGGCCACCGCCTTCTTCGCCCTCTCGACGGCCCTGAAGCACCGCAGCGCCCGCACGGCGCCGGATGCCTCCGGCCTGGAGCCGCGCCGGCTCGCCCGGTTGGTCCACGCCACCGCACGGCACCCCCTCTACCTCGGCGGCCTGGTCGCCGACGTGGTGGGGGTCTCGCTGCAGGTCTATGCCCTGCACATCGGCGCGCTGTCGGTCGTGCAGCCACTGCTCACCACGGCGTTGCTGTTCTCTCTGGTCCTCGCCCACCGTGTCGCGGGGACACGCATCAGCGGGCGCGAGTTCGCCTGGGGCACGGTTTTGGTGGTGGCACTCGTCGGGTTCATGGCGGCCTCCGGCACGGTGCGGGCGACCGCTCCGGCCCTGGTCCAGGCGGCCGACCGCGTGCCGGCTGTGCTCGCCGGCATCCTCGCCGTCGCGCTCGCCGCGACGTGCGTGCTGACGAGCCGGCGGATGCCCTCGGGCGGCGCGGCCGCGCTGATGGGGGTCGCCGTGGGCACCGCCTACGCCTGCACGGCGGCGCTGATCAAGAGCTGCACCAACATCGTGGCGGCCGGGCCGGTGGCCCTGCTCACCAGCTGGCAGCCCTACCTGCTCGTCGTGGCCGGGGGGATCGGGCTGCTGCTGGCCCAGCTGGCCTTCCAGTCCGGACCGTTGACCGCCAGCCTGCCGGCCATCGCCACCGTCGACCCGCTGCTGAGCGTGGCGATCGGGGTCTGGGTCTACGACGAGCGGCTCAACCGAGGGCCATGGGCGGTCGGCGCCGAGGTCGGGTTCCTGGCCCTGATGTCCCTCGCCGCCGTCATGCTCAGCCGGGTCCAGGCCGTCACCGAGGACCACAGCCGCCGGCCCACGCTGCAGCACTCCTCGAGGGCGACCTGACCCGGGCGCTGCCGCGCATGGACCGCGGCCGGCGGGGGTAGCGGGGGGGTCATGTTCTTCCTGTTCTCCAGCCGCATGGGCTGCCTCGGCTCACTGCTCGTGTCCGCCGCCGTCACCGCCGTCCTCTGGCTGCTGCTGTCCCGCTGACCCTCCTCCGGCTGCGCGCACCGGCCGCCGCCTGCGCGGCCTGGATGGCGGTCAGGGCGATCGTGTAGACGATGTCGTCGACCAGCGCACCGCGGGACAGGTCGTTGACCGGCCGGGCGAGGCCCTGCAGCATCGGGCCGACGCTGATGACGTCGGCGCTGCGCTGGACCGCCTTGTAGGTCGTGTTGCCGGTGTTGAGGTCCGGGAAGACGAACACCGTCGCCCGTCCGGCGACGGGGCTGTCCGGGGGCCTTGCTGCGTGCGACGGAGGCGATCGCGGCCGCGTCGTACTGCAACGGCCCGTCGACCACCAGGTCCGGGCGGCGCTCAGCGGACGAGGCGGGTGGCCTCGGCCACCTTGTCGACGTCGGACCCCGAGCCCGACGAGCCGGTGCTGAAGCTGATCATCGCCACGCGTGGCTCGATCCCGAACGCCCGCGCCGAGCCGGCGCTCTGGATCGCGATGTCGGCCAGGTCCGCGGCGTCGGGGTCGGGGTTGATGGCGCAGTCGCCGTAGACGACCACCTCATCGGGCAGGCACATGAAGAAGACCGACGACACGAGGCGCGGCGCCGGGCGCCGTCCCGAGGATCTGCAGGGCCGGCGCACCGTCGCGGCGGTCGTGTGGACCGCCCCGGCGACCAGGCCCGTCGACGTCGCCGAGCAGGACCATGACGATGCCGAGGATGATGGGGTCGGCCAGCTCCTCGCGGGCCGCGCGCGGCGATCATGCCCTTGTGCCTGCGGGCCTGCACCAGGGCGTCGACGTGACGGTCGGTCACCCGGGCCGGGTCGACGACCTCGAGCCCGTCGGGCAGGACGATCCCGAGGCCGGCGGCGGTGGCCGCGACCTCCTCGGGACGCGCGAGCAGGACGCAGCGGGCGATGCCGCGCTCCTGGCACTCCACCGCGGCGCGCAGGGTGCGCGGCTCGGCGCCCTCGGGCAGCACGATCCGCCGGTTCGCCCCGGTCGCCATCGAGGTGAGCAGGCGCCGGAACGCGGCGGGGCTCAGGCGGGGTGCGTGGCTCGGCTTCGGCACGGTGGCCAGCCACCGCTCGTCCAGCCCTGCCGCGACGGTGGACATGATCAGGCGGGTCGCGCTCCTCGTCGTCGGCGGGGATCTCGGGGTCGAGGCGGTGCAGCGGCCGCCGCCGTCTCGTAGGTGTAGTCCTGCGTGAGGAGCACCGGCAGCCCGGTCGCGGCCGCGGCGCGGCACAGGTCCCAGACCCGCGGGTCCGGCTCGACGCCCCACGGTGAGCACCAGGCCGGCGAGCCGGACGCCGTTCATGGCCGCGAGGCAGGCGCTGAGGATCACCTCGTGCCGGTCGCCCCGGGACGACGACCAGGCGCCCCTCGCGCAGCAGCGGGAGCAGCGCCGGGCACCGCCTGGGCTGCGACGATCACGTCGCGCACCCGTCGATGGTCGTCGCCGCGGTTGAGCACCCGCAGCCCGAGGGCGTCGCGCAGGTCGCGCACCCGTGGCTGCTCGAGCTCGGCGCGGTAGGGGACGGCCCCGACCAGCTGGATGCCGCGGCGGCTGCAGGGCGCGCCCGCACGCGGGCCACCGCGGCCTCGGAGACGTCGGGCACCTTGTTGACGAGGGCGCCCACCACCCGGGCGTACTCGCCGGCGCGGTAGGTGCCCTCCGTCATGGCCATCGCCTCGGCCATCCGCTCCAGGTCGCCGTCGGGCACGGCGCCCGACGAGCAGGACGTCGGCGTCCAGCGCCTTGGCCAGCGCGAGGTTGACCCGGCTGGAGTAGACCTGCTCCGAGCTCGGCACGAGCCCCTCGACCACGACGACGTCGTGCGAGCGCAGCACCGGGTCGGCGAGGGCCAGGACGTCCTCCATCAGCTGCCCGACGGCACGCTCACCGAGGTGCTGCTCGACCACCGCCGCGGCGATCGGCTCCGGTGGCTGCAGGCGGGTCCCGAGCCGCACCAGGGCGGTCGACCGCTCGGGCCCGGCGTCCGTCCGGGGCTGGGCCAGCGGCTTGAGGAAGCCGACGTCGACGCCGCGCTGGTCCAGCGCGTGCACCAGGCCCAGACAGGCGGCGGTCAGGCCCGACGCCGTGACCGGTCGGCACGACCAGCACGGTGCGGCTCACGGCCGGACTCCTCGGCTCGGGTCGTCATCCCGCGGCCGTTCCTGTCAGCGCGGCGGTGTCGCGGGCGATGACCAGCTCCTCGTCGGTGGGGATGACGAGGGCCTGGCTCGCGACCCTCCGCCGTGATCCGTCCGCCCGTGTCGCGGCCGTGCCGGGCGTTGGCCGCGGAGTCCTCGTGCAGGCCGAGGAAGCCGAGCTGGTCCAGCACCGCGTGCCGTACGCCGACGCTGTGCTCGCCCACGCCGCCGGTGAAGACGAGGGCGTCCAGGCGGCCGAGCGGGCACGACGAGCGCGCGCGACGTACTTGGCGAGCCGGTAGGCGAACACCTCGAGGGCGAGGGCCGCGTCGGCCGACCCGCCGTGCGGCGGCCTCGCTCACCTCGCGCAGGTCGTTGCTGATCCCGGAGAGGCCGAGCAGGCCGCTGCGGGTGTTGAGCGCGTCGAGGACCTCCTCGACGCCGCAGCCGGAGCGGTCGGCGACGTAGCGCAGCAGCGCCCGGGTCCACGTCGCCGGAGCGGGTGCCCATCACCAGCCCCTCCAGCGGGGTCAGGCCCATCGAGGTGTCGACCGAGCGGCCGTCCCGCACCGCGGTGGCGCTGCAGCCGTTGCCCAGGTGCGGCCGTCACCAGCCGCAGCTCGCGAGGCGGCCGGCCCAGCAGCTCGGCGGCGCGGCGCGCTGACGTAACGGTGGCTGGTGCCGTGGAACCCGTAGCGGCGGACCGCGTAGTCGTCGTACCACTGCTTGGGCACGGCGTAGCGGTAGGCCGCGCGGCGGCATGGTCTGGTGGAAGGCGGTGTCGAACACGGCCACCTGCGGCACGTCCGGGCAGCACGGCGCTGACGGCCGCGGATGCCGGCCAGCGTTGGCCGGGTTGTGCAGCGGCGCCAGGTCGGCCAGGTCGCGCGATCGCCTGCGTCGTGGCGTCGTCGACGACGCACGGAGGCGGAGAAGCGCTGGCCGCCGTGGACCACGCGGTGCCCGACGGCGCCGACCTCGACGCCCTCGACCCGGCCGACGGCGGCGAGGACCTCCACGAGGACTGCCGTGGACCGAGCCGTCCTGCGGCGTCGACGTCCGCGGCTTCCCCTCGGCGTCCGACCTCGAGGGTGACCTCGGGCGGTGCCGACGCGCTCGGCGAGGCCGCTGAGGAGCCGCCGACCGCTCGGCGGGTCGACCAGGGCGAACTTCACCGACGAGCTGCCGCAGTTGAGCACCAGCACTGCCGAAGCCGTCATGGCGCCCCTCCCGTCACGGACCGGAGGCCAGCCTAGGGCGGTTCAGTGCTCCAGGTACGTCGCGGACAGGTCCTGGTCGCCGTGCCCGGCGGCCAGCGCACGGGCCAGGTGGTCGCGCGCCGCCTCGACCACCGCCAGCTCGACCCCCGCGCCCCGGGCCGCCGCCACGATGAGGTCGGCGTCCTTGGCCGCGCCGCTGACGGCGAACGACGGCTCGAAGTCGCCCGCGAGCATGGCCCTGCCCTTGACCCCCACGTACGGCGCGTCCATCGCCCCTCCCGCCACCGCCTCCAGGAACAGGGCGGGGTCCAGGCCGAGCGAGCGGGTGAGGGCCAGCGCCTCGGCGATGCCCTCGACCACGGTGATCACCCAGGCGTTCGCGGCGAGCTTGAGCCGCGACGCCTCGCCGGCCGCCCCGAGCCAGAGCGTGCGGGAGCCGATGGCGTCCAGGATCGGCTGCACCTGGTCGCGGACGTCCTCCGGCCCGGCGGCCAGCACCACGAGGGCGCCGCTCTCGGCGGGCCCGCGGGTGCCGAGCACGGGGGCGTCCACGTAGGCCACGCCCAGGTCCCGCGCCAGCGCCACCAGCCGGTCGCTGCCCTCGACGCCGACGGTGCTCTGCTGCAGCCACACCGTCCCCGGGGCGAGCCCTTCGCGGGCCTGCTCCATCGTCGCAGCGACCGAGTCGGCGTCGAACAGCATCGTCAGGACCACATCGGCTCCGCGCACCGCCTCGGCGGGGGTGTCGGCGACCGTGGCGCCCAGCTGCGCGAGCGGCTCGGCCTTGTCGCGCGAGCGGTTCCAGACCCGCAGCGGCAGGCCGGCTCTGGCGATGTTGGCCGCCATGCCGGCGCCCATCGTGCCGGTACCGAGCAGGGCGACGGTCGGGTTCGCGGTCATGGTTGCCTCCTACCCCGGCCGGCTCGTGCGCACACGGCCGGACCGGCCGGGCGCTGCGAGCGGTCAGAGGGCGCGGAAGGCCGTGAAGGCGGGCAGCCGGCGTACGGCCAGCGTGGCCTTGTTCTTGGTCTCCAGGCCGTAGCCGGCGTTGGCCGGGTTCGCCCCGTGCAGCGTGTGCCAGAGCACCGGGCGGTGCGTGGAGGCGTAGAGGCGGCGCACCGTGTCGGTGAGGTAGCGGGCCTTGAGCGCCTCGTTCGGGACGTAGCCGCCCTTGTTGGTCCACGAGGTGTTGTAGCCGACCTCGGTGACCCAGATCGGCTTCCTGGCCCACGACGGGCGCGAGTGCAGCCGCCTGCTGAAGGCGGCGTAGCGCCCCGCCACGAGTGCCGGGGTCCGCGCGAACGGGTGGTAGGACATCACGTCGAAGTAGCGCCACGCGCTGGTCGTCAGCAGCACCCCGAGGTAGCGCTCCACCGTCGACTCGGAGAGGCCACCGAACACCACCACGGCGGTGCGGTCGGCCGCCTTGATGGACCGGTACCCGTCCGCCAGCAACGTCACGTAGCGGCGCACCGCTGCGGCATAGAGCACCTGGTTGCTGCCGGGACGGTTGTCGATCGACCAGGACGAGCGCAGGTTCGGCTCGTTGAGCACCTCCCAGTACTTCACCCCGGCCTTGAACCGCCGGACGGTGCCGGTCACCCACGAGCGGTACGCCGCACGGTTGGCTGCCGTGCCGACGTCCTTCTGGTTGCCGGGCTTGCCCAGGACGACGATGAGGCGCACGTGGTGGGCGCGCGCCGCCTTCACCACCCGCGACATGCCGGCGGCACCGGCTGCGCCGTACGGCAGGGAGACCCGGGCCCAGGTCGCCCCCGCGGCCTGCATGTCGGCGAACTCGCTGTTGATGCCGCGCGCGTTGGCGCCCCAGTACTCGATCAGCTTCTGCATCGACAGGCCCTTGGCCGGGCGTGCCACCTTCGCGCGCAGCGGGGCCGTGCTCGCGGCCGCGGTCCGGCTGGCCGCGGGTCTCGCGCCCGGTACGGCGGCCTGAGCCGGCAGGGGCCCGGCGATGCCGGCGGTCAGCGTGAGGCCGAGCATCGCCGCGGAGAGGGGACGGAGACGGGCGCGCGGGAAGGCCATGGGCTTCTCCTTGCCGAAAGGGAGGTGCCTTCCCGAGTGTCGGCACGGGCCTGCGGCAGGTCAACGCTGCGTTTGGGGGGCCGACAGAAAGCGGACCGCCGTACGCCGACGGCGGGAGCCGGCCCCGCCGGCCGGACGCCGCTCGCCTGGCCCGCTGCTCAGGTCACCTCACTGGCCGTCGCCGTGGGGCATCTCCAGGCCGGCGTCGCGGACGGCCTCCTCGCTGATGACGTAGAGGTGCCCCACGGCGGCGTCGGCCGCGACGGAGCGCAGCCACGTCACCGGCTCGGCGGCCATCCCCCGCCGGGCCAGGGTCTCCTGCAGCTCCCGCACCAGCTCGGCCGATCCCCGGCCGTTCGCGCGCTCGGTGACGTCGGCGATCACGCGCTGCCTGATGGCGGCCCGCTGGCGGCGCTCGCGCTCGGGGTCCGGGGCGGTGAGCCGCGCGTGGGTCGGCGACGCGGCGTCGCCGGAGACCCCCATGGCTCCGGCCGGGGCGGTCGTGCGGCGCGGCGCGGCGCTGCCGTCGCGGCGGGCCTGCTGCGCGCGCACCAGTGGCGGCAGCAGCGGGGACAGCTCTGCCCCGGCGAACAGCGCCGCGGACACGGCCTCACCCCAGGCCTGCCGGGCCCGGCGCCGGTCGGCCAGCGCCCACGCCACCATCGAGAGGGAGTGGAGGGCGTCGACGCCGCCGCCGACGAGCCGGGCGCGCCGGTCGGCCACGAGCGTGGTCAGCACCGCCTGGGCGAGGTGGCGGCCGCCGAGCAGCCGCGCCACCGTGCGCTCGCGGGGGTTGCGCCGCACGCCGAGGGTGTGGCGGGCGACGGCGTCCGGGGCGACGAGCTCGCCCAGGCCGTAGGCGGCCCGCACCACCTCCGTCGCGCGGACGGCACGAAGCCGGTCAAGGACGGGGACGTCGGAGCAGGCGGTCGAGGCAGGGGGACCTCCTTCAGCCGGTCGACCAGAGGCAGGTCCGGCCACCGGCGGCTCATGACGACGCCTCCGTCTCGCCGCGCTGACGACCGAGGTAGACCGCCACGAGGACGGCGAGGTCGGCGATCGCCAGCAGGGTGCCGGGGATCTCGTGTCCGTTGACGATGAGGCCGGCGCCGACGAGGAAGACGACCAGCACGATGACCAGGCCCATCAGCTGGCCGAGCCGCTCCGTGCGGGCAGCGCCCTCGACGAGCGTGCGCTCCATGGACATGCGGTGGTCGGCCTGGTGCTCGAGCATGCGCAGGATGCGGTCGGCCGCGCCGGGCAGGACCTCCTCGTACGTCGAGATGGTCTCGGCGGCGGGCAGCTCACCGGCGGCGACCACCAGGTGCTCGACCTGCAGGTCGGCCGGCTCGGCGCCGGGGCCCGACACCCTCCCCGTGCTCACGGCTGACCCGCCCGCAGCGCCGCCACGCCGCGCTCGAGCCCGGCGACGTAGCCGTAGCGGTCGACCACGGGCCGGCCGTGGCGCAGCACCCGCGCGAGCGCGTCCAGGCGCCCGGTGCCCGCGAGCGCGATCACGGAGCCGAGGCCGTGGCGGGCACTGGGCAGCGCCGTGGTCCGCCGACGTGCAGGTGGCCGGGATCTGTTCATGGGCGAACCGTACCCACCCCGTCCCGGCGTCACACGACGGCCTACCGGCTGACGTCCGGCGGTCGGCCGGGCGCGGCTGGTGGGCCGAGAAGGCGGCGGTCAGTCCTGCTGGTGCAGCAGCACCAGGGCCACGTCGTCCTGCCCGGTGCTGCCGTCCAGCGTGTCGAGCAGGCGGTCGGCCGTGCCCTCGAGGTCGTCCAGCGGCTCGGCGTCCAGCCGCAGGCGCAGCAGCTCGACGCCGGCGACCGCGTCGACCTGCCGGGACTCGACCAGGCCGTCGGTGAACGCGGCCAGCAGGCATCCCGGGCCGAACGGCACCTCCAGCTCGGTGTAGCCACCGGTGCCGATGCCGAGCGGTGGCCCGGGCGTGGCGTGGACCGCCACGGTGTCGCTGCCGGGTCGGCGGACGAGCAGGGGCAGGTGACCGGCGTTGGCGACGGTGAGGGTGCCTGCGGCACGGTCGAGCACGGCGTACGACGCCGTGGCGAACTGGGGGTGGTCCGCGCCGGCCGCGGCGCCGCCGCCGGCGGTGCCCCGCCGCACCAGGTCGGCGACGTGCAGGTCCAGCAGGCCGAGGATCCGGGCCGGGGACAAGCCCGGCGAGCGCGGCAGCATGCATCGCGGACCGCGCCTGGCCCATGACCACCGCAGCGGCGAGGCCACGTCCGGCCACGTCGCCGACCCCGATGCCGGTGCGGCCCCCGCCGAGGTCGTGGACGTCCCACCAGTCACCGCCGACCTCGATGCCGGCGCCACCGGCGACGTAACGGGCAGCGACCCGCAGGCCCGGCAGCGTCGTCGGGACGTCAGGCAGCAGGGCGCGTTGCAGGTCGCGGGCGATCTGGCGCTGCTGGTCGAAGGTGCGCAGGTGGGTGACGGCCGCGCCGGCGCGGGCAGCGACGTCCTCCAGGAACGGCACGTCGGCCTCGGCGTAGGGCCTGCGGGAGCCGGCGCTGACCAGGACGACACCACCGGCGATCTCCCCCGCCACCGCGAGCGGCAGCACGGCGACGGTGTGACCATCGGCGTTGCTCAGCCACTGGTCGGTGGGGCTGCTCGTCAGCACCGCGTCGGCACCGGGCGGAGGGATGTCCAGGAGCATGGGCCGTCGAGCCTCCAGGGCTCTCTCCCAGCGGGGCCGCTCGGACGGGGGGCCGGACGTGGGCGGGGGTCCGTACCGGTCCAGCAGCGCCGGCGCCACGGTGATGGCCCGCGGGGCACCGCCCCGGCGCCGGCGGCGCGGGACGGCGTCCCGTGCCTGCCACGAGCGGCAGGGCGGTCCCGGCCGGGTGCACGTAGACCGCTGCGACGTCGGCCAGCGCAGGCACCAGCGCGTCGGTCAACAGCTGCAGCGCGCCGTCCGCGTCGGTGGCCTGGGCCATCTGCCCGGAGACCTCGGCCAGCAGCCGGGCGCGGAGGGCGAGGCGCTCGGCGTCAACCCGGTCGGAGACATCGATGGCGGTCATCACCACGCCGCTGGGCGCTCCGGGCTGCGCCGAGCCCAAGGGGGCGAAGACGTAGAGCAGGTGCAGCTCGGCGCCGCCGCGGCCGTGGACGCCGACGGGGTCGCGGGGCCGCTGCACCGCGACTCCCTCGCGCAGCACCCGCTCCATCGCCTCGAACGAGTCGGGGCGCATCTCGGGGAAGGCCTTGCACAGCGGCAGGCCCAGCTCGCGGGCGCCGAACAGCGACCGCGACGCGGCGTTCTGGAAGGCGAGCACGTGCTCGGGGCCGACGGTGACGGTGACCAGCGCCGGCGAGGTCTCCCAGGCGCTCAGCAGCTGCCGCGTGGTGAGGTCTGCCAGGAGGTCGACGTCGGTGGCGCCGGGGTCGTCGGGCACGGGAACCAACCTAGGACACCACCGGCCTGCTCCGCTGACCGATCGGAGCAGGCCGGAGCGCGCATCGCGCAGGCGTCAGATCGACGGGACCGTGGTGCCGGGCTCGTCCGTGGCAGACGCCACCGAGCCGTCGGAGCCGGGCGCACCGGTGCCGGAGTGGTCGGACCCGCTGACCTTCGCCTTGACCGCAGAGCCGGCGTCCTTGGCGACCGCGGCCACCTTGTGCTGCAGCTCCGGGGCCTTGTCGCGCACCACCTGGGTGGCGTCGTTGACCTTGTGCTGGACGGTGGGGCTCTGCCACACCTTGTCCGCCCGGGCCTTGATCTGCTCGTAGCGCCGACGTCCGGCCTTGGCGCCGAGGACGTAACCGACCCCGACCCCGACGATGAATCCGAGCTTGCTCATGGGAGCTCCCTTCTGTTGGACGTGCTCCTACCCCTGCGTCCGGGAAGCCAACCCTGCCACACCGGCCGGTCCGCCCGATGAGCCCCAGAGCGACTGCGGCGGGCTGGACCCGGCGCGCCGACGGCTGCGGAACCTCAGCGCAGCCGGGTCACGGGGAAGCCGGCCGGCGGGTCGGCGATCTGGTCCTGGGCGCCGACCAGCTGGATCTCCCGGTGGCCGCCGGCGTGGGTCAGCTCCATGACGGCGTAGACGGACGCGGCGGTGCGGCCCAGGGCAGCCTCCGGTCCGTCGGTCAGGGTGTGGGCCAGGAAGATCGCGGCCGTCGCGTCACCGGCGCCGTTGACGCTCAGCGGCAGCCGCGGGGTGGTGACCGACCAGGCGCCGTCGTCGGACACGGCCACCATCGCGATGGAGTCCTCGGCCGCGTCGCCGGTCTCTACGCTGGTGACCAGCACGGTGCGGGGGCCCATCTCCCGCAGGGCGTCGGCCGCGGCGAGCAGCTCGGCGACGCTGCCCACGGGCAGGCCGGTGAGGTACTCCAGCTCGAACTGGTTGGGGGTGGCCAGGTCCGAGGCGGGGATGACCTGGTCACGCATGAACTCCGGGATGCCCGGGCGCACGAAGAAGCCGCGGCCCACGTCACCCATCACCGGGTCGCAGCAGTAGACCGCGGCGGGGTTGGCCGCCTTGACCCGGCGGACGGCGTCCAGGATGACCTCGCCCACCTCCTCGGCTCCCTGGTAGCCGGACAGGACCGCGTCGCACGAGCCGAGGACACCACGCTCCTCGATGCCGGTGATGACCTCGGCGACGTCGGAGGGGGCCAGCAGCGGGCCGCGCCACGCGCCGTACCCGGTGTGGTTGGAGAAGTGCACCGTGTGGACCGCCCAGACGTCGTGCCCGAGCCGCTGGAGGGGGAAGACCGCCGAGCTGTTGCCGGCGTGCCCGTAGGCCACCGAGGACTGGATCGAGAGGATCTTCATCCCGCGGACGTTACTGCCCATCCGCGGGGGCCGCTGAGGTGGCGGGCCCGCGGGCGCGCCAGGGGGAGGGCTCGGGCTCGGGCCCGCCGCTCAAGCGGTGCCGCCCTCGGGGTCGCCGCGTCGGGCGGCCTCGCTGGAGGAGGCGTGCCGCGACTGGGAGCTGGCGTCGGGGTCCGGGTGCTCGGTGCGCTCCCGCGACTCGGCCAGGATCGCCTCGGCCTGGGCAGCCGGGTCGTCGCTGCCGACCGCCCGCTCCTCGGGCAGCAGCTCGGCCCGGGTGCCCACGTGGCGGTCCTCGGCGTCCGCGGACGGTGTCGGGTCGGGCGTGGCGGCGGGGTCGGCAGGCATGGGCCGACCCTACGCCGGGCCGGGTCCACGTCGTGCCCGGTGCCGTGGCAGGATCGGCGCAGTGGCCTCCCAGTCCCCCGCCTCGCGCCGCCGCGCGGCGGTCGTGCCGGCTCTGCTGGCCGCCCTCACGGTGGCCCGGATGCTGCGGGCCGGCTCCGCCGGTCGGGCCGGCTCGGCCGGCTCCGTCTGGCCCTGGGCCGTGCTGCTCGTGGTCGCCGTCGCGGCGGTCGTCTTCCTCCTGTGGCCCGGCGGGGCCCGCCGCCGGTAACCGGCCGGGGTACCCAATTGACCCGACATGGCTTCGGGCGAAATGCTAGGCTGATCCGATGACCGTACCGACCAAGACCCGCAGCTACCGTTCGCCACGCCGTCAGGAGCAGGCGGCGGCGACCCGGCGGTCGGTCGTGCGTGCGGCGCGTGAGCTGTTCACCCGCGACGGCTACGCGGCCACCACGGTCACGGCGGTGGCCGCGGCCGCACACGTGTCGCTCGACACCGTCTACGCCAGCGTCGGGCGCAAGCCGGAGCTCGTCCTCGCCGTCATCGACGGCGTGCTCGGCAGCTCCGACGAGCCGGTCGGCGTCGAGGAGCGCGAGTACGTCAAGGCGATCCGGCGGACACCGTCGGCCCGCGGGAAGATCGAGGTCTTCGGCGCGGCGGTCGGGCGCCTCGTCCCCCAGATCGCACCGCTGGAGGACGCCCTGCGACGGGCCGCCGAGGGCGACGCCGAGTGCGCAGCCGTGTGGGCCCGGATGCTCGAGCGCCGGTCGGCCAACCTCATGCTGCTCGCCGAGGAGCTGCGGGGCACCGGTGAGCTGCGCACCGACCTGTCCGACCGCGAGGTGGCCGACATCCTCGGATCCACCAGCGCGGTGGACTACCACCTCTACCTCGCCCGGCGCGGCTGGAGCCCGCAGGACTACGAGCGGCTGCTGGTGGACCTGTGGACCCGGCTGCTGCTGAGCGGCTCCCCCCTCCCGCCCGAGTCGGCCGGGCCGCCCGATTCGGAGGGGCCACTGCGCGAGGACTGAGGCCCGGAGTCTTTCCGGCCGGCATCCCCACCTAGGTTGGGAGCCTTCGACAGCAGGCCCGGCTCCCAGCCACGCCCGCGCAGACCAGGAGGACCACCCATGACCCGAGTCGTCGTCACCGGCGGGAGCGGCAAGCTCGGCCGCGCCGTCGTCACCGACCTGGCCGCACACGGGTACGACGTCGTGAACCTCGACCGCCTGGCACCGCCGCAGGGCGCGCCGGGCACCTTTCTGGCCGTCGACCTGACCGACTACGGCCAGGTCCTCGGCGCGCTCACGGCGGTGGACGAGCGCTACCGCGGCGTGGACGCGGTCGTGCACCTGGCGGCCATCCCGGCGCCCGGCCTCGCCCCCAACGCGGCGACCTTCGCCAACAACGTGCTGAGCACCTACCACGTGTTCGAGGCGGCGCGCGCTGCCGGCATCACGACCGTGGTGTGGGCGTCCAGCGAGACGGTGCTCGGGCTGCCCTTCGACACCCCGCCGCCGTACGTCCCGGTCGACGAGGACTACCGCGGCCGGCCGGAGACGACGTACTCGCTGGGCAAGGCGGTCGAGGAGGAGATGGCCTGGCACTTCTGCCGGTGGAACCCCGAGGCCTCCCTCATCGGCCTGCGCTTCTCCAACGTCATGGAGCCCGGCGACTACGCGGCTTTCCCGTCGTACGAGGCGGATCCGCAGACGCGCAAGTGGAACCTGTGGGGCTACATCGACGCCCGTGACGGGGCCCAGGCCGTCCGCCGCGCGCTCGAGCACGGCGAGCCGGGGCTGGAGGTGTTCGTCATCGCCAACGCCGACACCGTGATGACCACGCCGTCGCGCGAGCTGGTCGAGCAGGTGTTCCCCGGGGTGGAGGTCCGCGGCGACGTCGACGGGACGCAGACGCTGCTGTCGATCGACAAGGCCCGGCGTGTCCTCGGATACGAGCCGCAGCACTCCTGGCGGGACGAGCTGCCGGGCGTCATGGCCTGAAACCGCTGCAACCACAACCGCACCGAGCAAGGAGACGGCATGGACTACGTGAGACTGGGACAGACCGGCCTCGAGGTGTCGCGGATCGCCCTGGGCTGCATGACGTACGGCGACCCGGCGCGGGGCAACCACCCCTGGACGCTCGACGAGGACGCCAGCCGTCCCCTGATCCGGCGCGCGGTCGAGGCCGGGATCACGTTCTTCGACACGGCCAACGTCTACTCCGACGGGTCGAGCGAGGAGATCGTCGGACGGGCGCTGGGCGAGATGACCCGGCGCGAGGAGGTCGTGATCGCCACGAAGGTGCACGGACGGATGCGCCCGGGCGCCAACGGTGGCGGCCTATCCCGCAAGGCGATCATGACCGAGGTGGACGCCAGCCTGGCCCGGCTGGGGACCGACTACATCGACCTCTACCAGATCCACCGGTGGGACCCGGTCACGCCGGTCGAGGAGACCCTGGAGGCGCTGCACGACGTGGTCAAGGCCGGCAAGGCGCGCTACATCGGGGCGTCCTCGATGTACGCGTGGCAGTTCGCCAAGGCGCTCTACCTCGCCGACCTGCACGGCTGGACGCGGTTCGTCAGCATGCAGGACCACTACAACCTGCTCCACCGCGAGGAGGAGCGCGAGATGCTGCCGCTCTGCGCGGACCAGGGCGTCGGGGTGCTGCCCTGGAGCCCGTTGGCCCGCGGCCGGCTCACCCGGGACTGGGAGGAGTCGACGAACCGGTCGGAGACCGACACGTTCGGCAAGACGCTGTACGACCAGGACGCGGGCGACCGCACCATCGCCGAGCGTGTCGCCGAGATCGCCGCTGAGCGCGGGTGTGCCTCGTGCCCAGGTGGCGCTGGCATGGGTCGCCCGCAACCCGGTCGTCACCGCGCCCATCGTCGGCGCGAGCAAGCCGCACCACGTCGACGACGCGGTCGCTGCCCTGGAGCTTCAGCTCAGCGACGAGGAGGTCAAGCGCCTCGAGGAGCCCTACCGGCCCCACGCCGTCGCCGGGTTCTGAGCGAGGTCAGTCGGCCGGCGGGGCCGGGGGCGGGCAGTACATCCGCCCACGCTGCGAGGAGTCGAACCGGTGCGCCCTGGCGGGCTGGTGGCAGACGTCGCAGACCCACTCGGGCCGGGACGGCGTCGGCGGTGCCTGCGCCGGCCCGACCTGGGCCCCGCCGAACAGTGGCTTGAAGAAGTTCTCCATCCGGCCGAACAGGCCCAGACGCTTGTCGCCGGCGGCCTCGTTGCCGGGTCGGGCCGCCGCCGGAGGCTGGGCGTGCTCGGCCGGCCGGTGCTGCCGCTTGGCCACGACGTCTCCCATTCCGCGGAGGGCAGGTCCTCCACGAGCGCACAGGTGGACGGGCGGCGTGCCCGCTCCACTCCCCCGACTTTACGCGCCGTCTGCCCGCGCCTCCGCATGGGACAGGTACGCCGAGAGGCGGAATACCCGGAGGGACAGCGTGGTTGAGCCCGGTGTCGCGACGGTGCCAGACCCCCGGGCTTCACCTCCAGCCGCTACGAGCGGCCACACGCCGAGAGGCGTCGACCGTCGCGCTGCAGGACCACGAGGGACGGCGGGAGCAGCAGCTCCCGCCGTCCCTTGCGCTGTCCGGGGGGTGCTGTGCCGGGTGCCCCCGGTGTGCCGCCTAGCGCTCCGCCTCCTCGTCGGACAGGTCGCCCATCTCGGGGCCGCCGCCCGCCGCCGCCTCGGCCTCGATGTCCAGCAGGGGGTCGCCGTGCTTCTTCTCCTCCTCCTGCTGCTCCTGGGGGCCCTCGGAGCGGTGGTCACGGTCGTCGAACTGCTCTGCGTTCTCGGTCATGTCCGCGGCATACCCGGTTTCAGCGCCGGACCAACGGGCAAGATCGGGACAGCACGCCTCACCCCACCCAAGGAGAGCTGATGACTGCCGAGAACCGCCCGGCCGACGCCGTACCCGACGTCACGCCCGACCTCACCGAGCCGGAGCAGGACGTCCTGGACGACGCCTCGACAGGTGACGTCCCCAACGCCTACGACGGCGGCTTCGACGGCACCGAGAGCCACGAGCCGGCCGAGCCCACGCAGCGCCTCGAGGAGACCAGTGCGCGCGACGCGGACTGGGCCGACCCCGACGCCGGAGACGCCTCCGACGAGAGCCAGGGGGGCCGGCCGGTCGCCGACGACGGCCACGCCACCTGACCGCCGCTCCCGCGTCCGGACGGACCCCCCCGTCCACGCCGACGCCCTGACCTCCCGACAGCAGCGTGGCCGGCACCCGTGCCGGCCACGCTGCTGTTGGGCGCCGCTGATGTCCGGCGGCGCCTGCCGTCCGGCAGCGGTCAGCCGGGGGCGGTGACCTCTCGGTCCTGCGACGGCCGCTGCTCGTCCTCGCCCGTGGTCGGCTCGGGCTTGAGCGCCCCGCGGCGGTGGTCCCAGACGTCGCGGATGAGGACCTGGATGATGCCGGCCACGGGGATCGCCAGCAGGGCGCCGAGCACCCCGGCCAGCTCCACGAAGACGAGGATCGCCACCAGCACCGCCAGCGGGTTCAGCTTCACCGTCCGGGAGAGGATGACCGGCTGCAGCAGGTGGTTCTCCAGCTGCTGGTAGACCACGAAGAAGACGATCACCACGATGCCGGCGGGCACCGAGTGCACGAACCCGGCGATCGTCGCGACCACGGCGCCCAGCGTGGCACCCACCAGCGGGATCAGGTCGACCAGCGCCACGAACAGGGAGATCAGCCCCGCGAACGGGACGCCCATGACCTTCAACACGATGTAGGTGAGCACGCCGCAGATGACGCTGATCAGCAGGTTGCCCGAGATGTAGCCGGTGATGGACTTGGCGCAGTCGCTGCCCACCCGGCGGGCGCGGTCGGCGTGCTGCGGGGAGAGCAGGCTCAGGGTGCCGTCGACCATCTTGGGGCCCTCCAGCACCATCAGGTAGGACAGCACGAAGATCGTGACCGCGCCGGCGATGCCGGTGGCGACACCCCGCAGGACCCCCGCGGCCGGTGTGGTCAGGCCGGAGGCCATCGAGCGGATCCGCGACTGGTTCTGCTGGACGTAGTGCAGGGCGTTGGTGCGGTCCAGCAGGGAGCCGACCGGCCCACGGCCGGCCTTGGCGTCGTTGAGCATCTGCGGCAGCTGGTCGGCGAACGTCGTGCCCTGGCGCGCCAGCGGCACCGCGAAGGCCGCGATGAGGCCGCCGAACAGGAGGAAGACGACCAGGAAGACGCCGAGCGTGGCGAGCGAGCGCCGGCAGCCCGTGAGCCTGCGCTGCACCCAGTTGACGACCGGGTAGAGCGCGACGGCGAAGAAG
This sequence comes from uncultured Actinomycetota bacterium, assembly GCA_963724015.1. Classification (GTDB taxonomy): domain Bacteria; phylum Actinomycetota; class Actinomycetes; order Actinomycetales; family Dermatophilaceae; genus CAVRTM01. The sequence goes on from CAVRTM010000022.1 coordinate 50,921, forward strand.
GCGGCGACGACGAGCCACACCAGCGTCCGACGGACCTCGACGAGCAGGAACAGGACCACCACGGTGGCCAGCACCATCCCGATGGTGGCGGCGATGGTGCGGACCGGGACGCGCTCGCGGGTCCGCGACGGGGAGAGGGACATGGGCATGACCTACCCGAAGGGCCAGGGCCTAACCCGATTGCCCCACCGGCGCGGTTACCGGCTCCGCCGCCGGGTACGCCCGTGCCATGGCCCGGATCCTCCTCCCTCCTGTCCGGAGGCGGTCATGACCGACGCCCGCACCAGCGTCGTCGTGATCACGCGCGACCGCCGCGAGCAGGTGGTCCGCACGCTCGCCCGCCTGGCCGAGCTGCCGGAGCGGCCACCGGTGGTCCTGGTGGACAACGCGTCCAGCGACGGCACCGCCGACCTGGTACGTCGCCTGTTCCCGCACGTCCACGTCGTGCCACTGTGGGACAACCGGGGTGCCCTGGCACGCACGATCGGGGTGCAGGCGGCGAGGACGCCGTACGTCGCCTTCAGCGACGACGACTCCTGGTGGGCGCCCGGTGCGCTGTCGGCGGCAGCCGACCACTTCGACGCCGTACCGCGGCTGGGGCTGCTGGCCGCGCGGATCGTGGTGGAGCCCTCCGGGCAGGTGGACCCGGTCTGCGCGCTGATGGCGCAGAGCCCGCTGGAGCCGGTGGGCGACCTCCCCGGCCCCTCCGTGCTGGGCTTCGTCGCGTGCGGGTCGGTGGTGCGGCGGCGGGCGTTCCTGCAGGTCGGCGGGTTCCACCCGGTGATCTTCTTCGCCGGGGAGGAGACCGTCCTTGCCATCGACCTCGCTGCGGCGGGCTGGGGCCTGGCCTACACGGGCGACGTCACGGCGCACCACCAGCCCGAGCCAGGTGCCGAGCGCAGTGGACGCCGGCGGCTGCAGGCGCGCAACGCGCTGCTGTCGTCCTGGCTGCGCCGCCCGGCCGGCCGGGCGCTGCGTGACACCGCCGAGGTCGTCCGCCGCTCTGCCGAGCCGGAGCTGCGCGGCGCCCTCCTCGATGCTGTGCGCCGGCTGCCCTCCGCGGTGGCCGGCCGGCGGCCCGTGCCGCCACACCTCGAGGCCCAGCTCCGGCTGCTGGAGGTCGGCCGTGGCTGAGCCGAGGGTGGCGGTGGTCGTCATCACGTTCAACCGGCGCCGCGAGGCGGACGCCGCGCTGAGCCGGCTGGAGCTCCTGCCGGAGCAGCCCCAGGTGGTCCTGGTCGACAACGGCTCGACCGACGGCACGGCGGAGATGGTGCGTGAGCGGCACCCCAAGACGTGCCTGCTGACGCCGGGGTCGAACCTCGGCGCGGTCGCCCGCAACCTGGGCGTGGCCCTGGTCGACGCGCCGTACGTCGCGTTCTGCGACGACGACACGTGGTGGGAGCCGGGCTCGCTGACCCGGGCGGCCGACGTGCTCGACCAGCACCCGCGGCTGGCCGTCCTCACCGCCGACATCCGCGTCGAGCCGGGCGACCGCGAGGACCCGATCTGTGAGGAGATGCGGCGCTCGCCCCTCCCCGCACCGGCCGGGGTCCCGGGCCATCCGCTGCTGAGCTTCCTCGCGGGGGCCTCGGTGGTGCGGCGGTCGGCGTTCGAGGCCGCCGGCGGGTTCTCGGCGCGGCTGTGGCTCGGCGGCGAGGAGGAGCTGCTGGCCTCGGACCTGGCGCGCGCGGGGTGGCAGATGTCGTTCCTGCCCGAGATCGTCGTCCACCACGAGCCCTCGGAGGCCCGCGACCCGCACCTGCGCCGCCGTCACGGCATCCGCAACACGCTGTGGTTCACCTGGCTGCGCCGCCCGGCGGGGCGGGCGCTGCTGCGGACGGCCCGGCTGGCGCTCTCGGTGCCACGCGACCGGATCTCGCTCCAGGGCTTCCTCGACGCCGCCCGGGGCGTCCTCTGGGTGGCGGTCGAGCGACGCGTCGTCCCCCGGCACGTCGAGGCCGGCTACCGGCTGCTCGAGGACTCCCAGCGCCGCTCCACCGCCCGCCGCTACGTCTCCTGACCCGACCGGGGCCTTCCCGGCCACCGGCCAACGCACGTCCCGCCGCAGACGTGACAAGGACCCTTGACAGGGACGGCGCGGGCGCGTCACGCTGGCACGCATGACAAGCAACCTTGACAGACGCCGGGGTAGCACCGGCGACCGGATCCGCACCCGTGCCTACCTCCGGGACTTCGGCCTCGCCATGACGGGCTACGCGGTCGTCCTCACCGCCGTCCTGGTCTGGGGGCACCTCGACGGCTCTAGTCCCGCACGGTTCGCATGGGCTCTTCTTCCTGTCGTGCCAACGCTGTTCATCGTCCGCGCGGTACTGAAACACGTCGAGCGGGTGGACGACTACCAGCGACTGCTGCTGTTGAAGGGCCTCAGCGTCGGCTTCGCGGTCGCGATGGTCGCCGCCGTGACCGTCGGCTTCCTGGGAGCCGCCGGCATGGCCCTGCCCGACGCCGGGTGGATCATCTACGCCGCCGGCATGCTCGGCTGGCTCGGTGCCTCGCTGGTGGCGCTGAAGCGGTGCTGAACCACCTCAAGGCCCTGCGCGAGCAACGCGGCTGGAGCCAGGGCGCCCTCGCCGACCAGCTCGACGTCTCGCGCCAGACGGTCAACGCGCTCGAGAACGACCGGTACGACCCGAGCCTGCCCCTCGCCTTCCGCATCGCCCGGCTGTTCGGCGAGCCGATCGAGGCCATCTTCTTCGAGCCGGACACGGGAGCAGGGACAGCCGTGGAGCGCCGGGCCGGCGGACGGCGGGATCGGTGAGCGCTGCCTGGAACGGGCAGGTCCGCGGGCCGAGGCTCTTGTTGCCCCTGAACGACCGTCTTGAGGCCCGATGGCAGCCGATCCTGTCGCTTTCGGGCAACAAGCCGGTAGGTCGTATAGGTCTGCGCCTACACGGTTTTCGTTTACCTGGGTTGTCAGTGGGTGCGGCTAGGTTGTTCTCATGGAGGGGACCAGCTTCGAGGAGGACTGGGCGGTGGTGGTTGCCGCTGCGCCGGCGCTGCGCCGGGCGTTGAGCCGGTTGCACCAGGTGGGGTCGGGCGAGCTGGGGCCGGTGTTCGCCGAGCTGGACGAGCTGAAGAGGCTGGCCGGCGCGGGTCAGGTGGGGGTGCTGGACCAGGCGCTGACCCGCGGGGACGTGCGAGCCTCGGATGCGGCGTCGTCGACCGGGTGGGTCCGGCGAGTGGGGGCCGTCCTACCGGGCCGGTGGCGCGGCTTCGTTGGTGAAGGTGGCCGAGGCGGTGGCCAAGCCGTGCAACGCCCCGCTGGCCGAGGCGGTCCTGTCCGCGCGGGTGCCGGTCGGCAACGCCGCGGTCGCGCTGACCGAGATGGACAAGCTGCTGCCGCGGCTGACCCCGGCGTGTGCGGAGACGGTGCTGGGCGGGTTCGTGGCGATCGCCGAGACCGACGGGCCGGCCCAGATCCGGGCGCTGCGCCCGCGGGTGATCGCCAGGTACGGGCGGTGCGGGGAATTCCAGCGCCGGGAGGACCTGCTCAAGCACGGCCGGTCGCTGTCCCAGCCGTACGCCGATGACGGGATGGCGGAGTACCGGCTGCGGCTGGACCCCGAGGGCCAGGCGGTGCTCGAGGCGATCCTGGGGCCGCTGGCCGCGCCGCAACCGTCGACGGTGACCGGGTCGGACCTCCGCACCAGCGACCAACGGCGGGCCGACGCGCTGGTGGAGGTGTGCCGGCGCGCCGCCGCGGCGGGCGGGGCGGCGCCGACCACACCCAAGGCCGCGGTGGTGGTGACGATGGACTGGACCAGGACCTGAAGGAGCGCACCGGTGCCGGGACCACGCTGACCGGGGACCTGCTGGCCCCCGAGACGGTCCGGCGGATGGCCTGCGACGCCGCGATCATCCCCGCCGTCCTCGGCGCGAAGTCCGAGCTGCTGGACCTGGGCCGGACCGTCCGGTTGGCCACGCCGAAGCTGTTGCTGGCGTTGTGCCTGCGCGACCGCGGCTGCACCTTCCCGGGCTGCTCGCGCCCACCGGGCTGGTGTGACGCCCATCATGGCGTGCACTGGTGCGACGGCGGCCCGACCGACCTGACGCAACATGGCGTTGTTGTGCCCGCGGCACCACACGATCGTGCACCAGAAGGGCTACACCGCCACCATCACCACCTCCGAGGTCACCTGGCACCTGTAGCTGCCCCGCCCCGCGACCCGCCAGCACCAGGCGGGCGGCGCGACCGTGCCCCAGCGACCCGCGGGGCCGTGCCGGGCTCCAGACGCACCTCAGCTCCGCGGTGCCGTCTCGAGGTGCACGGCCTTGAGCGCCACGAGCTCGCGCAGCAGGTCCGGCCCGTAGCCACAGCCGTTGCCGCTGGCGCGACGCGGGTCGGCCGAGCCGCCAGGTGCGCCCCCGAACACCGCATTGACCTTGACCGTCCCGACGTCGAGCTCCTCCACCGCCTGCAGCGCGTGCACGCTGTCGGGCGTGAGGACCGTTGCCGCCAGGCCGTACTCGCTCTCGGCCGCCAGCCGCAGCCCCTCCTCGAAGTCCCGCACGACGGTGATCGGCGCCACCGGCCCGAACGTCTCCTGCGTCATCACTGCCATGTCCGGGGTGCAGCCGGTCAGCACCGTGGCGGGGTACCAGCTGCCGTCCAGCGCCAGCCGCCGACCACCGGTGAGGCACTGCGCGCCGGCTGCGACAGCCGCGGACACGTGCTCCTGCACCACCTGCAGCTGGCGCTCGTCGACCATCGGCGTGAGCGTCGTGCCGTCGTCCCGCGGGTCGCCCGGCTGCAGCGCCGCCGCCAGCCGCACCAGCTCCGCGGTCACGGCGTCGGCGACGTCCACGTGGAGGTAGACGCGCTCGACCGCCGTGCACAGCTGGCCGGCGTTGGTGAACGCGCCCACCGCGATCTGCTCCGCGGCCCAGACCGGGTCCACACCCGCGTCGACGACGATCGGGTCCTTGCCTCCGTTCTCCAGAAGCACCTTCCCGCCCCTGGCCCCGACGGCGGTGCCGATCGTCCGCCCCGTGGCGCTGCTGCCCACGTGCGCGACGACCGCGACGCGGCCGTCCGCCGCCACCTGCGCCCCGACGTCCCCGCCACCCGAGACGACCTCCAGGACCCCGTCTGGCAGGCACGCGGCGACGAGTGAGGCCATCAAGGCACCCGGCGCGGCGCTGCGCTCCGACGGCTTGTGCACCACCGTGTTGCCGGTGACCAGCGCCGCCGCGACCAGTCCGGCCGCGGCGGGGAACGGGTCGTTCCACGGGGTGAGGACGGCGACGACACCCCGCGGCTCGGCCCGCACCACGTCCAGGGCGCCCGGAGCACCGGCCAGCGTGCGCCCGGCCACCCCCAGCCCGGTCACCGCTGCCTCCTCGAGCAGCTCGGCCGCCACCACCGCCGACGCCCGCGCCTCGCGCAGCAACCGTCCGGTCGTGGCGCAGAGCGAGTCGCCGAGGTCGTCCGCACGGCACCGCACGGCGGCCGCGGCGGCCCGCAGGGCTGCCGCTCGTTCGGAGGGCGCCGTACGCCGCCAGGGGCCACGGGCGTCGTACGCCGCCCGCACGGCCGCGTCCACGTCCTCAGCGGTGCTGTCGGGCACCCGGGGCGGCACTGCGCGGTAGGAGCCGGGAGCCTGCTGCTGGTCCGTCGTCGCTGACATGGGCACCGCTTTCGCTGGGAGAATCCGGACAAACACCATCGAACGGCTGTGGAAACCGCGGCAACAACCACGTCCCCGGTCCCATGCTTGCTGAACCGCTGCTTCGAGGGTAGAAGCGGTGCATGCGTGTTCTCGGCGTCAACGCCCTGTTCCACGACCCGTCCGCCGCCCTGGTGGTGGACGGGACGATCGTTGCCGCTGCCGAGGAGGAGCGCTTCAGCCGGCGCAAGCACGGCAAGCGGCCAGTGCCGTTCTCGGCGTGGGAGCTCCCGGTGCAGGCCATGCGCTGGTGCCTGGAGGAGGCCGGTCTGCGGCCCTCGGACCTGGACGCGGTCGGCTACTCGTTCGACCCCGCCCTGGCCAAGCCCGCACCGGACATGGGCCTGTCCGACCCATGGGACCACCTGCGAATCATGTACGCCGAGAAGGCTCCCGGCTTCCTCGCCACCGCACTGCCGGGGCTCGAACATGAGCAGGTGCGCTTCGTCCCCCACCACGTCGCCCACGCCGCCTCGGCCGGGCTGGCCGCTCCCGTTCGCGAGAAGGGCCGGCCCACCAGCGTCCTGGTGCTCGACGGCCGCGGCGAGTGCACCTCCCACCTCGCCGGGCGCTACGAGCACGGGCAGCTGGAGACGTTCGCTGGGCAGACGCTGCCGCACTCGCTCGGGCTCGTGTACGAGTCGCTGACCGAGCACCTGGGGTTCCTGCGCTCGAGCGACGAGTTCAAGGTCATGGCGCTGGCGTCGTACGGCACGCCCCGCCACCTGGACCAGCTGCGCGAGCTGATCCACGCCACCGGCGATGGTGGCTTCGTCGCGCCGGTGCCCGACTGGTCGCAGTGGGCGAGGCCGCGTGGCACCGACGAGACGGAGTGGGCCGCTGAGCACGCCGACCTCGCCGCGTCGGTGCAGCAGTGCCTGGAGGAGGTGCTGGTCGCGCTGGCCTGCTGGCTGCACGAGCGCACCGGCGACCGGACCCTGGCCATGGCCGGCGGCACGGCCCTGAACTGTGTTGCCAACACACGCATCTGGCGTGAGACACCGTTCGAGGACGTGTGGGTCCAACCCGCCGCGGGCGATGCCGGAACGTCACTGGGCGCCGCGCTGCAGCTGTCCGCCGACGCAGGTGAACCGGCTCGGCCCTTCACGACGGCCGCGCTCGGGCGTGGCTGGAGTGACGACGAGCTCGCCGCCTGGCTGCGGCGGGCCAACGTGCCGTTCACCACGCCGGACGACATCGCGGAGGAGGCGGCCGCGGTGCTCGCCGACGACGGTGTCATCGGATGGTTCGACGGGCGCAGCGAGTTCGGGCCGCGTGCGCTCGGACAGCGTTCGCTGATGGCCCACCCGGGCCGTGCCGAGAACCTCGAGCGGCTCAACGACGTCAAGGGCCGTGAGCAGTTCCGGCCCGTGGCGCCCATGGTGCTGACCGACCGGGCGTCGCAGATCTTCACCGACGGACCGCTGCCCAGCCCCTACATGCTCTTCGTGCACACCGTGCGTCCACAGTGGCGACAACGCATTCCGGCTGTCGTCCACGTCGACGGCACCGCCCGCATCCAGACGATCGACGACGACAGCGCCCCCCGCGTCGCCGCGCTGCTACGGGCGTTCGAGCGGCGCACCGGGCTGCCGGTGGTGGTCAACACCAGCCTCAACACCGCGGGACGGCCCATGGTCGACGACCCCCGCGACGCGCTCGAGCTCTTCGGGTCCGCTCCCGTCGACGCGCTGGTCCTCGGCCCGCATCTGGTCCATCGTGGGGACATGTTCCGACCCCGGACTGCCGGATGACGGCCACCACCGACCTGCGGTACGCCGTCGTGGTCCCGACCGTGGGCCGCCCCAGCCTGACGCGGCTGCTCAGCGGGCTGGCCGGCGCCTCTGGGCCGGCGCCCGAGGAGGTCGTGGTGGTCGACGACAGGCCCGGTGACGTCGAGCCGCTGACCCTCGATGCCGACCTCAGCGCCCCGCTCCACGCCAGGGTGCTCCGGGCCTACGGCCGCGGTCCCGCCGCGGCGCGCAACCTCGGCTGGCGGGTCACGACGGCGCCGTGGGTGGCCTTCCTCGACGACGACGTCGAGCTGCCGGGCACGTGGCGGGAGGACCTGGTCGACGACCTGGCCGCGTGCGCCGCCGACGTGGCGGCGTCGCAGGCGCGACTGCACGTCCCCCTGCCGCTGGACCGGCGGCCCACCGACTGGGAACGGTCCACGGCCGGGCTGCGGTCCGCTCGCTGGGCGACCGCCGACATGGCCTACCGCCGCCAGGCGCTCGTGGCCGTGCAGGGGTTCGACGAGCGCTTCCCCCGGGCCTACCGGGAGGACGCCGACCTGGCGCTGCGCGTGCAGCAGGCGGGGTGGCGGCTGCGGGTCGGGGCACGCACCACGACCCATCCCGTCCGGCCGGCCGACGACGGGGTCAGCGTGCGGGTGCAGCGCGGCAACGCCGACGACGCCCTGATGGCCAGGCTGCACGGCCGGGACTGGCGGCAACGGGCGGAGACCGGCCGGGGCCGGTTCCGCTGGCACGCAGCCACCGCAGCAGCCGGTCTGACGGCGCTCACCGGGCTGGTCGCATCGACCGCGTTCGGCGGCAGGCCGGCGACGCGGCTCGCCGGTGCCGGCGCCGTGGCCTGGCTGGGCCTGACGGCCGACTTCGCCCGCCTCCGCATCGCTCCCGGCCCCCGGGACCACGCCGAGGTGGCTCGCATGCTCCTCACCAGCGCCGCCATACCGGTCGCCGCGGTGTGGCACCGGGCACGGGGTCAGTGGCGTCACCGGTCCGCTCAGCCGTGGCCACCGCCGTTGCGCGCGGTCCTGTTCGACCGCGACGGGACCCTGGTGCACGACGTGCCGTACAACGGTGACCCCGACCTGGTGAAGCCGCTCGACGGCGCTGCGGAGGCGCTGGAGTCATTGCGGCGCAACGGAGTCCGGCTCGGCGTCATCACCAACCAGTCCGGTGTCGGGCGCGGCCTGCTCAGCCGTGAGGCGGTCGACGCGGTCAACGCACGGATCGACGCGCTGCTCGGGCCGTTCGACACGTGGCAGGTCTGCTCCCACGCGCCTGAGGACCGGTGCGCGTGCCGCAAACCCCGGCCAGGCATGGTGCTGGCCGCAGCCCACGAGCTGCGACTCGACCCCGGGGTCTGCGCGGTGGTCGGGGACATCGGCGCCGACGTCGAGGCAGCCCGGGCGGCCGGGGCGCGCGCCGTGCTCGTGCCCACGGGGCAGACCCTTCCCCAGGAGGTGCGCGACTCCCCGGTCGTGGCAACGGATCTGGCCCACGCCATGACCCTGCTGCTGGGGTCGCGGCGATGACGCGCCGGGTCCTCGCCGTGCGGCTCGACAACGACGGCGACGTGCTGCTCACCGGCCCGGCGGTGCGGGCCCTCGCCGCGGACGGAGCCCACGTCGACCTCCTCGTCGCACCCTCGGGCCTGGCCGCTGCGCACCTGCTGCCGCAGGTCGGTGAGGTGCTGCTCTTCGACCCGCCGTGGTCCGGGTTCGACTCCCCCGCAGCCGATCCCGACGCCGTGGAGGCGCTCGTCACGCAGCTGCGGGAGCGGTCGTACGACGAGGCGGTGATCTTCACGTCGTTCCACCAGAGCCCGCTGCCGATGGCGCTGCTGTGCCGCCTCGCCCGGGTGCCCCGCGTCGTCGCGACCAGCGAGGACTACCCCGGCTCCCTGGTGGACGTCCGCAACCGGCGCATGGCCGACGGTGCTGCCGACGACGGCGGCCCCGACGGGGGGCACGAGGTGACCGCCGCCCTCGCCCTCGCCGAGGCCGCCGGCCACGTCCTCGCACCCGGCGACGACGGCCGCCTGCGCCTGCGGGCACCCCTGCCCGGGCCGCCCGCCGGCCTGCCCGGCACGCCCTACGTCGTCGTCCACCCGTCCGCCTCCGTGCCGGCACGGTCCCTGGACCCGGCGCACGCCAGGGCCGTCGTGACGGCCCTGCTCGGGGACGGGCGGTCCGTCGTGGTCACCGGAGGTCCCGGCGACCGCCAAGCCGCGGCGTACGCCGCCTCCCCCGGTGCGGTCGACCTCGCCGGCCGGACCGACCTGGCCCAGCTGGCCACGGTGCTGCAGGGCGCGGAGGCCGTCGTCGTCGGCAACACCGGGCCCGCCCACCTCGCGGCAGCGGTCGGGACCCCCGTGGTGTCGCTCTTCGCCCCGGTCGTCCCGGCCGCACGCTGGCACCCGTGGGGCGTGCCGTACGTCCTGCTCGGGGACCAGGAGGCCGCCTGCCGCGGCACGCGCTCCCGGCAGTGCCCCACATCGGGTCACCCGTGCCTGTCCACGGTGTCACCTCGCCGCGTGGCCGGGGCCGTGCGCGAGCTCGTCGCAGCTGGCGCCGGCCGGCACGTGCCACTTCGGGAGGGGGCGCCGTGAGGATCTTGGTCTGGCACGTCCACGGGTCGTGGACCACCTCGTTCGTCGCCGGCGCGCACGACTACGTCCTGCCGCTGCTCCCCGACCGCGGCAGCGACGGCCTGGGCCGGGCCCGCACCTGGCGCTGGCCGGAGACCGCGCGCGAGGTGCCGGTCGAGCTGCTCGCGGACGAACCGCTGGACCTCGTCGTGCTGCAGCGCCCGCACGAGGCCGCGCTGGTCGAGCGCCTGACGGGCCGTCGTCCCGGACGCGACCTGCCCGCGGTCTACCTCGAGCACAACGCGCCGACCGGGCACGCGGTGAGCACCGTCCACCCGGTCGCGCAGGACGAGGCCCTGCGCGGCATACCGGTGGTGCACGTGACGTTCTTCAACGCGATGGCGTGGGACTGCGGTCACAGCCCCACCACGGTGATCGAGCACGGCGTGCCGGACCCCGGCTACTCCTGGACCGGCGACGTCGCCAGCCTGGCCGTGGTCGTCAACGAGCCCGTGCGCCGCTGGCGGGTCGCCGGCACGGACCTGCTGCTGGACATGGCGCGGCACGTGCCCGTCGACGTCTACGGCATGGGCATGCAGCAGCTGGCCGAGCGCGCCGTCGCCGAGGGGGTCCCCACGCTCGCGGCGCGGCTGCACGACGACCTGCCGCAGGCCGTGCTGCACCAGCAGATCGGGCGGCACCGCGCCTACTTCCACCCCTACCGCTGGACCAGCCTCGGCCTCGCCCTGCTGGAGGCGATGACCTGCGGGCTGCCGGTGCTGGCCCTGTCCACGACCGAGGCCCCCGAGGCGGTGCCGCCGGAGGCGGGGCTGGTCACCTGCGACGTCGGAGCGCTGCACGCGACCGCCCGCCGATGGCTGGACGACCCCGCCGAGGCCCGCGAACGCGGCCTGGCCGCCCGGCAGCACGCACTCTCGCGCTACGGGCTCAAGCGGTTCCTGGACGACTGGGACCGGCTCCTGGAAGGGATGACCCGATGAGAATCGCCATGGTGTCCGAGCACGCCAGCCCCCTCGCCGCGCTGGGTGGTGTGGACGCCGGCGGCCAGAACGTCCACGTCGCCGCCCTCGCACGCGCCCTCGGGCGCCGGGGCCACCAGGTCGACGTCTACACCCGCCGGGACGGGCACGACCTGCCGGAGCGCGTTCCCCTCGGGGAGAGGGCGACCGTCGTCCACGTGCCGGCGGGGCCGCCGCGGCCGATGTCCAAGGACAGGCTCTACCCGCTGATGAGCCGGTTCGGCCGCTGGATGGCGCGGGACTGGGCTGCGCACGGACGCCCCGACGTCGTCCACGCCCACTTCTGGATGTCCGGCCTGGCCGCCCTGCAGGCGACCGAGGGCACGGACATCCCCGTGGCGCAGACCTTCCACGCGCTCGGGACGGTCAAGCGCCGGCACCAGGGGGCAGCCGACACCAGTCCCCCGCAGCGGCTGAGCTGCGAGCGCCACCTGGCCGCCCACGCCGACCTGGTCATCGCCACCTGCACCGACGAGCTGCGCGAGCTGGCGCGGATGGACGCGCCGACGGAGCGGCTGACGGTCGTGCCGTGCGGGGTCGACACCGGCCACTTCGCGCCCGGGCAGACCGGCCGGGCCGGGAGACCACCCACGCTGCTCGCCGTGGGCCGCCTGGTCGAGCGCAAGGGCTTCGACACCGCCATCCGGGCCCTGGCCGAGCTGCCCGGCGTCGAGCTGGTCGTGGCCGGTGGGCCTCCGCGCGAGGAGCTCGACCACGACCCCGAGGCTCGCCGCCTGCGGGAGCTGGCGCGGGAGCTGGGCGTCGGTGACCGGGTCCGGCTGGTCGGCCAGGTGCCGCACGGGCAGATGCCGGACCTCTACCGGTCGGCCGACGTCGTGCTGTCCACCCCCTGGTACGAGCCGTTCGGGATCACCCCGCTGGAGGCCGCCTCCTGCGGCGTCCCGGTCGTCGGCAGTGCGGTCGGGGGCCTGCTCGACACGGTGGAGGACGGCGTCACCGGGCGCCTGGTGCCACCCCGCGACGCGGTCGCGGTGGCCGGCGCGGTGGCCGGCCTCCTCTCGGACCCCGCCCTGGCGGCACGGTGCGGCGAGGCCGGGCGCCGCCGGGCCCTGGAGCGCTACGACTGGTCCCAGGTGGCCGCCGCCACCGAGGAGGAGCTGTCCCGGGTCACCCGCGGGCCGGGGGCAGCACCGCCCGCGCCGCCGCCCCGGACCACGGACGCCGACCCGACCTCCGTCTGGCTCGACGAGCACACCGCCCAGCTCGACGACGGCATGCGCGCCCTGGCCGGCCGGTCCGAGCTGGTCGAGTCCTGGGGCCGGCAGCTGGCCGCGGTGCTCTCCGCCGGCGGGCGGCTGCTCGCGGTCGGCAACGGCGGGAGCGCCGCCGAGGCGCAGCACCTCACCGCTGAGATCGTCGGCCGCTTCCTGCAGGACCGGCGCCCGTTCTCGGCGGTCGCCCTCTGCGCCGAGTCCTCGAGCCTGACCGCCATCCTCAACGACTACGGCATCGAGGAGGTCTTCGCCCGCCAGGTGGAGGCACACGGGCGCCCCGGCGACATCCTCGTGGTGCTGTCCACCAGCGGACGCAGCCCCAACGTGCTGGCCGCCGCCAAGCGCGCCCACGACGTCGGGCTCACCGTGTGGGCCCTGACCGGGCCCGAGCCGAACCCGCTCGCCGGGACGGCCGACGAGGTGCTGGCCGTGCCCGCCGGGTCCACCGCGGCCGTGCAGGAGGTGCACCTGGTCGCCGTCCACGCGCTGTGCGCGGCCATGGACCGGGCGCTGCTCGCGCAGGTACCGGCGTGACCCCGCCGCACCGGCACCACCTGGTCGTGGTCGGTGACGTCGTCCTGGACCGCGACCTGCTCGGCCGCGCCGAGCGCCTCAGCCCCGACGCGCCCGTGCCCGTCGTCGACGTGGAGCAGGTGCGCGACAGCCCCGGCGCGGCCGGGCTCACCGCGCTGCTGTGCCTGGCCGACGACATCGAGGTCACCCTGGTGGCCCCGGTCGCCGGGGACCGGGACGGCGAGCGGCTGGCCGAGCTCCTCACCGGTGCCGGCGTGCGGGTGGTTCCGTTGCCCCATACCGGCAGCACCCGGCGCAAGACGCGGGTGCGCTGCGCGGGCCAGTCGCTGCTGCGCCTGGACGACGGCGGTCCGGGCACCCCTGGCACCGACCTGCCCGCCGGCGCCGTACGGGCGCTCGAGGCGGCGGATGTGGTGCTCGTCGCCGACTACGGCGGCGGCACGACCGCCCACCCCCGCCTGCGCGAGGTCCTGAGCCGGGTGTCCGCGCGGCGCCCGGTCGTCTGGGACCCCCACCCGCGCGGCGCCGACCCGACCCCCGGCTGCGCCCTGGTCACGCCGAACCTCACCGAGGCGCGCGCAGCCGCCGCCGACGACACCGGCACGGCCGACCTGCTCGCCGCCGCGCTCGTACGCCGCTGGGCCGCCCGGGCGGTCGCCGTCACCGCCGGCGCGACCGGGGCCTGGCTGTCCACGTCGGCCGACGAGCCGCACTACGTCGCCGCCCCGGTGGTCGCGGCCGGCGACCCCTGCGGGGCGGGTGACCGCTTCAGCGCCACGGCCGCGCAGACCCTGGCCCGCGGCGGCGTGCCCACCGAGGCCGTCGCTGCCGCCGTGGCCGACGCCTCGGCCTGGGTGGCCGGCGGAGGTGCGGCGGCGTTCCGGGCCGGTCCGCCGGCCGCGAGCCGGTCCTCCGGCAGCCCGCTGGGCGACGCCTTCGAGCTGGCCGCAACCGTGCGCCGGGACGGCGGCACGCTCGTGGCCACCGGCGGCTGCTTCGACGTCCTGCACGCCGGGCACATCGCGTCCCTGGAGGCCGCGGCACGCCTGGGCGACGCCGTGGTGGTGCTGCTGAACTCCGACGCCTCGGTCCGCCGGCTCAAGGGTCCCGACCGCCCGGTCCAGAGCGCCGACGACCGGGCCCGGGTCCTGATGGGGCTGCGCAGCGTCGACGCCGTGCTGGTCTTCGACGAGGACGACCCGTGCGCGGTGCTCGACCGGCTGCGCCCGGACGTCTGGACCAAGGGCGGCGACTACGACGCCAGCGCCCTGCCCGAGCTGGAGCTCGTCCGCAGCTGGGGCGGCCGGGTCGTGCTGCTGCCGTACCTGGCCGGGCGGTCCACCACCGCGATCCTGAACACCACGTCATGAGAGGGCAGTCCATGGGCAACGAACGAGAGCTGGGCACCGTCTACGTCACCGGAGGCGCCAGCGGGCTCGGTGCGGCGGTCGTCGAGGCCGTCAGCAAGGCCGGGGGCACACCGGCGGTGATCGACCTGGTCGCCCCGGCCCCCGGCGTGGCGCACGTGGAGGCGGACCTGTCCGACTCCCGCGCCGCCGCCGCGGCGGTCGAGCAGCTGGTCGCGCTGGTGGGGCCGCCGTCGGCCGTCGTCACCGCCGCCGGCACCGACGCCTGCGGCGCGCTGGCCGACGTGCCGGTCGAGACGTGGGAGCGGGTGGTCGCCGTCAACCTGCTCGGTACGGCGGCCGTGGTGCGCGCCGCCCTGCCGCACCTGCGCGCCCGCCGCGGCACCGTGGTCACCGTCGCCTCCACCCTCGGCCTGCGCGCGGCCGGCGACGCCACGGCGTACTGCGCGTCCAAGTTCGGGGTGGTGGGCTTCACCCGGGCGCTCGCGATGGAGCTGGCCGGCGAGGTCGGCGTCACCCTCCTCGTCCCCGGGGGCATGAGCACCGCGTTCTTCGACGGCCGGCCCGAGCAGTACCGCCCCGGCCCCGACGCGCAGCTCAACGACCCGGCCGACGTCGCCCAGACCGTGCTGATGGCGCTGCGCCAGCCGGTCGGGTGCGAGGTGCGCGAGCTCGTGGTCACCGCCTCCACGGAGCCGTCCTGGCCGTGAGCCCTCCGTCGTACGTCGTCGCCCTGCGCGCCCTCGGGCTCGGCGACCTGCTCACCGGCGTGCCCGCGCTGCGGGGGGTCCGCCGGGCGTGGCCGGGAGCCGAGCTGGCGCTGGCGGCGCCGGAGCCGGCCGGCCGGTTCCTGCTGGAGCTCGGCGTGGTCGACACGGTGCTGCCGGTGTCCGGGCTGCGGGCCCCGGGCCTTGCGGGCGGACGCCCGGCGCCGGACGTGGCGGTGAACCTGCACGGCCGCGGTCCGCAGAGCCACCGCCTGCTTGCGGCGCTCGCACCCTACCGGCTGGTCGGATTCGCCTGTGCGGAGGCCGGGTTCAGTGAGGGGCCGGCCTGGGACGAGCGCGAGCACGAGGTCGACCGGTGGTGCCGGCTGGTGACGGGGGCCGGTGGGGCCTGTGCGCGCGGGGACCTGCGGCTGGACCTGCCGGGGGCCTGGCGCCGGCCGGGCGCGGGACACGGGCCGGGCGGCGTGGTGGTCGTGCATCCCGGTGCGGCGTCGGGCTCACGCCGCTGGCCGGTCGGGCGGTGGCGGGCCGTCGTCCGCGCGCTCGCCGGCCGCGGCCACCGGGTCGTGGTGACGGGGGTGCCCGCCGAGCGCGACCTGTGCGCCCTCGTCGCCGGCGGCGTGCCCGGCGTGGAGGACTGGTGCGGACGGCTGGACCTGCGCGGCCTGGCCGGGCGGGTGGCGTCGGCGGAGCTGCTGCTGTGCGGCGACACCGGGGTGGCGCACGTGGCGACCGCGGTCGGCACGCCGTCGGTGCTGCTGTTCGGGCCCACCGACCCGGCGCGGTGGGGACCGGCGCTGGATCCGCACCTGCACGAGGTGCTCTGGCACCCCCGTGACGGCGACCCCGCCGGCGACCCGCACGGCGCGGAGGTCGACGTCAGGCTGGCCCGGACCGGGGTCGAGGAGGTGCTGCTCGCGGCGGAGCGCCTGCTGCACCACCCGACCACCACGGAAGCGCCCCGGGCTGACGGCGGGCCCCGGGCTGACGGCGGGCCCCAGGTTGACGGCAGGCTTCAGGTTGACGGCAGGCCCCAGGCTGACGCCGGGCAGCGCGCCGGCGGCGGCCAGCGCGTGTCCGGCCGGGCCGGCTGAGCACGCCCCGGCCGATCCCCGGCTCAGGCGGAGTCGACCTCCTGGTCGGCGAACCACTCGACCGTGCGCGCCAGACCCTGCTGCCACTCCACGGCGGGAGCCCAGCCGAGCAGCTCGCGCGCCAGGGTGGTGTCGGGCCGGCGCACCTGCGGGTCGTCCACCGGCCGCTCCCCGTGGACGATCGGCGAGGACGACCCGGTGGCGGCGACCACGTCCTCGGCGATTCGCTGGACCGTCAGCTCCTCGGGGTTGCCGAGGTTGACCGGGCCGGGGTGGTCCAGGGCGGCAAAGGCCAGGATCCCGGCGACCAGGTCGTCCACGTAGCAGATCGAGCGCGTCTGCAGCCCGTCCCCGGCGACCGTGAGCGGCTCGCCCGCGAGCGCCTGGCGGATGAACGTCGGGATCGCCCGGCCGTCGCGCGGACGCATCCGCGGCCCGTACGTGTTGAAGATCCGCACGATGCCGGTGTCGACGGCCGCACTGCCGCGGTACGCCGTGGTCATGGCCTCGCCGAACCGCTTGCCCTCGTCGTAGACGCCGCGCGGGCCGATCGGGTTGACGTGCCCCCAGTAGGTCTCCGGCTGGGGGTGCACCCGGGGGTCGCCGTACACCTCGGAGGTGGAGGCGAGGACGAAGCGGGCGCCCTTGTCCTTGGCCAGGCCGAGGGCGTGCCACGTCCCCACGGAGCCGACCTTGAGGGTCTCGATCGGCAGCTGGAGGTAGTCGATCGGCGAGGCCGGGGACGCGAAGTGCAGGACCAGGTCCACCTCCCCGGGCACGTGCACGAAGTCGGTGATGTCGCAGCGGACCAGCCGGAACCCGGGGTGGTCGGCGATGTGCGCGACGTTGGCCGGGCTCCCGGTCAGGAAGCTGTCGAGGCAGACCACCTCGGTGCCGGCGGCCAGCAGCGCCTCGCAGAGGTGGCTGCCGAGGAACCCTGCTCCCCCGGTGACCACGGCCCGGCGGGGAGGCACACCGCCGGTGCCGGTGCCGGTGAGCGGGTGGAGCACGTCCTGCTGCATGGGTCCTCCGCGGCGTCGTCGGTCCTGCCTCCACTGCCGTACGTCGGCGGCGTACCCCCGGGGTGCGCGGCCAACCTCCAGGACGCCTCCCCGACCGGGAGCCGGCGGTGCCCGGTCCAGCCTCTCAGGACCCGGCCGGCACGCCCCGGACACGCTCGACCTCCTCGCGGGCCGCCGTGGCAACCGCCTCCGCCGCGTCGGCCTGGTCCACCGCCGCCTGCAGCGCGGCGCCGGCCCGGTCGGACGCCTCGCGGGCAGCCTGCCACGCACGCTCACGCTCCGCCACCTCCTCCTCCGCCTCCTCCGCGCGGTGCCGCGCCCGTCCGGCGCGGGCGGCGGCAGCCGCCGCGGCACGCTCGGAGGAACGCAGCGCCGACTCCGCCTCCGCGAGCTCCCGGTCGTGCTCGCGCCGCCGTTCCTCCGCCTGCTGCTCCGCGCGTTGCCCCGTCCCGGGCGACTCCCCGCCCGGCTGCGCGTCCGGCTGCGCGTCCGGCTGCGCGTCCGGCTGCTCGGCCGGCCGGTCGGCCGGCCGCTCGTCGGACGCCGTACCCGGGACGGCGTGCAGGTGGCGCGCCGTCGCGGTCGAGGTGTCCACCGGGCCGAGGCCGCTGTAGGACAGGCCGTGTGTGAGGCACCCGGACCGTACGGCGACTGCCGCGTCCTCGTCGGAGACGGCCGCCCGCAGGGTCTCCTCGACCTCCTGGCCCACCGACGGGCTGACCGGCCCGGCGGCCAGGGCCGTCGCCTGGCGGACAAGGTCGGCCAGGACCCGCTGACGCTCGCGGCTCAGGGTGCGCATCTGCGACCCGGACAGCACGCTCTGCGCCTCCCGCATCCGCATCCCGAGCTCCACCAGCCCCCCGACCGCCTCCGGCGCCTGCCGGGCCAGGCAGTTCACGACCCAGGCGGCGGCGGTGGGCCGCCGCAGCGCGTGGACGGTCGCGGCCAGGTCCTTGTCCCCGTCCGCGCGGGCCTGCCTGGCCAGCTCGTCCCGGCGCGCGGTGAAGTGCTCCGGCGGCGCGCCGTACAGCTCGTCGAGGACGCCGTCGAGATCCATCGGGCCATTGTGCCGCCGGTCACGTCAGGGAATGGTGTCCTCCGGCGCTGCCGCGGGTACGAGGCGCCCGCAGGGCCCCACACGGACAGGAGAGGACCATGGCAGATCTGAAGCCGCAGGACGTGATCGAGGTGCTGACCCAGGACCACCGCGAGGTGGAGGAGATGTTCGTCAAGCTCGAGGCGATGCAGCCGGCGACGACACCCACGCAGCGCAAGCGCCGCAAGGACCTCGTCGACCAGGTGACCATCGAGCTGATCCGCCACGCCGTCGCCGAGGAGGCCGAGGTCTACCCGGCCGTCCAGGACAAGCTGACCAAGAAGGAGGCCGAGCGCGCCCGCAAGGAGCACGCCGAGGCCGAGGAGACGATGAAGCGCCTCGAGCGGCTCGAACCGGAGGACTCCGGCTTCGAGGCCGAGCTGGCGACGCTGATGCGCGAGATCCGCGAGCACGTCGCCGAGGAGGAGGGCGAGATGTTTCCCCGGATGCGCGAGGTGTTCACCCAGGACGAGCTCGACAAGCTGGGCTCCCGCGTCAAGGGCGTCAAGCTGCTCGCTCCGACCCGGCCGCACCCGTCGGCGCCGGACCGGCCGCCGGGCGACCTGCTGCTCGGCCCCGTCGTCGGGCTGTTCGACCGGTTGCGCGACGCGGCGTCGAAGCGCGGCACCGAGCGGTAGCCCGCACCGCGGGCGAGGTCAGGGTCACTCCCTGCGGTGCAGGCGGACGTCGACCAGCGTGCCGTCGGCCACGGAGGCCGTCATCCAGGTGCAGTGCGGCTGGCGCCTGCGGTCGGTCGGCGACCCCGGGTTGAGCAGCCGCAACCCTCGCGGGGTCGTGGTGTCCCACGGGATGTGGCTGTGCCCGAAGACGAGGACGGCGGCCTCCGGAAAGGCGGCCTCGCACCGCTCCTCGCGCCCCTTCGCCGCACCGGTCTCGTGCACGACCGCGATCGGCAGCCCGTCCACGGTGACCGAGGCGACCTCCGGCAGCCGCTCGCGCAGCGGCGGGCCGTCGTTGTTGCCGTAGCAGGCGACGAGCCGGCGCGATCGGCTCTCCAGGGCGTCCAGCAGCGAGACGTCGACCCAGTCCCCGGCGTGCAGCACGACGTCCGCCTGCTCGACCGCCCGCCACAGCGCGTCCGGCAGGTCGCGGGCGCGTCGCGGCACGTGGGTGTCGGCCATCAGCAGCAGCCGGGTCGGTGTGGTCATGGCCCCCGCCTACCCGCATCCGCCCCGCTGCACCGCCGGACCTCCCGGCCGGTACGGCGGGGCCGGCCGACGGAGGTGCACGGTGCGGGTCCGGCCGGTCAGTCCGCGGGCGGCGCCGCGCTGCTCACGGACCGCAACACCTCGGCGGCGATGTCGCGCAGCTTGACGTGGCGGTGCTGTGAGGCCGACCGCAGCCTGTCGAACGCCGCGTCGGCATCACAGCGGTTCTGGCCCATGACCACGCCGATGGCCTGGTTGATCGTGGTGCGCGAGATCAGGGCCTGCTGCAGCTGGTGGGCCAGCTCGACCGCAGAGCTCAGCCGACCAGCCAGAGCCAGCGACCGGGACGCCTCGGCCCCGAACGCCTCGGCGCGGCCGATCTCCCTGCTGCCGAAGGCGTCGGGGCGCCCGGCGTACAGGTTGAGCGCCCCCGGCGCGTGACCCGGGCCGCGCAGCGGCACCGAGAGCGACGAGCGCACGCCGAGGGCGGCTGCGGCGGCGCAGTACGCGGCCCAGCGGCGCTCGCGCTCGGTGTCCTCCAGAGGGACCAGCTCCCCGTGGCGCAGGGAGTGCAGGCACGGCCCCTCGTCACGGTCGTGCTGCGCGCGGTCCAGCCGGGTGGCCGCCTCGTGGCTGCGGGCCACCGTCACCGGGCCGTCCTGGCCCCTCGAGGGTGATGCCGCAACAGAGGTCCAGCCCGATCGTGTCTGCGGCCAGGCGGACGCCGTCCTCGAGCAGCTCCTGGGCCTGCTCGATGGACATCCGGACCTCGGTCAGCGGGCCTCCGACCGACTCGGGCCGGGGTGGTGGGTTGGGCGCGGATCCCGACATCACGTCGCTCATCGCCTTCCTCCGGCGGGGACTCAGGTAGTGCCTTCCCCGCTGCTTGAGGACGAAACGGAATAGTCGCCCGGGTGCCGCACCAGGGTCAAGTCGGCTCGCGGGCACCGGCACCGCCGGCACGGTGGCCCGTGGCGGGTGTTGCTCGTGGCGATCATGGGTAACGTCGGGTCGGAGGAGGCGGCGATGAGCACTCGAAAGACGTTCCTGTCCTGGCCCGTGGTGCGCCAGCTGAGGGGGAACGACACGCTGGGTCGCGGGCAGGCGGTGGCCTCCGCGCGCACCCTGTCCCTCGCCCCCCGTACGACGACCGCCGACCGGGTGGTGCAGAGCGTCTGCCCCTACTGCGCGGTCGGCTGCGGGCAGCGCGTGTTCGTCAAGGGCGGCAAGGTCACCCAGATCGAGGGCGACCCCGACTCGCCGATCTCACGGGGGCGCCTCTGCCCCAAGGGATCAGCCAGCGAGCAGCTCGTCAACCACGAGGGTCGCCAGACCGCGGTGCTCTACCGCCGGCCGTACGGCACGCAGTGGGAGCCGCTGGACCTCGAGACGGCGACCGACATGGTCGCCGACCGCATCGTGGCCAGCAGGGCCGACACCTGGCAGGACATCGACGAGGAGGGGCGCCGCGTCTCGCGCACCCTCGGCATCGCCGGGCTCGGAGGGGCGACCCTCGACAACGAGGAGAACTACCTCATCAAGAAGCTGTTCACCGCGATGGGCGCCCTGCAGATCGAGAACCAGGCGCGCATATGACACAGCGCCACGGTCCCCAGTCTGGGGGCCTCGTTCGGTCGTGGCGGCGCCACCAACTTCCAGGAGGACCTGCAGAACTCCGACTGCATCGTCATCCAGGGATCCAACATGGCCGAGTGCCACCCGGTGGGCTTCCAGTGGGTGATGGAGGCCAAGGCGCGCGGCGCCAAGGTCATCCACATCGACCCCCGGTTCACCCGGACCTCGGCCGTGGCGGACCTGCACGTGCCGCTGCGTGCGGGCAGTGACATCGCCTTCCTCGGCGGGATCATCAACTACATCCTGAGCAACGAGAAGCACTTCCACGACTACGTGGTGGCCTACACCAACGCGGCGACGATCCTGCGGGAGGACTTCCGCGACGTCGACGACCTCGACGGGGTGTTCTCCGGCTACGACCCCGAGACCGGGTCCTACGACACGTCCTCGTGGATGTACGAGGGCCAGGAGGAGCACGCCGCAGCCGGCATGCGGGAAGGGTCGGAGCAGGGCGGTGGCGGCACCCGCAGCGAGGGTGAGGAGTCGGCCCAGACCCGGGCGGCCGGACACGAGATGGGTGGCCATGGTGCGGCGATGGAGCACGCCCGGGTGCACCGGGACGAGACGTTGCAGCACCCGCGCTGCGTCTTCCAGGTGCTCAAGCGGCACTACGCGCGCTACACCCCCGAGATGGTGCAGGAGACCTGCGGCGTGCCCCCGGAGACGTTGCTGGAGGTCTGCGAGGCGGTCACCGCCAACAGCGGCCGCGACCGCACCACCAGCTGGGTCTACTCGGTCGGCTGGACCCACCACACGGTCGGCGTGCAGTACATCCGCGGCTCGGCGATCATCCAGCTGCTGCTGGGCAACATGGGCCGCCCGGGCGGCGGGATCCTGGCGCTGCGCGGTCACGCCAGCATCCAGGGCTCGACCGACATCCCGACGCTGTACAACCTCCTGCCGGGTTACCTGCCGATGCCCAAGGCCGGCGAGCACGACAGCCTGCGGAACTACATCGACAGCATCGTCAGCACCGAGATGAAGGGTTTCTGGCGCCCCGCCGACGCCTACGCCGTCAGCCTGCTCAAGTCCTACTGGGGTGATGCGGCCACCGCGGACAACGACTTCGCCTTCGACTACCTGCCACGGCTGACCGGCGACCACGGCACCTACCAGACCGTGATGGACATGCTGGTCGACAAGGTCGAGGGCTACCTGGTCTTCGGCCAGAACCCCGCGGTCGGCTCCGCGCACGGGCGCATGCAGCGTCTCGCCATGGCGCACCTGAAGTGGCTCGTCGTGCGCGACCTCGCCCTCATCGAGACCGCGACCTTCTGGAAGGACGCCCCGGAGATCGCCACCGGGGAGCTGCGGACCGAGGACATCGGCACCGAGGTGTTCTTCTTCCCCGCCGCCTCGCACGTGGAGAAGGACGGCTCGTTCACCCAGACCCAGCGGGTGCTGCAGTGGCACCACAAGGCGGTGGAGCCGCCGGGCGACGCGCGCAGCGAGCTGCACTTCTTCTTCCACCTCGGCCGCAAGCTCCGCGAGCGCCTTGCCGGCTCCACCCTCGAGCGGGACCGTCCGCTCCTCGACCTCGTCTGGGACTACCCGGTCGACCGGACCGGCGACCCGTCCGCCGAGGCGGTGCTCCAGGAGATCAACGGGATCCACCTCACCGGCGACAAGGCAGGCCAGCCCCTGTCCAGCTACACCGAGATGAAGCCCGACGGCTCGACCACCGGCGGGTGCTGGATCTACACCGGCGTCTACACCGACGGGGTGAACCAGGCGGCCCGGCGCAAGCCCGGGTCCGAGCAGTCGTGGGTGGCGCCGGAGTGGGGCTGGGCCTGGCCGATGAACCGCCGCACGCTGTACAACCGCGCCTCGGCCGACCCCGAGGGCAAGCCGTGGAGCGAGCGCAAGGCCTACGTGTGGTGGGACGAGGAGCAGGGCCGCTGGACCGGCCACGACGTGCCGGACTTCGAGGTGGACAAGCCCCCGTCGTACCGGCCCGAGGAGGGCGTGGGCGGTCCGGAGGGACTGGCCGGCGACGACCCGTTCATCATGCAGGCCGACGGCAAGGGCTGGCTCTACGCGCCGACCGGCCTGCTGGACGGACCGATGCCATCGCACTACGAGCCGCAGGAGTCGCCGGTGGCCAACCCGTTCTACCGCCAGCAGGCCAACCCGACCCGGCAGGTGTTCCGGCGCACGGACAACTACTCCAACCCCTCGCGCGGGGAGCCCGGCGCTGAAGTCTTCCCCTACGTCTTCACGACGTACCGCCTGACCGAGCACCACACGGCCGGGGGGATGAGCCGCTGGCTGCCGTTCCTGGCCGAGCTGCAGCCGGAGTTCTTCTGCGAGGTCTCCCCCGAGCTGGCCCGCGAGCGGGGGCTGGAGCACGGCGGCTGGGCGACGATCATCAGCGCCCGGTCCGCGATCGAGGCCCGGGTGATGGTGACCGACCGGGTCGTTCCGCTGACCCTGGGAGGGCGGCAGATCCACCAGGTGGGGCTGCCGTACCACTGGGGAGTCGGCGGCTCGGCGCTGGTGACCGGCGACTCGGCCAACGACCTGTTCGGGGTGACGCTCGACCCGAACGTCCACATCCAGGAGTCCAAGGTCGCCTCGTGCGACATCCGGCCGGGCCGCCGGCCCACGGGCCCGGATGTGCGCCGCCTGGTCAACGACTACTGTGCCCGAGCCGGCATCACCGTCGACACGGGCAACGCCCAGCGCACTCCCCCGCACCAGGCGCACCCCACCCCCGAAGGAGAGCATCGATGAGCATCCCGTGGTCCGGTTCGAGCGACCCGGCCCCCGACGCCGGATGGCAGGACCCGCCGGCCCGCAAGGGCTTCTTCACCGACACCTCGGTGTGCATCGGCTGCAAGGCGTGCGAGGTGGCCTGCAAGGAGTGGAACGCGGTCCCCGAGGACGGCCTGGCCATGCTGGGCTCCTCCTACGACAACACCGGTGCGCTCGGCGCGAGCACCTGGCGCCACGTCGCGTTCATCGAGCAGTCCAAGCCGCTCGGGCGCCAGCACAGCGGCGTGGGCCGCCCCACCGTGGACCTCGGTATGCCGTCCTTCACCCCGCCCGCCGGGCCCGACGGCGTCGGCTCCACGGACACCGCCGGCGCCCAGGGGAACGGCAGCACCCCGACGATGGTCGGCGAGCGGCCCGACTTCCGGTGGCTGATGTCCTCCGACGTGTGCAAGCACTGCACCAGCGCCGCGTGCCTGGACGTCTGCCCCACCGGGTCGCTGTTCCGCACCGAGTTCGGCACGGTGGTGGTGCAGGACGACATCTGCAACGGCTGCGGCTACTGCGTCCCCGCCTGCCCGTTCGGGGTGATCGAGCGCCGCCACGGGCCCGAGGGCGCCAAGAACGTCGGCATCGCCCAGAAGTGCACCCTGTGCTACGACCGCATCGGCGCCGGGCAGACCCCCGCCTGCGCCCAGGCCTGTCCGACCCAGTCGATCCAGTTCGGCGACGTGGACGAGCTGCGCGAGCGGGCCCGCGTGCGTCAGGAGCAGCTGCACGCCGCCGGGGTCACCGATGCGCGCCTGTACGGCGAGAACCCCGACGACGGCATCGGCGGTGCCGGCGCGATGTTCCTGCTGCTGGACGAGCCGGAGGTCTACGGCCTGCCCCCGGACCCGGTCGTCACCACCCGGGACCTGCCGCACATGTGGCGCCGCGCGGCTCTGGCTGCCGGTGCCCTGCTCGTCGGCGCCGTCGCCGTGTTCGCCGGGAGCGGGTCGTGACGCCCTCCGTGGGCCGCGGACGGGCCGGTCGACCCCCGCCCCGACCGCGAGGCGGTGCCCGGCAGCGCCGGGGGTCGCGGGACCGAAGGCGGGAACGGCGCCCCTGAGGAGGCCGGCGGTAGTGGCGGCCAGTTGGGCAACGGCGGTCCGGGCAGCGGCGGTCCGAGTGGCGGCCGGGGCGGTCGACGGCGCCGTGGGGGGCGCGGCGGCCGCGGCGGCGAGCGCTCCATGGTGCCCGAGGCGACCTTCACGTCCTACTACGGGCGGCCGGTCGTCAAGCCGTCGCCGTGGGAGAACGACATCCCCGCCTACCTCTTCCTCGGCGGACTGGCAGCCGGTTCCTCGCTGCTGGGCGCCGGGGCCGACCTCACCGGCCGGCCCGCCCTGCGGACCACCGGCCGGATCGGCGCGCTGGCCGGCATCTCGCTGTCGATGGTGGCCCTGGTGCACGACCTCGGGAAGCCGAGCCGGTTCCTCAACATGCTGCGCGTGGCCAAGCCGACGTCGCCGATGTCGGTCGGCACATGGATCCTCACGGCCTACGGCACACTCGCCGGGGCGGCGGCGACGGCCGAGCTGGTCGGTCGCGTCGGGGCCCTTCCGGGGCCGTTGCGCCTGCCGGCCCGGCTGCTCGCGGCGTCGGGCCGCCCGGCCGGCCTGGGCGCCGGCCTGGTGGCGCCGGCGGTGGCGTCGTACACCGCGGTGCTGCTGTCCGACACGGCCACGCCGTCGTGGCACGAGGCGTACCGCGAGCTGCCGTTCGTCTTCGTCGGCTCGGCGTCCGCCGCCTCCGGCGGCCTCGGCATGATCGGCTCGCCGGTGCACGAGGCGGGCCCGGCGCGGCGGCTGGCCGTCGGTGGTGCGCTGCTCGAGCTGGCGGCGGAGCACCGGATGGAGCAGAGCATGGGCATCACCGCCGAGCCGCTGCACCAGGGCCGGGCCGGCACTCTGATGAAGGCGAGCAAGACGCTGACGGTGGCCGGTGCCGTCGGCGCCGCACTCCTCGGGGGCCGCAGCCGCCTCGCTGCGGTGCTGTCCGGGGCCGCGCTCGTGGCCGGGTCGGCGTGCACCCGCTTCGCGGTGTTCGAGGCCGGCCAGGCCTCGGCACGCGACCCCCGCTACACCGTCGTCCCGCAGCGGGAGCGGCTCGAGCGCCGACAAGGCGGAGGAGGCTGAGGAGGCGAAGCGGGCTGGGCACGTCGGCTGACCCCCGCCCGACCGCTGTGTGCCCGTGAGTCGGCGTTCCGGGGGCCGCCCCGCCCACTTTGTGCGCGTGAGTCGGCGTTCGCGCACCGATTGACGCGCGATTCGCCCACTGAGCGGCACAAAGAGGCTGCTGCCGTCGGCGAGTGGCTGCCCAGGCGAGGGGGCGGCGGGCAGGTGCTGGTCAGCCGTCAGCCGGTCAGCTGGTCAGCTGGTCAGGGGCGGAGGTCTGCGGGCCCGGCGAAGGTGGGCAGGCCGTCTGCGAGCCAGGCCTCGACACCGCCGATGACGTCGGTCGCACGCCACAGGCCAAGGGACTGCAGGCCGGCCGCCGCCAGGCTCGAGCTGAACCCCTGCCGGCAGACGACGATGACGAGCCGGTCGTAGTCGCCGGCTTCGGGGATCCGGGCGTCGCTGGTGGGGTCGAGCCGCCACTCCAGCACCGTGCGGTCGATCACCACGGCCCCGGGCAGCTCTCCTTGGGCCTCCCGCTGCCAGGGGGTGCGCGTGTCCACCAGCAGTGCTCCCTCGGACACCGCCAGGTGGGCCTCGGCTGGGGTGAGCCGGCTGAGGCCCGCTCGCGCCCCCTCGAGCACCGAGGCGATCGTCCGGGCGCCTGCACCCAGCGGCGCGACGGTGCCGGCCACCGTACCGGCGGCGCTGCTGCCGGCCAGCTCGAGGCTCACGCCTCGTCCCACGGCGCGGTCTCGCCCATCTTGGCGTAGTACCGCGCCAGGTGGTTCTTCACGCGCTGGATGTCGTTGTCGGGCAGGTCCACCCCTCCGCGGGAGCCCTGCATCACCGCGGCCGCAGCCATGACTCCCCGGGGCACCGCAACCAGCCGGCCGTCGACCACGTCGGCGATGAGCAGCTTGTACGCCGTGAAGTTCTGCTTCTTCTCCCCGTCGTACCAGGCGTGCGCGTCGCGGTAGCGCGCGTTCGGCTCGTCCTGTGCCCCCGCCCACTCCCGCACGCGCTTCTCGGCCGCGGCACCGTCCCACTCACGGTCACGGTCGGCAAGGGGCAGGTCCTGGAACGACGGCACGGTCAGGGCTTCTCACCTCTGGTCGATGACGGGGACGAGCAGGCGGTACCCGCGCCTGCCCCTGCTGACACGGACCGGCCGCGGACCGGCCCGGCTGACGGCCCCGGCCGCCGCGGCGCGGCACCCGTGCGAACGGCCCGGTGGCCACGGCCCGGAGCGGCTCAGCGGACGCGGATGACCGCGTCCCCCCGCGCGACGACTCTCGCCGACGACCGGGGCGCCGGGCACCTCGCCCACGACCAGCAGCCCGCCGCTGGTCTGGGCGTCGGCGAGCAGCAGCAGCTCGTCCTCGTCGACGCCGGCGTCGAGGTGCGGGCGGACCCAGTCCAGGTTGCGTCGCGTACCGCCGCTGACGAAGCCGTCGCGCAGCGCCTCGCGCGCGCCGTCGAGGTAGGGCACCGCCGCCGCGTCGACGACGGCGCTCACGCCGGAGGCGCGCGCCATCTTGAACAGGTGCCCCAGCAGGCCGAACCCGGTGACGTCGGTGGCCGCCACCACGCCTGCGGCCAGGGCGTCCTGCGCGGCCTGCGCGTTGAGCGCGACCATCGAGGCGACCGCCTGCGGGAAAGACCTCACCGGTGCTCTTGTGCCGGTTGTTGAGCATCCCGACGCCGAGCGGCTTGGTCAGGCTGATCGGCATCCCGGCCACAGCCGCGTCGTTGCGCAGCAGCCGGGCGGGGTCGGCGACGCCGGTGACCGCCATGCCGTACTTGGGCTCGGGGTCGTCGATGCTGTGACCGCCGGCGACGTGGCACCCGGCCTGCGCGCCCGACGTCCATGCCCCCGCGCAGCACCTCGGTGAGCAGCTCGCCCGGCAGGACGTCGCGCGGCCAGCCCACGAGGTTGACCGCCATCAGCGGGCGCCCGCCCATGGCGTAGACGTCGGAGAGGGCGTTGGCGGCAGCGATCCGGCCCCAGTCGTAGGCGTCGTCCACGACGGGGGTGAAGAAGTCGGCCGTGCTGACCACGGCGGTCCGCTCGTCGAGCCGGACGACGGCAGCGTCGTCGCCGTCGTCCAGGCCGACCAGCAGGTCCGGCCCGGAGTCGCCGGTGAGGCCGCGCACGATCTCCTCGAGCTCGCCCGGCGGGATCTTGCAGGCGCAGCCGCCGCCGTGGGCGTACTGGGTCAGCCGGTAGGTCGTCGTCGCTGCCGTCATGCCCTGACCCTAGGCCGCGCCCCTGACAGCCCGGCCCCCGGCGTGCTGCCCATGCCGCCGGCGGCCCTCTTCCGCCGCGGCGGCCGCGGGTGGCACGGTGAGGCATGGCGTCACCCGGCGGCCGCGCGCGCCGTACCCGGCCCCCCGGCCTCGTTCCTCACGGGCAACGCGGTCGCGCTGCGACGCGACCTGCTGGGTGAGTTCGTCCGGGACCGTGCACGGTACGGCGACCTGGTCCGTTACCAGATCGGTCCCCGGCCTCCGCTCGGCCGCACGTTCCTCGTGGCCCACCACCCCGACGACGTGCGCCTGGTCCTGTCGCAGACCGGGCGGACGCTCACGAAGGACACGGCGATGTTCCGGGCCGCCGGCGACGTGCTCGGGCACAGCCTGCTCACCGACGACGGTCCGGGCTACCGGCGCCAGCGCCGGATCGTGCAGCCCCTGTTCACGGCGCGGCAGGTTCGCTGCTACGCGCCCCTGATGCTGCAGGAGGCGCTGGCCACCGCGGACGCCTGGCGGACGAGGGATCCACCCGGCGCAGGCGGCGGGTGGACCTGCACCTGCTCGCGATGCGCTACACGCTGCGGGTCGTCGGGCGCACCCTGTTCGGGGACGACGTGGAGCGGCTGGTGCCGGTGCTCGACGCGCTGATGCCGGAGGTCGGGGACGCGATCCGCCGTCGCGGCCTGCAGGTGGCCCAGGTCCCGATGCGGTGGCCCACGCTGCGCAACCGCCGGCCCCGACGGCTGCACCGCGAGCTGCAGGACGTGGTCGGGAGGTGCTGGCCGCCTCGGCGCGCGGCGGCCTGGGCCACGGCCGGGACGACCTCGTCGGCCGGCTGCACCACGCCGCCGACCCCGACGGTGCGGTGCGCCACGCCCGGGCGGACGGCCACGGCGGCCGTTCCGAGTGGTGACGACGGTCCTGGTGGCGACGATCCACGGTACCAAAGGAGACAGTCCTCGTCCAGCTGATGGACAGCCGAGGCCTGACCCCCGGCAGGAGGTGCGCGACCAGGCGCTGGTGTTCCTGCTCGCCGGCCATGAGACGACCGCGGCGGCGCTGACGTCCACGCTGCACCTGCTGGGCTGCCACCCCGCAGCCCAGGCCGAGGTGGCGCCGAGCTCGACGTGCCGCCGGGCCGGGCCGGCGCGGCTCCGGGGCGTCGAGCGCCTGCGGGTCACCCGGGCCGCACTGATGGAGGCCATGCGGCTGTACCCGCCGGCGTACGCGGTGGACCGGACCGCGACGTCCCCGCTGCGGCTCGCCGGGCACACTATCCCGCCCGGGAGCGTGCTGGCCGTGTCCCCGTGGAGCACGCACCGCCACCCGGGGTTCTGGCCCGACCCCGAGCGCTTCGACCCCGGGCGGTTCCTCGGCGCGCAGGAGCGGCCGCGCTATGCATACTTCCCCTTCGGCGGCGGACCGCGCAGCTGCGTCGGGGAGCACTTCGCCGTGCTCGAAGCCACGATCCTGCTCGCCGCGCTGCTGCGCCGCTACACGGTGTCCGCCGATCCCGGCACGCTGCGCGTCCTCCCCCGCGTCACGCTCCACCCGGTCGGCACCGTCCCCGCGACCCTCACCCCGCGAGCTGGCCTCCCCCGACGGGCACCTACCAGGTGGCGGCGCAGCCCGGCGGCGCGGATGGGCACAGGGCAGCCGCCGCTGTCCTGACCGAGAGAGCCACGCGAGATGCGTCTGCCCCTGCCCGTCCTCACCGCCCCGCCGTCCGCCGGCTCCATCCCCGGCCGCCGCTGGCTGCAACGGCCCCCGCGCTGCTGCTCCTGGCGCTGCTGGCGCCGCTCGCGTGCACGCCTCAGCAGTCCGCCGCGGCGCCGGCGACGAAGGTCGACTCGGCCTGGCTGCCGTACTGGGACCTGAACGACGCCTGACCGCGCGGTTGGCCGCCAACGCCGACCTGATCCGCACCGCGTCGCCGTTCTGGTACGTCGCCGGTTCCTGCACCTCGATCAGCGGGCCGCCGGGCGCCGGCCGGACCTCCGTCATCAACGGCCTGCACGCCAGGGCCATCTCGGTCGTGCCCACCATCACCTCGACGATCGAGCCCCTCGGCGGCCATCTCCTGCTTCGGCAACGGCCGCCAGCCGCCGGGCGCCACGTCGCCGGCGGTGATGGCCGGTCGTGCGCTCGCGCCGGTACGACGGGATCGACCTGAACTACGAACAGCTGCGCGCTGACGACGAGCCCGAGCCACGGCACGCCGCGTCCGTTACGGCGTACAGCCGCGATGGTCACGGACGTGCTGCGCCGCGCTCTGCGCGGCACGCCCACAAGCAGTGTGTGGTCACGGTGATGCCGCGCACCGACGACTCGTTCGCGGTGTGGCGGTCCAAGCTCACTCCTCGCGGTCTACGACTACGCGGGCCCTGGGCGCGGCGGCCACGACGCTGCGGGTGATGGCCTACGACCAGCACGCGCCGAACACCGCGCCGGGCCCGGTCGGCGGCTACCCGTGGACGGCAGCGGTGGCGCGCTACACCCGCAGCAGGGTCAACCCGGGCAAGGTCGAGCTGGGCGCTGCCGCTGTACGGTCGCGACTGGCGCGCCGGGACCGCGATCACGGTCTCCGCCCCGCAGGCACGCGCCGTCGCGGCCAGCCACCACGGGCCCGTGCTGCACGACGCCAGGCGCAGCAGGCGCCGCACTTCACCTACCGGACCGGTGCCACGTCGCACACGGTCTGGTTCTCCGACGCGACCTCCGTGCGCGAGCGGTTCCGGCTGGCCCGCCGATCGGCATTCCGGGCAACGCGCTCTGGGCTCCGGGACAGGAGGAACCCGCGACCTGGCCCACCTTGCGCAGCGCCGTCCATGCCGCGGCCGCGGACCGCTGAACGACCGCGGCCCCGCACCGCCGACCGGCCGCGTATCCGAGCTCGCTCGACGCACCGGCTGAAGTGGGGGCATGGCCAGACCTTCGCTGAGATCCGCCCGCCCGCGCTCTCGCTCCCGCCGATGCGCTGGACGAGCCAGATCGGCACGAACGACAGCACGATCAGCGCGGCCGCGACCACGTTGACGACCGGGGCCTGGTTCGGCCGGAACAGGTTGTTGAAGATCCAGATCGGCAGCGTCTGCACGCCGGCGCCGGCGGTGAACGTCGTCACGATGATCTCGTCGAAGCGACAGGGCGAACGCGAGCAGGCCGCCGGCGAGCAGCGCCGAGCGCAGCAGCGGGAAGGTGACCAGCCGGAAGGTCGTGAACGGGCCGGCGCCGAGGTCGGCGGAGGCCTCCTCGAGCGATGCGCGCCGATGCCGGCGCAGCCGGGCCATGGACGTTGTTGAAGACCGATCGACGATGCAGAACGTCGCGTGCGCCGACGACGATCGTGAACAGCCCGAGCTGATGCCGAGCGGCCGCAGCACCGTCCGGAACGCGTTGTTCAGCGCGATGCCGGTGACGATGCCGGGCAGCGCGATCGGCAGGATGACCAGCAGCGAGACCGTCGTCGCGGCCGAAGAACGTCGTAGCGCTGCAGGGCGAAGCGCGAGCCAGCGTGCCGAGCACCAGGGCGATCGCGGTCGCGCCGAGCCCGACCTTGACCGACGTCCACAGCGCGTCGCGGGCGCCCGGCGTGTGCGAGCGCGCTCGCCACCAGTGCAGCGGTGAAGCCCGGCGGCGGCCAGGCGAACGACGCGTCGGCGTTGAACGAGTTGACGCACGACCAGGGCCAGCGGCACGTAGACGAACACCAGCGACCAGCGCGGTGACCGCAGCGAGCAGCAGCCGCGGCGCGGCGCGGCTCAGGTTCATCGACGCCCTCACAGGTTCTCCAGGGCGCCGGTGCGGCGGACGGCGACCAGGTAGACGACCATGATCACGACCGGGACGGTCGCGACCGCCGCCGCGAACGGCAGGTTGTTGGCGGCGCCGAAGTTGTCGTAGACCGACGTTGCCGAGCATCTGGGTGGCGCCGCCGACGATCTTCACCGCGATGTAGTCGCCCAGGCTGACAGCGAGAACGTGAAGATCGAGCCGGCGACGATCGCCGGGAACGATCAACGGCAGCACCACCGCGCCGCAAGGGTGCGTCACGGCTGCGCGCCCCGAGGTCGGCCCGACGCCTCGAGCAGCGAGTCGGGCAACCGCTCCAGGCCGGCGTAGATCGGCAGGATCATGTACGGCAGCCACAGGTAGGCCAGCGTGAGGATCGATGGCGGTCAGCGCCGTAGCCCGGGGCGTGCAGGCCGAACGGTGCAGCGCCCAGTCGAGCACCCGCCCTCGGCCGAGCATGCCCGCCAGGCGTAGGCCTTGACGAGGTAGCTGCGCCCACAGCGGCATCAGCACCGCGACCACCAGCAGCCGCTGCAGCCGCGGGCGACGGCCACCTTGCGCCATGAAGAAGGCGACCGGCAGGGCGATGACGACGTCGACCACGGTCACCGGCGGCGGCGATGCCGCACGCGTGCGCAGGGCGATCGTCCGGTAGACGTCGGATCGTGAACGAGGTGCCTGGAAGTTGTCCAGTGGTCCAGACCGTCGACGACGTCGCCGGTGAAGCTGTCGGTGCGCCCAGAACGCGGTGACGAACAGCGCCGCCAGCGCGCCGAGGTAGGCCACGCCACGAGCCAGCAGCAGCGGTGCGCGCCAGCGAGCCGAGCGGCCAGGCCCGCAGCCGCGCCGGTCGCGTCCGGTGGCCGCGCCGGCGCTGCGAGGTCACCCCGGCGCCACGCGTCAGCCCTTGATCTCGGTCCAGGCCTGGGTCCAGTCCGCGTAGTCGGTGCACGTGACGTCCGTGCGGCCGTCGAGGCACTGCCGTGATCGGCGTCGTCCAGTACCAGATCTTGTCGGCAGTAGGCCTTGTCCGCGGCGTGGAAGGTCGTCGCAGAACGTTCGGATCGGCGGTCTCGGTCGCACGCCTTGCGCGTTGGCCGGCGCCTCGCCGAAGTACTCGCGCCACCTGCGCGTTCACCGACGGGCGAGACGATGTAGTCCATCCACTTGTAGGCGCAGTTGGGGTGCTTGGCCTTGGACGACGACCATCCAGGTGTCGGACCAGCCGGTCGAGCCCTCGCTTGGGCAGGACGGCCGTGACCGGCACCTTCGTCGCGCCTGCGACGAGGTTGGCGATGACCTGCCAGCGTCGTGCCGATCACGGTGTCGCCGCTCTTGAACGCCTGCTCCTCCTTGAGTGTAGTCCGACCAGTACTCGCCGATGTGCGTGCGCTGCGCCTTGAGCACCGCGACGGCCGCGTCGAACTGCTTCTGGTCGAGCGAGTACGGGTTCTTGATGCCCGAGGTCGGGCTGGGTCGTTCATGAGGTACAGCGCCGCGTCGGCGATGTAGATCGGCGAGTCGTAGGCGGTGATCTTGCCCGGCGTACGGCGAGCTCGTCGTCGAACACCGCGCCCCAGCGAGTCGGGCGCCGGCTTGACCTTGTCGGTGCTCTACATCAGCAGGTTGGCGCCCCAGCCGTGCGGGATGCCGTACATCTGCGCCGTCGACGGAGTTCCAGGCGCTGGTCCTTGAGGAACGGCGAAGATGTCCGCGTAGTTCGGGCACCAGCTCCGTGTTCACCGGCGCCACGTCGCCCGACGGCGATCAGCCGCAGGGTGGCGTCGCCGGAGGCCGACACCACGTCGTACTGGCCGGTCTTCATCAGGGTGCACCATCTCGTCGGAGGTGCCGACGATCTTGACGTTGACCTGGCAGCCGGTCTGCCTTCTCGAACGGCGTGACCCAGTCGACCGTCGGGTCGTTGGTGCCGTCCTCGGCGTACCCGGCCCAGGCGACGATGTTGACCTGCGCCCTCCCCGGCGCCGAGCTTCTGGCGCATCGGCGACCTTCGGGCGGCGGTGAACGTGCCGCGCTCGCTGCCGGATCCGCCGCCGGACTGCGGCCGCTGGAGGCGAGCCGCACGCGGCGAGCACGCGCGTGAGCGCGCGTGCCGACCGCGATCGCGTTCTGTGCGCGTCGAGCTCTCCTCGGTGCGATGACTACCTCGCGAGCGTGGGCCGGGTCTGGTGGTCGGGCATCAGCCGGACGATGGCGCTCGTGCTCGCGCCGCCAGCAGGCGCACCGGGTCGCCGCGCCGGTCGTCCAGCCGGCGTCGGTCGCGGTGTCGCAGGTTCTGCTGGCCGCGACGGTCAGCGGTCCGCCCGCGTCGAGGTCGACGACGTAGCCGGGTGGCGGCGCCGAGGTAGACGACCTCGCGCGACCATGCCCGTCGACGCGTGCGCTCGCCCGCGCGTCCGGCGCGCGTGCGCCGGCGCCGACGCACGCGGATCTTCTCGGGGCGCACGCTGCACACGCCCGGCCGGCCGACGACAGCCGCGGCCGCCTCGCCCGTCGACCAGGTTCGAGGTGCCGACGAAGCCGGCCACGAACGGCGGTCGCCGGCTCGCTCGTAGACGTCGCGCGGCGGTCCCGACCTGCTCGATGCGGCCGTCGTTGAACACGCGCGATCCGGTCGCTCATCGTCAGCGCCTCCTCCTGGTCGTGGGTGACGAACACGAACGTGATGCCGACGTCGCGCTGGATCGCCTTGAGCTCGACCTGCATCTGCTGGCGCAGCTTGAGGTCGAGGGCGCCGAGCGGCTCGTCGAGCAGCAGCACCCTCGGCCGGTTGACCAGGGCGCGGGCGAGCGCGACCCGCTGCCGCTGCCCCCCGGAGAGCTGCGCCGGGCGGCGGTCGCCGAAGCCGGCGAGCCGCACCGTCTCGAGCGCCTCCCGGCGCGCGCTCGGCGCCGCTCGGCCTGCCCGACCTTCTTGACCCGCAGGCCGTAGGCGACGTTCTGCTCGCACGCTCATGTGCGGGAACAGCGCGTAGTCCTGGAAGACCGTGTTGACGTCGCGGTCGAACGGCGGCACGCGCGGTGACGTCCTGGCCCGCCGAGCACGACGCGCCCGCAGTGGGGCGCCTCGAAGCCGGCGATCATCCGCAGCACGGTGGTCTTGCCGGAGCCGGACGGGCCCGAGCATGGAGAAGAACTCGCCGTCGGCGATGTCCAGGTCGACCCCGCGCACGGCCTCGACGTCGCCGAACCTCTTGTGCAGACCCTCCAGGCGCACGGCGACCGCTGGGGCGGCGACCCGTCCGGCGTCGACGGTTGTCGCGGGCTCGGCCATCGGGGCGCTCCTTGGACACGGCCGAGGGAGAACCATCGCCCTCCAGCGGTGGACGTGTGCCCAAGGTAGAACGGCATGGTTGAACGCACAAGGGTCGGTGGCCCCGCCGGGAAGCCCCTGTCCGCGCGCGGCCTCCGCGCGTTTGAGGGGTCCCCACACGAGGTAAGTCCCTGGCATGTCGACCATCGCGCGCCTGCTCGAACGAGTCACCGACACCCTCGAGAGGGCGGAGGTGCTGGACCGTCCCGCCGATGTGGGGCAGCAGCTCACCAGCCGGCTGAAGGCCGGCGCGGTGAAGGACCTGCTCTCCGGCACCGCGGCCGGCCACCCGCTGCACCCGGTGCTGGTGACGGTGCCGATCGGCGCGCTGACCGGGGCGGTGACGCTGGACGTCCTGGGCGGGAACGCGTCCGCCAGTCGACGGCTGATCGGGCTGAGCGTCCTCAGCGCCGTGCCGGCCGCGGCCGCCGGGCTCTCGGACTGGAGCGAGACGCAGGGCGCCGAGCGACGGGTCGGTGTGGCGCACGCCCTGGTCAACGTCGCCGGCCTCGGGCTGCTCACGGCGTCCTGGGTGGCCCGCGGGCGCGGGTCCGGCGGGCGGCTGCTGTCCACGGCCGGGCTCGGCGTGATCGGGATGTCAGGGTGGCTGGGTGGGCACCTGTCCTACGCCCTCGGCGTGGGCGTCGACACCACGGCCTTCCAGCGGCCGCCGACCGAGTGGACCGACGCGTGCGCGGAGACCGAGCTGCAGGAAGGGTCACTCCACGCCGTCACGGTGGCGGAGACCCCGTTGGTGCTGCTGCGCCGGGGCGACCGGCTGCACGTGCTGGGCGACCGGTGCACGCACCGCGGCGGCGCCCTGCACGAGGGGCAGGTCGTCGACGGCTGCCTCCAGTGCCCGCTGCACGGCAGCAGGTTCAGCCTGGAGGACGGCGCCGTCGAGCGTGGACCGGCGACCCGCCCGGCGCCGGTCTTCGAGGTGCGGACCGTGGGCGGCCGGGTGCAGGTCCGCCGGCAGGAGGTGCGCGCCCTGCGCACCAACCCGGTCGGCTGACACCGGCCCGTACGACGACGACGACCACCGGCGGCGGGCCGAGCGGCCCTCACCGGTGGTCGTCGTGGTGCTCCGGCGTCACGCCCGCCCGTGGGCCGCGCGGCTGCGACGGCTGAGCGAGTCGATCGTCACCGCGAGCAGCAGCACCGCGCCGGTCACCATGAACCGGATGGAGGAGTCGAGGTTCAGCAGCGACAGGCCGCTGGAGATCGACTGGATCACGATGATGCCGAGCAGCGCGGAGTACGCCGACCCGCGGCCACCGAAGAGGCTCGTGCCGCCGATGACCGCCGCGGCGATGGCGTTGAGGTTGGTGTCGCCGCCACCGCTGCTCTGGTTCACGGCCGCGAGACGGCCCGCGGCGAGGATGCCGCCGAGCGCGGCGAACGTGGAGCAGAGCGCGAACACCGACAGGTAGATGCCGCGGACGTTGATGCCGGCCCGGCGGGCCGCCTCGACGTTGCCGCCGACGGCCATCACCGAACGGCCCCAGCCGGTGCGGCGGATCGCCAGGTCCATGACCACCACCAGCGCCACGAACAGCAGGAACATGTACGGCACGCCGCGGTCCTGGTCGAGGACGAGGACCACGACGGCCAGCACCACCGCGAGGGCCACGGTCCGCACCACGAGCATCACCATCGGCGTGGTCGAGAGCCCCGCGGACGCCCGGCGTCCACGGGCGCGCAGCCGGCTCACCAGGAAGGCCACCGCGATGAGCACCACCAGCGTGTAGGCCACCGCCGGCGACAGGAACTGCTGCTGGGCGAACTCCACCATCGGCGAGGTGAAGGGGATGTTGAGCGACCCCTCCGTGCCGAGGATGTAGAGCTGGAGGCCCAGGATGCCGAGCAGCCCGGCCAGCGTGATGACGAAGCTGGGCACGCCGAAGCGGGTGAAGATGAGTGCCGTAGCAGAGTCCGACGACGGTGCCGGCGAGGATGGCCGCGATGAGGGCGAGGCCCAGCGGCCAGTGGTGGGCGGTGAGGCCCACGCCCAGGATGGCCGCGGCCAGACCGCTCACCGAGCCGATCGACAGGTCGATCTCGCCGAGCAGCAGCACCAGGACGATGCCGATGGCGATGGTGCCCACGGCCGCGCACTGCAGGGTGAGGTTGACCAGGTTGCGTGGCGACAGGAAGTCGCTGTTGAGGCTCTGGAAGACCGCCCAGATGATGATCAGGCCGACGACCACCGGCAGCGAGCCGAGGTCGCCGCTGCGCAGCTTGCTCGTGAAGGCCGACACGGCGCCACTGACGCCGCGCGAGGCGATCAGGCGCTCGTCCTGCAGGTCAGCGGGCAGCTCCGACTGCAGCTCCTCGGTGCCCTCTGGCGCGTTGGTCTGCTCCGGGGTCGATGGCGTGCTCACGAGATTCCTTCCGAGGTACGACGTGCGGCCCGCTGCGAGACGGCGTTGTTCGTGGCGCCGGTGATCGCGGCGATGATGTCCTGCGAGCTGGTCTGGCTGACGTGGAAGATGCCGTTGTTGCGGCCGAGGCGCAGCACGGCGACCCGGTCGGCCACGGCCATGACGTCGGCCATGTTGTGGCTGATGAGGATGACGCCGAGGCCCCGCTCGCGCAGGCGCTCGACGAGGTTGAGCACCTCGGCGGTCTGGGCGACGCCGAGGGCGGCGGTGGGCTCGTCGAGCATGACGACCTTGGGTTCGCCGAGCAGGGAGCGGGCGATGGCGACCGTCTGGCGCTGGCCACCGGAGAGGCTGGCGACCGGGATCCGCACCGAGGGGATCTTGGCGGACAGCTGGCGCAGCAGCTTCCAGGACTGGCGCTCCATCTCGACCTCGTCCAGGGCCCGGTGGTGCCGGAGCTCCCGGCCGAGGAAGAGGTTGCCGACGACGTCGAGGTTGTCGCACAGGGCGAGGTCCTGGAACACCGTGGCGATGCCGAGGTGCTGGGCCTCGGCGGGGCTCGCGACGCTGACCGGCTTGCCGTCGAACGTCATCTGCCCCTCGTCGGGGCTGTAGACCCCGGCGATGGTCTTGACGAGGGTGGACTTCCCGGCGCCGTTGTCGCCGACCAGGGCCACCACCTCGCCGGCTCGCACGTCCAGCTCGATGTCCTTGAGTGCCTGGACGGCACCGAATCTCTTGGAGACGCCCTGCATCGACAGGACGGTGTCGGTCGCGACCGGCGAGGTGGTGGTGGTCATGGTGCCTTCCTTCAGCTGATCCCGGCGGCGGCGCAGGCCTTGGCGACCTCGCCGGTGCAGATGTCGCTGGTCTTGTAGAGGCCGTCCTTGACCACGGTGTCCTTGACGTTGGCCTTGGTCACGGCCACCGGCACCAGCAGGGTCGAGGGGGTGTTCTGGTACGTCGTCTGGGCCTGCGGCTTCTGCCCGGACGACAGGGCGATGGCCGCCTTGGCGGCGTCCTCGGCCTCGGGCTTGATCGCCTTGTAGACCGTCATGGCCTGGTCGCCGACGAGGATCCGCTGGATGGCGGCGAGCTCGGCGTCCTGGCCGGTGACCGGCGGGATCGGCGTGACGCCGCCACCCTTCAGGGCCGCGATGGCGCCACCTGCGGTGCCGTCGTTGGCGGCGTAGACGCCGGTGAGGCCGCTCTTGACGTTGGTGAGCTGGCTCTCCATCCACTGCTGGGCCTTGTCAGGGCTCCAGTCCGGGGTGTCGTACTCGCCGGCGATGGTGTAACCGCTCTTGTCCAGGACGCTGTGGGCGCCCTTCTTGAACTGGCCGGCGTTGTTGTCGGTCGGCGAGCCGTTGATCATGACGATCTTGCCCGAGGTCTTGCCGGCCTTCTTCATCAGGTCGACGAGGGTCTGGCCCTGCAGCTGGCCGACCTTCTCGTTGTCGAAGGAGACGTAGTAGTCGACCGGCGAGCCGGAGATGAAGCGGTCGTAGGCGATGACCGGGACCTTGGAGCCCTTGGCGCTGTTGGCGATCGAGGCCGCGGCCTTGCTGTCGACCGGGTCGAGGACCAGCACGTTGGCGCCCTGGGTCAGCGCCGACTCCGCCTGCTGCTGCTGCTTGGCGGCGTCCTGGTCGGCGTTGGAGTAGATGACCGTGCAGTCGGGGCACTGGGCCTTGACGGCCGCCTCGAACAGCGGGCGGTCCAGGCTCTCGTAACGGGTGGTCTTGGACTCCGGCAGCAGCAGGGCGATCTTCTTGCCCGACGCCTTGGCGCTGCCGCCGCTCGAGCCGCCGGCGCTGCTGGCGCTGCCGGAGCTGGTGGAGCTGCTGGAACCGCAGGCGGCGACGGACGTCAGGGCCAGCCCGGCCGCGAGCCCCAGCCCGGCCAGACGTGTGATGGACGATTGCATGGAATTTCTCCTCCGGCGATGGGTGGCCGCAACGGTCGCGGTCTAGCGCTGATTCAAGACCTCCACCCCGCTGCCGTCAAGAGTTGAATCCAAGGTTCGTCCGAAAATCAGGACACGATCTGGCAACGGCGCTTCCGTCAGGGTTGCACCTCAGCGGACGGACCGACCCGACGTGCGGTGCAGGTCTGCGGCCACCGACAGCGCGCCGACCAGCTCGGCCTCGTCGCCGAGCTCGGCCGCCACGACCTTCACGCTCGCGCCCGCGCTGGGAATCGCACAGCGCTCGATGGCGTCCCGGAGCGGCCCGAGGAGCACCTCCCCCGAGCGGGCGAGCTGGCCGCCCACGACGATGACCTCGGGGTTGAGCAGGTTCACCAGACCGGCCGCGGCCACGCCGATGTGCCGCCCCGCGTCGGCGATGACCCGCCGGCAGCCGGGGTCGCCCTCGGCGGTGCGGAGCAGCACGTCGCGCAGGGTGAGCTGCCCGTGGGACGCTGCCAGGGCTCCGAGCAGCGCGCGGGACCCGACGAAGGTGTCCAGGCAGCCACGGTTGCCGCACCGGCAGATGGGGCCGTTCTCGTCGATGGTCAGATGACCGATCTCCCCCGCCGTCCCCGCGCTCCCCCGGAACAGCTCACCGCCCAGGACCAGGCCGGCGCCCACGCCGTACGACGCCTTGATGTAGCAACCGGTCCGCACCCCGCGGAGGGCTCCGGATCGTAGCTCTCCCAACGCCGCCAGGTTCGCGGTGTTGTCCAGCCGGACTGGGGCGCGCAGACGCGCCTGCATCGCCTCGGCCACCGGGACGCCACGCCACCCGGGCAGGATCGCCTCGGACCCCACCTCGCCCGTCACCATGTCGACGGGAGCAGGCAGCCCGAAGCCCACCGCCGAGAGGTCACCCATGCGGGCACCGGCGCGGTCGACGATGTCGGCCAGCAGCCGTGCCGCGCGCTCCATGCCCTCGTCCGCGTGGTGGTCCGCAGGCAGGGGCATCCGCTGCTGGCCGAGCACCTGCATCCCGCCGTCGCTGACGGCCACCCGGACGTCCCGGTCGCCGAACGCGATGCCGGCCAGGAGCCCCTCGCGGGCCGCGAGGGAGACCAGCACCGCCCGGCGGCCACTGCGCGTGCTGGGGGCCAGCACGAGCAGCTGCTCGGCCGCCAGCTCGCGCACCAGGTTCGAGACCGTCGCCGCGGACAGGCCGGTGGCGCCGACCAGCTCGACCTGGGTCATCGCCCCCTGGTCTCTCACGGCCTGCACCAGACGCGAGCGGTTGGCGTCCCGGAGCGCGGTCTGGGACCCCGGAGCCCGCTGCTTTGCGTTCACAAGTCGTAACGTACAGCCCATCTGGGGCCCCGCGGCGAGGGCGTGACCCGGTTCTTTGGGTTCACGAGTTCACCGGAGGAGCCGGGACACGGCTGTTGCCGTCGATGCCGGCAGATCCGGGGCGTTCGTGCGAAGGACCTCGGGCGCGGCTCCTGCGAGAGGCCCGGACCGTGCCCTCAAGGACCTTCGGCACTGAGCCGCGACCGGTCGGGGGAGGACCATCGAGCCGGAACGGTCCCGGGCCTTCCCCGGCCGTGGTCACGGTGCAGCGACTGGAGGTGTCGATGGCCCACGAGACCCTGCCGCGGGAGCGGGAGCAGCCCCGCGCCCCCGGCGAGCGCAGCCTCGGCCTTCCCCAGTCCACCGCCCTCATCGTCGGCAGCATCATCGGCGTCGGCATCTTCAGCCTGCCCTACTCGCTGGCGGGCTACGGCCCGATCAGCCTGCTCGCGATGGCCCTGACCACGGTCGGCGCGGTGGCCCTGGCCCTGCTGTTCGCGGCGCTCTCGCGGCGGCTCCCGGCGGACGGCGGCCCGTATGCGTACGCCCGCGCCGCCTTCGGCAACGGGGTCGGCTTCGCCAACGCGTGGTCGTACTGGATCACCGCGTGGGCGGGCAACGCCGCGATCGTCGTGGGATGGGTGTTCTACGTCGAGCACTTCGTCAACCAGGACGGCGTGGCCGGCTGGTCCATCGTGATCTCGCTCGTCGGTCTGTGGGTTCCGGCAGCCGTCAACCTCACCGGGGTGCGCAGCATGGGCCAGTTCCAGGTCGTCACCACCATCTTGAAGTTCATCCCCCTGGCCCTGATGTCCACCGTCGGGCTGTTCTTTCTCAACCCGGCCAACTACACGCCGTGGAACGTCAGCGGCGGCACGAACCTGTCGGCGGTCGGCGGGGCGATGGCGATCTGCCTGTTCAGCTACCTCGGCGTCGAGACGGCAGCCGTGGCCGCCGCCAAGGTCCGGGACCCCGAGCGGAACATCCCGCGCTCGACCGTGCTCGGCACGCTGGCCAGCTCGGTGGTCTACCTCCTGTCGATGCTGGCGGTGTTCGGCATCCTTCCCACGTCGGTGCTGGCCGAGGCGGACAACAAGGCGTCGTACTCCGTCGCGTTCAACCAGATCGTCGGCGGCGGCACCTGGGCCGGTGACCTCGTCGCGGTCGCCGTGATCATCTCGGGCCTCGGCGCCCTCAACGGCTGGACGATGATCTGCGCCGAGATGCCGTTGGCGGCGGCCCGGAACGGCCTGTTCCCGGCCCGCTTCGGCCGGCTGTCATCCCGCCACGTGCCGGCCACGGGCATCATCGCCTCCACCGTCCTGGCCTCGGTCGCCATGACCGTCAGCTACATGGGCGCCAGCGGCTCGGCGGTGTTCACCACCCTGGTGCTGATGACCGGCATCACCGCGGCGGTGCCCTACGCCTTCTC
This sequence comes from uncultured Actinomycetota bacterium, assembly GCA_963724015.1. Taxonomy (GTDB): domain Bacteria; phylum Actinomycetota; class Actinomycetes; order Actinomycetales; family Dermatophilaceae; genus CAVRTM01. The sequence goes on from CAVRTM010000022.1 coordinate 93,193, forward strand.
GGCGCTGGCACAGCTGCGCTGGCGCTGGGCCGACCACCAGCACCAGCACGAGCACTCGGGTCGGCTGTGGTTCGACCTGACCGTCGCCGCCGCCGCGCTCTTCTTCTCGATCCTGTTCATCTACTACTCCCGCAACACCGGCGAGACCTGGTACGTCGTCTGGGGACCGTTCCTGATGAGCGCCGTCGCGGGGCTGGTCGGCATACCGGTCTACCTCGCCCAACGCGCCCACATGACCGAGGCCGAGAGGATCTGACATGCGCTACCACGTGGACTCCGAGGTGGGACAGCTGCGCCGGGCGATCCTGCACCGGCCGGACCTGGAGATGAAGCGGCTGACGCCGACCAACAAGCACGACCTGCTCTTCGACGACGTCCTGTGGGTGAAGCGGGCCAAGCAGGAGCACGACGGCTTCGCCGAGACGCTGCGCGAGCTCGGGGTGCACGTGCTCTACCTGGAGCAGCTGCTGCGCGAGACGATGACGCTGCCCAAGGCGAAGGACTACGTGCTGGACCGCATCTTCGACGAACGCGTCTACGGCCCCATCGCGGTCGAGCCGGTCCGCACCCTCGTGGCCGGGCTGGAGGGCCGTGAGCTGACCGAGTGCCTCATCGGTGGGCTGACCAAACGTGAGGCGCTGGAACGCATGCCGGACCCGAGGTCGGTGACGTTCCACGCGATGGACGACGACGACTTCCTCCTGCCGCCGCTGCCCAACCACCTGTTCACCCGCGACACGTCCTGCTGGATCCACGACGGCGTGGCGGTGAACTCGATGCGCAAGGCCGCGCGCATGCGCGAGTCCGTGCACTACGAGGCGATCTACCGCTGGCACCCGGAGTTCGCCGACGCGGACTTCCACGCCTGGTCGGAAGGCCCGGCCGGCGGCCTGGCCACCATGGAGGGCGGCGACGTCCACGTCATCGGGCGCGGGGCGGTGCTGGTCGGGATGAGCGAGCGCACCACGCCGCAGGCGGTCGAGCGGTTGGCCCTGCGGTTGTTCGCCGCTGACGCCGCGTCCAGGATCGTCGCGCTGTCCATGCCCAAGGCGCGGGCGTTCATGCACCTCGACACGGTGATGTCGATGATCGACGGCGAGACGTTCACGAAGTACGCCGGCCTCGGGATGCTTCCGTCGTACACGATCGAGCCAGGCGCCTCCGAGGGCGAGCTGAAGGTGACCGACCACCCGCCGGAGGAGATGCACCGCGCGATCGCGAATGCGCTGGGGCTGAGCGACATCCGGGTGCTGACGCCCACCCAGGACGTTCGGTCCGCCGAGCGCGAGCAGTGGGACGACGGCTGCAACGTGCTGACCGTGACACCGGGAGTCGTGGTCGCCTACGAGCGCAACGTCACGAGCAACACGTTCCTGCGGCGTAACGGGGTCGAGGTCGTCACCATCGCCGGCAGCGAGCTCGGCCGTGGCCGCGGAGGACCCCGGTGCATGACGTGTCCGGTGGAGCGGGAGGGGATCTAGATGGGTTTCAGCCTGCGCAACCGCAGCTTCGTCAAGGAGCTCGACTTCACGCCGCAGGAGTGGCGGCACCTGCTGTCGCTGGCTGCCCACCTCAAGGCCGCCAAGTACGCCGGCACCGAACGACCACGCTTGAGCGGCAGAAACATCGCGCTGATCTTCGAGAAGACCTCGACGCGCACGCGCTGCGCGTTCGAGGTGGCAGCGTTCGACCAGGGCGCCCGGGTGTCCTACCTCGAGCCGACCGGGACCCAGATCGGGCACAAGGAGTCGATGAAGGACACGGCACGTGTCCTCGGCCGGATGTACGACGGGATCGAGTACCGCGGCTTCAGCCAGGAGCTGGTGGAGACGCTCGCCGAGTACGCCGGGGTGCCGGTCTGGAACGGCCTGACCGACCAGTGGCACCCCACCCAGACGCTGTGCGACGTGATGACGATGCGGGAGCACTGCCCGCGACCGGATGCCGAGATCTCCTTCGCCTACTGCGGGGACGCCCGCAACAACGTCGCCAACTCGCTGCTCGTGACCGGCGCGATGATGGGCATGGACGTGCGGATGGTCGCGCCCCGCTCGCTGTGGAACGACGACACGGTCGTCACCGCGGCCCGGTCGGTGGCCGAGCGCACCGGTGCCCGGATCACCCACACCGACGACGTCGCCGAGGGGGTGCGCGACGTGGACTTCGTCTACACCGACGTGTGGCTCTCGATGGGTGAGCCACCGGAGCGGTGGGGTGAGCGGATCGAGCTGCTGCGGCCCTACCAGGTCAACGCCGCGCTGATGAAGCTGACCGGCAACCCCCGGACCCGGTTCATGCACTGCCTGCCCGCCTTCCACGACCGCCACACCACCGTGGGCGAGCAGCTGTTCGAGCAGACCGGCATGGAGGCGCTCGAGGTCACCGACGAGGTGTTCGAGTCCCAGGCGTCGATCGTGTTCGACCAGGCCGAGAACCGCATGCACACCATCAAGGCCGTCCTCGTCGCGACGTTGGGCGGCTGACGTGCGGATCGTGGCGGCCCTCGGCGGCAACGCGCTGCTGCACCGGGGCGAGCGGCCGGACGCGGCCACGCAGAGCGCCAACGTGGTCCGCTCGGTGCGCGCCCTCGCCCCGCTGGCCGCTGGAGCACGAGCTCGTCATCACCCACGGCAACGGGCCGCAGGTCGGCGTGCTGGCCCTGGAGAGCGCCGCCGACCGGCGGCTCACGGCGCCGTACCCGTTCGACGTCCTGGGCGCCCAGACCCAGGGCATGATCGGCTACTGGCTGCTGCAGGCGCTGCAGAACGCGCTGCCGGGCCGCCAGGTCGCCAGCATCATCAACCAGACGCTCGTGCTCCCGCACGACCCGGCGTTCGCCCACCCGACGAAGTTCGTCGGTGAGGTCTATCCGCGCGACCGGGCGCAGGAGATGGCGCGGTCCCGCGGCTGGACCGTGCGCCAGGACGGCACCGGCGACACGTGGCGTCGCGTCGTCGGCTCACCGCAGCCGCAGCGGGTCGTGGAGACCCGGCTGATCCGGCTGCTGCTGGAGTACCACGCCGTCGTGGTGTGCGCCGGGGGTGGTGGCGTGCCGGTCATCCGCGACGAGCGGGGCAAGCTGCGCGGGGTGGAGGCGGTCGTCGACAAGGACCTGACCGCAGCGGTGCTCGCCGAGGCGCTGGAGGCCGACGTGCTGCTGGTCCTCACCGACGTGGCGGCGGTCGAGCACGGCTACGGCACCCCGGACGCCGTACCGATCCTGCGCTCCACACCGGCCGCGCTGCGCCGCGAGGACTTCCCCGCGGGGTCGATGGGGCCCAAGGTGGATGCGGTGTGCCGGTTCGTGGAGCTCACCGGCGACATGGCGGCCATCGGCCGGCTGGAGGACGCGACCGAGATGATCGCAGGGAAGGCCGGGACGATCGTGACCCCCGGCGGTGACTACGGAGGACCGGATGACCTTGCCATACACCACGCCTGAGCTGTCCCACGGACGCAGCGACAGCGACATCGCGCTGGTCGAGTCGGTCACCCCGCACAACTACCACCCGCTGCCGGTCGTCCTCTCCACCGCCGACGGGGCCTGGGTCACCGACGTCGACGGGCGACGCTACCTCGACTGCCTCGCCGGCTACTCCGCCCTCAACTTCGGGCACGGGCACCCCGCCATCCTGGCCGCCGCCCGCGAGCAGCTCGACCGGCTGACGTTGACCAGCCGGGCCTTCCACAACGACCAGCTCGGGCCGTTCTGCCGGGACCTCGCCGCGCTCGCCGGCATGGAGATGGTGCTGCCGATGAACACCGGCGCCGAGGCCGTCGAGACGGCGGTCAAGGTGGCCCGCAAGTGGGGGTACGACGTCAAGGGCGTCGCCCCCGACCGGGCCACCATCATCGTCGCCGAGGGCAACTTCCACGGACGCACCACGACGATCATCAGCTTCTCCACCGACCCCCTGGCGCGGGAGGGGTTCGGGCCGTTCACGCCCGGCTTCCGCACCGTGCCGTACGGCGACGCGGCCGCCCTGCAGGAGGCCGTCGACGAGACCACCGTCGCAGTCCTGGTCGAGCCGATCCAGGGCGAGGCGGGCGTGCGGATCCCGCCGCCCGGCTACCTGCCGGCCGTCCGGGAGATCTGCACCCGCTCCAACGTGCTGCTGGTGGCCGATGAGATCCAGTCCGGGCTCGGGCGGACCGGCTCGACCTTCGCCTGTGAGCTCGAGGGTGTGGTCCCCGACGTCTACGTCCTGGGCAAGGCGCTCGGGGGCGGCGTCGTCCCCGTGTCCGCCGTCGTCTCCAGCCGCGAGGTCCTCGGCGTGCTGACGCCCGGCACCCACGGGTCCACGTTCGGTGGCAACCCGCTGGCCAGCGCCGTCGGGCACGCGGTCGTAGGGCTGCTCGAGACAGGTGAGTTCCAGGCGCGGGCAGCGCTGCTCGGCGAGCAGCTCAGTTCACGCCTGGAGGCCCTCATCGGTCGAGGGGTCACGCAGGTGCGCACCCGCGGCCTGTGGGCCGGCGTCGACATCGACCCCTCGCTGATGACCGGGCGGGAGGCCTCCGAGCGCCTCCTCGCCCGCGGCGTGCTGGTCAAGGACACCCATGGGTCGACGATCCGGCTCGCGCCGCCGATCGTGGTCGCCGCCGACGACCTCGACTGGATGGTGGACCAGCTCGAGGCGATCCTCTCCACGTGACGGCCACCCGGCGGCCGCCCGCTGGTACGCCGTTCAGACCCCCGAGGGGCGGCGCGGCTGGTAGAGCCAGGCGTCGAAGAAGCCGTCGAGCCGGCGTCCGCTCACGTGCTCGGCGCAGCGCATAAAGTCCGCCGTCGAGACGACGCCGTAGCGGTGCTGGGCGGCCCACGTCCGCAGCAGCCGGGCGAACACCCGGTCACCGATGCGCTGGCGCAGTGCCTCCAGGGCCATCGCGCCGCGTTCGTACACCGCCGTGTCGAAGAGCTTCGCGGCACTGCCGGGGTTGGCCGGCGGTGTCGTCCAGAACGGGTCGGACGCCGGGTGCAGGCCCAGCTGCCGGGTGAGCTGCGCCGCCGCCGTGGGGCCACCGTGGCGCTCGGCCCAGAGCCACTCGACGTACGTCGCGAAGCCCTCGTTGAGCCAGATGTCCCGCCAGATGCGGGGCGTCACCGAGTCGCCGAACCACTGGTGCCCCAGCTCGTGCACGACCGTCGGCAGGTCGGGCGCGCGGTCGTACATCGGCTTCGTCGCCGTCTCGAGGGAGTACCCGACGCTCGCGGCGTCGTCCACGACGCCACCCGTCGCGGAGAACGGGTAGGTCCCGAACTGGCGCGCCTCCCAGTCGGTCACCTCCGCGGTGCGCTGCAGGGTCGTCCACGGCGTGCCCTTGACCACCGGGTCGACCGCGAGGTAGACCGGCAGCCCGTGCCCCGTCCGGCCGGTGCGCCTGTCGAACCTGCCCAGCGTCGAGGTGACCAGATAGGTCGAGATGCGTTGCCGCTGCTGCCACCAGTACGTCGTCCTGCCGCCGCTGCTGGCACTCGACCTCAGGACGCCGTTGCCCCACACCGAGATGGCCTTCGGCACCGTCATCCGCAGGTCGTACGTCGCCTTGTCCGAGGGTGCGTTGTTGGACGGGAACCACGACATGGCGCCCACCGGCTCGCCGACCACGAAGGCGCCGTCCGGCGTGCGGACCCACCCCTCGGTCGACCCGTCGGCGTCGGTGATGGCCGCCGGGACGCCGGTGTAGCGCACCACGACGGAGAACGTGCGCCCCGACCGCAGCCCCCGGGCGGGGGTGACCACCAGCTCCTGGCCGCGGCGGGAGAACGCCGCGGTCCGCCCGTCGACCTTGACCGAGCTCACGGTGAGGCCGGACAGGTCGAGGTCGAAGCGTGAGAGGTTCTGCGTCGCCCGGGCCCGCATGCCCGCGCTGCCGGACAGGACCCCGCTGCCGGGGTCATACGCCAGCCGCAGGTCGTAGTGCTCCGCGTCGTAGCCGCCGTTTCCCGCGAGGGGGAAGTAGGGGTCGCCGAGCCCGGCCGCACCCGGGGTGAAGGCGGTGCGGGCGGAGGCGCCGGCCCGCGTCAGGGAGGCCGTCGCCCCGGCGGGCGCGGCAGCGGCGACCGTGCCGGCCACCACGGTGAGGGCCGTCGCACCAGCCGCCATCCTGCTCCGTGTGCGCGTCATGACGTGCCTCCCCGTCTCGTGCGCCGGCCGGTCGGGCACTGGCGCGGCAGAACCCGATCCACGCTACGCGGACCCACCCCGGTCCGTCAGTCGGTCCGGCGGCGCCGCGGCCGCGCACTAGACCTCGAGGACCGCCCACACCACCTTGCCGCCGTCGGCGGTGGGCAGCACGCCCCAGGACCGGGAGAAGGCGGCGACCAGCAGCATGCCCCGGCCGGTGATGCGCGAGGTGTCCAACGGCTGGGCCCGCGGCCGGCGGGTGCCGCCGTCGCCGACGGCCAGGCGCAGGCGGTGCTCGCACCGGGCCACCGACAGGGCGAGGTTCGTCCCGGCATGCAGCAGGGCGTTGGTGACCATCTCGCTGACGATGAGGGTGGCGGCCTCGAGCTGGATGCCGTATCCCCAGTCCAGACACGCTTCCGCGACCAGCTGCCGCGCCGCGCCCGCGGACCGGGCCTCCGGCGGCAGCGGTGTGCGCCTCACCGTGCGCGGCGGGCTGTCGGCCAGCCGGGTGAGCACGGTGCCGCGTCGGGCCGCCAGCACCAGGTGCTCGGCCTCAGGGTGCTGGGCCAGCCGTTGCAGCAGCGCCCCGTTGGGGCAGACCACCCCCACCGGGCTCCCCCGCCATTCCTGCACCTCGGCCCCGATCGAGGCCACCAGGGCGACGCACTCCCTGGGCAGGGCCCCCGTCACCCCACTCAGGTCGCACACCACCTCGTCCGGCTCCTCCCCCAGCGCCACGAGCACGGCCTGGTACGCCGCGTCGGCCACCTCCGTGAGGGGGCCGTGCACCTCCACCCGCCGGGAGGTCCCGAACCGGTGCAGCGTCACCGCGTCGTGAGCCTGCGCCTCGGCGAGCCCGGGCACGATGCTGAGCCGGGCAGGCTTCTCGGACGACGACACCACTCAGCCTCCCGTGCGCAGTTTCCAGCAGTCGGGGCGCGGACGCGCGTCCGGCGCCTGAGCCCCAGTCGTGACGATACGCCCCTTCCCGTGGCCGCTCCGACCGGTTATCTGCGCGGCGCGCAGCGGTCGACGCGTCGTCACGGGGTCGGGACGCGCCGCGACGCGACGCGTCCGACGGGAGGGACCGGGTCGTCGCCGGTGGGGCCTCCTGGTCGGCAGCGCAGCAGACGAGCCGCGGTCATCCTCAGGCCGCGTGCCGTGCCGTGCACCTGCAGGGCCTCGACCGCGTAGGCCGAGCACGAGGGGGTCAGCCGGCAGCAGGGCCGGGCCCGCCTGGCACCGATCCTGTGCTGGTACAGCTGCACCAGGCCCACGGCCCGCGACCGGTTCCGCGGCGGCCGGGTGAGCAGGAGGCGCAGGGCGGCCGGCGTCAACAGCAGCTGCGGCCCGCAGCCGAGCGCCTCGGCCAGGCAGCAGCCGGTCTCCACGAGCAGCAGGTCGCGCAGGCAGCCACCCCCTCCGCCCCGCTGGGGGTAGCCCCCTTGCTGCGGGTAGCCGTACCTGCCGCGCGGCTGACGTCGTCCGAAGCTCACCCACACCACGATCTCTCCTTCTCGCCTGGTCGCAGGACCGTACCCATCGCGGGCATCCCCAACCGTGGCACCCGCGAGGCGTGAGTCAGCGGCCGTCAGCGACCGCGGAGGACCAGGTAGGCGGTCAGCGCCACGGTGAGCACCGCCGCGACCGCGAGCGCGATCTTGACCGGGCTGTAGGGGCGCTCGCCGATCACCTTGCCGGTGTTGGCGTTGACGTGGACGTGGAAGACCGTGCCGGCCGCCACGTACGTCGCCACCCACAGCGGCATCAGGATCAGCCGGAACAGCACGTCCTGGTCCCGGGTCTCCATCGCCGACAGCCGCTGCTCGTCGCCGCCGATGTCCTGTCGGCAGTCGCGCTCGATCACCCTCGCCATCTCCCGGCGCGCGATGACGAACCCCTGGGCGGCATCGACGTCGTACCGGGGCGCGTCGAACCCGGCGAGCAGCTCCGGCTGGTAGGCGGTCGCCGTGGACGTGGACCACGGCCCCAGCGAGCCCAGCAGCTCGCCGGCGGGAGCGCGGACCCCAGCGGCGAGGACGTCGACGAAGTCGCGGCGGACCTGCCCGGAGGCCCGCGACCAGCGGGTGTGGCGCACCTCGCGGGTCTTCGTCACCGTCCGGCCGTCCTCCTGGGTGGTGTACGTCTCGGTCGTGTAGTAGTGGTCACCGCGCTGACCGGTGTAGGTGGTGGCGGTGCGGTCGTCGAACCCCCAGTGCGGCAGGTAGGTGCCGCGCATCGACTCGGGGTTGGCGACCTTCCTCAGGGCGGACGGGGCGAACCACCGCGAGGACACCCAGGCGCGGAAGGCGGTCACCGCGCGGTCGTGGTCCACCACGAACGGGACGATCCCATCGGGTTGCTTCAGCCGTCCACCCAGGTCGTCGGTGACGACGATGGGTGCCCTGCACGAGCCGCAGCGGCCGGCGAACGCCGTCAGCTCCTGCGTGCTGCCGCAGCCCGCGCAGGTGGGGGCGAACGCCGGCAGCTCCGCCACCGGCGGCGGGCCCGAGGCCGCGTACGACGTGTAGTCCTGCTTGCGGCTGCCCACCTCCGGCGCCGCGATGCCCAGGCGCGTCCGGCAGTAGGGGCAGGACAGGGCCGCCGTGTCGGGGGCGAACTCGAGGGCGGCACCGCAGGAGGGGCAGGCGTACTGGTGCTGCCCGGTGACGGCGCTCACGCCGGCAGAGGAGGCGGCGTCGGCCCGGGCGACGCCTCGAGCTCCGGGACCTCACCCAGCCGCACCCACCCGCCCATCCCGGCGCGCCATACGAGGCTGTCGTTGGAGGCCGTCCCGGCCGTCACCCGCGCCTTGACCTCGGCCGGGGCCAGCGGGCCCACCTGCTGACCGTCCACGCCGAGGTACCACTCGGTGCTGCCGGGCAGGGGCGGAGGCGCGGAAGGTGCCGCCACCGGCGCGGCGCCGGGAGCGAGCGTCTGCGCGAGCTGGGCGCCCAGGCCGGCGCCGACGCCGACCCCCACGCCCGCGCCGGCGAGACCCGACGAGTTGGATGCCGCCTCGGTGATGGCAGTGGCCGCCTGGTACCTCGTGAACCGGTCGAGGTCGCCCAGCACCCCCATCTGCGTGCGGGTGTCCAGAGCCGCCTCCACCGCGGCAGGGAGGGACACGTTCTCGATCACGAACCGCGGCAGGGCCAGGCCGAGGTGGCGCAGGTCCTCGCTGAGGATCCCGGCCAGCCGCTCGGCGATCTCGTTCTGGTGCGCCGCGAGGTCCAGGACGGCGACACCGGAGGTGGCCAGCGCGCTGACGACACGGGCGACGACCGACTGCCGGATGAACTCGTCCACCTCGTCGGTGGTGAACTCGGGGTCGGTGCCGACCAGCTCGCGCAGCAGCACGGCGGGGTCCACGGCGCGGAAGGCGTAGGTGCCGAACGCCCGGACCCGCACCATCCCGAACTCGGGGTCGCGCATCATCGCGGGGTTCTGGGTCCCCCACTTCTGGTCGGTGAACTGCCTCGTCGAGACGAAGTAGACCTCGGCCTTGAACGGGCTCTCGAAGCCGTACTTCCACCCCTTCAACGTCGACAGGACCGGCAGGTTCTGCGTCTGCAGGGTGTGGGTGCCGGGCGCGAACACGTCGGCGATGGTGCCCTCGTTGACGAACACCGCCACCTGGCCCTCGCGCACCACCAGCCTGGCGTTCATCTTGATCTCGTTCTCGTGCCGCGGGAACCGCCACACGATCGTGTCCCGTGTGTCGTCGGTCCACTCGATGATGTCGATGAGCTCGCCACGAAGCCGGTCCATGAGTCCCACGCTGTCCGTCCCCCACGTCTGGTGTGCGGGCACCGGCTCCTGCGGCCGGCGCTGCCCTGCAGCATGGATCGTAGGCAGCAGGGACGGTTCTGGAGGGGAGTCCGAGAACCTGGTCTGCCTGGGCAGGCAGTGCGGCGACGTGATCGGTGGACCTCGCCTACCCCGGGGACCTGGGCGGTTGGTGGTGCCGCGCCTGGTGCTGGCCCCGCTAGGGTGGCCCGACCTGAGGCAGAGGAGCACCGCATGCCCACGGTGGACAGCTCGTGACGGCGCCCCTGCGCCCCGGCCCGCCGCTGCGGATCGGAGCCCCGCAGATGACCCCGGCCGTGCGCCGGTTCATCGCGAACGAGGCCGGCAGCGCTGCGGTCCTGCTGGCTGCCACGCTGGTGGCCCTGGTCTGGGCGAACACCCGCTGGTCGGCAACCTACTTCGCCTTCTGGTCCACCCCGGTCAGGGTCCTGGTCGGTCGGGAGGGACTCGACCTCGACCTTCAGCACGTGGTCAACGACGCGGCGATGGCGGTGTTCTTCCTGGTGCTCGGTCTCGAGGTCAGCCGGGAGATGACGGCCGGCGAGCTGCGCAACCGCCGCAGCACGGCCGTCCCCGCCTGCGGGGCGATCGGCGGCATGCTGCTGCCGATCGGCATCTACCTGCTGGTCAACCACTCCGGTCCGGCCGCCCACGGCTGGGGCATCGTCATGTCCAGCGACACGGCGTTCGTCCTCGGCATCCTCGCCCTGTTCGGCCCCCGCTGCCCCGACCAGCTGCGGCTGTTCCTGCTGGCGCTGGCGGTCGTGGACGACATCGGCGCGATCAGCGTGATGGCGCTCTTCTACACCCGCCAGGTCCACCTCACGGCTCTCCTCGTGGCCGCGCTGCTGCTCCTGCTGTTCCCGCTGCTGCGCTGGCTGGGCGTCTGGCGACTGACGCCGTACGTCGTGCTCGGCATCGCCTTGTGGGCGGCGACGTTCGCTGCGGGCATCCACCCCACCCTGGCGGGCGTGCTGGTGGGGCTGCTGGTCCCGAGCTCCCCACCACCTGCCATCCGGACCCGGGAGCTCACCGTCTTCGGACGCGCATTGATCGAGCGCCCCTCGGCCGAGGGCGCCCGGCTGGCCTCGCTGGCCGCCTCGGCGACGGTCTCCCCCAACGAACGGCTCCAGCAGTGGCTGCACCCTTGGTCTGCGTACGTCGTCATCCCGGCGTTCGGGCTGGCCAACGCCGGCGTCCGGCTGGACGAGGGGACCCTGCGCCACGCGGCGGCCTCGCCGGTCACGCTCGGCATCGTCCTCGCCCTCGTGCTGGGCAACGCGGCCGGCATCTCGGCCGCCTCCGCCCTGGCCCTGCGGACCGGCCTGGGCACCCTGCCGGGACGGGTGCGCTACAGCCACCTGTTCGGGGGCGCGGTGCTGGCCGGCGTCGGCTTCACCATCTCGCTGTTCATCACCGACCTGGCCTTCCGCGACCCGACCCTGCGCGACGACGCCAAGATCGGGATCCTCGGCGGGTCGCTGCTCGCGGCGCTGCTCGGGGCGTGGACCCTGCGGGTGATGGGCGAGCGCACGTCGCTGTGCTCCCCCGCCGGCGACGCCGCACCGTCAGCCCTGCCGCCGCCGCCATGGACGGCGCCAGGGCTTCGCGGCGTCCCCGCCGGACAGCCCGGTGGCACGTCGCAGCGACCCCAGGTCGACACGCCCCTCGTAGGGGACGCCGTCGACGAACAGGGTCGGGGTCGCTGACACCCCCGCCTCGAGGCCGGCGGCGTAGTCGGCCCGGACGACGGGAGCGAACCGCTGCGCAGGTTCTCCCACGGCGAGGTCGGGATCGGCGCCGACCGCCTCGGCGTAGAGCCTGAGGTCCGGGCCACTGAGCCGCGCCTGGTGCACGAAGAGCTTGGCGTGCATCAGCCAGAACACCGGCTCGCCGCCGGAGACGGCCGTCGACTCGGCGGCCAGCGCAGCCGTCAGCGCGTGGGGGTGGACCTCGAAAAGCGGGAAGTTGCGGAAGACCAGGCGGACCCGGCCCTGTGAGGTGGACACGAGGTCGCGCAGGATGGGCGCCGCCCCGGCGCAGTAGGGACACTCGTAGTCGCCGAACTCCAGAACCGTGACGGCCGCTCCCGGGTTCCCGAGGACATGGCCCTCGGCAGACGGCGCGTCAGCACACGGCGCACGGGGACGCGCCGCCTCGGCACGCCGCGCCTCGGCACGCGACGCGGTGTCACCGCCGCCGTCCGCTCCGCGATCGGTCATCCCGGCTCCTCGATCCGCTGCGTTCCACCACGCTACCGGGGGGATCGAGGTCGCGCCGGGGCCTGCCGGCGTACCGCTAGGAGGGCTTCCCGGCGTACCGCTCGCGGCGCACCGTCGGCTTCTTGCCGCGCAGCGTGGCGCCGCGTAGACCCCGGATGACCTCCTCGGCCTTGTCCTGCGGCACCTCGACGAGGGAGAAGCGCTCGGTGATCTCGATGGCGCCGACGTCACGGCCGGTGAGCGAGGACTCGCCCGCGATCGCCCCGACGAGGTCCTGCGGGCGGATGCCGGCGTTGCGTCCGGCCCCGACGTACAGCCGGGTCATCGCGCGGTCGCCGCCCGGCCGCTGTCGGGGCCTGCCGCGGTCGCCCTTGGCGCCACGCGGCTCGCCGGCCCCTGCTGCCGGCGCCCGGACCTGCGGGATGTCGGGCTCGTCCTCGTCGCTTCCGCCTACCGCCTCGTGCGCAAGCTTCACCGCGGCGAGGGCCACCTGCAGGACGTCGAACTCATCGCCGAGGCTCTCCACGACGGTGCGGAACCGGTCCAGCTCGTCGGTGAGCAGGCTCTCGCGCAGCGCCGCCCGGGTCAGCTCGAGGCGGCGCACCCGCAGGTCAGCCACCGTGGGCACCGGCTCCACGGCGATCCGCTGACCGGTGACCCGCTCGATCGTCTTGAGCATCCGGTGCTCGCGGGGGTCCGCGAGCGTCACCGCGACACCCTCACGCCCGGCCCGGCCGACGCGCCCGATGCGGTGCACGTAGGACTCCGGCGCGCTCGGCACGTCGTAGTTGATGACGTGGGTCAGGTGCTCCACGTCCAGCCCACGTGCGGCCACGTCGGTGGCCACCAGCAGGTCCGCCGTCTGGGCGCGCAGGCGTCCCATCACCCGGTCGCGCTGGTCCTGGCTCATCCCGCCGTGCAGCGCCTCGGCCCGGTAGCCCCGGCCGTTCAGCGTCTCGGTGACGGTGTCCACCTCGTCCCGGGTGCGGCAGAACACGATGGCCGCGGTCGGCGCCTCGATGTCGAGCACGCGTCCGAGGGCCGCGGCCTTGTGCGCCCGCGGCACGAGGAACGCGCTCTGGCGCACCTTCGGCGCCTCACCGGCGATGACGGGGGCGCGCTCGATGCGGACCTGCACCGGGTCCTTGAGGTGCCGGCGGGCCAGGGCCGCGGTGCGGGACGGCATGGTCGCGGAGAACAGCACGGTCTGCCGGCCCTCGGGCGCAGCCGACAGCAGCGTCTCGATGTCCTCGACGAACCCCATGTCGAGCATCTCGTCGGCCTCGTCCAGCACGACCGTGGTGACGGCGTCGAACTGCAGGGCGCCGCGGCCCAGCAGGTCGACGGCCCGGCCCGGCGTGGCCACGACGAGGTCCACCCCGCGCGACAGCGCCCGCAGCTGCTGCCCGATGGGGGTGCCGCCGTACACCGGCAGCACCCGGGCGCCCAGCCCGCGGCCGTACTTGTACATGGCCTCCGACACCTGCACCGCCAGCTCCCGGGTCGGTGCGAGCACCAGGGCGGTCGGCGTGCCGGGGCGCTCCTCCAGCGGGGGCAGGCGGTCCAGCAGCGGCAGGGCGAAGGCGGCGGTCTTGCCGGTGCCCGTGGCGGCGGTGCCGAGGACGTCGCGGCCGGCCAGCAGCGGCGGCACGGCCTCGCACTGGATCGGGGTCGGCTCCTCGTAGCCCAGCGAGGACAGAGCCTGCAGCAGCTCCGGACGCAGGTCGAGGTCGGCGAAGGTGGGGGCGCTCTCTGACGTGCTCACCCCCAAAGTGTGCCTGCCCCGCCTGCGGCGCTCGCCGGCGGCCACAGCCACGCCACAGGCCAGGCACATCCTCGGGACGGCTTCGGGCCCCAGGCTGGGCGCATGACGACGACGCCGGCGACGCACCCGCCGGGCGCCGGGCCGAGAGGTCCCCAGCGGCCTGCCCTCGCCGCAGCGGCCCCCGCGCCTGGTGCGGCGGCCGGTCAGCTCGGGTGGTACACCGTCATCGGCATCGCCTCGACGCTGGCCTACCTCGCGCTCTACCAGCTGCTGCGTGGGCCACTGAGCTCCTGCGTGGGCTCTCCACCGGTGCCGGCCGCACGGCGGAGCTCGGTGTGCTCGTCGTCGCGAACCTGGCTGCGGGCCTGCTGCGCTTCCTCCTGCTCAAGGGGTGGGTGTTCGCACCGCACCGCACGGCTGCCCCGCGCCGCACCTGACCCAGCCCGGGCTGTCGCCTAGCCGACCCACCATTGCATGGCCCACCCGGCCGCGATGCCCGACGCCGCGAGCGCGGACGCCCCGACCCAGACCGCTCGGGCCGGCGGGCGACGTCGGGCGAGCCACGCGCCGAGCAGGACGAACAGGGGAAAGACTGCGTGAAGGTACCGAGGGCTGGAGTCGAAGATGGTGGAGAACGACATCGACACCGAGCAGAGCGCCGCGTAGACCGCCTCGGGCCACCATCGTCGGCGGATCAGCCAGATGGTGCCCGCCCACGCTGCCAGCGGAGCTGCGAGTTCCAGGAGGCGAACCACTCTGAGGTGCCCGCTGTCAGCCGTCATCAGCTTGTGCAGGGCGTCCTCGAGGCCGACCCAGGGCGGCGCCGTCGCGCGCCCGAATCCCTCCCGCTGAGCCGTCGTCCAGGCATCCCACTGCCCCGTGCGAGCACGCAGCCACGCGAAGTAGCCCACGACGAACAGGGGGCCACTCATCAGCGTCAGTGCGCTGGGCCGGAGCCGCCACTTCATGGGACCCCGCCCTTCGGTCTGCACGTACATCACCGCGAGCCCGACCACCAGGAGCGGGCCTGTGATGCGAAGGGTGCACGCCAGGCCTGCCAGCAACCCCGCCCAGCCCCAACGGCGCCGGCGGCCGCACAGCCAGGCCCCCAGCGCGAGTGCGATGAAGGGCGCTTCGGTGTAGACGACGGAGAAGAAGACCGTCAGAGGAGCGACGGCGTAACAGATGACGGCCCACCGGGCCGCGTCGGATCGACCGGTCATCTCATAGGCCAGCTGCCACAGCAGGACAGCCGACACCAGACCGCACACCGTGACGATGGCCAGGCCGGTCCAGCGAACCTCCACCCCCGGTGGGCTCGCGATGCGCAGCAGCCAGGGAAAGCCCGGCAGGAACGAGAAGTAGCTGTGCGGGTAGTCGACCTGCGGGTAGCCGCGGATGGCCAGGGCAGCGTACAAGTGCGAGTCCCAGTGCGAGAACCGGTACATCAGCCACGATCCCGGGTCCGCCCGCCGTCCGGACGCGTCCACTCCGCCCGACCAGGCGGTGATGACGACCAGCGGCAGCAGCACGAGCCGGGTGATCAGCCAGACCGTTCCCGCCCGACGAAGGTCGCCCGCCCGAGCCACATCCGCGCCCGCGGGGGACAGCGCTCCCTCATGGACCGCACTGGCCCGTGCGCCGGCCCTGGTCACGGCACCGTCCGGATCCGTGGACCGGAACCTGGGTGACCGCCCATTCCCGCCCCTCCCGAATGAGGTCGCGGGCGCAGCTCCACAGCTTCCCGCCCCCTACCCGGTGCCCGTCGTCGGCTACGGTAGCCGACGCCTGGCGCTGCGCCTGTTCCGGCAGGCGACCCGTCGGGACGGCCAGAGTCCTCGCCCGGCACCCGGGGCGTCAGACGTCGATCTCGACGACCATGCCATGGCCGGCGTTCGGGAGGAGGAACCCGTCGTCGCCGGCAAGAACGTGCTCGCCGTCGAGGCGGACCGATGCCGGCTGTGCCCCGTGCACGACCAGACGGAACGCCTGGCGGGCGAACTCGGGGTAACCCTCGCCGTCCACGTCCGCGCGCAGCTCCAGCAGGTCGCCGGTCCTCGTCAGGGTGAGCTCGGTCCGGTAGCGCTGGCCACGGTCGGCCGCGAACGTCAGGCCGTCGTCCTCCTGCAGGAGCGACCGGTGCTCGCCGTCCACCGTGGGGACGAACAGGTGCAGCTCGATGACGGCCGGGTGGTACCCGTCGGTGGAGTCGGGCGCCTCCGGCCACATCGGGATGACCGCTCCTCCACGCGCGAACACCGGAATGTGCTCCATCGGCGTGGGGACCATCAGGAAGGCGCGCCCATCGAACCTGGCGCCGGAATGCCAGTCGTACCAGTCTCCCTCGGGCAGGTACACCTGCCTGGAGGTCTGGCCGGCCTGCAGCACGGGGGCCACGAGCAGGTCCCGTCCGAAGAGGTACTCGTCGTCGAGGTCGCGCACCAGCAGGTCGTCCTGGTGGTCGAACACCAGCGGCCGCTGCACCGGCGCACCGGTCTCCGAGGCGGCGAGGAAGGCTGCGTAGAGATAGGGCATGAGCCGGTAGCGCAGCCGCAGCGCCTCGCGGACGATCGACTGGACCGCCTCACCCCATGCCCAGGCGTACTGGTCGACGTTCCCGATCTCGGAGTGGTTGCGGCAGAAGGGGGTCAGCGCGCCGTACTGCATCCACCGCAGGTAGAGCTCGGCGTTGGAGTTGCCGGCGAAGCCCCCGATGTCGGCGCCGACGAACGCCTGACCGGAGACGCCCAGGCCCGTGCCCATCGGGATGCTGACCCACAGGTGGTCCCAGCGGGACTGGTTGTCGCCCATCCAGTTGGCGGCATACCGCTGGATCCCGGCGAATCCCGCGCGGGACAGCACGAACGTCCGCCGGTCGGGCATGGCCGCGAGCAGCCCCTGGGTCGTCCCCATCGCCATCAGCAGGGCGTACTGGTTGTGGTAGCGCTCATGGGAGTCGCGTCCCTGGTTGAAGCGCATGGCCCGCTGGGTCGATGTTGCCGGTGGCGGGCTCGTTCATGTCGTTCCAGATGCCGGCGAGGCCGGACTGGACGTGGGCGGCGTTGAGCTCCCCCCACCACGCGCGTGCCTCCTCCGTGGCGAAGTCCGGGAAGGCGGTGTCACCGGGCCAGACCTGGCCGATGTAGGTGTTGCCGCCCTCGGTCCTGCACAGGACGCCGCGCTCGACGGCCTGGTCGAACACCCAGTAGCCGGGGTCGTGCTTCACGCCGGGGTCGATGATGGTGATGGCCCGAAAGCCCTTCTCCGCCAGCCGCTTCAGCATGCCCGCAGCGTCCGGGAAGAGGTCGGTGTTCCAGGTGAAGACGCGGTAGCCGTCCATGTACTCGATGTCCAGCCACAGCGCGTCACAGGGGATGCCCGCGTCCCGGTGCCGCTGCGCCAGCGTCTCGACCGCGTCCTGGGTGTAGGCCGCCCAACGACACTGGTGGTAGCCCAGGGACCACAGCGGCGGGGGCGCGGTGCGTCCGGTGAGCCAGGTGTAGGCCTCGAGGATCTCGGGCATGCCCGGCCCCGCGAAGATGTACTCGGTGTACTGGCCGCCGGCGAAGTGGATCCGGTACTCGTCCGGGCGGGAGAACTCGTAGGCGCCACGGTAGGCGTTGTCGACGAACGAGGCGGCCATCGCTCCGGAAGGACCGGCCTGGTGGTAGAAGAACGGGATCGAGACGTAGTACGGGTCGTACTCGGTGCTCGTGCGGTCGGCCCGCGGGTCGCTCTCGGAGAGGCCGGCGGTGATCTCGGCGGCGGAGTTGGGGTCCAGCACGTCGTTGTTCCAGAGCGTGAAGTCGCGGCCCTTGCGGTTCTGGTGACCGGTCTTCTCGCCCAGCCCGAAGACGGCGTCCTCGCGGCCGGCACGTCCGGCGGAGCGTGAAGGCGTCGTTGAGGGTGGCGTAGGCCCAGTAGCGGCCGTCCTCGTCGCGGGCGGTCTCCACCACGGTGCTGCCGTCCGGGCGGTGCACGTCCAGGCGCAGCGGGTCCAGCCCCAGCGACACCACCATGGCCGGCGTACGGAGCCGGACGACGCCGTCCTCGCGGTCGACCGAGAACTCGGGGACCTGCTCGAGCGGGTCGACGCACACGGCGTACGTCGGTGCCTCGTCGAACACGCCTCCCCTGCTGATCGTGACGCGGAGGACGTCCTCGCGGACGAGGTCGATCCTCAGCATCTCGCCGTGGGTGTGCCCCAGCAGCCCGGTGGGCGTCTGCTCGACGCTGTCGACTCGCTCGAACCGGCGGTAGTTGTCCGTGGTGGTCACAGGACCGGGCTCCTCGGGGGTGGAAGGCGGGCGGGCGACCCCGAGCATGCCGAAGTCACGGGCGGAGCGCACGTCCTGACGGGGCGTGTCAGCACGCAGCCGGCCGGATGGCCGTTTTCCCTGTCAGTCCTTGACGGCCGTCGGCGGCAGGAGCAGACTCCTAACTGTGTTAGAAGCACCGACCAGAGATAGGGCAGCCGAACGTCGTGCGAGCACCCGGCAGGAGATCCTCGACGCGGCGTGGGCCCTGGCGCACGAGGTCGGCCTCACCGAGGTCACGCTGCGGGCGCTGGCCCACCGGGTCGGGATGCGCGCGCCGTCCCTCTACTCCTACTTCGACTCCAAGAACGCCGTGTACGACGCCATGTACGCGCAGGCGTGGAGCGCCTGCCTGGAGGCGATGGCCGCCCCGGCAGGGTCGCGTCCGCGCAGCCGCGGGGCCGCGCTGCGCCGGCACGCACGCACCTTCGTCGACTTCGCCGTCGCCGACCCGGCGCGTCACCAGCTGATGAACCAGCGCACCATCGTCGGCTTCACCCCCAGCCCCGAGGCCTACGCACCCTCGGTGGCCACGCTGGAGCTCACGCGGGCCCTGCTCGCCGGCTACGGCGTGACACGGCAGGAGGACCTCGACCTGTACGTCGCGTTGATCGCCGGCCTGGTCGACGCGCAGCTGGCCAACGACCCGGGGGGCAGGCGCTGGCTGCGGCTGCTCGACCGGGCTGTCGACATGTTCGACCGAGATCTGGGCCTAGGGCCCCCCACCTGAGGAGACAGCCATGGCGACCAACCTGACCACCCGGGCGACCGCACCTGCGCGCAGGCTCGCGCTGGGCTGGGATGCCGCGATGGCCCTGGCGGCCACCGAGTACGACCGCGTCGCCGCCCTGCTCGACCAGCTCGGACCGGCCCAGTGGGCGGCGCCCACCGACTGCCCGGCCTGGGACGTCCGCGCGATGGCAGGGCACATGCTGGGCATGGCCCAGATGGTCGCCACCGAGGCGGAGATGGAGCGCCAGCAGGTGGGCTCGCACGAAGCGGCCGCACGGTCCGGCACCAGCGCCCTCGACGCGCTGACGGCCCTGCAGGTCGACCTGAACGCCGAGCTGGACACCGCCGAGCTGGTCCGGCAGGTGCGGACGGTCGGCCGGCAGGCGGCCACCAGCCGTCGGCAGACTCCGGCTGAGGTGCGCGACAGCACCATGGCCGAGATGCAGGACCCAGGCGGCGGCGCCCTCGAGCCGTGGACCTTCGGGTACCTGCTCGGCATCATCCTCACCCGCGACCCGTTCATGCACCGGATCGACATCGCCAGGGCGACCGGCGTCCCGCTCGCGGTCTCGCCGGGGCACGAGGGCGTGCTCGTCGACGACGTCGTGCGGGAGTGGGCCGGTCGTCACGGCCGGCCGTTCTCCCTCGAGCTCACCGGTGTCGCCGGCGGTCACTGGGGCGCCGGCGGCGGTGACCACATCACGATGGACGCCCTGGAGTTCTGCCGCACGCTCTCCGGCCGGCACGAGGGGACCGGCCTGCTGTCGGAGCGAGTCCCGTTCTGACCGCCGCCGCGCCTGGGTACGCCCTCGGGGAGCCAGGCCGAGCGGGCGTTTGACGTAGCCTGAGCTCTCACCCGCCCGAGCTCCCGGAGGACCTGTTGCCGGCCCACCTCAGCAGCGCCGAGGACGTCAGCGCTGCCCTCGAGCAGGTGGCGTACCTCGCCGACGAGGGGCTGGCCACCGCGACCTTCCTGGCCCTGGAGCTGGACCGGCCCTTGTTCCTCGAGGGCGAGCCCGGCGTCGGCAAGACCAGCCTCGCGATCGCCCTGGCCCAGGTCCTCGGCGGTGAGCTCGTCCGGCTGCAGTGCTACGAGGGCATCGACTCGACCCAGGCGCTCTACGACTGGGACTTCCCCCGCCAGCTGCTGCACCTGCGCGCCGCCGAGGCGAGCGGCATCACCGACCCCGCGGCCACCGAGGCCTCCCTCTACGACCGGCGGTTCCTGCTCGCCCGCCCGATCCTGCGCGCCCTGGAGACCTCCACGCCGGAGCACCGCAGCGTGCTGCTGATCGACGAGATCGACCGCGCCGACGACGAGTTCGAGGCGTTCCTGCTGGAGGTCCTCAGCGACTACGCCGTCACCATCCCCGAGCTCGGCACCGTCCGCGCCCAGACGCCGCCGCTGGTGGTCGTCACCTCCAACCGCACGCGCGACGTCCACGACGCCCTCAAGCGTCGCTGCCTCTACCACTGGCTGGACCACCCGGCCCGGGCCCGCGAGGTCGCGATCCTGCGCCGTCGCGTCCCCGACCTGAGCCCGCGGCTGGCCGAGCAGGTCGCGTACGGCGCCGCCCGGCTGCGCGGGCTCGGGCTGGTCAAGCCGCCGGGGCTCGCCGAGTCGCTGGACTGGGCCCGCTCGCTGCAGGTGCTCGGCGCCGGGGAGGTCACGGCCGAGACCGCCGCCGCCTCGCTCGGCGCCGTGGTGAAGTACCGCGAGGACGTGGAGACCGTCACCTCCCGCGGCCTGCAGCACCTCCTCGTGGAGTGAGCGTGCCGACCGCCCCGGCGCCGTGGGAGGAGTCGCTGGTCGGCTTCGGCCAGGCCCTGCGCGGGGCCGGTGTGGCGGCGCACGCGGACCGGCTGCGCGCCATGGCCGAGGCGCTCACCCGCCTGCCGGCGCCCACCCGCTCCGGGCGTCTACTGGGCCGGCCGGCTGACCTGCTGCTCCCGCGCCGAGGACATCCCCGTCTACGACCGCGTCTTCGAGGCGTGGTTCACCACCGGGCCGGTGAACGTACCCAGCCGCACCAGGGTGGAGGTCGACCGCCCGGTCGGCGAGGTGGACGACGACGCGGGCGGGGAGGAGTCCGGGGACGACGAGGCGGGGCTGGTCCACCGCGACCGCGAGCACCCGTGAGGTCCTGCGCCACCGAGACGTCGCCCGCCTCGACCCGCAGGAGCGCGCCGAGGTCAACCGCCTCATCGCCGCGATCAGCGTCGACGGGCCCGCACCGGCGCACGCGGCGTACCAGGCCCGGCCGCACCGGCGTCCTCGACCGGCGGGCCACCACGGCCGCCATGCTGCGGGCCGGCGGCGAGCCGGCCCGGCTGCGGCACCGCCGGCGGAAGGTGACCCCTCGCCGGGTCGTCGTCCTGCTCGACGTCTCGGGCTCGATGCGCACGTACGGCGAGGCCTACCTGCGCTTCGCGCACGCGATGGCCCGGGTCCGGCCCCGCACCGAGGTGTTCACCATGGGCACCCGGCTCACCCGCGTCACCGCGGCGGTGCGGCAGTCCGACCCGGAGCGGGCCCTGGCCGCCTTCGCCGAGGCCGTGCCCGACTGGTCCGGCGGCACCCGGCTGGGCGACAGCGTCCGCGACTTCCTGCACACCTGGGGGCGGCGGGGGCTCAGCCGCGGCTGTGTCGTCGTCATCGCCTCGGACGGCTGGGAGCGCGGCGACGCCACGCTGCTGCGCGAGCAGATGGCGCGCCTGCACCGGCAGGCGCACCGCGTGATCTGGGTCAACCCGCAGAAGGGCAAGGACGGCTACGCCCCGCTCACCGCGGGGATGCAGGCCGCCCTGCCGTCGGTCGACGCGTTCCTCGCGGGGCACAGCGTGGCCACCCTCGAGCGAGCTCGCCGTCGAGGCCGCCACGGACCGGCCGCGCCGGCGCCCGCTGCCCCCGCGCCTGACCAGATCCGTGACGGCACAGGCGCGCCGGCCGCCCCGCAGGGTGACCGGCGCGCCGGGTGCTCGACGGGTCAGGCGGTCGCCGGCACCGCCTTGGCCAGGGCGGCCAGCGCGGCGGGGAAGCACTCCGCCGGCGGGGTGACCAGGCCGGCGCCGACCTGCCCGGTGCCGGCCACGGCACCGGCCATGCCGGTGTTGATCTGCGGCAGGATGCCGGTGCGCACGACGCTGGGAACGTCGATGCCGGTGGGCGTGCCCCGGAACTCCAGGATCGGGACCTGGTACGACGGGTGCTCGGCCAGGGTGATCTCGTACATCGAGCGGGTCGCCCGCAGCGCCATCGGCACGTCGCCACCGACGAACTTGACGATCGCCGGAGCCGCGGCCATCGCGAAGCCGCCGATGCCGGCGGTCTCGGTGATCGCCGAGTCGCCGATGTCAGGGTTGGCGTCCTGCGGCCCGTAGGAGCCCAGGAACAGGCCCTCGGGGGTGTTCGCCGGGCCGGTGAACCACTCGTCGCCGGTGCCGGACACCTGGATGCCGAAGTCGGTGCCGTTGCGGGCCATCGTCACGACCAGCGTCGAGCCGGGGACGTCGCGGGCCGCGTCGGTCGCCAGCTTGCACGCCGGCATGTCGAGGTTGAGGAAGAAGTGGTCGTTGGCCCCGACGAAGCGGGCCACCTCGGCGACGTCGGCCGACGGCGCGTCGACGCCGACCAGCGAGGGCAGGATGTCGCGCAGGAACATCAGCGTGCCGGCGCGGTTGCGGTTGTGGCCCTCGTCGCCCATCTGCAGCATCTGGGCGATGATCGCCTTGATGTCGACCGGCCCGTGAGCGCGGACCGCCTGCTGGAGCAGCGGGCCGAGCACCGCCGCCATCCAGCGCAGCCGCTCGATCACCTCGGGGCCGTAGGCGCCGTAGCGCAGCACCTTGCCGAGGCCCTCGTTCAGCGAGCACCAGGCCGTGCCGCCGTGCACCGGGTCGCGCAGCTCGAACATCCACATCGACGGCGAGATCACCCCGGCCATCGGGCCGACGGCGCGGTGGTGGTGGCACGGGTCGAGGGTGACCGAGCCGCGGGCGAGCTCGCGCTCGGCCTGCTCGGGGCTGTCGGCCAGCCCCTCGAAGAGCATCGCGCCGACCAGCGCGCCCCTCATCGGGCCCGAGGCGCGGTCGAAGGACAGCGGCGGGCCGGCGTGGAAGAAGGTCCCGCGTTCGATGCCGAGCACCTCGGAGGCGGGCCGGACGTCGACGAGCTCGGCGCCGGCCGAGAGCAGCCGCGAGACCGCCGTGCGGTTGGCCTGCTCGCGGCGGGGGTCGGCCATGACCCGGGCCAGGTCGGCCTCGGTGCCGTCCATCGGCGGTCGCCAGTCGACCTCGGTGACCTGGGCGGCCTGGGCCCGCAGGGCGTCGGCGAACAGGCTCACGCCCGCGGTGACGACGGACGGCTCGCGGGAGAGCAGCCCGTGCAGGGGGGTGGAGGAATGCGTCATGGAAGGACCTCCGGGGCCGAGGTGGGGGCCAGCAGGGACAGGGCGTGGCGGGTGGCCTGGGCGTTGGAGAGGAACACCGAGGCCCCGGCGGACTGCAGGGTCGTGGCGCAGGCGGTGAGCCCCTGCGGGTCGTTCTCCACCCCGGTGAGCGAGACGACCACCGGCAGCTCGCGCCCGTCGTCGGCGGCCCGGGCCACCGCGGCGGTGATCGCCTCGGCCAGCTCGTCGGCCGGCTGCGGGTGGGCGCCGTACCCGAGGACGAGGTCCAGCAGCAGCACCCCGCAGGTGGGGTCCTCGCTCTCGGCCGCGATCCGCTCGAGGCGCAGGGTGGGGTCGATCATCGGGTGCGCCCGGCCCTGGGTCAGGCCGTCGTCGCCGAAGTCGATGACCACGTGGGAGTCGCTGCGCAGGTCGGCGCCGAGGGCCAGGTCCGGCGACAGCGGGATGTTGGACCGGATCGGGCCGAGGGCCGCACCCGCGACGAGCATCGCCTCGTCGGCGAGCGTGCCGCCGCAGAACAGGCCCCGCAGCGCGCCGGGCACCGGGCCGGCGGGCGTCCGCCCCGGCCAGCTGGGCCACCGCCGTGCGGGCGCGCCGTCCACGGACAGCGCGGCCTCGGTGGCGGCGGTCAGGTCGGGTCGGCCCGGCCCGAGGGTGGCCCAGTGGACCGGCTTGCCCAGCGTCGCGGCGTACGCCTGCACCTCCGCCAGCACCTCGGCTGCCGGCGGCTTGGACACGACGACGATCGAGGTGGTGGCCGGGTCGGCGGCCAGGGCCGCGAGCGCCTGCCGGGTGGAGCGGCCGCGGACGGCCGCGGACAGGTCGCGCCCGCCGACGCCGAGGCAGTGGCTCACGCCCACGCCGGCGGCGTCGAGCAGGCACATGACCTGCTGCGCGCCGGTGCCCGAGGCGGCGACGAGCCCGACCGAGCCGGCGCGCGCGGCGTTGGCGAAGCCGAGCGCGACCCCGCCCACGACCGCGGTGCCGCAGTCGGGGCCCATCAGCAGCACGTCGGCCTCGGCGGCCGCGTCCTTGAGCGCGCACCTCGTCCTCGACGGCGACGTTGTCGGAGAAGAGCATCACCGACAGCCCGGAGTGCGACGGCGTCGAGGGCCTCGACGACGGCGTTGCGGCCGGGCACCGAGATGACCGCCAGGTTGGCGTCCGCGGCGGCCACCGCCGAGCCGATGGTGCGCGGCGGCGGGGCGTCGCCGAAGCCGCCGGCCCTGGCGCCGGCAGCCTTGAGCGCGGCGAGGGCCGCGTCGAGCGCGTCCTGCCCCGCCTTCACCGCCGCGTCGTCGACGCCGCGGATGGCCACGAGAAGGTCGTTGGGGCCGACCTCCTCGCCGAGCGTGAAAGCCCATGCCGGTGAGCATGCCGGTGTTGAGCTCGGTGGCCATGGCGACGAGCGCGGCGTCGACGCCCTCGGTCTGGCCCACGGCACGTGAGACCTGCATCAGGCTCACGGAGTCGTAGTAGGCGCCTCGGCGCACCTCGACGAGATCGGTCACGGGTTTCCCCTTCCAGCGGGTTGGCGGACCGCCGCGGCAGGCGGGACGGAGTGAGCAGGCGGGACGGTGAGCAGGCGGAGCGGCCAGGACGCGCAGCGCACCGGCGATCCCGGCGACGAGGTCACGCCCCGAGGAGGAGCCGATGGCCAGCACCGCGGCCAGCGCCGGCCCCCGGGCGACGACGTCGTCGCGACAGGACGGCGCGGACCAGGTCAGCGACGGCGGGCACGGCGTACCCCTGGGCGGCCGCGTGCAGGAGGGAGGCGGACAGGCTCGTCGTACGGCGCGCGGCGGCGGCCACCGCGGCGTCCACCAGGGCGTGGGCGCCCTCGGCACCCACACCGCGCAGCACGAGCAGCACCGCGCACAGCGCGTCGTCGCCGCTCGGTGTCAGGCCGGCGCCGGCCCCCACGAGCGCGTGGACGCGGGCGTCGCACGAGGTCGCCCGAGCCGGACAGCGCGGCGCGGACCACGGCGGCGGACCGGCCGGTCGAGGCTCGGGCAGGGCGCGGCCGGACCGGCCGTCTGCGTGGTGCCGGCTGCGGCGGTCGTGCGAGCTGCCTCGGCCAGGGTCGCCAGACGGTGGGCGGGCAGCGTCCCCGGCCCGGGGTCGACCCGGCTGGGGCGCCACCGTCGCACGACCCGCACCTCGCGGGGGCCCAGGTGCAGCCGAGGAGCCGCCGACGAGCACCGCGTCGCCGGGGTCCGACGCCCCACCGCAGGGCGTCCGAGCGCACCGGCAGCCGCACCGAGGTGGGCAGCAGCGAGCGCGTCACTGGTGACCACGGGCAGCACCTCGTGGTGGTCGCCGACGGCGAGGTAGAGCGCGGTGTCGAACCGGGCGAGCACGACGGCCCGCCGGACCGGGCCGGACACCACCTCGGCGGTGAGCGGCGAGGCAGCTCCGAGCAGCGGCTGCTGCGTCGGCGGTGGCGTCACGGGGCGTCCTCGTCTCGGGGCGACGGCGCCGGGGCGCCGGGGGCCCCGTCGCGAGCGTGCGCGGGTGCCCTCGGCCGACGCTAACTCCCCCGGTACAGTCGCGAGCATGGGTAAAAGTGCCAAGGATCCGGCTCCGATTCGCCGGGACCTGCCAGCGGACGCGGCGGTCGGTACCCGCCCGGCGATGTCGCGGCGATGACCCGGCCACGCGCGAGGGGTACGGCGTGCCGGGCCAGGGACTGAGCCTGGCCGCCGTGCTCGAGCTGCCCTGCCTGGCCGGCGCCGAGGTCCTCGCCGGGCGGTCCGGCCTGTCCGGCGTGGTGAGCCGCCTGAACGTCATGGAGGTGCCCGACATCCTGCCGTGGGTCAAGCCGCAGGAGCTGCTGCTGACCACCGGCTACCCCCTGCGCGCCGTCCCCGAGAGCCTGACCGCGCTCGTCGAGCAGCTGGCCGGCCGCGGTCTGGCCGGCCTGGCGGTCAAGCGCGGCCGCTACCTGCCCGACCTGCCCCCGGCGATGCTCGAGGAGGCCGACCGGCTCGGCCTGCCGGTCATCGGGCTGCCCGAGGCCGTGAGCTTCGACGACGTCATCAACCAGGTGCTCACCGAGGTGCTCAACCGGCAGGCCGCCGTGCTGGCCCGCTCGGAGGAGGCGCACCGCGCGCTGGTCCAGATCGTGCTGACCGGCGGCGGGCTGGACCGCCTGTGCGAGGAGCTCGTCGGCATCTGCGGCGGGGTCGCCATGGTCACCACCCCCGACGGTCGCGTGCTGGCCAGCGCCGGCGGCCTCGAGCAGGTCGAGGGCCTCGACTGCTTCGACGGGTCGGGCCGGTTCATCGTCGAGGCCGAGCCGGTGGGCTCCCGTCCCGCCGGGAGGCCCGGCCTCCACCCGCGTCGTCGTCCGCATCGTGGCCGGCGCGCTCGACCACGGACGCCTCGTCGCGTTCTCCTCCGAGCGGGAGATGAGCGACGACGACGTGCACCTGCTGGAGCGGGCGGCGACGGTCGCGGCGCTGGCGATCACCAAGGCCCAGGCGGTCTCGGCGGTCGAGAGCAAGTACCAGGCCGACTTCCTGCGCGACGCCCTCGCCGGCCGGGCCGGCGCCGGCCGAGCGGGTCACCGGCCACGCCGACTCCCTCGGCTGGGACATCGGCCGCTCGATGGTGGTGGTGGTCGCCGAGACCGACCCCACCGAGACGCCGAGCACCCTCACCCGCGACGAGCTGCGCTCGGCGCAGGAGCGGTTCGCGACTGGCCTGGGCCCGCACGGTGCAGGTGCGCGATCCCCAGGCGCCCGTCGTGGGCTTCAGCCAGGAGGTCGTGGCCGTCCTCGGGGTGCCCGACGACGCCGACAGCGAGACGACCACCCGCATGGTCAAGGAGCTCGCCCGCGCGGTCAGCGGCGAGGGCGGCGGCGGTCGCCGGTCGTTCTCGACCGGGGTGTCCCGGCGGATCGACTCGGCCGACGCCCTGCCCCAGGCGTACGAGCAGGCCCGCAAGGCGGTGACCGTCGGGCGGCAGATGCACGGGGCGTCGGCGCTGATGCACTTCGACGGCCTCGGCGATCTTCCGGCTGCTGTCCCTGGTGCCCGACACCGCCGAGCTGCGCAGCTTCGTCAGCGAGGCCCTCGGCGAGCTGGTGACCAACGACAACGCGGAGAACGAGGACCTGCTCGCCACCTTGCGGGTGCTGCTCGACACCAACTGCAACGTCGCCGAGGCGGCCCGGATCCTGCACTTCCACTACAACACGCTGCGCTACCGCATCGTCAAGCTGGAGCGGATGCTCGGCCCGTTCACCACGGACGCCAACCTGCGGCTCACCCTGGCCCTGGCCCTGCAGGTCGTCCAGATGCGGGGAATCTGACCCGCTGCACCAAAGGTGCCAACGTGGTGGGCCCGCGACTGTCAACAAAGACCCGTGTCTCACCTACCTGCTGGGCCTAGGTTTCGTGCAAACGCGCCGAGTGGCGTGATCCGCGCCGCCCCCGGTGGCGCCATGTGAAGGAGGCCTTCGATGGCACTGGGTTGGAAGCTCTACGGCGACGGGAAGACACCTCGGTCCCACGGACGTCGTCGCCCCGGACGAGCGACTCTCGTGGGGGCGCACCGCCGGGCTGGGCGCGCAGCACGTGGTGGCGATGTTCGGCGCCACGTTCGTGTTCCCGCTGATCATGGGCCTGAACCCCCAGCTGGCGATCATGATGAGCGGCATCGCCACGATCTGCTTCCTGCTGATCGTCAAGAACAAGGTGCCCAGCTACCTCGGCACCAGCGCGGCCTTCGTCGGCGGGGTCGTGGCGATCTACGCCCAGCAGGGCACCCCGATGGACGTGACCGGCGCGATCCTCGTGGCCGGCGTGGTCCTGGCAGGTGTCGGCCTGATCGTCCACTTCGTCGGAGCGGGCCTGATCCACCGGGTCCTGCCCCCGGTCGTCACCGGCGCCGTCGTCATGCTGATCGGCTTCAACCTCGCACCGGTCGTCGCCACCATCTACTGGCCGCAGGACCAGTGGATCGGCTTCATCGTCATGGTCGCGGTCATCGCCATGAGCGTGGGCCTGCGCGGCTTCATCGGCCGTGTCTCGATCTTCCTCGGCCTCATCCTGGGCTACACCCTCTCGTGGATCTTCGACCGGGGCTTCGGCCCGATCACGTCGTACGACGCCGCCGCCGGCCACGTGACGACCCACCTCCGCGTCAACTGGACCAACGTCTCGTCCGCGCCCTGGTTCGGGTTCCCCCCGCACACCGACCTCGCGAACCACGTCGTCGGCTGGCACCTCCCGTCGTTCAACCTGGCCTTCGTCCTGCTCGTGCTGCCGGCCGTGATCGCCCTCGTCGCCGAGAACACCGGCCACGTCAAGGCGGTCGCCGAGATGACCAAGGCCGACCTCGACCCCTAGATGGGCCGCGCGCTGTTCGCCGACGGCGTCGGCACCGTTCATCGCGACCTCGATCGGTGGCTCCCCCACCACGACGTACGCCGAGAACATCGGCGTCATGGCCGCGACCCGCGTCTACTCCACCGCGGCCTACTACTGCGCGGCGGCCGTGGCGATCATCTTCGGTCTGTCCCCCAAGTTCGGTGCGCTCGTCTCGGCGACACCCGGCGGGGTCCTCGGCGGCATCACCGTCGTGCTCTACGGCATGATCGGCCTGCTCGGCGCCAAGATCTGGATCGAGAACAGGATCGACTTCGGCAACCCGCTCAACCTGGTGCCGGTGGCGGCGGGCATCATCATCGCGATCGGCGACACCAAGCTGGTCTTCACCGACACCTTCACCCTCTCCGGCATCGCCCTCGGCACCATCGTGACGATCGGCGCCTACCACATGGCCCGGGCCCTGGCTCCCCGCGAGATGCGCGACCGCGCCGACGGCGCCGTCATCTCCCTCGGGGACGTCGCGGCCACGGAGACCCTGGACGCGCCCGGCCACCGCGTCGCGCACCACGGGGCACACCACGGCGCACCACCGCGAGCCCGGCGACGAGCGGCGCAACGAGCAGGTCTGACGCTCTCAGGGCGACTCCCGACCAGCCTTCCGTGGGCCGTGCGAGCACCCTCGCACGGCCCACGTGCTGTCCCCCGTGGCTGTCGGCAAGAGTTGCCAACCACCCACCCCCACGGCGGTGAGAACCGCCCCTATCAACCCCCCTTTCGGAAAGGCAGGATCGGCACGGTGAAGCCCTCTCCCTTCGTGCACCACGCCCCGCGCAGCGTCGATGAGGCCGTCGCCGTCCTCGCCGAGGTGGGCCACGACGGCAAGGTCCTCGCCGGCGGCCAGAGCCTCATCCCGATCCTCAACATGCGCCTCGCCGCGCCGGCCCACCTGGTGGACATCAACCGGGTGTCCGGCCTCGGCGGACGTCGAGGTGACGCAGGACGCGGTACGCATCGGCGCCCTCGTCCGGCACGCCCAGCTGGAGCGGCACGAGGGCGCCCACGCCGCGCTCCCCCTCCTGCGCCAGGCCCTGCTCAACGTCGCCCACCCGGTCATCCGCAACCGCGGCACCACGGTCGGCTCGATCGCCCACGCAGACCCCTCGGGCGAGATGCCGTCGGTCCTGGCGCTGCTGGACGGCCAGGTCGAGGTGGCCAGCGCCCGCGGGACCCGCCAGATCGCCTCCGCCGACTTCTTCCTCGGCCCGCTGGAGTCGAGCCTCGCCGAGGACGAGATGGCCGTGGGCGCCTCGTTCGGGCGGCTGCCTGCCGGCACGGGCACGGCCTTCCTGGAGTCGGCCCGCCGGCACGGGGACTACGCGCTGGCCGGTGTCGCCGCCGCGGTCACGGCCGTCGACGGCATCGTCAGCCGGCGTGCGGCTGTCGTTCGTCTCCGTCACCCCCACCCCGGACGTCCTGGACCTCACCGAGGCCTTCGCGGGCCGCGCCGTGCGCGACGTCGACTGGTCCGAGGCCGCCGAGCCGGCCCGCCAGCACGTGGACCCGGACGCGGACATCCACGCCACCGTCGCCTACCGCCGGATGCTCGTGGGTGCCCTGACCACGCGGGCGCTGGCCCAGGCCGCGGCCGCGGCCACCGGCGACGCTCGACCGACACCGACGGCGCGCAGCGGGCCGGCGCCGCGAGGAAGGCCTCGACCATGACCGACAGCCCCACCACCGTGTCCGAGCAGACGACCGAGATCACGCTGCGCGTCAACGGGGTCAACCGCACCGCCTCCGCCCCGGCCCGCCGCCTCCTGTCGGACTTCCTGCGCCACGACCTGCGCCTCACCGGCACCCACGTGGGCTGCGAGCACGGGGTCTGCGGCGCGTGCACGGTCCTCGTCGACGGCCAGCCGATGCGCTCGTGCCTGATGTTCGCCGTCACCGCCCAGGACCACGAGATCACCACGGTCGAGGGCCTGGCGCCCGACGCCGAGCAGATGAGCCCGGTGCAGCAGGCCTTCACCGAGTGCCACGGGCTGCAGTGCGGCTTCTGCACCCCGGGCTTCCTGACCACCATCACGGCCTACCTGCAGGAGAACCCGGACCCGACGCAGGAGGAGGCCCGCGAGTGCATCTCGGGCAACCTCTGCCGCTGCACCGGCTACCAGAACATCATCAGGTCGGTCCTGCGCGCCGCCGAGATCACCAGGGAGCGGGAGGCCACGTCATGACCACGAAGATGTTCGGCGCACCGGTCCAGCGCAAGGAGGACCCGCGCCTGCTGACCGGCAACGGCCGCTACCTCGACGACCTCGGCCACGACGCGCTCGCCGCGGCGTTCGTCCGGAGCCCCTACGCCCACGCCCGCATCCTCGACATCGACGTGACCGACGCGCTCGACGTCGAGGGCGTCATGGCGATCTACACGCACGAGGACCTGGACGGCAAGGTGGCCGACCGCCTGCCGCTGCTGATCCCGCACCCGACGCTGACCAACCCGATGACCGGCTACTGCCTGGCGCCCGAGCTGGTCAACCACGTCGGGCGAGCCCGTGGTCATGGTGGTCGCGACCGACCGCTACGTCGCCGAGGACGCCTGCGAGCGGATCCGGGTCGACTACGAGCAGCTGCCCGTCGTCGTGGGTCTGGAGCGGGCCCGCGCCGCCGACGTGCTCGTCCACGAGGAGGCTCCCGGCAACGTCGCCGCGCACATGGTGCAGGAGGTCGGCGACGCCGGCGCCGCCATCGCCGGCGCCCCGCACACGCTGACCCTCTCCCTCGAGATCGAGCGCAGCGCCTGCATGCCGATGGAGGGCAAGGGCGTCTACGCCCGCTGGGACAGCGACGAGGAGTCGCTGCTGCTCTACACCTCGACGCAGACCACCACCGGTGTGCGGGCGGCCGTCGCCGCCAAGCTCGGGCTGCCGCTGGCCAAGGTCGAGTGCATCGCCCCCGACGTGGGTGGCGGCTTCGGCGTCAAGATCATGCACCCGTGGCCCGAGGAGGTCCTCGTGCCGTGGGCCGCCCGCCGGCTGAACGCCGCACATCAAGTGGGTCGAGGACCGGCGCGAGCACTTCATCTCCTCCGCCCACGAGCGCGGCCAGCTGCAGGAGGTCGAGGTCGGCTTCGACGACGAGGGCCGGGTGCTCGGCCTGTCGGTCCGGTTCTGGCACGACAACGGCGCCTACACGCCGTACGGCATCATCGTCCCGATCATCACCTCCACCCAGCTGCTCGGGCCCTACAAGCCCGGCGCCTACCGGTGCGAGTTCTCCTCGCTGTTCACCAACACCGTCATCGTGACCCCCTACCGCGGCGCCGGGCGCCCGCAGGGCGTCTACGCGATGGAGCGCACGATGGACGCGATCGCCGACTACCTCGGCCTCGACCGGGCCGACGTGCGCAGCACCAACTTCATCCAGCCGGACGAGATGCCCTACGAGCACGGGCTGCTCTTCCAGGACGGCCGGCCGCTGACCTACGACTCGGGCGACTTCCCGGCCAGCCTGGACAAGCTGAAGAAGCTCGTCGGCTGGGACGACTTCGCGGCCTACCGCGCCGAGGCGGAGAGCCAGGGCCGGCGGGTCGGGCTCGGCATCGGCTGCTACGTCGAGGGCACCGGCGTCGGCCCCTACGAGGGCGGCCACATCCAGGTCGAGACCTCCGGCCGGGTCAACGTCTCCACCGGGCTGACCAGCCAGGGACAGGGCCACCAGACCGTGTTCGCGCAGATCGTCGCCGAGGAGCTCGGCGTGCGGCTGTCGGACGTCCACGTCACCACCGGAGACACGCGCCGGTTCGGTTACTCCGTGGGCACGTTCGCCTCCCGCGCGGCCGTGATGAGCGGCAACGCGGTGGCGCTGGCCGCCCGCAACGTGCGCGAGAAGGCGCTGCGGATCGCCGGCGAGGCCCTCGAGGCCGACCCGGGCGACCTCGAGATCATCGACGGCGTCGTGCACGTCAAGGGCGACCCCGAGGCCTCGATCGCGCTGTCGACGATCTCGGTGCTGTCCAACCCGCTGCGCTACGCGTTCGACGAGTCGGCAAAGATGGCAACGCAGTTCGGTGGCAACACCGACCTGTCCAAGCCGCCGGTCGCCGAGGACGAGGAGCCCGGGCTGGAGGGCAAGGACTACTACTCCCCGCCCCGCGCGACGTTCGCCAACGGCATGCACGCCGCGATCGTCGAGACCGACCCCGAGACGGCCGAGATCACGATCCTGCGCTACTGCGTCATCCACGACTGCGGCCGCGTGATCAACCCGATGATCGTCGAGGGCCAGGTCCACGGCGGCGTCGCCCAGGGCGTCGGCGGCGCGCTCTACGAGCGGATGGCGTACGACGAGGCGGGGCAGCTGCTCAACGCCTCGTTCATGGACTTCCTCATGCCCTACGCCTCCGAGGTGCCGTTCATCGAGACCGACCACCTGGAGACGCCGAGCCCGCTGAACCCGTTGGGGATCAAGGGCGCCGGCGAGGCCGGCTGCATCCCGGTCACGGCGGTCATCGCCAGTGCCATCGAGGACGCCGAGGGCTTCCCGATCACCTCGATGCCGATCTCGCCCAACGAGCTGTGGGACCTCCGGCGCCGTCACGCCGAGGGCCTCATCCCCGACCTGCGCCGCGGCTCGCGTGCGGCCGGCAGCCCCTCTCCCCGCCGTCTAGTCGAAGGAACTCCCGATGAAGGTCTCCGGCTCCGCTGTCCTCAACGCTCCCGTCGACCAGGTCTGGGCGGCGTTCAACGACCCGGCCGTGCTCGCCCGCACCCTGCCGGGCTGCAAGGAGCTGCGCGAGGTGGGTCCCGACGCGTACACGATGACGATCACCGCGGGAGTCGCCTCCATCAAGGGCACCTACGAGGGTGACGTGGCCCTGACCCAGCAGAACCCGCCCGGGTCCTTCGTGCTCAAGGCCGCCGGCGCCGGCGCGCCCGGGCACGGTCAGCGCCGACGTCGCGGTCAGGCTGGCCGACTCCCCGACCGGCGGCACCCACCTGACGTACGACGCCGACGCGGTCGTCGGCGGGGTGATCGGCGGGGTCGGGCAGCGGATGCTCACCGGTGTCGCCAAGAAGATGGCCGGGCAGTTCTTCCAGGCCGTCGACGCCGACATCGCCGGCGTCCGCGCCGCCGCCCCATCCGCGGCCGCTCCCGGCGGCCCGACACCCGCCGCCCCCGGCGCCGGCGTCCTGGCGCCGGGCGTCCCGGCCGCCCCGGGTGCCGCGCCGGCCGTCCACGTCCCCGCCGCACCGGCCGCCGGCGGCGCCCAGCAAGGACCTGCTCGTGGGCGCCCTCGTCGGCGCGGCCATCGCCCTGGCCGGCGTGGCCGTCGGCGTCATCGCCGGGAGGCGCTGACCATGCGCGCGTTCACCGCCGCCGCGCTCCAGATCGCCCCCGTACCCGGCCCGCTCAGCCCCGACAGCGTCAAGGCGAACATCGACCGGTGCGTCGACTGGCTGACCCGCTGCGTCGAGGCCACCGGGGCCGAGCTCGTCGTGCTGCCCGAGTCGGCGACCACCGGCTTCACCCCCGACTGCTCCCCCGAGGAGCTGTGGGACCTGGTCACCGAGCTGCCCGGCGCCGTGATCGAGCCGATCCAGGCCGCGGCCGCCACCCTCGGCGTCCACGTCTGCGTCGGCACCTACGAGCGTGGCGCCGAGCGTGGCGTGGTCTACAACTCCAGCGCGCTCATCGGCCCGGACGGAGCGCTGCTCGGCGTCTACCGCAAGACGCACCCGTTCTGCACCGAGATCCGTGCGCGCGGCGGCTGGGTGACCCCCGGCGACCAGGTGACGGTGGTCGACACCGAGCTCGGCCGCATCGGCATGATCATCTGCTTCGACGGCGACTACCCCGAGCTCACGCGGCATCCAGGCGGTGCAGGGCGCGGAGGTCATCTGCCGCCCCTCGGCCCTGCTGCGCAGCGCCGACCTCTGGGAGCTGACGTCGCGAGCCCGCGCGTACGACAACCACGTCTACGTGATCGGGGCCAACGCCACCGGCATCGACCCCGCCGGGGTGCTGTACTTCGGCAACTCGCACATCGTCACGCCGATCGCGCACATCGCCGCCAAGGCGGCCAGCCACGAGAGCTGGGTGAGCGCCCGCCTCGACCCGCGGAGGCGCTCAGCTCGCTCACACCGGGGTCGAGCGTCGGCCAGGGGTTCGACCACCTCGCCGACCGCAACCTGGACCTCATCCGCAACTACCGCGACGACCTCGAGCGCCCGGCCGCGACGTCGTTCCCGCACCTCGTCGTGGGGCAGTGACCCAGGTCCCCGGTCGCCGGGAGCTGGCGACCGTCCGGACCGCCCGCGGCACGCGGCGTACCGGCGTCTCCATGAAGTCCTGCCAGCGGTCTTGGCAGGTTCTGCCAACGATTCCGGCCGCCGGTCGCAGTTGAATCGAGGTCACGCGCCGCACCGCGGACGCCACCCCCGATCTCCCCGAACCCGCCCGAGGAGCGCCATGACGCAGACCTCCCGACGCATCCGCATCGGCATCGACACCGGAGGCACGTTCACCGACGTCGTCGCCTTCGACGAGACGTCCGGTGCGCTGGTCACCACGAAGACGCCGTCCACCCCCGCCAACCCGGCCGACGGCTTTCTCCACGGCGTCGCACAAGGTGCTCGACCTCATGGGTGCGACGGGCGCCGACGTCACCGCCGTCTGCCACGGCACGACGGTCGCGACCAACCAGCTGCTCGAGGGCAAGGTCGAGCGGCTCGGCTTCATCACCACCGAGGGCTACGAGTTCATCCTCGAGATCGCCCGCCAGGCCGTGCCCGACGGCTACGGCAACTCCTACTTCTGGGTGAAGCCGCCGCGCATCGTCCCGGCCGACATGGTCCGCACCGTCGGCGGCCGGTTCGACTTCGAGGGCAACGAGGTGCGTCCCTTCGACGAGGACGCCGCGGTCGCCGCCGCCCACTGGTTCCGCGACCACGGCATCACCACGATCGGCGTCTGCTTCCTGCACTCCTACGCCAACGCCGACCACGAGCTGCGGATGCGCGAGGTCCTGCGCCGCGAGCACCCCGAGGCCGTCGTCTCGATCTCCAGCGACGTGCTGCGGGAGTACCGCGAGTACGAGCGGTCGATGACCACGCTGGTCGACGCGGCGGTCAAGCCCAAGGTCTCGCGCTACGTCGCCAACATCAAGAGCCGCCTCGACGACTTCACCGGCGAGGGCTCGGGGTCGATCCCCTTCTACATCATGAAGTCCAACGGCGGCGTGCTCTCGGCCGACGAGGTCGTGCACCAGCCGATCACCACCGTGCTGTCCGGCCCGGCGGCCGGCGCGCTCGGCGCCGCCCTCATCTGCCGGCAGGGCCGGGTTCGACAAGGTGCTCACCTGCGACGGCGGGGGCACCTCGACCGACGTCAGCGTCGTCCTCGGTGGCGAGCCGACGCTCACCACCGAGGGCACCGTGGGCGCCTACCCCTCCAAGATCCCGATGATCGACGTCGTCACGGTCGGCGCCGGCGGCGGGTCCATCGCGTGGATCTCCCCCGAGGGCACGCTCAAGGTCGGTCCCAGGTCGGCCGGCGCCGACCCGGGACCGATCTGCTACGCCAAGGGCGGCGCCGAGCCGACGATCACCGACGCCCACGTCATGCTCGGCCGGATCCCCGCGCACCTGCTCGGCGGCGAGATCCCGCTGGACGCCGACGCGGCCCGCGCCGGCATCGAGGACCTCGCCGGCAAGCTGGGCCTGCGCGCCGACGAGTGCGCCGCCGGCATCCTGGAGATCTCGGCGTGGAACCAGGCCAACGCGCTGCGCCAGATCTCGGTCAAGCGCGGCCTCGACGTGCGGGACTTCATGCTCGCCACGTTCGGCGGCTCCGGCTCGCTGCTGGCGTGCCGCCTCGTGGACATCCTCGACCTGGCCGGTGTCGTCGTGCCGCCGAACCCCGGCAACGTCTCGGCGTTCGGCCTGCTGACCGTCGACGTCAAGAACGACTACGTGCAGACCGCTGTCGCCAAGCACGCCCACCTCGACCACCGCTCGGTCGACGCGACCTTCGCCGGGCTCACCGAGCGGGCCGCCCAGGCACTGGACGCCGAGGGCTTCGCCCGGGCCGACCACCGCTACGTGCGCACGGTCGACCTGCGCTACTTCGGCCAGGCCTTCGAGGTGCGGGTGAGCGCCCCCGAGGGGGCGATCGACGAGGCCGCCGCCGACGCCGTGGCCACCGCGTTCCACGACGCCCACCAGGGCCTGTACGGCTACGACTTCCGCGACGACCCGCGCCAGCAGGTCGAGTGGGTCAACCTGCGGGTCACCGGGATCGGCCCGATCACCCGACCCGACATCAACGAGATCGCTGCTGCCGCAGGGCCGTCCGACAGCGTGGAGCGGGCCCGCACCGGCACCCGCCGGGTCTGCTTCGACCCGGCCGAGGGCTACGTCGAGACCGGCGTCTACTGGCGCCCCGACCTGCGCGCCGGCGACGCGGTCGCCGGCCCGGTCATCGTCGAGGAGTTCGGCTCGACCGTCCCCGTCCACCCCGGCTTCACCGTCCGCGTCGACGCGTACGGCAACCTGGTGATCACCAAGGAGAGCGCGACGTGACCGCTGTGACCAGCCCCGCGGCGACCCTGGGCGTCGACCCGATCGTCCTCGAGATCGTCGAGGGCACCCTCGCCAGCGTCGAGATGGAGGTCGAGACCGCCATCGCGCGCACCTCCCGCTCGCCGATGATCCGCGACGCGCACGACTTCCGCGCCGGCATCCACGACCGGCAGCTGCGCAAGCTGACCGGCCGCTCGTACAGCGCGCTCGTGCACCCGATCGCCCGCGACTACCCGCTGGAGACCATGCGCGAGGGCGACGTGTTCTTCCACAACGACGTCTACGAGTCCGAGGGCGGCATCGGCCACCTGCCCGACCTCTGCGTCACGGTGCCGGTGTTCCACGACGGTGAGGTCGTCGCGTTCGTGCAGGCCTTCGGCCACCACGACGACATCGGCGGCGCCTGCCCCGGCTCGATGCCGTCCGGCGCGACGAGCGTCTACGAGGAGGGGCTCATGGTGCCCCCGATCCGCCTCTGGGACGCGGGCGTCCCCAACGAGGCGGCGCTGAAGATCATGACCCGCAACAGCCGGATGCCGGAGTCGCTGGCCGCCGACCTCGACGCCGAGTGCTCCGCCTGCCTCATGGGCGCGGCCCGGCTGTCGGACCTGTTCGCGCGCTACGGCCGGGAGACGGTCGAGGCCGCGTTCGACGCCATCCTCGACAAGACCACCGAGACCTACCGCCGCGAGATCCTGTCCAAGATCCCCGACGGCGAGTACGTCTGGGAGGACTACGCCGAGCACGACGGCGTCGACGACCCGCGGCTGCACACGCAGCGGATCACGTTGACCAAGACCAGCACCGGCGGCCCCGGCGACGGCCCGAAGATCATCATCGACTTCACCGGCACGGCACCGCAGGCCAAGGGCCCGATCAACCACTGCGGCGACTACGCCGACGGCAACTTCCTCAAGAAGTGGCTGGCGCCGATCCTGCGCAACCTCGCCGACACCCCCGAGCGGATGGCCGAGCTCGACGTCAACGAGGGCATCGTGCCGCTGATCGAGATGAGGTTCCCGGAGAAGGGGACGCTGCTCACGCCGATCTTCCCGGCGCCGACCAACGCCCGGACCTTCGTCATCCTGCGCCTGCTCGGCGTGCTGGCCGGCGTGCGTCGCCAAGGCCGTCGACGGCCGGATGCCGGCCGACCAGGAGACGATCCGCTACACCGGCGTCTACGGTCACGACCGCGACGGCAACGACTACCTCATGCGCGAGGTGCTCGGCGGCGGCTCCGGCGGCCGCTACTACGCCGACGGCGAGGACACCATCCACGTGGTGCCCGACTCGCGCAACCTGCCCACGGAGTTCACCGAGAGCCGGTTCCCGTTCCTCGTCGAGCGGCTCGGCCTGTCCGTTGACTCCGGCGGCGCCGGACGGCACCGCGGTGGGCTGGGCTACGAGAAGCACCTGCGGATGCTCAAGGACGCCCACTTCATGTCCATCGCCGACCGCTCCATCCTGGCCTGCTGGGGTGTCAAGGGCGGCAAGGCCGGGCGGTCCTTCCAGGTCACCATCGACGTGGGCGGCCCGAACGAGCGCGAGGTCGACGCCCTGGCCGACAACGAGCCGGTCAGGGCCGGCGAGGTCATCCGCATCCGCACGACCGGCGGCGGTGGCTGGGGCGACCCGCTCGACCGCCCGTACGACGAGGTCGAGCGCGACCTGCGCTGGGGCAAGGTGTCCTTCGAGGGCGCCCGCACCGACTACGGCGTGGTGGCCTCCGGCGGCAAGGACGCCCCGGTCATCGACGTCGCGGCCTCCGACCGGCTGCGCGCCGAGCGGCGCAGTGCCCGGCCGGCCGAGGAGCCCTTCTTCGACCGGGGTCCCGGCTACGCCCGGCTGGCCGACGGACGGGTCTCCGCCGAGGTCGACTGGCTGTGACTCCCGTGAGCGGCCCCCTGGACGGCATCACCGTCATCGACCTGTCCCGTGCCCTCGCCGGGCCGCACGCCGGGATGATGCTGGGCGACCTCGGCGCCCGCGTCATCAAGGTCGAGACCCCCGGCACCGGTGACGACACCCGCGGCTGGGGGCCGCCCTTCGTCGGCCCGGAGGTCGACCCCGTCTCGACGTACTTCCTGTCCTGCAACCGCAACAAGGAGTCCGTCGCGCTGGATCTCAAGAGCGAGGACGGCCGCAGCCTGCTGACCCGCATGGTCACCCACGCCGACGTCCTGCTCGAGAACTTCCGCCCCGGCGTGCTGGACCGGCTCGGGTTCTCGGTGGAGCGGCTGCACGAGCTCAACCCCCGCCTGGTCGTCCTGTCGATCAGCGGGTTCGGCCACGACGGCCCCGAGGGCGGGCGTGCCGGCTACGACCAGATCGCGCAGGGCGAGGCGGGGCTGATGTCGCTGACGGGCCCCGACCCCGACCACCCCACGCGCGTCGGGGTGCCGATCGGCGACCTGCTCGCCGGCATGTACGGCGCGTACGGCGTCGTCGCCGCGCTGCACGAGCGGCACGCCACCGGCCGCGGCCGGGTGGTCCGCACGAGCCTGCTCGCCGCGATCGTCGGCGTGCACGCCTTCCAGGGCACCCGATACACCGTGGCCGGCGAGGTGCCCCACGCCCAGGGCAACCACCACCCCTCGATCACGCCGTACGGCCTCTTCAGCTGCCGGGACGGGATGCTGCAGATCGCGGTGGGCAGCCAGGGCCTGTGGCAGAAGTTCGCGACCGCGTTCGGCCTCGACCCCGACGCACCGGGGATGGCCACCAACGCCGAGCGGGTCGGCAACCGCGACACCGTCAACGCCGCGGTCAACTCCGCCTTCGCCGACCGCACGCTGGCCGAGCTGCTGCCCGAGCTGGCCCGGGCCGGTGTCCCCGCGGGCGAGGTCCGCACCCTCGACCGCGTCTACGAGTGGGACCAGACCCGATCCCAGGGGCTGGTGATCGACGTCGACCACCCGGTGCTCGGCCGGATCGAGCTGCCCGGCCCGCCGCTGCGCTTCGACGACAACGCGCACGCCGGCGGCCGCACCGAGCACCTGCCCCCGCCGGCGCTCGGTCGAGCACGACGCGTCGGTCCGCGCCTGGCTCGACGCGATGGACGCCACCAGCGGCGCGGACCCCGGCGTGAGCACGGCCCGTCGGGTCGGCGCCCGCGAGCTGCTCGACACCGTGCTCGACGCGGGCAGCTGGCAGAGCTGGGACGCTCCCCCGTTGCTGGTGGCCGAGCCGGGCAGCCCCTACGCCGCCGAGCTCGCCGCAGCCGCCGACAGGGCCGGCACGGACGAGGCCCTCATCACCGGCTCCGGCACCCTGCAGGGCCGCCGGGTCGCCGTGGTGGTCGGGGAGTTCGGCTTCCTCGCCGGGTCGATCGGCCGCGCCGCGGCGGAGCGGCTCGTCCTCGCCGTCGAGCGCGCCACCCGTGAGGGGCTGCCGCTGTTCGCGGCCCCGACCTCCGGCGGCACCCGCATGCAGGAGGGCACGCGGGCGTTCGTGGGCATGGTCAAGATCTCCGCCGCCGTCGCGGCGCACAAGGACGCGGGCCTGCCGTACATCGTCTACCTGCGCCACCCCACGACCGGCGGCGTGTTCGCCTCCTGGGGCTCGCTCGGGCACGTGACCGTGGCCGAGCCGGGCGCCCTGGTGGGCTTCCTCGGACCGCGGGTCTACGAGGCGCTGTACGACGCGCCGTTCCCGCCGGACGTGCAGACCTCGGAGAACCTCTACGAGCACGGGCTGCTCGATGCGGTGCTGCCGATCGAGTCGCTGGCGGAGGTGGCCGCCCGGGCCCTCAACGTGCTGATGGCACCGCGTGAGGGGCTGCCCGTGGTCCCCGAGCTGCCCCGCGAGGGCCTGCCGGACCTGCATGCCTGGGAGTCGATCACCCGCTCCCGGCGACCCGAGCGGCCGGGGGTGCGGGCCCTGCTCAAGCTGGGCGCCTCCGACGTCGTGCCCCTGCACGGCACCGGCCAGGGCGAGCAGGACCCGGGGCTGCTGATCGCCCTCGCGCGCTTCGGCGGCGCCCCCTGCGTGGTGCTCGGCCAGGACCGCCGGCACCAGACGATGGACCACCCGCTCGGCCCGGCCGGCCTGCGCGAGGCCCGGCGCGGCATGCGGCTCGCCCACGAGCTCAAGCTGCCCCTGGTCAGCGTCATCGACACCGCCGGCGCCGCGCTGTCCAAGGAGGCCGAGGAGGGCGGCCTGGCCGGCGAGATCGCCCGGTGCCTCGCCGAGCTGGTGATGCTCGACGCGCCCACGGTCTGCGTCCTGCTCGGCCAGGGCACCGGCGGTGGAGCGCTCGCGCTGATGCCCGCCGACCGCGTGATCTGCGCCCAGCACTCCTGGCTGTCGCCGCTGCCGCCCGAGGGCGCGTCGGCGATCCTGCACCGCGACACCGACCACGCCCCCGAGCTCGCCGCCTCCCAGGGGGTGCGCTCCCTCGACCTGCTGCGGGACGGCATCGTGGACCGGATCGTGGCCGAGCACCCCGACGCGGCGGACGAGCCGGCGGACTTCTGCGCCCGGATGGCGCAGGTGCTCGAGCACGAGCTCGCGCTGCTGCTGCGGGCCGACCCGGTGACCCGGCGGGCCGGCCGGCTGGCGCGGTACCGCGCGCTGGGATGAGCACCAGCTCCACCGGTCGGTGCAGGTGAGACTGTGCCAACGCGCGGGCGCGCGTTGGGCAGACTTCGCCCACGTCACGGCAGGCGAATCTCCGTAGGCTCGCGGTGCACCGGCCGCACCGTCTGCCGGTCGGCCACGTCAACGAATCGAGGTACGTCAGTGCGCGTTCTCCTCGCCCTGGGCGGCAACGCGATGACCGCCGCCGACGGCAGCGCCACCCCGGACGCCCAGCGCGCCGCGATCGCGGCGGCCATGGAGTCGGTCGCCGGCCTCATCACGGCCGGTCACGAGGTCGTCATCACCCACGGCAACGGCCCGCAGGTGGGCAACCTGCTCGTGAAGAACGAGCTCGCCGCCGCGGTCGTCCCGCCGGTGTCCCTCGACTGGTGCGTCGCCCAGACCCAGGCCACGATCGGGTTCACCATCCTGGGCGCCCTCGAGCGCAGCCTGGCGGCGGCCGGGACGTCCCGCCCGGTCGCCGCGATCGTGACCCGCACCCGGGTCGACGAGGACGACCCCGGCTTCGCCCGGCCGACCAAGCCGGTGGGGCGGTTCCTGCCGTACGAGCAGGCCAAGCCGCTCATCGACCACGGGCAGCTGTGGGAGGACCGCGGCGAGAAGGGCTGGCGCCGCATGGTCGCCTCCCCCGAGCCCGTCGAGGTCCTCGAGACCGGCACGCTCATGACGCTGCTGGACGCCGGCTACGTCGTCGTCGCGGCCGGAGGCGGCGGCATCCCGGTCGTGCGGGACGCACAGGGCGGTGTCCGCGGCGTCGAGGCGGTCATCGACAAGGACCTCACCGCAGCGGTGCTCGCCCGGTCGGTCGAGGCCGACGTGCTCGTCATCGCCACGGACGTCGACCACGCCATCCTCGGCTACGGCACGCCCGAGGCCGAGGCGATCCACACGGTGACGCTGCAGCAGATGCGCGAGATCGCCGCCGCGGGCCACTTCGCCAGCGGGTCCATGGGGCCCAAGGTCGAGGCGGCGATGCGCTTCGTCGAGTCCGGTGGGAGGCGATCGGTCATCACCGCGCTGGAGCACATCGAGAAAGCCATCACAGGAAACTACGGAACGGTCATCGACGGCCGTGCCGCGACCACCAAGAACGAAGGGTGACACCCGTGCCAGATGCCATTGAGGTCCGCAAGGTCCCGATCCACGGCGTCGCCGACGCCTCCGAGCTGGCCAGGCTCATCGACGACGGCGTGATGGAGGCCCACCGCGTGGTGGCCATCATCGGCAAGACCGAGGGGAACGGTGGGGTCAACGACTACACCCGCATCATCGCCGACCGCGCGTTCCGCGAGGTGCTGGTCGCCAAGGGCGCACCCGAGGACCAGGTCGAAGCAGGTCCCGATCGTCTGGTCCGGCGGC
Organism: uncultured Actinomycetota bacterium; assembly: GCA_963724015.1. Taxonomy (GTDB): domain Bacteria; phylum Actinomycetota; class Actinomycetes; order Actinomycetales; family Dermatophilaceae; genus CAVRTM01. The sequence goes on from CAVRTM010000022.1 coordinate 136,455, forward strand.
ACGGACGGCGTGATCAGCCCCCACGCCACGATCTTCGCGACCGTCGACGCGGCCAGGGCCGAGCAGACCGACGAGCCTCGCCTCACGGTCGGCTTCGCGATGAGCGAGCCGATCCTGCCCGAGGAGATCGGCTACGTCGGCATGGTCAAGAAGGTCGCCGACGGCGTCAAGGTCGCGATGGAGCGCGCCGGGATCACCGACCCGGCCGACGTGCACTACGTGCAGACCAAGACCCCGCTGCTGACGATCCACACGATCCGCGACGCCAAGGCCCGCGGCCAGCAGGTCTGGACCGAGCACACCCACGAGTCGATGGACCTGTCCAACGGCACCACGGGGCTCGGTGTCGCGGTCGCGCTCGGCGAGATCGACATGCCGACCGACGCCGACATCATGCACAACCGCGACCTCTACTCCTCGGTCGCCTCCTGCTCCTCCGGCGTCGAGCTCGACCAGGCCCAGATCGTCGTCGTCGGCAACGCCCGCGGCGTCGGCGGCCGCTACCGCATCGGCCACTCGGTCATGAAGGACGCCCTGGACGCCGACGGCATCTGGGCGGCGATCCGCGAGGCCGGCCTGGACCTGCCCGAGCGTCCGCACACCAGCGACCTGCAGGGCCGCCTGGTCAACGTGTTCCTCAAGTGCGAGGCCAGCCAGGACGGCACCGTGCACGGCCGCCGCAACGCCATGCTCGACGACTCCGACGTGCACTGGCACCGCCAGATCAAGTCCTGCGTCGGTGGCGTGACGGCCGGCGTCACCGGTGACCCTGCGGTCTTCGTCTCGGTCTCGGCCGCGCACCAGGGCCCCGAGGGCGGTGGCCCGGTGGCGGCCATCGTCGACATGGGCAGCGAGCCCACCGGCTACGTGTGGAAGAGCTGACACGGCGCTGGTCGGGGCGGCTACGGCTGACCTGACAGGCGGAAGGGGGCCCGGACCCCGGCGGTCCGGGCTCCTTTCGCGGTGCCCGGGGTCAGGGCAGGTACGGCGTGCAGCACCCCGAGACGACCTGACCCAGCACGGCGAGGCGCTGACGCTCGACCGGCGTCTGCGCGCGCAGCCGGGCGAGGAGCTCGCCGCGGCACGCGGTGAGCCTCACCGGCTCGCCGAGTGACCCCAGCGCCGAGCCGATATGGTCACGCCCGAGCAGCGTGACGAAGGGCTCGAGCCCCGTGACGGAACGGTGATCGGGCGTCCGCACCATGACCAGCGACGCGCCGGGCGAGGTCTCCACCGTGGCCAGTCCCCACGTCGAGGGCATGGTCTCGAGCAACGGCGGGGCGTCAGCCGGTGCCACCACGAGGGTGACCAGCTCGATGCCCTCCAGCGCTTTCGGCAGCGTGTCGAAACAGGATGCGTCGGAGCCGAGGAGCCATGCGTGGGCGTAGGAGTGGGTGACCACCACCAGGTCGGTGCGGCGCAGTCCGGCCCGGAGCTGGTGCTCCCGCAAGACGCAGTGCGGGCCGCCGAGTCCGGCACGCACCCACGTGCGCACGGCCCGCTCGGCAGTGTGCGTCCATGCACGATCAGTGACCTGGGGCCTGGCCCTGACGATCCTCATCACGACGCTCCGGCTGTCATCCCGAGAACATAACCGCGAATTGGCCCGCTGACCAGCACTTCTCGAGATCGTGACATCTGCCGCGCCATCGTCAGGAGCCAGCCCCTGGCTGCCTCCTGAGCGCATGCTCCTCGAACGCCGTGGACGTCCGTGCTGATGCAGCCGTCAACCCAGCGGACGCTGGCTGCAGGTGACGTAGGCGTCGGCCCACGGCCGCAGCCGCTCGAAGGCACCGCTTGCGGCCAGCACGTCGGCGTCGCCGTACCGACGCCCGATCAGCTGCATCCCCACCGGCAGCCCGTCCACGAAGCCGGCCGGTATGGACGCGGCCGGGTGACCGGTGAAGTTGGCCAGGTAGGTGAGGCACCATCCGAGCAATCAACGCCTCTGTCGTCAGAGATGGCGGCCCAGCAGGCGGCCACCCCGCCTGGTGGTGGCGCAGTGATGACTGCTTTACTTGCCGCCTCGAACCGCCCAGCCTGCGCCGATGCGCCGTCATCGGAGTGGTCAGCGGCCCGAGGGAGGTGTACAGGTGCCTGGTGGCCCTCCCGGTCTTCAAAACCGGTGAAGCCGAGGATCTCGGCTTGGCGGGTTCGATTCCCGTCCGCCTCCGCCACAGCAGCTGATGGTCAGTCGGCCGACCGCACGACGCTGCTTTCGTGGAACTTCAGGTACGCCGAAAAAGCCCTGTGGACAACGCTGTTCGCGGTCGGTTGGGCTGTCGGCGGTCGCGGCTAGGTTTTTCTCATGGAGGGGACCAGCTTCGAGGAGGACTGGGCGGTGGTGGTTGCCGCTGCGCCGGCGCTGCGTCGGGTACTGAGCCGGTTGCACCAGGTGGGGTCGGGCGAGCTGGGGCCGGTGTTCGCCGAGCTGGACGAGCTGAAGATGCTGGCCGGCGCGGGTCAGGTGGGGGTGCTGGACCAGGGGCTGACCCGCGGGGACGTGCGGGCCTCGGATGCGGCGTCGTCGACCGGGTGGGTGCGGCAGTGGGGGCCGTCCTACCGGGCCGGTGGCGCGGCTTCGTTGGTGAAGGTGGCCGAGGCGGTCGCCAAGCCGTGCAACGCCCCGCTGGCCGAGGCGGTCCTGACCGCGCGGGTGCCGGTCGGCAACGCCGCGGTCGCGCTGGCGGAGATGGACAAGCTGCTGCCGCGGCTGACCCCGGCGTGTGCCGAGACGGTGCTGGGCGGGTTCGTCGCGATCGCCGAGACCGACGGGCCGGCCCAGATCCGGGCGCTGCGACCGCGGGTGATCGCCAGGTACGGGCGGTGGGGTGAGTTCCAGCGCCGGGAGGACCTGCTCAAGCACGGCCGCTCCCTGTCCCAGCCGTACGCCGATGACGGGATGGCGGAGTACCGGCTGCGGCTGGACCCCGAGGGCCAGGCCGTGCTGGAGGCGATCCTCGGGCCGCTGGCCGCACCGCAGCCGTCGACGGTGACCGGGTCGGACCTCCGCACCAGCGACCAGCGCCGCGCGGACGCGCTGGTCGAGGTCTGCCGGCGTGCTGCCGCCGCGGGCGGAGCAGCGCCGACCACCCCGAAGGCGGCGGTGGTGGTGACGATGGACTGGACCGACCTGAAGGAGCGCACCGGGGCCGGGACGACGCTGACCGGGGACCTGCTGGCCCCCGAGACGGTCCGGCGGATGGCCTGCGACGCCGCCATCATCCCCGCCGTCCTCGGGACGAGGTCCGAGCTGCTGGACCTGGGCCGGACCGTGCGGCTGGCCACGCCGAAGCTGTTCCTGGCGTTGTGTCTGCGTGACCGCGGCTGCACCTTCCCGGGGTGCTCGAGGCCGCCGGGCTGGTGCGACGCCCACCATGGCGTGCACTGGTGCGACGGCGGCCCGACGGACCTGAGCAACATGGCGCTGTTGTGCCCGCGGCACCACACGATCGTGCACCAGAAGGGCTACACCGCCACCATCACCACGACCGAGGTCACCTGGCACCTGTAGCTGCCCCGCCCCGCGACCCGCCAGCACACGGCGGGTCGCATCAGCCCGCCCGAGGACGGACCGGTGAAGGTGCCGCGAAGCGCACACGGCCGCCGCGCAGGAGCGGCGGTCATGGCCGAACGACTTGGCCCCGGACCGGGCTGAGACTGAACGGTGACCTCGTTAACACCCCAACACCCGATCGCCGAAACCCAGCTCCCTGAGCCGGTCCGGCCATCGACGGACCGTAGGATCGACGCCGTGGCCCCGACGAACGCGAAGACGCCCGATCCCACGGGCCCGCAGGCCGATCCGCGGCGGAGCGTCCCCCGGACCGACGTCCTGCTCGCGGACCCCCGCCTCAGGGACGCCACCCGACGGCTCGGTCAAGCCGCCGTCAAGGCACAGGTGCTGGCCGCGCAGTCACGCGCCCGGGCCGGCGAGATCCGCCCCGACGAGGTGGCGGACGCCGCGGTGCAAGGCCTGCCGGCGCGTGCCACGACCCTTCGACCCGTGGTCAACGCCACCGGCGTCGTACTGCACACCAACCTCGGCCGGGCCCGGCTGTCCCCCGCCGCCCTCGACGCCGTGGCCACCGCCGGTACCTACGTCGACGTGGAGTTCGACGTGGTCACCGGCCAGCGAGCGCGCCGCGGGCGTGGCACGCTCGCCGCCCTCCACGACGCCGTGCCGGACGCCGGAGCCGTGCTCGCGGTCAACAACGGCGCCGCGGCGCTCGTCCTCGCCACCACCGCGCTGGCGGCAGGCCGCGAGGTCGTGGTCAGCCGCGGCGAGATGGTCGAAATCGGCGACGGCTTCCGGCTGCACGAGCTGATCGCCTCCACCGGCGCACGCCTTCGCGAGGTCGGCACGACCAACCGCACGGCGCTGCGCGACTACGCCGAGGCGGTCGGCCCTGACACCGGCTGCATCCTCAAGGTTCACCCGAGCAACTTCCGCGTCGAGGGGTTCACCTCGGCCGTGCCGGTCAGCGCCCTGGCCGGCCTCGGTGCACCCCTGGTGGTGGACATCGGCAGCGGGCTCCTGCGCCCGGACCCGCTGCTGCCGGAGGAGCCGGACGCCACCTCGACCCTGCGCGCGGGCGCCTCCGTCGTCACGTGCAGTGCGGACAAGCTGCTCGGCGGCCCCCAGGGCGGCCTGCTGCTCGGCGACGCAGAGGTGGTGGAGTCCCTGAGGCGCCACCCCCTGGCCCGGGCGCTGCGCGTCGACAAGCTCACCCTCGCGGCGCTCGAGGCGAGCGTCGGTGGCCCCGCCACGCCGACGCACCGTTACCTGCACGCCGACCCGGAGGAGCTGCGCCGGCGTGCCGAGCGCCTGGCGGGTGAGGTCGGCGGCGACGTCGTGCCCTCCGCGGGTGCGGTCGGTGGAGGCTCTGCCCCCGGACTGGGCCTGCCCGGCTGGGCCGTCGCCCTTCCTTCCGCGTATGCCGAGAAGCTGCGGCTCGGCGAGCCGTGCGTCGTCGCCCGCGTGGAGCGGGGGCACTGCCTGGTCGACCTGCGCTGCGTCGAGCCGCAGGACGACCCCGTCCTCGTCGCCGCGATCAGGGCCGTGGAGCAGTAGTGCACGTCATCGCGACCGCCGGCCACGTCGACCACGGCAAGTCCACCCTCGTCCGCGCGCTCACCGGGATGGAGCCCGACCGGTGGGCCGAGGAGCGGCGCCGCGGGATGACGATCGACCTGGGCTACGCGTGGACGTCCCTCGCGTCCGGCGAGGAGCTGGCGTTCGTGGACGTGCCTGGACACCAGCGGTTCATCGGCAACATGCTGGCCGGCCTCGGCCCGGCGCCTGCGGTGATGTTCGTCGTGGCTGCCGACGAGGGGTGGCGTCGGCAGTCGGCCGAGCACCTTGCTGCGGTGGACGCTCTCGGCCTCGAGCACGGGGTGCTGGCCGTGACCCGCAGCGACCTCGCCGACCCCGGCCCCGCCTCGGCAGAGGCCCTGGAGCAGCTGGCGACGACGTCGCTGGGCGACGTACGCGCCGTCGCAGTGTCCGGCGCCACGGGCCAGGGGGTGGAAGAGCTGCGTTCTGCGCTCAGCGATCTCGTCGCGCGGCTGCCCCGGCCCGATCTCGGCGCCCGCATCCGCCTGTGGGTCGACCGGTCCTTCACCATCCAGGGCAGCGGCACCGTCGTGACCGGCACCCTGGCCGCCGGCACGCTGACCGTGGGCGACGAGCTGGAGCTCGACGGCGCGCGCGTGCGGGTCCGTGGCCTCCAGCAGCTCGGGCAGCCGCGCGAGCAGGTCTCCGCCGTCGCCCGCGTCGCGGTCAACCTGCGCTCGGTGTCGCGCGAGCAGGTCACCCGCGGCCAGGCGCTGCTCACGCCGGGGCAGTGGCGTCCCTCGACGCTGCTCGACGTCCGGCTCAACGCCACGGCGACCGACCTGCCCGCCGAGCTGGTGCTGCACCTGGGCTCGGCCTCGGTGCCGGTGCACGTGCGCCCGCTCGACGCCGGGCACGCGCGGCTCTCCCTGCTGCACCCCCTGCCGGCGCAGCCCGGCGACCGTGCGATCCTGCGCGACCCCGGCCGGCAGTCGGTCGCCGCCGGTGTTCTGGTCCTCGACGCCGACCCACCACCGCTGCGACGGCGTGGCGCCGCCGCCCGCCGAGCGGATGACCTCGCCTCGCACACGGGGCGTCCTGATCTCCAGACCGAGGTACGGCGCCGCGGCGCCGTACGCCGGGCGGACCTCCCGGTCCTCGGACTCGACGCGGACGCCGTCGTCGCTCCCGGGGTCGAGCAGGTGGGCGAGTGGCTGGTCGACGAGAAGACGTGGGCGCACTGGGTTTCCACCATGGGGCAGGCCGTACGTGAGCACGCGCAGGCCACCCCGCTGGATCCGGCGATGCCGGTGGAGGCGGCCCGTCGCGCAGTGGGCGTGCCCGACACACGGCTCGTGCTGCCGCTGGCGACCGCCGCCGGTCTCGAGGTCACCGACGGCCGGGTGCGCCTACCGGGAGGCGGGTTCTCCCTGGGCGCGGCCGAGGCGGGCCTGCAGGAGCTGGAGTCGCGGCTGCGGGAGACCCCGTTCCTCGCCCCCGAGCGTGACGAGATCAGGGCGTGGGGCCTTGGTCGTCGTGAGCTGGCCGCGGCCGAGAAGGCCGACCGGGTCGTGCGGCTCGCCGACGAGGTCGTGCTTCTTCCCTCGGCGCCTGCGCTCGCCATGCGCGAGCTGGCCCGGCTGCCGCAGCCGTTCACCCTCAGCGAGGCACGGCAGGCCCTGGGCACCACCCGGCGGGTGGCCGTGCCGCTGCTGGAGCACCTGGACCGCCGCGGGTGGACCCGCCGGGTCGATGCCGCCCACCGCACCGTCGTCCGCCCGGGCTGACGCGGCCCGTCAGCGTCGGCCCCCGGCTCTCCAGCGCCACGGCGCGTCGAGGTCCACCGTCTCCCCGCGCGCCGGCGTGCGGACCGGAACTGGCAGACCGGACCGTCCGAGCTCGGTCAGGAAGTCCTGCAGCGGCGAGCGGAAGACCCGGTAGTCGTCGTAGTGCACCGGGAGGGCGCGCGCCGGCTGGACACGTCGCAGGAAGTCCACGCCCTGCTCGGCGTCCATCGTCACGGTGTGGAACAGCACCCGGGTGCCCCCGAGGTGCATCACCGCGAGGTCGAGATCCGGGTGCCGCCGGTGGATCTCGTCGAGGTGCGTGCCGGTCACGGTGTCGCCGCTGACGTAGAGCCTGCGGCGGACCTCCCCGGCGACACGGTGCTCGAGGACCGACCCCATGACGGGAGGGAGCAGCGCACCCATGAGGCCGCGGGCGTGGATCGCCGGCACCGACTCCACGGTCAGCGTCTCCTCACCCTTCGTCGTGACCGAGCGCTCCCACGTGGGCAGCCCCTGCGTCTGGAACCCGTACCGCTTCAGGCGTCGGGCGGCGGCCTCGGTGGTCACGAGCGGGACACGGTGGTCCAGCCCTCGACGCGCGATCCGGTCGAAGTGGTCACCGTGCAGGTGGGACAGCAGGATCAGGTCCAGTGGTGGGAGCCCGTCGGGCTGCAGCGAGGGCTCGGTGAGGCGTCGCGACCACAGCCCCTTGCCGAGGTAGGCACGCTGGCCGCGGTGCAGGAAGTTGGGGTCGGTGAGGACGGTGAAGCTGCCCAGCCGCAGGATGGTGGTGGCCGTGCCGACGAACGTCAACGAGTCCATGCCCGTATGGCTACCCCTTGTCGGGGCGGGGCAACCGGTGCGCCGGGAGGGCTTCGGCTCATCACTCAGGGCGTGCGGGCAACGACCTCGTAGTCGATCGGCTTGCAGACGCCGCCGTTGGACTTCTCGGCCGAACAGGCGGTCAGGCCCACGTGCAGGTCCATCTCGGCTCGCAGGACCAGGCGGTCTCCGGCAACGGAGGTCGGCGGGTCGATGTGCAGCTCACCCGACGGCTCGCTCCAGACATTCATGAAGATGTTCAGCGTCGTTGAGATGTGGTCCGGTTCGACGCCGAACGGCGCCAGTCCGGTGCAGAGGTTCTCGAAGCAGCTGGGGTGGTAGGCGCCACCGAGATCGGGGTAGAGCAGGTCGAAGGTCTGCTGGCTGCAAGGCGTCAGCAGGAAGTCGTGCCGCCCGCAGGTGTCCTCCACGATGGTGGCCATCGGCCGGCTGCGGTTGCTGTAGAGGACGTCGCCGGTGGAGAAAAAGACCTTGTTGGCGTAGTCGATCGTGCGCCCGTTCGACAGCCACTCGCCGTGGTCCTCGGCGCTGAAGCAGAAGAAGTCACTGACCTGCCCGCCGTTGGGGTCCACCACGGACAGCGTGTCCCCTGCGGAGAGCAGGAACCCCGTACCCGTTTGCGGCGCAAGGCGATTCACGAGTGCTCCTGAGGGTTCGGGGAGAACGGCGCCTGCCATGCGGGACCCACGTGGCGACCGGAGTACTGCCGCGCCTCGGAGGTGTCGCCGTGGTCGGCCACCATCGGGTTGATGCTGCCTTGCAGCTGCTCGTCGCGCTCACGGATCTTGTCGCGCATCCGTGGGAACCGCCCCGAGGCCCGCAGCGCCTCGAACTGCTCGTGCAGGTTGAACACCAGTGTCGGAGTGGGCGTCCGACGCGCGTCGCGCGACGCCGCGGGGTGCAGCCCGACGATGAAGTACGCCGTACCGCCGGCGCTGAAGGCGAAGTGCTGGTCGCTGGGATCGGCCGACACCTCGGCGTTCCAGGTGTCGTCGTCCACGGAGTGGATCTGCTCGAGCTGCGACCACAGCAGTCGCTCGAAGTGGCGCTCATCGATCACCGCCGGTCCGCGGAACGTCGCGACGAAGGACGCGAACCCCTCCTCCGGATCGGTCTCTGCGGCAAAGGTTCTCAGGTCGGCGAGCAGCTGCTCCGCGACGCCGTCGCCGGCCAGCTCGTCGTAGACCTGCACCGTGGCGCGGTCACGCTGGAACACCGACCGCGCGCCGAGGCACGGGTACTCGGGATGCGCCACCATCTGTGACAGCGCCGAGGCGAGCCGTTGCCGTGTCGCCGTGTCGGGTTCGGGGATCTCGGGAGCCAGCTGGGACACCGGACCTCCTGGTTCAAGCCTGCTGCGGACGGGACTGGCTCAATGCCCCGCGGCGGCCGGTTTCATGCGCCACGGGGCATCCGGGGTGGCCGACGTCACGTCGAGGTCAGTGGCCTGCCCGCACCGCAGGCAGGACCTCCTTGCCGTACGCCTGGATCATGTCCTTGTAGTGCGGCCCCATGTTGGCGACGAAGATCTCGTCGAAGCCCGCCTCGATGAACGGTGTGAACGCCTCGACGTGCATCTGGAGGTCGGGGCCGCACGGCGCCGACTCGGCGATCATGTCCGGGGTCACGAGCGAGGATGCCTGCTCGAAGTGCTTGGGCGACGGCAGCACCTGGGACAGCTCTCCGGGCAGGCCCGAGTTCGGCCAGAGGCGGTGGGCGTGGCCGACGGCCTCCTCCCGGGAGGATGCCCAGGCCACCTTGAACCCGACCTGGCCCGGGGCGCTTCCCCCCTTGGCCTTCCGGAACTGCGCCAGGCTCTCCGCGTCGGGCTGCGTCGTCATGAAGCCGTCGGCGATCCGCGTCGCCACCCCGAGCGCCTTGGGGCCGAAGGCGGACATGAAGATCTGCGGCGGCTCCTCGGGCAGGGTGTAGAGGCGTGCGGTGTCCACGGAGTAGTGCTGTCCCTCGTGCGACACCGTCTCGCCGGTCCACAGTGCGCGGATGATCTCGACGGCCTCCTCGAGCTGCTCGAACCGCAGGTCCGCGTGCGGCCAGCGGTCCCCGAGGATGTGCTCGTTCAACGCCTCGCCGGTGCCGAGGCCCAGCGTGAACCTGCCATCCAGGAGCACCGCCGAGGTGGCGGCGGCCTGGGCGATGACCGCAGGGTGGATGCGCGTCGTCGGGCAGGTGACGGCAGTCGTGACGGGAAGGTCGCAGACCTGCGAGATGGCCCCGATCATCGACCACACGAGCGGGCTCTGGCCCTGCTCGTCGTTCCACGGGTGGTAGTGGTCGCTGATCCAGAGGCTCTCGAACCCCGCCTCGGCGGCGAGCCGGGCCTGCTCGATGAGCTCCTTCGGTGAGTACTCCTCGCAGGAGAGAAAATAGCCGATGCGCATTCGCGGGACTCCTGTCCGGTCGGTGATGTCGACTCCTTCCTTTCCCCCTTCGCCGCAGGCCAATCAGGGCGTACGACGTCGCGGCCGCCGCCGCCGCCCACGCCGGAGTGGCTGGTCGACGCCTCGCCACGACGTGGCCGCTGACGTCGCCCCGGTTCGCCTGCCGGTGCACCACTGGTGGCGCGCTCACCGGCGCGAGGTTGGGCGGGGTGGAGGTGGGTAAGAGCCGGTGCAGGTGAGGTCAGCTCCCGGGAGCCGATCGAGCCAGGCGCCGGCGCTTCAGAAACGAGGCGCCGGCGCCGACCCGCCACGGCAACGGCCGGCTCGGCGGCCGCGCACCCCGAGCCGCGCACCCCGAGCCGCGTCAGGCACTGCGCCGACGGCGACCTCGCGGTGGGTCCGGCTGCGTGGCATCGGCAGCGCGCGGCCACGCGGAGGCCGGCACCTCGTCCTGGAGCCGCGCGCGCAGCTCCGCGAAGACCCTCGCCAGAGTCCGCGACACCTGCATCTGGCTCACCCCGAGCCGGGCGCCGATCTGCTCCTGGGTCATGTCGAGGTCGAAGCGCAGGCTGAGGATCAGCCGCTCACGCTCGCTGAGCGTGGCCAGCGTGCTGCGCAGGGCCGAGCTCGTGTCGATGTGGTCGAAGTAGTCGCAGGGGTCGGCGATGGTCTCGCCGATCGTCCCCTCGTCGGCGCCACGGACGGGCGCATCGAGGGAGAGCGCGGAGAAGCCCTCTTCTGCCACCAAGGCCCTGTTGACCACCTCAGGCTCCATGTCGGTGACGTCGGCGAGCTGGTCGGTCGTCGGTGCGGACCCCAGCTGCTGCGCGAGCTCGGTCTGCGCGGCGCGGACGGCCAGCACCGCCTCCTGGAGACCGCGGGGCGGGCGAACCGACCAGGTGGAGTCGCGGAAGTAGCGCTTGACCTCCCCCGCCACCGTGGGGAACGCGTAGGCAGAGAAGGACGGACCGCGGCCGGGACGGTAGCGCCGGGCGGCCTTGGTCAGGCCGAGGAGGGCGACCTGCTCCAGGTCCTCCATCTCGACCCCGGGGCGGTGGTAGCGGTGAGCGACACCGAGGGCGATCTCGCGGTTGAGCACGACGACGTCATTGATCAGCTCGATGCGGCGCTGCGGACAGGCCTCCGCCGACGCCAGCGCGAGAAGGCGCTCCGTCTCGTCGTGGCGGGCTTGCTGCGCTTCGCGTCGGGGGCCGGTCATCGCCGGGGACATCAGGGGCGACATGGCGTCTCCTCTGTCAGGGGGACGCCAGCCACTGTGCTGAAGCCGGCACTGCCAGCAAAGCATGAGAACGACCATCGGACAAGCCCTGCCATCGAGGGGAAACCGATGTCCGACACGCCAACCGGGAGACTCAGCAGGAGGCGGCAGATCGGCAGGTGCTAATCCCCACCGGAGCAAACCGGTCGGCCTAACCTGTGAACGCTTGGGCAGTCAGACGGGGCCAGCCAGCAGGTCACCCCTGCGGCACGAGGTGCCCCGCCCGAACGTACGGCGGAAGAGAGCCTGCGCATGAACAGCGAGCCGTCGCAGCGGTGTCGGCCGGTGGTGGAGGGCACGCCAGGAGGCGGACCTGCGGTGGGGGTCGCGGTCGCTCGTGCCGTCGCGGGCGGCGAGGGCGCTCCGGTGGGGTGCTTCCGCTACGACGTGGCAGCGGGCTCCTGGTCGATGTCGGGGGCCTTGTTCGCCCTCTACGGTCTCGACGGCAGCGACGTGGTGCCCACCGCCGACCTGCTGCGGTCCCACCAGGTGGACGGCGACGGGCTCTGGACGGGCGGGGACCTCGTCCGGGCCCTGGGCCGGGACGGCCTGTTCTCCCGGCGGCACCGCATCCGTGACGCCAGGGGGATGGTGCGCACCCTCGTGTCGGTCGGGCAGGGCCAGCGTGACGAGCACGGGAAGGTGGTCTCGGTCCAGGGGTATGTGGTCGACGTCAGCGCAGTGGTGCGCAGCACCATCGCGCGGGAGACGACGGAGGCGGTGGAGCGGTCAGCGCTCACCCGTGCCGTGATCGAGCAGGCCAAAGGTGTGGTGATGGCGACCCGCCGTACCTCGGCGGCGGACGCCTTCGAGCTGCTGCGCTGGTACTCCCAGCACGCCAACCTCAAGCTGCGCGACCTGGCGACCATGATCGCCGAGCAGGTGCCCGGGTCCGCGCCGGACGGCCCCGAGGGAGCGCTGGACCGGTTGCTGGAGGACGTGCTCCGCCGTGGCACCCCGAGTCGCCCGGGCCGCGTGGGGCCGGCCACAGACGGTCGCGACCTGTGAGCGCGCCGCCCGCCGAAGCCACCCGTGGCCTGCAGGGTTGACGGCAGCAGGCAGGACGGTGGCGGGATGACGGCGTGCAGAGAGGTCAGCTCCTCATCGGGCCGTTCTGCTGCCGCGATGGCTCCCCCGCGTCGGTGAGGACGGCGAAGCAGCGCGTCATCGTGAGGACGACGACGCTCGCGGCGAGCCGGCTGTCCCGGTCGGGGAACGAAGCGCGGTCGTACTCCGCCGTCACGCGATCCATCGCCGCCGTGCCGCGGGTCGAGAGGGGGCCCGGGACCGGCGAGGACTCCACGATCTCCGCCAGGACGCGCAGGCCGTCGACGACCGGGCCGGCGAGCTCCGTGCACCGTGCCAGGTGAGGACGGCGCTCCTCCGACATGACCAGGCCCACCTCCTCGACCATGTGCACCACCTGCTCCAGGGACAGCGGCGTCCGCCGGGCCGACTCCAGCGTGTCCGCCCAGCGCCGCGACCGCGGGTTCTTCTGGGCGGCGCGGTCGGCCTGACGAGCGGCAGCACGCATCTGCTCGCGCGAGCTCTCCAGCTCCTCCAGCTCATGGCGCCAGTCCCGGGCGTCCGGGGCCGTCTCCCGCGACCGCGACTGCTCCAGCAGGTCGGCCATGGACCGGAGCTCGTCGGCCACGCGGACCCGCACCTGGCCGACCGTGCGGCGGACGTCGTACAGCGACAGTGGCGGCAGCACTGCCACGTTCACCGCCAGGCCCAGCACCGCGCCCAGCGCGATCTGGCCGAGGTAGCCCGCGGCGTACGTCTCTGTCTGAGCGCCGCCGAGGACGAGGACGAACAGCCCGACGACGGGCACCCAGCTGCGCTGCTCGCCCAGCCACCCCCAGCCACCCAGGGCGATGCCGGCCGCCACGACCAGACCCACGGTCAGCGCGTTCGGCCACGCGACCCACTGCAGGGTCATGGCGACGGCGATCCCGAGCGCGATGGCCACCATGGCCCGTGCTGCCTCCTGCAGCGAGTCCGTCACCGCCGGGTAGATCACCGAGATGGCCCCCAGCGGCGCGTAGTACGCGTAGTCGCCGAGGGACCCGGGGACCGACGAGCCGACCTGCCAGGCCAGCGCCGCGGCCAAGGAGGACTTCAGCACGAGCTGCAGCCGCGGACGGCGCAGCTCGTGCAGGAGCCGCTCCCGGCGCCTGCCGGCGGGGGTCCGGGGGTCCGTGTGGCTGTGGCCGCGGGTGCGGCCCGTCATCGTGGGCGGGGGCATGGGGACTCCTCGTGGAACGGGGTGCTGCAGGCGCGCGGCGCCCGGCAGCTGCGGCGCGGCGAGGAACCCCGGGGGCCCCCGCCCCCGCTGAACGACGGCCGACCATACCCGCAGGCAGCGGCGGACGACGAACGCCGGCCCGTACCGCTCCCAACCACAGCAACGAGGGCAGCTCAGCCTGGGGCGAGGGCCTCGGGTTCAGTCCGCCCCGCCTGGACGAGTCCAGCCAGGCGGGCGGTGCGTCAGCCCAGGCGGGCGGTGCGTCAGCCCTGGCGGGCGGTGGGTCAGCCCTGGCGGGCGGTGGTGGCCAGTCCGTCCAGGAAGTAGCGCTGGGCCAGGGCGAAGACGACGATCATGGGCACGGTGGCGACCACGCTGGCAGCCATCGCGATCTCCCAGTGGTACTCCCCCGACATGGCGAAGGCGTCGACGATCTGCTTCAGACCCCGCGGCATGGTGAAGTAGTCCTGGGTCTGCAGGTAGATCAGCGGCTTCATCAGGTCGGACCAGCTGGCCTGGAGCTCGAAGACGAAGACGATGATGAGCGCGGGCCGGCACAGTGGCAGCGCGATCTGCCAGAACATCCGCAGGAAGCTGGCTCCGTCCACGCGCGCCGCCTCGAACAGCTCCCGCGGGACGCCCAGGAAGAACTGGCGCATGAGGAAGATGTAGAACGCCGAGCCGAACAGGTTCTGCGCCCACAACGGCACCTGGGTGTCGACCATGCCCAGCCGGTTCCAGATCAGGTAGACCGGGATCATCGTGACCGCGCCGGGCAACATCATCGTGGCCAGCACCAGGCCGAACAGCGGCCCTCGCAGCCGGAAGCGGAAGTAGGCGAACCCGAACGCCACGAGGGCGCTCGACAGCGTCACGGCCGTTGCCGACATCAGGCCGACCATGACCGAGTTGAGCAGCCAGCGAAGCACCGGGCCAGCGGCCCACACGTCGACGAAGTTGCTGAGCTGCACCGTCTGGGGGACCAGGCGGTTGTCGAACACCTGCGACTTCGGCTTCAGCGACGCGCTGACCAGCCACACCAGCGGATAGACGAAGGCGAGCGTCGCCACGAACAGGCCCAGCCAGTAAGGCAACCGGGCCAAACCCCACCTGAGACTGCCCTGGCGTCCGCGACGAGGGGCCGGTGGCAGGTCCGCGGCATCGGCCATCGGCACCTGCCCCGGCAGCTGCTGGACCGGCGGCAACGTCGGGGGCGCCCCCGACACGCTGCCGGGACTGTCGAGCTGGCTCATCGCGTCGACCCGCCTTCGTAGTAGACGTAGCGGTTGCCCACCCGCACTTGCACGATGGTCACCAGCATGATGATGAGGAAGAGGAGCCAGGCCATCGCCGAGGCGTAGCCCATCTTGAAGAACTGGAACGCGTTCTGGAACAGGTACACCATGTAGACGAGGGACTCGTCGGAGGCCGTCGCCTTCTGTTGCGGCCCGTAGAACATCGTGTAGGCCTGGTCGAACATCTGCAGGGCGGCGATGGTGTGCGTGATCACCGTGAAGAAGAGGGCCCCGGAGATCATCGGCAGCGTGATGCTGACGAACCGGCGCACCGGACCGGCACCGTCGAGCTGCGCCGCCTCGTAGAGGTCCTGCGGCACGTTCTTCAGGGCAGCGAGGTAGATGACGATGCTGCCGCCCATGCTCCAGAGGCTGACCAGCGCGAGGGAGGGCTTCAGCCAGCTCGGGTCGGTGGTCCAGTTGGGGCCGGTGATCCCGACCCAGCCCAGCACCTCGTTGACCAGGCCCCGCTGGCCGTTGAGCAGCAGCAGGAACATCGCCGCCGCCGCGACGGCCGGCGTCATGACCGGCAGGTAGAACGCCGTCCGGAAGAACCCCGCAGCGCGACCGACGCGCAGCAGCAGCATGGCCAGGCCCAGCGCCACGACCGTGCCGAGCGGCACGAACATCGCGGCGTAGATGAACGTGTTCAGCAGGGACTTCGCGATCCGTGGATCGCTAGCCAGCTCACGGTAGTTCGCCGTACCGACGCCGTGGGACGGGCCCACGAGCTGGTAGTCGGTGAACGAGAGCACCAGGCTGACCACCATGGGGCCGGCGGTGAAGACCAGGAAGCCGATGATCCACGGCGACAGGAAGAGGTATGCCGCGCGGCTCTCCCGTCGCTGCAGGCCACGGCGCCTAGCCACGTGCGGGCGCCTTGTCGAAGGCGGCCTGTGCCTCCTTCTGAGCCTGGTCCAGTGCGGCCTGGGCGGGCTGCCCGGCGAGGGCACGGGCCACGCCGCTCTTCCACGCCGCATCGATCTCGGCGCCGGCGCGGGAGGCAGGAAGACCCTTCGCCACGTCGAGCGACGCGTAGTCGTTGTTGATGGCCTGCTCGAAGCCGGGGTCCGGCGCCGCCTTGAGGTACTTGGCCTTGATCGCGTCGTCCGCCGGCTTGTTCGCGGTGAACAGGCCGGTGAAGAAGCTCTTGTCCTTGGTGACCGTGGCCATCCGGGCCTCGGCAGCCTTCATCCACGTGTCCTGCGCGGTCATCGTCTTGGCCCAGGCGCACGCGGCCCTGGGGTTCTTGGCGCCCTTGGGGATCACCCAGGCGCTGCCGCCCAGCGTGCTGATCGGCGTGCCCTGGCGGTCGGTGACCATGGTCGACCCGAGCTGCAGGCCCTTGCCGATGGAGTCACGCAGCACGTTGACGTACCAGTTCTCCATCGGGAAGGCACCGGCCTGGTCCACCGTCAGCGGGTTCTTCGCGCCGAAGATGTCGAAGGAGTCGCGGAACGCCTTGTAGCTGTTCCAGCCTCCCTGCTCCTTGACCAGGCGGAGGTTGAAGTCCAGGGCCTCGACCGCCTTGGGGTCGTTGATGTTCGGCGACCCGTCCGGCTTGACGATCTGCGCCCCGTTGGCCATCGCCCACAGCGGGAACGAGTCCGGCATCTTGGAGTCATAGCCGATCCGGCGGATCTTGCTGCCCTGCACCTCGGACAGCTTCTTGGCGGTCGCCTCCAGCTTGGCCCAGTCGGCCGTCTGGATGTCGGAGAGCTGCAGCCCGGCCTTGGCCAGGACCCGCTTGTCCACGAGGTTGGTCGTCACGACGTAGAACTCAGGGATGCCGTAGACGACCTTGTCCAGCGTGATGGGGGTCATCGCGGCCGGACGGTACTGCGACATGTCGATCTTCTGCTGGGCGATGCAGTCGGTCATCGGCTGGATGGCGCCCTTGGCGGCGTAGGTGCCGACCAGGTTGCGGTCCATGTAGACCAGGTCCGGCGGGTTGCCGCTCGCGAGCGCCGTGAGGAACTGCTGGGCGTCGAAGTCGCCCTTGTTGTTGGTGACCTGGACCTTCGGGGCGCTCTGCTTGAACGCGGCGATGCGGGACTGGGCCACCTCGTCCTCGCCGGAGAACCCCATGACCTTCAGCGGTCCCTCGGGGGTGCCCGCGAAGGCGGACGCGCCCTTGGCCGGCGCCTCGGCGGTCTTCGCGCCCACCCCGGCGCAGCCCATCAACAACAGCGACGGTACGGCGACGGCCACCAACGCGCGGACTCCACGCATGCTCTACTCCTCGTGTCGGCGGGCAGCACCGGATCGGCGCCCGCGGCGGATGGGCACTTACCCTCAGCACCCGCCGAGAAACGCTTCTCCCCGTCGGCGGCTCCAGATCCTGCTCCGCAGGAGGTGGGAACGCCCGGGGTTGGAACGCCCTCCGGCGGGTATGGCACGCCAGTGTGCCTGATGAGGCAGCCAGGCTGACGGAGCGACGCACCGGGCGCCGCGCAGCCCGAAGGAGGACGAGGTGACGAGCACGCCGACGTACGACGACCACGAGCTGGCCATGAGCGCGGAGCGGTCCGGCGGCCATCGGGACACAGGCCACCAGGACGACGGCAGCGCGGATCGGCGGGCGCGGGGACAGCGCGGGGGGCGCTGGGCGACCGCACCGCAACGAGACCGCGGCCGAGCGGATGGACCGCAACTGGAACGAGCTGCTGCAGGAGCTGCGCGTGACCCAGACGGGCGTGCAGATCCTCTCGGGGTTCCTGCTCACGCTGCCGTTCCAGCAACGGTTCGCCACGTTGGACCACCTGCAGCGGACCATCTTCCTGGTGGCCGTGTCGCTGTCGACCGTCGCGACGGCGCTGCTCGTGTCCCCCGTCAGCTCCCACCGCCTGCTCTTCCGCCGTGGGGCGAAGGACACCCTGGTCACGACCGGCGACCGGCTCGCGAAAGCGGGCCTCGTCGCGCTCGGCCTGACCGTCACGACCGTCGTTCTGCTCATCTTCAACGTCGTGGTGGGCGAGGTCGCCGGCTGGGTGGCGGCGGCCTGCATGCTGACGTTCTTCATGCTGAACTGGCTGATCCTGCCGCTGTTGGTCTGGCGCTCCCGCACACGCCGCGCTGCGCGGGCCCCCGGGCGCTGAGGACGGGCATGTTCTCCTCGCGGTGCTGACGCGGGCCTCCCGCTCAGAGGGACCGCAGCGCCGGCAGCAGCTCCCGCTCCGCCCAGCCGATGAAGGCCTCCTGCTGGGCCGCGCCGATCTGCACCAGCGCGATCTCGGTGAACCCCGCCTCCACGAAGGGCCGGATCTTCTCCACGTGCTCCTCCACGTCCGGTCCGCAGGGCAGCTGCTCGGCTACCTGCTCCGGGGTGACGAACTGGGTGGCCGCCTCGAACGAGGACGGGCCGGGCAGGTCCGCGTTGACCTTCCAGCCGAGCCCGAACCAGCGGAACTGCTCGTGCGCCCGCGCGACGGCCGCGTCCTTGTCGGTGTCGTAGCAGACCGCGATCTGCCCGACTCTGGGCTTGCCCCTGCCTCCCGCCTCGTCGAACATCGTCCCGAGCTCGGGCTTGGGCTCGGTCGCGATCATCAGGTCGGCACGCCGGCCGGCCAGCCGGCACGACTCCTGACCGGAGACGGCCAGCCCGATCGGCACGCGCTGGTCGGGCAGGTCCCACAGCCGGGCCGACTCGACGTCGAAGTGGTTGCCGCGGTAGCTCATCGTCCCGCCGTCGAAGAGCCCGGAGATGATGTCCAGCGCCTCACCCAGCATCTCGTGCCGGACCCCCACCGCCGGCCACCGCTCGCCGACGACGTGCTCGTTGAGGTTCTCCCCGGCGCCCAGCCCCAGCCGGAAGCGGCCTCCGGAGAGGATCTGCATCGTCGCGGCCTTCTGCGCCACGACGGCCGGGTGGTAGCGCACCGTCGGGCACGTGACGTACGTCATCAGCGGGATCCGGGACGTCGCCTGCGCGGCGGCGCCGAGGATCGACCAGGCGTAGCCGGAGTGCCCCTGTGACTCCAGCCACGGCTGGTAGTGGTCGCTGGTGACGGAGAAGTCGAAACCCGCGTCCTCGGCGCGCTGGACGTCCCGCACGAGCTGGTCGGGTCGGGACTGCTCGCACATCATCGTGTAGCCGAAAGCTGGCATCGGGTCGCACTTCCTCGCTGTCCGCCGCAGGCCGGAAACGGCCTGGCGACCCGCGCCGGGCCGCTGGCGCCGTCGTACCCGCCCTGCGCCACGCCCATGCGAGGCGGCAGGTTTTGGCTCGACGGGCTCGGGTACCCCGCACCCATCGACGACGTCAAGGAGGCCAAGGTGCCCACAGTCCGCCCACGCCCGGGCCCGAGCAGGCTCGTCCTGGTCCGGCACGCCGAGAGCCTCGGCAACGTCGCGGACCGCGACGCCCGTTCCCGCGGCGACTCGCGCCTGGACCTCGACGTCCGCGACGCCGACGTCGCCCTCTCCCCCACCGGCAAGGAGCAGGCCGCCGCCGTGGGGCGCTTCGTCGCGACGCTGCCCGCCGACGAGCAGCCGACGGTCGTGCTCTGCTCGCCGTACGAGCGCGCCGCCGCCACCGCCGCGCATGCCCTGTCCGCGATGGACGGGCGGCTGCAGGTCACGTCCGACGAGCGGCTGCGTGAGCGCGAGCTGGGCATCTTCGACGGCCTCACCGGCGCCGGCATCAGGGCGGAGTTCCCGCAGGAGGCGGACCGGCGCCGCTACCTCGGCAAGTTCTACTACCGGCCCCCGTCGGGCGAGAGCTGGTGCGACGTGGCGCTGCGGGTCCGCAGCCTGCTGCGCGACGTGGAGGACCGCTACGACGGCGAACGGGTGTGGATCTTCAGCCACCAGGCGGTGATCATGAGCTTCCGGCTGGTGCTCGAGGGGCTGGGAGAGCGGGAGATCCTCGACCTCGACGCCCGGTCCCCGATGGCGAACTGCTCGATGACGTCCTACCGGCGGGGGCCCGACGGGGCGCTGGAGCTGGAGGCGTACGCCGACGCGACCGCGGTCCAGGAGAGCGCCACCCCGACGACGCGGGAGTCCATGCACGCCGGCAAGGAGACCGACCATGCCGTCTGACCCCCAGCTCGTCACCGCGGCAGCGCTGCGCGACTGGCCCCTGCCGTCGCCCGGCGGCGGCAAGGAGTCCCGAGGCCGCACCCTCGTGGTCGGCGGCACGAGCCGGACCCCCGGCAGCGTCCTGCTGGCCGCGGAGGCGCTGCTGCGCTCCGGCGCGGGCAAACTGCAGATCGCGACGGCCCAGAGCGTCGCCGCGGCTCTCTCCGTCGCGGTCCCCGAGGCGATGGTCTGCCCGTTGCCCGAGACGGACTCCGGCGAGATCGCGCCCTCCGCGGCCGGCGCCGTCCTCGAGCTCGCCGACGGGTGCGCGACGGTGCTTCTGGGCCCGGGGCTGATGGACCCGGACACCGCCGAGCAGCTGCTGGGCGCCACCGTGCCCTCGCTGTCCACGACGGTCGTCGTGGACGCGATCGGCATGGCCTACCTGACCGCTCACCCCGAGGGGCTCGGCCACCTCGAGGGCCGGGCGGTGCTGACCCCCAACCACACCGAGCTCGCGATCACCCTGGGGATGGACCAGGAGGACGTGGACGCCGACCCGATCGCGGCGATCGTGCGCCTCGCCACCACGGCCGGCGCCACGGTGGTGTCCGGCGCGGCCACGTCGTGGGTGGCTTCGCCCGACGGCGAGGTGTGGACCGTGGACACCGGCGGCCCCGGCCTCGGCATATCCGGGTCCGGCGACGTCAAGGCGGGGATCATCTCCGGCCTGTGCGCCCGCGGCTGCCCCCCGCCACAGGCCGCGGTGTGGGGGACCTACCTGCACGGCCGTGCCGGCGACCGCCTCGCCGCGCGCATCGGCCGGATGGGCTTCCTCGCCCGCGAGCTGCTGCTGGAGGTGCCTGCCGCCATCGCCGAGATCGAGGTCTGAGCGCGGCGCACGCCCATCCGGCGATGCCTGACATGGTTCACCTGCGGCGGTATTGGGCAAGGTTCCCGGTGCCACACCACCACCAAAGCGGGAGAAGACCCAGATGTCGAACCACAGGACAGAGTCCGGACCGGACAGCGCTGCCCAGCAGGAGGCACGCAAGCCGGACAAGCCCACGGACCTCAAGGGTCAGTCATGGAAGTACGGCCTGCGCCGCGCCCTGAAGGAGTTCTCCGACGACCAGTGCACCGACCTGGCCGCGGCCCTCACCTACTACGCGGTGCTCTCGCTCTTTCCCGCCGTCCTGGCGATGGTGTCCCTCGTCGGCATCGTCGGACAGGGCCCCCGCGCCACTGACGCCCTGCTGAAGATCGTGTCGGACATCGGGAACCCCGATGTGGTCAACGCCGTGCGTGGTCCGATGCAGTCGGTCAGCCGCTCCACCGGTGCCGGCTTCGCGCTCATCCTGGGCCTGGCCACCGCCCTGTGGTCCGCCTCGGGCTACGTCGGGGCGTTCGGCCGGGCCATGAACCGCATCTACGAGATCGGCGAGGGCCGGCCGTTCTGGAAGCTGCGCCCGCTGCAGATCCTCATCACCCTCATCGCGGTCAT
The DNA here is from genome assembly GCA_963724015.1 of uncultured Actinomycetota bacterium. Classification (GTDB taxonomy): domain Bacteria; phylum Actinomycetota; class Actinomycetes; order Actinomycetales; family Dermatophilaceae; genus CAVRTM01. The sequence continues at coordinate 157,888 of CAVRTM010000022.1, forward strand.
CCTCGTGGCGCTCGTGGCGCTGTCGCTGGTCGTGACCGGCCCCCTCGCGCAGGCTGTGGGCAACGCCATCGGGCTGGGCAGCACCGCCGTGACCGTGTGGAACATCGTCAAGTGGCCGGTCCTGGCTGCGGTGGTCGTCCTCATCGTCGCGATCCTCTACTACGCCACGCCCAACGTGAAGCAGCCCAAGTTCCGCTGGATCAGCGCCGGCGCCCTCATCGCCATCGTCGTGTGGGTCGTCGCCTCGGCCATCTTCGGCTTCTACGTCGCCAACTTCAGCAGCTACAACAAGACGTACGGCGCCCTCGCCGGCGTGATCGTCTTCCTCCTGTGGCTGTGGATCACCAACCTGGCCCTGCTGTTCGGGGCGGAGGTGGACGCGGAGATGGAGCGCGCACGCCAGCTCCAGGGCGGCATCGCGGCGGAGGACGAGCTCCAGCTGCCGGCCCGCGACGAGAAGGGGCTGCGCAAGAAGGAGGAGAAGGAGCAGAAGATCCAGGAGCAGGGGCGGGCCCTGCGCCAGGACCAGGACTGACCGCAACGCCCGTTTACGGCAGGTTGCGACGGGTACCGGCGGGAATGTCCTCCTCCGATCAGGAGGCCTCCGCACGTACAGGAAGAAGACGACGATGACACAGACACCACACCAGGAACGCTCGCTCGTGACGACCGCCGCCAAGGTGGTGGGGGCGGTGTTCCTGCTGGTGGGGATCCTCGGCTTCATCCCCGGCATCACCAGCCACTACGACTCGCTGTCGTTCGCCGGGCACATGTCCGAGGCCAAGCTGCTCGGCATCTTCCAGGTGTCCGTCCTGCACAACATCGTGCACATCCTGTTCGGCATCGCCGGGCTGGCGATGGCCAAGCGGGCCGACAGCGCGCGCACCTACCTGATCGGTGGCGGCATCATCTACCTGGTCCTCTGGATCTACGGCCTGGTGACCAGCGACCAGTCCTCGGCGAACTTCGTCCCCGTCAACAGCGCGGACGACTGGCTGCACCTGGTGCTCGGCCTCGGCATGATCGCCCTCGGCGTCGTGCTGTCCCGCCGTCGCGTGGAGTCCAGCACCACTCGCTGACACCTCGCCCACGCAACCGGCAGCGGGCCGCTCGCGGTTCCCTGCCGCCTCAGGCCCGGGCGCTGACCTGACCAGGTCGCCGTCCGGCCGAGCACGCACACGACGACCCCCACGCGCATCACGCGTGGGGGTCGTCGTGCGTCAATACCGCTACTGCCATTGCCCCGGCGACCTGCTCACCCACCCCTGCGACGACATGGAGCGGGTGGAGGCCGTCGCCTCACTGCGGGCGGTCGTCGCAGGGCTGTCGCCGGCCGACCGCCGGTTGTTGCGCCTGCGCTTCATCGAGGAACGCACGCAGGACGACATCGGCGCCGAGCTCGGCAGCAGCCAGATGCGGTGTCGCGCCGGCTCAGCGCCGTCCTCGTCGTTCTACGCCGACGGCTCGAGGCTGCCGACCGCTGGGGTGACACCGACTCCGTCAGCGCCTGAGCGATCGGGGTCCCCCTCGAGCGGCTGCCGGGCCCCGGACCGCAGCCGGCGAGCCGGGGTGGCCGCCCTGCGGACGCGCCCACCGGCGTACGGCGCACCGCCCCGGGGCACCTGCGCCAGCGCGAGCCAGATGCAGACCGACCGCTCCCCCAGCCAGGGCAGCGCCCACACGGCGGCCGACCGCGGGTAGGCCGACGCGCCGCCCGCGCGTCGACGTCCCGCCTCGGCCACCAGCACGGCAGCCAGCGCGCCGGCCAGCACCGATCCCGGCCGCCGCAAGAGCCCCAGAGCGGCCAGTGGCAGCACAGACATCTCCAGGAGCAGGCGTGTGGGCTGCGCGAGGTCGTCGTACGCCTGGCGCACCCGCTGGGACCAGAAGTGGCCGGCGTCCGGGGGGATGCGGCCGACGAAGACGCCGGGCAGGTCGACGACCCGGCCGCCGAAGCACGCCACGGTCCGGGTCAGCTCGAGGTTCTCGAACAGCACGTCGCCGTCGTAGCCGCCCATGGCGACGAAGCAGGAACGGCGCACGCCGAAGGTGCCGGGGTGGTCGTGGGAGACCGCGCGGTTCAGCAGGCTCCGGCCGGTGTCCCAGCGGGCGTGCCACGGCCAGCTGGTGAACACGTTCTGTGGGCGCACCAGCTCACCCTCGTCCAGGCCGGCGACCACGGCCCGCAACGACGCGTCGTCGTAGCGCACGTCGTCGTCGGCGAGCACCACCCGCTCGTGGCGGGCCCGGCGCACACCCGTGACGACGCCGGCGACCTTGCCGTTGCGCCCCGGCCACGTCTCGGGTGACAGGTGGCGCACGTCCGTCGACCACAGGTCGTGGTGGCGCCGGAACGTCGCGGCGTCCGAGCCGTCGACGACGGTGACGTCGACCAGCCGGGAGAGCCGGCGTAGGTAGTCGGTCAGCTCACCGGCGTCCCGCCGGCTGACGTCGCCTGACCACCGCAGAGGGAGCACGTACTCCACGTCGAGGTGCATGGACACCCCTTACCCCAGGGGAACCGGTGTCACGTCGCCGGCGGCCGCAGGCTGCGCCCGACGAGCCCCGCGAGCTCGTCGGCATGGGTGTAGGGGTTGTTGTGCGAACCGCCAAGGCGCTCGAGGGTGACGTCCGGCGAGCGAGTGGCAGCGCTAGCGAGCACCTCCAGCCACCACTGCTGCGCGAAGGCGTCGCCGCGCCCTGCGGTCAGGACCAGGGGCACGGACAACCGCGGCACCGCCCGCTCGGGCCGGTCGGCGATCGCCGAGCGCACCAAGGTCAGCAGCCGGAGCCGGGCCCGGAGCACCTCCGGCAGCACGACGAGCTCGCGCGGGGAGTCCCGCCGGTAGGCGGTCGCCGAAGCCAGGGCCAGGAGGTCCAGCCGGCGCTGGGTCGGGGCCACCGTCGGACCGGCCAGCACGACCCCGTCGAGCCGGCGGACGTCCTGCACCAGCAGCGCCGCCCGCAACGCGGCCTGCGCGCCGGTGGAGTGGCCCAGGAGGACCAACCGCTCCCCGGCCGGCCGGGCCACCACCGCCTCAGCGGTGGCGGCGGCGATGCTGGGCACCGTGGCGGCGATGACGTCGCCGGAGCGCCGGTCGTGCCCCGGGACGTCGAGCAGGGTCGCGCGCAGGCCGCGCCGACCCAGCGCCTCCAGCAAGGGACCGAGGTACCGGAGCAGGCCCAGCCCGGGGACGACGAGGACGTGCGGCTGCCCACCCGCGTCGAGCGAGGAGCTCGCGCCCGGGCTACTCACCGCTGGCTCGTGCTGTCATCTCCCCATTCTCCTCGAGCAGCTGCAGCGTCCCGCTCCTCAGGGCCCGTCGTGCCAGCATCGTGGGGGCCACCGCCCGGCAGACCGCCCATTCGTCCGGTCCCGAGCTCACATGTTCGGGCCCGGCCGGGGTAATGGCCATCCCATGACGACACCACCGAACTCCGTCGACGACGACGACCAGGACTCCGAGCCCACGATGATGGCCCCCGAGGAGGGCCGGCCGGACGGTCTGACGGCCCTCAAGGAGGACGACGGGACCAGTGAGGACCAGGGCGCCGCGGATGAGGACGCCCCGGCCTGAGCGGTTCGCGATGGTGGCGTGACGCGCACCGACGTCACCGAACCGGCTGACCCCCGTGCGGGGCGGCGACCTTTCGGGCGCCAAGGTGCGCTGCGCCCGTTTCGGCCTCCGGGCGGCGGGTAAGGCGCAATCGCCGGCCCGGTCGCAGACCGCCCGAACTCGGGCCGCTCAGCTGTCACTGTTGTACACGAGAGGACGAGACTCATGACTGAAGGACTCGGCACACCGGGGAGCACCCCTGACCCGATCGTCACCACAGGCGGTTCAGGCGCTACCGCGCCCACCGCCGGCGTCGGCACCACGTCGACCGGTGGCACCCAGAGCACGAAGGACACCGCCAAGGACGAGGCCCGTGGCGTCGCCCACGAGGGCGTCGAAGGCGGCAAGCACGTCGCAGCGGTTGGTGCGGACCAGGCCAAGCAGGTCGTCGGCGAGGCCGGCTACCAGGCCAAGGCGCTGCTCGGCCAGGCGCAGTCCGAGCTGGTGGACCACGCGTCCAGCCAGCAGACCCGCGTCGCCGACCAGCTGCACTCGCTCAGCTCCCAGCTGGGCTCGATGGCCAGCAAGTCCGACGAGGAGGGCCTCGCCAAGGACCTCGCCCAGCAGGCCTCGCAGCAGATCGGCTCCGTCGCCCACTGGCTGTCCGAGCGCGAGCCGGGCGACCTGCTCAGCGAGCTGAAGGACTTCGGCCGTCGCAAGCCGGGCACGTTCCTCGCCGTCGCGGCCGGCCTCGGCCTGCTCGCCGGCCGGATGACCCGCGGGGTCAAGGAGGGCACGCCCGGCCAGGGCGGCTCCCGCGACGGGCTCCTACACCCAGGGTGGCTACACCACCCCGGTCCGCCAGGACGTCGGCACGCCCGTGTCGTCCGTGACCTCCCCCGGCACGGCGTACGACAGGACCGTCCCGGACTGGTGACGCCCAACCCGACCGCCGGTGCGGGCGGTTACGTCGGTGACCCGGTCATCGGCGAGCCGTTCCCGTCCGACACGCCGACCACCGGGACGACGCGGTGAGCTCGGCCTACCCGCCCGCGCAGGAGCACACGAACGGTCCCGAGCACGGCGGGTCGCTCTCCTCGGTCGGCGAGCTCCTCGGCGAGATCAGCGGTGACATCTCCACGCTGATGCGCCAGGAGGTCGAGCTGGCCAAGTCGGAGATCCGCCAGTCCGCCCAGCGGGCCGGCAAGGGCACGGGCCTGCTCGCCGGTGCGGCAGTCGGCGGCCACATGGTGCTGCTGTTCCTGTCGATCGCGCTGTGGTGGGGCCTCGGCAACGCCATCGGCCGCGGGTGGTCCGCGCTCGTCGTCGCCGTGATCTGGGCGATCATCGCCGCCATCCTGGCGTCGATGGGGCGGTCCCAGCTCAAGGCGGTGCAGGGCCTGCCCAAGACCACCGACACGGCCAAGAAGATCCCAGATGCGCTCAAAGGAAATGAGGACAGTCGATGACGAACGACCCCGAGCAGATCAAAGCCGACATCGAGGCGACTCGTGCCGAGCTCAGCCGGGACGTTGACGCCCTGGCCGAGACGGTGCGTCCGGCCAACGTCGTGCAGCGCCAGAAGGACAAGGTGACCTCCAGGGTCTTCGGAGCCAAGGACTCGGTGATGGGCAGCGCGGCCAGCGCCAAGGACTCGGTCATGGGCAGCGCGGGCCACGCGCAGTCGGCCTCCGGCGACGCGCTGCACACCGCCGGCGACGCGGTCTCCTCCGCTCCGCACGCCGCTCGTCAGCAGACGCAGGGCAACCCGCTCGCCGCGGGCCTGATCGCCCTCGGCGTCGGCTGGCTGGTCGGCTCGCTGCTGCCCGCCACGCGCGCCGAGCGCCAGGCGGCCGGCAGCCTGAAGGAGAAGGCCGCCCCGCTCGCCCACGAGGTGGCCGACATGGCCAAGGAGGCGGCGCAGAACCTGCAGGAGCCGGCTCAGCAGGCCGTGCAGGAGGTCAAGTCCGCCGGGACCGAGGCCGTTGAGACGGTCAAGTCCGAGGGCACCTCCACCGCCTCCGACGTGACGGGCAGCGCCAAGGAGAGCGCGCAGACCGTCAAGGAGAGCAAGCAGAACAGCTGATGCCGTTGGCCTGAGAGGGCTGACACAGAGCGGAGCCCACCACGCCGATGCGTGGTGGGCTCCGTCGTGCTGTGGCGGCTGCCGGCCCGCAGCCGGGTCAGCGCTCCCGGGCCCGCTGAGGTCAGCAGCCAGACCCGACAGCTGGTCCCTGGTGATCATGCGCCCGCACTACCGCCGGTCCACGCGGCAAAACGAGCCATGGGCGCGCGCACGGTGATTGGCGGACGCCGGGTGGGGCAAGGAGAGAGCGCGGGCAGACGGCGCACGCCGGCGCCCGGGACCACCTCACGAAAGGACAGTGGCCGATGGACTCGGACCAGGACACCCACCGGGAGCGCGCCGCCCAGCGGCAGGCGATCATCGCCGAGGTGGTGCGCACCCACGCGGGGGAGCCGATCCCGCAGATCATGGACCTCCTGCAGGAGCGGATGGCCGACCGCGGGCTCCAGCCACCGCCGGGCAAGTGGCTCGAGGCCGTGGCCCGGGACGCCTCCGCCGGGCGGACCTACGTCGAGAGCAACGAGGCGATGGCCGACTCGGGCACCGGAGATCCCCTCGCTGCGACCCGAGAACGAGCCGGGGCAGCAGGAGGACTCCGGCGGCGGCCCCAACCCGAGCCGGGTGGCACCGACCGCCGAGGGTGGCCAGGTCCGCGACCACGAGGACTGACCACCCGCCGAACCCACGCACCCGCCACGAGGAAGAGCCCGACATGCCCACTGCCCCACTGCCCGACGAGGTCGCGGCGATGCTGGCCCGCCCCAACCACGCCGTCATCGCCTCGAGCCGGCCCGACGGCCAGCCGGTGTCCGTGGCCACCTGGTACCTCTACGAGAAGGGACAGGTCCTGGTCAACATGGACGAGGGCCGTCGCCGGCTCGCCTACCTGCGCGCTGACCCCCGGGTCAGCCTGACCGCGATGGACCCCGACGACTGGTACACCCATGTCAGCGTCCAGGGACGGATCGTCGCCTTCGAGGACGACCCCGAGCTGCGCGACATCGACCGGCTCTCGCGTCACTACACCGGCCGCGACTACCCCCAACGGGACCGCGGCCGGGTCAGCGCGTGGATCGAGATCGACACCTGGCACGGGTGGGGCGCCCTCAAGCAGGGCTGACGCGGCAACCGGTCGACGTCCGGCCGCGGGCCTGCCCCGCTGTGCGCGACCCGGGGTGCCGCCGGCCGCCGGCGGGTGCGAGAGTCGGGGCACCGACCGCCCGTCGAGCCGAGAGGAGCCGGCCGGATGCGCTCGACGCCCAGCGTCCTGCACCTGGACCTCGACGCGTTCTTCGCCTCCGTGGAACAGCGCGACAAGCCCTCGCTGCGTGGCCGCCCGGTCATCGTCGGCGGGGTCGGCGTCCGCGGCGTGGTCGCCACCGCGTCGTACGAGGCGCGTGCGTTCGGCGCCCGCTCGGCGATGGCGACCGCGGAGGCACGCCGGCGCTGCCCGGCGGGCACGGCGTTCCTGTCGCCGCGCTCCGCGGCCTACCGCGACAGCTCACGGATGGTGATGGCGCTGCTGGAGGAGGTGTCGCCCCTGGTCGAGCAGGTGTCGGTCGACGAGGCGTACGTCGACCTCGCGGCGGTCCCCGGTGCCGACCTCACCGTCGAGGGCGTCAGCGCCCTGGCACAGGCGCTGCGCCGCCGCATCCGCACCGCGACCGGCGGCCTGACCGCGTCGGTCGGCATCGGCTCCTCCAAGCTGGTCGCCAAGATCGCTTCCGAGCTGGACAAGCCCGACGGCCTGACCGTCGTCGCCCCCGGCACCGAGCTGGCCACCCTCCACCCCCTGCCGGTACGGCGCCTCGGTGGCGTGGGCCCCGCGACGGCCGACCGGTTGCGCCGACTGCGGGTCGAGACGATCGGCGACCTGGCCGCCGTCGCCGAGGACGACCTCATCAGCCTGCTGGGCCAGGCCCACGGGACCGGTCTGCACCGGCTGTCGCTCGCCCGGGACGACCGCCCCGTGGTGCCGGAGCGGGAGGCCAAGAGCGTGTCCGCCGAGGAGACGTTCGGCTCCGACCTGACCGACCCGGCGCTGCTGCGTGCCGAGATCGAGCGGCTCGCCGAGCGGGTCGGCACCCGGCTGCGCGCCGCCACGACGTACGGGCGGACCGTCACCCTGAAGGTCCGGCGGTACGACTTCAGCACCCTGACCCGCTCCAGCACGCTGCCGCAGTCGACCGACGCGCCGCGCCAGCTGGCCTCGACCGCCCTGGCGCTGCTGCGCGACGTCGACGTCACCGGCGGGGTGCGGCTGCTCGGGCTCGGGGTGTCCGGGCTGTCGGACTACGTCCAGGACGACCTGTTCGCCGACCCGGCGGAGGCCGCCCCCGCCGCAGCCGGCAGCCCCGGGGCCCCCGACGCTGTCGACGCCGGCCCCGTGGGCACCGGGGTTCGGCGCGCCCGGCGACGAGCCGGCCCAGGGGCCGCCCGGGGCGCCGCCCCGGCAGCAGGACGAGCCCGTCGACGGGATGCAGCACAGCGACGCCGGGCATCCTGGCGGTGCCGCCGCCACCGGCGCTTCCCGCCCGCAGCTGGCGCCCCGGGCAGGACGTGTCGCACCGCGAGCACGGCGCCGGCTGGGTGTGGGGATCGGGCAGGGGGCTGGTGACCGTGCGCTTCGAGGGCCCGACGACGACGCCCGGGCCGGTGCGCACGTTCGGGGTGGACGACCCGGACCTGCAGCCGTCCGACCCGCCGTTCCGGCCGCCTGCCGACCCGCCGTTCCGGCCGCCTGCCGGCATCGCCGGCGCCTGAGGACCGGCCGCGCGCACCCGCCGCCACGCCGGGACCACCGCGCGCCGCGTGTACCCTTTGTCCGGGACACGCCACCGGATGGTGCTCCCCTCGAGGACCCGGACACCGGTCGGGACGTCTCCGCAGGGCCGCGACGTCCCGTCTCTTCTGCCACCAGCCGGACGGGGGTTCGCCGCCATGCCACGCCGTACGTCGGGCTCCCCGCTCGTCCCGGTCGCCGGTGCCTGGCTCGCCAGCCGACTCTCCCTGATGCTGCTGGTCGTGCTCGGGTCCTTCCTGCTCGGCATCGACCAGGGCAAGCGGGCCACCGGGGGTCGCTGGGTCCTGGACCGGTTCACCTACTGGGACTCCTTCCACTTCACCCGGATCGCCGAGCGCGGCTACCTCCCACCGGGACTGCCCTGCTGCGACCAGGCGTTCTTTCCCGGCTACCCGCTGGCCATCCGCGTGCTGTCGCCCCTGACCGGCGGCAACGTCATGCTCGCCGGCATCCTCGTCTCCCTGGCGGCCGGCACGGTGGCGGCGGTGATGCTGTGGCAGCTGGCGATCGCCCAGGGCCTCGGGCCGAGGGTCGCCGCGACGGCCGTCGTCCTGCTCGGCGTCGCGCCCTACGGCATCTTCCTCGCCGCGGTCTACAGCGAGGCGCTGTTCCTCGCGGTCACGGTGGCGGCGTGGTGGGCCGCGGTCACCCGACGGTGGTGGCTCGCCGGGGCGCTGGCCGCCGCGGCCACGGCCGTGCGGGTCAACGGCATGTTCCTCGTCGCGGCCCTGGCCGTGATGTACCTCGTCCAGCTGCGGGAGGACCGGCGACGGCGACCCCGCGGCGACGTGCTCGCGCTGACGCTCCCCTGCGCCGTGCTGGCGGCCTACTTCGGCTACCTCCACGCGCGCACCGGCGCCTGGAACGCGTGGCAGGCGGCGCAGGACACCGGCTGGGCGCGGCGCACGGCCTGGCCCTGGACCGGACTGCGCGCGGGCTGGGACGCCATCGCGTCGGCGGCCACCCCCGACCTGCTCGTGTCCCGTTGGGCCGACCTGCTCTCCGTCGTCGCCGGCCTGCTGCTCCTGGCCGCGCTGGTGCGGCTGCGACGGTGGGCCGAGGCGACGTACATCGCGCTGAGCGTGGGGGTGCTGGTCTGCTCCACGATGATCACCTCGGCGCCCCGGTACACCCTGACGTGGTTCCCGGCCTACCTGCTGCTCGCCCAGCTGGCGCACCGCCGCGGCTGGGGCTGGCTGCGCGTCGCCGTACCGGCCCTCTGCCTTCCGCTCATGGCCGCCCTGGCCCTGACCTTCTCCGCACGACTGTGGGTGAGCTGAACCAATGACCGAGAGCACCATCGGCATCGACCGCGACCAGATGCAGACCTTCCTGCGAGTGGTGGAGGCCGTCGACCAGCTGCCGCACCACCATCCTGACGCCGTGGCGGTGCGCGAGGCGACGGCGCGGATCTTCAAGAACGTCAAGCTCGCCCGTCGAGCCGAGCGGCAGGCCGCGGTGCGCGCCGCGGACGCCGCCGTGATCGCGGCCACCGCCACGGGCGCCCCCGGACGGCTGGACGACGAGACCGCCGGGCTGCCCCTGGCCACCGCGACGACCGACGCCAGCGCCGGCACGCTGGTGCGGGCCATGTCCTGCTACACCTGCAAGACCCGGTTCCACACCGTCGACGCGTTCTACCACCAGCTCTGCCCGCCGTGCGCCGAGCTGAACCGCAGCCGCCGCGACGCCCGCACCGACCTGACCGGACGGACGGCGCTGCTGACCGGGGGGCGCGCCAAGATCGGCATGTACATCGCCCTGCGGCTGCTGCGCGACGGCGCGCACACGACGATCACCACCCGCTTCCCGCGCGACGCGGTGCGGCGGTTCAGCGCCATGCCCGACAGCGCCGACTGGATGCACCGGCTGCGGGTCGTCGGCATCGACCTGCGCGACCCGGCGCAGGTCGTCGCGCTGGCCGACTCGGTCGCCGCCTGCGGCCCGTTGGACATCCTCATCAACAACGCCGCCCAGACTGTACGCCGCTCCCCCGGCGCCTACTCGGCCCTCACCGAGGCCGAGTCCGCGCCGCTGCCGGGCGGCGAGCTGCCGGAGATGATCACGTTCGCGCACACCAGCGACGCGCACCCGCAGGCCCTCACCAGCTCGCTGGCCAGCCATCCGCAGCTGACGGCGCAGAGCCTGACGTCGCTGGCCCTGACGGCCGGCTCGGCCGGCGCCGCACGGATCGCCGCGGGCACCGCCGTTGACGCGGGCGGCCTGCTGCCGGACCTGCACGACGTCAACAGCTGGACCCAGCGCGTCGACGAAGTCGACCCGGTCGAGCTGCTGGAGGTGCAGCTGTGCAACAGCACGGCGCCGTTCATCCTCATCAGCCGGCTGCGCCCGGCCATGGCCGCCTCCAAGGCACGGCGCACCTACGTCGTCAACGTCTCCGCCATGGAGGGCCAGTTCAGCCGTGGCTACAAGGGACCCGGCCACCCGCACACCAACATGGCTAAGGCCGCCCTGAACATGCTGACCCGCACCAGCGCCGAGGAGATGCTCACCGACGGCATCCTCATGACGTCCGTGGACACCGGGTGGATCACCGACGAGCGGCCGCACCCGACGAAGATGCGGCTGGCGCAGGAGGGCTTCCACGCGCCGCTGGACCTCGTCGACGGAGCGGCTCGCGTCTACGACCCGATCGTCCGCGGCGAGCGGGGCGAGGACGTGTACGGCTGCTTCCTCAAGGACTACCGGCCGGCCGCCTGGTAGGGCGCGTCGCGGCCGGCGCCGACGCGAGGTGGCCCCGATTGGTGGGCCCGCGCCGGCTTTCGTAGTCTTCGACCTGCCGCACCCTTCCCGGGACGCGGGCGCGGCCGCCCCGCGCAGGACCGAGCAGTGGAGTCCCATGTCGCCCAACCGCACGCCCGTCGACCGTCGATCCGTCCTCGCCCTGGGCGGCAGCCTTGCTGCCGTGGGGTTGTTCGGTGCCGCCTGCGGCGGCAACACCGGACGCAGCTCGAGCGCGGCGAGCTCCTCCGCGGGCGGCGGCAAGACCTCGGTGACGCTGCAGCAGTGGTACCACCAGTACGGCGAGGCGGGCACCCAGCAGGCCGTGCAGAAGTACGCCGCCGCGTACCCGGGCGCCAAGGTGACGGTGCAGTGGAGCCCCGGCGACTACGACAAGAAGGCCGCGTCGGCCCTGCTGACGGGCTCCGGGCCGGACGTGTTCGAGTACGGCAACGGCCCCTCCGTCGACATGATCCTCGGCAAGCAGGTCGTCGACCTCGGCGACATCCTCGGGGACGCGAAGGCCGACTTCACGCCGGCGCTGGTCGAGCGGATGACCTACCAGGGCAAGCTGTACGCCGTGCCGCAGGTCACCGACATGCAGCTGCTGGTCTACCGCAAGAGCATGCTGCAGAAGGCGGGCGTGCAGCCGCCCCAGACGGTCGACGAGCTCCTCGCCGCCGCCAAGGCGCTGACCACCAACAAGGTCAAGGGCCTGTTCGTCGGCAACGACGGCGGCGTCGGGGTGCTCGGCGGTCCGCTGCTGTGGTCGGCCGGCCTCGACTACCTGACCAAGGACAACACCTTCGGGTTCGACGACCCCGCAGCCGCCGAGGCGTTCGGCAAGCTGCGCACGCTCTTCACCAGCGGGTCCCTGCTGCTCGGTGCGCCGACCGACTGGTCCGACCCCTCCGCGATCAGCCAGGGGCTCACCGCGATGCAGTGGACCGGCCTGTGGACCCTGCCCGACCTGCAGAAGAACCTCGGCGACGACTTCGGCGTCCTGCCGTTCCCCAAGCTCAACGACTCCGGCGCACCGTCGGTGCCGGTCGGCGCCTACGGGTCGTGCGTCAGCGCCAAGAGCCAGAACGTCGACGCGGCAAAGGCGTTCGTCAAGTGGCTGTGGGTGGACCAGACCGACAAGCAGCTCGACTGGGCGCAGTCCTACGGATTCCACATCCCGGCCCGCAAGAGCCTGGCGGCCAAGGCGGCGAAGCTGAAGAGCGGCCCCGCCGCCGACGCGGCGCGCTTCGTCAACGAGAACGGCCACGCCCAGTCGCCGCTGCTGTGGTCCCCCAAGACGGCAACAGCGTTCTCGGACGGCCTCACCCGCATCGTGCGCAATGGCGCCGACCCGATGCAGCAGATCAAGGCGATCAAGGCGGTCGCCGACGCCGAGCTCAAGCGCGTCGCCAGCTGACCGGCCGCGGCGTCCGAGGATGAGTGCCACCACCACGGCCCGGGAGCGACCGCCGGAGACCCGGGCGAGACCCCGGACCCTCTGGCGGCGGCTGCGCGGCACCCAGGACCGCAACCTCTGGTTCTGGGTGTTCGTCGGCCCGTTCGTCCTCGGGCTGCTCGTCTTCGTCTACCTGCCCATCGGGTGGAGCCTGCTGCTCAGCTTCTTCGACGCCCGCAACACCGTCACCCCCACGACGTTCGTCGGGCTCGGCAACTACGTCGACATGCTCTCCGACGGCGCGTTCCGGTCCAGCCTGCTCACCTTCGTGGTGTTCGCCGCGTTCATCGTCCCGACGACGTTCGCGCTGTCGCTCGGAGTCGCGTTGCTGGTCAACCGCGCCCGCATCGCCCAGACCTTCTTCCGGTCGGTGTTCTTCCTGCCGACCGCCTGCTCCTACGTCGTCGCGGCCCTGGTCTGGAAGATGTCGATCTTCTCAGGCGTGCGGTTCGGCCTGGCCAACACGGTGCTGGGGTGGTTCGGCATACAGCCCGTCGCGTGGCTGTCGGTGTCGCAGCCGCCGTGGTACTGGCTGGTCATCGTCAGCGCCCGGTTGTGGCTGCAGGTCGGTTTCTACATGATCCTGTTCCTCGCCGGGCTGCAGCGCATCTCCCCCTCGCTGTACGAGGCGGCGGCGATCGACGGCGCGCAGGGCTGGAAGGTGCTGCGGCACATCACGCTGCCGCAGCTGCGGGCCACGTCGACCGCGGTGCTGCTCCTGTTGCTCATCAACGCCTTCCAGGCGTTCGACGAGTTCTACAACCTGCTCTCGAGCTCGGGTCAGTACCCGCCGTACGCGCGCCCACCGCTCGTCTACCTGTACTACACGGCGCTGGGGCAGGGACAGGACTTCGGCCACGGCAGCGCCGGCGCGGTGATCCTCACCCTCCTCATCGCGGTCATCGCCCTCGGCCAGGGCCGTGTCCTGCGCCTCGGACAGCGGGAGGACTGAGATGGCCGTGATCCGCCGTGACCCCGCCGCCCGGGTCGGGACCGCCGCGCGGTACGTCGCCCTGGTGGTCGGCGCGGTCCTGTTCCTGATCCCCTTCTACCTGGTGCTGCGCAACGGGCTCTCGTCCGAGGCCGACATCACGGCGCCGGACTGGCGGCTGCTCCCGAAGACGCTGCAGTGGGGCAACATCGGCGAGCTGTTCTCCGACCCGGCCGTCCCGATGACCCGCAGCCTCATCAACTCGGTCGCCATCTCGGTCACGCAGACCGTCGGGGTGCTCATCCTGTCCGGCCTCGCCGGTTACGGCCTCGCCCGCATCCCCTACCGCTACGCGAACGCGGTCTTCTACCTGATCCTCACCACCTTGCTCATCCCCGCCGCGGTGACCTTCGTGCCCAGCTTCGTGCTGGTCTCCACGCTCGGCTGGGTGAGCACCCTGCGGGGGCTGATCATCCCGGGCCTGTTCCAGGCGTTCGCGACGTTCCTGTTCCGGCAGTACTTCCTGGGCTTCCCCCGCGAGATCGAGGAGGCGGCCCGCCTGGACGGCCTCGGCTACTGGGGGACGTTCTGGCGCGTGGTCGTCCCCAACTCCACGGGCTTCATCGCTGCCATCGGGACGATCACCTTCATCGGCACCTGGAACGCGTTCCTGTGGCCGCTGGTGATCGGCCAGGACCAGAGCTCGTGGACCGTGCAGATCGCGCTGTCGACGTTCCTGACGGCTCAGACCATCAACCTGCACGAGCTGTTCGTGGCCGCGGCGATCGCGGTCGCACCGCTGATGCTGATGTTCATCGTCCTGCAGCGCTGGATCGTCGAGGGCGTCGAGCGCAGCGGCATCAACGACTGAGGCTGTTGCGAGCGACTGGGCCGTCGCGAGCGACTGGGCCGTCGCGAGCGACTGGGCCGTCGCGGCAGCGAGGAAGGACCACCGCAGCCGCGGCCGGCGTCGCCGGGGCTCCACGCTCGCTATCTGTGGCAGACCGGGACGAACCGGTCTATCGTCGTTCCCGTCAGCACGATCGACAGGAGGTGCATTGCCATGACGCCCCATCGGTCACACTGCGAGCCCGAGGGCCCGTGAAGAGCTGTCTCGACCATCTGCCTGCGGGCGCCGGAGCTGAATCCGGCGCCCGCAGCGCTGTCTCCAGACCCTCCCGCCGGAGGTCCGAGTACCCGGGACGCTGTCGGCCGTCGGTGCCACGATGAGGACCTCACCGGTCGTGCAGCACAGACGAAAGGTTCGGATCATGCCCGGAAACGTGCGTCCCGTCGCCGACGAGCGCGAGGGCCTCATGGCCTACCTCGCCCAACAGCGCTCGGTCCTGCAGATCGCCGCCTACGGCCTCACCGACGAGCAGGCGCGGGCCGTGCCCACCCGCAGTGGCCTGAGCGTCGGCGGACTGGTCAAGCACGTCACGTCGGTCGAGCGCAGCTGGGTCGACATCGTCCTCCAGCGCCAGCCCGAGGCACCGGAGGACCCCGCTGCCACGATGGCCGGCTACGCCGACGCGTTCACGATGGGCCCGTCCGAGACGCTGGCCGGGCTGATCGCCGACCAGGACGCCGCTGCGCGCGAGACCGAGGCGGCGCTCGGCTCGCTCGACCTCGGTCGGCCGGTCCCCGTCCCGCGGGGCGTCCCCTGGTTCCCCGCCGACGTCGACGCCTGGTCCGTCCGCTGGGTGCTGCTCCACCTCATCCAGGAGACGGCACGCCACGCCGGGCACGCCGACATCGTCCGCGAGAGCATCGACGGCGCCACGGCATACGAGCTGATGGCTGCTGCCGAGGGTTGGCCGGCGACCGACTGGCTGAAGCCATGGCGTCCGCCGACCGCGGCGGACGCGCCTGACGCACCCGGGGTGCCTGGAGCGTCGGAAGCACCGGCCTCAGCTGGGTCGGCCGAGTCGGCCAGGGCGGCTGGGTCGGCTGGGTCGGCGCAGCACCGGATGGCAGCCGCAAGGCCGATCCTCGCGACCCGGCCGACGCGCACGGCACGGTCTCCTCGTGAGCGGGGTGCGGACGCGGGCCCTGGCTGCCGCCGGTGCTGTGGCCACGGCTGTGGTCGGCGGCCTCGGCACCAACCCCGGGTCGGCGTGGTACCGCTCGCTGGCCAAGCCGCCGTGGCAACCTCCCCCGCTGGCCTTCCCGCTGGTGTGGACGCCGCTCTACGGCCTCATCGGCTACGGCACCGGCCAGATGCTGGAGTCCGAGCCTGACCCGGCCCAGCGTCGACGGCTCGCCGCCCTGGTCGCTGCTGACCTCGCGGCGAACGCCGGCTGGTGCTGGCTCTTCTTCAAGCGTCGCTCCCCCGCCGGTGGGCTGGCCGGCATCGTCGTCCTCGACGCGCTCAACGTCGAGCTGCTGCGCCAGGCCGCCCGCCGCGACACCAAGGCCGCAACGGCCCTGGCGCCCTACGTCGCGTGGACCCTCTTCGCGACCGTGCTCAACGCCGACATCTGGCTCCGCAACCGCTAGCCCGAATACGTGAGGCCGGCAGGCACCGGGAACACCCGACCCCACGCAGCGCGCCGTCGCGTCGGCGCGCCCGCTGCCCTGGCCGGCCCGCGACGACCGGCCCCCCTCCGGCCCGGCCCAGGCCGACGACCGCGCCCGGGTCTCCGTGACGCGGTCCGGGCAGCCTGCTATCGACGCCGGCCAGGAAGCATCGACGGTGCGATCGCGGCGCTGCCGGCGTTCGGTCCCTAGGATCGGCGACATGACGGCCGACGCTGACCGCTCCGGCGACACTGACCGCCCCGCGGATGCACCTCGGCTTGACCCAGGCTGACCACCTCGCCGACGCCGACCGCCCTGCCGACGCCCTCCAGGACCCCCGGGCCTTGACCCGTGCGCACTTCGACCACGTCGTGCGGGCTACGACGCGGTGGTCGGACAACGACATGTACGGCCACCTCAACAACGCCGTCTACTACGAGCTGTTCGACTCCGCGATCAACGGGTGGCTCATCACCGGCGCCGGCGTCGACGTCATGGCACTGCCCGAGCTGGGAGTCGTGGCCGAGTCCGGCTGCCGCTACTTCCGCGAGCTGGAGTACCCCCGTCCGCTCGACGTCGGCGTCCGCGTCGAACGGCTCGGGCGCAGCAGCATCACCTACGCGCTGGGACTCTTCGACGCCGAGGCGGACGAGCTTGCCGCGCTCGGCCGCTGGGTGCACGTCTACATCGACCGCATCTCCCGCCGCACGGTGCCGATCCCCCCGTCGGTGCGCCAGCTCCTCGAGCGAGCCGAGCGGGCCAGGTTGTGAGGACCAGCGGAGCGTCCCCGCAGGCCGGCAGCGAAGCCGTCGCCAGCCCGCGCTACGGGACCGTGCCGCGGCTCATGGCGGGTGGACGCGGCTCGTAGCGGAGGGCTCCCCGCCCCGGTACCACCGGTGTCTCTCGACCTCAACCGTTGCCTTCGCAACTGGGTGCCGCCCGGTTCCTCAGGTTGCCGACGCGGTGGCCGTAGGGACTTCCGTGAGCCACCAGAGCTACCAGACCGATGAATCGTGCGAACGTCTCCCGTGTGCTCGCGGGGCGCAGCGGCGCCTGCACATCATCCGGAAGACCCTTCTCGCGGGCCTCGCCGCGGCCATCCCTGTCTGCGGGCTCGGCGCACCGGCGCAGGGCGCCGTCACCGTCCCCCGCCCCGGGAGCGTCACCGCGGTCACCGCCAGGCCCGGTCCCGGTCCCGGACAGGTCACCTTCTCCTGGAAGCAGGACGGTTCGCACACCACCGCCTTCATCATCGAGACCGGCCTGACCTCGTTCAAGGTGGGAGACCCCCATCTGCCCGACCACGGCCGCGATGCCACGTACTTCGCGGTTGCCGGCGGGCGCCGCTCGATCACCCTCAGCGCGGCCCAGGTGGCCTCCGCCGGCGCCTCCGCTGCGTCGGCGAACCATCTGTACTACCGGCTCAAGGCCTTGAACAGGACCCGATCGGGCACCACGCACCGTGACTGGCCGTACCTCCAATCGGTGGCGGTAGCCCCGACGACCCCCAGCCGGTCGGGGGCCGCGCTGCGCGTAGCGAGCTTCAACGTTCGGACCGCCCACGCCATCGGAGACGCCCGGGTGTGGCTGCAACGGGCGCCATTCGTCGCCAGGACGATCCTGTCGCGCAATCCCGGCGTGGTCGCCCTGCAGGAGCTGAGCCCGGGCCGCGCCGACGGCAAACCGCTACCCACCACGGGGTCAGTCCGCCAGACGGTCAGCCTGGTGAACGCCCTACGCGCGGCCGGCGGGAGCAGGTACCGCTTGGTCCGCACGACTCCATACGTCAAGCCCGGCGTCCCCGAGGGGTCCCAGGGGGCGCGCATCCTGTATGACACCTCGCGGTACAGCCTGGTCAGCACGTGCCCGGAGACCGCCAGGGACGGCAGCTACTCCTCCTCGTGCACGATCGTCATGCCGCTGCGCGCCTCGGACAGCGCCACGATCCGCCGCCGCGCGGCCTTCGCCGTGCTCGCCGACCGGGCCTCCGGCAAACGCTTCTTCGTCGTGTCAGCTCACCTGGACGCCCGGCACAGCACGAACACCACAACCGAGCACAGCTACGAGGCGCTGCGCGCCAGCCAGGTCAAGGCGGTGCTCGCCCGGGTGACCCAGCTCAACACGGCCCACCTGCCCGTGGTCCTGGCCGGGGACCTCAACACGTGGCAGAACAACAAGGCGGGGTACGGAGCGCACGACGCCCTGGTCGCCTCCGGCTACTACGACACCGCGGCCGCCCTCACCCAGGTCAACGTGCGGTACACGACCCTGAACGCCTTCGCCCGGACCATCCCCGCCAACGCCTCCGGTTGGGGCGCCCGACTGGACGTCATCACGGTCAAGGGCGTGACCGGCGCTGCCCGGTTCGAGAACGTGATGAAGGTGACGGACACCAACCGGCCCAGTGACCACAACATGGTGGTGACCGACATCCGCCTGCCCTGACCGTGTGCCGGCGCGGGACCGAGCCGGCGCGGGTAGACGCCGGGTCTGCCTTCCGCGGCGGCCCTACCGGGCGCCCCGGCGGGTGAGCAGCAGTCGTGAGGTGAGCCGGTCAGGGGCGCCGGTGGATCAGCAGCGGCATGACCGCGGAGGCGCCGGCACCGCGCAGGACCGCGGCAGCCACGGTGACCGGCCAGAGGCTCGAGGTGGCATCGACCACCAGCAGCACCCGTCGTCCGGACACCGCCTGCACGGCCGTGGCGTCGACGCCCAGGGCGGCCTTCCACGCAGCGGCCTCGTCGGCCGAGCTCAGGTCGCGCGACGCCGCTGGTGGCACCTGCGAGGGGTCGACCGTGAGGTCAGCCGCGTCGAGGCGCCCGACCGTGGCCAGGTGACCGGCCACGTCGCGGGTGAGGGCGCTGAAGCCGCTGGCCGGTAGCGGCACCACGACCTCGGGCCGGCCAGCCCACTCGGTCCGCCAGCGCCCGAGCACAGCGACGGCGGCCGCCTTGAGCTCGTCGGGGGCGGACCCGTCACGGGCGAACGTCTCGCGCACCACCGTGCGCCACTCGGGTGCGTCGGCGAAGATGACGGTGCGTCCCTGCTCGGCCATGAGGGTGGGCGCGATCCGGCCTCGTTGACCGAAGGCGCCGCCGGGCCACATCTTGCGCGGCTCCAGCACGTGCGTCTCGCCGCGCAGGACCGCGGTGACCGCCGCCACGGTCTCGTCCGAGGGCCGCTCGCGCAGCGCCCCCGGCAGCCGGCCGAGACACACGGAACAGCGCCCGCACGGCGCCGCGCTGGCGTCGTCCAGCGACTCCTGCAGCAGCTGCATCAGGCAGCGCCGGCCACGGGTGTAGTCGCGCATGATGTCGGCCTCACGCCGTCGCGTGGCCACGATGCCGTCGTAGTGCTCGCGGTCGTAGGTCCACGCGGCAGCACCACGCACCCACCCCTGCTCGACCCGCTCGACCGCGCCGTCGACGGCCAGCTGCTTGAGCATCAGCTCGACCCGCCCCCGCCGCAGCCCGGTCTCTGCCTCCAGCTGGGGAACGGTGGCCGGCGTCCCGTCGGCGTAGGCCTCGAGCCCGGTCAGCAGGCGCTGCATCTGGTCGGGGTCGGGGATGGTGGCCGTGGCGAAGTAGTCCCACACGCCGGCGTCTGCGTCGGAAGGGAGCAGGGCGACCAACGCGTGGTCGATACCCCGCCCGGCACGCCCGACCTGCTGGTAGTACGACACCGGCGAGGGCGGCGAGCCGACGTGGACGACGAACCCGAGGTCGGGCTTGTCGTAGCCCATGCCCAACGCGGAGGTGGCGATCAGCGCCTTGAGCCGGTTGCGGCGCAGTCCGTCCTCGAGCCGCTCCCGCTCAGCCGGCTCGAGCCCACCCGTGTAGGCAGCCACCGGCAGCGCCGAGCCGTGCCGGGCGGTGATCGTCTCGGCCAGCCGCTGGGCGTCCGCGACGGTGAGCGCGTAGACGATGCCCGACCCTGGCAGGTCGGGCAGCTGGTCCACGACCCAGGCGTAGCGGTCGAGGGGAGAGAGGGCGTCGACCACGGTGAGCTGGAGGCTGTCGCGGGCCAGCGGGCCGCGCAGCACGAGGGTGCTGTCGCCCAGCTGGGTGGCCACGTCGTCGGTGACGCGCTGGTTCGCCGTGGCGGTCGTGGCCAGCACGGGGGTCTGCGGGTTGAGCCGCTGCAGCACGTCCGACACGCGCCGGTAGTCCGGGCGGAAGTCATGGCCCCAGTCGGAGACGGCGTGGGCCTCATCGATCACCAGGAGGCCGATGGAGCCGGCCAGCCGGTCCAGCACCCTCCGGCCGAAGCCGGGGTTGGCCAGCCGCTCGGGTGAGACGAGCAGGACATCGACAGTCCCGGCGCCCAGCTCGGCCTCGATCTGCCCCCACGCGTCGATGTTCGAGGAGTTGAGGGTCGCCGCCGTGAGCCCCGCCCGCTCGGCCGCTGCGACCTGGTCACGCATCAGCGACAACAACGGCGACACCACCAGGGTCGGCCCGGCGCCCTCGCTGCGCCTGATGGCCGTGGCGGCCCAGTAGACCGCGCGACTTGCCCCACCCGGTCGCCTGCACCACCAGGACCCGGGCGGTCGGCTCGCACAAGGCCGCGACCGCGGTCTCCTGGTCCTCGCGCAGCGACGCGGTGTCCCCGGCGATCGCAGCGATGACGCGCGCGGCGACCGCGGCGCGGTCCGGAGCAAGAAGGGTGGGCATGCCAGCGACAGTAGACGGCCACCCCGACGCCGCGTCCCGGGCCTCCACAGCGTGAGCCCCCGAAGGTGACCTGCCTCGCACTGCCACGCCCAAGGGCTGCTGAACTTGAATCGCGGCGCCATACCCGACACGGTGGAGCAGTCCCACACGCCAGCGGAACGGAGACGAGCCTTGCTCACCCTCACCGAGAACGCCAGCACGATCGTGAAGACCATCACCGACCAGACGACCGACTCCGAGGACGCAGGCCTGCGCTTCAGCCAGGAGGGCGCGGACGCAACCGCCCTGGCGATCGCCACGGTCGACGCACCCCAGCCCGGCGACGCGGTGGTCGAGGACGGCGGAGCCCGCGTCTTCCTCGAGCCCAATGCCGCCGAGGTCCTGGGCGACAAGGTGCTCGATGCCCAGGTCGACGAGTCCGGCTCGGTGCAGTTCAGCGTCGCCCCGCAGGGCTGACCACAGCTACTCTGACCACAGCTACTCCACAGGGCCCGTCCACGCTCGGCGTGGACGGGCCCTGTCCCCTTCGGGCACCGCCGGCCGCTCCAGGCACCGCGGGACGCTCCAGGCACGGCCGGCCCCTTCAGGCACCGCCGGCCGCTCCAGGCACCGTGGGCCGCTCCAGGCACGGGCGGCCCTTCGGGCGCGCGACCGGCCGGCTCCGTGCGGGCGGCCCCGCGGCGTACGCGCGGCACTTTCCTCCGCGCCGGGCCGTTGCCCCCTCGTGACCTCGCCGACCCTCCTTGCCCCGCCGGGCCGTCGTCTGCTGACCCTGGAGACCTTGGTCGTGGTCACTCTTGCCGTCGGGCTGTCGGGGCTCCGCTCGGTCCTGTCCTTTGTCGGAGCCCTTCTGTCGCCGGCGCGTCTGTCGGCCCAGACCGCAGTCCTGAACGGTTCCATGGCGCCGGGACGACCGCTGCTCGACCTCGCCCTCCAGCTGGTCTGGATCGTCAGCCTCCTCCTGCCGGTGGCGGTCGTACTCGTGGTGGCGGGCTACTCGAGGGAACCGCTGTCGTCGTTCGGGTTGCGCACAGACCATTGGCGCACGGACGTCAGCGTCGGGGTCGGTGCCGCCGCCGCAGTGGGCGGCATCGGGCTTGCCGGGTACCTCCTCGCCCACCAGCTCGGTTCCAGCCTCACGGTGGTGCCGACCAGCCTGCCCGACACATGGTGGCGGATCCCGGTGCTCGTGCTGGCCGCTGCGGCGAACGCCGTCCTCGAAGAGGTCGTCGTCGTCGGCTACCTTCTGCGACGCCTCGACCAGCTCGGCTGGCCACCACGGCGGGCGGCCCTGCTCAGCGCTGGGCTTCGCGCCTCGTACCACCTGTACCAGGGCGCGGCCGGCTTCTTGGGCAACCTGGCCATGGGGCTGGTCTTCGCGCGCTACTACCAGCGGACCGGCCGCATCGGCGCCCTCATCGTGGCGCACACCCTGATCGACGTCGTCGCCTTCTGCGGCTATGCGCTGCTCGCGGGCCACGTCTCCTGGCTGCCCGGCTGACGCCGTCGCGCTGAGGGCCGATCCTGGCGACCGACGCACGTCACCGCAGGTCGGCAGCTCGACCGCCGGGCCGGTGGGGCCAGCGGCGCACCACCTCATGCGCGTACGACGCGACGAGGGTCCAGGACCCTCGCTGCCCGTCACCCGGCCGTAGCCGTGGCCGCCGTGCGGGGCGGCTGCCGAACGGGGGCTCACCACGCGGCACGTGCGTTCCATACCGCTCACCACCCACCACTCACCGCCCACGCTTTCCGGTCCGCCTGTCAGAGCAGGAGGGCTGGGCCTTCGTGGAAGGTGACCCACTTGCTGTGCAGCTTCTCTCCGGTCGCGCCCTGGTAGGCCACGCGGCGGTCCGACTCCGGGCCACAGCCCGTGCCGGTTCGTCCGGCTCGGGCTCGACGCCCTCTCGGGGTCGCCGTCCTTCGTCGGGATAGCCGAGGTCCTCGAGGTCGTCAGCTCGTTGGCCGGGTCCAGACCGTCCGGGCGCTCGGTCGAGACACCGATCGTCCACACCTGCGACCCGGCCGTCGACCCCGGCGTCGGTGCCGGCCAGGCCGGGGTGCAGTCGGTGCGTAGATCGGGCCCGGCCCGATCGGGAACCCGCCCCGGGCCAGGAACACCAACCCGCCGCACGTGTTCGCATCCCCGCCGATCGAGAACTCACCGCGGTGGTGGGCGTCGTGATGGAACGGGCACAACCCGGCCAGGTTCGCCAGGTCCGTCCGGCCGCCGTCGACCCAGTGGACCACGTGATGGACCTCCAGATGCGCCCGCGCCACGCACCCGGGAAAGCGGCAGCCACGGTCGCGGTCCAACACCAACCGGCGGGTCCGCTCCGGCACGATCCGCAACGCCCGCCCGACACTGACCGGCACCCCGGCCCGCTGCCACACCGGCTGCACCGTCCCCGCACAGGTCAGCTTGGCCACCAGATGCCCCGGCAGCCGCGGCCGCCCGGTCAACCAGCCACCCTCGACATCCAGGTGCACATACACCCGGAACGACTCCTGCCGGCTCCGCGCGGTCACCGACCCCAACGACCGGGTACAGACCTCCGCCAGCGCATCGGCCCACGTCACCTCCGGGGTCCCCGCCGTCGAACAGCGCGTCGCGGGCCTCGGACACCGCCGCCTCGACCAGCGCCCCGACATCGGCCGGCGCGGAGAACCGCAGCTCGAACCGGCCCCCCTCCCGGGTACCCATCGACAGCTCCGCCCGCTCCCCCGCCCGACCCACCTCCTCCAACGCCGGCTCCACCGGCACCGCCCCGGGAACCAGAACGGCGTCACCGTCACCGTCGGCGTCCGGCGTCAGCGGCCAGGGTCGGGGTCGGGGTCGTCCCCGGTCGGCGGATCGAAGGCATACCGCGACAGCACCCGCCCCAGCTGCGGCACACTCGCCGAGACCGCCAGCTCGGCCACCGAGGCCTCCACCTGCGAGGGCGCGTGCCGGGCCACCACCGCCACCTGGTCCACCGAGAGCCGGCCCGCCGCGAACTGGCCCATCACCACCGGCAACACCCCCACCCGCCGGGCCATCACCACCACCTGACGCGCCCGCCCCGGCGACAGCCCCGCCCGCAGCACCAACCAGTGCTCCACCGACCGGATCCCCGCCCCCGCCCACCCCTCGGACTCGATCGCCCGCGCCGTCAACGACCACCAACCGCGCCGAGACCTGGTTCAGCTGCACCACACACCACCGCCAGCTCCGCCTCCAAAAGCTCCGCATCCAGCCGCGCCGCCTCGACCTGCTCCCCATCCCCGGTCCCCACCATGACACCCATCGTACACCTGTTCGAACACAGGGGAAGGCCATCCACCACCGAAAACCATTCCACGACAGCACGATTCGCCATACCAGAGACGTCTGACACGCTGTCAGCGCAGCGGCAGCGGAACCTCCTGCCACCAGGGGCGGCTGTCGTGCTCCACGTGCGACACCCACTTGACCCAGTGGTAGCCGCGACGCCCGGGCACGACGAGGCGCACCGGCGCACCGTGGCCGATCGAGAGCGGCGCGCCACCCACGTCGACCGCCAGCAGCAGGTCATCGGACAGCGGCAGTCGCCGCCGGTAGCCGGTGCGGCTGACCACCTGCACGCTGCCGGTCGCGTCCTGCGGCAGCAGCCGGCGCAGCCGGGCGCCCGACCACTCCTGCCTCGACCACCATCCGCCGGTGCAGTCCAGCACCACGGACGCATGGTCACCCACAGCACGCAGCTCCTCCACCGTCCACCGACGGTCGATGCCGCCGGACGACACCGTCACGACCCACGTCGACGGGTCGCCCTCGGGCGCGACGTCGAGCAGCCATGACGTCACCGGCATCCCCTGCGGTGCCCTCGAGGACACCTCGTACGAACCGGTCGCCCTGCGCGACGCGCCCGGCAGCGCCAGCGCCGCGGCGGCGCCGTCCAGCGCGGCGTACGCCGCCGCGGTGCCGAGGACCAGCCCGCCGGCCCGCACCAGCGAGCGCCGGCTCAGGTCGGTGGCGCGCGGACGGGTACGACGCCGCCGTACGTGGGCTGCGGTGAGGGCCACCGCACCCAGACCGGCGGCCACGTGCACCTGCATCGCGCTGAGGACCGCCGTGCCGCGCCAGAGGCCGGTGCTGTGCGAGAGTCCCGAGCCCAGCGCGATCAGCACGAGGGCGGTCAGCAGGACGGACAGGTCTCGCCCCGGCCGGCGGCGGCGCAGACCCCGGCGCATGATCGCCGACTTCCACGGCGCCAGCACCAGGACGGCCAGCCCCACCAGGCCGTGCGTCACCACCACCGCGGTGACGGGGCCGCTACCGACCACGAACGTCAGCACACCGGTCACGGCCGCGGCAGGAACGAGCAGGAGAAGCGCCAGGTTGGTCCTGCGTCCGGCCATGTGGCCCAGCGTAGGTCCGCCGCGCCCTACGCGCCGCGGAGCCGTAGGGTCGCAAGCCTCCGGCGGGGTGCCGGGCCGCCGGACCGGATGGAGCGCACCGTTGAGCAACGACTTCTCCCAGTCGCTGGGCACCGACTTCTACCAGCTCGAGGACCGGCTCACGGATGAGGAGCGGGCCCTGCGCGACAAGGTCCGCGCGTTCACCGACGCGGAGATCATCCCGGTGATCAACCAGTACTGGGAGGCGGCGCAGTTCCCGTTCGACCTCGTCCCCAAGCTCGCCGGGCTCGGCATCAGCGGCTACACGATCGAGGGCTACGGCTGCCCCGGCATGAGCCGCCTCGCGGCCGGCCTGGTCTCGGCGGAGGTGGCACGCGGCGACGGCAGCATCAACACCTTCCTCGGGGTCCACTCCGGTCTGGCGATGGGCTCGATCGCGATGCTCGGCAGCGAGGAGCAGCGGCAGCGCTGGCTGCCGCCGATGGCGCGGCTGGACAAGGTCGGCGCGTTCGCCCTGACCGAGCCGGAGCACGGCTCGGACTCCGTCGCGCTGGAGACGAGCGCTCGGCGGGACGGAGACAGCTGGGTTCTCAACGGTGACAAGCGCTGGATCGGCAACGCGTCCTTCGCGGACGTCATCGTCATCTGGGCGCGTGACGAGGACGACTCTGCCGTCAAGGGATTCATCGTGGAGAAGCGCGATGACGGGTCCTACCCCGACGGCTACGAGACCGAGCTGATCACCGGCAAGATGGGCAAGCGCGCCGTCTGGCAGCCCGACGTACGGCTGCGGGACGTGCGCGTGCCCGCCGCCAACAAGCTCGCGGGAGCCAACTCGTTCAAGGACGTCACCACGGTGCTCACCGCGACCCGCGGCGGCGCCGCGTGGGAGTGCCTGGGCCACGCGGTGGCGGCGTACGAGTCGGCGGTGAGCTATGCCGGCCAGCGCGAGCAGTTCGGCAGGCCGATCGCGAGCTTCCAGCTGGTGCAGTCCACGCTGGCGGGCATGCTCGCCGAGGTGACCGCCATGCAGCTCATCTGCTTCCGCGTGGCCGAGCTCCAGACCCAGGGCCGGCTGACCGGCCCGATGGCGTCCATGGCCAAGATGCACAACGCCCGCAAGGCGAGGGCCGTCTGCGCCGAGGCCCGGGACATCCTCGGCGGCAACGGCCTGCTGCTGGAGTACCACGTCGCACGCCACCTGACCGACATGGAGGTCGTGCACACCTACGAGGGCACCGACTCCATCCAGTCGCTCATCCTCGGCCGGGAGATCACCGGGCTGTCGGCGTTCACCTGACGTCGCCGGCCCCCGACGACCTCAGCGTCCCGTCACCGCGGCGGCGGAGGTACCGGTGCTCGGGTCGTCCGGTCGCGCCGTAGGTCAGGTCGAGGTCGAGGAGCTGCTTCTTGACGAGCGCAGCGAGGTACCTCTGGGCGGTCGGGCGGCTGGCGCCGAGGATCTCGGCCACCTCGGCGGCGCCGACCGGCGACGGCGCCGAGGAGACGATCTCGAGGACCCGGGCCATCGTCGGCTGGAGCGTCTGGGTCGCTGCCGCGCGCCGTGACGGTGTCCCGCGCAGGCTGTAGAGCGTGTCGATCACCTGCTGGTCGGCCTGCGGCTCCCGGTCGAGTCGCTGGACCCACGCCCGGTAGGACTCCAGCTGCTCGTTGAGCGCCGCGAAGCTGAACGGCTTGACGAGGTAGTAGAAGGCCCCGAGCTGCATCGCGGTCCGCACGGCGTCGATGTCGCGGGCCGCTGTGACGAGGAGGAAGTCGGGCACACGTCCGCCGGAGGCCGCGAGCTGCCGGACCAGCTCGAGGCCGCTGAAGTCAGGCAGGTACATGTCGAGGAGGAGCAGGTCGGGCTGGGTGGAGGCCACGAGGCCCAGTGCCTCGGCACCGGTGTGCGCCTCACCGACCACCGCGAACCCCGGCACGCGGGCCACGCTCAGGGCGTGGGCGTGGGCCACGTGGAAGTCGTCATCGACGACCAGGACGCGGATCATGGAACTTCCTCGCGGACTCTCACCGGCAACGTGACGTCGAACCTGCCACCGCCGGGCGAGCTGGCCGTGATCGTGCCGCCGGCGCGGGTCACGAGGCGGTGGACGAGGGCGAGGCCGACACCGCGGCGCATGGCGCCCCGCGGCTCCTTCGTGGAGTAGCCGTCCACGAAGACGTCCTCGAGCCGCTCGGCGGGGATACCGGGGCCGGTGTCGACCACCGATACGAGCACCGTGCCGTCGACGCAGGTCAGCGAGACCGTGACATCCCCACGCGGGCTGGCGCCGACCGTGCGGGGGTCGTCGGCCACGGCGTCGACGGCGTTGTCGATGAGGTTGCCGAGCACCGCGACGACGGGCAGGTCCTCCACCTGGGCGGCCTCGATCCGGCTCGACGGGTCGAGACGGACGACGACGTCGCGCTCCGAGGCGACCGTGGACTTGGCCAGCAGCAGCGCGGCGACGACCGGCGAACCGACCCGGGCGCGGATCTCCTCGCTGGCCAGCGTCGTCTCGCTCCGGAGCTGGCTGCTGTAGCGCGTCGCCTCCTCGACCTCGCCGAGCTCGAGCAGGACGGAGAGGACGTGCAGGCGGTTGGAGAACTCGTGCTCCTGGGCGCGCAGCGCCGTGGACAGCCCCTCCATCGAGTCGAGCTGGCGCAGCAGGGCCTCGAGCTCCGTACGGTCCCGGATGGTCACCACCCACCCGGCGTTGCGGCCGGCCACCGTCACCGGCATCCGGTTGAGCACGAGCAGGTGCTCGTCGGTGACGGCCACCAGGTCGGAGCCCTCTGCCTCACCGGTGACGACCCGGCGCAGCCGCCCCGGAGGGAGGACGTCCTCGACACGCTGGCCCAGCCGGGCCGCCTCCAGGCCCAGCAACCCGCGCGCCTCGTCGTTGAGCACGTTGATGGCCCCCTTGGCATCGACCGCCAGGACGCCCTCGCGGATGCCGTGGAGCATCGCCTCACGCTCCTGCATGAGCGCCGCGATCTCCGAGGGCTCGACGCCGAACGTGACGCGCTTGATGGTCCGGGCGAGGAGCAGGGAGGCGGCGATGCCGAGGGCGAGGGCGATCGCGCTGTACAGGGCGATGTCGAGCACCTCGGCGTTGAGCCGGACGTTGACCTCCGACTCGAGGATGCCGACCGACACCTCCCCGACCGGGCGTCCCGAGGCGTCGACGATGGGCGCACGCGCGTTGGCGGACCGGCCGAGGCTGCCCTCGTCGACCCCCGTGTGGACCCGGCCGTCGAGCGCAGCGACCGGTTCCTCGATGGGTCGTCCGATCAGGGACCGGTTCGGGTGGGAGTGACGGATGCCGTCGCGGTCGATGATGACCACGTACGACGCCTTGGTGCCGGCGCGGACCTGCTCCCCGAGCCGGGCGAGGACGGAACCGGGGTCACCGTCCCGGACAGCCTGCGCGACCTCGGGAACCCGGCCCAGGGTCACCGCGATGCCGGTGGCCTGCTCGATGGCGCGGGTGTCCGCCTCGTGGGTCGTGAGCCGGGCGAAGAGCGCGAAGCCGACCGCCATCGTGGTGACGACGATGCCGAGGACCGCCACCAGGATCCGCGAGGCCAAGGTCCTGCCCAGTCGCGGCATGCCCCTCCTTCGAACGAGGCCGGGCTGCGCGTCCGTCGACACAGCCGGCATGCGCCCTCGGTGGCGCCGTCCCCCAGCATGGCTGAGCAGATCGCACAAAACCATTTCTATCGCGGCTATGGGCCGCAACGTGCACAACGGTTCCGGTGGGCCCGACCCCGCTCCTACGGTGACGCAACTCAACGAGGAGAAAGTGGGAACCGGTCAATGGCGGCCATCGAGCTACGCAACGTCACCAAGAAGTTCGCCACGGCGGACGGCGGCACCTACACCGCACTCAAGGACCTGTCACTGACGGTCGAGGACGGTCAGTTCTGCGCCGTCGTGGGCCCCACGGGCTGCGGCAAGTCGACGACACTGACCCTGGTCTCGGGACTCGAGCGTCCCTCGCGCGGCGAGGCCCTCGTCCACGGCGAGCCGGTCCGGGGCATCGACACCGGCACCGGCTTCGTCTTCCAGCAGGACGCGGTGTTCCCGTGGCGCTCGGTCCTCGACAACGTCGCAGCAGGCCCGCTCTACCGGGGGGCCAGCCGTTCCGAGGCCACTGCGCTGGCGCGGGACTGGTTGCGCCGGGTCGGCCTGAGCGGCTTCGAGGACCGCTACCCGCACCAGCTGTCCGGCGGGATGCGCAAGCGGGTGGCGCTGGCGCAGTCGCTCATCAACCAGCCGCGCATCCTGCTCATGGACGAGCCCTTCAGCGCCCTCGACGTGCAGACCCGGGCGATCATGTCCACCGAGCTGCTGCACCTGTGGGACCAGACCAAGCCGGCGGTCGTGTTCGTCACGCACGACCTCGAGGAGGCCATCGCCCTCGCCGACAAGGTCGTCGTCATCACCGCAGGACCGGGGACGGTCAAGGCGGAGTTCGAGATCGACCTGCCGCGGCCGCGCGTCGTCCAGGAGATCCGCTTCGACCCACGCTTCACCCGGATCTACGAGCAGGTCTGGGAGGCGCTGCGGGCCGAGGTCGCCGAGGCCTACGCGCGGACGACCCGGACGATGGAGGTGGCGTCGTGATCGACACCCCCACGGACACCAGCGCCGGTGCCGACGCCCTGGCTGCGCAGTTCCCCGTCGCGGGAGTGGCCGCCCACGGTACGTCGCCCAGGCGCCGCGCGGCGCGGAGGCGCCTCGCGCTGGGCGGGGTCCGCGCTCGGCATCGTGGTCGTCCTTCTCCTCGCGTGGCAGCTCAGCGTCAACGCCAAGCTCGTCGACCCGTTCTTCTGGGGTGAGCCCACGGGCGTGTGGGCCGACCTCTACGCCTGGTTCACCGTCGGCACCAGCCAGGGCTCGCTCGGCGCCCAGATCCTCGTCACCCTCGAGGAGGCCGTCCTCGGCTTCGTGATCGGCTCGATCCTCGGCGTCGTCTGCGGGATCGCCCTCGGCCGCGTCCGGCTGCTCTCCGAGCTGTTCGCGCCCTTCCTCAAGGCGGCGAACTCGATCCCGCGCATCATCCTGGGGTCGATCTTCACGGTCGCCTTCGGCTTCGGGATCCAGTCCAAGGTGATCCTCGCGGTGGTCCTCGTCTTCTTCGGGGTCTTCTTCAACGCCTTCCAGGGGGCTCGCGAGGTGGACCGCAACCTCATCGCCAACGCACGGCTGCTCGGCGCGTCGCGCTGGCGGGTCACGCGTGACGTCGTCCTCCCGTCCGCCTTCACGTGGATCCTCGCAAGCCTGCACATCAGCTTCGGCTTCGCCCTCATCGGGGCGCTGGTCGGCGAGATCCTCGGCGCCAACCAGGGGCTGGGCCTGCTGATCCGCTCGTCGCAGAACAACTTCGACATGAACGGCGTGCTCGCGGGCATGGTCCTCGTCGCCGTCATCGCGCTGACCGCCGAGGCCCTCATCACGCTGCTCGAGCGCCGCCTCCTGAAGTGGCGGCCGCCGCAGACCCACGGAGGTGCTGCCATCGAGTAGCCCGCAGCCGCCGTGCCTGGCGCCCAGCGCCGGCGCACGGACGAGACGAGCGGCGCCGCGGCGACGTACGCGGCGGCCGCGCACCACCCGGACACCAGCTCAACGACTCAACGACTCAACGACTCGAAGGAGAGTTCCCATGACTTTCAAGCGCATCGGCGCCGCCGGCGCAGCGCTCCTGGTCGCCAGCACGATGGCGGCGTGTGCCAACAACGCCGCCGGCGCGCCGACGTCCGCCAAGAAGGCCGACGCGAGCGCGCCCACCGTGACGATCATGGTCGGCGGTCTCAGCAAGCAGATCTACCTGCCGTTCATGCTGGCCAAGCAGCTCGGCTACTACGACAAGATCGGCGTCAACGTCAACCTCATCGACGAGCCCGCCGGTGGTGACGCCACCCAGAACATGCTCGCCGGTCAGGTCCAGGGCGTGGGCGGCTTCTACGACCACAACATCGCCCTCCAGGCGCAGGGCAAGTCATCCGAGGCCGTGGTCTCGATGCTCCAGATCCCCGGCGAGGTGGAGCTGTGCCGCAGCGACCTCAAGGGCAAGATCACGAGCCCTGCCGACTTCAAGGGACAGTCACTCGGCATCACCGACACCGGCTCGTCGACCGACTTCCTGACGCAGTACCTCACCAAGAAGGCCGGCGTGGACCCGTCGACGACGACCCGCCGCGGGGTGGGCGCGGGACAGACGTTCATCGCCGCGATGAAGCAGAAGGCGATCGCCTGCGGCATGACCACCGAGCCCACGGTCTCGCAGGCGCTGTCGGACGGGACAGCGTTCATCCTGCTCGACATGCGCACCGCGGAGGGCTCGAAGAAGGCGCTCGGCGGCACCTACCCCGCGACGTCGCTCTACATGCAGACCGACTGGGTCGGCAAGAACAAGGCCACCGTGCAGAAGCTGGTCAACGCCTACGTCTCGACGCTGACGTGGATCCAGGGGCACAGCGCGGCGGAGATCGCCGACAAGATGCCGGCCGACTACTACAAGGGCGTCGGCAAGGCGGCGTACGTCGCGGCGCTCAACAGCGAGAAGGGCATCTTCAACCCGACGGGCGTCATGCCGGCCGACGGCCCCAAGACCTGCCTGGCGGTGCTCGGGGAGTTCAACCCCAAGGTGCAGGGCAAGTCGATCGACCTGGCCAAGACCTACACCAACGAGTTCGTCCAGGCGGCCACTCCGGTCAGCTGACGCGGACCGCAGAGGCAGTCGCCACTGACGGCGCGCTGGGGCCGGCCCGAGCCACGGGCCGGCCCCAGCGCGCCGGTCGCTCCCCTGTGTCAGGTCCAGTGGCCACGGCACCGGCCCGGCCCAGCCGGAGGGACCCCCAGGGACCAGCCGCTGACACGCGGCGACGGATCGGATAGAACGGGACGACGTACGCCTGTGCAGGTCCGAGCAACCGGAGGCAGCACCGTGAGCACCCAGCAAGCCGCAGCAAGCGCAGGTCGGGGTGATGGGACTGGCCGTGATGGGCAGCAACCTCGCCCGCAACTTCGCCAGCCGCGGGCACACCGTCGCCCTCTTCAACCGCACCCAGACCAAGACCGACCTGCTCATGAAGGAGCACGGCGACGAGGGCAGCTTCCTGCCCGCGTCCTCGATCGACCAGTTCGTGCAGAGCCTGGAGCGCCCACGCCGGGTCATCATCATGGTCAAGGCCGGCGCCCCGACCGACGCGGTGATCGACGAGCTGGTCCCGCACCTGGAAGCGGGCGACATCGTCGTGGACGGCGGCAACGCCCACTTCGAGGACACCCGCCGGCGCGAGGCGGCGCTGCGCGAGCACGGCCTGCACTTCGTCGGCGCCGGCATCTCCGGCGGCGAGGAGGGCGCCCTCAAGGGGCCCAGCATCATGCCGGGCGGGTCCCGCGAGTCGTACGACGCCCTGGGGCCGTTGCTGGAGAACATCTCCGCCAAGGTCGACGGCGAACCCTGCTGCGCCTACATGGGTCCCGACGGCGCGGGCCACTTCGTCAAGATGGTGCACAACGGCATCGAGTACGCCGACATGCAGTTCATCGCCGAGGCCTACGACCTGCTCCGCGGAGCCGGCCTGGAGACCGGGCACATCGCCGACGTCTTCGCCGAGTGGAACAGCGGTGACCTGGACTCGTTCCTCATCGAGACCACCGCCGAGGTGCTGCGCCAGGTCGACGCCGTCACGGGCGCGCCCCTGGTCGACGTCATCGTCGACCAGGCCGAGCAGAAGGGCACCGGGCGGTGGACCGTGCAGGTCGCGCTCGAGCTGGGCGTCCCCGTCAACGCGATCGCGGAGTCGGTGTTCGCCCGGTCGACGTCGGGGCACACCGACCTGCGCGCCGCGGCCGCCGGCACCCTCACCGGCCCGGACGACCGGTCGGTGGAGGACGTGGACCAGCTGGTCGACGACGTCCGCGCGGCGCTCTGGTCCTCCAAGGTGGTCGCCTACGCCCAGGGCCTGGACATGATCCGCGAGGCCAGCCGCACCTACGACTGGGGCATCGACGTCGCCGAGGTGGCGAAGATCTGGCGCGGCGGCTGCATCATCCGCGCGCGCCTGCTCGAGCGCATCCGACAGGCCTACAGCGGCACGTCGCTGACCACGCTGCTGGTGGACCCCGACGTCGCCGAGGAGCTGGGCCGGGCCCAGGACAGCTGGCGGCGCGTGGTGGCCGGCGCGGCGACGCGCGGCGTGCCGGTGCCCGGCTTCGCCGCCGCGCTGTCCTACTACGACACGGTGCGCAGCGAGCGGCTGCCGGCGTCACTGGTGCAGGGGCTGCGCGACTTCTTCGGGGCGCACACCTACCTGCGGATCGACCGCGAGGGCGCCTTCCACACGCTGTGGTCGGGGGACCGGACCGAGGCCGGCGCCTGAGCCGCGCCCGACGCGGTGAGCGCGGCGGCAGGGCCGGCCGGGCTGCAGTCAGCGACGGGCGCGCCGCGCCGCCTCCGCCTCGTCCATCGCGAGCGCCTCCTCCGGCGTCGGGGCCGTGCCGCCGAGCCGGGCGGGCACGAACTTCAGCTCGTCCCCCGTCACCGGGGGGTAGCTGTCCTGAGCCTGCGTGCAGCAGCGCGGAGATCCGCTCCTGCAGGACGGTGTTGGCCTGGTCGGCGTTGTCCTTGCGGGTCACCCGCAGGGGCTCACCGACGCTGAGGGTGATCGGGGTGTTGGTGCGACCCAGCCGCTTGGGGTGGCCCTTGGTCCAGACCCGCTGGGAGCCCCAGATCGCCATGGGGATCAGCGGCACGTCGGCCGACTGCGCCATCCGCACCGCGCCGCTCTTGAAGTCCTTGAGCTCGAACGCCCGCGAGATGGTGGCCTCGGGGAAGACCCCGACGATCTCGCCGGCCTTGAGCGCCTGCACCGCGGCACGGAAGGAGGACGCGCCGGCACCCCGGTCGACGGGGATGTGGTGCATGCCGCGCATCAGCGGTCCGCCGACCCCGTGGTGGAACACCTGCTCCTTGGCCATGAACCGCACCAGGCGCTTCGCCGGCCGCGCGGCGAGCCCGGCGTAGGCGAAGTCGAAGTAGCCGACGTGGTTCATCACCAGCACGGCGCCGCCCTCGACGGGGGAAGTTCTCGGAACCGGTGATGGTGAACTTCAGGCCCTGGGCGGCGAACAGCGCCCGTGCGACGGCGATGACTGAGGTGTAGACCGGCTCCATGCCCGTACGGTACGGCCTGGGGGCTCCGTGCTCGCGCCGAGGCTCCGGGAATGGTTGCGTGGCGCACCCGGTTGGCCCTGGGGTGACCCTCCCCCTCTCCGTCCTCGACCTGTCCCCCATCGCCTCCGGGCGGACGCCCTCGAGCGCACTGCACGAGACGATCGAGCTGGCCCGCGCGGTCGAGGCAGCCGGCTACGAGCGCTTCTGGGTGGCCGAGCACCACAACATCGCCAGCGTCGCGAGCTCGGCCCCCGAGGTGATGATCGCGGCGGTCGCCGCGGCGACGAGCCGCATCCGGGTCGGAGCCGGCGGGATCATGCTGCCCAACCACGCGCCGCTGAAGGTGGCCGAGACGTTCCGGGTCCTCGCCGGCCTCCACCCGGACCGGATCGACCTGGGCATCGGCCGTGCCCCCGGCACCGACCAGCTCACGGCGCTGGCGCTGCGGCGCAGCCGCGAGGCACTGGTGGCCAACGACTTCCCGGCCCAGTTCAACGAGCTCATGGGGTACGTCGACGGCTTCCCCGGGGACCACCCCTTCGCCCCCATCGTCGCCCAGCCGACCGACGTCCCGCTGCCGCCGGTGTGGATCCTCGGGTCCAGCCTGTACGGCGCGCAGGCCGCCGCGGCGTACGGCACGGGGTTCGCCTTCGCCGGGCACTTCGGTGACGCGGACCCGGCCGAGGCCATCGGCATCTACCGCGAGCAGTTCCAGCCCTCCGGGCGCCCCGGAGACCCGACCGAGCCGCGCGCCATCCTGGCCGTCTCGGCCATCGCCGCCGAGACGGCGGAGCGGGCCGACGAGCTCGGCCTCGCCGCCGCCCTCTCGATGGTGCGGCTGCGCTCCGGCCACCCCGGCCCGCTGCCGTCCCCGGAGGAGGCGGCCAGCTACCCGTGGACCGAGGGGGAGCGCTCCATGGCCTCCGCGTTCTCCCGGTTCGCGACGGTCGGGGACGCCGCGACGGTCTACGAGGGCATCCAGCGCCGCGGCGCCGCGGCCGCGGCGGACGAGGTCATGGTGACCACCACCATCCACGACCCGGCGGAACGACGACGCTCCTACTCGCTGCTGTCCGAGCTCGCACGTACCGTGGCAGCGTGAGCAGCCACCGCGAGCGGTCCCGCGCGATGACCGCACCGCCCACGGACGAGACCGCCGACCCCCGCCGCTGGAAGGCACTGGCGGTCTGCCTGGTGGCCGGGTTCATGACCCTGCTCGACGTCAGCATCGTCAACGTCGCCCTGCCCTCGATCCGCGAGGCCGTCGGCGCCTCCTCCAGCGAGCTGCAGTGGGTCGTGTCGGGTTACGCGCTGACCTTCGGCCTGGTGCTGGTCCCCGCGGGCCGCCTCGGCGACATGCGCGGCCGGCGGACCATGTTCATCGTCGGCGTCACGGTGTTCACCCTCAGCAGCCTGCTGGCCGGCCTCGCCCCCACCGCCCTGCTGCTGGTCGTCGCCCGGCTCGTCCAGGGCGTCGGCGGCGGCCTGCTCAACCCGCAGGTCTCCGGCCTGATCCAGGAGCTGTTCCGTGGCGCTGAGCGGGGCAAGGCCTTCGGCCTCCTCGGCACCGTCATCGGCATCTCCACCGCCGTCGGCCCCATCCTGGGCGGCGTCATCATCGGCGGTCTCGGCGCCGAGGCGGGCTGGCGCTGGATCTTCTTCGTCAACATCCCGATCGGCATCGCCGCGGTGCTGCTCTCACTGCGGCTGCTGCCGGCGCCGCACCCGGCAAAGGGAGGCCGGGGCCACGACCTCGACCTGGTCGGCGTGGCGCTGCTGGGCGCCAGCGTGCTCGCCATCCTGTTCCCCCTGGTGCAGGAGCAGCAGTGGAAGGGCAACGCCAAGTGGGCCCTGCTGGCCTTCGGCCTGGTGCTCATGGTCGGGTTCGTCCTGTGGGAGCGCCGCTACGCCGCCCGCGGCCGCGAGCCGCTGGTGGACCTGAGCCTGTTCAGCCTGCCCGGCTACGCCCCCGGCACGACGCTCGCCCTGATCTACTTCGCCGGGTTCACCGGCATCTTCTTCGTCCTCACGCTCTACTTCCAGACCGGCCTCGGCTACTCCGCGCTGCTCGCGGGGCTGGCCGTCACGCCGTTCGCGGCCGGGTCGGCGGCCACCGCCGCCGTCGGCGGGCGCTTCGTCACCCGCACCGGCCGGGTCATGGTCGTGGTCGGTCTCCTGCTCGTGCTGGTCGGCCTGGTCGTCACGGACGTGATGCTGGTCCTGCACGGCGACGAGCAGGACGCAGCCTGGTGGACGGCGGTGCCCCTGCTCGTCGCCGGCATCGGCAGTGGTCTGGTCATCTCGCCCAACCAGACGCTCACCCTGGCCAACGTGCCGGTGCAGCGGGCCGGATCGGCCGGCGGGGTCATCCAGACCGGTCAGCGCATGGGGACGGCGGCCGGCATCGCCCTGGTCGGGTCGGTCTACTTCGCCACGCTCAGCTCGAGCCACGGCGACGACGCACGGGCCGCCGGCTACGGGTTGCGGATCGCCGCCGCGCTCACCGCCGTGGCGCTCGTGGTGGGAGTCATCGACGTGCTCCGGAGCCGCGGCGGCGGCCGTTCGGGAGCCGGGAGCCCAGCCGCTGCACGCTGAGCGTGGCCACCCCGGCGAGCACCAGCCCCGCGAGGTTGATCGCCAGCTGCAGCGATGAGCCCCGGAGCTCCGCCGGCGACCAGACCGCGAGGCCCAGCGCGAAGTTGCCCAGCGCCGGCACCGTCGTGACCGAGATGAAGACCCCGACCAGGGCCGAGGCCTTCCCGGCGGTGAGCGAGATGACCCCGGCGACCCCGGCCAGCAGCGCCACCACGAACGACCAGTGGTCGGGGTGCCAGATGAACCCGGTCAGCGGCCGGGGGTGGGTGACCATCCCGGGCGTCACCCAGCCGGCGGGCCGGGCGAGCAGGGCCAGGACGGTGACGGCGAGCACGGCTCCGGTGAACGACCTGGCCAGCAGCCAGATCGCCCGCCGGGTGATGTCCAGCTGGCCCAGCACGATGCCGGTCGCCGCTGCGGCGATCGCGGCGAACTCCGGGCCGACGACCATCGCCCCGACCACGAGGACGGACGAGTCGGTGATCACGGCGATCGCCGCGAGCGCCACCGCCACGGTCATGAACGTGTAGAACGACAGCGACCCCCGGGAGTCCGCCTCCGCCTGCTCCTGGACCAGCCGCCACAGCACCCCGTCGTCCGGGCTGCCCGGTGCCGCGCGCTCGGCCCGCTGCGCTCCGCGGAAGGGGGCGCCCTGCACCTCGCTCACGGTGACCGAGCCGACGTCGCCGAGCCCGAGGTCCTCCAGCGCATCCAGGATCTCGCCGGCCGCCTCCCGCGGCACGTCCACCAGGATCACGTCACCGGCGGGCACCCGCGAGGCCCCGGGCAGCACGGCCAGGCCCGCCACACGGGGGTCGGACTCGAGCAGGTCCTGCACGTGGGCCTCGAGGGACGGCGGGACGTGCAGGCGCAGGGTCAGCAGCACGGTGGCCGCCCGCGGTCACTGGTCACCCCCGCAGGACATCACA
The DNA here is from genome assembly GCA_963724015.1 of uncultured Actinomycetota bacterium. GTDB lineage: Bacteria > Actinomycetota > Actinomycetes > Actinomycetales > Dermatophilaceae > CAVRTM01. The sequence continues at coordinate 195,751 of CAVRTM010000022.1, forward strand.
TCCCGCGCCGTACGGCGCTCCAGAGAGGCGATTGGAATTATATAGGTTGACTAAGTAACATCGGGAGCAGTGACCGCTCCCCCACCTCTCGGCGACGAGCTGCTCGGCCTGGTCGCCCGGCTGAACCGGTGGGCGACGCGGCAGGCCCGCCTGGAGGCACCCCCGGCGCAGGTCCGGCTGCTCGCGCAGATCAACGAGCTCGGCCCGGCGCGCATCGGGGACCTGGCCCACGCCGACCACACCAGCCAGCCCACCATGACCGGTCAGGTGCGGCGCCTGGAGGAGAACGGCTGGGCCCGTCGCGACCCCGATCCGCAGGACGCCCGCGCCACGCTGATCACCATCACCCCCGCCGGTGCCGAGGTGCTCGCGTCCGCCCGGCGCTCCCGCGCCCAGACCCTGCGGCCCGTCCTCGACCAGCTCGGCGAGGACGACCGGGCCCGGCTCCGCGACGCCGTCGAGGTGCTGCGCGCCGTGGTCGACGCCGCGACCACCCAGCCCTCCCCCCCACCGTCCCACCCCCAGAAGTAGGAGCTCGTATGTGGCGTCAACCCAAGTCCGTGTGGGCGGTGGCCTTCGCGTGCGTCATCGCGTTCATGGGCATCGGCCTGGTCGATCCCATCCTGAAGTCCATCGGTGACGAGCTGGGCGCGTCGCCGTCACAGGTGTCGCTGCTGTTCACCAGCTACATGGTCGTCATGGGCCTGGCGATGCTGGTCACCGGCGCCGTCTCCAGCCGCCTCGGCGCCAAGAAGACACTGTTGATCGGCCTCACCATCATCATCGTCGGCGCCGGCCTGGCCGGGACGTCCGACACCGTCGGCGGCATCATCGGCTTCCGCGCGGTGTGGGGCCTGGGCAACGCGCTGTTCATCGCGACCGCCCTCGCCACGATCGTCAGCGCCGCCAAGGGCTCCGTCGGGCAGGCGATCGTGCTGTACGAGGCCGCCCTCGGCATCGGGATCGCCGCCGGCCCCCTCATCGGCGGCCTGCTCGGCTCCATCTCCTGGCGCGGCCCGTTCTTCGGGGTCTCGGCCCTCATGGTGATCGCCCTGGCCGCCACCGCGGTGCTGCTGCCGAGCACCCCACGGGCGGCGCGCGCCACCTCGCTGGCCGAGCCGTTCCGGGCGCTGCGCCACCGCAGCCTGCTCGTGGTCGCGCTCACCGCGCTGCTGTACAACTTCGGCTTCTTCACCCTGCTGGCGTTCACGCCGTTCCCGCTCGCGATGGGCCCGCGCCAGATCGGGTTCATCTTCTTCGGCTGGGGCCTGCTCCTGGCCTTCACCTCGGTGGTCGTGGCGCCCCGCCTGCAGCGCCGCTTCGGCACCCTGCCGTCCGCCCTGGCCGCCCTCGCCGGCTTCTCCGCCACGCTCGTCGTGATGGCGGTGTTCACCGACGACAAGGCCGTGCTGGCCACCTGCGTCGTGGTCTCGGGCGCCTTCCTCGGCGTCAACAACACCCTGGTCACCGAGACGGTGATGAAGGCCGCGCCGGTCGAGCGGGGCGTCGCCTCCGCGGCGTACAGCTTCGTCCGCTTCGGCGGCGGCGCCGTGGCTCCCTGGCTGGCCGGCAAGCTCGGCGAGGAGCTGAACCCGCACGTCCCGTTCTGGGTCGGCGCCGTCGCCGTCGCCCTGGCCGTGTGCATGCTCGCGAGCGGCCGACGCGTCCTCGCCCACATCGACGCCGAGCCCGGCCACGGCGCCTCCGCCTCGCACGACGCGACCGAGGCCGAGGCGGTCACCGTCGGTGACGCCTGAGCGCGGGCGGGCCGACCGGCCCCTCTACGCTTCCGTCGTGCTCCCCCGGATCCGCGCCCTGCGCTATGTGACGCCACTGCGTGAGGGCGGCTCCCTGCCGGGCATCGTCGAGGCCGACGACGAGGGCACCTACGTCCTGAAGTTCCGCGGGGCCGGGCAGGGCCCCAAGGTCCTGGTGGCCGAGATCGTCGTCGGCGAGCTCGCCCGGGCGCTGGGGATCCGCGTGCCGGACCTGCGCGCCGTCGACCTCGACGCGCAGATCGCCCGCTACGAGGCCGACGAGGAGGTCCAGGACCTGCTCACCGCGAGTGTCGGGCTCAACCTCGGGATCGACTTCCTGCCGGGCTCCTTCGGGTACGACGGCTCGCGGCCGCCCTCGCCGGAAGAGGCCTCGCGCATCCTCTGGCTGGACGCGTTCACCGCCAACGTCGACCGCACCTGGACCAACCCCAACCTGCTGGTCTGGCACGGCCGCACCTGGGCGATCGACCACGGCGCGGCGCTGTACTTCCAGCACTCCTGGCCGCGCTCGGGGTCCCGGCCCGAGCGGTTCGCCGCCCAGCCCTTCGACGCCTCGACCCACGTCCTGCTCGACGTCGCCGACGACGTGCCGGCCGCCGACGCCGACCTGGCGCCGCAGGTGACCGCCGACCTGCTCGGCGACGTACTCTCGTTGGTCCCGGACGAGTGGCTGGAGCCGGCGCCCGGGATGGAGGACCCCGCGGCGGTGCGTGCGGCGTACGTGCAGAACCTCCTGGCCCGGCTGGCCGGCCCGCGGGCCTGGCTGCCCGTGGCCGCGGCGGGCAGCCGGCGATGAGCGCCCCGCTGGTCGGCTACCAGTACGTCGTCCTGCGCTGCGTCCCGCGGGTGGACCGCGACGAGTTCCTCAACGTGGGGGTGGTGCTCTACAGCCAGGCGGCCGACTTCCTGCGGGCGGCGTTCGCGATCGACCCGGACCGGCTCCGGGCGCTGGCACCGGACCTCGACCTCGCCGCCGTCGAGGCGTCCCTGCGCGCCATCGCGGCGGTCTGCGAGGGCCACAGCACGCCCGGCCTGCCGGTGCTTCCCCGGTACGGCGCCCGCTTCGGCTGGATCAGCGCCCCGCGAAGCACCGTGATCCAGCCGGGGCCGGTGCACGGCGGCCTCACCGCCGACCCCGCGACCACGCTCCCGGCGCTGCTCGGCCGCCTCGTCGGGTGACCCCGGTGCTCCGTGACCCCGGCCCGCGGGGTGCTCCTGTCGGCCGGTGGATGGGCCTGCTGCTCCTGACCGCGGTGTCAGCGGCTGCCCTCTCGCTTCTCGGGGTCCCCGCGGCCGAGCTGTTCGCCGGCCTGGTCGTCGCGACGGCGATGGCGCTGCTCGGGCAGGCACCGCGGGTGCCGGCCCGGCTGTCGGTGGCGGCGCAGGCGGTGCTCGGGGTGACCATCGGCGCGCTCGTGCAGCCCGCGACCCTCGGGCGCCTGGGCGGCCAGTGGGTGGCCGTGGTCGCCGTCAGCATCGGCACCCTGGCGGTCAGCATGGCGGCGGGTGCGGTCATGGGGCGCCGCCGGGGCATCTCCGCCCTGACCGGGATGCTGGCCCTCACCGCCGGCGGCGCCAGCGGGCTGACCGCGATCAGCCGTGAGCTCGGCGGCGATGACCGGGTGGTGGCGGTGGTGCAGTACCTGCGCGTCGGGATCGTCACGGGCACGTTGCCGCTCGTGGTGGCGATGGCGTCCGCGCCGGGCTCGGCGCCGGTCGCCGCCGCCGCCTTGTCTGCGCCCGCCTCCGCCTCAGCGGCGGCCGGCGGCCCCGCCAGCCGGGGCCCTGGGCCTGCTGGTCCTGCTGCTGTGCGTCCTGGTGGGGGTGCGCCTCGGCCGTCTCTGCCGGCTCCCGGCTGCCGCCCTCCTCGGCCCCCTGGCCGTCACGATGGCGCTGGCCGTCCTGGGGACCGGTGTGGACACGACGTCGGGGCCGCTGGTGGTCGCGACCGCCGTGGCCTATGCCGTCATCGGCTGGCAGGCCGGGACACGCTTCACGCCCGAGAGCGTGCGGACGGTCGCGCGGAGCCTGCCCATCGCCGCGGCGCTCATCCTCGCGGTCATCGCCCTGTGCGCAGGCCTGGGCCTGCTCCTGAGCCGGCTGACCGGGGTCAGCCCCATGGACGGCTACCTCGCGACGACGCCGGGCGGCATCTACGCGGTCCTGGCCGCCGCCGTCAGCAGCGGTGGGGACGTGACGTTCGTGGCCGCCGTACAGATCCTGCGGGTCGTGGTGATGCTGGCCGTGACGCCGTACCTCGCGCGGTGGCTCGGCCGCCGGTTCGGCGGCGCGACGGCGCCCCCGGACTGAGGCACCGCGCGGACACGGCGCGCTGCTGTGCAGGCGCGCGGGGCGAGAGGATGGGATGCGCATCCGTCGGACACGCCCATCCCCCACGTGCTCCCGCTCGCTCCGGGCGGTTAGGGTCCGACCATGAACCTCGACCGGCCGGTGGCCCCCGACCCGTACGACCTGCTGCCGCAGGTCCCTGCGCTGACCGTCACCAGTGAGTCGTTCACCCACGGTGACACCCTGCCCGACGCCCAGGTCTTCGACGACTGGGGCTTCACCGGCGGCAACACCTCACCGCAGCTGAGCTGGTCCGGGGCGCCCGAGGGCACCCGCGGCTACGCCGTCACCTGCTTCGACCCGGACGCGCCGACGCCGTCCGGCTTCTGGCACTGGCTCGTCGTCGGGCTGCCGGCCGACGTCACGTCGCTGCCGGCCGGCGCCGGTGCCGGCGACGAGGCGCTGCCCGCCGGCGCCTTCCACGTCGGCAACGACTACGGCACCAGGGCGTACGGCGGCGCCGCGCCGCCGCAGGGCGACCGCCCCCACCGCTACCTGTTCGCGGTCCACGCGCTCGACACCGACGACCTCGGCCTGGACGGCACGGCCAGCGCGGCCGCGACGGCGTTCACCATCGGCGGCCACCTGCTGGCGCGCGGCGTCCTCGCCGCGACCTACGCGGCGTGAGCGCGCTCGGCCCTGGAGTACCTCCCGGCTCTGGAGCACCTCGACCTGGTCGCCGCGCCGGTGGCCGAGGTGCTGCGGGCCTGGCCCTACGCCGGTCAGGTGCAGGTGCTCGCCGATCGACCCCGCGATCTCCGACACGGCAGCCCTGGTGGCGGCCACCGGCATGCCGCTGGAGTCGTGCGCCAACTGCGTCGTCGTCGGCGGCAAGCGGGCCGGTGAGGAGCGCGTCGCAGCGTGCGTCGTCCTCGCGACCACCCGCGCCGACGTCAACACGACGGTGCGCGGCCTGCTCGACGTGCGCAAGGCCAGCTTCCTGCCCATGGACACCGCGGTGGAGCGCACCGGCATGGAGTACGGCGCGATCACCCCGGTCGGGCTGCCCGGCGACTGGCCGGTCCTGGTCGACGCCGCCGCGCTGGCCCAGCCGGAGGTCGTGATCGGCGCCGGCCTGCGCAGCAGCAAGCTGCGCCTGCCCGGCGCCCTGCTGGCCGAGCTGCCGGGGGTCCGCGTCGTCGAGGGCCTCGGCGTCGTGACCGCCACCCGCACGACCGTCGAGACGGCGCCGGCGACCGCCAGCAGCGCCCGGCGCCCACGCCGCCGCCGCAGCTCGGGCCTGGCGCTGCTCTTCCTGCTGCCGGCGATCGCGGTCTTCGCCGTGTTCGTCTTCTGGCCCCTGGTGCGCTCGGTGATCCTGTCGTTCCAGGGCACCGACATCATCGGCCGGCCCGGGGCCTTCGTCGGCACGGCCAACTACCAGCGGCTGTTGTCCGACCCCGGCTTCGTCAAGGTCCTGGGCGTCACCGCCGCGTTCACCGTGCTGACCGTGATCCCGAGCATCGTCGGGGCCCTGGTCATCGCCCTGATGCTGCAGCAGAAGATCCGCGCGATCCGCTTCTTCCGCACGGCGTTCGCGCTGCCGTTCGCCTTCTCGGTCGCCACCGCCTCGGTCGTCTTCCAGGTGCTGTACAACCCGGCCTCCGGTGTCCTCAACGGGCTGCTCTCCTACCTCGGGGTCGACCCGGTGCACTGGCTGACCAACCCCTCCATCGCGTTGTTCTCGGTGTCGCTCGCGACGGTGTGGATGCAGATCGGCTACAACCTGCTCGTCCTCAGCGCCGGGCTCGGCGCCATGGACGAGGAGGTGCTCGAGGCGGCGCGGCTCGACGGCGCGTCCGGGCTGCGGCTGCAGCGCTCGATCGTGCTGCCGCTGATCACCCCGCAGCTGTTCTTCCTCGTCGTCACGGGAACGATCCACTCGCTGCAGAGCTTCGGCCAGATCCGGATCCTCACCCGCGGCGGACCCGAGGGCAACACGACCACGCTGGTCTACTCGATCTTCACGCAGGCGTTCGACTACAACAACTCCAACTTCGGCTACGCCTCGGCGCAGGCGCATGGTGCTGCTGCTCGTCGTCCTCGTCATCACCGCAGTGCAGTTCGGGTTCCTGGAGCGAAAGGTGTTCTACCGGTGACCGGCTCGACCAGCACCCCGTCCACCGCGCCGCGGCAACCGCGGTCGCCGGCGCGCCTCGGCGTGGACCTACGTCATCCTCGGCGTGCTCTTCGTGCTGGTGGTGTTCCCGGCCTACTACGCCGTCGCGGGCTCGTTCATGGGCACGGCGGACAGCAACTCGTTCCCGCCGGCGCTGTGGCCCGTCAGCGGTGTTCCACGCCGAGAACTACTCCGGCGTCCTGCAGCTGATCCCGCTGGAGCGGCAGTACCTCAACAGCATCCTGCAGACCGGGGCGATCACGATCGGCCAGGTCGTCACCAGCGCGCTGGCCGCCTACGCGTTCGTCTTCCTCGACCTGCGCTGGCGCGGGCTGTGGTTCGCGCTCTTCCTGTCGACGATGATGATCCCCTACGAGTCGATCATCATCCCGAACTACCTGTTCATCTCCGACGCCGGGCTCAAGGACACCATCGCCGGGCTGGCGCTGCCGTTCCTCGCGACCGGCTTCGGCACGTTCCTGCTGCGGCAGAGCTTCATGGCGTTCCCGATGGAGCTGCGCGACGCGGCGCGCGTCGACGGCGCGGGGCACCTGCGGTTCCTGCGGTCCATCCTGCTGCCGCTGTCCCGCCCGACGCTGGCGGCGCTCGGCATCTACTCGGCGCTGTCGGCCTGGAACATGTACTTCTGGCCGCTGCTCATCACCACCCGGTCGCAGAACCAGACCGTCCAGATCGGCATCGGGCAGCTGCAGTCCGCCGACGCCGACAACCCGGGCATGGTGCTCGCCGGCGTCGTGCTGGCCCTGCTGCCCACCCTCCTGCTCGTCATCTTCGGACAGCGCTTCATCGTCCGTGGGCTCACCGCGGGCGCGGTCAAGTGACCGGGCGCCACACACCTGGGACCGCACCGTGCGGTCCGGCCTGAAAGGGGATCGCATGTTCCACGCAACACCGGGCTCGACCGGCAGGCGGGCCGCCCGCCGCCTCGTCGTCACCGGCGCCGTCGCCGCCCTCACCGTCGGCATGGCCGCCTGCGGAGGCAGCGGGGGCTCCGGCACGCCGGCCGCGGCCAAGGCGCCCGACGCCTCGGCGCTGACCAAGGCCGGTGGCGTCACCAAGGTGACCTTCTGGCACGCCATGGACGGCACCAACGCCGAGGTCCTGACCAAGCTGGTCGACGCCTTCAACAAGGCCAACGCCGGCAAGATCCAGGTCGAGGCCACCTACGTGGGCAAGTACGACGACGCGATCGCCAAGTACAAGGCCTCGGTCCAGAGCAAGTCCACCCCCGACGTCGTGCAGGTCTACGACATCGGGACCCGCTTCATGATCGATGCCGGGCAGGCCGTCCCGATGCAGGACTTCATCGACCGCGACAAGGTCGACATGAGCGACCTGCAGCCCAACATCGCCGGCTACTACTCGGTGGACAAGAAGCTCTACTCGATGCCGTTCAACACCTCGATGCCGGTGCTGTACATCAACCAGAAGCTCTTCAAGGAGGCCGGGCTCGACCCGGCCAAGCCGCCGACCACCCTGGCCGAGATCCGCACCGCGGCAGAGAAGCTGTCCAAGAAGAACGGCGGGCCGGCCGACTACGGGTTCGGCGCCGCCATCTACGGCTGGCTGCTCGAGCAGTTCATCGCCGAGAACGGCGAGGAGTACTGCGACCAGGGCAACGGCCGGGACGGCAAGGCCACCAAGGTCAACTTCGACGGCGACACCACCGTCGCGGTCGTCGCCTGGTGGCAGAAGATGGTCAAGGACGGCCTGGCCGCCAACACCGGCCGCGACACGAAGGCGGCCCAGGCGGCCTTCAAGTCCGGCCAGCTCGCGATGACCCTCGAGTCGACCGGTCAGGTCGGGGCGTTCCAGGAGGCGGCCAAGGCCGGCGGCTTCGGCCTCGGTGTGGCCAACTACCCCAAGCTCAAGCAGGCCACGGGCGGCCCGATCATCGGCGGCGCCTCGCTGTGGATCGACGGCGCCGGGCACAGCGACGCCCAGAAGGAAGCCTCCTGGCAGTTCGTGAAGTTCCTGTCCAGCCCGCAGAACCAGGCGACCTGGCACACCGGCACCGGCTACTTCCCCACCTCCAAGGGGGCGCTGAACCAGCCGGTGGACGTGGCCTGGCGCAAGCAGTTCCCGCAGTTCGACGTCGCCGTCAAGCAGCTGCAGAACACCCCGGTGAGCAAGGCGACCCAGGGCTGCCTGCTGGGCGTCATGCCGCAGGCCCGCAAGGCCTCCGAGGACGGGCTGGAGAAGGCGCTGAACGGCACCGACCCCAAGCAGGCCATGACCGAGGCCGCCGCCTCCCTCAAGGGCGCGATCGACCAGTACAACAGCTCGACGAAGTAGGCCTCACCGCTGCGGCGGGCGCAGGGCCCACAGGGCCACTGCGCTCGCCGCAGCCACGTTCAGCGAGTCCACTCCCCCGGCCATCGGGATCCGTACGACGAGGTCGGCGGCCGCCGTCGTGCGCCGCGACAGGCCGTCGCCCTCGGCGCCGAAGACCACCGCCAGCCGCTCGGGCGGCTCCGCGGCGAGGTCGTCGAGGCTGACGGCGTCGTCGGTCAGCGCGAAGGCGGCGACGACGAAACCGCTGTCCCGCAACACCTCGAGGCCGCCGGGCCAGGGCGTGATGCGGGTCCACGGCACCTGGAACACCGTCCCCATCGAGACCCGCACGCTGCGCCGGTAGAGCGGGTCCGCGCAGCGCGGGGTGACCAGCACCGCGTCGACCCCGAGGGCCGCGCAGGCGCGGAAGATCGCGCCGACGTTGGTGTGGTCGACGATGTCCTCCAGGACCGCGACCCGGCGGGCACCGGCGAGCAGGGACTGCGGCGTGGGCAGCTCGGGGCGGTGCATCGAGGCCAGCGCGCCCCGGTGCAGGTGGAACCCGGTCATCTCCTCGATCACCGGCGCGTCGGCGACGTACACCGGCACGTCGGACCGCTCGGCGTCGGCCACCAGGTCGGCGAGGTCGGCGAGCCAGCGCTCCCCCATGAGGAACGAGCGCGGCCGGTGGCCGGCCCGCAGCGCCCGCCGGATCACCTTCTCGCTCTCGGCGAGGTAGAGGCCCCGTTCCGGCTCCAGCCGGGTGCGCAGCGCCATGTCGGTGAGCCCGACGTAGTCGCGGATCCGTTCGTCCAGGGGGTCCTCGATCCGCGTCACCACGCGGGACAGGCTAGCCGCCGACAGCGCCGGTTCCGGCACCCAGGGTGGGGGCGCACGGTGGCAGCGCTTCCCCGCTTGTTGCCCGGGAACGACCGTCAGGACGGGTTACGGCCCCCAGTTCGGTCGTTCCGGGGCAACATCAGGTACGGCGCACGCCGTCAGCTGAAGAAGACCATCTTGGAGATCGCGACGACGCCGATCAGCACGATCAGGGCGCGCAGCACCCGCGGGGAGAGGCGGCGCCCCACCCGGGCCCCGAGGTAGCCGCCGGCCAGCCCCCCGACCGCCAGGATCGCCGCGACGGGCCACTCGATCTTGTCCCACGCCACGACCATGAACGTGACGGCGGCGACGGCGTTGACGATGGTGCCGAGGACGTTCTTGATGCCGTTGAGGCTCTGCAGCGGCTCGGTCGTGAGCACGCTCATCAGCCCCATCATCAGCACCCCCTGGGCGGCGCCGAAGTAGCCGCCGTACATCCCGGCGAGCAGCATGCCAGCCTGCAGCAGGAGCAGTCGACGGGGGTGGCGGCCCGGGGCGCCGGCGTCGGCGTGCTGGGCGGCGGCCTTCATCTGCAGCCAGGGGCCGAACAGGACCAGCAGCAGGGCGAGGCCGATCAGCACCGGCACGATCGCGGCGAAGGCGGCGGCCGGCAGCACCAGCAGCAGGAGCGCACCGATCACCGCACCGAGGAACGACATCGGCGCCAGCCGGCGCAGCGTGTGCCCGTGACCGCGCAGCTCGGCGCGGTAGCCGTGGATCCCGGTCAGCCCGCCGGGCACCAGCCCGACCGTGTTGGTGACGTTGGCGACGACGGCGGGGTAGCCGAACAGCAGCAGCGTGGGGAAGGTGATGAGGGTGCCCGAGCCGACGACCGTGTTGATGGTGCCGGCGAACAGGCCGGCGGCCAGCAGGGCGAGGACCTCGACGACAGACACCCGGCCACCCTAACGAGGGCGACCGGGTGTCCTGGAGCGGGGAGCGTGCTACCCGCGCGCCGGGCCCTCGGGGTCGTGGCCGACCGGGCCGCTGAGCGGCAGGTCGGTGGCCGGCACGGGCGGCACCGGCGGCACCGCGGCGGTGCCCAGGGGGTCCGCGACCGGCCCCTGCGCCGCCGTGAGGCCGTCGTCGGTCCTGGCCCTCGACGCTCGGGGCGTCGACCGCCCGGACACCCCGGCCGAGTGGCCCTCGGCCTCGGCGCTGGAGCGGGCGGCCTCCTCCCGGGCCTCGGCGAGCGCCAGTGCCGGGTCCTCCAGCACGGTGTCGTCGAAGGCCGTGGGCATGGACTCACCGGTGTCGACCCACGCGTCCTCCTCGGCCTCCTGGGCAGCCTGGCCGGTGCCGCCGAGGGCGTTGCCGATGCCCTTGAGGGCGTCGGTCAGCTCGCTCGGGATGATCCACATCTTGTTGGAGTCGCCCCGCGCGAGCTGCGGCAGCACCTGGAGGTACTGGTAGGCGAGCAGCTTCTGGTCCGGCTTGCCGCGGTGGATCGCCTCGAAGACCTGCGGTGATGGCCCGGGACTGGCCCTGCGCCTCCAGGATGCGGGCCTGGGCCGAGCCCTCGGCGCGCAGGATCTGGCTCTGCTTCTCGCCCTCGGCGGTCAGGATGGCGGACTGCTTGACGCCCTCCGCGGTGAGGATGGCCGCACGGCGGTCACGCTCGGCGCGCATCTGCTTCTCCATCGAGTCCTGCACCGAGTGCGGCGGGTCGATCGCCTTGAGCTCGACCCGGTTGACCCGGATCCCCCACTTGCCGGTGGCCTCGTCGAGGACGCCGCGCAGCTGGCCGTTGATCTGGTCACGGCTGGTCAGCGTCTGCTCGAGGTCCAGGGAGCCGATGACGTTGCGCAGCGTGGTCACGGTGAGCTGCTCGATGCCCTGGATGAAGTTGGCGATCTCATAGACGGCCGACTTGGAGTCGATCACCGAGTAGTAGATGACCGTGTCGATGCTGACCACCAGGTTGTCGGAGGTGATCACCGGCTGGGGCGGGAAGGACACCACCTGCTCGCGCAGGTCGACGTTGGCTCGCACCTTGTCCACGAACGGCACCAGGAGGTGGATGCCGCCCTCGAGGGTCCGCGAGAACTTGCCCAGCCGCTCGATGATCAGCGCGGTCTGCTGCGGCACGATCTTGATGGTGCGGAAGATCAGGACGACGACGAAGATGACGAGCAGCAGCAGGACAACCAGCCCTGCGCTCACACCAGAGTTCACGTGGTTACTCCGAATCCTGACCGACGGCGACGCCTGAGACGATCGCCGTGGCCCCCTCGATGGACACCACCCGGACCTCTTGTCCGGGTAGGCATGCAGCGGTGTCGGGGGCGGTCCGGGCCGTCCACGTCTCACCGCCGAGCTTGATGCGACCGTCGTTCTCGGTCACGGTGGAAAGGACCAGCGCCGAGCGGCCGATCTGGGCGGAGGTGCCGATGCCCTTGGCGTCCGGGACGGTGAACTGTCGCTTGATGACGGGGCGTACGACGAGCAGCGCCAGCGCCGCCACGGCCAGCGAGACGAGCACCTGGGCCTCGACGGGGGCGCCGAGGGCCGCAGTCGAGCGCACCCGCCAGGGCGCCTGCCGCCAGCATGAGGAAGACGAAGTCGACGCTGGCCAGCTCGATGGCGCCGAGCGCGAGCGCGATCCCCACCCAGGCGAGCCAGCCGTGATCACCGAACCACGTCACCGGCTCCACCTCCCTGTGCTCCTCGACCGACACGTGCCGGTCGCCGACCCCTCACCGCAGTGAACGCCGCTGCCCTCCCGGGCGTTCCCTCAGGACCCGACGGATTCGGCTCTCGCCGTCCAGCGCTCCCCGTGACGCTCCACGACGAGCGGCAGCCCGAAGGTCCGGGACAGGTTCTCGGGGGTCAGGGTGATCTCGACCGGGCCCGCCGCGACGATGCGCCCCTCGCGCATGAGCAGCACGTCGGTGAAGGACGGCGGGATCTCCTCGACGTGGTGGGTGACCAGCACGAGCGCCGGCGCGTCGGTGTCGGCCGCGAGGGTGCCCAGCCGGGCGACGAGGTCCTCGCGCCCGCCGAGGTCGAGGCCGGCCGCAGGCTCGTCGAGCAGCATCAGCTCGGGGTCGGTCATCAGCGCCCGGGCGATCTGCACCCGCTTGCGCTCGCCCTCGCTGAGCGTGCCGAAGGTGCGGTCGGCGAGGTGCCCGGCGCCCAGGGCGCCCAGCAGCTCATCGGCGCGGGCGTGGTCCAGGGCGTCGTACTGCTCGCGCCAGCGGCCGACGATGCCGTACGACGCGGTGACCACGACGTCGCGCACCCGCTCGCCGGCCGGGAGCCGCTCGGCGATGCTGGCGCTCGCCAGGCCGATCCGGGGCCGCAGCTCGAAGACGTCGACGGCGCCAAGGACCTCACCCAGCACCCCGGCGACCCCCGTCGTGGGGTGCATCCGCCCGGCGGCCAGCTGCAGCAGGGTGGTCTTGCCGGCACCGTTCGGCCCGAGGATGACCCAGCGCTGGCCCTCCTCGACCTCCCAGGTGATGTCATCGAGCAGCGTGTTGTCACCGCGGACCACGCTGACGCCGGCGAATTCGAGGACGTCGCTCATGGGCACTGACCCTAGGCCACGCCGGGTCCGCTGTCGGATGCGACACCTACGATGGGCGCGTGTCCAGCCTTCCCGCCTCGGTGCGCCTCGCGCTGTGGGCCACCGCGTCCTACGCCGGCCGCCTCCCCCTGGAGGAGGTGATGGACCGCGCCCTGCCCGACGTCGACGACGTCCGCGGTGACGTCGACCGGCTCGCGCTGTGGCGCGACCTCGGCGAGCGGGTGGTCCTCGTCGCGCTCCCCCGCCCCGGTGACCTCAGCGGCATGCCGCGCGGCTCGGCCGACCTCGTCGCCGCGGCCACCGAGGCCGGCGAGTGCGTGTTCGTGCCCGGCATCGGCGGCGCCCTGGTCCCCACCATCGAGTCCTTCGGCCCCGAGGGCGACCAGGGCACCCAGGTGACGTGGACGGCGTACGACGCCGAGCCGGTGCCCGTGCACACGCTGGAGGCGCTCTCCCTCACCGAGGTGGACCTGCGCTTCCGCCAGGAGCTGGCCGAGCAGACCCGGCAGATCGACGCCCTCGACGCCAGGCCGTGGACCGGCCTGGCCCGGGCACGCGCCGACGAGTGGGTGCACCCGCGCGGCTGGGGCCTGCCCGACGGCCTGCCCCAGCGCGCGCTGCGGGTGCTGTCCACGGCCTCGGTCGTCAGCCTGGGCACCGAGCTCGGGCTCACCATCCCCTCCCCCGCGCTGACCAGCGCCACCGACGAGCGCCGCCGGGTGCTGCTGACCTCGCTGCTGGCCTCCGCCGACCGGGCGGTCGCGACCGCCGCCACGGTCAGCGCGCTCAGCCTCGCCGGGATGCGGCCGGGGCGCGAGGACGCCTGAGGCGCACCCGGCGGCTCAGCCGAGCACGGCGCGGTAGACCTCGAGGGTCTGGTCACCGATCGAGGCCCAGGAGAAGTGCTCGACCGCACGGGCCCGTCCGGCCCGCCCGTACGCCCGGGCCCGGTCCGGGTCGCTGACCCCCTCGTTCAGCGCCGCCGCCAGGTCCGCCACGAACCGGTCCGGGTCCACCGGGGTGCCGCTGCCGTCGTCGACCTGCTCGATCGGCACCAGCCAGCCGGTCTCGCCCGGCACCACGACCTCGGGGATGCCGCCGGTGGCCGTCGCGACGACGGCCAGGTCGCAGGCCATGGCCTCGAGGTTGACGATGCCGAGCGGCTCGTAGACCGAGGGGCAGGCGAAGACCGTGCCGGCGCTGAGCAGGGCGATGACCTCGGCCCGCGGCAGCATCTCGGGGATCCACACGACGCCCTGACGCGTCTGGCGCAGGTCGGCGATCAGCGCCTCGACCTCGGCCTTGATCTCCGGGGTGTCGGGGGCGCCGGCGCAGAGCACGATCTGCACCTCCGGCGGCAGGGCCCGGGCGGCACGCAGGAAGTAGGGCAGCCCCTTCTGCCGGGTGATCCGCCCGACGAAGACCACCGAGGGGCGGTCGGGGTCGACGCCGTGGCGGCGGACGACGTCGTGGTCCTCGGCCCGGGCCCACAGCTGGGAGTCGATGCCGTTGTGCACGACGTGGACCCTGGCGGGGTCGACCGAGGGATAGCTCTTCAGGACGTCGGCGCGCATGCCGGCGCTGACGGCGATGATGCCGGCCGCCGACTCGTACGCCGTGCGCTCGACCCAGGAGGAGATGGCGTAGCCGCCGCCGAGCTGCTCGGCCTTCCAGGGGCGCAACGGCTCCAGGCTGTGCGCGCTGACCACGTGCGGGATGCCCGCCAGCAGCGAGCCGAGGTGCCCGGCCATGTTGGCGTACCAGGTGTGCGAGTGCACGAGGTCGGCGCCGACGCAGTCCGCCGGCCATCTGCAGGTCGACCCCGAGCGTCTGCAGGGTGGCGTTGGCGGACGCCAGCTGCGGCAGGTCGTCGTACCCGGTGGTGCCCGGTTCGTCCCGCGGACCACCGAAGCAGCGGACCCGCGCGTCGACGTCGCCGCGGGCGCGCAGGGCCCGCACCAGCTCGGCGACGTGGACACCGGCTCCCCCGTAGATCTGCGGCGGGTACTCCTTGCTCAGGATGTCGACTCTCACGGAGGTCACGCTAGTGCTGGAACAGGGGTCGCCGCGAGGGCTCGACACGCCTACAGTGCCGACCATGTCGAAGCACTCGGGCAACCCCAAGGTTCTGGCCATCGTCCTGGCGGGCGGCGAGGGCAAGCGGCTGATGCCGCTGACGGCCGACCGCGCCAAACCCGCCGTCCCGTTCGGCGGGCATCTACCGGCTGATCGACTTCGCGCTCAGCAACCTCGCGAACTCCGGCTACCGGCAGATCGTCGTCCTCACCCAGTACAAGTCGCACAGCCTCGACCGGCACATCTCCAAGACGTGGCGGATGTCGACGATGCTCGGCAACTACGTCACCCCGGTCCCGGCGCAGCAGCGAATCGACAAGAGCTGGTACCGCGGCAGCGCCGACGCGATCTACCAGAGCCTCAACCTCGTCCACGACGAGAAGCCCGACATCGTCGTCGTCGTCGGCGCGGACCACGTCTACCGCATGGACTTCAGCCACATGGTGCGCCAGCACATCGAGACCGGGGCGGGCGTCACCGTCGCCGCGATCCGCCAGCCGATCGCCTGGCCGACCAGTTCGGCGTGATCGAGGTCGGCGGCGACGACCCGCCGCAAGATCCAGGCCTGGCGCGAGAAGCCCACGGACGCCAAGGGGCTGCCGGACTCCCCCGAGGAGGTGCTGGCCTCCATGGGCAACTACGTCTTCGACGCCGACGTGCTGGTCGACGCGGTGACCCGCGACGCCGAGCGGGAGGGCAGCAAGCACGACATGGGCGGCGACATCGTGCCCGACTTCGTCGGCGCGCGGCGAGGGCTACGTCTACGACTTCAAGGACAACCCCATCCCCGGCTCGCTCGAGCGGGACCAGGGCTACTGGCGCGACGTCGGCACGATCGACTCCTACTACGAGGCGCAGATGGAGCTCGCGTCGATCCACCCGGTGTTCAACCTCTACAACTACGAGTGGCCGATCTTCACCGACTACGGCCCCTACCCGCCGGCCAAGTTCGTCAAGGGCTCGAAGGACACGCAAGGGCGAGGCCCACAACACGGCCGTCTCTCCCGGCGTCGTCGTCAGCGGCGCCTGCGTCACCAACTCCGTGCTCTCGCCGCGGTGCCACATCCACAGCTTCGCCATGATCTCCGACAGCGTCCTGCTCGACGGTGTCGACGTCGGGCGCAACGCCATCGTGCAGCGGGCCATCCTCGACAAGAACGTCCGGGTCCCCGAGGGGGTCAGCATCGGCGTCGACCGGGAGGCCGACCTGGCCCGCGGCTTCCACGTGACAGAATCCGGGCATCACCGTCGTCGGCAAGGGAACGGAGATCAAGGCGTGACCCAGCAGCCCCCCACCACGTCCACCGCGACGCCGCTGTCGGCGGCCGACCCGCGCCCCGCGCGTGTCGGCGTCCAGATCCAGCCGCAGCACGCCGACTACGCCCAGATCCGCCGGGCCGTGCGCCCAGGCCGAGGAGATCGGCGCGGACGTCGTCTTCAACTGGGACCACTTCTTCCCGCTGTACGGCGACGCGGACGGCAAGCACTTCGAGTGCTGGACCATGCTCGGCGCCTGGGCCGAGGCGACCGAGCGGGTCGAGATCGGCGCGCTGGTCACCTGCAACACCTACCGCAACCCCCAGCTGCTCGCGGACATGGCGCGCACCGTCGACCACATCAGCGACGGCCGGCTGATCCTCGGCATCGGCTCGGGCTGGTTCGAGAAGGACTACGACCAGTACGGCTTCGAGTTCGGCACCGCCGGCGGTCGACTCGACGCGCTCGACCGCGACCTGCCGCTGATCACCGAGCGCCTCGGCCGGCTCAACCCGCCGCCGACGCGTCCCATCCCCGTGCTCGTCGGCGGCGGTGGTGAGCGCAAGACGCTGCGCATCGTGGCCCAGAACGCCGACATCTGGCACGGCTTCGGCGACGCCGACACGGTCGCCCACAAGCACCGGGTGCTGGACGACTGGTGCGCCCGGGTCGGGCGCGACCCGCTGGAGATCGAGCGTTCCGCCGGCGTCGAGCAGAAGGACGCCGTCCAGAGCGCCGAGAGCCTGTATGCCGTCGGCACCCGCCTGTTCACGGTCGGGGTCGGCGGCCCGCACTACGACCTCGGCGCCCTGCGCGACCTGGTCGCATGGCGGGACGAGACGAACCAGGCGGAGGGCGCCGCCTAGTCTGTGCGCGTGTCCGATGTGCCCGATGTGCCCGCCGCCCCGCCGCAGACCCTGCTGGTCACCGTCTCCGGCGACGACCGGCCCGGGGTCACCAGCGCCCTGTTCGACGCGATCGCCGACGTCGGCGCCGAGGTCCTGGACCTCGAGCAGGTCGTCGTCCGGGGGCACCTGACACTGGCACTGCTGCTGGCCGCCGGGCCGCGGGACGAGGTCCTGCGCTCGGTGGTCCGCGACGTCGCGTCGGGGCTCGGCATGGACGTCTCGGTCACCGCCGGCACCGGTGACAACGCGCCCCGCGCCGGCGGCCGGGCGGCCGTCGTGGTGCTCGGCGCCCCGCTGCTGGCCAGCGCCGTGTCGGCGGTGACCGCCCGGATCGCCGGGCACGGGGCCAACATCGACCGGATCCGCCGGCTGTCGCGCTACCCCGTGACCACGGTGGAGTTCGACATCTCCGGCGCCGACGTCGCCGACCCTGCGCCGCGAGCTCTCGCTGGAGTCCGCGGTGCGCGGGGTCGACATCGCGGTCGCGCCGGCGGGGCTGGCCCGTCGCGGCCGGCGCCTGGTCGTCATGGACGTGGACTCGACCCTGATCCAGGACGAGGTGATCGAGCTGCTGGCCGCCCACGCCGGCCGCGAGGCCGAGGTCGCCGCGGTGACCGAGGCAGCCATGCGCGGCGAGCTGGACTTCGCCGAGAGCCTGCGCGCCCGGGTGGCGGTCCTGGCCGGCCTGCCGGTGGGCGTCCTGGCCGAGGTCCGCGCGGCGATCCGGCTGACCCCCGGCGCGCGCACCCTCGTGCGCACGCTGAAGCGGCTGGGCTTCACCGTCGCCGTCGTCTCCGGCGGCTTCCTGGAGATCGTCGGGGACCTGGCGCGCGAGCTCGACATCGACCACGCGCAGGCCAACCGCCTGGAGGTGCGCGACGGCGTGCTGACCGGTCACGTGGTCGGCGACATCGTCGACCGGGCCGGGAAGGCCGCGGCGTTGCGCCGGTTCGCCGAGCAGGAGCGCCTGCCGCTCTCGCGCACCGTCGCGATCGGTGACGGAGCCAACGACCTCGACATGCTCGACGCCGCCGGGCTTGGGAATCGCCTTCAACGCCAAGCCGATCGTCCGCGAGCAGGCCGACACCTCGGTCAACGTGCCCTACCTCGACGCCGTGCTCTACCTGCTCGGGATCACCCGCGAGGAGATCGAGGAGGCCGACGCCGAGGACGGCGGTCACGACCCCCGCCCCCGACCTGCCGGCACGCTGACTCCTAGGCTGTCCGCCATGGCTGCCGCGGCAACGACGTCCCTGCTCATCATCGGCGGCGCCGAGGACAAGGTCGGGCGCTCGGTCGTGCTCCGCCGGTTCGTCCGCCTCGCCGGCGGCCGGCGTGCCCGCGTCGTCGTCGTCCCCACCGCCTCGGCCTTCGCCGAGGACGCCGTGGCGGCGTACCGCGAGGTGTTCACGCGCCTGGGCGTCGGCAGCGTCGAGGCGGTCGACCCCGGGTCCCGCGCCGCGGCGTCCGACCCCGACCTGGTGGCCCAGGTGGACGCCGCCACCGGCGTCTTCATGACCGGCGGCAACCAGCTCAAGCTGAGCCAGTACGTCGTCGGCACCCCGCTTGGCGAGGCCATCCTGCGGGCCCACCGGCGCGGCGCGGTCGTGGCCGGCACGTCCGCCGGTGCCTCCATCATGAGCCTGTTCATGATCTCCATGGGCGAGGAGGGCGTGACGCCCCGGCAGCGCGCCAGCCAGCTGACCGCCGGGCTCGGCCTGCTGCCGGACGTGGTCGTGGACCAGCACTTCGACCAGCGGGCCCGTTACGGCCGGCTGCTCTCGATCGTGGCCACCTCGCCCAACCTGCTCGGGCTGGGCATCGACGAGGACACCGCCGCGGAGGTCACCGACGGCCGCGGCCTCACCGTGCTGGGCACCGGGGCGGTGTTCGTCGTCGACGCGCGCGGGGCCGTGAGCGACGTGCCCGAGGCGCGCCGCGACGCACCGCTGCTGGTGTCGGGCGCAGTGGTGCACTCGCTGCCCACCGGCGCTACCTTCGACCTGCGAACGGCCACGCTGAGCACGTTCGTGGAGCGGTACCCCGACACCATGGTCAAGGCCGAGGTGCAGGACGAGAAGGACGCCAGCGAGGCCACCGCGGCCCTGCGTGCCCACTGAGGAGATCCACATGGTCAGCGCACTCCCCGACCCCGCGGGCCCTGCCTCGCCGGACCTCGCCATCCTGGAGACCAGGGTCTACCGCGGGCCGAACATCTGGTCCTACGAGCCGGCGATCCACCTCGTCGTCGACCTCGGCAGCCTGGAGGACTACCCCAGCAACGCCCTCGACGGCTTCCCCGACCGGCTGCTCGAGCTGCTGCCGGGGCTGTCCCGGCACACCTGCTCGCGGGGGGTCGCCGGCGGCTTCGTCGACCGGCTGCACGAGGGCACCTGGCTGGGGCACGTCGCCGAGCACCTCTCGCTGCAGCTGCAGCAGGAAGCAGGCCACGACCTGCGCCGGGGCAAGACCCGTCAGGTCAAGGGCCGGCGCGGGGTCTACAACGTCATCTACGCCTACACCGACGAGCGGGTCGGCCTCGCCGCCGGCCAGCTGGCCATCCGCCTGCTTAACCACCTGGTGCAGCCGGAGGAGGGCTTCGACTTCCCCGAGCAGCTGGACCTCTTCCTTCGGCGGGCCGAGCGGATGGCCTTCGGACCCTCGACCTCGGCCATCCTGGAGGAGGCGGTCAGCCGCGACATCCCGTGGATCCGGCTGAACGAGTACTCCCTGGTCCAGCTCGGCCAGGGAGTGCACGCCCAGCGCATCCGGGCCACCATGACCTCGAGGACCGGCGCCCTGGCCGTGGACATCGCCGGTGACAAGGACCTCACGACCAAGCTGCTGTCCTCGGCCGGCCTGCCCGTCCCGCGCAGCGAGTCGGTGCGGACGGCGGAGGCGGCGGTCGCGGCGGCGGACCGCATCGGCTACCCCGTGGTGGTCAAGCCGCTGGACGGCAACCACGGCCGCGGGGTCTGCCTCGACGTGACCGACGCGGACGCCGTCCGGGCCGCCTTCGACATCGCGCAGGGTGAGTCGCGCCGCGGCTCGGTGATGGTCGAGTCCTTCATCACCGGCCGCGACTACCGCTGCCTGATCGTCGGCGGCCGGATGCAGGCCATCGCCGAGCGGGTCCCGGCCCACGTCGTCGGCGACGGCGAGCACACGGTGGCCGAGCTGGTGGAGATCACCAACGCCGACCCGCGCCGCGGTGTCGGCCACGAGAAGGTCCTCACCAAGATCACGGTCGATGCTGCAGCCACGGACCTCGTGCGTTCCCAGGGGTATTCACTGGACGACGTGCCCCCGGTCGGTGACGTGGTCAAGCTCGCGCTCACCGGCAACATGTCGACCGGTGGCATCTCGGTCGACCGCACCTTCGACGCCCACCCGGACAACGTCGAGATCGCCGAGGAGGCGGCCCGCATGATCGGGCTCGACGTCGCCGGCATCGACTTCATCTGCCCCGACATCGCCTCGCCCGTGCGTGAGACCGGTGGCGCGATCTGCGAGGTCAACGCCGCTCCGGGCTTCCGGATGCACACCCACCCCACCGTCGGCGAGCCGCAGTTCATCGCCAAGCCGGTGGTGGACCTGCTGTTCCCGCCCGGCTCCCCCTCGCGGGTCCCGATCGTGGCGGTCACCGGCACCAACGGCAAGACCACCACCGCCCGGATGATCGCCCACATCTTCAAGGGCCTGGGCCGCAAGGTCGGCATGACCTCGACCGACGGTGTGGTGATCGACGAGCGGCTCGTCATCAAGGCCGACGCCTCCGGGCCGAAGTCGGCCCGGATGGTGCTGCAGAACCCGCGCGTCGACTTCGCGGTCATGGAGGTCGCCCGCGGCGGCATCCTGCGCGAGGGGCTGGGCTACGACCGCAACGACGTCGCGGTCGTGACCAACGTCGCCCCCGACCACCTGGGGATGCGCGGCATCAACACCCTCGAGCAGCTGGCCCAGGTCAAGGCGGTCATCGTCGAGGCGGTGCCGCGGGACGGCTTCGCGGTGCTCAACGCCGACGACGACCTCGTCCGCGCCATGCGCCGGCGCTGCTCCGGCGGCGTGGTGTGGTTCTCGATGCAGCCGCCGGGCAGCGAGGTCCGCGAGTTCATCGACGACCAGTGCCGCCGCGGCGGACGCGCGGTGGTCCTCGAGCCCACCGACAAGGGCGACATGATCACCATCCGGCACGGGCGCCGCAGCATGCAGCTGGCCTGGACCCACCTGCTGCCCTCCACGTTCGGCGGCGCGGCGAAGATGAACGTCGCCAACGCCCTCGCCGCCGCCGGTGCCGCGTTCGCCGCCGGCGCGCCGCTGCACGACATCCGTCAGGGGCTGCGGACGTTCACCACCTCCTACTACCTGTCCCCGGGCCGGATGAACCTGCTCGACGTCCACCACGTCGACGTCGTCGTCGACTACTGCCACAACGCCCCGGGCATGCGGATGCTCGGCGACTTCGTGGAGTCCTACTCCGCCCAGAAGGCCGGCTCCGCCGAGCTGGGCAAGGCCTCGCGCATCGGCATGATCGGCGCCGCGGGCGACCGCCGTGACGACGACATCCGCGAGCTGGGGGCGGTGGCGGCCGACCACTTCGACGTGATCGTCATCCGCGAGGACCACCGACTGCGCGGCCGTGCACCGGGGACGGCCGCCGAGCTGGTCGCCGAGGGCATCCGGGCCAGGATGGCCGAAGGCGGCACGCGCTGCCGGCAGGTCGAGATCGTCCTGGAGGAGCTGGACGCCGTGCGCCACTGCATGGCCCGGGCCAACCCCGGCGACCTGGTCGTCCTCTGCGTCGACCACCACGCGACGGTGCTCGGCGAGCTGGAGCAGATGACCTCCAGCGCGCAGGCCGGTGCGCACGAGGGCACCCGCCCGGGCGACCCGGACCTGGACCCGCGGGCGCTGCAGGACGCGGCCGAGGCCACCGCCGCCGCCGAGGCGGCGACGCCCGACCGCTGAGCTGCCCGACCGCTGAGCTGCCCGACCGCTGAGCCGCCCGACGCCCGACGCCCGGCCGGCCAGCGCCGCGGCGTTGCGCTGGAACACCACTCGGGATGCGGCTGCGCCAACCTGGGCATCGCCGTACGCCGTGCGTCCAGGTGCAGCTGCGCGACCCGGGCGGCGTCGTCGGCCGTGGCCCGCCGCACCGTGAGCCGGCTGCTCACCGCAGTTCGCGGGCGAAGCGGTGCAGGACCTCCCGGTAGGCGTCGTCGTCGGCGTCACCGGCGTGGGCGAGCAAGGCCTCGATGAGGTCGGCCACCGCCGGCCCCGACTCGCCCGCGTCGCAGCGCACGAGCGCCCGGAAGGCGGCCACGGCGGCGCTGCCCGGGCGCTGGCGGGCCAGGTCGTCCAGCAGGGCCGCGGCCGAGTCGAGCTCGCCGAGCTGCCGCAGGCTCGCGGCCTTCTGGATCAGCGCCCGGTGGCGATGCGGCTCGCGCAGCCCGAGGCCGAGCGCCTCGTCGTACCAGCGGATCGCCTCGCGCTCCTTCCCGGCCGCGTCGTGCGCCTCGGCTAGCTCGAAGGTCAGCCGGGGGTCCTCGGGGTGGGCCTGCCACCACGCCTGGGCCTGCTGCAGCCGCGCCGTGGGGTCCGTCTCGGCTCGCAGGGCGGCCAGGGCCACCTCGGCCTCGTGCTCCCCGCGGGCGGCGACCACCTTGCGCCGCAGGACGGTCGCGTCGTCCACGGTGCCGCCGTGCGTGGTCAGCCAGTCGTGCAGGAGGGCCCGGTCGGCGTGACACATCACGGCCAGCACGTCGCCGTCGACGGCCGTGGAGACCAGCGCCCGCAGGCCGTCCAGCTCGGTCGGGCACGAGTCGACCTCGCCGACCCCGACCCGGCCGAGGCCGACCCGCAGGTGGTCCTCGAGGTCGTGCATCGAGCGTCCGCGCAGGTAGTGCTCCTTGTGGACCACCGTCACCCGGTCGGCGCGCCGGCCGGCGAGCTCGCCGAGCGCCTCGAGGATGTCGTCGGTGCGGTCGCCGCCGGTGCCCAGGCCGAGGTGGACGACGGCGCCCGGTGGCCGCAGGCCCTCGGCCACCCCCAGCAGTGCCTCCAGCCCGGCCTCGTTGTGGGCCAGGTCCACGATGACGGTGGCCGTGCCGCCGCGGGGAGCCGGCACCGAGTAGACGTTCATCCGGCCCGGGTTGTGCAGCGGGTCCGGGGCGAACGTGCGCAGCCCCTCCACCACGGCCGCCCGGGGAAGGCCGAGGCCGAGGGCCGCAGCGGTGGCCGCGAGCGCGTTGGCGATGTTGTGCACCGAGAGCCCCGACAAGGTCACGGGCACGTCCACGACCGGCACCAGGTGGTCCGGGTCCGCTCCCGGGGACAGCACGACGAGGTCGCCGTCCAGCACGGTCGTGCCGCGGCCGCCGGCGTTGAGGGACTCCCGCAGCGCGGGTGAGTCCGGGTCGAGGCTGAACGCCCACGGCCGGCCCCTGGCTCCGCTGCGCATCGCCCAGACCCGCGGGTCGTCACCGTTGAGGACGACCCAGCCGGCCGGCTTGGTGACCCGGGTGACGATCGACTTGACCTCGGCCAGCTGGTCCACGGTGTCGATCCCCTGCTGCCCGAGGTGGTCCTCGGACACGTTGGTGACGACACTGACGTCGTTGGCCGAGACCCCCATGCCCTTGAGCAGCAGACCCCCGCGGGCGGTCTCCAGGACGCCCAGCTGCACCCCCGGAGCGGCGAGGACCGCACGGGCACCGGCCGGTCCGGAGTAGTCGCCCCCCTCCAGCAGCTCGCCCTGGGCGAGGACGCCGTCGGTCGAGCTCCACGCGGTGACGAGACCGGCGGTCATCCCGATGTGGGCCAGCAGCCGGGTGGTCGTGGTCTTGCCGTTCGTGCCGGTCACGGAGGCGACGGGGATGCGTGGCGTCGCCAACACCGGCCGCGCACCCGGCTCGGCCGCCGACACCCGCGCGACCGCGGCCTGGATGCCCTGGTCCCCGTCCGCCTGCGTGCCGTCGACGAGCGGTCCGAGGGCCGTGGCCAGCGACTCCCCGAGGGCGACGCCGCGGCCACGCCAGCGCCACGGGAAGGCGACGACGACCTGCTCGCGGCTGCTGCCGGTGCGCGTCCGTACGGCGAGCCGGGTGGTGCCCGAGCCGTGCGCGACCAGCCGGACGACGTGGGCCACCAGGCGCATCACGAACCGCTGCCGCTGGTCGGAGTCGGCAGCGCCGGGCCGCACACCGCGCAGGCCGAGGCGGTGCCCGAGCACGCGCAGCCGCTCCTCGTCGGCCGTGAGGTAGCCGGGGCACTCCAGGCTGACCTTGACCGCCGGGCGGGTGAAGTAGAGGTTGGGCCCCTCCAGGACGCGCACCTCGGTGACGGTGACCGCCGCAGCACTCATGCCGCGGACTCTAGCCGTCCCCCCGCCACGAGCCAGCGCTGCGTCAGCCCGATCCGGGCGGCCAGCTCCTCGTCGTGGCTGACCACCAGCAGGGCCCCCTGGTAGCCGCTCAGCGCCTCCTCCACGACGTCGAGGGAGTCGAAGTCGAGGTGGTTGGTCGGCTCGTCCAGGACCAGCAGCCGGCTCGGCCGGTTGACCATCGTGGCGATGAGCAGCCGGCGCACCTGCCCGGGCGACAGCTGGCCCAGCGGCCGCTGTCGGTCCACGGCGTCGAACAGGAAGGCCTCCAGCACCTGCTCGGCCTCCTCGAGGTACATCGGGGCGCGCGAACGGAAGAAGTCCAGCACCGGGACGGACGCAGGAAGGTCCTCGTGGGTCTGCGGGAGCACCACGGCACCGGGCAGCGCGGGGAGCAGCTGGCGCAGCAGGCTGGTCTTGCCGGCACCGTTGCGTCCCTCGATCAGGACGCGGTCGTCCCGGCGCAAGCACAGCCGCTGCGTGCGGAGCAGCGTGCGCCCACCGACCACCACGTCCATCCCCGGCAGGTCGGCCAGGACG
Organism: uncultured Actinomycetota bacterium; assembly: GCA_963724015.1. GTDB lineage: Bacteria > Actinomycetota > Actinomycetes > Actinomycetales > Dermatophilaceae > CAVRTM01. The sequence continues at coordinate 220,865 of CAVRTM010000022.1, forward strand.
TCGCCCTCCCCCGGCGCCGCGGCAGGGGGGTCGGGGATCGTCACGGTGAGCGGCGGCCGGGTCTGCGGGTCGGCGATCCACGCCGCCGAACGCATCTGCCGCTCCAGGCGGCGCTCCCGGGACAGGGCCTTGCGGGCCACCTTGCGGGCCAGCCGCCGGGCGCCGGGGTTGCGCGGGTTGGCCAGCTCCACCCCGCGGGCGTGCTCCTTGGTCCGCTCGATGTCCGCGCGGAGCCGGCGCCGGTACTTCTCCTGGGCCTCGAAATCCAGCAGCAGGCGCGCGAGCCGGCGCTCCCGCTCCAGCCGGTACGCCGTGTAGCCGCACCCGGGGTAGTCCTGCAGGCACGGCTCGACGCCGTCCAGCTCGACCACCCGCGTCACCGTGCGGTCCAGGAACCGGCGGTCGTGGGAGATGACGAGGACGGCACCCCGGAACCCGGCGAGGTGCTCGCCCAGCCATCGTCGGCCCTCACGGTCGAGGTGGTTGGTCGGCTCGTCCAGCAGCAGCACATCGGGGTCGGTGACCAGCAGGCGGGCCAGCATCACCCGGGACTGCTCACCCCCGCTCAGGCTGCCCATCGGCCGGCGGCCATCGATGCCGTCGGCGCTGTCCACGCCGAGCCGGGACCGGACCTGGTCCAGCCGGGTGATGCCGGCCCAGCCACCGAGCGCCTCGAAGACCTCGACGGCGTCGGCGTACGTGCGCAGCTGCACCGACGACGCACCGCCCAGCCGCGCCTCGAGGCGTCGTACCGCCTCGTGCGCGGCGACCAGCCCGGCGGCACCGGAGCGCACGAAGTCGGCGACCGGCACCCGCGGGTCAGGCGCCTCCTGGGCCTGCCAGCCGACGGTGAGGCCCGGCGAACCGACCACGGTGCCCGAGGTGGGGTCCTCGAGACCGGCGAGGATGCGCATCAGGGTGGACTTGCCGACCCCGCCCGGGCCGACCAGGCCGACCCGGTCGCCGGGCGACAGGGTCAGGTCGACGCCCTCGAAGAGCGGGTCGAGGTCGAAGTGCTTGCTCAGGGACACGGCACGTAGCACCAGGTGCTCCCTTCCGGAGGTCGTGCGGGACGAGGGGTTCCGGGAGGCGTCGACAGGTCGCGCCACAGGTCGGTGGCAGGACGGGGCGACGCGGGAGTCAGAGCAGCACGGGGACAGCGTGCCGGTCGCGGGCATCGGCAGCAACCGATTTTGGGGGGCGACCGCACGCGGGTCTGGCCCCGTTTCTCAGACCCATCTCACTTTCTCTGGTTTGACTGGCCGCGCCAAGGAGGACGGTCGACGCCGGACCCGGTGCCGACCTCATGGACGGGAGCAGACCTCGTGACTGACGTCGTCAACACCGACCGCACATCTGTCTTCGAGCGCCGCGAGTCAGCGGTGCGCAGCTACAGCCGCGTCCTGCCCGGACTGTTCGACACCGCCAGCGGCAGCATTCTTCGGGACGTCAGCGGTCGCGAGTACATCGACTTCCTTGCGGGAGCCGGGGCGATGAACTACGGGCACAACGACCCCGACATGCGGGCGGCGCTCGTGGCACACCTGTCCCGGGACGGGATCACCTCCAGCCTCGATCTGTACTCCGAGGCCAAGCGCCGCTTCCTCGAGGCCTTCGAGCAGCACGTGCTCGCTCCGCGGCACCTCACCTACCAGGTGCAGTTCACCGGACCCACCGGCGCCAACGCCGTCGAGGCGGCCCTCAAGCTGGCCCGCAAGGTCACCGGGCGGACGAACGTCATCGCCTTCACCAACGCCTTCCACGGCGTGTCGCTGGGGGCGCTCGCGGCCACGGCGAACAGCCACCACCGCATGGGGCCCGAGGTCCCGCTGACCGGAGTCACGCGGATGCCGTACGACGGCTACGCCCCAGGTCTGGACAGCGCCGCCCTGCTCGAGCAGCTGCTCACCGACCCCTCCAGCGGCGTCGACGCCCCCGCGGCGATCCTGCTGGAGACGGTGCAGGGTGAGGGTGGGCTCAACGTGGCCTCGACGCCGTGGCTGCAGCGGATGGCCATGATCGCCGCCACGTCCGGTGCGCTGCTGGTGGTCGACGACGTCCAGGCCGGGTGTGGCCGCACGGGACCCTTCTTCAGCTTCGAGCCGGCGGGGCTCGAGCCCGACCTGGTGGTGTTGTCCAAGTCGCTCTCCGGCTTCGGGCTCCCGATGTCGGTGCTGCTCATCCGTCCCGGGTGCGACGCCTGGGCGCCGGGGGAGCACAACGGCACGTTCCGCGGCAACAACCACGCCTTCATCACCGCCCGCGTGGCCCTGGAGAAGTTCTGGACGAACACGCAGCTGCAGGAGGACATCAGCCGCCGTGCGCAGCTGGTCACCGAACGGCTGCAGGACGTCGGCGGGTTGGTTCCGGTGTCCCGCGTCAAGGGTCGGGGGATGATGCAGGGCATCGACGTGGGGTCTGGTGAGCTCGCGGCCCGGATCGCACGGCGATGCTTCGAGGAGGGCCTGGTCATTGAGACCGCCGGCAACCGCGGCCAGGTGCTGAAGGTGCTCGCCCCGCTCACCACCCCCGACGACCTGCTGGACGAGGGACTTCAGATGCTCGAGAGGTCCGCGAAGGATGCCATCTCCAGCGGGAGCATCCGGTCGAGCGCTGGCCAGGAGTGAGCCCTGTGCTGTCCAGGTGTCGACGAATGATCACGTCGGCACGACGCCGAGCCACAAGGTGGGCCACATGAGTACCAGCCCATCCAGCCTGACCCAGAGCGTCGACGAGCATCGCGACCAAGCCGCACTGCCGACAGCGGGCGCTCAAGCGAGTGCGCCTGAGGGCGAACGGTCCCCGACCACGCCGGACTCGTGGACGACGGTCACATACCTGCATGAGTACTTCGAACGCTCCTGCGATCGCGCCCCGGACAGCGTCGCCGTCCTCAGTGATGGAATCCCTCTCACGTACGGCGTGCTGGACCGGCGGGCGAACCAGCTTGCCTGGTTGCTGAACAGACGTGGCGTCAGCACGGGAGACACGGTGGGGATCCTGCTCAACCGATCTGCTGACATGTACGTCGCGGTTCTCGCCGTGCTCAAGGCGGGTGCCGCGTACGTTCCCCTGGACCCTTCCTTCCCACAGGAGCGCCTGTGCTTCATCGCGGATGACGCGGAGCTCAGCAGCTTCATCACGACGGGCGAGTTCGACGCCGGGACTTCCGCACTGAGATGTCCGGTGCTGAAGCTGGACCGAGAGACCACGTCACTCGCGTCGGCCCCCGAAAGCAGGCTGCACACTGACATCTCCACGTCTGCGGCCTTGAGCTACGTGATCTACACATCGGGTTCGACCGGTCGCCCCAAGGGCGTGGCGGTCTCGCATGGCAGCATTGTGAACTTCGTTCGCGTGGCGACGCCGATCTACGGGGTGGCCGGCGAGGACCGTGTCTACCAAGGCATGGCGTTGAGCTTCGACTTCCACATCGAGGAGATGTGGCCCGCTTGGTCCGTCGGAGCCACTCTCATCGCTGGCCCTTCGGGCTCACGTCGCTTTGGTCAGGAGTTGGCACACTTCCTCTCCGAGCACACCGTCACCGTGCTGTGCTCTGTGCCGACGCTGTTGACGACGATCGAAACCGATGTCCCTTCAGTGCGATGCCTCCTCGTGAGCGGTGAGTCCATGCCCGCCGACTTGGTGCGGCAGTGGTGGCGTCCCGGGCGCCGAATCCTCAATGCATACGGACCCACCGAGACGACGATCTCGGCCAGCTGCGCTCAGTTGACCCCCGACCGACCGGTAACGCTGGGGCATCCGCTGCCCACGTACCACTTCTACATCCTCGACGATCTCGAGGAGGTGGACAACGGCGCTACGGGTGAGATCTGCATCGGGGGACCAGGCGTCGCCGTGGGCTACCTCAACCGGCCCGACCTCACAGCAGAGAGGTTCATCACCAACCCGGTCGAGCGTGACCGGGACGCGGTACCGCGGCTATACCGGACCGGGGACCTCGGTAGGTTCACGCCCTCAGGAGAGCTTGAGTACCTCGGCAGGATCGACACACAGGTCAAGGTCCGCGGTTACCGGATCGAGCTGGAGGAAATCGAGCAGGTCATCCGCGAGGATCGTGCGGTAGAGAACGCCGTCGTCACCGCCCCTCAACGGGACGGCGTCGTGCAGGATCTCGTGGGCTACGTCACTCTGCGGCTGCCCGGGCCTGACGACGACCATGTCGTCCTGCGCGAGCGGCTTCACAGCTTGCTGCGTCGCCGACTTCCCCAGTACATGGTTCCCACGTTCATTGAGGTCCTGGACCGGTTCCCCTTGCTGGCGGCAGACAAGGTGGACAGGAGGGCTCTGCCTTCACCGACCTCACCGCCCCTTGGGAGACGAGCCGGCCGGCACGAAGCGCCCTCTACACCCTTGGAGTCGCTCCTTGTCGCGGAGTGGGCCCGGATCCTGGGTACATCCGAGGTATCCGTGGATGACGACTTCTTTTGCGACCTGGGGGGGCACTCGCTCAGCGCAGCCCGGCTTGTCTCCTCTCTCCGGGGCGAGCCCCAGATGGCGAAGCTGGCCATCGGCGACCTCTATGCCAACCCCACGATCCGTGGTCTGGCCCAGTTCGTCTCGACCAGCGCGGAGCCGGCCTTCTCCGACATCACATCCTCGTCGCCTATGCCGGAACCGTTGCGCCACACGAATGGCCGAGTCCTGGCCTGCGGCGCGGTACAGGTGGTGATGATCGCAGCATGGTTGCTCTTCTGGAGTCTCCCCGTGACGGTGCTGCTGTACGCCATAGCGATCGAGCTGGGCGTGAGCGTCGTGACCGCACCGCCCGGAACAAACGCCCTCGCCACGCTGGGCGGAGGCGGTCCATGGTCGATAACCGTCGCCGCGGTGTTCTGGTTTGTCTGGCTGCTCGCGAACATGTCCGTCTTCCCAGTCGCCGTCAGCCGAGTCGTCCTGAGAGGGATACAGCCCGGCTGGTACCCCCTTTGGGGCCGAACCTACCTTCGCTTCTGGTTCTACAGCCGGGTGGCGGTCCTTTCCCCCGTTGGGCTGCTCGCGGGCACGCCGCTCCTCCCGGTCTACCTGAGGCTGCTCGGCGCGAAAGTCGGCAAGGGTTGCCAGTTGGCGTCGGGCACGATGTCACTGCCGCCATTGATCCAGATTGGTGACGGCGTCAGCGCGAACGCAGGGGCGCGTATTCAGTCGTACTACGTCCAAGGGGGTTGGCTGAGGTTGGCGTCCGTGCGGATCGGTGACGGGGCGTTCCTGGGCACGAACGCCGTTGTCACCGCAGGGGCCGAGGTCGGTGACCGCGCAACGGTCGGTGACCAGTCGATCGTCCATGCTGACAGCCGAATTCCGGCTGGCGAGGACTGGGCGGGCTCGCCGGCCAGGCGGGTTGGCGCCGCGCCACCTCTCGTGTCTGCGATCGAGGAGCGCCGCGAGAGCCACGCCTCCGGTGCGCCTCATATAGCGCTACCGGTCGTCGGCGGCTATCTCGCTGCTCTTGCGCTCCTGATCGTCCTGCCCGTGGTCATGCTGACGCCGAGCACGGCCTTGGTCATCTACGTGACGGTCCAACACGGACTTCTGTGGGGGCTCGTCAGCGTCTGCGCCGCCGGCCCGCTGTTCGTCGTGGTTTGCTGCCTGTGCCTGATTGTCATCAAGCGAACGGTGCTCAGGAGGATGAGTCCCGGTATTTACCCGTGGCACAGCGCGTACGGCGTCCGGGACTGGCTCAGCAGCCACATCATGGCCCTGAGCTTCGGTGTCAACCGGACGTTGTACTGCACGTTGTATGTACTGCCCTTTTTGCGCGCCTTAGGCATGCGCATGGGTCGCTGGTGCGAGGTTGCCACCCCGATTTACGTGGACCCGGACATGGTGACCATAGGCGACCAGTGCTTCCTGGCCGGCGGGGTGACCATGGCCCCCACCGTGCACCACGGCGGCTATATCGGCCTGCAGAACGCCCATCTGGGTAGACGGAGCTTTGTGGGCAACATGGCGGTGGTCCCAGGTGGATCCCGCTTGGGTGACAACACCCTGCTCGGGGTCCAATCCCTCGCACCCTCCAGGCCTCTGGAGCCCGAGACGACCTGGCTTGGGTCCCCGGCAATCTTTCTACCGCGCCGCCAGACCAGCGAGGTCTTCCCTGATCGGCTGGTGTACACACCAACGCGTGGGATGGTCGTGCGGCGACTCGCCATCGAGGTCTTCCGCGTCACCCTCCCAGAGATCATCCTTGGCACGGCTCTCCTGGTTGGCACGTACGCCACTGTCGAGCTGATGGGCCGGATGGCCTGGGAGCCGCTGCTCGGCATCCTCCCTGCCATGGAGCTCGCGCTGGCGCTTCTGTGCACGTCCATCGTCGCCGCGATCAAGTGGTGCGTGATCGGCCGGTACCATCCCCGCACCGAGCCCTACTGGAGCATGTGGGTACGTCGCACCGAGCTCGTCACCGGCCTGTTCGAAACCATTGCCGAACCGACGTTCGCCAACTTCCTGGCCGGGACACCCTGGGCGGCGCCGGTGCTACGCCTGTTTGGCGTAGAGGTCGGGAGGCGGGTCTGGTTGGCGACCTCAGGCGGGACGGAGTTCGACCTTGTCCATGTGGGTGACGACGCGGCCGTCGGGGAAGGGACGTCCACACAGACGCACCTTTTCGAGGATCGGGTGATGAAGATGTCACACGTGCGGGTCGGAGCAGACGCCTCGGTCGGGACCTTCGCAGTAGTCCTTCCTGAAGCCGAGGTCGGCCCCGGCGCCTCTCTCGACTCCCTCTCGCTGGTCATGAAGGGCGAAACGCTCCCCTCCGGAAGTGCCTGGCGAGGAATACCGGCACGTCCTGTGTGATGTCGATGTGCGGAACAGCAATCCCCAACGAAGGAAAAGAGTCATGACCCTGTCGCCTACGCTTCCCCCGTCGTTGACGGTGAACGCGCACACTCTCGTCCAGGAGTACGCCGAGATGCGCCGACAGTGGGTGGGTTCGCTCGCCCTGAGCCGGGTGAGGCTCTCCATCATGCACGGCAACGGGAATGTCATCGCCGTGCTCGACGAGGGACTGACCGGTCTGGGCGCACGCCACGTCACCGGTGAGCTTGCCCGAGCCATCTGTTCCAGCTTCCGCTCGGTGCGCGTGGACGGCATCTGCTTTCTGCGCCGGCGCTCCGGCACGCTCAGCATGATCTATTTCGAGCGTGACGGCACGCACTCCACCATGTGTGGCAACGGGCTCAGGTGTTCGACCCATTACGCGTACGACCGAAAGTACATCGCAGCGCGGGACAGGATCCTCACCGAGGACGGCTGGAAGGCTGTGACGGTGTCAGCGGGAAACGTCCGGGTAGGTCTGGGGCCTGCCCGTGAGTTCCGTCGCCTGGACCGCTCGTCGGCCTTCGTGTTCACCGGGCTGCCTCACCTCGTGCTCTTCGTGGACAACCTTGACTCGCTGGATGTACGCACCTCAGGCGCCCTACTCCGGTACGACAAGGCGCTGTGCGATGAGCTCGGCCACCCCGAGGGCATCCACGTCGACTACGTACAACGCCTACGTCCGGATCGGATCCGAGTCCGGACTTATGAGGTCGGCGTCGAGGACGAGACGCTCTCTTGTGGCACCGGAGCGGTCGCGTCGGCGTATGTCGCCCACAGGATGGACGACGCACCCTTCCCCGTGCACATCCTCACTGCCGGAGGGGAGCTCGTGGTCGGCGAGGAACAAGCAGGCCTCACGTTGAGCGGTGTCACGGACTACCTCCTCGCGACAGCGTGACTGTGCGCTATCGAGACGGCAAGCCGACCTGCATCGGCGGCAACGACCTCTGGGGACCCATAGCCGCCCGAACCGAGGACGGACCATGACGTCAACCCATCTTCTCCGCCGGGTTCCGTTGACCCTGACCGCGGCTGCCGCACTGGTGACAGGCGCGCTGTCCGGGGCCGGATCGCCTGCCGGCCGCCATGAGCTCTCCTCGACTACGTCGTCATCAGCCACGGCTAGGGCGCAGGCCCGCGCGACCCCATCCGCTTCGACAGCCACGGGAACACGGCTGCCGGACCTGACCATGCTGCCTCTGGAGGCCTTCCACGTGGCCTATGAAGGGAAGCGCAAGGTACTCAGGTTCTCTGCGGACATGGAGAACGTGGGCGGTGGTCCCTTTGATGTCACGGGCGTCCGTTCCAGCACCAGGACGCCGTACCTCAAGGTGACCCAGAACATCTCCCTCGGCGCGGGAAAGTGGCGCCGCGTGAGGACGAGAGCCCGCATGCGCTACTCGGCCCTGGACGGTCACGACCACTTCCACCTCCTGAACTTCGAGCGTTACCGCCTGCGAGCGGTGGGGTCGACGACGTGGCGCGTGGATCACAAGGAGGGGTTCTGCCTGAGGGACGACGGCAACCTCGAGGGACAGACCGCCTTCCACTACGAGGACGACTGCGGCTCGGACGCGCCCCTGTCATTGCGCGTGGGTCAAGGCCTGTCTCAGGGCTGGGTGGACGTCTACGACTGGTACATAGAGGGGCAGTTCATCGAGCTGGCAGGTCTGCACCTTCCCGGGAAGTTCTGCGTGTCGGCCACCGTGGACCCGCTGCACGAGCTGACCGAGAAGACCAGGGCCAACAACACCACGTCCTCACTGATCTACGTCACCGCAAGCCGTGCAACAGTTCTCCGCCAGCCGTGTTGATGGCGCGACAGACCGGTCTCGCACAGGCCCACAGGGACCGGAGATGAAGAACGGTGGCTCCCGGTCCCGGTCCCGATCCCGCGACGGGCGGCAACGCCCTTCGCTCGGTCCTGTCGTCGAGAACGACGACATCCCCATCGAGCAGACGATGGGTGACGCCTCGGCGCCGGCGACGTGCTCCTTCCGCATGAAGGGTTCGGAGGTCCAGCCACGCACCCACTGGCCCGGAGCCCGGCCTCCGGGCACCCGACCGCTGCCCGATGGGAGGGAACGGCACGGCCCAACCCCTCGGCCTGTGTCGCCCACGTCGCCTCCGCCGGCGCCACCGTGGTGCACCAGATGGGCTGAACCGGTCCGTGGACCGGTGCCCGACAACCAGGCACCGCGGTCAGCGCGCTCCCAGCGACGTGCGCGACGCTGGGAGTGCCTGACCAGGCTGAAGGAAGAACGGTGACACACGGTCCCGACCCCTCAACAGGCCAGAAGGCGCCTCCGTCGGTCCTGCTGGTCGAGGACGACGACGTCCTGGCCGAGCTCCTGGCGCGCCGCTTGAGCCGGGAGGGCTACCGGGTGAGGTCCGCCCGGGACGGGCACCACGGCCTGAGTGCCGCGCTGTCCCAGGCCTTCGACGTGCTCGTCCTCGACCGCGGACTCCCCGACGGGGACGGTCTCGACCTCGTGGCGAGACTGCGCCGCATCGGCAACACCACACCCGTGCTCATCCTGTCGGCGTACGGGACGGTGGACGACCGGGTCGCGGGCCTGGACACGGGCGCGGAGGACTACATGGTCAAGCCGGTCGAGCTCAAGGAGCTGCTGGCCCGCCTGCGTGCCCTGCGGCGCCGCCACGCCGACACCGCCTCCCTCGTGCGCCTCGGCCAGGGGTGGCTGGACGTCGAGGGCTGCTCTGCGATCCGGTCCGACGGCAGCACGGTCGAGCTCTCCCGCACCGAGCGGGACGTGCTGACCGTGTTGGCACGACGGCCCACACGGGCCTTCACCCGCGAGGAGCTGCGCGACCGAGCCTTTGCCCACGCCGACAGCCTCGGCGCCGTAGATACCTACGTGCACTACCTGCGCCGCAAGCTGGGGCGGGACATCGTGCGGACGGTGCGGGCGGTGGGCTACCGGGCCGGGGAGATCCGGTGAGCTCCGGCCGGGACCCCGGGAGCGCGGGCCCCGGCGACATCCACGCGGTGGTGAGGGCCCGTCGGCAGATCGCCGTCCTGATCGGCGCCGCGATTCTCACGGGTGTGCTCCTCGCCAGCGCCGTGACCTACCTCAGCGTCGCACGGGCCAGTGACGGCGAGACCCGACAGACCCTGGCCGCGGTCGCGGCCAACGCGGACAGCGTGCAGGAGGCCCCGTCCGGGGTATGGCTTGTTGCACGGTCCCCCCACGGCAGGGTCCACCGGTCGCCGGGCCTCCCGGTGGGCCTGTCCTCGCAGGTCCTGCTGGCGCTCGCCCCCCGTCACGGTGCCCACGTCCAGGAGATCCACGTGGGGAGCCGGGACTTCCTGGTCCGGACCCAGGTCCGTCGTCGCTGGGTGGTCGCAGCCGTGACGGACCTGAGCCTCCGCCGCAACGAGCAAACACGACTGGGCTGGGGGCTGGCCCTCGCGTCGCTGATCGGGCTCGTCGTCGCGGTCCTCGTCGGCCACCTCCTCGCCGGCCGGGCCACGAACCCGCTTGCGGAGGCGCTGAACCGGCAACGCCGGTTCGTGGCCGACGCCAGCCACGAGCTCCGCACGCCCCTGTCCCGGGTCGTCCTGCGCGCCGAGATGGTCCAGGAGGAGCTGCCCTGGGCTCCCAGGGTGCGGCTCGTTGAGGACGTGGGAGCCCTGCTGCGCGACGCGAAGGGCATGGCCGAGCTCCTCAACGACCTGCTGCTGTCCGCCCAGCTCCGCACCGGGAGCCGCCCAGCGGACCTGGTCGACATGGAGGCCGTGGTGCGCGACACCGTGTCGCTCGACCAGGTCCGGGCCGAGCAGGCCGACGTGACGCTGACCGCGCACGTGCGGCCGACCCCCGGCGGACTCCACGCCTGGGGAAGCCAACCCGCCCTGCAGCGGGCGGTCGGAGCGCTGGTGGACAACGCCATCGCGCACACACCGGCGGGCGGCACCGTGGCCATCGAGACCCAGGCGTCAGAGGGGCAGGTCAGGGTGGATGTGGTGGACGACGGCGAGGGCTTCGACACCGCAGCCCTGCCGAACCTGGTCCGGCCGTTCGCCCGAGGGCACGACGACCCGCGTCGGTTCGGTCTGGGTCTGGCTCTGGTCAGCGACGTCCTGGACGCCCACCGCGGCAGCCTCACGGCGCAGAGTAGCCCGGGCCGAGGCACCCGGTGGACGATCCTGCTGCCCCGTGCCGCGGCTGCCGGCCCCGTGCCCACGGACAGTGGGCGGGTGCCGACGCGGGGGTCGTCAGGACCTGTCGGCGGACTTACTGCCCCATCGCGTGCACGCCGCCGTCGACGTGCACGATCTCGCCGGTCGTCGCCGGGAACCAGTCACTGAGCAGGGCCGTGCACGCCTTGGCCGCGGGCACCGGGTCGTTGATGTCCCAGCCCAGCGGGGCCCGGTCGGACCAGATCTGCTCGAACTGGGCGAAGCCGGGGATCGACTTGGCCGCAGTGGTGCGGATCGGGCCGGCCGAGACCAGGTTGCAGCGGATGCCCTTGGGGCCGAGGTCGCGGGCGAGGTAGCGGTTGGTCGACTCGAACGCCGCCTTGGCCACGCCCATCCAGTCATAGACCGGCCAGGCGAACTTGGCGTCGAAGGTGAGCCCGACGACGCTGCCGCCGCCGGACATCAGGGGCAGGCTGGCCACCGCGAGCGCCTTGAGCGAGTACGCCGACGCGTGCATCGCCGTGGCGACGTCCTCCCAGGTGCCATCGAGGAAGCTGAACGCACCTTGTGGGGCGAAGCCGATCGAGTGCAGCACCCCGTCGAGGTGGTCCACGTGCTCGCCGAGCCGCTCGGCGAGGGTGTCCAGGTGCTCCTGGTTGGTGACGTCCAGCTCGACCACGGGAGGCGTGGTCGGCAGCCGCTTGGCGATGGTCTGGGTGATCTTCATCGTCCGGCCGAACGAGGTCAGGACGATCTCCGCGCCCTGATCCTGTGCAAGCTTGGCCACGTGGAAGGCGATCGAGGAGTCCATCAGGACCCCGGTGACGAGGAGCTTCTTGCCGTCGAGCAGTGCCATGTCTGTTGTCTTCCTCTCGGTTCTCAGTGACCCATGCCCAGGCCGCCGTCGACCGGGATCACGGCGCCGGTGATGTACGACGCCTCGGGTGAGGCGATGAACCGCACCGCCGCGGCGACCTCCTGCGGCGACGCGAAGCGGCCCGCCGGCACGGCGCTGAGGTAGGTCTTCTTCCGGTCCTCGGGCAGCTCGGCGGTCATCTCGGTCTCGATGAACCCGGGAGCGATGACGTTGGCGGTGATGCCGCGCCCGCCCAGCTCCCGGGAGATGGAGCGCGCCAGGCCCACGAGACCGGCCTTGCTGGCGGAGTAGTTGGTCTGCCCCGGTCCGCCGTAGAGACCGACCACACTGGAGATGAACACGATCCGGCCCTTGCGCAGCCGGATCATGCCCTTGCTGGCGCGCCGTGCGCACCGAAAGGCGCCGGCCAGGTTGGTGTCGATGACGGTGTCGAACTCCTCGTCGGTCATCCGCATCAGCAGGGTGTCGCGGGTGATGCCGGCGTTGGCGACCAGGACCTCGACGGGGCCGCCGAGCTTCTCCTCGGCCTCGGTGAACGCGGCGTCGACCGACGCGGAGTCGGTGACCTCGCACCGGACGCCCTGCAGGCCCTCCGGCGGCTCGCCCGAGCGGTGGGTGATGACGACGCGGTCGCCGGCCTCGGCGAAGGCCCGGGCGATGGCCAGGCCGATGCCCCGGTTGCCGCCGGTCACGAGCACGTTGCGGGGGTCAGCCATCGAGTTCCTCCGGTGGTTCACAGGCCAAGTGCGGGCACCCGGGACGCTAGCCGACTACCGATGGGTATGTCGCATCCGAACCGGCTTACTGTGGAGGAGTGAGAAAGCGCCAGCACGCCCCCGAGCAGCCGGTGTACTCCGTGACGAGCGCCCCCCAGTCGCTGCAGGACGACCAGAGCTACCGGATGCGCCGCTACCTGCTGTCGATGGGGACGCGCACCGTCTGCTTCCTCCTTGCCGTGCTGTTCCTCGCCGTCCTGCACTGGACGGTCGCCGGCTGGGTGATGGTGATCGGTGCGGTGCTGCTGCCCTACGTGGCCGTGGTGATGGCCAACGTGTCGCGCTCCCGCTTCAGCAGCGCGCTCGGCCCCCTGCCGCCGCCGTCCCGCCGGTCGATCGAGGGCTACGTCGCGCCGCCGCGCTCCGACGGCGCGGGGCCCCAGCGCCCGGGCGACCCCTACGGACCCTCCGGCCACGGGAGCGGCCAGCGAGGCCCCTCAGGCAACGGCACCGGCCCGCGGCAGCCGTGAGCCTCGGCGACCTCCTCGGCGGCGACGCGCCGTCCTCACCGCGGCTGACCTGCAGCGCGAAGGGCTGCCGCGCGGACGCGGCGTACGGGCTCCGGTGGAACAACCCCAGGCTGCACACCCCGGACCGGCGCAAGACGTGGTTGGCATGCGAGGCGCACCGCGAGAGCCTGGGCGCGTTCCTGTCGATGCGCGGCTTCCTGCGCGACACCGTGCCGGTCCACGAGCTGGACGAGCGCGGCTGAGCAGGCTGCGGCGCTTTCGGCCAGGCGCGCCGGCGAAGTGCTGCGCGGACCGGCGCTGCGGTGTCAGGCTGCCGCCATGCTGACCTCAGTCGCGGTGCTCTCGGACGTGCACGGCGTGCTGCCGGCGCTGGACGCGGTGCTGGCGGAGCCGGAGGTGCGGGCTGCCGACCTCATCGTCCTCACCGGTGACCACGCCGCCGGCCCGCAGCCCCGGCAGGTGCTGGACCGGATGCTCGGCCTCGGCGAGCGTGCCGTGATGGTGCGCGGCAACGCCGACCGGGAGCTGGTCGCGCTCGCCCGCGGCGGTCGCCCTGGACCTCGACGACCCCGTCTCGACCTGGGCGGCCACCCAGCTCGGCCCTGGCGCACGTCGCGCTGCTGGAGGGGCTGCCGCACCCGGTGACCCTGCCGGTCCGCGGCTTCGGGCGGGTGCTGTTCTGCCACGGCTCCCCCCGCGACGACGAGGAGGTGCTCCTGGTCGACACCCGCATGCAGCGGTGGCAGGAGGCGTTCGCCGCCGTGAGCGAGGACGTCCGGACCATCGTGTGCGGGCACACCCACATGCCGTTCCTGCGCCTGGTCGACCGGCGGGTCGTCGTCAACCCCGGCAGCGTGGGCATGCCGTACGGCGGCGCGGGAGCCCACTGGGCGCTGCTGCGCGACGGGGCGGTGACCCTGCGGCACACGGCGTACGACGTGGACGCCGCGTCGCGGGACATCTGCGCCACGTCGTCGTTCGGGGGGTGCGCGGAGTGGGTCGACTACTACCTGCGCTCGCGCGGCTCCGACGTGGAGGCGCTGGAGGCCTTCGGCCCTCGGGACGGTCGCGCCGCCGGCTGAGCCCGCACCGGGCGGCTGGGCGCCTCAGCCGCCGATGGCGGACATCGGGCGGTCGGGCTGGTGGAAGTCGGGGTCGCCGATGCCGTGGCCGCGGGCCTTGCGCCACATCTCGCCCTGGATCAGGGCGGCCAGGTCCTCGTCGGAGGCGCCCTCGCGCAGCGGACCGCGCAGGTCGACCTCGCCGCGGGCGAAGAGGCAGTTGCGCACCTGGCCGTCGGCGGTGAGCCGCACCCGGTCGCAGGCGGCGCAGAACGGCGCGGACACGCTGGCGATGATGCCGACCGTGGCCGGCCCGCCGTCGACGAGGAACAGCTCGGCGGGCGCGCTCCCGCGGCTGTCGTCGGGCATCGGCGTGAGGGTGAACCGCTCGGACAGCCGTGCCCGCACCTCGTCGGCCGTGACCATCTGCTCGCGCTCCCAGGCGTGCTGGGCGTCCAGCGGCATCTGCTCGATGAAGCGCAGGTCGTAGCCGCGGTCCAGGCACCACTGCAGCACGTCCGCGACGGAGCGGTCGTTGATGCCCCGCATCGCCACGGCGTTGATCTTGACCGGGGTGAGCCCGGCCGACGCCGCGGCCTTGAGCCCGCGTTCCGACGTCGCCGAACCGGTCGCGCCGGGTCAGGGACAGGAAGTCGCCGGGGTCGACCGTGTCCAGGCTCACGTTGACCCGGTCGAGACCGGCCTCGGCCAGGGGTCCGGCGAGCCGGTCCAGCCCGATGCCGTTGGTGGTCATGGCGATCTGGGGGCGGGGCGACATGCCGGCGATGCCGCGGACCACCGCGGGCGAGGCTGCGGCGCAGCAGCGGCTCACCCCCGGTGAGGCGGACCTGGCGGACGCCGAGGCCGACGAACACCCCGACGACGCGCAGCAGCTCCTCGTCGGTGAGCATCTCGGGCTTGGCCATCCACGGAAGCCCCTCGGCCGGCATGCAGTAGGTGCAGCGCAGGTTGCAGCGGTCGGTCACCGACACCCGCAGGTCGCGGGCCACGCGCCCGAACCTGTCGGGCATGCTCGGGCCGCGCAGCGGGGTGATCGGCAGGCTCCTCATGACCCCCAGCCTAGGCCGGGTACCGTTCTCGGGTGATGCAGGTGATGTTTTCGCGCCGGTGGCTGACGGCTCTCGCCGTCGCGATCGCGTTCGCGGTGGCCTGCGTGTTCCTCGGCCGGTGGCAGTGGCACCGCCACGACGCGAAGGTGGCCCGCGCCGACCGGATCAACAGCCACTACTACGCCAGGCCGGTGCCCCTGCAGTCCGCGCTGCCCACCACCGGGGAGACGCTGCCGCGCCAGCGAGGAGTGGACCAAGGTCACCGCCACCGGCACGTACGCCGACGGCAACCTGCAGCTGGTGCGCAACCGGCCCAACGCCGGGGTCTACGGCTACGAGGTGGTCGTGCCGCTGGACCTGCCCGGCGGCGCCTCGCTGCTGGTGGACCGCGGCTGGGTCGCTGAACGCCGACCAGGCCGCCGAGCGCCCCGCAGGTGCCCGCCACGCCCGAAGGGACGGATCACCGTCACCGGCTGGCTGCGGGTCGGCGAGCCCAGCCTCGGCCGGCAGATGCCGCCCGGGCAGCTGGCCTCGATCAACCTGCCCGAGGCGCGAAGGGCAACCGGCGCCGACCTGTACGGCACCTACCTCATCCTCGACCGCGAGGTGGGCTCCCCCGGCCAGACCATCGTGCGGCCGACCCGGCTGGACCCGCCGGACACCGACCTCGGCCCCCACCTGGCCTACGCCGTGCAGTGGTGGCTGGCCGCACCCGCCGGGATCGTGCTGGTCTTCGTCGGCGCGCGCCGCGAGTGGCGCGAGGACCGGCTCGAGGACGACCTCGCCGCCGGGCGCACCCCGGTGCCGGTCCGCGCCCGCAAGGTCCGGATCTGGGACGAGGAGGACGCCTGACGGCACCCGCGTCCCCGCGGGTTGACAATGGGTCCAAGCGGGCATGGTGCTGCCGCACGGGCGCCGGCCCCGGGCCGGTCAACGCGCACTCCCGCGGTAACCTGCCGCCGCCCGAGTCCCCGAGAAAGGCAGCTCATGAGTAGTTCCACCGCCTCACCGGGCTCACCGGCGCCGCCCGCGCAGACCGCGGAACCGCACCACCCGGTCGGCAGCGCCGCCGGTGCCGGCCTGGTGCTCGCGGCCCTCGGCGTGGTGTTCGGTGACATCGGCACCAGCCCGCTGTACGCGTTGCAGACCGTGTTCTCGATCGACAACGGGGCCGTGCGACCGACGGTGGTGGATGTCTACGGGGTCATCTCGCTGATGTTCTGGTCGGTCACCCTCATCGTGACGGTGAAGTACGTGAGCGTGCTGATGCGGGCCGACAACGACGGCGAGGGCGGTGTCATGGCCCTCGCCGCGCTCGCCCAGCGGCTGTACTCGGGCCGGTCGCAGCGCACCGGTCTCATCCTCGGGCTCGGCATCGTCGGCGTCTCGCTGTTCTACGGCGACTCGCTGATCACCCCGGCGATCAGCGTGCTCTCCGCGGTCGAGGGCCTGCAGGTCGCCGCGCCCGGGCTGGCGCACGTCGTCGTGCCTGTAGCCGCGGTCATCCTGTGCTGCCTCTTCGCGGCGCAGCGCTTCGGCACCGGCAAGGTCGGCCGCCTCTTCGGCCCGGTCACCGTCCTGTGGTTCGCCGCGATGGCCGCCGCGGGACTGAGCCAGGTGGTCCGGCACCCGGAGGTGATCAAGGGGCTGTCCCCGACCTACGGGTTGATGTTCATCGTCGCCCACCCCGGGACGACGTTCGTGGCGATGGGCGCCATCGTGCTCGTGATCACCGGCGCCGAGGCGCTGTATGCCGACATGGGTCACTTCGGCAGGCCGCCGATCCGCCGAGGGTGGCTGTACGTCGTCCTTCCCGCGCTCACGCTCAACTACCTGGGGCAGGCGGCACTGATCCTGCACTCCCCCGGCAGCGCGGCAAACCCGTTCTTCCTGCTGCTGCCGAGCTGGGCCCGGCTGCCGATGGTGGTGCTGGCCACCGCGGCGACCGTCATCGCCAGCCAGGCCGTCATCTCGGGTGCGTTCTCGCTGTCCCGGCAGGCGATGCAGCTGGGGCTGCTGCCGCCGGTCACCGTCCGGCAGACCTCCGAGCACGCCGGCGGCCAGATCTACCTGCCCGGCGTCAACGCGGTCCTGTTCGTCGGGGTGCTGGCGGTCACGCTGACGTTCCGCTCGTCCGCCCGCCTGGCGACGGCGTACGGCGTGTCGGTGACCGGTGCGCTCCTGGTGGACACCTTGCTGCTGCTGCTCGTGGGGCGCGTGCTGTGGCACTGGCAGTGGTGGAAGGTGGCCCTCGCGGCCGTGGGCTTCGGCGGCGTCGAGGCCACCTTCCTCGCGGCCAACCTGTCCAAGGTCGTCCACGGTGGGTGGCTGCCCCTGCTCGTCGCGTTGGGCGTCTTCACGGTCATGGCCACGTGGCGGCGCGGACGGGCCATCGTGTCCGCCAACCGGCGGCACAAGGAGGGCTCCCTGCAGGCCTTCGTCGAAGACGTCCGGGAGCGCGGGGTGCGGCGGGTGCCCGGCACAGCCGTGTTCCCCCACCCGGGCAAGGACACCACCCCGCTGGCCCTGCGGGCCAACGTCGAGCACAACCACGTCCTGCACGACCACGTGATCATCGTGTCGGCCAGCACCGCGAACGTCCCGCACGTGCCGGCCGCCGAGGCGTTCACCCTCGATGACCTCGGCTACGACGACGACGGCATCCAGCACCTGTCGGTGCGCTACGGATTCTCCGACGAGCCCGACATCCCGGCCGCACTTCAGCAGGCGTGCGCCACAGGGGTCTTCGGCCCGAAGGGCCCCGACGTCGAGGACGCGTCGTACTTCCTGTCGCGTGGATCGCTGCGCCGGTCCTCCGCGCCGGGCCTGGCGCGCTGGCGCAAGGCGCTGTTCCTCGGCCTGGCGCACAACGCCGCCGACCCGGCCGCCTACTTTGCCCTGCCCGCCGACCGCACCGTCACCATGGGCAGCGACGTGAAGATCTAGCGTCTGTACCCGGCTGCACCGGGGGCGGGTCCCGCAGGCTCGAGGCCCTTGCCTAGGATCTGCCTTCCTGCTCTGGCCACCGCCGCTGAGCGCTGGCCACGAGGAGCCCCATGCTTGCCCGTCCCGTTCTCGCCGCCGTCGGCTGCGCCGTCGCCGTCGCCGTCACAGCCCTCCCGGCCGATGCCGCCGGCGCCGTCCAGCTCGGCAAGATCCAGTACGACGCGCCCGGATCGGACACGTCCAGGAACGCCAGCGTCAACGGCGAGTACGTCGTCGTCAGGAACGGCGGCACGACAGCGCGCTCGCTGAAGGGGTGGACCGTGCGGGACGCCGCGAACCACGTCTACACGTTCGGCGTTTTCACCCTGGGTGCCGGCAAGAGCGTGGTGCTGCGCACCGGCAAGGGCACCAACACGAGCACCACCCGCTACTGGGGTCTGGGGTGGCACGTCTGGAACAACACGGGCGACACGGCCTACCTGCGCAACAGCGCCGGCACGGCCATGGACACGTGCCGCTGGACCTCGAGCCGGCCTGGCTACAAAGGCTGCTGACGCACTCGACCGCGCAACGACTGAGCGAAGGAGCTGACCGTGCCCGACACGACCATGGCCGAGGTTGGACGAGGGATGGCCCTGAGCCAGGCTGGCGAGCGCGACGCCGCGCGCCGCGTCCTCGAGGCGCTCTGGGAGGACATCGGCGGTGAGGACGGGGATCCGCTGCACCGGTGCGCGGTCGCGCACGCCATGGCCGACGTGCAGGACGACCCAGCCGATGAGCTGACCTGGGACCTGCGCGCGCTCGCGGCTGCTGACCTGATCTCCGACGGCCGGGCCGCCGAGGCCGGGATGACCGCCTCGGTGGCAGCCCTGTATCCCTCCCTGCACCTCAACCTGGGCGAGTGCTACCGCAAGCTCGGCCAGCGAGAGCCGGCCCGCGAGCACGTGCGCCGTGGTCTGGCCGCGACGAGCGCGCTGCCGGACGACGGTTACGGGCGGATGGTCCGCGCGGGACTCGATCGGCTCTCCGAGCGGCTCGCCGACCGCTGACCCCAACGACCCATCAGGTGAGGCCGGGCCGGCCACGCCGGCCACGCCGGATGCCGGTGGGCCTGGGCAAGAGCCGGCTCGCTCAGCGCAGGGCGGGCCGGCGCCGGCATCGGCGTCTGCGTCGTGGACCCCAGGAGCGGCTGACGGCGGCACCGTGCCGGTCCGGGAATCAGTCACCACAAACCCTTGACAGGCGCACCACACCTGCCTGATAGTCGTGAAATCGATTTCTGTAATCGATTTCTCAACGACGAGACAGGTTTCCGGTGGTCACCATCAGCGATGTCGCCAAACGGGCGGGCGTATCTGCCGCGTCCGTGTCGCGGCACATGTCCGGCGGCACGGTCGGCGGCGCCGATCGCATCGCCGCGGCGATCGCGGAGCTGCGCTACCGCCCCAACCAGTCCGCTCGTGGCCTGCGCTCCGGCCGGCACGGGTGTGTCGGGGTGATCGTCCCGGACATCACCAACCCGCTGTTCGCCTCGCTCGTCAACGGCATCGAGTCGGCGCTCGCCGGGGACGACATCCGTGTGCTGCTGGCCAACAGCAACGAGGACCCCGCGCGCGAGCTCGCCCTCGTGGCGGACCTCGCCTCGCGCACCGACGGCCTGATCCTCATTCCGCCGGTGGAGACCGACCCCGTGCTCGACGAGCCCGCGCTCTCGGGGGTTCCCGTGGTGCTGGTGGACCGCGTCCTCACGACAGGAACCGACGTCGACTTCGTCCTCGTCGACAACCGACAGGGCGCCCGTCTTGCTGCCGAGCACCTGATGTCGTTGGGGCACAGGGAGATCGCCGTCATCAGCGGTCCGCTGACGAGCACTCCGGGACGCGAGCGCCACGAGGCCTTCCTGCAGGCGCTCGCCGACGCGGGACGGCCTGTCCGCCCCGAGCACGTGCGCCTGTCGGACTTCCGCGCGGAGGGCGGCTACGCCGCGATGGCGAGCCTGCTGGACGACAGCAGCACGGCGCCCACGGCCGTCTTCACCGCCAACAACCTCATGACGATCGGCGCGATGCGCCTGCTCAGCGAGCGGGGCGTCTCGATCCCGGCGCAGATGTCCCTCGTCGGGTTCGACGACCTCGACCTGAGCGAGCTGCTGAACCCCCCGCCGACCGTCGTCAACCGGGCCACGTTCGCCCTGGGCGCGAGTGCCGCCGAGATGCTGCGGGCCCGGCTGGCTGCTCCCGACCGTGAGCAGCAGCACCTGGTCCTTCCGGTCGAGCTCATCATCCGGGGGTCGACCAGCTCACCATCACGCCGACGGCCTGCCCGCAAGCCGTCACCCCGTCCGTCGTCGCGCTGACGCCGGGCCGGCCGCACCGGGCGGCCCGTTCCGCACCACATCCACCCCAGCAGGAGCCATCGTGACCCACTCCCCCTCCCAGGTCGTCGTCGTGGGCAGCATCACCGCCGACGTCACGGCCTACAGCCGACCCCTGCCCGTCCCCGGCGAGACCGTCCTCGGCGACACGTTCACGCTCGTGCTCGGCGGCAAGGGGGCGAACCAGGCGCTGGCCGCCGCCCGCGCCGGCGCCACCTCGACGATCATCGGGTGCGTTGGCGACGACCTGTTCCGCGACATGGTGCTCAGCGGCCTGCACGACGGCGGCGTGGGCACGGCGGGCATCACCACCGTGCCGGGGCCGACGGGAGTGGCCCACATCCGGGTGGACTCCGCGAGCGGCCAGAACGACATCGTCATCGTGCCCCTGGCGAACGCGGCGCTGACCCCGGACCTCGCGGAAGAGCGCCTGCGAGCAGTCGGCCGTCCGGGCGATGTCCTCCTGCTGCAGCTGGAGATCCCGCAGGACACCGCGCTGCGTGCGGCGGAGACCGGTCGCGAGCTCGGCATGACGGTCGTCCTGGACCCGGCCCCGGCTATGCCGCTCCCCCACCGGATCTGGTCCGTCGTCGACGTGGTCACCCCCAACGAGTCCGAGGCGGCCGTCCTGACCGGCCTGCCGGTTACCGACGTCCGCTCCGCCACCGCTGCGGGGCAGTGGTTCGTCGACCGGGGCGCCCGCACGGCCCTCGTCACGTTGGCGGAGAAGGGCGTCGTGGAGGTGACCGCGGACGGGTCCGAGCACCGCGGCGCCCCGACCGTCAAGGTCGTCGACACCACCGCGGCCGGCGACGCCTTCGCCGGCAACCTCGGCGCGGCCCTGGCCGCCGGCCACCCCTGGGAGCACGCGGTGGTCCGCGGCATCCATGCCGGCGCCCTTGCCGTCACGGTCGCGGGCGCGAGCACCTGCCTGCCGACCGCCGCCGCCGTCGACGCCCTCATCACCGCCACTACCCGAAACTGACAGGAGCACCGCCGTGCGCAAGAACTCCGGAACGCTGAATTCCCAGCTGTCGAGAGTCTTCTCCGAGCTCGGGCACACCGACCAGCTGGTCGTCACGGATGCCGGTCTCCCCATCCCACCGCGGGTGGAGCGGGTGGATCTCGCTCTGGCACAGGGCGTTCCAAGCTTCCTGCAGGTCCTGGACCAGGTGCTGGCCGAGATCACTGTCGAGGGCGCCGTCGCGCCGGCAGAGATCGAGAAGCACAGCCCCGAGATGCTCGCCGCGCTGCGTCGGCGTCTGGACGACGCCGGTGTCGAGCTGACGCTCGTCCCCCACGTGGACTTCAAGAGGCGCAGCGGCGACGCACGCGCCGCCGTCCGATCGGGTGAGTTCACCCCCTACGCCAACGTCATCCTGACGTGCGGCGTCGTGTACTAGGAGACGAGCGATGCAGCTCAAGCTACGTGGCATTCACAAGCGCTTCGGCGAGAACGAGGTCCTGAGAGGGATCGACCTCGACGTCAGCGGCGGCGAGGTGGTCGCCCTGCTGGGGGAGAACGGCGCCGGCAAGTCGACCCTCACCCGGGTCATCTCGGGCGTCTACCGGGCCGAGGAGGGGACGGTCGAGATCGACGGCGCGCCCGTGACTCTCCACAGGCCGCAGGACGCGATGGACGCCGGCATCCAGGTCATCTACCAGGAGTTCCGCCACAACCTGTTCCCGCAGCTCACGGTGGCGGAGAACCTCTACACCGGCGACCGGTCGGGCCGTCACGGGCGCGTCTGGAGCAAGCGCACCCGCATGGTCCAGGACGCCACCGAGCTCCTCAGCGGGCTGGGCATGTCGATGGACCCCACCTCGCTGGTGCAGGACCTCTCCGTCCCGCAGCAGCAGATGCTCGCCATCGCCAAGGCCATCGGTGAGCGCGCCAACCTGCTCATCCTGGACGAGCCGACGGCCGCCCTGGACCAGGCGGAGTCCGAGGCCCTCTTCGCCCAGGTGCGCCGACTGCGCGACGAGGGCGTCGCCATCATCTACATCTCCCACCGGCTCACCGAGGTCTTCGACCTCGCCGACCGCGTGGTGGTGCTTCGGGACGGCATCGTGGCCCTGGAGACCGTGCCCGCCGAGAGCAGCGAGCGCGCGGTCGTCGCTGCGATGGTCGGGCGGTCCGTGGAGAACTTCTACCCCAAGGAGCCGCACGGCACCGACCGGGTCGTGCTGACCCTGAGCGGTCTCGCCAGCGCCGGGCACTTCGCCGACGTCGACCTGCAGGTGCACGCCGGTGAGGTGGTGGGCATCGGAGGCGTCGAGGGCTGCGGCAAGGGCAGCCTGCTGCGCAGCCTGTACGGCTTGCTGCCCGTGACCGGCGGGGAGATCCGGCTGGGGGACGGCATCCTCCGCCCCCGGTCGCCGCGCTCGGCGATCGCGAGGGGCGTGTGCTACCTGACGCCCGACCGCCAGGCCGAGGGTCTGGCCCTCCAGCAGTCGATCGCGCGCAACGTCTCGATGGCCACACTCGGGTCCGTCACGACCGCCGGGATGGTGCGTCCCGGAGCCGAGCAGGCGCGCGCCGAGACCATGCGGTCGGCGTTGAACATCAAGGCGTCGTCGGTTCACCAGCCGGTGTCAGCACTCTCCGGCGGCAACCAGCAGAAGGTCCTTCTCGGACGCTGGCTGCTCGCCGATCCGAAGGTCCTGCTGATGGAAGAGCCGACCCGTGGTGTCGACGTCGGCGCCAAGGCAGAGATCTACCGCGTCATCAACGAACAGGCGGCGCGTGGCGTCGCCATCGTCCTGGTTTCCTCCGACCTGCCCGAGCTCGTCGAGATGAGCGACCGCGTGATCGTCATGCGTGAGGGCCGCGTCGTCGCCGACCTCGTCGGCGACGAACGCACCCAGGAGTCCGTCCTTCACCACGCTCTGGAGAGTGCAGCCTCATGAATCGTCTGTCAGTGCTCGGTCGCGAGCTTCGTGCGGTGTGGATGCTGCTGGGCGTCGCCCTCATCCTGTTCATCGCCTCACCGTTCTTCCTCACGTCCTCCAACCTCATGGCCATCGCCATGGCCGCCTCGGTGACCGCACTGCTGGCCATCGGCGAGACGTTCGTCATCATCCTCGGTGAGATCGATCTGTCGGTCGGGGCGATGCTGGGCTTCTCCGCGGTGATCACGGCCAAGGTCCTCCCCGGCGCAGGTCTGGTCGTCGCGCTGCTTGCGGGTGTGGCTGCGGGCGTGGTCGCCGGGCTGGTCAACGGCCTTCTGGTCACCAAGGTGAACATGCCCTCGTTCATCGCCACGCTGGCCACGATGTCCATGCTGTCCGGACTCACCCTCTACCTGACCCAGGGCAACCCGGTCGGGGTCGGCTCCGACGCGTTCCGCGCGATCGGCCAGGGGCACATCCTCGGAGTGCCCGCACCCATCTGGATCCTCCTGGTGTGTGCCGTGGTGTTCGGGATCCTTCTGGCACGCAGCAGGTTCGGTCGCCAGGTCTATGCGACGGGCGACAACTTCGAGGCGGCCCACCTGTCGGGCATGCCGGTCACCCGGGTCAAGGTGGCGGCATTCGTCATCGCGGGCGTCCTCGCAGCGATCGCCGGCTTCATCCTCACGGCACGCCTCGGGACCGCGCAGCCGACGGCAGGAAAGGGGCTCGAGCTGACCGCCATCGCGGCGGTCATCATCGGCGGCACGAGCCTCACCGGTGGGCGCGGCGCCGTCGTGGGCACCGTCATCGGTGCGCTCCTGCTCGGCACCATCGACAACGGCTTGAACCTGCTCAACGTGTCGCCGTTCCTGCAGGACGTCGTCAAGGGAGCGGTCATCCTCTTCGCCGTCTTCATCGACCGCAACACCGGCCCGATCCGCAGCATCGTCCAGTCCGTACGGCGCATCTCGCCCCATCGGTCCGCGCCTGCCAAGGACCCGGTCTCGACCCGGTGACGACACCGCTTCGCCCCAGACCTCTCGCATCTCTTCACAGAAAGGCTCCACCATGCGCATCAAGTCCGTTCTCACCGTCGCCGTGGCCACGTCAACCGCCCTCTCGCTGGCGGCCTGTAACCGCAGCAGCCCCTCAGCCGAGGCGGGAGCCGCCAAGGCCACATCCGCGACGCTGGTGATCAGCACCCTCAACAACCCGTTCTTCGTCTCAGTGGCCGACGGGGCCAAGGCCAAGGCCAAGGCACTGGGGGCGAGCATCGACGTCCAGAACGCCAACAACGCCGACCAGGCTTCGCTGGACCTGTCCTCGGCCGCGCTGAGCAAAAAGCCGTCCGTCCTGATCATCGACCCCGTCTCGAGCGCGTCCGGCGGCTCGATCGTCACCCAGGCCAACTCCGCCAGCGTGCCGGTTGTCGCCTTCGACCGCATGCCCCAGGGCGGCGACCTCAAGGCCTTCATCGGCTACGACGCCATCCAGGCCGGCAAGAACGGCGCCAAGGCGCTCGGCGAGGCCGTCGGCGGCAAGGGCAAGGTCGTCGAGATCCAGGGCATCATGGGCACGAGCGTGGCCCAGGAGCGCAGCAAGGGCTTCGAGGCCGGCATCAAGGACTTCCCCGGTATCTCCGTCGTCGCGACCCAGCCGGCGGAGTTCGACCGCGGCAAGGCGCTGGACGTCATGAGCAACATCCTGCAGTCCCACCACGACATCGCCGGCGTCTACGCCGCCAACGACGAGATGGCGATGGGCGTGATCGCAGCCCTCAAGGCGGCGGGCTCTGCCGGCAAAGTCAAGGTCGTCGGCAACGACGGCATCGCCGATGCGGTCAAGGCCATCAAGGACGGCAGCCTCTACGCGACCAACGCCGAGTCCCCGTTCGCCCTCGGCTCCGAGGTGATGGGCCTGGCCGGACAGGTGGCGAACGGCCAGAAGGTAGAGAAGAACAAGGTCCTCGAGGGCTCACTGGTCAAGTCGGCGGATGTCACGTCCTACTGCTCCAAGCTCGCTGCCCTCGGCGACACGGCCACCTGCAAGTAAGCCCGTCGGGTGCGGTGGCGCTGGCCACCGCACCCGGCCCGGTCCGGAGCCGGCGGCGCTGACCGCCCCGGGCCGCCACCCGCAACGAGAGAGCCACATGACCAGCGTGACCACTTCGTCCGCCCCACCGGCGGTCCCGACATCCTTCGGCGGCGCCGACGCCGCGTCCTTGCGGGACGTCGGCAGCCACAGCCGCCTCCCTGCGCCGCTTCCTGCACGGCCTGCCTCCGGTCGACCCGGTCGGCGTTGAGCAGCGTGCCGCCGGCCTGGCGACGCGCTCCATCAAGCGGGAGACCAAGCGCACCCTGATCGACCTCGCCATCTCCATGGTCGACCTCACCACCCTCGAGGGAGCCGACACGGCGGGCAAGGTCCGCGGCCTGGCCCGCAAGGCGGTCCGTCCGGATCCTGACCACCCCGACACCCCCTCGGCCGCTGCCGTCTGCGTCTACCCGGACGTCGTGCCGGTGGCCGTCGAGGCCCTGGCCGGCACCGGCGTCAAGGTCGCCTCCGTGGCGACGGCGTTTCCGGCCGGGCGCACCAGCCTCGACGTCAAGCTCGCGGACACCCAGCTGGCGGTGACGGCAGGGGCCGACGAGATCGACATGGTGATCGACCGGGCTGCCTTCCTCTCGGGGGACTACCTGCGGGTCCACGACCAGATCGTGGCGGTCAAGCAGGTCTGCGGCGCGGCTCGGCTCAAGGTGATCCTGGAGACCGGCGAGCTGGCGACGTACGACAACGTCCGGCGCGCCTCGTGGCTGGCGCTGCTGGCAGGCGCCGACTTCATCAAGACCTCGACCGGCAAGATCGCGCCCGCCGCAACGCTTCCCGTCACCCAGGTCATGCTGCAGGCGGTGCGGGACTGGCGCACCCTCACCGGTGAGCAGCGCGCGGTCAAGCCGGCCGGTGGCATCCGCACCACCAAGGACGCCGTGCGCTACCTGGTGCTCGTCCACGAGGTCGCCGGCCCCGAGTGGCTCGACCCGCACTGGTTCCGCTTCGGCGCCTCCTCCGTGCTGAACGACCTCGTCATGCAGCGACGCACGCAGCTGGCCGGTCACTACAGCGGTCCGCTCTACGTCACGGTCGACTGAAAGGCCCTTGCAGATGATCACGCTCGACTACGCCGCCGCGCCGGAGGCCGCTTCCATCGGCCGCGTCCGGGAGCGGTACCAGATGTTCCTCGGAGGCGAGTTCGTCGACGGGCACGGACCGGACCTGGTCTCCGTGAACCCCTCCGACGAGACCACGCTGTCCACCGTCTCCTCGGCGAGCGCCGACGACGTCGACACCGCGGTCCGCCTTGCGCGCACGGCCTACGAGGACGTCTGGTCACGGCTGTCCGGCCTGGAGCGCGGCAAGTACCTGTTCCGGATCGCCCGCGGGATCGCCGAGCGCTCCCGCGAGCTGGCGGTGCTGGAGTCCCTCGACAACGGCAAGCCGATCAGGGAGACCCGCGACTTCGACGTCCCGGCCGCGGCGCAGTACTTCTTCTCCTACGCCGGGTGGGCCGACAAGCTGCAGCACCTGGGGTACGGGCCGTCCCCGTCCGCGCTCGGGGTCGCCGGGCAGGTCATCCCGTGGAACTTCCCGCTGCTCATGGCGGCCTGGAAGATCGCGCCGGCCCTGGCCGCGGGCAACACGGTCGTCATCAAGCCGGCCGAGACGACCTCGCTGTCGATCCTGGTGCTGGCCGAGATCATGGCCGACGCCGGGCTGCCCGCCGGAGTGGTCAACGTGCTGCCGGGTGCCGGCGACATCGGTGCCGCGCTCGTGGGGCACCCCGGAGTCGACAAGGTGGCCTTCACCGGGTCGACCGCTGTCGGCAAGCGGATCCAGACCGAGCTGGCCGGCACCGGCCGCCGACTGACCCTGGAGCTGGGCGGCAAGGGCGCGAACATCGTCTTCGACGACGCGGCGGTCGACCAGGCCGTCGAGGGGGTCGTCAACGGCATCTTCTTCAACCAGGGCCAGGTCTGCTGCGCCGGGTCCCGGCTGCTCGTCCAGGAGTCGGTGGCGGAGGAGTTCCTCGACCGGCTGCGCGCGCGGGTGGAGACGCTCCGCGTCGGCCACGCCCTGGACAAGAACACGGATGTGGGTGCGGTGAACTCGCGCGCCCAACTGGACAAGATCACCGCTCTGAGCCAGTCCGGTGTCGACGAGGGCGCCCAGCGCTGGGTGTCGCCGTGCCCCCTGCCGGAGACCGGCCTGTACGTCGCGCCGACGATCCTCACCGACGCCAGTCCGTCGATGCGAGTCAGCCGGGAGGAGATCTTCGGCCCGGTGCTCACGACGCTGACCTTCCGGACACCGGAGGAGGCGATCGCCAAGGCGAACAACACGCCGTACGGGCTGTCGGCGGGGGTGTGGACCGACAAGGGCTCACGCGCGATGGCCGTCGCCGGGGCGCTGCGGGCCGGTGTGGTCTGGAACAACACGTTCAACCGGTTCGACCCCGCTGCCGCGTTCGGTGGCTACGGCGAGTCCGGGTTCGGGCGGGAAGGCGGCCCGTACGGGCTCGCGGCGTACCTCGACACCGACGATGAGGGAGTTCTCTGATGGCGCAACGCGTCACGGTCACCAAGACCTGCAAGCTCTACATCGGCGGCGCGCACGCCCGCTCCGAGTCCGGGCGCACGGTCCGGGTCACCGACCACCAAGGAGGGTTCATGGCCAACGCGGCGCTGGCGTCCCGCAAGGACGGTCGGGACGCGGTCGTGGCCGCCCGGAAGGGCCAGGCCAGGCTGGGCCGCGGCGACGCCGTACAACCGTGGCCAGGTGATGTACCGGATGGCCGAGATGATGGAGGGCCGCCGGGCCGAGCTGGTGCAGGCCCTGCGGGACCTCTCCGGGGCTTCCGTCGCGCGGGCGTCACGCGAGGTGGACCTCGCGGTCGACTCCCTCGTGCACCACGCCGGCTGGACGGACAAGCTCGCGACGGTCATGGGCAGCGTCAACGCGGTCAGCTCGCCGTTCTTCTCGTACTCGGCCCCGGAGCCCACCGGTGTCGTCGTCGCGGCCGCGCCGGCCGAGCACGGGCTGCTGGGCCTCGTGTCGGCCCTCGCCCCCGTCGTGGCCGGCGGCAACGCGCGTGGTCCTCGTGGCGCGGGCCGAGGCGGCGTGCGTCGTCGCCGCTGCTGGCCGAGATCCTGGCCACCAGCGACCTGCCCGCCGGCGTGGTCAACCTCCTCACCGGCCACGCCGCCGAGGTGCTGCCGCACCTCGCGGCCCACGGCGACGTCAACGGTCTCGACCTGACCGGGGCGGACGCCGAGCTGCGGGCGGAGCTGGGACGGGTGGCGGCAGGGACGGTCAAGCGGGTCTACGTGCCGCGACGACCGTTCGACCCGGAGGCCGCACCCGGGACCACCCGGTTGCGGGCGTTCCTCGAGACCAAGACCGTGTGGCACCCGACCGGCGCCCCGTCCCTCGCCGGGGGCTCGAGCTACTGACGCACGAGCGTCCAGCACCGTCGCAGGATGTGCCGGTGCTGGACCGTCGGCGCGCGGCCCGTGGGGCCGTGCCACGATGACGCCATGGATCTGGGGCTGCGCGACCGCGTCTACATCGTCAGTGGGGCCTCGAGGGGCCTGGGTCACGCCACGGCGGCACAGCTGGTGGCCGACGGCGCGCGCGTCGTCCTGTGCTCCCGGGAGGAGTCCCGGGCCGTCGCCGCGGCGCAGGCCCTGGGCGGCCCGGACCGGGTCGTGGGCGTCGCCGGCGACCTGGCCGACCCCGAGGCCGCCGACCGCCTGGTGGCCACGGCCCTGGAGCGCTTCGGCCGGCTCGACGGCGCCGTGGTCAGCGTCGGCGGCCCCCCGCCCGGGCCGGCGGCCACCGTCGAGGACGACACCTGGCGCGCCGCCTTCGAGTCGGTCTTCCTCGGGCCGCTGCGGCTGGCCCGCGCCGTCCTGGCCAGCGGCGGCGGCCAGGCCGTCACGTTCGTCCTGTCGTCCTCGGTGCGCAGCCCCATCCCCGGTCTGGCCATCTCCAACGGGCTGCGCCCCGGCCTGGCCATGGCCGCCAAGACCCTCGCCGACGAGTACGGCCCGCGGGGGTCGCGGGTCAACGTCGTGCTCCCCGGCCGGATCGACACCGACCGCGTCCGCGAGCTCGACGAGGCCGGCGGTGACCCGGAGGCCTCCCGCCGGCGGTCCGAGGCCGGCATCCCGCTGGGCCGCTACGGCACGCCGGAGGAGTTCGGCAAGGTGACGGCGTTCGTCACCTCCCCCGCGGCGTCATACCTGTCCGGCACCGCCGTCTCCGTCGACGGTGGCGCCACCCGCGTCCTGTGAGGTGTAGCCGGGGGTCAGGCCCCGGCGCTCCAGCAGCGGCTCGATGCGGGGGGCGCGCCCGCGCACGGCGGCGAACATCTCCATCGCGTCGCGGCTGCCGCCGCGGCTGAGCAACCGCTGGCGGAACCGCTCGCCGTTGCTGCGCTGCAGCCCGCCGTGCTCGTGGAACCACTCGACCAGGTCCGCGTCGAGCACCTCGCTCCAGATGTAGGAGTAGTAGCCCGCGTCGTACCCGTTCAGGAACGCGTGCTGGAAGTAGGTGCTGCGGTAGCGGGGCGGGACGGCGTCGAGGTCGATGCCGTGCCGGCGCAGGGCCGCGTGCTCGAACTCCTCGACGTCCTCGACCGTCACGGGGTCCGCTCCGGGCGCCAGCCGGTGCCACTCGTGGTCCAACAGGGCCGCACCGAGGTACTCCACCGTGGCGAAGCCCTCTCCGTAGCTGCTCGCGGCCAGCAGCCCGTCGACCTCCGCCTGGGGCAGCGGCTCGCCGGTGACGTGGTGCCGGGCGTAGGCACTGAGGACCTCCGGCCACCACGCCCACATCTCGTTGACCTGGGACGGGAACTCGACGAAGTCACGCGGGACGTTGGTGCCCGAGAGCCGCGGGTAGGTCACGTCGGAGAACAGCCCGTGCAGCGCGTGCCCGAACTCGTGGAACGCCGTCCGCACGTTGTCGCTGGTCATCAGGGCCGGCTCGTCGCCGGGCGGTCGCGGCACGTTGAGGTTGACCACGACGACCGGCCGGGTGCCCAGCAGCCGGGCCTGGTCCACGAAGGTGCTCATCCACGCCCCGCCACGCTTGGAGTCACGCGCGAACCAGTCGCAGACGAAGATGCCGAGCTGGGTGCCGTCGTGGTCGTTGACGTCGAAGACGGTCACGTCCGGGTGGTAGACGGGCAGGTCGTGGCGCTGGTCGAACGTGATCCCGTAGAGCGCGGTGGCCGCGCGCAGGACACCGTCGTGCAGGACGCGCTCCAGCTCGAAGTAGGGCCGCAGCCGTGCTTCGTCGACCTTGAACCGTGCGGCCTTGACCCGTTCGGCGTAGAACGCCCAGTCCCACGGCTCCAGCGGCCCCTCGTGCCCGTCGGCGTGCAGCGCCGCCTCCAGCTCGGCTGCCTCGTCCCGGGCGTTGGCCACCGCGGGCCCGACCAGGGCCCCCAGCATCGAGGCCACCGCCTCCACCGTGCCCGCGGTCCGGTCCGCCACCACGTACGACGCGTGGTCGGCGAACCCGAGCAGCGCGGCCCGCTGGGCCCGCAGGGCGGCGATCTGGGTGATGACCTCCCGGGTGTCGTGCTCGTTGCCGCGCACGCCCCGGCTGACGGCCGCCTCGTGCAGGCGCCGGCGCAGCGCCCGGTTGGTCAGCGAGGCCAGCGCGGGCTGGGCGGTCGGCAGGACCAGGGTGATGAGGTAGCCGTCCAGCCCGCGGGTGCGCGCGGCCTGCTCGGCAGCCGCGAGCGCGTCCTCGGCGAGACCGTCCAGCTCGGTCCGGTCCTGCACGTGCACGGCCAGGTCGCGGGTCTCCGCCAGCAGCCGGGTGGAGAAGGTCGAGGTCAGGGTCGAGAGGCGCTCGTTCAGGGCCCGCAGCTGCTCCTGCTCCTGCTCGCCGAGAGCGGCGCCGGCGCGGACGAAGTCGGTGTGCAGGCGCTCGAGCAACCGCAGCTGCTCGGGCTGCAGGGCCAGCGCAGCCCGGTCACGGTGCAGCTGGTCGATACGGGTGAAGAGCGCAGCGTCGAGGTGGAGGGCGTCCTGGTGCGCCGCGAGCATCGGTGACACCTCACCCTCGAGGGCGAGCAGGGAGTCGGTGGAGTCGGAGGAGACGAGGTTGTAGAAGACCGAGAGCACCCGGTCCAGCAGCCGACCGGAGCGTTCGAGCGCCTCGAGGGTGTTGGCGAAGGTCGGCGCCTCGGGGTTGGAGCCGATCGCGGCGACCTCGACGCGCTGCTGCGCCATCCCCTGCTCGATCGCGGGCCGGTAGTGCTCCTCCCGGATCCGGTCGAACGGCGGGAAGTGCAGCGGCAGCTCGCTGGGGGCGGCGAACGGGTTGTCAGTCGGCAGCATTCGTGATGTCTAGCACGGACGTGGGCCCGCCTGCGCGTCAGCCGGCAGGGGCGACTACTCCCTCGCCTGCCGGTGACAGCCTCCCTTCCAGCCTCGCGGCCGCCGCCATGAGCAGGTGGCCGGCCGGTTAGGCCGACCCGACCGGCTCCTCGAGGACGGTGCCGTTGACCACGTCTCCCTCGGCGACGCTGCCTTGCTCGGCGAACTGGGTGCGGTAGAGGTCGCTGTAGAGGCCGCCTGCCTCGAGCAGCTCGAGGTGGGTGCCGCGCTCGACGATCCGGCCCCCGTCGACGACGAGGATCTGGTCGGCGCCGCGGACGGTGGAGAGCCGGTGGGCGATGACCAGGGCCGTGCGCCCTGACAGCGCCGTGTCGAGGGCGCGCTGGACCGCGGCCTCGGACTCGCTGTCGAGGTGGGCGGTCGCCTCGTCCAGCACCACGAGGCCGGGGCTCTTGAGCAGGAGCCGGGCGATGGCGAGGCGCTGCTTCTCACCGCCGGAGAGCCGGTGCCCGCGGTCACCGACGACGGTCTCCAGACCCTCGGGCAGGTGGGTGACCAGGTCCCAGACCTGTGCGGCCTGCAGGGCCCGGACCATCTGCGCCTCGGTCGCGGCGGGGTTGGCGTAGTGCAGGTTGGCCCGGATCGTGTCGTGGAACAGGTGGGCATCCTGGGTCACGACGCCGACGACGTCGTGCACCGAGCTCAGGCTCGCGTCGCGCAGGTCGATGCCGCCCAGCCGCACGCTGCCTCGCGTGGGGTCGTAGAGGCGCGCCACCAGGCTGGTGATGGTCGTCTTGCCGGCCCCGCTGGGGCCGACCAGCGCGACCAGCTCGCCGGCGCGCGCCCGGAACGTCACGTCGTGCAGCACGGGCGCGCCGGCGGCCCGGTCCCCGGAGGCCACCGTCTCCAGCGAGGCCAGCGACACCTCGTCGGCCGAGGGGTAGCCGAAGCCGACCCCGTCGAAGTCCACGGTCAGCGGCCGGTGCGGGATGTCCACCGGTGCCTCGGCCTCCTTGACGAGCGGCTCGAGGTCGAGGACCTCGAAGACGCGCTCGAAGGACACCAGCGCCGTCATGACGTCGACCCGCACGTTGGACAGGGCGGTGAGGGGCCCGTAGAGGCGGCCCAGCAGGGCAGCCAGAGCGAGCAGCGTGCCGACGGTGAGGGTGCCGTCGACCGCCATGACACCGCCGACGCCGTAGACCATGGCGGTGGCGAGGGAGGCGACCAGGGTCAGGGCCACGAAGAACACGGTGCGGTTCAGCGCGATCTTCACGCCGATGTCGCGGACCCGACCGGCGCGGTCGGCGTACTGCTCGTCCTCGATGGAGGGGCGGCCGAACAGCTTGACCAGCAGGGCGCCGGCCACGTTGAACCGCTCGGTCATCCGGGTGCCGAGCTCGGCGTTGAGCCCCATCGACTCATGGGTCAGACCGGCCAGCCGGCGCCCCATCAGCCGGGCCGGGACGAGGAAGAACGGCAGCAGCGCGAGCGCGGCCAGCGTCAGGGGCCAGGACAGCGACGCCATCGCGATGACGATGACGACCACGCCGATGACGTTGCTGACCACCCCCGACAGGGTCGAGGTGAACGCCTGCTGCGCGCCGATGACGTCGTTGTTGAGCCGGCTGACCAGCGCACCGGTCTGGGCGCGGGTGAAGAAGGCGATCGGCTGGCGCAGGACGTGGGCGAAGACCTCGGTGCGCAGGTCGAAGATCAGGCCCTCCCCGATCCGGGAGGAGTACCACCGCTGGACCAGGGTCATGACGCCGTCCAGCACCGCCAGCAGGGCCACGACCAGGGACAGGCGCACCACGACCTGGGCGTTCTTGGGGGTGACGCCGTGGTCGATGATCTGCCCCAGCAGCAGCGGCGGCGCGACCACGAGCGCCGCGTCGATCACCACGAGCACCAGGAAGGCGATGATCTGCCGCTTGTAGGGCCTGGCGTAGCGGACCACCCGACGCGCCGTGCCAGGCGCCAGCTTGCGCTGCGCCACGGACGAGTCGCGCGTCAGCGACCGCATCATCTGCCAGCCGTTCATCGACATGGGCTCTCCTTCCCCCCACGGTCGGCGGGGGTCCTGCTCCTGGAATCGTCGTCGGGTCTGACAACACCCGCCGCGGGGGGTTACTTCCCGCTGGTCCCGGTCATGGCGGCCAGCAACCGTGCCTGCGCCTCCCGCTCGGCCTGCTGCTGGGCCGCCGGGGCCGCGTCAACCGCGTGCCGCAGCAGCGGCTTCAGCTCGCGCACCGCCGCGGCAGGGGCCTGCAGGATCGCGCCGGCCAGGTCGCGGGCCGTGTCGTCCAGCTCGCCCCGCGGTACGGCGACCTGGGCCAGCCCGAGGCGCACGGCCTCGTCCGCGTGCACCGCTCGCCCCGTCGCGCAGATCTCCAGGGCGCGGGCGTAACCGACCAGCCGCACCAGCGGCGCCGTACCGGCCAGGTCGGGCACCATGCCGAGGCTGGTCTCGCGCATGGCGAACGCGACGTCGTCGGCCACCACCCGCAGGTCACACGCCAGCGCCAGCTGGAACCCCGCGCCGATCGCGGCACCTTGCACCGCCCCGAGGACGACGGCCGGCACCTGCGACCAGACGGCGAAGCCGCGCTGGAAGCCGGCGATCGCGGTCCGGAGGGCCTCCTCGCCGGAGGCCGCGAGCCCCAGGACGGACGGCTCGCCGGCGACGCCCTGCGGCGTCAGCATGCCCCGGTGCAGGCCTGCGGAGAACGACGGGCCCTCCGCGCGCACGATGACGACGCGGACCGCCGCGTCCAGCGACTCCCCCACCTCCGCCAGCGCCGCCCACAGGCTCGGCGTCTGGGCGTTGCGCCGGGCGGGGTCGGCCAGGGTCAGCGTCAGCAGCGGGCCGTCCTGCTCCACGCGCAGCCCGGGATGCGGGCGCATCGGGTCGCCCACCGGTCAGGCCAGGGCGATCAGGTCGAGGTAGTCGGGACCGAAGTGGTCCTCGACCCCGTCGGGCAGGAGCAGGACCCGCTCCGGCTCGAGCGCGGCGACCGCGCCCTCGTCGTGGCTGACCAGCACCACGGCGCCCTTGTAGGTCTTCAGCGCGCCGAGGATCTCCTCGCGGGAGGCAGGGTCCAGGTTGTTGGTCGGCTCGTCCAGCAGCAGCACGTTGGCCGAGGACACCACCAGCATGGCCAGGGACAGCCGCGTCTTCTCCCCACCGGAGAGCACCCCGGCGGGCTTGTTGACGTCGTCGCCGCTGAACAGGAACGAGCCCAGGGTCTTGCGCGTCTCGGTCTCACCGAGCTCGGGCGCCGCGGACTTCATGTTCTCCAGGACCGTGCGGGTGACGTCGAGGTTCTCGTGCTCCTGGGCGTAGTAGCCCATCTTCAGCCCGTGCCCCGGCACCACGGCGCCGGTGTCGGGGACGTCGATCCCGGACAGGATGCGCAGCAGGGTGGTCTTGCCGGCGCCGTTGAGGCCGAGGACCACGACCCGCGAGCCGCGGTCGATCGCCAGGTCGACGTCGGTGAAGATCTCCAGCGAGCCGTAGGAGCGGGACAGGTTGCGCGCGGTCAGCGGCGTCTTGCCGCACGGGGCGGGGTCGGGGAAGCGCAGCTTGGCGACCTTGTCGCTGACCCGCTCGCCCTCGATGCCCGACAGCAGCCGCTCGGCCCGCTTGGCCATGTTCTGGGCCGCGACCGCCTTGGTGGCCTTGGCGCGCATCTTGTCGGCCTGGGCCAGCAGCGTGCCCGCCTTCTTCTCGGCGTTGAGCCGCTCCCGCTTGCGCCGGCGCTCGTCGGTCTCGCGCTGCAGCAGGTAGGGCTTCCAGCCGATGTTGTAGATGTCCATCTCGGCCCGGTTGGCATCGAGGTGGAACACCCGGTTGACGACGGTGTCGAGCATCTCGACGTCGTGGCTGATGATGATCAGCCCGCCCTTGTAGGCCTTGAGGTAGTCACGCAGCCAGAGGATGGAGTCGGCGTCGAGGTGGTTGGTCGGCTCGTCCAGCAGCAGGGTCTGCGCACCCGAGAAGAGGATCCGCGACAGCTCGACCCGGCGGCGCTGCCCACCGGAGAGGGTCTCGAGCGGCTGGCCCAGGATCCGCTCGTCCAGCGACAGGCTCGAGGCGATCGAGGCGGCCTCGGACTCGGCGGCGTAGCCGCCCCGGGCGGTGAACTCGGCCTCGAGGTTGCCGTAGCGGTGCATCGCCTTGTCACGGGTCTCGTCGTCGGCGCTGGCCATGGCACCCTCGACGTTCGCGCAGCTCACGCAGGATCTGGTCCAGTCCACGGGCCGACAGGATGCGGTCACGGGCGATGACGTGCAGGTCACCGGTGCGGGGGTCCTGGGGCAGGTAGCCGACCTCACCGGAGCTGGTCACGGTGCCCGCTGCCGGTGCGGCGGCACCGGCCAGCACCTTGGTCAGCGTGGTCTTGCCGGCCCCGTTGCGCCCGACCAGCCCCACCCGGTCGCCGGCGGCGATCCGGAAGGTGGCCCCGTCGAGCAGGAGGCGCGAGCCGGCGCGCAGCTCGATCCCGGTGGCGGCAATCACGACAAGCTCCTGGTGCTGATGGCGGTGTGGGGGCGCGCGGCGGAGCCGCGTTTGCGGCGGCGCCGTACGGGGGAACGGGCACTAGTCTACGCAGCGGCCAGACCATGGCCGCGACGCCGAGCCTGCCGGAGGCCTCCCCCCATGAGCTTCAACGACAACGCCGACCTCGACACCTCGCAGGTCGAGGGCGGAGGCGGCGGCGGCGCGGCGGCATGTTCGGCGGCGGCATGCCGGGCGGGGGCATCGCCGTCGGCGGCGGAGCGGGCGGCATCCTCCTGCTGATCCTGTTCCTGGTCTTCGGCGGCGGACTGGGCGGCGGCACCGGGGACAGCGGCACCAACACCCAGGGAGCGCAGGGCAGCTCGCTGGACCAGGGTCAGGTGCAGGCCGGTGGGTCACAGCGGGGGTCCTTCTCCCAGTGCCGCACCGGGGCCGACGCCAACCGCGACGCCCAGTGCCGCGTGATCGGCACGGTCAACAGCGTCCAGGCCTACTGGCTGGACGCCCTGCCGCGCTACGGCACGCGGTACACCCCCTCGAACACCGTGCTCTACAGCGGCAGCACCCAGTCGCGCTGCGGCACGGCGTCCAACCAGGTGGGCCCGTTCTACTGCCCGCTGGACCGCAAGGTCTTCATCGACGCCAGCTTCTTCAACGAGCTCACCTCGCGGTTCGGCGCGGACAGCGGCGCGCTCGCCCAGGAGTATGTCGTCGCGCACGAGTACGGCCACCACGTCCAGGACCTGCTCGGGGTGCTGGACCAGGCCCAGTCCGACCCCCAGGGCGCCGAGAGCGGCGCCGTGCGGGTCGAGCTGATGGCCGACTGCCTGGCCGGTGTCTGGGCCAAGCACGCCACCGAGACCAAGGACGCCCAGGGCGATGCGTTCCTGAAGCCGCTGTCCCAGAAGGACATCCAGTCCGCGCTGTCGGCCGCGTCGGCCGTGGGCGACGACCGGATCCAGCAGGCGGCGCAGGGACGGGTCAATCCCGAGTCGTGGACGCACGGCTCCAGTGCGCAGCGGCAGAAGTGGTTCACCACGGGCTACCGCAGCGGCGACCTCAACGCCTGCGACACGCTCAACGTGCCGACCGTCTGACCGGTTTACCCCCTCAACGAGGGGGTACAGAAACACGGTTTCAAGACTATTTGCGAATTCACCCTTCCTACGCCTTCGGTTCTAGTAGCGTTACCGATGCCTCGCCGCACCAGCGGTGGGCCGCTGCCACGACGCTGAGTCCTGCCACCGTGACAGCCCGGATCAAGCACGACACGTGTTCGTGGCAGGAGCGGTGCACCCGAGTAGTACGGAACGGCTCCGGCCGTTCCTCGGGGTGAAGCCCGCAGCCGATCCCACGGTCCCCGTGACCGAGGGCGTGGCTCGGGCCGGGGAGACAGGTTCCCGAACCCGACAGGTCATGCCTCGCAAGCGGTCCCTGGAGCCTCCCCATGAACGCGTCATTCCGCGCTGCCCCCATGTCCCGGTCCCTCCTGGCCCGCCTCGCCGTCGTGATGATGGTGGCCACCGGCCTGACCGGCCTCTCCTCCCTGACCGCCGACCCTGCGCACGCCGCGGTCTCCGTCGCCACCGGGAGCAGGGCCGTCAGCGTCGCCGCCACGAGGAGGGGCGCACCCTACGTCTGGGGCGCCTCCGGCCCCACCCGCTTCGACTGCTCCGGACTGACCAAGTGGGTCTACGGCCGGGTCGGCAAGACGCTCCCCCGCACGGCCGCCCAGCAGTACGCCGCCACCACGCACATCAGCGCACGCTCGCGCCGCGTCGGTGACCTGGTGTTCTTCAAGAGCGGTGGCTACGTCTACCACGTGGGCATCTACGCCGGTGCCGGCCGCATCTGGCACGCACCCAAGCCCGGTGACCACGTGAAGCTGGCCACCCTGTGGACCAGCGCGGTGTCCTACGGCCGGGTGCGCTGACCCGACTCGCGCTCGGCACAATGGGGGCATGCCCACCCCCTCCCTGGTCGTCGGTTTCGACCTCGACCTCACCCTCGTCGACTCGCGCGAACGCATCATGACCTCCTACCTGCGTGCCCTGCACGACGTCGGGGCACCGGTCACCCGCGAGGACCTCGAGCCACACCTGGGCATCCCCCTCGCCCAGACGGTGGCCGCGGTGGCGCCCGCCGTCGACGCCGACGCCCTCGTCCTGCGCTACCGGCGCTACTACGACGAGGAGTCGGCGCCGTCGACGGAGCCGATGCCCGGAGCGCTCGCCGCGGTGCGCGCGCTCCGGGCGTCCGGCGGCCGGGTCGTGGTCGTCTCGGCCAAGTTCACCCCGGCGGCCCACACCGCCCTGGCGGAGGCGGGGCTGGACGACCTCGTCGACGCCGTCCACGGTGAGCTCTTCGCGGCCGAGAAGGCGACGGCCCTGCTGGCCGAGGGTGCCACCGTCTACGTCGGGGACCACCCCGGCGACATGGCCGCCGCCGAGGCCGCCGGCACCTACGCCCTGGGCGTCGCGACCGGCGCCAACGACGAGGCGGCCCTGAAGGCCGCCGGCGCGGACGAGGTGCTGGCCAGCCTCGAGGAGTTCCCCCAGTGGCTGTCCGGCCACCTGTCCCGGCACTGAGCCCCGCTCACCTGCCGAGACGCAGGTCTCGCGCCTCGGACATCCTGCCTAGCATCGGACCGTGGAGGACTCCCGGCGCTGGCTGATGCTGGGTCTGGGCACCGCGGCCCAGACCGTGGCCTCCACGCTCATGTTCGGGCTTCCCTTCCTGCTCCCCACGCTGCGTCGCACCGACGGGCTGTCGCTGGCGGAGGCCGGTGCGCTGGCCGCCGCACCGTCGGTCGGACTCGTGCTCACCCTGATCCTCTGGGGTGTCCTTGCCGACCGGTACGGCGAGCGCGCCGTGCTGGCAACGGGGCTCACGCTCACCGGCATGATCGCCCTGGCCAGCACCTCCGCATCCCAGCCCACGGCTCGCGGCCTCGCGTTCGTCCTGGTCGGCGCCGCCGGTGCCTCCGTCAACGCCGCGAGCGGACGCCTGGTGATGGGCTGGTTCGGGGTGCGGCAGCGGGGCGTCGCCATGGGCGTCCGCCAGATGGGGCAGCCGCTCGGGGTCGCCGCCGCGGCACTCGTGATGCCGCCGCTCGCGCAGACCCATGGCATCGGCGCCGCGCTCGCGGTGCCGGCGCTGGCCTGCCTGGTGGTGGCACTGCTGATCGCCCTGATGGCCCGTGACCCGGCGTCCCCGCCGGAAACGAGGACGTCGGCCGCGAGGGCTCCGTCGGCAGCGCGGTCCCGGTCCAGCGCGGCGGCAGGTCCCGGTCGGCGACGCGCAGCCCGTCGCCGGATGCTGCCGCCACGTCGCCGTACCGGCGTCCCACGCTCTGGCGCGTCCACGCCGCCAGCTCGCTCCTCGTGGTGCCACAGTTCGCCACCGCCACGTTCTCCGCCGAGTACCTGGTGTCCGGGCGGCACTGGGACGCCAGCGACGCCGGGCGCCTCCTGGCCGCCGTCGCCGTCGTCGGCGCCCTCGGCCGCCTCGGGGCCGGACGCTGGTCGGATGTCGTCGGCAGCCGGCTGCGCCCGATGCGGCAGGTGGCGGTCCTGTCGGCGGTGACGATGGTCCTGGTCGGTGTCGCGGTGCACGACGGGTCCTGGCTGGTCCTCGCCGCACTGGCCGTGGCGTCGGTGGTCTCGGTCTCCGACAACGGCCTGGGTTTCACCGCCACCGCCGAGCTCGCCGGTCGGGCATGGTCCGGCCGCGCGCTGGGGGTGCAGAACACCGCGCAGAACCTGGCGGCGTTCGCCACCGGGCCGCTGATCGGAGCGCTGGCCGGTGCCCGCGGGTTCGCCGTCGCGTTCGGTGCCTGCGCCGTGTTCCCGCTGCTCGGCGCGTGGGCGACGCCGGTCCGTGCGGAGCACCGCGAAGCGCGGCACGACGCCCCCGCAGAGCAGGGGGCGTGAAGTCGCGCACATCGGGGTAAGCCGGGCCCGCTCTGTTTTCCCCCGACCCGGAGGCCAAGGATGGCGCTG
Organism: uncultured Actinomycetota bacterium; assembly: GCA_963724015.1. Taxonomy (GTDB): domain Bacteria; phylum Actinomycetota; class Actinomycetes; order Actinomycetales; family Dermatophilaceae; genus CAVRTM01. The sequence goes on from CAVRTM010000022.1 coordinate 261,276, forward strand.
CTCACCGCGCTCGATCGCCGATCCACGATCGCGCCCACGACGTACAACCGCTGGCTCATCCCGCCGGCCGCGCTGGCGGTGCACCTGTGCATCGGGCAGGTTTATGCCACCAGCGTCTACAAGACCTCGCTGGTCGCACACTTCGGCACGTCGCAGACCGCGATCGGGGTGACCTTCTCGATCGCCATCGTCATGCTCGGCCTGTCCGCGGCGGTCGGTGGCACGTGGGTGGAGCGCAACGGCCCCCGCAAGGCGATGTTCGTGGCCGCCTGCTTCTGGGGCGCCGGGTTCCTCATCGGCGCTCTCGGCATCGCCACCAGCCAGCTGTGGCTGCTGTACCTCGGCTACGGCGTGGTCGGCGGCATCGGCCTCGGGATCGGTTACATCTCACCGGTGTCCACGCTCATCAAGTGGTTCCCGGACCGGCCGGGCCTGGCCACCGGCATGGCGATCATGGGCTTCGGAGGCGGCGCGCTGGTGGCCAGTCCCCTGTCGCGGCAGCTGCTCTCGGCCTACGACGCCGACTACGACCCCAGCTCGGCCACCTCGACCGCCAGCGGTCACGCGCTCACCATGCTGTTCGTCACCCTCGGCATCGCCTACTTCGCGGTGATGATGCTCGGCGTCGCGAACGTGCGCGTGCCCCCGCCCGGCTGGGCCCCCAAGGGATTCGACCCCGCGAGCGTCAAGGCCAAGCCGATGGTGACCACTGCGAGCGTGTCCGCAGCCAACGCGATCCGCACGCCGCAGTTCTGGCTGATGTGGATCGTGTTGTTCTGCAACGTGACCGCAGGGATCGGCATCCTCGAGCAGGCCAGCCCCATGATCCAGGACTTCTTCCGCGGGAACGGCACCTCGACCGTTGCCGTCGCCGCGGCCGGGGGGTTCGTCGGTGTCCTCTCGCTGTTCAACATGGCGGGACGGTTCGGGTGGTCGTCCACCTCGGACGTCATCGGCCGCAAGCCGATCTACCTGCTGTACCTCGGTGGCGGCATCGTCCTGTACTCCCTGCTGGCCACCGTGGGCAGCAGCGCCACCGCACTGTTCGTGCTGCTCGCCGCGTTGATCATCTCGTTCTACGGAGGCGGGTTCGCCACGGCGCCGGCCTACCTGCGTGACCTGTTCGGGGTGTTCCAGGTCGGCGCCATCCACGGCCGGCTGCTCACGGCCTGGTCGGCGGCCGGCGTGGTGGGTCCGCTGATCGTCAACGGGTTCCTCGACGCGCAGGGCAAGCCCGGCACCCTCACCGCCGCCGCCTATCGGCCCGCGCTCTTCACCATGGTCGGTGTGCTTGCCGTCGGCTTCGTCGCCAACCTGCTGATCCGCCCCGTCGCGGAGCGGTTCCACGAGGAGCACGCCAAGGCCGCCGAGGGACCTGCGGACGGCGAGGTCCCGGGCGCCGAGGCACCGTCCGCGCCGACGGCCCCGACCGCCTCCGGGCAGCAGGTCCGACTCGTCCTGTCGTGGGCGCTGGTCGTCCTCCTGCTCGCTTACGGCGTCGAGCAGACCCTGACCACGGCGGCCAAGCTCTTCGGGTGAGCCCCGCGCGGGCGGGGGTGCGACGTCACGGCTCGACGAGCCGGACGCGCACCGCCCGCCCCCGCCGCAGCGCCTGCTGCAGCACCGTCAGGCGGGGGTCAGGGAGGTCATAGAGCTGCCTGACGGGGAGCCGGGCCAGCCCTGCCAGCCGCGGGTCGGCGAGGACCTTCCACACCAGCGTGCGGTCCCCACCGGCGACCAGGTGCTCGGGGCTGCACGGTGCGACCACCCGCAGCGCGTGCTCCGCCACCGCGGCGACGAGCTCGTCGGCCTGGTTGCCCCGGCGCCTGGCGTACCGCTGCTGGGACCAGCCGCCGGCAGCGGTGCGGGACTGCACGTGCCGGGTGCCCACCTTCGAGGCGGTGAGCTGCTCCCCCGCACCCACACCCACGGCGTAGCCACCCCGGCGCACCAGCACCAGGCCCGTCCTACCGGCCGGCTCGGCCCAGGCCGCGAGCTCCGCAGCGGTGCCCGGCACCGGCCCGTTGGCGGCGAGCGGCTCGAGGAGAGCCTGCGCACCGTCCGGGGCGCTGAGCAGTAGGCCGCCGTCCCGGGAGGACCACGCAGGTTCCCCGTGCCGCGTGCCGAAGCCCTCCACCCAGCGCGGCAGCCGTCCCGGGTCGACCTCCAGGCGCCGCGCCGGGGTGCTGGAGGCGTGCGCGGCCGGTCCCGGGGCACCGTCCTGTCTCACCGGCGCCTCCGCGGATCGGGTACGACGCGGCGCCGCCCGCGCGGGCCGCGCGCCGAGCCTACCGGCGCACCGCGGCGCCGTACCGCCATCCGTGCCGGTGGTGGCACCGGTCGTGCCTCCACGGCCCGAGCGGGTAAGGGAAGCCCATGGCGAAGACGAGGCGGGCGTCCGTGGTGGCATCGGGGCAGTGGAGGGACTCCGACGGCATCCGCCGGCCCGCGGGCGAGGTGCACGCGTGGGAGCCCGGGACCAACCAGAGCCTGTGCGGGCTCTCCCTGTCCCGGTCCCAGCTGATCCCGTTCCCGCACGTGGACTGGCCGGACATCGACCCGGCCACCGGCCGCGAGGCCGACGAGGTACGGCGGGTCTGCCCCCGGTGCGACGCCGCGGTGAACGGCCGGCGGGGCGAACGACGCTGGACGCGCACCCAGCCGCGGCCATGACTCCAGGGCGGCTCCGTCGCCCTGGAGCACCCGCACCTCGACCCGGTCGAGACGGGCGGGCACCGTCCCGTTTGGCGAGGTGCGCCTCGGGTATCGGCCCGGCACGCTATCCCGGGAGGTACCCCATGCACGTCGGCAGGCTCGCAGCACGCATCGTGATCGGCTCACTCTTCATCGGCCACGGCACACAGAAGCTCTTCGGCTGGTTCGGTGGCCCTGGCCCCGAGGGCACGGAAGGCATGATGACCTCGCTCAACCTCCACCCGGCGCGCCGGAACGCGCTCGCCGCGGGGATCTCGGAGACCGCCGGAGGCGCGCTGGTGGTCGCCGGACTGGCCACCCCGCTCGCGGCCGCAGGCCTGATCGGCACGATGGCCACGGCGATCCGCAAGGTGCACGCGCCCAACGGGCCGTGGGCGGCCAACGGTGGGTACGAGTACAACTTGGTCCTCATCGCCGCCCTCACGGCGCTGGTCGAGACCGGCCCGGGTGACATGTCGCTGGACGCGCTGCTCGGACGCAAGCTGTCCGGCCCCGCATGGGCGCTGGCCGCCCTGGCCGCGGGCGCGGCCTCCTCGGCCGCAGTCATCGCCCTCGGCAGCCGCTCCGCGCCCGCCGCCGACTCCGCGGGTCCCGCCACGACGCCGTACCCGGACACCGCTGGGGACCCGGTCACCTCCGACTGAGCGGCGCGACGCGCCGGGCTGCCCCGAGGGCCCGGCGCGTCGCGCCGCCCGCTCACCCGGTGGTGAGCACGAGCTGCGGTCGGGCGCTGGCTGCCTCCTTGGAGTTCACGTAGAACGTGTCCGCGGCGGCGCCCTTGACCGCCAGGGTGAGCTGCCCGCCCACAGCGGACTGCAGGTCCGCCGTGGAGAGCTTGACCGTGTAGCTGGTCGCGGACGCGCTGCCGCCCGGCACGGACCCGAGCACGGTCGTCCCGAGCGCCGGCTTGTTGGCGTAGGTCATCGCCGACTCCGACCAGGTGGTGTCCGTGGCCCGGTAGATGTTCTGGACGCTGGGCGACCCGGAGGAGCTGTTGGTCGTCGTGGTCATCTGCAGCGAGGCGCCGGTCAACGTCTTGCCGGCCAGCGCGCCGAGGTCGAACTTGAGGTAGCTGATCTTGGTCAACGAGCTGCTGGTGACCGAGTACAGCGCCGTGTCGGACCCGTGCGTCGTCGTCGTGGCGTCGCTGCCGACCCAGGTGTCGGCCACCGGAGCCAGGGTGCGTGCTCCCGCCCGGCGACGTGCGCCGTGGTCGTGGCCGTCGTCGTGCGTCGTGGCGGTGGTCGTCGGCGGTGGGTTCGGCGACGGGTTGGTCACGGTGTAGGCGTCGGCGAACGTGCCGCCGGCCCCCCGGACGAACCGCACCGACAGCTGCGAGGGCGACACGTCCACCTTGGGAAAGCCCCACGTGGCGTTCTGGTTGTTGCCCTCGTACGTCTGGAAGTACGGCGCCTGCGCGACGGTCGCGCTCTCGGAGTTCATGTTCTTGCCGCCCGCACCGACCGTCGACACGACCGTCCCCTTGCCCTTGGTGTAGGTGGTCGCGCCCTGGTCGGCGACGCACGCGGCGTTGTAGCTGGTCGGCGGGAACGACGTGCAGCCCGAGACCCCCGCCGTCAGCTGCTTGCTGCGGGCGTAGGCGTGGTCGTGGGCCTGGAACAGCAGGTCGACCTTCTCGGTCAGCATGAGGTTCATGATGTCGCTGCCGACCACGCAGGGGTAGTTGACCATCGAGGTGCAGTACTCGTGCATCCCCGCGACCACCCACAGACCCTTGGCCTTGCCGCCCTCGATGGCGTTCTTGGTCCAGGTGTAGTGCGCCGTCCCGGACTTGTACGACCAGGGCGTCGCCGAGCTGCTGCCGTACGGCAGGTTCGGGCGAGATCATCACGAACCGCACCAGCGGCGCCGTCGCGGGGTAGTCGACGTAGTACTCCTGCCCGTAGCTGCCTGAGACGCCGCTGAGGTGGTTGGGCAGGCAGCTGTTGTAGTTCACGTAGTACCCGTCCCGGGGATAGCTCTCGTGGTTGCCGGCTAGCAGCTCGAACGGGTAGGTGCTGCCGACCCTGGCCTTGACGTAGCTGCACCAGCTCGGCTCGGAGCTGCCGGCGACGTAGGAGAAGTCACCGATGCCGAACATCATGCTGGCCCCGCTGGACTTGACCGCGTTGAGCACGGCGCCGGTGGAGGAGTCGGTCTGGCCGAAGTCCCCGGCGACACCGAAGGAGAAGGTGGGCGTGGCAGCGACCGCCGTCGGTGTCCCCCACCGGCCCGGCGCGAGCGCGGCGAGCCCCACCAGCACCAACGCGAGGATGGACCACGACCGGCCGCCGGACCCGCAGGCGGAGCAGGCGGGGCACGGTCCGCAGGCCGGCGCTCATGGTGCGCACGTCCAGGTCATCGGCTTGCGGGAGGACGAGTCGGTCGGAGCTGAAACCGACGGCGACGCCGGTGCTGCCGGCCGCCGCTGTCACCCCCGCCCCTGGGTCACCGGACAGTGGTGGCAGGGTGCTCGCGTTCGAGTCGGCGTCGAAGAGCACGGCCTGCGGCCGGTCGACGCCGTCACCTCCCCGCACCTCCGTGGTCCCGACCGCGCGCCCGTGCACCAGACCGGTGCCCTGGGTACGACGACCTTTCGCCTTGCCGTGCGCGCTTCGGGTGCCGGCTGACGTCCCAGGTGACCGCCTGCGGGATCCCCGGTGCGCGGCCACCGCGCTGCCGACCGACGGTCCCGGTGTCGTCGATCGCGCGCGCGATGCCCCACGCCCCGCCCAGTCCCGGCAGCGCCGTCACCCTGCCCCTCGTTGTCCCACGCGACGGGAGTGAAGTGGTCGCTCGCCTGGGAGTTGCCCACCGCGACGCCCTTGCTGTTGACGCCGTAAGCGTGCGCCCCGACGTCACCCGGCAGGGCGGCCAGGATCTTGGGCGATGCGGCGGCCGAGGCCCAGCTCGCCGCCTGCTCCGGCGCCTCACCCGACGTCGGGTTGGCCGCGCCGTCGTCGTCGGAGGCCAGGGCGCCGACGATCCGGCCGGTGTCGCTGATCGCGGCGGGCAGGGCGACCGTCCCTGCCAGCGTCCGCAGCCGGGTCAGCTTGCCGGCCCTCCACTGCCAGCCGACCTGGTCCAGGCTCGAGGGGTCGACCCCGATGCCGACGACCTCGCCCCTGGCGTTCACCCCGGTCGGACTCACGTTGGTCAGGCCCGTGGTGATCTTCTGCGCCGCACCGCCGCTCCACAGCACCGGTTGCGCGTTGCCGGAGCCGTCGTCGGCGAAACCGGTCACCAGCCCGCTGGAGCTGACGGCGAGCGCCGTGCCCTGGCTGCCGCCGAGTGTCGGCAGCTGCTTGGGTGCGCAGGGCGCTGCGACGGGGGGTGCCGCCGGCGCGGCCGCCGGCTGCCGCTGTCCGGTCAGGCCGGTCGCGTTCGCCACCGGCGGCACGGCCAGCGCGGCGACCACGGCGGCACACAGGACGCCGCGTCGCAGGGCGGTCCGGCCGGGTGCTGGAAGATCTGGAGCAGGCTGCATGGCGTTCACGACTCCTCGTCCGTGCGGCCCCTGCCCGGGTGAGCGTACGCCGACCCCACGCCCTGTGTGCGGGAAATGGAACAACTCGCAGAGGCGATGCGGGGTATGAAAACCGTTGTCACGACGCGGGTTTGGCCATCGACCGCACCGTGGCCCCACCATCCGGGGCCTCGCAGGGCAGGGTCAGCGGGCGGGCGGCGCACCGCGACGGTCCGCGGCCGGACCGGTCGACGTCTCCTCCACCGGCAGCCGGGTCTCCACCGGCAGCTGCGGGGTCATCTCGCCCGAGCCGCGCTGGGCGCGACAGGCGTTCAGCACCGCAACCATCCGCTCGACCTGCTCATCGCTGACCGGAGTAGTGATGGACTGTGGTCCGAGCAGCTCTCGGACGTCGTGCGGATGGATCGACATGGCCCTCCCTCGCAAGGTGACTCTGCTGTCCGGCCGTCGCGGAGGCGGCCGGTCGTGCCCGCAGCAACCGCGCCAGCCGTTCCCCCGCGACGGCCTCCGGCACGCTGACCGGACGAGCCCCCTCGCGCCGGCACTCGTCCAGCACGCCGCGGACCACGTCGTCGACGAGGTCCGCCTCACCGGGGTAGGTCGCCACCAGTCGGGCGATCAGGTCATCAGCACGTTGCATCGATGGCTCTTCCTCGTCAGCCCAGGGCTTGCGGGCGTCGGGTGGTGGACCGGACCTGCTGGTGCAGGGCGGTCGTCGGGCGGCGGGCCGCGCGGGCACCGGCCGGGAGCACGGCCCACACCACCTTGCCTCCGTCCCGGGTGGGCAGCACGCCCCAGGCCTCGGACACCGCGGCGACCAGCAGCATCCCGCGCCCGCTCACCTCGGAGGTGTCGACGCGCTGAGGCAGTGGCGACCCGGCTGTTGGCGTCACGGACCGCCAGCCGCATCCAGGCCCCGCACCGGGCCACCGAGACCGAGAGGTCGGTGCCTGCGTGCAGCATGGCGTTGGTGACCAGCTCGCTGACCACCAAGGTCGCGGCCCCGACCTGGGCGCTGCACTCCCAGTCCAGGCAGGTCCGGGCGACGAGGTCGCGGGCGGCCCGGGCGGATCGTGCCACCGGGGGTAGCGGCGCGCGGACGACCGTCGGCCGGGGTCGGCGGGCCAGCCCCGCCAGCACCCGACGGCGGCGGTCGGCGATGACGAGGTGTTCGCTGTCCGGCTGCCGGCCCAGGCTCTCGCGCAGGTCCGGGCGGGGACAGATGACCCCCAGCGGCGTCCCCGGCCACTGGCGGACCTCCGCGGCGAGGGACCCCAACAGCCCGATGCCCCCCGGATCAGGTGGCCCGGTGGCTCCGGACAGGTCGCACAGGACCGTTGCCGGCTCGTCGGCGAGGGACTCCAGCAGGCTCTCGTGGGCGGTCTCGGCGAGGTCGCGGAGGGGGCCGTGGAGGGAGACCACCTCGGTGTCGCCGACGCGGTGGCGGTGCACCGGAGCGACGGGGGTGTCCGACGCCCGGACCTTCGGCGACGGTGAGGTGAGCGCGCTCAGGTGATGGCAACGTTCCAGACCCTTCCAGCCGTTCGGTGCGACATCGTCGGCAGCCGGGGTCTGGAGCTGCGTACGACTTCGACCATACCCACGCGGCCCGCCGCGGGGAAGAGGAAATGGAAGGAAGACCTCCCCTCACAGGCAGAGGCGCCCTACGCCGTGCGCAGGAGGTGGAACGTTCATCGAGCGCAGGCGCCGTGAAGGCCAGGCGCTGATGTCCTGGCTGCGACGGCCTCTCGTGAGGACAGCCGGTGCGGCCCGGAACGGGACCGCACCGGCGCTCTGGTGCGCTGTGACCAGCGGTCAGGCGGTGCTGGCCAGGAAGGTCAGACGTTGAAGCCGAGGGCCCGCAGCTGCTCGCGGCCGTCGTCGGTGATCTTGTCCGGCCCCCACGGCGGCATCCAGACCCAGTTGATGCGGTGCGTGGGCACCAGTCCCTCGAGCGCCTGGGCGGTCTGGTCCTCGATGACGTCGGTGAGCGGGCACGCGGCGCTGGTCAGGGTCATGTCGATGACGGCGTGGGACTGCGCGTCCACGGTGATGCCGTAGATGAGCCCGAGGTCGACGACGTTGATGCCGAGCTCGGGGTCGACGACGTCGCGCAGCGCCTCCTCGACGTCGGCGACGTTGGGCGGCGTGCCGGTGCCGGCACCGCCGGTGCCCCGGCGGTGGCGTCCGCGGTGGCGGCACCGTCGGCGGCGGCGCCGTCGGTGGCGGCCTCGGTCGTGGTCTCGGTGGAGAGGTTGGTGTCGGTCATGCCGGCTCCCGTCGGTCGGAGGTGGATGTGCCCTGCGGGCAGGACGTCGAGGTGGCAGAGATGTCGACGCCGGCCTGGGCGAGCGCGTCGGTCAGGGCGGTCCAGCCCAGCAGCGCGCACTTCACGCGTGCGGGGTAGCGCGAGACCCCTGCGAAGGCGACGCCGTCGCCGAGGAGGTCCTCGTCGCCGAGGTCCTGGCCCCTGCTGGTGAGCATCGCCCGCATCGCGGCGAACGACGCGAGGGCCTCGGGCACGCTGGAGCCGATGACCTCGTCGGTGAGCACCGAGGTCGCCGCGGTGGAGATGGAGCAGCCCAGGGCGTCGTACGACACGTCGGTGATCGTCGCGGACGGACCGGTGCCGTCGAGGTGCACGCGCAGCGTGACCTCGTCGCCGCAGGTGGGGTTGATGTGGTGCACCTGCGCGGCGTAGGCCTCGCGGAGCCCCGCGTGGTGCGGCCGCTTGGAGTGCTCGAGGATGATCTCCTGGTAGAGGTCCATCAGACCGTCCACCCCGAAGACCGCGGGGACCCGGTCGAGGGCCTCCAGCAGCGCCGCGACCTCCTCCAGCGTGTTGTACGCCGCAAAGCTCGCGCGCGTCGTCGCGGTCGTGCGGAACCGGCGGTGCAGCGGCCAGGCGCAGTGGTGCCCGACCCGCACGGCGATGCCCGCGTCGTCGAGGACCTGCCCCACGTCGTGGGCGTGGACGCCCTCGACGACGAAGGAGACGGCACCGCCACGGTCGTCGGCGCCGCCCGGGCCGATGACGCGGACCCACGGGCGCTGCGCCAGGCCGGACAGCAGCGCCTGCGTCAGCGCGTGCTCGTGGGCGGTGACGCGATCCATCCCGAGGGCATCGAGGTAGCGCACGGCGGCCGCCAGCGCCACGGCCTGTGCGGCCATGGGCACGCCGGCCTCGAAGCGCTGCGGGGGCGCGGCGTAGGTCGAGCCCTCCATCCGCACCACCTCGATCATCGAGCCACCGGTGATGAACGGGGGCATGGCGGCGAGCAGGTCGTAGCGGCCCCACAGGACGCCGATGCCGGTGGGGCCGAACATCTTGTGGCCGCTGAAGGCCAGGAAGTCGACGCCCAGCTCGGTCACGTCGACGGCCAGGTGCGGGACGGACTGGCAGGCGTCCAGCACCGTCAGGGCGCCGACCTCCCGGGCCCGCTGCACCAGCGTGGCGACCGGGTTGACGGTGCCCGAGCACGTTGGACACGTGGGTGAACGCGAGGACCTTGGTGCGCTCGGTCACGATCGTGTCGAGGTCGGTGAGGTCCAGCCGGCCGTCGTCGGCCACCGGCAGCCAGCGCAGCGTCGCGCCGGTGCGGCGGGCCAGCTCCTGCCACGGCACGAGGTTGGCGTGGTGCTCCATCTCGGTCACGACGATCTCGTCGCCGGGCCCCAGGACGAACCGGCGTGCCACCTGCGGCTCGACGCCGTCCATCGCGCCGGCCGCGGCGGCGTTGCTGAACGCGTAGGCGACCAGGTTGAGAGCCTCCGTGGCGTTCTTGGTGAACACGACCTCGCGGGCACGGCGCTCCGATGAACCCGGCGACCGTGTCGCGGGCGGACTCGAAGGCGTCGGTCGCCTCCTCGGCGAGCTGGTGCGCCCCACGGTGGACCGCCGCGTTGTGCCGCTCGTAGAACTCGCGCTCGGCGTCCAGCACCTGCACGGGCTTCTGCGAGGTCGCCCCCGAGTCGAGGTAGACCAGCGCGCCGGTCATCGCGCACCGTGCGCGACAGGATGGGGAAGTCGGCCCGGATGCGGGACGACTCCCCCGCCGGGAACGCCATGGCGGTCCCGGGCGCGGGCGCGAGGTCGGTCACGGCAGTGGTCCTCAGGCCTCGACCTTGACGAAACGGTCGTAGCCCTCGTCCTCGAGCCGGTCGGCCAGCTCCTTGCCGCCCTCCTCGACGATCCTGCCGTCGACGAAGACGTGCACGAAGTCGGGCTCGATGTAGCGCAGGATCCGGGTGTAGTGCGTGATCAGCAGGACGCCGACCTCACCGCCGGAACGGACGCGGTTGACGCCCTCGGAGACGACCTTGAGCGCGTCGACGTCGAGGCCCGAGTCGGTCTCGTCGAGGATGGCGACCTTGGGCTTCAGGAGCTCCATCTGCAGGATCTCGTGGCGCTTCTTCTCGCCGCCGGAGAAGCCCTCGTTGACGTTGCGGTCGGCGAAGGCGGGGTCCATGCGCAGGTCCGCCATCGCGTTCTTCATGTCCTTGACCCAGGTGCGCAGCTTGGGCGCCTCGCCGTCGATCGCGGTCTTGGCGGTGCGCAGGAAGTTGGACACCGACACACCGGGGACCTCGACGGGGTACTGCATCGCGAGGAACAGGCCGGCGCGGGCGCGCTCGTCGACGGTCATCGCGAGGACGTCCTCACCGTCGAGGGTGACGCTGCCGCCGGTGACGGTGTACTTGGGGTGCCCGGCGATGCTGTAGGCGAGAGTCGACTTGCCCGAGCCGTTGGGGCCCATGATCGCGTGGGTCTCCCCCGCCTTCACGGTGAGGTCGACGCCGCGCAGGATCTCCTTGGCGCCGTCCTCGGTCTCGACGGTGACGTGCAGGTCGCGAATCTCCAGTGTTGCCATGGGCTTTCAGCTCTCCTTCGCGACGGAGACGAACACGTCGTCGCCGTCGATCTTCACGGGGTAAACAGCAATGGGGACGATGGCCGGCAGACCGGTCGGCTCGCCGGTGCGCAGGTCGAACCGCGAGCCGTGCAGCCAGCACTCGATCGTGCAGTCGTCGACCTCGCCCTCGGACAGCGACACGTTGGCGTGGCTGCAGGTGTCGTCGATGGCGTGGACGTCACCGGCGCTGTCACGCGCGATCGCGATCCGGACACCGTCGACGTCCGCCGCGACAGCGCCGACCTCGGGCAGGTCGGCGAGCGAGCAGACGCGGACGAACGTGAGGGACTGGCTCATGCCTGCTCCGCCTCGGCGCCGGGGGCAGCGCCCAGCGACAGGGACAGCTCGGTGTCGATGGCGGCCATCAGGTGCTCCTGCACCGCAGGGACGCCGATCCGCTGGACGATGTCGGCGAAGAAGCCGCGCACCACCAGCCGCCGGGCCTCGTGCTCGGTGATGCCGCGGGCCTGCAGGTAGAACAGCTGCTCGTCGTCGAAGCGGCCGGTCGCCGAGGCGTGGCCGGCCCCGACGATCTCGCCGGTCTCGATCTCGAGGTTGGGCACCGAGTCGGCGCGGGCGCCGTCGGTCAGGACCAGGTTGCGGTTGAGCTCGTAGGTGTCGGTGCCCTCGGCCGCCGCGCGGATGAGGACGTCGCCCACCCAGACGGTGTGCGCGGTGTCGCCCTGGAGCGCGCCCTTGTACGCGACGCGCGAGATGCACTGGGGCGCCTCGTGGTCGACGAACAGGCGGTTCTCCTGGTGCTGGCCCGCGTCGGCGAAGTAGACGCCGAGGGCCTCGGCCGACCCGCCCGGGCCGCCGTACCGGATGTTGGTGTTGATCCGGACGATGGCGCCGCCCAGGGTCACGGTGATGTGCTTCAGGCGGGCGTCGCGCCCGACCAGGGCATCGTGCTGGGCCAGGTGGATCGAGTCGTCGGCCCACTCCTGGATGCTGACGACGGTGAGCTCGGCGCCGTCACCGACACGGATCTCGACGTTGCCGGCGTGCTGCGCGGAGCCGGTGTGGCTCAGCACGACCGTGGCCCGGCTGTGCCGGCCGGCCTCGAGCACCGTGTGGCCGTTGCCGCGCAGGCCGCCGGTGCCCCGCAGACCGACCACGACCGGCTCGGTCAGCTCGGCGTCCTTGGGGATGCCGATGTACATCGCCGAGGCGGTGCTGTCCCAGGCCGTGACCGCGGCACGGTCGGCCGGCACGAACGACTGGCCCACGCGGGCGTCGGTCAGCGGCAGGTCCAGCAGCTCCACGCCCTCGAGGAGCCCGGGTCTCGCAGACGCACCGCGCCCTCGTCGCTGGGCCCCGGGGTCAGCAGCGACCCCAGTCGGTCGACGGGCGTGAAGCGCCAGTCCTCCTCGCGCCCGCTGGGCATGGGGAAGTCGGCGACGTCGTACGAGGTCTTGCGCTCGGCCCGGGACTGGTCGGGGACGAAGGCCCCGACCGGGTCGGTGTGGGCATGTTCCGAGACGACGGTCATTAACCGACCGCTCCTTCCATCTGCAGCTCGATCAGGCGGTTCAGCTCGAGGGCGTACTCCATCGGCAGCTCGCGCGCGATGGGCTCGATGAACCCGCGCACGATCATGGCCATGGCCTCTTCCTCGGTCATGCCGCGGGACATCAGGTAGAACAGCTGGTCGTCGCCGATCTTGGAGACGGTCGCCTCGTGGCCCATCGTCACGTCGTCCTCGCGCACGTCGACGTAGGGGTAGGTGTCGGACCGGCTGATCGTGTCGACCAGCAGCGCGTCGCAGCGGACGTTGGAGGCGCTGTGGTGCGCCCCGTCCAGGATCTGCACCAGGCCGCGGTACGACGTGCGGCCGCCGCCGCGCGCGACCGACTTGGAGATGATGCTGGAGGACGTGTAGGGCGCGGCGTGGACCATCTTGGCGCCGGCGTCCTGGTGCTGGCCCTCGCCGGCGAAGGCGATGGACAGCGTCTCGCCCTTGGCGTGCTCGCCGAGCAGGAAGACGGCGGGGTACTTCATCGTCACCTTGGAGCCGATGTTGCCGTCGACCCACTCCATCGTGGCGCCCTCGGCGCAGGTGGCGCGCTTGGTGACCAGGTTGTAGACGTTGTTGGACCAGTTCTGGATGGTCGTGTAGCGGACCCGGGCGTTCTTCTTCACGACGATCTCGACGACCGCGGAGTGCAGCGAGTCGGACTTGTAGATCGGCGCGGTGCAGCCCTCGACGTAGTGCACGTAGGAGCCCTCGTCGGCGATGATCAGCGTCCGCTCGAACTGGCCCATGTTCTCGGTGTTGATCCGGAAGTAGGCCTGCAGCGGGATGTCGACGTGCACACCCGGCGGGACGTAGATGAACGAGCCGCCCGACCAGACGGCGGTGTTCAGCGCGGCGAACTTGTTGTCACCGGCGGGGATCACCGAGGTGAAGTACTCGCGGAACAGGTCCTCGTGCTCGCGCAGGCCCGTGTCGGTGTCGACGAAGATGACGCCCTTCTCCTCCAGGTCCTCGCGGATCTGGTGGTAGACGACCTCGGACTCGTACTGGGCCGCGACGCCGGCGACCAGGCGCTGCTTCTCGGCCTCGGGGATGCCGAGCCGGTCGTAGGTGTTCTTGATGTCCTCGGGCAGCTCGTCCCAGGACGTCGCCTGCTTCTCGGTCGACTTCACGAAGTACTTGATGTTCTGGAAGTCGATGCCCGTGAGGTCGCTGCCCCAGCTCGGCATCGGCTTCTTGTCGAACAGCCGCAGCGACTTCTCGCGCAGCTTGAGCATCCACTCCGGCTCGTTCTTGCGCGCCGAGATGTCCTGGACGACCTCGGGCGAGAGCCCACGACGCGCGGTGGCGCCGGCGGTGTCGGCGTCGGCCCAGCCGTACTCGTAGGTGCCGAGGCCCTTCAGACCCGGGTTGAGCTCTTCGATGTGGGTGCTCACTGAGAGGCCCTTTCTTCAGAGGTGGGCGGTGGTGTCGTGGACCTCGCCGGGACGGCGGGGGTCGGGATGAAGGTGGTGCACACGTGCTCGCCGTGAGCCAGCGTGGCCAGGCGCTGTACGTGTACCCCGAGCAGCCGGGAGAACGCGTCGGTCTCGGCGTCGCAGAACTGAGGGAACTCGGCGGCGACGTGCTGCACGGGGCAGTGCCCCTGGCACAACTGCACACCGGCCAGCGGTGTTCCCTCGCCGACCGGACGGGCGGATGCGGCGAAACCGTCGGCCGAGAGCGCGAGCGCGAGGGCGTCGGCACGCGACGGCGGGGTCGTCGCCGGCCGCGGCCAGGGCGTCGGCATAGCGCTCCTCGAGCCGGGCCACCCGCTCCCGGGCGAACGCGGCGACCGCGTCGTCGCCCGCTCGGTCGGCGAGGAACCGCAGCGCCGAGGTCGCGACGTCGTCGTAGTCGCTGTTCAGTGCCCGGTGACCGGCCTCGGACAGGACGTAGGCCCTGGCGGGCCGGCCGCGCCGGCGCTCGGCGGACGCGGGCTCGCGCTCCTGGATGGCCTGCTGGTCCACCAGCGCGTCGAGGTGGCGGCGAACGGCGGCGGGGGTCAGGCCGAGCAGCCGGCCGAGTGCAGCGGCGGTGACCGGGCCGTGCTCCGAGATCGCCTGGCTCACGCGGTCGCGAGTGCGCGCCTCCAGACCGTGCGGAGCACAGTCCTCGGGCGCCGCGGGGCGACCTCCAGCGATAAACACCACATCAGTGTGACGTAAATACGTCGCGGGGGTCCACCAAGGCTCACCTAACCCGCGGGGCCGGGGACGTGAGGGCCGTCACGTGGGGCCGCGACCTAGACTTCGGGGTGTGGACAGTGCCGTGACCGTGCAGGAGCTGGTGCGCGTCTTCGGCACCCACCGAGCACTCGACGGCATGACCTGGTCGGCGGCCGCCGGGCAGGTCACCGCGGTGCTCGGGCCGAACGGGGCCGGCAAGACCACCTCGATCGAGTGTGCCGAGGGGCTCCAGCGTCCCGACGGCGGCACCGTGCGGGTCCTCGGCAAGGACCCCTGGCGCGCCTCCGCCGACCACCGCGCCCGCGTGGGCGTGATGCTGCAGGACGGCGGGCTGCCCAACGGCACGCGCCCGGTGCGGCTGCTGCGCCACCTCGCCGCGCTCTACACCGCTCCCGCACCCGTCGACGACCTCGTCGCCCGCCTCGGCATCGACCGGTTCGCCGGCACGACCGTCCGCCGGCTCTCCGGCGGCCAGCGGCAGCGCGTCGCCCTCGCCGCCGCCCTCGTCGGCCGGCCCGAGGTGGCCTTCCTCGACGAGCCGACGGCAGGGCTGGACCCGCATGCCCGCCTCGACGTCTGGGACCTCGTGCGGGAGACGCGGGCCGGCGGCTGCGCCGTCGTGGTCACCACCCACTCGTTCGAGGAGGCCGAGCGCCTCGCCGACCACGTCGTCATCGTCCACCGGGGCTCCGTGGTGGCGCAGGGGTCACTCGCCGAGGTCAGCGGCGCGCGGGGCCTCGAGGACACCTACTTCGCCCTGACCCGGGAAGGCGCACGATGAGCACCGCCGTAGCCGCACCCGCCGCTCGCCGGGTCCTGGCCCAGGCACGCTTCGAGGCCGGCACCCTGCTGCGCAACGGCGAGCAGCTGCTCGTGGCGCTCCTGCTGCCCTGCGCAGCCCTGCTCGGCCTGGCGAACACCTCGATGCCCTCGCTCGGCCCCGGCCGGCGGATCGACCTCGCGGTCCCCGGGGTGCTTGCCCTGTGCGTCATCTCCTCCGCCTTCACCGCCCAGGCGATCGCCACCGGGTTCGACCGCAGGTACGGCGTGCTGCGCCTGCTCGGGGTCAGCCCGCTCGGCCGCGGCGGCCTGCTCGGCGCCAAGGGCATCGCGGTCCTGGCGGTGGAGGCCCTGCAGCTGGTGGTCATCGGCGGGCTCGGCCTGGCCCTGGGATGGCATCCGGTCTGGGCCGGGTTCGTGTGGGGGGCGGTGTTCGCGGTCGCCGGCAGCTGGGCCTTCGTCGCGCTGGCGCTGCTGCTGGCGGGCACGCTGCGCGCCGAGGGCGTCCTGGCGCTGGCCAACCTGCTCTGGGTGGCGCTGCTCGCCCTCGGCGGCGTGATCGTGCCGCGCGGCCAGCTGCCCGTGGGGCTGTCGCACCTGGCCGCGGTGCTGCCCTCGGGGGCTCTCGGGGACGGGCTGCGGGCGGCGTTCGTGCACGGGCGACTGGCCGGCGTACCCCTGCTGGTGCTGCTCGCCTGGGCGGTGGCCGCCACCGTGCTGGCGTCCCGCACCTTCCGGTGGAGTGACTGACGACGCTTCACCCCGGCACGGGGTGGAGCCTGCGGCAACCTACGCTGGAGGGGTGTCCATCCCCACCACCTCCGAGCGGGCCATGACCGGTGCGACCGGCGCTGCCGGTGCGCCTGCCCGTCGTTCGTTCCTGCGCCCGGTGCTGCTCGCCAACCTCGTGGTCGAGGTCGGCATCGTCGTCACGGGGGGCCTGGTCCGGCTCACCGGGTCCGGTCTGGGCTGCCCCACCTGGCCTCAGTGCGTGCCCGGCTCGTTCACCCCGGTGCCGCACCAGGAGCAGGGGATCCACAAGCTGATCGAGTTCGGCAACCGCACGCTGACCTCCGTCGTGGTCATCGCCGCCGTGCTGGTGATCCTCGCCGTCTGGCGCTGGGCTCCGCAGCGTCGTTCGCTGCGCGTGCTGTCGTTCCTGCCGCTGCTCGGCGTCTTCGCGCAGGCCCTGCTCGGCGGCATCACGGTGCTCACCCACCTCAACCCCGCGAGCGTCGCCTCGCACTTCCTGCTGTCGAGCCTGATCGTGGCGGTGTCGGCGCTGCTGGTGCACCGGGCCGGTGAGGGCGACGCGCAGCCGACACCGCTGGTGCGCCGCGACGTCGTCGCTGCTGGCCAGGGTGACCGCGGGGATGGGCGCCGTCGTCGTGGCCCTGGGCACGGTCGTGACCGGCTCCGGCCCGCACTCCGGCGACGCGGTCCACCCGACCCGGTTCGGGTTCGACCCGCGATCGGTGTCCTGGCTCCACGCGGACGCGGTGATGCTGTTCGTCGGGCTGGTCGTCGCCGTGCTCGTGGCGGTGCGGCTCAGCACCGAGCGAGGAGCAGCCGCGCAGGGCCTGGCTGGTGGTGCTGCTGGTGACGCTCGCGCAGGGGGTGGTGGGCTACACGCAGTACTTCACCGGGCTGCCCGAGGCGCTGGTCGCCGTGCACATGCTCGGTGCCTGCCTGCTCGTGATCGCCCTGACGTCCGGCGTGCTGAGCCTGCGTCGTCGCTGACCGGGTCAGCGCGGAGGCGTCGAGCCCGGACGACTGGCGCCGCCGCCACTGGTGCCGTCCTGCTCAGGGCGTGCCGTTCTGGTCCGGGCGTCCGTTCTGTCAGGACGGCCGGTCTGGTCACCTGAGGTGCCGGCGGCTGCTGAGTCCCCTGAACCGCCGGTCATGCCGGTGGCTGCTGACCGCGTGTGGCCGTTGCCGTCGCCCAGCAGGCGGGAGAACAGCGACCGGTAGTGGACCATCGCCTCGCGCAGGTCCTCGGTGGTGGCCTCGCCCTGCTCACCGGCCCGGGTCCGGCGGACGGCCTCCCGGTAGTCGCCCACGACCTCGGGGTGGTCGACCGACACCAGGTCGGTCTGGCTGTCGAGGTCCTGGGTCGGGTAGCCGCGCTCGCTGAGCACCCGGCGGACCAGGACGTGCGCCTCGGAGGTGGCCAGGACCGGCTCGTCGACGAAGCGGGCCTGCACCTGCTGCCACTGCGTGCTCAGCTCCTCGCGGCGACCCGGCTCGAGCTCGTGCAGCTGCAGCTCGGCCCGGCGGTCCCGGCGCTCGGCCAGCTCCCGCTCGGCCGCGTCGCGGTCGCCCCGTGAGCCCACCGTGGCGTCGTACTCGGGCCCGAACTGGCCCCGCAGCTCGGCGGTCTGCTTCTTGCGCCTGGCGCATCCGCAGGCCGACCACGAGCGCGACCAGCAGCAGGACCACGACGACGATGATGATGACCACGCGGGTGGTGTCCATGGGACGCTCCTGTCCTTGGGTGTCGTGCAGCGACCTGCACTCAGCTGAGCCGTACCCACTGTCGGTCCCGGCCGAACGCCCGGGGTCGCGGTGCGGCCCCGGGCGCTGGGAGGATGACCGCGTGCCTGGCCAGCTGCGACGATCCCTCGGGAACCTGCGACGCCTGGACCGGAGCCAGCTGACCCCGGTCGAGGCCCTGCGGGTCACCGTCGGGGTCGTCCTGCCCCTGGTCGTGGCCGTCGCCGCGGGCCGGCCCGGTGACGGGGTCGCGGTCGCGGCCGGCGCCCTGTCGGTGGGGTTCGCCTCGTTCCAGGGCGTCTACCGCACCCGCGTCCGCGCGATGGTCCTGACCGCCTGCGGCATGTCCGTGTCGACGCTGGTCGGCGGCCTCGTCGGCGGGCAGCCGGCGCTGCTGGTGCTGCTGACCGCCGTGTGGGCCCTCGGCGCCGGCCTGTTGACGGCCCTCGGCCCCGCCGGCACGACCGTCGGGCTGCAGTGCACGGTCGCGCTGATCATCGTGGCCGACTTCTCGATGACCCCGGCGCAGGCGCTCGGGCGGGCCGCGCTGGTCCTGGTCGGCGGCCTGCTGCAGACCGCGCTGGTGGTCGGCCTCTGGCCGCTGCGGACCCGTGGCCAGGAGCGCCGCGCGGTGGCCGAGGCCTACGCCGCGCTGGGCCGCTACGCCGGGGACAGCACCGCGCCGGGCGCCCTGCCCGACGCCGGGCCGTTCGCCGAGGCGGCCGTGGCGCTCAACGACGCCAACCCGCTGGCGCAGGACCACGTGCTGCGCCGGTTCCGCGCCCTGCTCGATGTCGCCGAGCGGGCCCGGGTGGACATCGCGGCGCTGTCGCGGGCACGGGCCCAGCTCGACCTCGACGGCCGGTCCGCCGACGTCGAGGTCGTCGACCGGCTGATGGCCTCGGCCGGGCAGGTCCTGACCGGCATCGCCGACGCCCTGTCGAGCCCCAACCTGCCGTGGCGCTCATCGCAGGAGGCGGCCGCCGGCCTCACCGAGCCGCTGCGCGGCGGCACCGCCCTCGAGGAACGGCTGCCCCCTGACGTCGCCGCGGGGAGCCGGGGGCTGCGCGGCCAGATGCGTGCCGCCGCACGGCTCGTCGGCCGCCTCGACGCCGACGAGGACTCCCTCACCGACGACGACGCCTCGGCGCCCACCTCCCGGGGCCCGTTCATCCCGGTACGTGGCCCCGTGCTCACCCTGCGGGCCAACCTCAACCTGCGCTCGGAGTCCTTCCGCCACGCGATCCGGCTCGCCGTCGCCCTGGCGGTCGCCTCGGTGCTGTTCACCCAGCTTCCGCTCGAACGCGGCTACTGGGTGGCCCTCACCACGCTGGTGGTGCTGCGCCCGGACTACCGGGGCACCATGTCCCGCGGGATCGAGCGGATCCTCGGCACCCTGGTCGGGTCGGTCGTCGCGACGGTGATCGCCGCCCAGCTGCGCCCCGGCCCGTGGACGCTGGTCGTGCTGGTGGGGGTCTTCGCCTTCCTGTCCGTGGCCACGCTGCGCGCCAGCTACCCGATCTTCGCGGCGTTCCTCACCTGCTACGTGGTGTTCCTCATCTCGCTGACCGGCCTGCCCAGCAGCACCGCGGGCCTCGACCGGCTGGTCGACACCGCGGTCGGCGGCCTGCTCGCGATGCTCGCCTACCGCCTGTGGCCGACGTGGGAGAGCACCCGCACCGGGCAGCACCCTGGCCGCCCTGCTGGAGTCCCAGGGCCGTTACGGCACAGCTGTGCTCACCGCGTACGTCGACCCGTCCCGTCGCCGTCCGGAGGCGCTGCACCGTGAGCTCGTCGCCGCGCGCCTGGCCCGCTCCAACGCACAGACGTCGGTCGACCGGCTGCTGACCGAGCCGGCCAGCGACGAGATGCCGCCCAGCTCGGCGCTGGGGGTGGTGGCGGCGGTGCAGATGTACGCGCAGTCGGTCATGACCCTGCACGCCCGGCTGCCGCTGCCGGAGGACCCGGCGGTGCCGGAGCTCGCGGCGCTGACCGCGCAGACCGACACGGCGATGCGCGGGCTGGCCGACGTGCTGCGCGGTCGGCGCCGCCCACCGGTGACGCTGTCCCTGCGCGAGTCCCAGACGGCTCTGCGAGCGGCGCTCGGCCGGGACCATGAGCTGGTCGTGACCGAGACCGACGCGATGGTGGACGCCGTCGACACCATTCACCACCTGCTCGTCGACGCGGGCACCGACGCCCGCGCCACCCCTGCCGGTCCCTGACCCGACGCGCCTCACCCGCCGCGGACGTTGTGCCGCACGGACCGCGCCCACCACCATGGACCATGACCGTTGACCCCACGCCCCTGACGCCGTTGGTACGCCACGGGCTGCACCCCGAGCTGCGCGACGTCGCCACCCGGCTGCACACCGAGTTCGACGACCGCGTGGGGGCTCCGGCGGTCGACCGTGCGCTCGACGAGGTGGCGGGCCGCTTCGCCGAGGCGCCCGTGCGGTCGTTCGTCCCGTTGCTCGTGCACCGCTACGCCCGCCACGCACTGCGCGTCCGGTGCACCCGCCGCAGAGGTCCCGGCCGGCACCGCGCCGGACCGTGCCGCCGGTCGCGGCCGAGCCCAGAGCGGGCGCGGAGGCCGGCGCCGGCTGAGCGCGGTTCATCCCGTCTGGATGAGGACCACCGTCCACCCCGGCCCCAGCATGGGGCGTGCACGGGCCACTGACGGGCCGAGGAAGCTGCACGGCGTACCGCCCCCGTCCCGCGGTCAGGTCCGCGGGCACAGCCGACGGAGACGGGGTCACCATGGCAGCGACGAACGCCCGGGGGACGAGCTGATGGCACGGGCTCAGGCGCAGCCCGCCGTGGCGGCCGGGTCGATCGTCCTCCCGCTGGCCCTGGCCCAGTTCATCGCCAGCTACGCCGGCAGCAACATGAACGTGGCGATCAGCACCATCGCCGACGGACATCGGCACCACCGTCATCGGGATGCAGACGGCCATCACGCTGTTCACCCTGACGATGGCCTCGCTGATGATCCCCGGCAGCAAGCTCAGCGACATCTGGGGTCGCAAGGTCTGCTTCATGGCCGGGTTGGCGGTCTACGGATCGGGGGCCCTGATCGCGGCCCTCTCCCAGGGCCTCGGCCTGATGATCTTCGGCTACTCCCTCCTGGAGGGCGTCGGCTCGGCCCTGATGATCCCGCCGATCTACATCCTGATCACGGTGGTGTACCCCTCCACCCGCGAGCGGGCGAAGTACTTCGGCATCGTCAGCGGCGCCGCCGGGCTCGGCGCCGCCGCAGGGCCGCTCATCGGCGGCATGATCACCAGCGCCATCAGCTGGCGCGCCTCCTTCGTGCTGCAGGTCCTGGTCGTCGCCCTCATCATCGTGATGGCCCGCAAGATCGTCGACCCACCACGAGGTGCGGCACCACGGTTCGACCTCGTCGGGGCGATCCTCTCCGCCGCCGGCCTGTTCTTCGTGGTGCTCGGCGTCCTGCAGAGCTCGACGTACGGCTGGACCGCCGCCCGCACGGACTTCAGCATCGCCGGCACCGTCGTCATCCCGAAGGGCGGCATCTCCCCGGTCTGGCTGTTCGTGGCCATCGGTGCCGTGTTCCTCGGCTGGTTCTTCCTGCACATCCGCGCCATGGAGCACGCCGGCAAGGACCCGCTGCTGTCACCGCGGCTGTTCCGCAACCGGACGTCCAACCTCGGGCTGGTCACCCAGAACATCCAGTGGCTGACCATGCAGGGGACGTTCTTCGTGGTCTCGGTGTTCCTGCAGCAGATCCGCGGCTACAACGCGATCCAGACCGGCCTGATGCTGACCCCCTCCACCATCGGGGTCCTGGCCGCGTCCGCCGCCGCCGGGCGGCTGGCCCGGAAGCGCTCGCAGGAGCTGCTGATCCGGGCAGGGTTCGTGACGACCGCTGTGGGCATCGCGCTGCTGATGGCGCTGGTCCGCGAGCAGTCGGGCATCTGGACGTTCGTGCCGGGTCTGCTGCTGATCGGCCTGGGTGTCGGCGTGATGCTCACCTCGTCGGTCAACGTCGTGCAGTCGGCCTTCCCCGAGAAGGACCAGGGCGACATCTCCGGCCTGTCCCGCAGCGTGTCGAACCTCGGCTCCTCGTTGGGCACGGCCCTGGCCGGCTCGGTCCTGGTCGGTGCCAGCGTCCCCGGCGGACGGCCGTTCGCGCTGGCGCTGGCCACGATGGGTGTCATCGTCCTGCTCGGGCTCCTCGCGGCCGCCTTCATCCCCACCACGCCGCCGGCGGTCGCCGAGGCGGGCCCTGCGCCCTCGCCGACGACGTGACGAGACGCCCGTACGGGGGTTCGCGGTGACCTTCGCCGAGGGCATGCACACGATCGCGGTGGTGTTCGAGGTGGTCGTCGCGGTCGAGCTGGTCGTGGGGCTGGTCTGGTCGTTCGTCCTGTCCGCGGTGGTGTGGCGGCGCACGCACGACGGCGCCGCGACGTACGACGCGCTCCGGCAGTGCTTCGGCAGCGTGTTGCTGCTGGGGCTGGAGCTGCTGGTGGCCGCGGACCTGGTGCGCACCGTGGCCGTGCAGCCCACGCTGGAGGAGCTGTCGGCGCTGGGGCTGCTCGTGCTGATCCGCACGTTCCTCAGCTTTGCCCTGGAGGTGGAGATCAACGGGGTGCCCCCGTGGCGGCGCTGGCAGGTCAGCGGTGCCCAGCGCATCGGCGAGACCCACGCCGGGCTGCTCGGACGACCCCGTGGCGCGGCAGCCGCGCCCGCCGGCGCCCCTCAGGCCGACGGTGGCGGCGGCACGGCGGGCGCGCGCAGCGGGTCGGGCTCCGGATCGGGTTCCTGGTCGACCGGTTCCCCGTCGCCGGACTCCCCGGGGACGGACTCCCCTGCGCCCGGGTGACGGGCTCCCCACAGCTCGGCACCGACGACGGCGCCGCCCAGCATCACGACACCGAAACCGACGAACCACGACAGCAGCACGAAGACGATGCCGATGGGCCCGTAGCGGTGGAAGTTCAGGCTGATCGCCGACGACAGCGTGAGCTGGGCCCCGACCCTCAGCGCGTACAGGCCCAGCGTCATGGCGGCGGCACCAGCGAGCAGCGGCCGCCAGCCGACCCGAGCGCCGAGCAGCAGGTGCTGGGTCCACCAGGACCAGCCGAACACGAGGGGGACGAGCAGGAGCGCCGGCAGAGCTGAGTCGCCCTGGACGACGCCGCCCAGCACGACCAGCGCCGCCGCCGCCGCGAGGACCGCGGCGAGCCACACCAGGGGCCGCCAGATGCCCCGCAGACCCCGTGACGGCAGCTGCCAGGCCAGCTCATAGCCCTTCTGCAACGCCGTCGGCCAGGCGTAGGCGGACAGCAGCGTGACGGTCGCCCCCACCCACGTCGTGCTGCTGCGGATCACCGACGGCCCGCCGAACAGCGACTGCAGGTCCTGGGTGGCCTGTTCGCTCAACCCGACCCGTCGGGCCACCAGCGAGGCGACTCCGTGCGGCGCTCCGAGGGGGATGACGGACGCCAGCGTGATGAGCGCGGGGATGAGCAGGGTCATGGTGAGGGCCGCGAGGACCATCGCCTCGTGGATCAGGTCCAGCTCCATCGCGCGGCGCTGGAGCCTGCCCGCGGTGGTGGCCTCCGCGCGCGCCCGGACGTGCTGCAGCCGCGCGCCCAGCTCCTTCCGGGAGGGCCGTCCGCCCGTGCCGGCACGTGCGGACGGCACCTCAGCCGCCGAGCAGCTTGGCCTTGGCCGCGGTGAACTCCTCGTCGGTGATGGCGCCCTGGGTGTGGAGGTCCCCCAGCCGCTGCAGCTGCGACACCAGGTCACTCTCTGCGGGCGGCGAGGCGCTCTGCGGAGGTGGTGCGGCGTAGCGCTGATCCGGTGGGTAGCCCTGCTCCGGCGGGTAGTCCTGCTGCTGCTGCGGCGGTGGCTGCTGCGCCGCGTCCTTCTCGGCCCAGCGGCGCTGCTGGCGGCGCTGGACGTTGCCGGCGACGTGCGTCGCGGTGCCCGCGACGACGGCGGTGCGTGCGGCCATCCCGAGGAGCCCCATGTCGCTCAGTTCCCGGTCAGTGCGGCGGACTCGAGGCTGGCCTTGACCGCCTCGGCGGGGATCCGGGCCTGGTCGACGACGCGTGCACCGGCGCGCTCCATGGCTGTCACGAAGCGGCCCGCCCACGTGTTCTCCCAGACGATGAGCGCGGCTGAGCTGTTCGGCTGGAGGTTGGCGCCCACCTGCGCGACATCCTCGGCGTCGAGCAGGCCCCCGCCCAGCTGCCCGTCCAGGTCGGCGAACGCCGGCTGCAGGTCCGGTCCCAGGCCGGCCAGCTCCACCGAGCCGACCTCACCCTCGGCATCCTTGTAGATGAAGAGCAGGTCCAGCACCCGGACCGTGCCCTCGGTGACGAGGTCACGCAGGGCAGGGGCGATCTCACCCTTGAACTGGTTCCCGGGGAACTCCACGATGAGCAGGTCGACCGGCCCGATGTCCATGGCGCACTCCATTCGTTGTTCGGGACTCCATTGCAGGAGAGGAGGACCGGGCAGGAATCCCCCCTGGCGGATGAACCACGCCGGACCGTCGGGCGGCAGGCTGCACCCATGACTGCAACGGTGAGCCGGACCCGACAGCCCGAGGTGCTGACCCCTGACGAGCGTGCCGCGCTCGGCAAGGCGGCCCGCAAGCGGGTCCCTCTGGAGCTGCACGCGGACTACACGCCGCCTGCCGACCGGCTCGACCCCGTGGCACTGCTCGAGGGCCAGGCGATGACGCCGGGTGCCGGACCTGGTGCCACTTCGCTACGGGCGGATGCTGGTCTCCCCCTTCACGTTCTACCGCGGCGCGGCCCTGGTCATGGCGGCCGACCTGGCCGGGACACCGGTGTCAGGCTTTCGCGCCCAGCTGTGCGGTGACGCCCACCTGTCGAACTTCGGTGTGTTCGCCACGCCGGAACGGCGAATGGTCTTCGACATCAACGACTTCGACGAGACACTGCCCGGCCCTTGGGAGTGGGACGTCAAGCGGCTGGTCGCCAGCCTGGCCGTCGCGGGCCGCGACAACGGCTACAGCCGCAAGGAGCGCCGCCGGATCTGCATGGCGGGGGCGGCGACGTACCGCAAGGCGATGCGAGGGTTTGCCGAGAGCGACCAACCTGGATGTCTTCTACGCCAGCATCGACATGGAGACGTGGATGCAGGACTGGGGCGAGAACCTGACCCCGAAGCAGCGCCGCAAGACCGAGGCGACCGTCGATAAGGCCCGCACCCACGACTCCATGCAGGCGCTGGGCAAGCTGACCGAGATGGTCGACGGCGAGCGTCGCATCATCAGCGACCCGCCCGTCGCTGGTGCCGATCGAGGCGCTGTTCCCCGAGCAGTCGGCCCTGGACCTGTACGCCGCGCTCCGCGAGGTCTTCCAGAGCTATCGCCGCTCCCTGCAGCCGGACCGTCGGATGCTGATCGACCAGTTCCACATGGTGCAGGTGGCCCGCAAGGTCGTCGGCGTCGGCAGTGTCGGGACGCGCGCGTGGATCATCCTCTTTCTCGGACGCGACGACGGCGACCCGTTGTTCCTGCAGGCCAAGGAGGCCCAGCCCTCCGTGCTCGAGGCGTACGCCGGCGCGAGCGCGTACGGCAACCAGGGCCGCCGGGTGGTGGCCGGGCAGCAGATCATGCAGGCCGCCAGCGACATCTTCCTCGGCGCCACGCAGGCCAGCATCGACGAGGGCGTGACGCGGGACTTCTACCTGCGCCAGCTGCGCGACGGGAAGGGATCCGCCGACGATCGAGACGATGCTGCCGACCGGCATGGAGGCCTACGCCGGGATCTGCGCCTGGACGCTGGCCAGGGGGCACGCCTGCTCGGGCGACCGGATCGCGATCGCGTCCTACCTGGGCCGCAGCGACCGGTTCGACCGGGCGCTGGCGGACTTCGCCGAGACCTACGCCGACCAGAACGAGTCGGACTTCCATGAGCTGGAGACGGTGGAGCGGGCCGGCCGGATCAAGACCCTGCGCGGTATCTGAGCGGCGCACGTCAGCCCCCGCGGGCCCCGTCCCGCGGGGGCTGACGTGCGCCCGGATCGGATGAGCTCGTGCGCCTGGCTCAGATGAGCTCCAGCTCGCGCGCCCGCCGGATGGCCTCGTTGCGCCGCGACACCGACAGCTTGCGCAGGATGCTGCGGATGTGGGACTTGACGGTGTTGACCGACACGAACATCGTCGCCGCGACCTCCTCGGTGGTCAGCAGCTCGGCCAGGTGACGCAGCACCTCGGTCTCGCGGCCGCTCAGGGCATCGACGATGATCGGGAGCGGCCTGCCGTCGCTGCCCTGCTGCGAGACCGGCACGAGCCTGGGAGGAGCGACGGGGCCGGGCGAGCCGCCGAGCCACGTGGCAGCCGGCTCCATGGACGCCTCGGTGCGCAGCATCCGCCGTACGTCCCTGGCGGCGTCACGGAAGGGGCGTCGCAACGACTCGGGCCGGGCCAGTCGGACACCGCGGCGCAGTGCGGTCACCGCCTGGTCGTGGTCCCCGGCGACCAGGCGGGACTGGGCCTTGACCAGCCAGGCGTCGACCTGCACGTCCACCGGGACGCCGTCGCAGCGCTCGATCGCCGCCGGGTCCAGCAGGGTCGCCGCGGTCAGGTCACCGTGTGCGAGGCCGGCGCGGGCCAGCAGGACCGCCGCCCGGTGGCTCCGGGGGTCCGGCAGGCTCTCGGCCACCGACAGCGCCGCCTGCGGCCGCCCGGCCATGAGCTCCACGGCTGCCAGCTCCTGGGACACCAGGTCCCGCAGCCAGCACGGCAGCCCCTCGGCGGTGGGCAGCGCCGCTGCCTCGTCGGTCTTGCGGGCCCGGCCCACGCGCGACCGCAGCACGGACAGGAGGGCGTCGACGACGACCTGCTCGTCGGGCTCCATCGGCGTCACCGGCATCAGCATCGCCGTGCGCGCCGCGTCGGCGTCGCCGCTCTCCACGAGGGTCCAGGCATCGGCGACCACGAGCGCCGCCGGCAGTGGAGCGGCAGCGGTGCCGGCCTGCTCGCCGGCCAGCGCGACAGCGGCGTCGACCAGCTCGCGGGCACGGTTCAGGTGATCCTGCAGGGCCTCGGTCAGGGCCAGCCGCGCCAGGCTGGCCAGCTGCTCGGGCCCGAAACCGGCCTCGGCGCACACGCCGACCGCGTCGCTCAGCGTGAGCGCAGCAGTGGGCAGGTCGCCGGTGGCGAGCTGGGCGAGCCCCTTGGCGGAGAGCAGCAGCGAGAGCAGCTGGGCGTGCTCCGGACCATCGGGGTCGGCT
This sequence comes from uncultured Actinomycetota bacterium, assembly GCA_963724015.1. Lineage (GTDB taxonomy): Bacteria > Actinomycetota > Actinomycetes > Actinomycetales > Dermatophilaceae > CAVRTM01. The sequence goes on from CAVRTM010000022.1 coordinate 288,612, forward strand.
GCCGTTCCACGGCCGGCCGCCGCCGTCCCTGCGGCAAGGGCACTGAGGGCCTGCTCGGCCCGGGTCGCGCACACGAGGGTCTCCCCCGGGTCGGCGCGGGTCGCAGCAGACGCCAGCCGGGTGGCAGCAAGGGCCACGTCCAGGTGCGGCTCGGGGACCACGCCAGGAGCCTGCTCGACGAGGTCCAGCGCCACGTCGCACGCCGGCACGTCATCCCGGGCGAACGCGACCGCGGCCCGGACGACTCCGGCAGCCGCGCCGGGGGTGTCCTCCGGCATCTCGGCCAGCCGCTGGACCAACGGCGGGCTCGAGGGGCGCAGGGCATCGGCGATGAGCCCGTCGTCGACGACCATCTCCGCGGCCTCCTGCCAGCACCCGGCCGACCCGTAGTGCGAGACGGCCTGCAGGGCCATGCCGTGCCGGGCGAACCAGCGGGCGGCGTGCAGGTGCAGCTCCGGCACGAGCTCAGGTGTGAGGTAGGCCAGCTGCGCGCGCAGCAGCTCGCGCAGCAGGGGGTGTGCGCGGTAGCAGCCGGCGAGGTCGCCGCCGGCTTCCATCAGGATGTTCCCGCGCACCAGGGCGAGCAGCGCCATGGCGGCCCCGGGATCGCCGGTGAGGTCCTCGGCCAGCTCGACCGGGATCACGTCAAGCACGCTGGTGCGCAGCAGGAAGTCGCGCAGCTGCGCCGGCTGGGCGTCCAGGACCTCGCCGGTGAGGTACTCCGCCAGGTTCGCGTCCTGCACCCCGGCCAGCCACCGCTCTGCGCCGGCGTTGCGCTCCGCCCGCGGCAGCTGTGCCCGGGCGAGCGCGGTGAGCTGCAGTCCCGCGGCCCAGCCCTCGGTGTGCGCCACGAGCGCGTGCAGGGACTCGTCGCAGAGGTGGATGTCCGAACGCTGCAGCAGCTCGCGCGCCTCGGCCTCGGTGAAGGCCAGGTCGGCGGTGCGGATCTGCGTCATGGTGCCGGCCATCCGGTAGCGCTGCACCGGCAGCAGCGGGTCGACCCGGCTGAGCAGGACCAGGCGCAGGCTGGCGCCGGCCAGCCGCAGCAGGAGCTCCAGCTGTCTCGGGACGTCAGGAGTCGCGAGGCGTTCCACCTCGTCCAGCACGAGCACCACCGGTTCGTCGCGGTCGAGCAGGTCGGTGGCCAGGCGGATGACCAGGTCGTCACCACCCGCCTGCCGCGCCGGGACGCTCCCGCGGTGCGGCAGCTCGACGCTGGCGCGTCGCAGGGCCTCGGTGACGAAGAACCAGAAGTTCTCGGGTGCCTCGGCGGCTTCGCTCAGCGTCAGCCAGACCACCCGCCACGGCACACCGGGGGACTCCATCCAGTCCGCGGCGAGCGTCGTCTTCCCGGACCCTGCCGGCCCGCTGACCAGGGTGAGCGGGGTCTGCCGCACCCCGGCAGACAGCCGCTCGGTCAGCCGCTCGCGCCGCAGCGGCGGGTCAGGAAGCCGCGGCGGGGTGTACATCGTCGTCAGCATCAGGAAGTCCGCCGTCGACGGCTGCGCGACCGGGAACCCGGCAGCGTCCCGTCCACTCGTCGTGTGGGACGCAAGTTGTTCTGTCACGTGCCTCTCGTCTCTGCCGGCACCCTGCGCTCATCCCCCGGGGACGACTCCAGCCTCGACGCGCGCGCCCACACTGGAACAGGGACCAAAGGCCGGTGTTTCCGGCCTCGGCTCTCTCGTCCGAGGAGGTTCCCGTGCAGCAGGCGTACGACGTCAAGGTGCTGGGACCGCTGCCCCAAGCGGTGGTGACAGCGCTGGGGCACGCACGGATCGGGGACGCGGAGGCACGCACCGTCCTGTCCACGCCCCGCCTTGATGCGACCTGCCTGGCCGGTCTGGTGTCCCGGCTGTCGGCCCTCGGCCTGGAGCTCTCTGAGGTGCGCCGCGGCCCCTTGCACGCGGAGATCGAGATCCGCGGCATGCTGGGGCCGTGCCTCCAGGTGGCGTTGTCCGATGTCGCCGACGCGATGGCGCGGTGGCGGTGCGTGCTCCTCCTCCGACTGCCCGGCCCACGCCTGACCGAAGTGCTGCAAGCGTTGACCGACAACGACGTTCCCCTGCTCGCCATCCGCGCGGTGACAGCGACCCTGGCACCCGCCGGTTGGTGATCCAGCCTGCGGGCGACCCCAGGGCCGTCGGGTGCGGAAATCCGGCTCAGGGTCGAACCGGGCTTGCCGGCGGGGTCAACGTGCCGGCGGGGTCAAGCCGGGCTTGCCGGCGGCATCGCCCCTCCGGCGGCGGTGGGGCCCGGGGGCCGCCCGAGGAACTCGATCACGGCCAGGCAGACCAGCGCGAGCACCGCCAGCAGCAGCACGACACCTGCTGTCGGGCTGGTCCAGAGGGTCAGTGCGAGCGCAGCCGCGACGACGACGAGGATCCGCAGCAGCCGCTTGTGCCCGTAGACCCAGGTGCCCACCCGGCCGGTGCGCAGCCCGGCGGACTCCGCTCCCCCACGCAGCCAGCCGATACCGTGGCCGAGGCCCTCCCGGGTGCGCACGGCGGTCACCGTGCCCCCGGTCAGGAACGCTGCGGCTGCGACCACCAGGGCTGCCGCCAGCACCGCCCTCAGCGAGACCCGGAGGAACCGCACGAGCGTGTCATAGATGGTCGCGGCGGCGTCGTGGGGCACCTGCGGCGGCACCGAGCCGAGGTAGAGCGGCCGCGCCACGGCCAGGATGACGCCGAGCAGGAGCATCCCGGCGGCGACGCCGAGCGCGGCACCCAGCAGCGCCCGGCGGTGGCTCTTCGCGACGTACACGCCGAGGGCGAGCAGCACCAGGGCCAGGATCGGCAGCCAGGTGCCGAGGGTGTTCAGCAGCCGGTAGGCGCCCTGGGCCTTGGTGACGTCCTTGGACTGGAACACGGTGAAGGAGGTGTTGACGGCCGGGATGTTCGCGGCGATGGTGAAGCCCTGGGCCACCAGGCGCTCCTTCACCTTCTGCACGAACGGCCCCAGGTTGACGGTGACCGCGCCGTTCTTGGCGCTGACCGCGCCGCCCTGCTGGCCGGACAGCACGTTGACCACCTGCTGGTGGGCCACGCGGTTGGCCTCGGTCCACGCGGTGGCGAACGCCGGGCTCGCCACCACCTTGGCGACCTGGTCATGCACGAAGCCCTCCACCCCGCTGCTGATCGGTGGGGCGAGAGCCTGCAGCTGGCCCGTGAGACGCGGCGGAAGCCCCTGCCCCTGGAGGCGATCCAGCAGCTGGATGGTCAGCGCTGACACGTCGACATAGGTGAACACCTGCCTGGTCACCGCGTCGGTGACCGCGGCCTGGACGTCGGGGTCGTTCGCCAGCGGCGCGACCGTCTCGACGTAGCGGTCGGTGTTGGAGACCGTGTTGCTTGACCAGACGGCCAGCACGGAGAGCGGCGCCAGGAGGCACGCCAGCGTGATGAGGACACTGGCGACGATGGTGCGCCAGCGTTCCCGGCCCTCGCGCTGACCGGTCGGGCGCCCCGGTGGGACCGGCGGCTGTTCCGAGCGCGCGTCCGCCAGCTGGCTCTCCAGTACCGCGATGCGCGCGTTCAGCCGGGCCACCTCGCCGTTGTCCATCGGGCGCGTCGCGGGCGCCACCGGTTCGCTCACGGTGTCCTCCGTCCCTCTCGGGCGACTGCTCTGTCGACGACCGTGCACCCCGCCCTGCGGTTCACGCCTCCCTCACGGCGGATGACTGTTGCCGCTCCGGTACGACGGAGGGCGAAGGCAGCTGCCCGTCGTGCGACGGCGGGTCGGCGATCGAGGTGCGCTGACCGGCGTGCCGCAGCCAGCGCACCAGCTGCCGGTGCACCGCGTCTGCGCCGGCGAGCGGCGGGTCGTCCACCGGCCATGCCGCGGGGTGCACGAGCACGGCCCGGGTCTGCCAGCCGCCGAGACCCCCGTGGTTGCCCACCAGCTCCTCGTAGGCGCCGACCTCGTCCGTGCCCACGTCCAGCGGGCTGTTGAGGACCAGGTCACCGACGTGGGCCAGACCGGCATGCCGGGTGACCTCCTGGGCCGCCCGGGGTCCGAACGGAGCCAGCGGGTCGGTGCCCTCGACTCGGTCCTCCTCGAGGTAGCGGATGCCGCCGCGCCCGCGGACGACCAGGCCGTGGGCATCGGTGCGCATCGTCACGAACCCGACCCCCGCGTGCGCCACGAGCGCGTCGACCACCCCGGGGTACGCCGTGTCCATCTGCTCCAGTGTCAGCCGACCGGGAAACGCGGTGAAGTAGACCATCGAGAGGTTGCCGGACGCGATGACCACGACGTCTCCGTCGGTCGACGACGACGGTGGCCCGTCCGCCCGGACGGCGGCGGACGCGCTCTCGCCGGTCGAGCGCTCCAGGTGCACCTCACCGCCCACCGACCTGCTGTGCAGGGCGCGATGGACCACGTGGCCTGGCGTCCCCTGCTCCTGGCTCACCTGCGACAGGAACGTGTTGGCCGGACCGGCCGTCTCCTCCAGGCTCGTCTCGGCGCGCACCGCGACGTCGCGGTCTGCCAGCAGCTCGCGGATCAGCTCCTCCAGCGACTGGCCGTACCGCTGTCGGAACGTCGCCCCCTGACTCTGGCCGTGGTCGGAGAGGACGACGAACTCATAGGGGCGGGGCGCCTGGTCGGCTGCGGACTGCAACACACCGATGAGGTGGTCCAGCCCGGCCAACGAAGCGAGCGACTCCGGCCGGGTCGGTCCTGCGTGGTGGGCGATCTCGTCGTAGTCGGTGAAGTCGCAGTAGATCGACGGTGCGCCGGCCATCATCTGCTCGACGATGAGTCCGGCGTTGAGGTCACGCAACAGCACGTTGGTGACGGCGCGCAGCAGCACGTAGGAGCCGTGCCGGTTGATCCGCGGCTGCACGTCCCGGCTGCGTTGTCGCCTGGCCTGGTAGAGCTCCTTGACCATCTCCCCCACGGAGAGCAGTAGCGAGCGTGTCAGACCGTAGGGGCTGATGAAGAAGGCGGCGTAGCCGCGGGAGGGTCCTCGGTGCCCGGCGGAGGAGGTGACGCTGCTCATCGTCAGCAGCGCGGTGGGGGCGTCCCCGGTGAAGATGTTGGAGATGCTGACGCCCCCGTCGGCCAGCAGGCCCCGGCCGTCGCTCAGCCGCTGCTGGATCACGGCGGCGTCCCTGGGGTGGTTGGCCACCAGGAGCCGCCCGGAGTCCTTCTCATACCATCGGAAGGCGGGGATCTGCGCGCTGGCGCCGTGCAGCAACCCCGCCTGGCTGGCCGGGGTGGTGGACGGCAGCTGGACATCCCACGTGGTGGCGGTGTGGCTGCCCGACCGCACCCACCGCGTGAGCGTCGGCAGGTCACCGCTCTGCAGGGCCCACTGCAGCAGTGGCCCGGGCAGCCCGTCGACCTGGACGAACACGACCCCCGGCGAGGACGAGGAGGCCGAGGACGACGAGGGCGTCGATGACGGCGGCGTGGGCGGAGCGCGGCGGGCGCGGCGGCTGCCGCGCGACTGCTGCAGCAGGTAGGAGAGGAAGGCGGCATCGTCGCCAGCGCCGACCAGCCACGTCACGAGGGCCATCAGCAGGGAGTAGACCCACGACGACCAGAAGACGTCCCAGAAGCCCACCACCTGGATGTCGGGCGTGAGCAGGAGGGCCACATAGAAGAACAGTGCCTCCGCGAACACCGCCGCGACGAGCACGCCCGCCCAGCCCAGCAACAGCGCGAAGGACGTGACGAGGGGCCCCAGCAGCGCGGCCACCACGCCGAGCACGGCGGCGGCGAGGAGCACGTCCCACTGCGCGGACGCGGTGACCCCCGGCATCACCCAGATGGTGAAGGACAGCACCAGCCATGACAACAGCAGGCTGACCAGCAGCCGTCGGAGCTCGGTCCAGGACGCGAGCCGGCGGCCGCGCAGGAGCCGCCATCCCAGACGTGCGCGGGCGGGGGCGTGCTCCCCGCGGGTCGCCGTACGCGTTGCGGGCACGAGGAGGCACCTTCCGGTCGCAGTTGGTCATCCATGGCCGGGCCCGTGGGCCGGCCGGGCCGTGCCGCGGGGCAGCGTGCCGGCCGCCCCAGCCTCCTCGACACCCTCCGGTTGCGTCCCTGCCGGCGCCTCATCCCTGGAGGAGGAGGCGCCGGGCTCACCCTTTTGGGGGGAGGTCAGGGCCGTCCTGAGGACGCAGGATTGCGGCAGCGTCCGCGTCCGTCGGCCGCCGGCCGAGGAGGGCCCGATGAGCGCACAGGTCGAGGAGAGCCCCCAGAGGCTCCTGCTGCCCCGTTCCCGTCGGCCCTTCGGTCTCGACCCGGCGCCGCTGCCCCGCGTGCTCCTGCGCCGTGCTGACGCGCAGCCGCGGGAGGAGTGGCTGGGCGTCGAGGAGTGGCGCGGGCTGAGCGCCCGGGGGCGCTCGCAGGCGGAGACCCTGGTGGCCCGGCTGACCGACCTGCGCGTACGGCGCGTGCTCTCCAGCCCCTCGCTGCGCTGCCGGCAGACCGTCGTCCCCCTGGCCCGAAGCCTCGACATCGACGTCGAGGTCTGCCCCGAGCTGTCCCACCGGGCACCCCTGGACCGGCTCCAGGCGCTGCTGGAGGACGACGCCACCGAGGGTGCCGTCTTCTGCACCCACCGGGAGGTGCTCGGACGGCTGTTCGCCGACCTCTCCCGGGCCGCCGGGTCGCCGGTGCCGGCCACGGTGCCGCCCGCGGCGAGCTGGACGCTGGCCGGGGGCTGCTCGGTCGCCCCGGTGTCCCTCGTTCCCCTGGGGTGACCGGCGCCGGCGCAGGGCAGGCCCGGCACCCCCTGGAACCGCCGGAACTCCCCCGCGCGGGGCGAGGCGGACGCGGGGCCGGTCCGGCAGAGTCAGTGCTACCGCAGCGTCGCAGGTGCGGTAGCGCCGCACCTGGAGGCGACATGACGTTTCGTTCCTATGAGGTCCGTGTCACGGGACCGGTGCCCTCCACCCTGGTCGAGGCCGTCGGTGCTGCCGGCGTCAGCGAGGAGCCCGCGCAGACCGTGATCCTCACCGGCCCGGCCGACCAGGCTGCGCTCCTTGGCCTCCTCGCCCGGCTGCGGTCCCTGGGGATCGAGCTGATCGAGGTCCGCCAGCTGGGTGAGTCCGCCGAGCCGCATGAGGCCGGCTCGGCGGACTGAGGCGCTCGGTGGACACCGCCCGGGAGGATCCTCGGGACGCGACAACGCCCCACCGGCACGGACGGTGCACGGGCCCGAGGCAGGGACTCCGTGCACCGAGAGGGGGCCTGGTTCGACCCGGCGGCTCAGGCCGCGTTGACCTCGCGCCCGTGAACGGCGAGGGCGTGGATGACGAGGATGTCCACCGCGATGATCGTGATCGACCACAGCGGGTACGCCGCGATGTAGGTCAGGTTGACGAGCGCACTCACGCAGGCGAGCACGATGCCCAGGATCTGCGACCACCGCTTGCCGACGATGATGCCGTAGCCGGCCACCAGCGCGACGACGCCGATGATCAGGTGCAGCCAGCCCCAGGCAGCCAGGTTCGCCGTCACGAGCAGGCCGTTGCTGCTGACGAGCAGGTAGGTCCGGTTGAACAGCGCCGTGAGTCCCTCGATGATCTGGAACCCGCCGAGGAGCAGCAGCATGATCCCGGCGAAGTACACCCACCCGACCCAGCCGGTCGCGGTGGGCCGGGTCACCGGACCGCTGGCGGTCGTGGACGACCCGGCCATCGTGCCGTTGCCGCCGGACGTGTGTTCCGTGATCGGGCCTGCTGTGGCCTGTGTGCCGGCGACGGGGCCGGTGGTCGGCTGTTGCGGCGGCGCCGAGGTGGAGCCGTCAGGGGTCTTCAGTCCGTCACTCATGGCAAGTCTCCAGGTGATCCGGTAGTCACGACGGGGATGTCGCAGCTCTGCCCGGTGTCCGGGCACATCCACGCTCGCGGCGCCCGCAACCGCACGGCATCACGCGGCACGGATGATCGTCGCCGACATGGTGAGGAGCCGGTCAGAGCGCGCGGGCCTCGGCACCGTGGACGCTGACCGCGTAGATGATGACGATGTCGAGTGCGATGAGCGTGAGCGCCCACCAGGGGTAGGCCGCGACGAAGGTCAGGTTGGCGAGGGCGCTCAGCCCGGCGAGGACGACGGCGGTCATCCGCGCCCAGGCCTGCCCCGCCAGCAGCCCGTAGCCGGCGGCGAGCATCAGGAGCCCCATCAGCAGCTGCAGCCAGCCCCAGGTGCTGTAGTCCAGCCGGACCGCCAGGGCACTGGCGGGCACGTAGTAGTAGCTCGGCCTGAAGAAGGCGACCAGGGCCTGCACGACCTGCACCGCCCCGACGACCACCAGGGTGAGGGCGGCGAGGACGACCCAGCCGGCCCACCTCGTGCGTTCGGCCCGGACCTCGGTCATGAGCGGCTCCCTTCTACCCAGGTGCCTGCACTGTGCCGCACCGGCAGCCGCACCAGATCACCCTGCCGGGGTGACGCACGCGCTGGACCGGCGCGATGGCATGGCTCCAGGGACGGGCAACGGACTCGTTCCCCCATCGGGAGGAGCACCATGAGCACGTTGATCGCGATCGGTTACCCGGACGAGAACACCGCGGCCGCAGCCGGCGACAAGGCGGAGGAGCTGGCCGGCGAGATGATCATCCAGCCCGATGCCATCGCCGTGATCCGCAGGGACGTCGGGGGCAAGTACCACGTCACGACCAACCACCACCCCGTGGCCGGCGGCACCACGTGGGGCATGTTCTGGGGACTGTTGTTCGGGATGCTGTTCTTCGTCCCGGTCATCGGCATGGCCGTTGGTGCCGGCCTCGGCGCGCTGATGGGCAAGGTCGAGAAGGTCGGCATCGACAAGCAGTTCGAGCAGCAGGTCAAGGACATGGTCCAGCCCGGGACCTCCGCACTGTTCCTCGTCGTGGAGCACGCGACCCCCGACAAGGCGGTCGAGGCCATGGCCCCGTTCGGTGGCACCGTGCTGAAGTCCTCGCTGTCCAAGGACGCCGAGAAGGAGCTGCAGGACGCCCTGCACGGTGGCGTGGCCGCGAAGCCTGACGGCGCCGCCCCCGCCACGGTCTGAGCTCCGGCCTGAGGGCCCTTCGTCGCCGAGGTGCGCGCGTCCGCCGTGCGCACCTCGGCGAACTTCCTTGCCACCGTGGCGGTTCCGTGGGTCGCCAGCCGGGGGTAGCAGCGCTCACCAGCCGGCGGGGTCGTCCGGCCCGGCGTCGCCCTCGGCCGGGTCGTCGTGCCCGTCGCGCGGGCGATCCCCGGGGTCCGCGCCGTGCTTGCGCCGCAGCCCCACCTGGACCGCGCCCAGCAGGACCCGGGCGATGACGCCGACCAGGATGAGGTCTCCGAGCATCTGCACCATCGTCACGACCCGCGCGGTCTCGCTGACCGGGGTGATGTCCCCGAAACCGACCGTCGCGAAGACGGTGATGACGAAGTACAGGGCGTCGGTGCGCGTCATGGCCTCGGAGTAGCTGCCGGGCTGGTTCTCGTCCAGCAGGTAGTGGGCGGCGGAGAAGACCAGCAGGAAGAGGGGCAACGTCGTGGCGACCGCCTCCACGGCCCGCAGCCTCGGATAGGCAGAGCTCATGACGTGGCTCACCTGCCAGAAGAGCAGCGCCATGACGACGACCAGTCCGCCACCGAGCCAGAGGTAGGCGGCGGGGTTCTGCGGCCGTAGCGGCAGGGCGTAGTAGAACGCCACCATCCCGACGCATGCGAGGACCGACCGCGCGAGGGCGTGCACCAGCGGCCGCCGGGCGAGACGGCTCGCGGCCGCGGTAGGCCCCTGGTTGCGACCGCGCAGCACCGGCGACCGGCGTCTCAGGCGCTTCGCGGAGGCACGGACCGCGGCGGCGACGGGGATGCCGGCGCCGAGCCGGACGCCGGGAGCGACCCCGACGACATCGACGGCACGGACGGACCCGACGAGCGCAGCGCATCGGTCAGCCGGGCATGGTCGGCCTCGCTCAGGTGGCCCTCGGCGTACAGCCGGTCCACCCGCTCCAGCGCCGGGCCGACGTCGGGGCTGACCGGACCGGCGCTGGGGCTGACCGGACCGGCGTCGGGGCTGCCCGGGTGGGCGGCCGCCGTGATGGCACCCGCGACGCGGCGGACCTCGAAGGCCAGCACGCAGTACAGGACACCGGTGATCACCGCCCACAGACCCAGCGCGACGACCACGACGCTGAGCGCCACCTCCGGCCGGCGCATGGCCCACAGGCCGAGGATGAGCTCGATCACCCCGACCGCGGTGGTCAGCCCCCAGTAGGGCAGCGTGTGCCGTCGACTGATGGACGTGACGATGTTGAAGCCGCCGGACACGGCCAGCCAGGCACCGGCAAAGACCGCCAGCAGCAGCAGCGTGGGACCGGGCCAGGCCAGCAGCACCACACCGGCGATGACCGCCACGGTCCCGGCGACGACCTGCTCGCCGCGGGATCCCCTGGCGTAGGCGGGGCTGAGCACCAGCGAGACGCCGTGGACGACGAACAGCAGCCCGGTCACGACCACGAGCACCTTGATGCCCCAGTCGCTGGCGAGGATCGCCAGCCCCAGCAGGATCGAAACCAGCCCGGCCAGTAGTGGCACCCACCACAGCCGGCTCACCTGACGGGCCATCTGGTCCAGCAACGGCTGCGGGCGGGCAGCCCCCACGTTCTGAGACACGACCTCACCTCCTCGGCGGCGTGGCGTCGTACGACGTCATGAACCCGCGGCGGCCGGCCTCGAGCCGGCCTGGTCGAGCGCCGCGTCCAGGCTCATCCCCGCGGTGATGAGGGCGAGGTGGGTGAACGCCTGCGGGAAGTTGCCGAGCTGCTCCCCGGTCAGGCCGATCTCCTCGGCGAACAGGCCGAGGTGGTTGGAGTAGGTGAGCATCTTCTCGAAGACCAGCCGCGCCTCGTCCAGACGTCCGGCGCCCGCCAGCGCGTCGACGTAGGCGAACGTGCACAGCGAGAAGGTGCCCTCCGAGCCGCGGAGCCCGTCGGGTGTGGCGCTCGGGTCGTACCGGTAGACCAGGCTGTCGGTGACCAGCTCGTCGCGCATGGCGTCCAGGGTGGAGGCCCACATCGGGTCGTACGGCGAGACGAAACCGACCCGCGCCATCCGCAGCAGGGAGGAGTCGAGCACGCGGTCGTCGTAGTGCTGCACGAAGGCACGCCGCTCGGCGTTCCATCCACGCTCCAGGATCTGGTCGTAGATCCGGTCGCGCTCGGCTGCCCACCGCTCCACCGGCGCCGGTCGCCCGTGCTCGGCGGCCAGGCGCAGGCCGCGGTCAAGGGCGACCCAGCTCATCACCCGGCCGTAGGTGAAGTTCTTCTGGCCGCCGCGGGTTTCCCAGATGCCCTCCTCCGGCTGGTCCCAGTGGTCGCACAGCCAGTCCAGGATGCCCCGGATCGCCACCCAGCCCTGATGTCCCATCGGCATCCCCTGCGCGTCGATCAGGTGCACGCTGTCGATCGCCTCACCGTAGATGTCGAGCTGCCGCTGGCCTGCGGCGCCGTTGCCCAGCCGCACGGGGTAGGACCCGCGGTAGCCCTCCCAGTGCTCGAGGGCCTCCTCCTTGAGGTCCGAGGAGCCGTCCACGCGGTACATGATGTTGAGGGGGCCCGTCTCGCTGCCGGCCCGCTCGGCGACCCGGTCGCGCAGCCACATGCCGAACGCGGCGGCCTCCTCGCGGAAGCCCATGCCCAGCAGCGCGTAGACCGAGAACGAGGCGTCGCGCACCCACGTGTAGCGGTAGTCCCAGTTGCGCTCGCCGCCGACCTGCTCGGGCAGTGCCATGGTGGGCGCGGCGACCAGTCCGCCGCTCGGGGCGTAGGTCATCAGCTTCAGGGTGATGGCCGACCGCTCCAACGACTCGCGCCAGCGACCAGCGTAGGTCGACCGCGCCAGCCACGACTTCCAGAACCGGGCCGTGTCCCGGAACATCCGCTCGACCTCGTCCGGCGGGATTCGGCGTGGTGGTCCGGCCGAAGCGGTCTCCAGGACGACGCCACGCGTCTGCCCGGCCCGCAACGTCAGCGTCGCCGCCAGGTCGCTGCCGTCCTCGGTGACCTGGCCGACGCGCTCGTCGTCGGGCTCGCTCACGACGTGCAGCGTCATCGCCGTCCCGTTGCAGGTGAACACGACCCCGTCACCGGTGAGGTGGGTCTGGTGGGCGGCACGGCCGTAGTCGAAGCGGGGCGCCACCTCCACCTCGAAGTCCATCTGCCCGCGCACACAACGGACCATCCGCACGAGCAGGTGCCGGTCGGTCGCGACGGGACCGCTGATCGGCATGAAGTCGGAGACCTCCCCCACACCCTCCTCGGTCATGAAGCGGGTGACCAGGATCGCCGTGTCGGGGAAGTACAGCTGCGTGGTGGCGAAGGTCGCGGCGCGCGGGCGGATCCGGAACCGGCCGCCCTTCTGGTGGTCCAGCAGGGCCCCGAAGATGCTCGGCGAGTCGAATCTCGGGGCGCAGAACCAGTCGACCGAGCCGTCCGAGGCCACCAGCGCGGCGGTCTGCAGGTCGCCGATCAGGCCGTGGTCGGCGATCAGGGGATAGCTGGTGTCAGCCATGGTCGAGCCTCTCGTTCGACGTGCCTGAGGGGTGCACGTCCCCGGCGTGCCCGGTCCGAGAACCCCGTGACGTCGCCATCCTGCTGCGGCCCCCCGCGCGACAGCCTCACCCGCGTGGGATGAACCGCCGCCCCTACCGGTGCCGCACGCTGCGTCGCAGGGCGACCCGCCGCCCCGGTCTGGGGAGGTGTGCGATGACGGATCTGCCGGAGGCCGGCGCGGCCCCGGCCCGGCCCGCTGCGTCGGCGCGGTTCCTCGGCCACTCCACGTTCGAGCTCGACCTCGGGGTCGCGACCGTGCTCACCGACCCGGTCCTGCGACACCGGGTGATGTTCCTGCGCCGCACCGGGACCCGGCCCGCTCCCCCGCGCCCACGCCCGACGGTGGTGCTGGTCTCACACCTGCACCACGACCACTTCGACGTCCCGTCCCTGGCCGGCTGGGGGCTGGGCTCCGTCATCGTCGTGCCGCAGGGGTCCCAGCGGCTGTTCCGGCGGCACGGGTTCCCCGACGTGGTGCCGCTGAGCGTGGGCGAGTCGCACCGGGTCGGCGGGCTGACGGTGACCGCGACCCCGGCCCGGCACAGCGGGCGGCGCGAGCCGTTCGGGCCCACCGCCGAGGCGCTGGGCTTCCTGCTGGAGGGCGGCGGGCGGCGGGTCTACTTCGCCGGCGACACCGACCTGTTCCCCGAGATGCGCGGGCTGGGTGCGCCGCTGGACCTGGCGCTGCTGCCCGTCTGGGGCTGGGGCCCACGGCTCGGCCCGGGGCACCTGGACCCGATGCGAGCCGCGGAGGCCGTCGCGCGGCTGCGGCCGCGGGTCGCCATACCCATGCACTGGGGCAGCCTCGGGGTGATCGGCCACTGGCAGCGGCAGGCCCGGCGACGGGCACCGGCACGGGCGTTCGCGGCAGAGGTGGTGCGTCGGGGGCTGGCGACCGACGTCCGGGTGCTCGCCCCCGGCACCGGCCTCACCCGGGTCGACTGACCCGACTCCGCCGGCGATGGCAGGAGCCGATCAGCGTGCGCCCACGGGCTGGTTGGCCGACCGCCACTCGTCCTTGCAGTCCGGCGAGCAGAACCGGTCGGCCTCAGCGGGCCGGAGGCAGACCTCGCACTGGTCCGACGCTGTCAGCAACCTGCGCAGACGGGAGAGGACATGTCGCATTCCTCCACCCTATCCGTGCCACCGGCAGGGTCCCCGGACCGGCCGGCCGGCGTGTCCTGGCGCCGGGGCGACCGCCACGACCTCAGACGGCCCCGGACGGTCGGTGCACCACCACCGGGCACGACGCGGAGTGGAGCAGGTCGTGGCTGGTCGAGCCGAGCAGCAGGCCCCGGAACCCGCCGCGGCCGCGGGAGCCCACCACGACCGCCCCGGCCGCGCGGGAGGCCTCGGCCAGCACGCCTGCGGCCGGTCCCTCGCGGACGCTCGCGTCGACCCTCAGCCGGGGGTGCTTGCTGCGCAGCCGCTCGACCAGGCCGTGGACCACGTCCTCGGTGGCCTGCTGCCGTGCCGCCTCGCGTGTGCCGGGAGCGGCCTCACGCTGTGCCCCAGGGCGGCTTCGCCGGTGCGCGCCAGGTGGACAGGACGACCAGCGGCGCGTCGTACTCACCGGCCAGGTCGGCGGCGAACTCCGCAGCGGCAGCGGCGGACGCGGGAGTCGTCCACCCCGGCGACCACCGGCATCTCCGGCCCCGGCCAGCACGACGTTCCCCTCCCGTACGACGACCACCGGGCAGTGCGCGTGGGTGGACACCGTGCGCGCCACGGACCCCAGCAGGAACCCGGGCAGCGCGCCCAGGCCGCGGTCGCCGAGGACCAGCAGCTGGGCCCCGGCGGAGGCCTCGACCAGCGCCGAGGACGGGCCGTCGAAGACCGGCTCCGCGCTGACCTCGAGCCCGGGGGCACGGGCCCGCGCCCGGTCCGCTCCCTCGTCGGCGGTCTTGGTCGCCTCGGACACCACGGCGGCCGCCGGTGGTGCCGGCGCCCTTCCCACCGCCTCGGCAGGGTAGCCGGGGTAGTCGTGGGCGAAGAGGACCGTGAGGGCCGCGCCGTGGTGATGGGCGTGGGCGGCGGCCCAGTCGACCGCGGCGACGCTTCGCGCGGAGCCGTCGTAGCCGACGACGACCGGCCGGGCCGGTGCAGCGTCCATGGGTCCTCCGGTGCCGTTGCCGCCCTGCCCGTCCGACTGTGGGACGCCGCCGCGGCCACGTTCCAGAGGACAAGGTCCCACCCCGCCGCGCGCCCCTCGCCGGATCGGGATGATCGGGCCACACTGACCCTGAGGAGGCGGCACCGCCGAGTGCGGGACCGGCCCCCGGCCCCTTTCCGAGGAGGACCCGATGAGCAGCGATACAGGCAGCAAGCAGGGCCGTGGCCTCGAGGTCCGCTCGATCGACTACGTCCCCCTGGACGAGCGCCACGGCAAGGTCTCGCACATCGGCCCGCTGTGGTTCATGAGCAACGCCCAGATCGCCACGCTGGCCGTCGGCCTGATCAGCATCACCACAGGCGGCAACCTCATCTGGTCCTGGATCGCCATCGCCATCGGGGTGTTCGTCGGGACCCTGTTCATGGCGGCGCACTCCTCGCAGGGGCCGCAGCTCGGACTGCCGCAGATGATCCAGTCGCGGCCGCAGTTCGGCTACATCGGCGCCCTCCTGGTCTGGCTGTTCGCCTACATCCAGTACGCCGGCTTCAACGTCTTCAACACGATCCTGGCCGGCGACGCCGTCGCGGCCGCGGGGCACACCGGGTCCACCACCTTCTGGTACGTCGTGGTGACGGTCGTGGCCGTGCTCATCGCCCTCGTCGGCTACGACCTGATCCACGCCTTCGAGCGCTACCTCACCTGGCTGACCATCGCGATGCTCGCGCTGCTGACGGTGGCGACCTTCACCCACCTGTCCCTGCCTGCCGGCTCCTACGACCTGGGCCACTTCCGCGTGGTGCCGTTCCTGGCCCAGCTCGGGGTCGCGGCCGGATACCAGATCTCCTGGGCCATCTACGTGTCCGACTACTCGCGCTACCTCCCGGCCGACGTGCCGGCCCGCAGCACCTTCCTGTGGACGTTCTGGGGCAGCGCGCTCGGCGGCATCTGGGTGATGCTGCTCGGCTCGTGCATCGCCGCCGCGGCAGGCAAGGACTTCGAGACGATCACCTCCATCAAGGCGACCGCCGACAAGCTGTTTCCCGGGTTCGGCGCGATCGCGCTCGGCATCGCCGCCATCGGGCTGGTCTCCGTCACCGCCCTGAACATGTACGGCGGGTCGCTGACCCTGATCTCCTCGGTCGACAGCCTGCGCCGGGTCCGTCCGACCCTCACCCTGCGGATCATCACCATCGGTGTCACCGCGCTGATCTCACTCGTCGGGGCCAACCTGGCTTCGGAGAACTTCCTCGCCAACTTCAGCAACTTCCTGCTGCTGGTGCTGTACTTCTTCATCCCGTGGACGGCGGTGAACCTGACCGACTACTTCATCGTCCGCAAGGGCCACTACGCCATCGCCGAGATCTTCGAGCCCAAGGGCATCTACGGCCGCTGGGGCTGGGCCGGGATCATCTCCTACCTCGTCGGCTTCCTCGTCATGGTCCCCTTCTTCTCCGCCGGCACCCTGTTCGTGGGCCCCATCGCCAAGGCCATGCAGGGAGCCGACATCTCCATGTTCATCGGCCTGCCCGTGGCCGGCGGGCTGTACTGGCTGATGACTCGCCACATCGACGTCGCGGCCGAGCAGCGGCTCGCCGAGCAGCAGACCGCCGAGCTCGAGGAGGCCGCCCATGAGCACCAGCTGCCGTGAGGTCCCGGCGGGGAGGTGGTCCCGGTGACGCTGGTCGCAGCGTGCCAGATCGCCCCGGTCGTCGGAGACGTCGTCGAGAACCGCGCCCGGGTCCGGGAGGCCGTGGAGGAGGCCGGCGAGCAGGCCGCCGACCTGGTGGTGCTGCCCGAGCTGGCCCAGAGCGGCTACGTCTTCAGCGACGTGCAGGAGGCACGGTCCATGGCCGAGCACGTCGACGGCCCGACCGTGCGGGAGTGGGCGGACCTGTCGCGGCGGCTGCAGATGGTGCTCGTCGCCGGCTTCTGCGAGCGCGGGCCGGATCAGCATCTCTTCAACAGCTGCGTGCTGATCGACCACGGTGACATCAGGGCGACCTACCGCAAGGCCCACCTGTGGGACCTCGAGAGCCAGTACTTCACCCGCGGGCAGGAGGGTCCGCCGGTGGTCGACACCTCGGTGGGCCGGGTCGCGATGATGGTCTGCTACGACGTGGAGTTCCCCGAGTGGACCCGGATGGCGGGGCTCGGCGGCGCGGACGTCCTTGCGGTGCCGACGAACTGGCCGCTGGAGGCGCGGCCCCCCGGGGAGCGGCCGATGGAGGTGGTGCGGCTGCAGGCGGCGGCCTCGGCCAACCGGATGTTCGTCGTCGCGGCCGACCGCTGCGGGGTGGAACGCGGCGTCCCCTGGGTCGGCGGCAGCGTGGTCCTCGGCCCGGAGGGCTACCCGCTCGCCGGCCCGGTGGCCGCCGACCGTGAGGCGCTGCTCGTGGCGCGCGTCGACCTGCACGAGGCACGGACCAAGACCATCAGCGCGCACAACCACGTGCTCACCGACCGACGTCCGGACCTCTACGCCCGGCTCGTGGCCCTGGACGACTGACCGTCCTCGACGCGGCCACCACCTCTGCCATCGCTGGTCATTCGCTGGTTTCCGGTGCCGAGCCGCCTCGTCCCTCCCCCTCGGCCGCGAGCCGACGTTGCGCGGTGGCGTTCTGGCCGTCGTGGTCGAAGCTCACGTCGACATTCTCGAACCCCTTGGCCCGCTGTGCCCCCGCCGCGTCGGCGTAGGCCTTGCGGTCGCCGTGGGTCAGGTCCACGTCGTCGGTGAACGGCGTCAGCAGCGCCCGCGGCCACAGGCGCTTGGCCCGGACCACGTTGATCTGCACGGACAGGACCAGGCAGGACGCGGCGACGTACAGCCAGGCGAACAGCCCGAGGACGAGGCCGAAGACACCGTTGACGGCGCTGGCGTTCTTCAGCACGTGCCCGACGTAGACGGCGCCGAAGGACTGCAGCAGCTGCCAGGCGACCGCCGCGGTCAGTGCGCCGGGAGCCGCGTCGTGCCATGACAGCTTTCGCGCCGTGGCGATGTGGAAGACGAGCAGGAAGACCATGGCGTTGACGGCCACCGCGGCGAGCGTCAGCAGCACCTTCACCCCGGCGTCCAGGGTCGCCCCGAAGGCCCCCGCGCTCGACCCCAGCGCGGAGAGGACGGTGGTGCCCGCAATCGCCACACCCGCCGTCGCCAGCAGCAGGAGGCTGCGCAGGCGGGCCATGACCGGGTTCGGGCGGCTGTTACGCGGGATGCCCCACGCGACGTTCATGACGTTCTGCACCGCCTGGGCGACGCCCAGCCCTCCGTAGACCAGGCCCAGGACCCCCACCGCGACGCCGACGCCGCTGCCACGCAGCCCGGTGGTGCCGAGCTGGGCTCCGATGACGGGGAACTGGCTCAGCGTCGAGTGGAGGATCTGCTGCTGGAGGTGCGGGTCGCCCTGCAGGGCGAACCCGAGCAGGGAGGACAGCAGCAGCAGCAGCGGGAACAGGGACAGGAAGCCGTAGTACGTCACCAGGGCGGCCAGGTAGCTGCCCTGGTCGTCGACGTACTTGTAGACGACGGCGATCGGGAACCCGGCCCAGGTGTAGCGGCGCTGCAGGTGGTCCAGCCGCTGCACGACACCCATGCCACCAGCTCCCTTGCCGACCGTGGGACGGCTGATCGTGGACCGTCATGTCCGCGGTCCGGTCCGGCCCGCGTGGTCGTCCCCCGCAGGGATACCCCCGCGGCGGCTGCGCCATGCGCTGGCTGCGTGAGCCACCTCATCCCCCTTCGGAGCGCCCCCACCACGGTGTGGCAGCCGCCACGCCACCGGTTTCACACTGATGGGATGGGCGACGGCGTCGAGCCCGCACCACGCTGGCCCCGTGGAACGGCCAGGGACCGCTCGGCCACGGACCAGGTCGCCGCGAGCGCCGGCATCTGGTCCCACCCGTGGTGACGCGGGGACGGGGCGTCAGAGGCGCGAGGTGGTCCCCTCGTCCTCCCGGCCGTCGAAGTACTGGTCGAGGACCGCCGTGAACGCCTGCCGGACCGAGGGGTCGTCCGCTGCGTGGGCGAAGAGCGTCATCGACGACCGGAGCTTGGCCGCGTCGACCGGGCCGAACACCTCGACGGCGTCGGTGGTCGGCAGCGCGGTCAGTGTGCGGGCGCACTCCACCAGCCGCGGCCCGAGCACCGGGTCCGCCAGGTAGGCCCGCGCCTCGGCGGCCCCGGACAGCGCGTAGTGCCGGGCCGTCTCGCTGCGCCCGAGCCCGGCGACCTGCGGGAACACGAACCACATCCAGTGGCTGCGCTTGCGGCCCGCGCGCAGCTCGGCGAGCGCCGCGGCGTACGTCCCAGCGCCGTCCTGGGCCCGGAGGAAGCGGCTCATGTCGAAGGAGGTGTCCACTCCCCCATGGTGAGCCACCGGTGACCGACCGGACGGGCCGGGTCAGGGCACCGGCTGCACGCGACGGGTCTCGGGCATGACGAGGGTGGTCGCGAACGCGAGCCCGGAGACGGCGGCCGTCGCGAGGAAGGCCACCTCGAACGACGCCGTGTCGGCGAGGAGGCCGGCGACGAGCGGGCCGAGGAACGCGCCCGCGTCGGAGGCCATCTGGAAGGCGGCGACCGGCGTGCCGCCCCGTCCGCCGATGACGTCGCCGACGGTGGCCGCCGAGGACACGCCGAGGAAGGCCGAGCCGGTGCCGTACAGCGCCATCCCGACCAGGAAGAGCGGCGCACCGCCCGCGAGCGCCATCGCGACCCCGGCCGCCAGCACGACGGCCGCGCCGGCTCGCAGGAACGGCCGCCGTCCGCGGGTGTCGACCAGCCGTCCCGCCGGGATCAGCACGAGCGCCTGGACCACCGCGGACAGCACCAGGCCGACACCGGTCCAGGACGGACTGAGCCGCAGGCCCTCGACGACGAACAGCGGGATGAGCGAGGAGCGCACCCCGAAGATGGCCCAGCCGACCGCGAAGTTGTTGGCGACCGCGGCCCGGTATGCCGAGCTGCGCACCGCGGTCCCGAGTGACGTCGGCGCGACGTCAGCGGTGCCCGCCACCACCTCGTGCTCGCGCAGTGCCGTGTGCGCGAGGAACACGGTGGCCACGGTCCCGGCGACGAGCAGGGTCGCGGCGTAGACGAAGAAGGGCGCGCGCAGCGACCATGCGGTCAGCGGGCCGCCGAACGCGGGTCCGGCGATACCACCCAGCAGGAACCCGGTCTGGTAGGTGCCCGCAGCCCGCCCGCGCTGGTCCGGGGCGACGACGCGCAGCAGCAGGGCGAACGAGGACACGGTGAACATGGCCGAGCCGAAGCCGCCGATGCCGCGCAGGATGATCAGCTGGGCGTAGTTGCCGGCCAGGCCCGCCAGCAGGCTCGACACCCCGACGATGCCGATCCCGGTGGCCAGCACCCAGCGCTCACCGAGCCGGTTGACCATCCGGCCGGCCAGCGGCGCCGAGACGAAGCGGACCAGCGCGAACACCGAGATGACCGCTCCCGCAGCGAAGTTGCTGACGCCGAACTCGCGGGCGAACAACGGGATCGAGGGTGCGACCACCCCGAAGCCGAGGGCGACCGAGAAGGCCACCGCCGTCAGGACCACTACCTCCGGCGGCAGCGAGCCGAACGGGTTGCGCAGCGCGCGCACACGACCACCACTCTCGGGCGACAGGGTTCACCGCGGCAGCGTGAGCGGGCCGGCGGCACGAGCCCGGGAAGTCTAGCCGCGGCCGGCAGCCTCATCGAGAGCGCCCGTACCGCCCGGACGTCGACGGCCGCGGACGTCGGCGCGGGCGTACCGTTGACACGGCCGGGAACCGGCCGCGGGAACGGGACCCCCGGCGAGAGCAGACGCCCCACGGCGTGCGCTCGGACGTCCCCGGCCGTGCGGAGGACCGCTGACGAAAGGGTCGAGCCATGGAGTTCCATGTGACGTACACCGGTGGCGAGACCACGCACTACGGGCCGGACGCCAACTACAAGGTCACCGACCAGGGGCTGCTCGTGATCCGCGACGGTGAGGGGAAGCAGGTCACGCTGCCTGCCCATGCCTGGAGCAGGCTGGAGGAGAACGAGCCGCGGAGCGCATACGAGAAGGAGACCCTCCACGCCTTCTGAGCGTCGGACATCATGAGGGGATCCAGGCCGGCCCGGGCTGGTCGGGCATGGTGGGCCTCGCGCACACCCTCGCGTACGACGTCACGGTGTCCAACGGCGGCGTCGCCCCCGTGGAACGGCTGGCCCGGATCAGCGCGCGGACGCTGGCCCTGGCGGGCGGCTCGAGCCCCGACTGGGCGGCCGGGGCCGCGCCGACGATCGCCGCCGCCGTTCCCGGCGCCGATCACCTGATCCTGACCGGCCAGCACCACGCCGCAGCCGATGACGTCCTCGCACCGGTCCTGCACACGTTCTTCGCCAGCGCGGAGGTCCCCGCGACGTAGCCGACGCACTGGCTGTCACCATCCGATGAGCCCACGTGGTCCGACAGCCCCGTGTCCCTCAGGTCGCGAAGTCGGGTCGGTCCGCGCGCACGAGGTCGGCGCGGCCTTTGGGCTCCTCCCACTCCTCCTGGCGGCCCAGAGGAGTCAGGTCCAGGAACGCGTAGGAGCCACCGGTCCACTCCGTGCCGCGACCGAAGTCGGAGTAGGTGTGGAAGACCTCGTCCCCGACCCGGAGGAAGACGCTGTCGCCGGGCTGCTCCTGCGGGACGCCCGCCGTGACAGACAGCGGGGCGCCCAGCGACTCCCACTCCTGCGCCGAGCGGTAGTTGAACATCACCGGCGCCTGCGCAGGATCCAGGGTCACGTGGAAGTCCACGTTGAAGTCACTGCCGTACGACGACCACCACGGGAACTCCCAGCCGCGCTCGGCCTTGTAGCGCTCGATCTTGTCGATCGGGGCCCGCGAGCAGAACGCCAGGGTGGTGCCGCGGGTGTGCAGGTGCTCGAGCAGGCCCCGGGACACCTCGTCGGCGCCGGCGGTACAGCTGGGACACCCCTGGTCCCAGGCCGGGTCGAACATGAAGTGGGTCAGGATCAGCTGGTCCCGTCCCTCGAACAGGTCAAGGAGCGTTGCCTGCCCGTGCGGACCGGTGAACACGTAGTCCTTCTCGATCCGGACCATCGGCAGCCGACGGCGGTCCGCACTGAGGGCGTCCCGGGCTCGGGTCATCTCCTTCTCCCGAGCCAGCAACGCCTTCCGCGCCACCAGCCACTCCGATCGGTCGACGATCTCGGGAAGTGCCATCGTGTTCTCCTCTTCTCAGCCGGACGTGGACACGCCGCCGGCCCGGGTCACGCAGGGCCGAGCACCGTGTGGCGGTATGCCACAGCATGGACTGTCGCCACCGACGGAACTCATCGATCCGCAGGCGCCGAGGGCATCGATGGACCGCACCTCGCCGGAGGGGCACCCGGTCGGACGACTTCTCGATGACGATGTCGACGTGAGCGTCCAGAACGGGGGCGCCGAGATCGTGGATCGCATCCTGATGCCCTGTCACGCTCGGGAGAGCAGGGACATCAGAAGGAGACGTCGATGACGGCAAACACGACACTGCGCCAGCTGGCGGGTATGGCTGATCAACCGGCCACCATGGCGGAGTCAACACTGATCCTGATCGACTGCCAGAACACCTACACCCGCGGCGTGTTGGAGCTCGACGGTGTGCAGGCTGCCCTGGACCAGGCGGCAGAGCTCCTGGACCGCGCGCGCAGCGCACGGATCCCGATCTTCCACGTCGCGCACGACGGCGGAGCGGGCTCGCCGTACGACGTGCGGGCCGACATCGGTCGGATCGTGGACCGGGTGGCACCCCGTGAGGGGGAACCCGTCATCGTGAAGGCGTTTCCGAACGCCTTCACCGGCACCAACCTGGACAAGCAGCTGAGCGCCGCACCAGGACGGGACCTGATCCTGGCCGGCTTCATGACCCACATGTGCGTGAGCTCCACAGCCAGGGGCGCGTTCAGCCTCGGCTACCGACCGGCGGTCGTGGCGGGGGCCACCGCTACCCGGGCGCTACCCGGGCCCAACGACGAGCCGGTCTCGGCGGCTGCCCTCCAGGCCGCGAGCCTGGCCGCGGTCTGCGATCTGTTCGGCGTCGTCGTCCCCACCGCCAGCGCCATCCCCGGCTGACCCTCTCCGGGCGCCACACGCCACATCCGCGGACCCCGTCGACGGAGGAGGGGTTGCACTCATCACGAGCCTGCGGTGTGATCGCGGTGGACGGCGAAGGGTCAGACGATGCGCTTGGATCTCGAGTGCTTGGAGAGCTTTCTCGTACTGGTGCAGGAGGGACACTATGGACGTGCCGCGAGGTCCCGCCGGTGTGGTGGGGCTGACGGCAGAAGGTGCCCGTGTGGCGGCTGAGGCGGCGCCGCTGCTGGATCAGGAGCGCAGGGTCCGCAGAGCCGCGGAGGGTCACCTGACCGTCGTCACCCTCGGGGTCCCACACGACGGTGGAACTCAGGGCGTCAACAAGCAGGCGCTGGCAGACGTGCGGCGAATGCTGCGACTTGATCATCCCGACGCCACACTGGTGTGCCGCTTCACCCCCTTTCCGTTGATGACGACGTGGCTGCTGGATGGGCAGACTGACGTCCAGCTGACGGCCGGGCCGATCCGCCATCCGCGGGTCTCGTCGGCACCCATAGGCTCAGTCGCCCGGCAGGCCGTCGTTTCTGCCCGTGACGGGTTGGCTGAGGCCGAATGGGTGCCCCTGGAACAGTTGGTCGATCAACCGATGCTCCACAACCCGGACCTGCCGAACGAGTTCATGGAGCCTTTCTGGTTGGGGGACATCCGCCCTGCGAACCAGGCTCACTTGGTGAGCATCGCTGCGTGTAGCAGCCGAGAGGTGTTCGAGCACGTGATGAGAGCCGCTGGAGTGGCGGTGGTGCTGGGCACCCATGCTGATGCTGTTCCGGCCGGACTCGGGTCCTGCCACTGCAGGATGTTCCGCCGCTCACGCTGCACGCGGCTCGGCGTACCGTCGACCGCCGAATGCTGGTGGAGTCCGTCGTCAGGGCTCTCCAGGTGGCATCGCTCATGAAGTCGGCATCGCGTTCCATGTCGGCTCGCAACAGCGGGAGCCGACACAGTGGGAGGGACCGCTGCGCACCACCGGCGAGATCCAGCGGCAACTGGCCGCTCAAGGGCTGTGTCTGTCCACCGTGGACATCGGCGGCGGATTTCCCGGCTCCTACCGGGATCCCACCCCACCGATCAGCGCCTACGGCACGGCGATCATGGCCTCCATCACCCGGAACCTCGCGCGCCCCTTGCCCAGCGTCATGTGCGAACCAGGACGGTTCCTCGTTGCCGACGCCGGAGTCATCGAGACCGAGGTCGTGCTGGTGGCGCGCAGGGAGGGGCTCCGGTGGGTCTACCTCGACATCGGGCTCTTCGGCGGGTTGGCCGAGGCGCTGGACGAGGCGATCACCTACCGCATCGGCTGGCCGGGTGACAGGGGCCCGTGCGGACCCGTGGTGATTGCCGGTCCGACCTGCGACAGCGTCGACGTGCTCTATCGCGAGGCTGGATATCGGCTGCCGCTCGACCTCCGACCCGGTGACAAGCTCCACCTGAGCTCCGCAGGGGCCTACACGGCCACGTACGCGTCCGTAGGGTTCAACGGCATACCTCCACTGCGCGTGTACTGCCTGCCCGCGAAGAGTGAGCAGGAGCAGCAGCGAGCGCCGGGGGGCATCACCTCGCCCCTCGCCGGCTGGACGGCACGAAGGCGTGAGGGCCAAGGCAGAGGCGCAGCGATGGTGGACCCTGCCACGGGTCACCGAGGTGACGCCGCTTCCACCCCTGGTCGGCCCCCGGCGGCGGAGACCCGGACGCGGCGAGGACCGGCATGACCGGCATGACCGGTTGCGCGCGCCTCCTCCAACGGCTCCGGCCCCGCGGGAACGACCATCAACCACCACG
This sequence comes from uncultured Actinomycetota bacterium, assembly GCA_963724015.1. Taxonomy (GTDB): domain Bacteria; phylum Actinomycetota; class Actinomycetes; order Actinomycetales; family Dermatophilaceae; genus CAVRTM01. Next base: position 313,162 of record CAVRTM010000022.1, read on the forward strand.
AGGTGGACAGCCATGGACATCATCTTCGCCCTCAGCAGCGCATGCGGCTACGGCGCATCCGACTTCTTCGCCGGTATGGGTGGTCGCAGGTCACAACCGGTGGCTGTGGCTGCCCTGTCCCAGCCGCTGAGCCTGGTGGTGGCGCTGACAGCCCTGATGGTCCTGCCGGGGCGCCCCGACGCAGCCTCCCTGGTCTGGGGTGGCGTGGCTGGTCTCGGCATCGGCACGGGAACGGTCTTCCTGTACGTCGGCCTGGCCGGTGCACCCATGTCCGTCGTCGCCACGCTCTCCGGAGTCATCACCAGCCTCCTGCCTGCGCTCGTCGGGGTTGCCCTCGGGGCACGGCTCAGCGAAGGAGCGTATGCCGGGATCGGCCTGGCTGTACCGGCGTCGGCCCTGGTGTCGACGACAGCCTCACGTGAGGCCGTCTCACGTTGTTCCCGCGTCGGCCTGGCAACGGGGGCGGGAGCCGGCTGCGGGTTCGCCGCGCAGTTCATCGCCCTGCACCGTGTCGGCGCAGCGGCGGGTGCCTGGCCCCTGGTCATCGCAGAGTTGGTCGCCACCCTCCTGGTCGGTGCCTATGGGAGCCGCCGCGGCTTCACCGCATACGCCTGGCATGCTGCGCTGCCGTCCGCGGCCGTCGCCGGGAGCCTCGGTGGTCTGGCCACGCTCGGCTACTTCCTGGCCACTGGCTATGGTCCGCTGCCGGTGGTGGCCGTGCTCGCGTCGCTCTATCCCGGTGTCACCGTCGTGATGGCGCGCGTCATCGTCGGCGAGCGCTGGAGCAGGCTCCAACAGCTGGGGCTGCTCGGTAGCGCGGCGTCCGTAGCGCTGATCTGCGGGGGTTGAGACCTCTGACGAGGGTGAGGCCGGCATGCGGCTCCCGGTCGACCGTTGAGTGGATGAGTCGGTCGGTACGCCGGGTTCTGTCTACGCCCGCCGTTGCCGGCGGACGACGGACGGTCATCCATCTCGGGTGCACGTTGCCGTGCACCTCCAGCGGTCTACCCGCAAGCTCGGGCGGGCCGCCCTCGAGCGCTTGCTGTCTGACCTTGCTCCGGGTGGGGTTTACCAAGCCACGCCAGTCACCTGGCGTGCTGGTGGTCTCTTACACCACCGTTTCACCCTTACCGCGCCGCCTGCCCGGCCGGAGCCGGGTGTTCGACGTGGCGGTCTGTTTTCTGTGGCACTGTCCCGCGAGTCACCCCGGGTGGCCGTTAGCCACCACCCTGCCCTGCGGAGCCCGGACGTTCCTCGGCGATGTGCGTTACCCGGGACCCCGGGACCACAGCATCGACGCGACCGTCTGACCGACTCATCCGCCGCACAGCATACGGCCAGCGGCAGCCCGCTCAGGACACCTCCGTCAGGGTGCCGTCGGTGACCGAGTAGACGAAGCCGCGTACCTGGTCCTGGTGCGGGATGAACGGGCTCGCCTGGATGCGGGCGATGGACTGGCGGACGTCCTGGGCGGGATCGCGGAACGACTCCGGCGACCATGAGGGCCGCACGCCGCTGTCCGCCTCGACCTGGGCCAGGAAGTCGTCGTCGGTGAACGTCAGCATGCCGCAGTCGGTGTGGTGGACCAGGACGATCTCGCGGGTGCCGAGCAGGCGCTGGCTGATGGCCAGCGAGCGGACCGCGTCCTCGGTCACGACGCCCCCGGCGTTGCGGATCACGTGGGCGTCGCCCTCCCGCAGGCCCAGCAGTCCCTGCGGGTCGAGCCGCGCATCCATGCACGCGACGACCGCCACGTGCAGCGCGGGCGGCATCGGCAGGTCGCCGCGGTCGAACCTGTCGGCGTAGGCCCGGGCGTTGGTCAGGAGATCGTCGGTGGCACTCATGCTCGTCCTCCAGGGCTGGTGGTGCGGTGGGTCCACGCCGCCGGCGGCGACGGTCAGCGGGTCGGTTCCGGGTGCTGAGCCGCGTCGGTCGGCTCCGCGGGCTCGTCAACGGACACGAGCTCGAAGCGCAGCACCCGCCGGCTCAGGTCCGCCTCGACCAGCCGTGCCGTCACCTCACTGCCGGCCGGCGCCACGCCGGTGAGCGGGGCGAGGATCGCCGGCTCGGCGATCTGGATCAGCCCGCCGTCCTTGCGGGCGTCGACGACGACGGCACGGAACGTCCGTCCGACCAGGTGCTGCAGCGAGGCCACCTCGACCGCGTCGGTGCTGGCCCGGTCGACCGCGGCGGCGACCCGGTCGGATCGGGCCATCACCTCCGGCAGGGACGCCAGGCTCTCGCGGGCCCAGGCCGGCACCTCCACGCCACGGCACACCGCCTCGCACACGACCAGACCGAAGCGGTCCACCAGCCGGCGCAGCGGCGCCGTCACGTGGGCGTACGCGGCAGCGACCGCCGCGTGACCCGTCTGCGCGGGCAGGTCACCGTCGAACGGGGTGTAACCGGCGCCGCGGAACAGCACCGTCGCCTCGTGGATCAGGGCCAGGTGCTTGGGGTCACTGCGGTCAAGGGAACGCAGGAACTCGCCGTACCGGCTGCCCTCGGGCCAGGTGACGCCCAGGGCGCGGGCCTGCTGGCGGAACTGGGCCACCGTGCGGCCCTCCGGCTCGGGCATGGTGCGCAGGATGCCGACGCGGGCCTGCAGCATCATCTCCGCCGCGGCCATCCCGGTCATCAGGGAGATCTGGGCGTTCCAGTCCTCGGCCGGCACCGGCGGCCGGAAGCCGACCAGGTAGCGGCCGTCCTGCATCGTCACCTCCTGCTCCGGCATCGGCAGGTTCGCGCCGCCACGGGCCTGCTCCAGGGCGATCCGGCGCTCCCCCACCTCCTTCAGCAGCAGCAGCCGCTCGTCCGCGGTGCCGGCGTCGACCGCCGCCTGCACGCCCTCGTAGTCCATCCGCTCGACGCTGCGCACCATCGCGCGGTAGACCTCGGCGGCCACACCGCGCCCGTCGCCGTCGAGGCGCAGGTCCCACACGAACGCCGGGCGGGCCTCCCCCGGCAGCAGGCTCGCGGCATCCTCGCTGAGCGTCTCCGGGTGCAGCGGCGTGCTGCGGTCGGGCGCGTAGATGGTCTGGCCGCGGCGCCGGGTCTCGCGGTCGATCGCGCCCCCCGCCACCACCCAGGACGGCACGTCGGCGATGGCGTAGCGGACGCGGTAGCCGCCGTCCGTGCGCTCCAGGAACATCGCCTGGTCCAGGTCCTTGGAGCCCGCCGGGTCCACGGTGAAGAAGGGCAGCGCGGTCTCGTCCCGCTCGGGCAGGCGGGGGTTGGCGACCGCCTCGCTGGCCTCGGCGAGCACCTCGGGCGGGAACTCGGCCGGCACGTGCAGTTCGGCGCGGATGGCGTCGAAGACGGCGTGCAGCACCTGCCCGTCCACGCCGGCTGGCTCACGCTCCTCGAGCAGCCGGTTGACCCATCGCGTCGCCATGTCGGTCACCCTACGCAACCACCCCGTCCCCGCACCCCGGGACGGCGCACCTACGCTGTGCCCGTGCTCATCCTGCTGCCTCCCTCGGAGACCAAGACGGAGCGCACCCGGGGCCGCCCGGCCGACCTGGCGCGGCTGTCCTTCCCCCAGCTCGCGCCGCAGCGCGAGGCCGTCGCCCGCGAGCTGGCCGCGGTCAGCGCCGGCAGCGACGCGCCCGTCCGGCTGGGGGTCAGCGCCAACCTCACCGCCGAGATCGCCCGCAACACCCGGCTGGCCTCCTCCCCCGCGGTCGCCGCCGCGGACCTCTACACCGGGGTCCTGTACGACGCGCTGGACCTCGCCTCGCTGGACCCGGCCGCGCGGCGCCGCGCGAACCGCTGGCTGGTCGTGGTCTCCGCCCTGTACGGCGCGCTGCGCCCGGGTGACAAGGTCGCGCCGTACCGCCTGTCGATGGGCGTGAACCTGGGCTCGCTCGGTCCGCTCGCCTCCGTCTGGCGCGAGCCCCTGGCCGACGTGCTCCCTGCGGCGGCCGGTCGGGGCGTCATCGTGGACTGCCGCTCCAGCACGTACGCCGCCGCGTGGGTGCCGCGGGGCCCGCTCGCGCAGCGGTGGGTGCAGGTGCGCGTGCCCGGCGCGACTCACATGGCCAAGCACACCCGCGGCCTGGTCGCGCGCCACCTGTGCGAGGTGGGCGCCGACCCGAGAAGCCCACAGGCGCTCCAGGAGGTGGTCCAGGAGGCCTTCGCGGCGACGCTCATGGCGCCCCACCGACCCGGGCAGCCCTGGGTCCTGGACACGACCGCCCCGTGACTGCCGCAGAGCTGGTGGACCTCGCCCAGCGGGTCGGCCCGGTCATGATCTTCCTGGTGGCGATCACCATCGTCGCCGAGATCGCGGACATCGCGGGCGTCTTCGACGTCGCCGGCCACTGGGCCGCGCGGCTCGGCCGCCACCGCACGCCGCTGCTCTGGCTCCTGCTGGTGCTGCTGTCGTGCCTGGCGACCATCGTCCTCAGCCTCGACACCACCGCGGTGCTGCTGACGCCGGTGGTCATCGCCGTGGCGCGCCAGCTCGGGCTCAGCGCCGTGCCCTTCGTGATGACGACGGTCTGGCTGGCCAACACGGCATCACTCCTGCTGCCCGTCTCCAACCTCACCAACCTGCTGGCGCTGCACCACTTCTCGCTGCTGGGGCTGGGCACCGCCGGCTACCTGCGGCTGGCCCTGTGGCCGGCCCTGGCGTCGATCGGGGCCAGTGTCGTCGTCCTCGCCCTGCTGCACCGGCGGAGCCTGCGCGGCCGCTACGAGCTGGACGCCCCGCCCGAGCCGCACGACCGGACCCTGCTCACGGTGGCCGGGCTGGTGTGCGTCGCCCTCGGCCCGGCGTTCGTCAGCGGCGTCACCCCGGCCATCCCCGCCAGCATCGCCGCGGGAGTCCTCGCCGTCGTGCTGAGGGCCCGCAGCCGGGGGACGCTGCGCACGGTCAAAGTGCCGTGGCTGGTGGTCCTCGGAGTCTGCGCCCTGTTCGTCGTCGTGGACGTCGCCGGGCGCCACGGGCTGAATGCGCTGCTCACCGGCTGGGTCGGCGACGGCACCTCCGGGGCGGACCTCTTGCGGCTCAGCGGCATCGGCGCGGTGTCGGCCAACGCGGTCAACAACCTGCCCGCCTACCTGGCCCTCGAGCCGGTCGCCAGCGCCGACCCGCGGCGGCTGATGGCCCTGCTCATCGGCGTGAACTGCGGGCCCCTGGTGACCATCTGGGCGTCGCTGGCGACGATCCTGTGGCGGGAGCGGTGCCGCAAGGGCGACGTGTCGGTCTCCGTCCGCACCTTCGCCTGGCAGGGCGCGCTCTGCGCCGCCGCGTCGATCGGTGCCGCCGTGGCGGCGCTCACCTGGCTGCACCCCTGACCCGGCTGCACCCTCCTGGCCACCGGACGCACCGGGCTACCCGAATCCGGACACCGGACGGTCGAATTCGGGCGCTAGGGTGCGTCCGGTCGGGTGGTGAGGGCTCGCTGGAGGTCCTCGACCAGGTCGCGCACGTCCTCCAGGCCGACCGAGACCCGCAGGACGCCGTCGGTGATGCCCACGGCCAGCCGCGCCTCCTCACCCATCCGACGGTGGGTCGTGGTCGCCGGGTGGGTGATCAGGGACTTGGAGTCGCCGAGGTTGTTGGAGATGTCGATCACCTGCACGGCGTTCATCAGCGCGAAGGCCGCGTCCTTGCCGCCGTCCACCTCGAAGGTGACGACGGTGCCGCCGCCGTACATCTGGGCCTTGGCCAGCTCGTGCTGCGGGTGCGACTCCAGCCACGGGTAGACCACCCGCGAGACCCCCGGGCTGGCCTCCAGCGCCCGCGCCAGCTCCAGGGCCGCCGCGGCCTGCTTCTCCACCCGCAGCGACAGGGTCTCCACGCCCTTGAGCAGGACCCACGCGTTGAACGGCGACATCGCCGGGCCGGTGTGGCGCATCAGGTTGCGCACCGGGCCGTCGATGAACTCGGAGGTGCCGAGCACGACGCCACCGAGGGTGCGGCCCTGGCCGTCGATGTGCTTGGTGGCCGAGTAGACGATGACGTCGGCGCCCTGCTCCAGCGGCCTGGAGAACACCGGCGTGCCGAAGACGTTGTCCACGACCACCTGTGCCCCCGCGGCGTGCGCCATCTCGGCGACGGCCCGGATGTCGACCAGCTCCTGCATCGGGTTGCTCGGGGTCTCGAAGAACACCGCCGCGGTCGGCTCGGACAGCGCCTCGCGCCACTGGTCGAGGTCGGGCCCGTCGACGAACACGGTCTCGACGCCCCACCGGGGCAGGATCTCGTCCAGGATGACGAAGCACGAGCCGAACAGCCCCCGGGAGCTGACCACCCGGTCGCCCTGCCCCAGCAGCGCGGCCAGGGCCACGAAGACGGCGGACATGCCGGAGGCGGTGGCGAAGCACGCCTCCGCCCCCTCGAGCAGCCGCATCCGCTCCTCGAACATCGCCACGGTCGGGTTGCCGTAGCGGGAGTAGACGAACCGCTCGCTCTCGCCCTTGAACGCCGCCTCGGCCTCCTCGGCGGTGGCGTAGACGAACCCCGAGGTGAGGAACAGCGCCTCGGACGTCTCCTCGAAGGGCGTGCGGGTCAGGCCGCCGCGGACGGCCAGGGTGTCGGGGCGCAGCTCGGTCATCCTTGCCTCCACGGCAGTCCGGAGTTCTTCCAGCCGGCGACGGTCCGGCGGCCCTGCTCGTCCAGCGGCCCCTCGAAGCCGTGGACGATGTTGTACGCCGGGCCCAGGCCCGCGGCGGTGGCGGCCTCGGCCGCGGCGACCGACCGGACGCCGGAGCGGCAGAGGAAGTAGACCGGGGCGCCCGGGGCCACTCCCGCCTCGCGGAGCTCGTCGACGAACCGGTCGTTGACGCGGCCGTCGGGGAACCGCTGCCACTCCACGAGCACGGGCCCCCGACCCGGCCGGGACACCTCGGGCAGCCCGACGTAGGTCCACTCCGCCCGGGTGCGCACGTCCACGAGCACCGCCGTCGCGTCCTCCTGCAAGGCGGCAAGGGCCTGCTCGGGCTGGACGTCCCCGGCGTAGCTCACGAGGCCCGTCCGGGAGCGGGCAGGACCAGTGCCTGCGCCACGATCACCCGCTCGCCGTCGTACGTCACCGCGGGCGCCCCGTGCAGCTGGTAGCCGTCGGCCAGTGCCGCGCTGACCCGCTCGCAGAAGGCCCGGTCGTCCGGTCCGGTGAGCACGCGGTAGGGCAGTCGGTCATCCATGTCCCCAGCGTTTCACAGGCGGTCCGGCGCCTCCGGACCGGTTTCACCGACTGGACCGGCGCCCCGCGGGATCAGCGAAGATGACTGGTGTCGTTGACGAACGGCACCACGGCGCCGCCGTCGGACCACATCTCGACCGTCGTGAGGGACGCCGGCGAGGTGGCCAGGCGCCAGATGCGGTCGTGCGGGATGCCGAGCACGTGGGCGAGCACCACCATGATCGGTTTGCGGTGCGTCGCCACGACCACCGGCAGGTCGCTGCTGCCGGCACGCTCGAACGCCGCGAGCACGCGCTTGGCCATGTCGCGGTGGCTCTCCCCACCGACCCGGGCGTAGGCGTCGTCCTCGCGCAGCCGGGCCAGCTCGGCCGGGTAGCGCGCGGCCAGCTGGCCGACGCTCTTGCCGTCCCAGTCGCCGAACCCCTGCTCGTCCCAGTCCTCGTCGGTCTCCAGCCGGACCCCCATGCGCCGACGCCGACGGCAGACCCGGTCTGTACGCCGCGAGCCAGGCTCGAGGAGACGACCCGCACCGGGCCGTCGCCGAGAAAGGCACGCACCGCCCCGGCGGCAGCGGCGACCTGCTGCCGGCCGAGGGCGTTGAGGCCGGGGTCCGCGCCACCGCGACCGTCGAGCTTGCGCGCCACGGTGAAGTCGGTGACCCCGTGCCGCACCAGGACCAGCCGGGTGGGCCGGCCGAGGTCGGGAGCCCCGACCGGGTCGGCCGGGCTGGTGCCGGAGGCGAGGTCCGCTTCGGCAGCGGCAGGCGTCACCGTCGTCGGCCACCGGGTCGCTGTCGAGCCGGCGCGAGATCGTCTTGCCGTCCATGGCCGCGTTGGCCAGGGCGTCGGCGGCGGAGTTCTCCGCCCGCGGGATCCACGTGAAGCGCACCGAGCCGCCGCCGGCGCTGATGTCGGCCGCGACCTCCCGCGCCTCGAGCGCCAGGCGGCGCATGTCCTCGTGCTTGATCTTCCAGCGGCCGGACATCTGCTCCACGACGAGCTTGGAGTCCATCCGCACCTCGACCACAGCGGCCGGGTCGATCTCGAGCGCGGCCTTCAGGCCGGCGACCAGCCCGGAGTACTCCGCGACGTTGTTGCTGGCGATCCCCACCGAGGCGGCCCGCTCGGCGAGCACGGCACCGGTGGCCGGGTCGCGCACGAGCGCGCCGTAGCCGGCCTTGCCGGGGTTGCCCCGGGAGCCGCCGTCGGCCTCGACGACGAGTCTGCGTCCGGCCATCGGCTCAGAGGCCGGACTCGGAGGTGCGCACCAGGATCCGCCGGCACTCCTCGCAGCGCAGCACCTCGTCGTCGGCGGCGTCGCGGATGCGGTTGATGTCGACCTGGTTGAGCTCGAGCCGGCACCCCTCGCACCGTCGGTGACGCAGGGCGGCCGCGCCGATGCCGCCGCTGGAGGCGCGGATCTTCTCGTAGAGCCCCACCAGGTCCTCGCCGACACCGGCCACCACGTCGGGGCGCGGCCGCACGACCGTGGCCGCCTCGGCCTCGAGCTCGGCCACCACGCGGTCCCTCGCGGCGACGAGCTCATCGACCCGGGCGGCGTGCTCGTCCCGCTCGGCCTGGGCCCTGGCCACGGCCGCGGAGAGCGACTCGGCCCGCTCCATGACCTCCAGCTCGATGTCCTCGAGCTCGGCCTGGCGCCGGGTCAACGAGTCGACCTCGTGCTGCAGGGCCTGCATGTCCTTGGCGGTGCCCTGCCCGGCCATCAGGCGGGCCTGGTTGCGGGCGGAGCGGTCGCGGACCAGCTGCACGTCCGCGTCGGCCTTGGCGACCTCGCGCTGCACGTCGGCCTCGGCGGTGCGGGCGCGCACCAGGTCGTCGTCCAGGGCCCGCAGCCGGACGGTGACCTCGTCGAGCTGCCGCTGCTCGGGCAGCGTCGCCCGGCGGTGGGAGATCTGGTCCAGGCGGGTGTCGATGGCCTGCAGGTCCAGCAACCGCCACTGGCGGCTCGGGTCGGCTTTCAGGACGTACCTCCGGGCACGAGGGTCGGACGCGCCCCGACCAGGAAGTCCCAGGGGTCGGTGCGCAACGAGGAGATGTGGGCCTCCAACCTAGTGCCCCGCTCCCCCAGCTCGCGCCAGAGGCGGTCGCGGGCGCCCTCCAGCCAGAGCCACTCGCTGGCCCAGTGGCCGGCGTCGATGAGGTACGGCGGGCCGCCCCGCGCCTCCTCGCGTGCCTCCAGCGCGGGGTGGTGGCGCAGGTCGGCGGTGACGTAGACGTCACAGCCGCTGGCCCGCACCGCGTCGAGCCGGTCGTCCCCGGCCCCACCGAGCACGGCCACACGGCGTACGGCGGCGTCCTCGGGCCCGCTGACGCGGATCCCGACCGGGGCCGGCGGCAGCGCCGCCGCCAGGCGCTCGGCGAAGCCGCGCAGCGTCGCCGGCTCGGGCAGGTCCCCCACGCGGCCGAGGCCGACACCGTCCTGGACCGACAGCGGCGCGGTGCCGGTCAGTCCGCAGGCTGCTGCCAGGGCGTCGCTGACGCCGGGAGTGGCCACGTCGGCGTTGGTGTGCGCGGCGTACAGGGCCACGTCACCGACGACCAGACTGGTGACCGCCGCACCCTTGGCGCTGGTGGTGGCCACGCTGTGCACCCCGCGCAGCAGCAGCGGGTGGTGGGTGATGAGCAGGTCGGCTCCCAGCCGCCGGGCCTCGTCGATGACGGCGAGCGTGGGGTCGACGGCGAAGTGGATGCGGCGCACCGGCTGGTCCGGGTCTCCTGTGACCAGGCCGACCCGGTCCCACGTCATGGCGGTGTCCTGGGGGTACAGGCGGTCGAGCGCCGCCACGACCTCGGACAGCGGCGTGCTGTCCTCCGCTGCGGTCACGAGGTGCTTCCTTCCTGCAAGGTGGGCCCGGCCGGGCTCGAACCGACGACACCCGCGGTGTAAACGCGGTGCTCTACCAACTGAGCTACAGGCCCCGCTGCCGGCTCAGTCCTGGGACTGCACCAGCTCCTTCAGGGCGGCGTGGTAGCCGCCGAAGTCCCGCTTCTCGCCCGGCCCGTTGACCAGGCTCCAGCGCACGACCCCGCCCGGTCGATGAGGAACGTGCCGCGCGTGGCAAACCCGCCGTCCGGCCTGAAGACGCCGTAGTCCTGGGCGACCTGCCCGTGCGGCCAGAAGTCGCTGAGCACGGGGAAGAAGTACCCCTGCGCGTCGGCGTAGGCCCGCTGCGTGAACATGTGGTCGCAGGACACGGCCAGGACCTGCACGTCGTCGTTCGCGAAGGCCCCGAGGTCGTCGCGGATCTCGCACAGCTCGCCGGTGCAGATGCCGGAGAAGGCGAACGGGAAGAAGACCACCACGACCGCCTTGTCCCCGCGGAACCCGGCCAGGCTGACGTCCTGGCCGTACTGGTCCTTGAGGGTGAAGTCGGGTGCGGTCGCACCGATCGCGGGCACGCTGGATTCAGTCATGGCGCACAGTGTGCCAGCCGTCAGCGGCGGGCGGTCCTGGGGGCGACCAGGCGGGTGCCGGTCCAGTCGGGCGAGGCGCTGACGTTGCCGGAGGCGTGCAGACCGGCGGTCAGGGCGGCCTCTTCGATGTCGCTGGGCTCGATCGTGCCGACGCGGCCGACCTTGGGCGACAGCAGCACGATGAAGCCGCGGTCCGCCAGGTTGGTCAGGGCGTCGACCAGCGCGTCGGTGAGGTCGCCGTCGTCCTCGCGCCACCACAGGGTGACGGCGTCGGCCACGTTGCCGTAGTCCTCGTCCTCGAGCTCGGAGCCGATGACGTCCTCGATGGCGATGCGGAGCTCGTCGTCGACGTCGTGGTCGTAACCGATCTCCTGAACCACCTGGCCGGGGGCGAACCCCAGCTTCGTCACCGCGCTGTTCGCCGCGGCTTCCGCGGTCGCAACCACTCGGTTTCCTCCTTGAAGCGTGACCGGGCGCCTGCTGCGCCTGGTCTTCGTCGTCCGTATGACTGCGTAGTCCACTAGGTCTGGGGCCATCTTGCAAGCAGATCGCGGTATCGGGCCCCGTTCGCCACACATCCCGGCACGCCGGGCCGGCTCACCGGGACCCGGCCCGGCACCGGCCCCCGGGGAATCCCGACCGCTGCCCGGGCTCCCGCCCGATCCGTGACATTCGACATATCCACGGCCGACGGCTCCCCGCGATGGTCAGGGCAGCGCCTGTCGAGGCGCTCGTCGCCATGCAACGTGGGAGGAAGTTCCTATGGCATCCACCATCCGCCGTGGGGCTGTGCTGAGTACGACAGCCGCCATGACGCTGGCCTTGGCGGGGCTCACCCCAGCCCTCGCCCAGGCCGCCGGTCCGTCGCCGCGCGCGACGCTCGAGGGGGCGCCGGCCTGGACCGCCCACGCCGCGCGGGTCGGCCAGACCCCGGCCACCCGGACCCAGCACCTCACCGCCGTCCTGGGGCTGCGCGACACCGCCGGCGCCGAGTCGCTCGCGGCCGCCGTGTCCGACCCCTCGAGCGCGACGTACGGCCGGTTCGTCTCCGCCGCCGCGTGGCGCGCCCGGTTCGCCCCCCGCAGCTCCGACGTCAAGCGCGTGACCGACTGGCTGAAGGCCAGCGGCTTCACCATCGGCGCCATCCCGGCCAACCACCGCACCATCAGCTTCAGCGGGTCCACCGCCCAGGTCGAGAAGGCCTTCGCCACCGACGTGCAGACGTTCCGCAAGTCGGGCTCGACGGTGACGGCCAACGCGGCGTCGGTCTCGGTGCCCCGGCCCCTGGCCGGCACCGTGGTCGGCATCACCGGCCTGGACACCTCGGCGCTGCGCACGCCCGCGCACACCGGCGGACCCGACAACCGCAGCGGAGCCGGCCGCAACGCCACGGCAGCCGCGGCACCCACCAGCGCCAGGCCGGCCGACACTCTTCCTCCCCCCGGGCCGGTCTTCCGGAACGCCACGCCCTGCTCCGCCTACTACGGGCAGAAGGCCGCCACCTCGGTGCCGCAGGTCCTCAAGGACCCGCTGACCTACGCGCCCTGCGGCTACAAGCCGGCCCAGATCCGTGGTGCCTACGGCGTGGACGACGCCCTCGCCGCCGGCTACGACGGCCGGGGCGCCACGATCGCGATCCTCGACGCCTACGCCTCGCCGACGGTCCTGGCCGACGCTCAGACCTACGCCCGCAGGAACGACTCCCGGCACCCGCTGCGCGGATACCAGTTCGCCCAGTCGCTGCCGGCCAGCTTCTCCTTCGTCGACGAGTGCGACGCCGCCGGCTGGTACGGCGAGGAGACCCTGGACGTGGAGGCGGCACACGCCACCGCACCCGCCGCCAACATCCTGTACGTCGGCGCGTCGAGCTGCCAGGACGCCGACCTCAACGCCGCGATGAACTCGGTCGTGGACAACGAGCTGGCCCAGGTCGTCAGCAACTCCTACGGCAACACCGGCGAGCCGTCGTCGATGGCGGACGTCGCGGAGGAGCACCAGACGCTCCTGCAGGCGGCGGCCCAGGGCATCAGCGTGATGTTCTCCTCCGGTGACAACGGCGACGAGGTGGCCAACACCGGCACGCGCCAGGTCGACTACGAAGCCTCCGACCCCTACGCCACCGCGGTCGGTGGCACGGCACTGGCCGTCACCAAGGACAACGGCTACGGCTTCGAGCAGGGTTGGGGCACCGGCAAGTCCACCCTCACCAAGGGCGCCTGGGACCCGAAGGTGCCGGCCTACCTCTACGGCGGTGGCGGCGGCACGAGCCGGCTGTTCAAGCAGCCGTCCTACCAGGCCAAGGTGGTCCCGTCCTCGATCTCCAACTACTTCGGCAAGGGCGCGCACCGCGCCGTGCCGGACGTGGCGATGGTCGGTGACCCCAGCACCGGGTTCCTCGTCGGCCAGAGCCAGACGTTCCCCGACGGCACGGTGAAGTACAGCGAGTACCGCATCGGCGGCACCAGCCTCTCGTGCCCGCTGTTCGCCGGCGTCACCGCCGTCTCCAACCAGCTGCACGGCGGCCCGCTCGGCTTCCTCAACCCCAAGCTGTACGCCCTGGCCGGCACCTCGGCGTTCCGGGACGTCGACCACGGCCGCGCCGTCACCGACGGCGTGGTCCGCGTCGACTACGTCAACGGCGTCGACAGCAAGGACGGCCTGGCCACGTCGCTGCGGACGCTGAACCAGACCGGCAGCATCTACACCCGCAAGGGCTATGACGACGTCACGGGCATCGGCAGCCCCAACGGCGCCGGCTTCTTCAACGGCGTCAGCGGTGCCCACCTGCACCGGCACTGACCGGGGCAGCCGCACTGACCGGACCTGACCCGCACCCGCAGAGGACCCCGGCGCCACGCACACGGCGCCGGGGTCCTCTGCGTCACCGCAGGGCCACGTGGGAGACGACGAGGGTGGCGCCGCACGGGCTCACCAGGTCCGGGCGGGGCATCCCCACGACCGCGACCTGCTGACCGACGCGGAGCCCTCCAGCTTCGGAGCCGGTCAGCGCGTAGCGCCGGTTGGAGGTCTGCAGGATCACGCACTGCGGTCGCAGGCCCTCCACGATCCGGCCGAGTGCCGAGACCTCCTCGTGCGGGGGCAGCGCGCTGGAGGAGACCGTGGGGCTGGGCGCCTTGCCGGTGGGCGACGGCGTCGTCGCAGACGGCGTGGGGGTCGCCGCGGACGGCGACAGCGTCGCGCTGCCCGAGGGTGACCCGGTGGCCGACGACGTGCCGGCCGGTGTGCCCTGCCCGCAGGCACCGAGGCCGAGGGCGAGCCCCCCGGCGACGCTGACGGCGGCTGCGCGGAGGGCCAGGCGATGGATGCGGGTCGAGACGGTTGGCATGAAGATCGGACGGCCGGCGGGTGGCGGGGGTTCCGCGGCACCGCCGGATGCCTCGACATAGGCTGACGCCATGGGACGGGTCACCAAGCGCACGCCTGCCGTCCGGCTGGACCTCAGCGACCCGGACGCCCCGCTGGTGGTCACCCGGCCCGACACGGTGACCGTCGAGGAGCCGCTGGAGATCCGCATCGGCCGGACCTCGTTCGCGGTGACGATGCGCACCCCCGGTGACGACTTCGACCTCGCGCTGGGCTTCCTGCTCACCGAGGGCCTGATCGGCGCGGCGACCGACGTCGCCGGGCTCATGCACTGCCTGGACGAGGACGAGGACGGCAGCCCGACGTACAACGTCGTGGACGTCACCCTCGCCCCGGGCGTCACCCCGCCGCCCCCCGGCTCGGCCCGCGAGCTCTACACCACCAGCTCCTGCGGCATCTGCGGCAAGGCGAGCATCGACGCCGTCCGCACCCAGACCCGCTACGCCGTGCACGCTGACCCCGTGGGCCCGCTGCCGAGCGTCCTCGCCACGATGCCCGAGACGCTGCGGGCGCACCAGAAGGTGTTCGACCGCACGGGTGGGCTGCACGCGGCCGGGCTCTTCACCGCCGGTGGTGAGCTGCAGGTCATGCGCGAGGACGTCGGCCGGCACAACGCGGTCGACAAGGTGATCGGCTGGGCCGCCCGCCAGGACCGGCTGCCGCTGTCCGGCTGCGTGCTGATGGTCAGCGGACGCGCCAGCTTCGAGCTGACCCAGAAGGCGATGATGGCCGGCATCCCCACGCTGGCAGCGGTTTCGGCACCGTCCAGCCTGGCCGTCGAGCTCGCCGCAGAGGCGGGCATGACGCTGGTCGGCTTCCTGCGGCCGCCGAAGATGACGGTCTACACCGGAGGCGCGCGGCTGGGGCTCTGAGCTCGCTGCGGCCGCTTCCCGGACGCTCATCGGCGCAGGCGCGGGAGGGTACAGGCGCCGCATACCGGACAGTAATGACGCCCGAGGGTGACCTGTGTCGCCCGGGGGTAGAAGATGGAGTGTCGTTGACCCCAAGAGGCGTCCCACCCGGGCTCACCTTGGCACGACCCGCTCGTCACGAGAAAGGACACAGCGTGGTGGCACGCGAGGAAGCCGGACCCATCCTGAACGGCATCCCCAGTCAGCTCCCCGACATCGACGCCGAGGAGACCCAGGAATGGCTTGACTCCCTGGACGGCGTCATCGACGAAGGCGGCCGCACGCGGGCCCGCTACGTCATGCTCAAGCTCCTCGAGCGCGCACGTCAGCGGCAGGTGGGCGTCCCGTCCCTGACGGCGACCGACTACATCAACACGATCCCGCCCGAGGTCGAGCCGTGGTTCCCCGGCGACGAGGACGTGGAGCGCCGCTACCGCGCGTTCCTGCGCTGGAACGCCGCGGTGATGGTGCACCGCGCGCAGCGCCCGGACATCGGCGTGGGCGGCCACCTGTCGTCGTACGCCTCGGCGGCCACCCTCTACGAAGTGGGCTTCAACCACTTCTTCCGGGGCCGGGACCACGAGGGCGGCGGCGACCAGGTCTTCATCCAGGGCCACGCCTCCCCCGGTGTCTACGCCCGCGCCTTCCTCGAGGGCCGCCTCTCCGAGGAGCAGCTCGACGGGTTCCGCCAGGAGCACAGCCACGTCGTCGACGGCAAGCCGCTGGCCCTGTCGTCCTACCCGCACCCGCGGCTGATGCCGGACTTCTGGGAGTTCCCGACGGTGTCGATGGGCCTCGGCCCGATGAACGCGATCTACCAGGCGCAGTTCAACAAGTACCTCAAGAACCGCGGCATCAAGGACACCTCGCAGCAGCACGTGTGGGCGTTCCTCGGTGACGGCGAGATGGACGAGCCGGAGTCGCGCGGACTGCTGCAGCTCGCGGCCAACGAGGAGCTCGACAACCTCACGTTCGTCGTCAACTGCAACCTGCAGCGCCTCGACGGGCCGGTGCGCGGCAACGGCAAGATCATCCAGGAGCTCGAGGCGTTCTTCCGCGGCGCCGGCTGGAACGTCATCAAGGTCGTCTGGGGCCGTGGCTGGGACCCGCTCCTTGCCGCCGACCGCGACGGCGCGCTGGTCAACATCATGAACGAGACCAGCGACGGCGACTACCAGACCTTCCGGGCCAACGACGGTGCCTACGTGCGCGAGCACTTCTTCGGCCGGGACCCCCGCACCCGCGCGATGGTCGAGGGCTGGTCCGACGACGACGTGTGGTGGAAGCTCAAGCGCGGTGGCCACGACTACCGCAAGGTCTACGCGGCGTACAAGGCGGCCATGGAGCACACCGGTCAGCCGACGGTGATCCTGGCCAAGACGATCAAGGGCTACGGCCTGGGGTCGCACTTCGCCGGCCGCAACGCGACCCACCAGATGAAGAAGTTCACCCTCGACGACCTCAAGGGCCTGCGCGACTCGCTGCGCATCCCGATCACCGACGAGCAGCTCGAGGCCAACCCCTACCTGCCGCCGTACTACCACCCCGGCAACGACGACCCGACGATCCAGTACCTCCGCGAGCGCCGCAGCAAGCTCGGTGGCCCCCTGCCGCAGCGCCGGGTGGAGCACAAGGCGCTCGAGCTGCCGCCCGAGTCGGCGTACGACGGGGTCAAGCGCGGGTCGGGCAAGCAGCAGATCGCCACCACCATGGCGTTCGTGCGGCTGCTGAAGGACCTGATGCGCGACAAGGAGTTCGGCAAGCGGGTCGTGCCGATCATCCCCGACGAGGCGCGCACCTTCGGGATGGACTCGTTCTTCCCGACGATCAAGATCTACAACCCGCACGGGCAGCAGTACACCTCCGTGGACGCCGAGCTGATGCTGGCCTACAAGGAGTCCATGCAGGGGCAGATCCTCCACCTCGGCATCAACGAGGCGGGGTCGGTGGCGGCCTTCACCGCGGCCGGCTCGTCCTACGCGACGCACGGCGAGCCGATGGTGCCGGTCTACGTCTTCTACTCGATGTTCGGGTTCCAGCGCACCGGCGACTCGATCTGGGCGGCGGCCGACCAGATGGCCCGCGGCTTCCTCATCGGTGCCACGGCCGGGCGCACGACGCTGACCGGGGAGGGGCTGCAGCACGCCGACGGGCACAGCCCCCTGCTGGCCGCGACCAACCCGGCGGTGGTGTCCTACGACCCGGCCTACGCCTACGAGATCGCGCACATCGTCCAGGACGGGCTGCGCCGCATGTACGGCGACGCGCCCGAGAACGTCATCTACTACCTGACGGTCTACAACGAGCCGAACGTCCAGCCCAAGGAGCCCGAGGACGTCGACCACGAGGGCATCCTGCGCGGCATGTACCTCCTGGCGCGCGGGTCCTCCGAGGGCCTGGCCGACGACGCCCGTCGGGTGCAGCTGCTCGCCTCGGGCGTCGGTGTGCCGTGGGCGCTGGAGGCCCAGGAGCTGCTGCGCAACGACTGGGGCGTCGTGGCCGACGTCTGGTCGGTCACCTCGTGGGGCGAGCTGCGCCGCGACGGCCTGGCCGCCGACGAGCAGGCGTTCCTGCACCCCGAGCAGGAGGCCCGGGTGCCCTACGTCACCCAGCGCCTGCAGGACGCCCCCGGTCCGGTCGTGGCGGTGTCGGACTACATGCGCCAGGTGCAGGACCAGATCGGCCCGTGGGTGCCCGGTGACTTCGCCACCCTCGGCGCCGACGGCTTCGGCTTCTCCGACACCCGGCCGGCGGCCCGGCGCTTCTTCCACATCGACGGCCCCTCGGTCGCGGTGCGGGCGCTGCAGATGCTGGCCAAGCGCGGCGAGATCGACGGGTCGGTGGCCCGCGAGGCGGCCGAGCGCTACAAGCTGCTCGACGTCACCGCCGGCACCTCCGGCAACGCCGGCGGCGAGTCCTAGCCGACGTCGCCACGGGCCGACCCTCGGGCCGGCCCGTGGCACGCCCTCCGCAGGGCGGCAGCGAGGTCTCCTCGCTGCCGCCCTGCGGCGTTCCCGGCTCCCGTTGTCGACGGCATACAAATAGGCTGGCCCCATGCCGACCCCGGGCCACCCCACCAGCGCCGCTACCCGGCGCCGCGTGGAGCGCAGCGCGGGCGTGCTGTCGACCGCCGCCATCCGGCGGATGGAGACCAACCACGACTGGTACCGCGCCCTGTCCGCGGAGGACCGCTCGTGGGTGGGCCTGGTCGCCCAGGCCGGCATCGGCGCCTTCATCGCGTGGTACCGCGACCCGGTGGGCAGCCCGCACATCACGGCCGACGTGTTCGGGACCGCCCCGCGCGAGCTGACCCGCTCGATCAGCCTCGGGCAGACGTTGGACCTGGTCCGCTCTATGGTCGACGTGGTCGAGGACGAGGTCGTCCACCTGGCCGCACCCGGGGAGGAGCAGGGCCTGCGTGAGGCGGTGCTGCGCTACTCGCGGGAGATCGCGTTCGCGGCGGCACAGGTCTACGCCGAGGCGGCGGAGGCCCGCGGCGCCTGGGACGCCCGGCTGGAGTCGCTGGTGGTCGACGCCGTCCTGCGCGGCGAGGCCGACGACTCCATGCAGTCGCGGGCTGCGGCGCTCGGCTGGGGCACCGTCAGCCACGTCGCGGTGGTCGCCGGCTCGGCGCCCGAGGGCAGCTCGGCCGGCGTCGTCGACGCGCTGCGCCGGGGTGCCGCACGGTTGCAGGTCGAGTCGCTGGCAGCCGTGCAGGGACGCCGCCTCGTGGGCATCCTCGGCGGCGTGGAGGACGTCGGCAGCACGGCGCAGTCGCTGGCCGAGCACTTCGGGGAGGGCCCGATCGTGGTCGGGCCGACCGTCCCGCACCTGTTCGCAGCCGGCCGGTCGGCGCGGGCGGCCCTGTCCGGGCTGCTGGCCGCGCCGGCCTGGCCGGATGCCCCGCGCCCGGTCCTCGCCGACGACCTGCTGCCCGAGCGGGTGCTCGCCGGGGACGAGCACGCCCGCCGGCTGCTGGTCGACCGCGTCTACCGCCCCCTGGTGGCCGCCGGTGGGTCGCTGTTCGAGACCGCCAGCGCCTTCCTCGACGGCGGCGGCGGGCTCGAGTCCACGGCGAGGGTGCTGTTCGTCCACCCCAACACGGTGCGCTACCGCCTCGGCCGGATTGCGACCGTGACCGGCTACGACCTCACCCATGCGCGGGAGGCCAACATCATGCGGATCGCGGTCGCGGTGGGCCGCCTGGCCCAGCCGACCGCCCCCGGCTGGCGGCGCCCGGCTTCCCGCGGCGAGTCCGTCTCCCCGGCCGCGACACCGACGTCTTTGTAGGAAACCGACAGAACCGGCTCCCATTGTTGGTGCCGTTCGGTCACGACCAGGTCACGACCCAGCGGGAAGGGTGGAGGTGTGCTTGTTCTCGTCTGCCCTGGACAGGGCTCCCAGACCCCTGGCTTCCTCACGCCCTGGCTCGAGCTGCCCGGGGTGCGCGACCGGCTGGGCTGGCTGTCGGCGGTCGCGGGACTGGACCTCGTCGCGCACGGCACCGTCTCGGACGCCGAGACGATCAAGGACACCGCCGTCGCCCAGCCCCTCATCGTCGGCGCCGGGCTGGTCAGCCTGCTCGGCCTGTTCGAGCGGCCGGCCGACCTGCCGGACAGCGTCGGCGCGACGGCCGGGCACTCCGTGGGTGAGATCACCGCCGCCGCCGTGGCCGGCGTGCTCAGCGACGAGCAGGCGATGGTGTTCGTCCGCGAGCGTGGCCGGGCCATGGCCGGGGCCAGCGCGGTGACCCCGACCGGGATGAGCGCCGTCGTCGGCGGCGACCCCGACGAGGTCGCCACCGTCCTCGAGCGGCACGGGGTCACCGCGGCCAACAACAACGGCGGCGGGCAGGTCGTGGCGGCCGGCACGCTGGAGCAGCTCGCCGCGCTCAAGGCCGACCCGCCGGCCAGGGCCAGGGTCATCCCCCTGCAGGTCGCGGGCGCGTTCCACACCTCGCACATGGCTCCGGCGGTGGACCTCCTCGGGGGCTACGCCCCGGCGATCGCCACCTCCGACCCCGTCGTTCCCCTGCTGTCCAACCGCGACGGCGCGCCCGTCGGTGGCGGCCGCGAGGTGCTCGACCGGCTGGTGCACCAGGTCAGCAACCCGGTGCGCTGGGACCTGTGCATGCAGACCTTCCGTGACCTCGGTATCACCGGGCTGATCGAGATCCCCCCGGCGGGCACGCTCACCAACCTCGCCAAGCGCAACCTGCCCGGCGTCGAGGTCCTCGCCGTCAAGACCCCGGACGACCTCGACCAGGCCCGCCGGATGGTCCGCGAGCACGGTGGCGCCCACGGCACCGTGGCCGGGACCGGCACCGGCGAGCTCGTCACCTCACCCCCCAAGGAAGACTGAGCCAGATGACGACACCGACACCGACCCACCGCGGCATCCTGTCCACCCCGACCGGCGCCGAGCACGCCCGCATCTGGGGCGTCGGCGGCTACCGGCCGGAGCGGGTGGTGCCCAACTCCGAGATCATCGACCTGATCGACTCCTCCGACGAGTGGATCCGCGAGCGCTCCGGCATCGTCTCCCGCCGCTTCGCCGCCCCCGACGAGTCGGTGGTCGACATGTCCGAGGCGGCCGCCCGCGAGGCGATCACCGCCGCCGGCCTGCAGCCGTCGCAGATCAGCGCGGTCGTCCTCGCCACCGTGACCCACCCCTACCAGACCCCGGCCGCGGCCCCCATGGTGGCCGACCGGCTCGGCATCCAGGGCGCGGCGTTCGACATCTCCGCCGCCTGCGCCGGCTACTGCCACGGCATCACCCTGGCCAACGACATGGTCCGCGGCGGCAGCGCCGAGTTCGTCCTGGTGATCGGTGTCGAGAAGCTGTCCGACTTCACCGACCCCACCGACCGCGGCTCGGCGTTCATCTTCGGCGACGGCGCGGGCGCGGCCGTCATCGGCCCGTCCGACTTCCCCGGCATCGGCCCCACGGTGTGGGGCTCGGACGGCGCCCAGTGGAAGACCATCTCCCAGCGCGACCCGTGGGTCTCGATGCGCGACGGCGACAGCGAGGTGCGCTGGCCGGCGATCACCATGCAGGGCCAGGCGGTGTTCCGCTGGGCCGTGTGGGGCATGGCGCCGGTCGCCCAGCAGGCGCTGGACGCCGCGGGCGTCAAGGCCGACGACCTCGACGCCTTCATCCCCCACCAGGCCAACATGCGGATCATCGACGCGATGATCAAGCAGCTCAAGCTCCCCGCTCACATCCCCGTGGCGCGCGACATCGCCGAGACGGCCAACACCTCAGCCGCCTCGGTGCCGCTGGCCACCGAACGGATGCTGCGCGAGGGCGAGGCGCCGCACGGCGGGCTGGCCCTGCAGATCGGCTTCGGCGCCGGGCTGGTCTACGCCGCGCAGGTCGTCGTCCTGCCCTGACAAGCTCCCGCGGGCCCGACGGGTAACTCGGGCCAGCACCATCCGCACAGCACGACCTACACCAACCAAGGAGCACCACCCATGGCGCAAAGCGAGCAGGAGATCCTCGAGGGTCTGGCCGAGATCGTCAACGAGGAGACCGGTCTGGACACCGCTTCGGTCGAGCTCGACAAGAACTTCACCGACGACCTGGACATCGACTCCCTGTCGATGATGACGATCGTCGTCAACGCCGAGGAGAAGTTCGGCGTCCGGATCCCCGACGACGAGGTCAAGAACCTCAAGACCGTCCGCGACGCCGTCGGCTTCATCGCCAGCGCGCAGGGCTGACCCTCCGGAGACCGTCGGTGTCGCCCGGCCCCCGCAGGGGGTGCCGGGCGGCGCCGGCACCTCCGCAGCCGGACCCGTCGTCCGCGCGGCATGGCCGTCCCGGCGCCGCGCCCGAGCACTGCACACACCGCAGCCCCACTGATCCAAGGAGCACCACCGATGACCAACCGTGAACAGCGCATCGTTGTGACCGGTCTCGGCGCCACCACCCCGGTCGGGGGCACCGTCCCCGAGACGTGGGACGCCATCCTGGCCGGACGGTCCGGGGCGCGCACCATGCCGTACGACTGGGTGGCCCGCCACGAGCTGCCCGTCACCTTCGCCGCGACGATCAAGTCGCCGCCCGAGGAGTCGCTGACCAAGGTCGAGATCCGCCGCCTGGACCCCTCCGCGCAGTACGCCCTGATCGCCTCCCGCGAGGCGTGGGCCGACGCCGGGACGCCCGAGGTCGAGCCCGAGCGGCTCGCCGTCGCCATGGGCTCGGGCATCGGTGGCGTCTGGACCCTGCTGACCCAGTGGGACAACCTGCGTGAGAAGGGCCCGCGGCGGGTGTTCCCGCTGGCCGTCCCGATGCTGATGCCGAACGCACCGGCCGCCGCCGTCTCCCTGGAGCTCGGCGCCCGCGCCGGCGCGCACACCCCCGTCAGCGCCTGCGCCTCCGGCGCCGAGGCCATGGGCTACGCCGTGGAGATGATCCGCAGCGGTCGTGCCGACGTCGTCGTGGCCGGCGGCACCGAGGCCGCCGTGCACGCCCTGCCGATCGCCGGCTTCGCCGCGATGCAGGCGCTCTCGACCCGCAACGACGACCCCGAGGCCGCGTCACGCCCCTACGACACCGGCCGCGACGGGTTCGTCCTCGGCGAAGGCGCGGCGGTCATCGTGCTGGAGACTCTCGAGCACGCCCAGGCCCGCGGCGCGAAGATCTACGCCGAGCTCGCCGGCGTGGGCATGTCCTCCGACGCCCACCACATCACCGCACCCGAGCCGCAGGGCGCCGGCGCCTCCCGTGCCATGCTCGAGTCGGTCGAGCGGGCGGGACTGGAGCTGAAGGACATCGTCCACATCAACGCCCACGCGACGTCGACCCCCGTGGGTGACATCGCCGAGTACAACGCGATCAAGCGGGCGTTCGGCGACGTCATCGACGGCATCCCGGTCACCGCGACCAAGTCGATGACCGGACACCTGCTCGGCGCGGCCGGCGCGCTGGAGAGCGTCCTGACGATCCTGTCGATCCACCACCGGCTGGTGCCGGCGACGATCAACCTGGACGACCCGGACCCCGCGATCCCGCTGGACGTCGTCACCGGCGAGCCGCGCAAGCTGCCGCAGGGCGACATCGCCGCGCTGAACAACTCCTTCGGCTTCGGCGGGCACAACGTCGCCCTGACCATCCGGAGCGTCTGAGCGCCTGAGCACCTGAGCGGCGGTCGGCCTTGCCGGCACGCGCCGTACCGGCCTCGGGCCGCGCACGGGAGCGCCGGACACCCCGGGGTGTCCGGCGCTCCGGCGCGTCCGGGGAGGTCAGCCGACCTTGTGCAGCCAGCGGACGGGCGCGCCGTCCCCGGCATAGCGGAACGGCTCGAGCTCGTCGTCCCAGTCGGCGCCCAGCAGGCGGTCGATCTCGCGCTGCAGCTCGTGCGGGTCGCCCTGGCTCTGGGCGACGGCGTGGCGCAGGCGGTCCTCGTTGACCATGGCGTCGCCGGTGGCCGAGACCCAGGTGTGGTGGATGCCGAGGTCGGGGGTGTGCGACCAGCGTGAGCCGTCCGTGCCGGGACTGGGCTCCTCGGTCACCTCGTAGCGCAGGTTGTCCCAGCCGCGCAGGGCGCTGGCGATGCGGCCACCGGTGCCGGGCTCACCGGTCCAGGAGAGCTCGGTGCGCACCAGCGTGCGACCGAGCGGCTGGGGCGTCCAGTCCAGGGTGAACCGCTGCCCGAGGACGCCCTCGAGCGCCCAGGTGATGTGGGGGCACAACGCGGTAGGGGTGGAGTGAATGAACACCACCCCGCGGGTTGTGACTCGCGGCATCGCGACAGACATCCGGACCTCCTGTGTGCAAGGGACGTCTTCCCCAACGGCCTCACCACAGAACGCGCCGGCACCTGCCGGTCTTGCTGTCGTCATTGTGCCCCATGGTCGAAGGGGAGACCACCGGACCCCCCAGCGGTCTGTCAGCATGGGCGCGTGCTCATCCACCCGTGGGACCGGCCCGTCAGCGACCAGGAGTGGCGGGAGGTCCTGCGGCGCTTCGACTTCGGCCAGCTCATCGCCCCCGGCGGCCCGGATCGCGAGATGCCGGTGGTCGTCCCGACCCACTTCCTGTACGACGGCGGAGCGCTGCTCGAGCTGCACCTGGCCGGGCCCAACCCGGTATGGCGAGCCCTCGCCGAGCGGCCCGTGGCCCTGTTCACCGTGGTGGCCGACTACGTCTACGTCCCGGCCGCGGTCAACGCCGCCCCTGCCTCGGACCCGGTAGTGGGCGTGCCGACCAGCTACTACGCCACGGTGCAGGCGCGGGTCGACGTCGAGGTGGTGGACGACCCCGACGCCAAGGCCGACCTCCTGACCCGTCAGCTCGCACACTTCGAACCGGCCGGCTCGGTGCGGCAGCCGGTGTCCACCTCGGTGGAGGCCGACCGTCGCCACCTGTCGGGCATCCGGGGGCTGCGGCTCACCATCCGCGACGTGCAGGCCAAGTTCAAGTACGGCGGCAACAAGGATGCGGCGCACCGCCTCGACATCGCGGACGCCCTGGCGGCGCGTGGTGGGCCGATGGACGAGGCGGCGCGGCGGCGGCTGCTGGAACGGACGCCGCCCGCCTCGAGCTGACGGCCGGACGCCCCCCGGTGAGGTGGTGACTCGACGAGGGGCGACCCGTTCTCTTTCGCTGCTGTGCTCAGGTGCTGCTCGCCCCCTCCCCCGTGGTCGCCGCGCCGAGCTGGCGGGACTCGCTGGACTGGTCCGGCTGCGGCTGCTGGCCCGTCTCGGCCTCGGGTCCGGTGCCGGGCCCGCCGTGCCGTCCACCGCCGAGGCCGCCCGTCCGGACCGCGGTGACCGCGATGCTCTTGTCGACCTGGACGATGATGGGCGTCCCGTCGGCGCGGACCATGTGTGCCTCGTACACGCCCTCGGCGTCGGTCTCGACCCGCTCGACCGTGGCACCGGGCTCCTTGGCCTTCGCCGCCGCGGTGACCTTGTCCTTGACCGTGCCGGTCAGCAGCGTCTCGCCGGGGTGCATCGACCGGCTCGGGTCCCCACCCGGACCGCCGGCCATCCCGCCCGGCGCACCGCCCTCGGGCACCACGCCGCCGTACGAGCCGGACGTCGCTGCCTGCGTCGGCGTGTCGGCGCTGGCGAGCGCGGCTCCGGTGATGGCCAGTCCGGCGGCGGCCGCGATGGCCACGGCCGCGGTGATGACCTTGTTGCTCTGCTTCATGAGGCGCTCCTCGTCGATCGGGTGATGGCGAACCACCGTCTCCATGCGGAGTGTGGGACAGCCCTCCCCCGGCCATGAGGGCCCTGTGCGTGCTCGCGGTAGGCTGCGCGGGCGCTGGCGAGCCGAACGCTCCCGGCGCCGCGGGGCAGTAGCTCAGTCGGTCAGAGCAGCGGACTCATAATCCGTCGGTCGTCGGTTCAAGCCCGACCTGCCCCACCACGTTTCCGCAGGTCAGCGCCGTGTGAGTACAACCGCCAACGGTGATCGATTGCCACGTCTGCTAGGCAACGTAGCCGCATCGTCCACAAGACAACGCAGCACCGTTCCCGGGGTACCGGCGAGTCCACCTTTGAGTACCGCTCCGAGGTCGGCCGGGGCGCTGGCGACCGGCACCCGCGATGTCCGCGTCGAAGGCTATGGCGGCCGGTCGGTCATGCCAGCATCGCGTCGACCGCGATCCGCGCGGCCGAGGGGCAGCCTTTGGTGAACCCGTAGAACGGTCCGAAGGCGCGCGTCGAGGCGAACCCCGTCACCGACAGGCCGGCCAGCGACGTCTGAAAGCCGTCGTCGAGCTCGGGCCACCCGTTGATGACCCTCACCTGGTCGAGGACCGGTCCGAGGTAGGGCACCGCCTGAAGGTCCGCCGGTAGCCCGTCGCGAACACCACGTGGTCGACGCCGAGGGTGGTTGCGTCGGACAGTGCGAGCGTGACGCTGTCGCCGTCCGAGCGCACTGCCGTGACCTCACAGCCGGCGTGTGTTGTCACCACGCCCGGCGGCGAGTCGCGGTGCCAGCCAGTGCTCGAGGGTGAGCCGCCCGACGCGCCAGAACTCGGCGGTGATCGCGGCTCTGGTGTTGGCGGGGAGGGTGCGCCACCAGCCCGGCTGGGCCAGCGTCTGCTCGACGTAGGGGTCGACGAAGGCCCAGTTGACCTTGTCGAAGGCCGGAGTCGGATGACGGTGAACCACCGCCACCTGCTCGGCACCGTGGTCGCACAACAGCGCCGTCCACTCGTATGCGCTCTGCCGTCCGCCGATCACCGCCACCCGCGCGCCGGCGAGGTCGTCAAAGGAGATCCGCTCGCAGGTGTGCGAGCGCAGCTCGGCCGGCACCTGGTCGTGCCACGAAGGCAGACTCGTGAAGTACCGGATACCAGGGGCCGCCAGGACCCGTTCGGCGGTGAGCGTCGACCCGTCCTGCATCCGCGCGATGAAGGTTCCAGAGGACTGGGTCAGCTCGGAGACCAGGCGCTCGTCGACCTCGAACCCCTTGCGTTCGCGGAACCATTCGGTGTAGTCGCAGAACACGTTGATGGGGATCGGGTCGTGGTCCTCGGGGCGTAGCCCACGGTCCTCGAAGTAGGCCTGGAACGTGTCGTTCCCGAGGGCGTCGAGATGCCAGCCCGGCCCCGAGCGCAGGAACATGTCGACGGGCATGTGCTGGCGCCAGAAGTGCATGGGCTTGCCGACGACGTGGGTGCGGACCCCGCGCTCACCTGCGTACGCCGCGGCGGCGTAGGCGTACGGTCCTGCGCCGATGACCAGCAGGTCGTGCTGTTCCATCACGCCTCCGACAACGGTGACAACGACGACGCTAACGCGATCGGACACTCGTGCGGAAGACGCTGGACACGGCAGCAAGGGTGAAGGATCCACAGCACCGCCGTCACAGCCTTCACGTTGTCTGCACGGCGTCGCCCCAGATTGCTACCTGCAGGCGTCCAGCCGCTCGACCTCCAGCCGGCGCAACTCGTCGACGGCCTCGACCTGCCGGTCTTCCAGCGCGTTCTTCACCAGGCGGTAGACGGTACCCCCGGTTGGCGTAGCCCAGCGCATCGGCGATGCCCGACAGGAGGACCCGGTCAGCGCCATCTCGACGGCGCGACTGCGCCGCTCAGCGCCAAGGCTCGGTTCCGGTGACGACCGGTCACCCTCGGTATATCAAAAGGGTTGCCATTTCTTCAGCGTCTCCCGCAGTCCGTCGCATCATCAGTGGAAACAAGACGGTCCTGCTTGCAGATGCGATGAGGGTGCAAGAGCGCGGTGGCCGCTTGAAAGTCGACGACGGTCGGCACCAAATCGCCGCAATGATCGCGCAGGGGCATTCGAAAGTCGAGATCCTGTCATTGCGGGCTAGCGTCACGGAGCTGTCCGGATCCCCCCGTTGGCTCACGGGGAGACGTCCGTGCCGCCCGGCGCCCTTATGATCAAAAGCTGCATCGGATCCGGTGTCCGATGACGGGCCCCTGATAAGCAGCTTTACCGTCGCGTCTAATGGCCGCTTAACGCGAAGTGGGCAACCGGGGCGGGGCCGGCAAGGCCATTCAGTCTCCGACGGCGTCGATGCCCCGCTCGACGATCAGCGGGTCGGGTTCCCCCACGACGTCGGCATCCTTGTCCTGGTAGTCAAACCGCGAGAGGAAGTGACGCATCGTGTTCAGCCGGGCACGCTTCTTGTCGTTGCTCTTCACCGTGGTCCACGGCGCGTGGTCGGTGTCAGTGCGCAGGAACATCGCCTCCTTCGCCTCGGTGTACGAGTCCCACTTGTCCAGGGACTGAAGGTCCATCGGCGAAAGCTTCCACCGCCGCACCGGATCCACCTGCCGGATGATGAACCGGGTGCGCTGCTCGGAGGCAGTGACGGAGAACCAGTACTTGCTCAGGTGGACGCCGCTCTCGACCAGCATCTGCTCGAACAGGGGCACCTGGGCCATGAACTGCTCGTACTCCCCCGGCGAGGCAAAACCCATCACCCGCTCGACGCCGGCGCGGTTGTACCAGGAGCGGTCAAACAGCACCATCTCGCCGGCGGTCGGCAGGTGCTGGACATACCGCTGGAAGTACCACTGGTTCAGCTCCCGGTCACTGGGCCTGGTCAAGGCCACGACGTGCGCGTACCGCGGGTTCAGGTGCTCGGTGAAGCGCTTGATCGTGCCGCCCTTGCCCGCGGCGTCGCGGCCCTCGAAGAGGAGCACATGCCGCTCGCCCGGTCTCGATCTGGTGGTTCTGCAGCTTCAGCAGCTCCACCTGGAGCGCATATTTCTGTGCGTCGTACTCATCCCTGGGCAGCCGTTGCTCATACGGGTAGTTCTCCCGCCACGTGTCCACGGCCTTGCCGTCAGGGTCGATCAGGACCGGGTCGTCGTCGTAGTCCTCGTAGACCGTGTGGCCCTCGATATGCAGCCGGTCGATGTACTCACGAACGTCCTTCAACACCGGCCTCACCCTTCGCCACGAGATGCTGCGGCCAGACCGGCCGCACCGTCGTTTCGCTCGTCCGCTCGGCCGTTCCGGCACCAAGTCAACCTGCCCCCTGCGGCTTCCTCAACTCGGCACGGAGACCCGACCGGGAGCCGCCTGACGCACGGGTCGAGATCGCCGACAGCCGCACCGAGCCGTCGCACGTCGTCGTCGCGCCGGACGGCCTGCCCTCGGTGGCCGCAGGCTGCTCGGACGACCAGCCGGTCCCGGCGCACCCGGCCTACCGCGGGCCATGCCGACCGGGCTGCACTGCGGCGGGTCGACGCCAAACGTGGCTGCGCCGTCGGCTGGTGCGACGGCCGGCACTACGCCCGCAGCCTGTGTAAGCGGCACGCTCGCATGGCCTACGCCTACGGCCTCGACGTCCAGGAGCTCGTCGCCCTGCTGGCCCCACCCGAGTGCGCCATTTGCGGCCGCGTGGGGCACCAGCCGGAACCGACAGGCCGTAATCGACCACGACCACACCGCCGGCAAGGTCCGAGGCGTCATCTGCGGCGCCTGCAACATCGGCATCGGCCACTTCGACGACAACCCGGACCGCCCCGTCCGCGCCCCGGCATACCTGCGCCGCGTCCAGCGATAGCGTCCGAGTTCCCATCACCGCAAGGAGGCGCTGGCTCTGCAGCCACCTCAAAAGATTCCGAGTTCGGTGCAGTGGCGGTCACCAGTGAGCACGGATCGGGATGCACCCCGACTTACACGAAAGTCCATGGAGAAATTCATAATCCGTCGGTCGTCGGTTCGAGCCCGACCTGCGCCACCCGTGCTCTTGCCGCGGCAGTGAGCTCGGGATGGACCACCGCCGGCACTGTGCGATCGGTCACGCAGGAACGGTGCTGGCTGAGGGCTCATCCCGGGGACGGCCCCCTCGCCGCTGCCCGTTCGAGGTTCATGCGTGAACGTCACTTTGCGGGATCCCGCCACCGGCACGTACAGACCCTCGCGGCACGCCCGGACCGCCGCGAGAGTCCTGGTCGGCGCCTGGAGCTTTGCGAGGATGTGCTCCAGGTGAGCCGCGACCGTGCGCGGCGCCAACACCAGATGGTGCGAGACCTCCTGGTTCGAGCATCCGTCGACCAGGTACCCCAGCACCTCGAGCTCACGAGGCGTCAGTCCCCGCAGGTCGTCGGCCGGCGAGAGGAGAACCATGCCCAGGTGCATCGTCGGCGTCGTCTCGGCTGCTGCCATGACGGTCACTCTGAGGTGGACCGATCCGCCCACGCCGCGCGGGCCACAGAAACGTCGTGTACGTGTGTCCCGCCCGGAGGTGCGCGCGAGCCAGGCGCAGCACCGTGGCACCGGCATGTAACAGAGGATCCATGGTGAGACCGGGGACGACGTCCACCCTCCCGTCCCGACGGAGGACGACTCCCGAAGCCGCACCCTTCACCAGATGGATCGCCCAGGCCAGGGTCCGTACAGGGTCCATTCCTCGGCCCATGGCCGGCGTTGCACGAGCCAGCTGGGAGCGATGGTCAGGAGGCGGCGGACGCTTCCCGGCGTACAGAAGAGCCAGGAAGCCCACGTGACGGCCCCCCGGTTCGAACAGCGCCACCGAAAGGCCCTCGTTGATGCCGGCGGGCATGAGGCACTCGGACCACGTACGGAGCTCCGTCCCGGGGTAGGAGAGGTCCGAGGGGCTCAGTGGGGGCTGTCTGCGGTGGCAGCCGGTGGCTTCGATGTCTCCCGCCACGACCGGGCCGCTGAGGTACTCGAGCACTGAGTCATCCAGGTTCATGTCCGCGACACTGGTGTAGTGAGGATGCTGGGTGTCCGCGAGGGCCATCCAGGCCGCGTCGAAAGGCACCCGTCGACGTAAGGAAGCCAGGAACGACTCGGCCCGCTGCCGTAGCCCGACGCTGGAAGCCGCGATCTCAGCCAGCTCCAGCTCAAGGTCATTCACATCGGAACTCCCTATGTCGCAGAGGAACTCCATGGCGCCGACGATGATGAGCAGCGCCATCGGGACTCTGGGGGCGTTACCCGCCAGGACCCCGCGGCAACCACAAGGTCGACCCGCAGATCTGGTGCACCTCAGCGGCGTCCCCCTGGCGTCGGCCACCTCCTTGACCCATATCCCGCGCCGAGCGGACGACTGACCATCACGTCGTCGTGCCGTCGGGCACGTGCGCCGTTCAGTCACCTGTTGCCGACGGCACGTGTGGGCAACGTTCGCGGAAGAGGCGCCCGGGCAGGCGTTGAGCCGGCCCGGAGGGGCTTCTGCTCATCCTCCGGGCCGGCTCCGATCCGTTTCACCAGGGCGCCGACGAACTCGTCGTCACGTGAAAGCGTCAGGGCGTTAGGACGACCTTCTCGCAGCCGTCCTTCTTGTTCTTGAACATGTCGTAGCCCCGCGGCGCCTCGGCCAGCGGCAGCCGGTGCGTGATGATCCGCGGTCGGGTCGAGCTCGCCGCGCTCGATGCGCTCCAGCAGCGGCCGCATGTAGCGCTGGACGTGGCACTGACCGGTGCGCAGCGTCAGCGGCCCGGTTCATCCAGGCGCCGGCCGGGAACTTGTCGATGAACCCGCCGTAGACGCCGATCACCGAGACGATGCCGCCGCTGCGGCAGGCAGTGATGGCTTGCCGCAGCGCGTGCGGCCGGTCGGTCTCGGAGCGGACCGCCTGCTTGACCCGGTCGTAGAGGTGGATGTGCGCGGCGCCGTGGGTGGCCTCCAGTGCCCACGGCGTCGATGCACTTGTCCGGGCCGCGGCCGCCGGTGAGCTCCAGCAGCGCCGACCGGACGTCGTCCTCCTCGAAGTTGATCGTCATGTAGCCCTGGCCGGCCGGCCATCTCCAGCCGGTAGGGCTCCTTGTCGATCGCGATGACCTTCTCGGCCCCGAGCACCCGGGCGCTGTCCATCGCGAACTGACCGACCGGTCCGGCGCCCCACACGGCCACGACGTCGCCGGGCTGGATGTCGCACATCTCGGCGCCCATGTACCCGGTGGGCAGGATGTCGGAGAGGAACAGCACCTGCTCGTCGCGCAGGTCGGACTCGATCTTCAGCGGGTTGACGTCGGCGAACGGCACCCGGGCGTACTCGGCCTGGCCGCCGGCGAAGCCGCCGGTGAGGTGCGAGTAGCCGAAGATGCCGGCCACCGGGTGGCCGAACATCTTCTCGGCCATGCCGGCGTTGGGGTTGCTGTTCTCGCAGCAGGAGTAGAGCTCGCGCCTGGCAGGCCGCGCAGGCGCCGCAGGCGATGGGGAACGGCACGACGACGCGGTCGCCGACCCGCAGCTTCGAGGCGTCGACGCCCGGCCCGACCTCGACGACCTCGCCCATGAACTCGTGGCCCATGATGTCGCCCTTCTGCATGGTCGGGGACGTAGCCGTCGAGCAGGTGCAGGTCGGAGCCGCAGATCGCCGTCGAGGTGATCTTCACGATGGCGTCGCGGCTGTTGAGGATGCGACGGGTCCGGGACGTCCTGGACCTCGACCTTGTTCGCGCCCGATCCAGCAGTTGGCCTTCATGCCTGCAGCCTCCTTCAGCTCGTCGTCGGTCAGCGGCTGCGCGGGGTGCTGCGGGAACTCCTGGCGGGCACGCTTGCCCCCGGGGCGCCGTCGGAGCGCACCACCTCGCCGGTCTCCAGGACCTGCTTGAACCGGCGCAGGTCGT
This sequence comes from uncultured Actinomycetota bacterium, assembly GCA_963724015.1. Classification (GTDB taxonomy): domain Bacteria; phylum Actinomycetota; class Actinomycetes; order Actinomycetales; family Dermatophilaceae; genus CAVRTM01. The sequence continues at coordinate 345,080 of CAVRTM010000022.1, forward strand.
CGTCGAGATGCTGGGGCGGGTCCTCGCCGAAGTAGCTGGCCAGCGGCCTTGCCCAGCACCCCGCCGGGCAGCGTCGTAGCGTCAGGGTCACGTGCACCTCGGTGCTCGCCCCGTCCGGGCGCCGGCACGAAGCGGACCTCACCGGAGTTGGCCACGTCCGCGCCCTCCATCGAGCGCCAGGCGAGCGACTCCCGGGGTCTGCTCGGTGGTCTCCGCGTCCCACTCGACCTCACGGTCGAACGGCGCGCTGACCTTCCAGTGGCGTGCGGCCGGACCGGTCACCTGGACGTCGTCCACGTGCGCCATGAACGACGGGAACTGGTCGAGGCGCGACCAGAAGCCATACACCTCCTCAGGCGGCTTGGTGACGGTGGTGGCGGATGTCGAGTTCCATGCGATGTCCTCCTTGCTGGCGTCAACGGGCGGCATTGCCTCCCTCATGCAAGAACTCGAAGCTGCTGCTGTCCATCGGCAAGGTGACCCATATGCCCATCCGCCGGGTCACGCCGGTGAGCGCGCCGGCCTGCCCTCAGCCGGCGGCGAGGATCTGCGCGGGAGGCTGGAGGTGGTGCTGGCGAGGTCGTCCAGGAACGCCTGGCACCGCCCCGCGAACAGCGCGAAGCTGCGGACCTCCGCATCGTCCGGGCACGGGTCCGCCCCGTCATCCCCGGCAGCGCGCACCAGCCGCTGCAGCCGGCTCCGCGCGTCGTCCAGGTCGAGCGGCTGGCCCAGCGACTCCCGGGTGTGCATAAGGAAACGGACGGCGTAGTGGTCCATGATGCGCTGCAACCTCAGCTGCAGCTCGTCACGTGCAGCCGGCGTACGGCGCCGCCTCCGGAGAGACGCCCCAGCGCGCCGCCAGGCAGACCACCGTCGCTCCCTGCATCAGGGTGTGGCCGAGGTGCCTTACCTGGACGGCCAGTCGGGGCACGAGCGGCGCATGCGGGAGATCTGCTACCTGCACCTGACCCGCTTCGTGCAGTTCCTGCTCGACCGAAGGACCGGATGAGCATGGCCGTCGGGCTCGAGGTGCGGGTGCCCTTCTGTGACCACCGCCTGGTCCAGTACGTCTTCAAACACCCATGGGCGATGAAGGCGTTCGACGGGCGGGAGAAGTCGTCTGCTTCGCGCCGCGACCCTCGACGTGCTGCCGGAGTCGGTGGCCCAGCGGTTCAAGAGCCCGTACCCGAGCACCCAGGACCCGCGCTACACCGACGAGCTGCGCATCAAGCTGAAGCAGATGCTCGACGACGCCGACGCTCCGGTGCTGTCGCTGGTGGACACGGCGGCGGTCCGGGCGGCCGCCGACGGTCACGGCGAGGGCATCCGTTCCAGCGCGGAGCTCGTCATCGGCCTCGACGCGTGGCTGCGCGCGTACGACCCCCAGCTGCGCCTGTGAGCGCCATGCGCCCGCCTCCCACCCGGGGGCGTCGATCTGCCCGACGTGGCGCCGTCTCCGGTTCTGCTCCCGTGGCGCACCGCCTGCGGGCTCGGTCCGCGACTTCCGGGCCGTTGGGCGGCGAGAGTCGGCTGGGTGACCGAGAGCTTCCGCGCCGACAGGCGTCCGCGTGCTCGTCACCGGCGGCACCAGCGGGCTTGGGCGCGCGATGGCCGCAGCGCTGCTCGACGCCGGGCGCCGCGTGGCGATCACCGGCCGTGACGCCGACCGGGCCTCGGCCGCCGCCCGCGGAGCTGGGCGCCGGGTGCGTCGGGGTCGGCATGGACGTCCGGGACGAGGACGACGTCGAGCGTGGGGTAGACCGCGTCGTCGACCGCTCGGCGGCCTCGACGTCCTGGTCAACAACGCGGGCATCGGCATGCGGACGGTGAACCCGCGCTTCCTCACCGACCCGCAGCCGTTCTGGGCGGTGTCGGCGGACGGCTTCCGCGACGTGGTGGACGACCAACCTGACCGGCTACTTCCTCGTGGCCCGCGCCGTCGTCCCCCGCTTCCTGGCTTCCGGCGCGGGAGGGTGGTCAACGTGTCGATGAACCACTCGACGATGAACCGGAAGGGCTTCGTGCCCTACGGCCCGGCGCGTTCCGGCGCCGAGGCCTGGCCCGGGTCATGGCCGCCGACCTTGCCGGCAGCAGCGTCACCTTCAACATCCTGCTCCCCGGCGGGGCGACGGCGACCGGAATGATCCCGGACGACTTCCCGCCCGAGCATCGCGCGCACCTGCTTCAGCCGGCGGTCATGGCGGCCCCGATCCGCTGGCTGTGCTCCCCCCAGGCCGCCGGGGTGCACGGTGAGCGAGTCGTCGCCGCCGGGTTCGCCGCGTGGCTCGCCGGGCGCCCGGAGTGATGCCCCGGCCCCACGGGTCACCGCGCCGGGCACGAGCGTGTGGGCGCACCTGACGAGGGACACGTCAAGGAGCCGCCGGCACGCGCCCGGCTCGAGCGGATCTCGACTACATCAACACGCATGCCCAGGCGAGGGACATGGTCGGATTGCGGTGGTGGGGTCACCGCTCCGCTCGGCTCGAACGTATCCGCCGCTCACGTGCATGTCCGAGGCCTGCAGCGGGTGTGACGCGCCGACGAGCTGCTGCCCTGCCGACAATGGCGCTCGCCCGGTCCGTCGACGATGCGGTGCTGCACACCTGTTGGTCGAAGCACGGGGCCACGGGACTGCCTCCCCATCCATCGGCATGACGGGGGGTGGCAATCTGGTCGCGGTTCTGTGGATGAAGCCCCAGCTTTCTTCGTCCATCCGAGGCGGGGTGTGGCTCTCAACGCGGACGCCCATGTCCAGCCTCTCGGCAGCGGCCTGGTCCACGGTGGCCCGGACAATCGTGGGGTCACGGGCATGGAAGCCCGCGGCGATGCCGACCGTAGTGGCCGGCTCGATCAGCCCGGCGTCTTAGGGCATCCGCTATCGCCCGAAGCCCTCGTGAACGTCGCAGACAGGACCGATGACGGTGCGCGTCAGCGCCGTCCGGGTCAGGCGATGGCTGCGCTGCTTGGGTGCTGACGGTGGCCGCGGACCTGCTCGAAACCGTAGCCGACCGCGAACATGGTCGGCTCGTCGTACGGGCGCGCGAGGATCTCCATGCCAACCGGCAGCCCCTGGTCGGTCAGCCCGGCGGGGACCGTCATGGCCGGCGCCCAGGTCCGGGAGCTGATCACCGTGTTCGTGGGGAAGTTCAGGGTGTTCCATCGCCCGGAGTCGGTCTCCGCGTGGGTGGGCGGAACCACCTGACACGTCGGGTAGACCAAGGTGTCCAGGTTGTTGAACTCCATCAGGTTGACCACGACCTTCATGAACGCCTCCCGCGCGGTGTAGGCGGCGAAGTAGTCCAGATCGTGCAGCGGGTCGTCCGGCCCCGCAGCGAGAGCCTCCAGCAGGTCGAGCTTCTTGTGGTAGCGACCGGAGTCGATGATCTCGGCGACGGTGTGCACGGGGGCATCCGGGCGGCCGGCGAGCCAGGTGTTGATGTCGTGCTTGGACTTGATCGTGTACAGCGAGGTCCGGCCGATCCAGCCGGTCAGGTCCTCGATGGTCACGTCGACCAACGTCGCGCCACCGGCCCGCAGCTCTGCCAGCGCGCCCCCCATGACCTGGTTCACCGGGCCCGAGTCGGGGTTGTCGTCGGGGCCGAAGGCGCTGCGCAGGACGCCGATCCGACGGCCCTGAAGGGCGTCGGGAACCAGGGAGGACAGGTAGGACTTCGGGCGCGCGAGCGACGGAGTAGGCGTAGGTCAGCGGGTCCGCCTCGTCGAAACCGGCCATCACCGTGAAGACCCGGGCGGCGTCCTCGACGGATCTGGCCATCGGCCCGATGGTGTCCTGCACGCTGACCAGCGGGTTGCAGCCGGCGCGGCTGATCAGGCCCGGCGTGGACCGCACGCCGACCAGGTTGCAGAAGGAGGACGGCAACCGGACCGATCCGCCGCAGTCGGTGCCCAGACCCACGGTGGCGTACCCGGCCGCGATCGCGGCGCCGGTCCCGCTGCTCGAGCCCCCCGGGTCGCGGTCCAGGTCGTAGGGGTTCTTCGTCACCCCGGTACGCGAGGAGTAGCTGAACCACGATGTCGCCCAGTCCGGCAGCGTCGTCTTGGCCACGATCACGGCACCGGCGGCGCGCAGCCGGGCGATCACGGTCGCGTCGGCGTCCGGGCGGTAGTCGGCGAAGATCTCCGACCCGAACGAGGTCGGCATGTCGGCGGTGTCCAAGCAGTCCTTGACCACCACCGGGATGCCGTGCAACGGCCCGACCGGCCGCCCCGTCTCGGCCAGGGCGCGGTCGACCTCGTCGGCCTGCTCGCGGGCGGCCGGGTTGAGCGTCACCACGGCGTTGAGCGCGGGCCCCTGATGGTCCAGCGCCTCGATGCGCCCAAGGAAGGCGTCGACCAGCTGTCGGGCGCTGACGCGGCCGGTCAGCAGCTCCGCCGAGATCGTGGCGATGTCAGCCTGCTCCAGCGCTGTGCCGTTGAGGTCCATGGGCGTCTCCGGTTGCTGTGAAGCGGGCCCTCGCGAGCCGCGCGGGTGATGATCGGACGCTATGTCCCGCCAAAACCAAAGATCAAGCCTTTGACGTCTGCAGTCCTACCTACCCGCTGGTAGCCCCTCGCGAGGCCAGGCAGGGGTCCGCGCCTCAGACGCTGACCAGCCCGAGACCGGGTCGGCGTTGCTGCTCAGCCGCGCCTTGACCTGCCGCAGGTCACTGCTGGGCAGGGGCGCTCCGTCCATGTGTGAGCCCGCCTGACGGGCCGGCCGCGGCTTCACCGACGTCCTCCAGCGAGAGGCCCTGTGTCTCGGGTCCGAAACGTACGGCGATGGCCATGACCGCGTACATGACGGCCACCAGGATGAACATGCCGATGGCGCCTGCCGCGTCGAAGATGACGCCCGCCAGGAACGGGATCAGCGATGCTGAGACCAGCGCGACGGTGACCGACGCGCCGGTTCCGAAGGCCCTGACCCGGGTGGGATACAGCTCGGGCGCCCAGACCCACGTTGTCGTGTTCAGCAGGATGAACATGAGCTGCAGTAGGCCGCCGAGGATGAGGATCGCGGGCAGCGCAGAGGAGGTTCCGAACGCGATGGCCACCAGGATGGCAACGCCGGCGCCGTAGGTGAGGACGACCCGGCGCCGGAACCGGTACCCGAAGACGCTGGCCAGGATCGCGCCGATGAGGCCGCCGATGTTGATGATGGTCGTGTAGGCCAGCGAGGAGGCGACGTCGAAGCCGCGAGAGACCAGGACCGTCGGCATGAAGACGGTGATGGTGACCTGCGCCCCGAAGGTCATGGCCGAGACCACCCAGATGACGATGGTGCGTCGGGCGAGCTCGCCGTGAAAGATCTCGGACAGCCGGACCCGCTGCCGCGGGAGCCGGGATCCCTCGGTCACAGTCACGTAGGGGGTGACCTGCATGTTCCTGGGGGCGCGCAGACGGTTGGCCGCCAGCCTGGTCAGGACGGCGTTGGCCTCCCTGACCTGCCCCTCCACGAGCAGGTAGCGCGGGGACTCGGGAAGGAACCAGCGGTAGACGAACACCAACAGCGCGGGCAGCGCCAGCAGGCCGAGCAGCCACCGCCAGGCCACGGTCGGACCGCCCAGGGCGGCCTCCAACGGCCCCAGGACCACGGCGGCCAGGGCGGACGAGGCGAAGATTCCAAGGCCTCCGGCGGCCACGTTGACGGTGGCCACTGCGGCGCCGCGGAACTTGGTCGGCATGAGCTCGGAGACCAGGGTGAGGCCGGTGTTCAGCTCGCCGCCCAGGCCGATGCCGACGATCAGCCGGGCGACCAGGAGCACCCCGAAGTTCGGGGCGAAGGCGGCCAGCAGCGCTCCGAGGGTGTACAGCGCCAGGTTGTACATGTACGTGATGCGGCGGCCGTACCTGTCCCCGGTGACCCCGGCGATCAACGAGCCCAGGGCCATCCCGGCGAAGGTCAACGTGGTCAAGAGTCCGACCTGGCCGTTGGACAGGTTCCACTGCTTGGCGATCAGGGGGCCGGCCAGTCCGACGTTGTACTGCTCGATGGCGTCGAAGAGGGCGCCGCAAGCCACGAGAATCAGAATCAGCACGTGCGCGCGCCGGAAGGGGATCCGGTCCAGGGCGTCGCCGAGCTCGCGGTAGGCGCGGGTGCGCAGCGCCTCCGCGGCGGTGTTGCCTTCCTGCGGGTTCGTCGCGGAGGGCGTGGGTGGGGTCATGCGGGTCTCCGTTCGGGCGGCAGCGTCGGCGCCAGGGCCGAGCCGGTGTGTTGGGTCAGGTGAGGAGCTGGTCGGGTAGCTCGGCGGAGTGCAACGGGCGGCCGACCGGGCCGGGGTCGTGGAAGCCGTCGGCGTCCACGACCACGCGGCCGGCGCTGATCACCGTTGAGGGCCAACCGGCCAGCTCGCGGCCCTCGTAGGGGGTGTAGTCGGTGGCCATGTGCAGGTCGGCGTGCGTGGCGGTTCGCCGCGTCGTCGGGTCGAGGATGACCAGGTCGGCGTCGGCGCCGGGGGCGATGACTCCCTTGCCGAGCAGGCCGTTGAGCCGTGCGGGGTTGGTGGCGAACATCGCCACGAACCGCTCGACCGGCATGCCGCCGTGTGTGACCAGCCGGGTGAACGTCACCGGCAGCCGGGTCTCGACCCCGGGCAGGCCGTTCGGCATCTTGGTGACGTCGTCATGGTGCTCGAGCTTCTGGGTGGTGGAGTAGCAGCAGTGGTCCGAGCCCAGGGTGTCGATGTCGCCAGCCAGCGCCCGTGCGCCCAGCTGGCCCACGGTGTCTTCGGCGCGAAGTGGTGGGCAGCAGACGAAGCGCTCGGGGTGGTCTCCGGCGTAGACGGCCTCGTTCAGCGTCAGGTAGTGCGGGCACGTCTCGGTGTACGCGCGCACGCCGCGCCGGCGGGCGGCGCGCACCAGGTCGACTGCCTGGCCGGTGGTCTGGTGCACGAAGTAGACCGGCGCGCCCAGGTGCTCGGCGGTGGCGAGGACCTCGGCGACCGCTGCTGCCTCGGCGACCTCCGGACGGGTCTCGGGCATGTCCTTGGAGCCGCCGCGGTGCGCGGCGAGGGCAAGGCCCTGGGCGTCCTCGATGACGTGGTTCGCCTCGGCGTGGACGTACCCGAGGCCGCCGTGCCGGTGCAGGGCCCGAAGGACCTCCAGGATGGTGTCGGGGCCGGCCATGACCACGTCGCGGTAGGTCGTGAACAGCTTGATGGTGCGCACGCCGAGGCCGACCATCTCCTCGATCTGGGCGGCGGTGGTGTCCTCCCAGGTGATGACGCAGCCGTGCAGCGCCGTGTCACAGCGCGAGATCCCGGCCAGGGCGCGGCGCTGCTTGACCGCATCCAGGGGTGACTGGCCGGGATCGGGGATCGCGAAGTCGACGACGGTGGTCGTGCCACCCCACAGCGCTGCGCGGCTGGCTTGCTCGTAGTCGTCCAGCGCGGCGTAGGCGCCCAGCCGCTGACCGATGTGGCAGTGCGGGTCGACCCCGCCGGGGATCACCAGGCTGCCGCTTGCATCCACGGCTCGCTGGTGTGGCGGCAGCGGCAGGCCGGGCTCCAGCAGGGCCTGGACCCGGCCACCGGAGATGGCCACGGTGGCGGGCGCGGACCCGCCTGCGTTGACGATGGTTCCGCCGTGGACGACGAGGTCGACGGGCTCGGACGGGGTCATGGCTGGGCGCTCCTTCGGGTTGACATCGGCCGGGTCACCGAGACGATGCGGACGCGGGTTCGGGGTGGGACGAAGATGGCGGCATCGAGGGCGAGCAGGTGGGACCTCATCGTCTCCTCCGCCCGTGCGGGGTCGCCGCTGGCCAGAGCCGCGAGAATCGCGCGATGGTCGGCCACCTGGCCCTGGCGCGCCTCGGCGGTGCTCATGGCCTGCTGGTTGACCAGCGCCCAGAGGGGGTGCAGCTCGACGTTGACCAGCTGGGCCACGATGTCGGCCAGCAACCCATTGCCGCATCCCGGCGCGGCGTCGGCATGGAAGCGCAGCCCCAGCGTGATGAACCGGGGAAGCTGCTGCGGCTCGTGGACGAGCTCCGCGGCCTCGTCCAGGTCCCGGCTCAGGGCCGCGAGGCGCTCGGAGCTGATCCTGGTGGCCGCCAGTGCGGCCACCGCAGGTTCCAGCGTCCGTCGGGTCTCGATCAGCTCGCGAGGAGGCGCATCCAGCGGTGACCCGTTCGAACCGCCCACCCGTGCCTGGGGTCCGCGGACGTAAGCGCCGTCGCCGTGGCGCACCTCAACGGCCCCGATGAGCTCCAGCGCGAGCAGCGCCTCCCGTGCGGTGGGTCGCGACACCCCGGCGCTCGTGGCGATCTCCCGGTCAGGAGGCAGGCGGTCGCCCACCGAGAAGTCCCCGCGCGCGATGGCCATCAGCACGTGCTGCGCCACCCCGAGATAGCGGCGCTGACCTACCGCGCCAGATTGGTCAGATATCTGCATGCCGAGACGTTAGACCTCTTCCCCGCAGCCGTCCACCCTCAGTGTCCGCAAGGAGCGCCGTGCATGCGGCCATCGCGGTCGCACGGGACGCGGGCGTGCTGGTGTCCTTCGACGTCAATCACCGGAGCGCACTGCGGTCGGATGCGCACGTGTCGACGGAAGTACGCAAAGGTCGTGGAGCGCGCCGACGTCGAGGAGACGCATTCGGCGCCTCTTACCTGAACGTGCTGTGTCGTGGCGGGTCGGTCGAGGCCTGGCTCGAGGTCGCCGCAGCCGCAGGCGCCTTCGCCGTCACGGTGCCCGGGAACTGGGAAGGATTGCCGTCGGTAGCGGACTCGACCTGCTGGGCGGCACCGCGGGGTCCGTCATCCGCTAGCACCACCGCCCAGCTGGTCGCAGCCGGCCCCACCGCGGGCGGGACGTCCGCGCCCGGCCGGGTGCGGCCCAGCAGAGCGCCGCGTCGATGTCCTGCGGACTCGCGCTATCGCAAGCCCGCGGAGTAACGCAATACGAACAGACCGTGGTTCTTGTCGGTGCAGTAGATGTACCCGCGGGCGTCGACGATAACGTCTTCGAGCTGAGTGACAAGCGACGTGGGCAGCGTGCCGTGGCGCTCCTTCGGGTCCTCTGGGACGAACCAGCCGACCTCTTCGGGTTGCCAAGGGTCGGAGACGTCATACAGCCGCAGGCCGGCGTTGAACCACGTCATCAGCGAAGCAGAGTCAGGTCACGGCGCAACCCGGCGTGGACGGGCAACCAACGGCGTCCCGCACCTTCCCCCCGTCCGAGCGCACCCGCACCGCCCATGAGTATGTGCGCACGTCGCTGCGCGCGGCGGTTCTGGACGGCCGTCTGCAAGGAGGGGAACGGCTGCTCCAGACCCAACTCGCCCAGCAGCTCGGCGTCAGCACCACACCGGTCCGCGAGGCCCTCCGGGATCTCGCGACTGAGGGCTTGGTCGTCTTCGACGCTCACCGGGGCGCGTTGGTGCGTTCCCTGGACATCGAGGAGGTCCGCGAGCTGTACGAGCTGCGGATGACCCTGGAGCCGCTCATGGTCCGGCGCGTGATCGCGGCCGTCACACCGGAGCAGCTCACGAAGGCCGAGGACCTACAGCGGCGCATGCAGGCAGAGGGCGACACGTCCGCCTGGGCCGAGCTCAACCGCGACTTCCATGCCATCTTCAGCGAGGTGGACGACTCCAGCCGGCTCGCGACGATCCTGGCCGGGCTGCGGGACAGCGCGGCGCCGTACGTCGCCTTGTCCCTCGCGGCACGTCCGCAGCAGGTCGAGGAGGCCAACACCGAGCACGCCGAGCTGCTGGATCTCTATCGCCGCAAGGCAGTCGACGAGGCAGTGGCTCTCACGCTCGAGCACCTGCAGGCCACCTTGGCAGCGATCGAGGATGCTCACGCCTAGGGCAAGCTCTGAGCATGCGCCCGGCCTAAAGATCCCACGGTGCCAAGTCGTCAAGCGGCGACTGGTTATCGGTGGCTCCAGGCGGTGGCTTCGTCGTGGCTGGTTCGGTGGGTCAGGCAGCCGTGCAGGATGCCGACAATCCGGTTGGCTGGCTAATGAGCACCCGACTGTCGAGAGCGCGATACAGCTGTTCTACGCATCGCTGGCGTGGGGCCTGGGGAAGAAAGCGTCACGGCTGAGTGCGCGGTTGGACGGCATGGCTAGGCACCCGGACGCCAACGGCCGAGCTGCTGGTCAACGCATGGCAGCTCGCACTCGACGGTGCTGACACGGCGACGTGCTACCGCGCGCTCATCACAGATCGCGGCGCCGGACGGGTCCACGGCGCAAGTCACCGCGCTGCCTGATACTCGACCGCGTCGTCGCCGGACGGCTCCGCGACCACGGGGTCCTGGTCGGGTGCGCCCTTCGGCGGCTGGTACCCCGACACCTACGCCCTCCTCACGCGATGGGCCGCCGAAGCATCGACGCTGTCGGGCCGAACCGTTCAACCCGACCAGGTCGAGTTCACCCTCTTCAAGGGCGTCCCCTCGTGACCAGCGCGTCGACACGATGAACTCGAGGTCGCCGCGTCAATTCAGGCGGGCGTCCATCTTGCAGAGTGACATCAACTGGCGCCTGGAGGCGGCGCTGTGCAGCGAACCACTCCGCTAGGGATGCTCGGGCTGGAAGCGCCCAGGTGCTAGTCATCGCGAGGGATGGGCGGGAACGTCCGAGCAAAATCCGCCCCGGCATGGGCGCTGCTCACACGCCGAGCAGGTCGTGCTGGAGGCCGATGTCGGAAAGCAGGTGGTCCGTCGGCAGCTTCTGGACGATCTCGCCCTTGTCCATGACGTAGGCGACGTCGGCGACCGAGGCCGCGAACTCCAGGTTCTGCTCGACGATGATGACGGTGATCCCGCGTCGAGCGTTGATGTCTTTGATCTCGCGGGCAATCTGCTGCACGATCGATGGCTGGATGCCTTCGGAGGGTTCGTCCAGCAGAAGCAGGTCCGGCTTCGTCACTAGGGCACGACCCAGGGCCAGGATCTGTTGCTGGCCGCCGGAGAGCGAGCCACCGTTCTGGTCCCGCTTCTCCTTGAGGATGGGAAAGTCCTCCAGGAGCTCCTCCACGATCGCCTGCCATCCGGGCTTCCTGGCCGCGTAGCCGGCCACCTGCAGGTTCTCCAGGACGGTGAGGTCGGAGAAGATCTGACGCCCCTGTGGGACGTACGCTACGCCGGAGCGGGCCCGTTGGTGAGCCTTGAGGCGGGTGACCGGGCGGCCGGAGATGTGGATCTCTCCTCCGGTGGCCGCGATCTCTCCGGTGATGGTGCGGAGCAGGGTCGTCTTTCCGACGCCGTTGCGCCCGAGAAGGGCGACAAGTTCCCCTTCGGCGACGTCGGCGGTGATGTCGTGGAGTACGGGGGTGCGTCCGTATCCCGCTGAGACGTTACGTAGCTGGAGCATCTTTGACCGCCCTGCCCAGGTAGATGTCGAGAACTTGCTCGTCTTGGCGCAGCTCTTGGATGGAGCCGCGCCGGAAGACGGCGCCTTGGTGAAGCATGACCACGTCGGAGTCGAGCTGGCGGACGAAGTCCATGTCGTGTTCAACGACGACGACCGTTGCTCCGACGGCGAGGTCGTGGACCAGGCGAACCGTTCGGCTGGTTTCCTCACGTGTCATCCCGGCCGTGGGCTCGTCCAGGAGGACTACTTCCGGGTGGCCGGCGACGACCATGGCGATCTCGAGCCACTGCCGTTGGCCGTGTGCCAGGTCGCCCACCAGGGTCTCTTGTCGTTCGGCGATACCGAAGTCCTGAAGCACGGAGTCGGTGACGCGGTCAGCCTCAGCGATCGAGCGCTTCTTGGCGTACGCGGCCAGCCAGATGTTCTCGCGCATGCTCATCTCGTTGTAGACGCTTGGTACCTGCGTCTTGATGCCGAGTCCGAGCTGGGCGCGTTGGTGTGGCTGCAGGTGGGTGATGTCCCGCCCGTCCAGGGAGATCGTTCCGGATGTCACGGGGTAGCGGCCGACGAGCAGGTTGAAGAAGCTGCTCTTTCCTGCACCGTTGGGTCCCAGCAGTGAGGTAACGCTGTGTGGTTGGAACGTGGCCGAAACTCCCCTGACGGCGTGCACACCGCCGAAGGACTTGACGACGTCTTCGGCCACAAGCTGTCCCCGATCCTTGGCACGGTGCTCGCTGAGGTCAGCCACAGCGGCGTTGGACGTGATCGGGCGCCGACCGACTCGGAGCCCGAGCCGTCGTAGGCCAGCGAAGACGGCAGCCATGATGCCCTCAGGGGCGACCAGGACCACCAGGATCATGATCCCGCCCAGAACGATCGGCGTCAGACCTCCACCGGTTCCGCCCATGACGGTCTGGATCTCCTGAATGACGATCGCGCCGAGGAAGGCGCCGAACAGCGAGCGACGGCCACCGACCAGGGCCCAGATGATCACCAGAGCGGCCTGCTGGAGGCTGAAGACGGCCGGGTTCGCGAACTGGCCCCAGCCAGCGAACTCGCCGCCGGCAAGTCCGGCGACGACCCCTCCGATGACGAAGGCGGTCAGCCGGGTGCGGCGCACGTCATAGCCCAGAAGCTGGGAGCGGAGCTCGTTGTCGCGCACCGCCATCAGGGAGCGTCCGAAGGGACGGCGCAACAGCTGGTCCAGGAGTAAGACGATGACGGCCGCCAGCGCGACGACGAACACCAACTGGAAGCCCGCATTCAGCGGGGCTGACACCGACCCGAGAGCGGGAATGCCACTCATGCCGTTGTAGCCGCCCAGCAGGGCATCGCCCACGTGGTACTCGGGGGACCCGGTCGAGGACATGAAGGTCAGCAAGACCAAGGTCACGGCGAGGGTGATGATGCCGACGTACAGCTCCCCGACGTTGCCGTAGAAGATGAAGTAGCCCAACAACAAAGCGAACAGCCCAGCGACCGCGCCAGCGACCAGCAGTGAGGAGTACGTCTCCCCGGTGATCGGCGAGAGGTTGATCGAGGAGATGCCGTAGGCGTAGGCCCCGATGCCGAACAGGGCTGCCTGGCCGAAGCTGAAGATGCCTCCGTACCCCCACACGAAGGTCAGGCTGAGCGCTAGCTGGCCGAAGATGATCCACAGCGCCCATTGCTGGGCTAGGAAGGCGGACGATCCGCCGCCCACCACGAAGGCGGCGAGGACCGCCAGCACGGTGAGGCCGATGCGCCCTGGCAGCGTCCTGGTCTTGTCAAGAAGGGTGTTCATAGTGCCCTCTCGGGGATGAAGAGCCTGCGTTAGAAGCGTCGGCCCCACTTGCCGCTGATGCCGGTGGGCATGAACCGCAGGAGGACGATGGCGACCAGCAGCAGTGAGATGGAGCCGAAGAAGGCGGTGGTGGCGTTCGAGACGATGCCCTGGACCCCGCCCAGCAGCACCGAGGCCGAGGCGGTGCCGGTGAGGACGGCGGCGCCGCCGGTGATGACAACCATGAAGGCAGCACCGACGTACTGCTGGCCGAAGGTGGGGACTACGCCGGCCAGGGCTGCGAGCAGCGCTCCGCCGAACCCGGACAGGATGGCACCGAAGCCGAACGTGAGCATGTTCAGGCGACGAACGTCGATGCCGATCGCGCCGGCCATGGTGGGGTCGAGGGTGGCCGCGCGGGCCATGACTCCGTATCGGGTCTTGGTGAAGACGACGTAGACCAGTCCGAGCATCGCCAGGGCCGCGATGTCGACGACGATGGAGAACTGGGAGAAGGAGTACTGGCCGAGCCTGAACGACCCCAGCGGGGTCGGGATTGAGTGGGTGCTCGTGCCGAAGATGATCGTGACGACCTGGATCATGATCAGGCTCAAGCCCCACGTCGCCAGCATCATCGCAGCGAGGCGCCCGTAGAGGAACCGGATCAGGCAACGTTCGATGATGACTCCGAACAGCCCCACCGAGAGAGCACCGAGAATCGCAGCGATCCAGAACCCGACGCCGAGTCGGTAGAAGGTCACCGTCATGTAGGCGCCGAGCATGAGGAACTCGCCGTGGGCCAGATTGATCAGGCCCATCATGCCGAAGATCACCGCCAGCCCGACCGAGACGATGATGAGCAGCGCGATGCTGTTGACGACGGACAGGGCGACCGCCGTGAGGTGCGAGGGATCCATGACTGCTCCTAGCGGAGCCGGCCCGCACTGGGCCGGCTCCGAACGAGGGGGCTTATGACAGGCTGAACTGCTTGTTCACGTTCGGCTTGGCCTGCAAGTCGCACACCTGCTGCTCCCAAGCCGGCTGAACCTGGGGGGTCGTCTTGACGATGTCGAACGTGTGAGTCGTGTTCGTCTTGGCGATGTGGACGTCGTAGACGGTGTGATGCGTCTTGGGGTCCACGCTGACCGGGCCACCCGGACCGTTGTAGTGAATGCCGCTCTCCAGCGCCTGGGTCACCTTGGTGCGGTCAGTCGAGCCGGCCTTCGTCACGGCTTCGGCATACATGTGGATGCCGTTCCAGACGTCCACGTCCTGAGCCGTCGGCTCTTGGTAGCCGGCGCCGTTGGTCTGGTGCCAGAGCTTCTTGAACGCCACGTTCTCGGGGCGGTTCACCCCGGCGTAGTAGGAGGCGGCAACGAAGATGTTGTGCGCCTCCTTGGGGTCGAGGACCACCTGCTCCCCGCTGAGGCCGAACGTCTCGGACAGGATCGGGGTGCTCGCGTTCAGGCCCGCTGCCGCGTAGGCGCGGTAGAAGGCCACGTGGTTGGTGCCGACCAGCATGGAGGCGACGACATCAGGCTTGGCCGCCTGGATGTGGTTGATGATGGAGTTGAAGTCGGACACGTTCAGCGGCACGAACTCGGTGTTGACGACCGTTCCACCCGCTTGGGTGGTCAGGCGCTGCACCCACTTGGCTGCGTTGTGTCCGAAGTTGTAGTCAGCCGCCACGACGTACACGCGCTTGCCGTACTTCTTGATGCCGAAGGGCATCAACGGCGCGATCGTCTGGTCCAGGGTCGCGCCGTTGAGGAACGTGTTCTTGTCGCAGACCCCGCCCTCGTAGGGCTCGTTGTACAGGTAGAGCGTCTTGGTCCGGTCCGTGACGGGACGGATGGCCTCGCGCGAGGCGCTGGTGATGCCGCCCATCACCACGTCGACCTTGTCCTGCTCCGCGAGCTGGTTGGCGTACTGGGCGTACTTGCTGTTGTCCGACTGGGGGTCATAGCTGACCAGCTGGAGCTTGCGGCCGGCGACACCACCGTGGGCGTTGACATCGGCCACGGCCATCTCCGCCGACTTCTGCATCGGCTTGCCCGCCAGGTTGAGCTCCCCGGTCTGGTCCAGGAGCATGCCGATCTTGATCGGACCACTGGTGTTCGTGCTGCCGGAGGCGGCATTGCTGAAGGCGCCGCCGGAACAGCCGCTGACCGTGGCCCCCAGGATTACGGTCAACGCGGCCACGCCCACTTGCGCGGGGCGCCGCCAGGTTGTCTTAGGCATCGGTTTGGCCTTTCGTCTGAGGAGAGCGCGGCGTGCGGGGCAGCGTCCACGGAGATCGAGGATGTGGCTCGGAACGCTTCTGCACTGCATCTGCGTTTCCATCAGTATGTTGATGGCGCGACGTCGCTGTCAACAGTCTGACGACAGTTCGTTCATTTTTTTGATGCGCTTGGCTTGCGACTCAGGAGCGACGCGCGCGCTCCTGCGGAGAGAGCAGGATGAACTGCTCCACCTCGGGGTCATGCCCACCGATCGGGTCATGACGCGTGGGCATCATGGCGATGAAGGGCAGCAGCTGGTGCCGGGCCACCTCGTAGACGCGGCGCAGCTCCGCCACCGGCTCGGGGTGCTCGTCCACACGCAGGTCGAGGTACGGGTACTCCTCCCGCGCGTAGATCTTCATCGCGGCGGACTGCCGCCCACGCTTGTCCCCGCCCACCGCCTGGCCGGCCTCCAAGGCGCTGACGAGGCGTTCCGGCAACTCCGCGTCCACCGTCGACTCGAAGCTGTCCTTCATCGCCTCGAGCGTGTCACCGCCGGTGAGCATGTTGCCCTGGATGGTGTAACCGGGCCCGGTGATGTCCCCGAACCAGGAGGTGCACTGGACGCCGCTGTGCACGGCGACCTGGCCTTGGCCGTCGACGATGCCGAGCTGACGCATGTCCCGGCCCGGATCCTCGCTGATCAGCTTCTCCAGCACCTCGGCCGCACTCAGCCCCTGGCGCAACAGCTCGACACCGTCGATGCCGAGGTAGGGGTTCGCCCAGGACTGAGTGGCAATGGAGCCAACGCCCGGAGCGCCGAAGGCGCAGATCGCGCCGACAGCCGGGACGGCAGTGGACACGGCCACCCCGGTCATGCCGGTGCGCGGGCAGCGGGCAACGATCGAGAACGTCATGGTCTTCTCTTTCTGGCTACTGGTTAGAAGGACGGCGGCGTCATGGCGCCGATCAACACGGCGTCCTGCGCCGTCGGGTTGCGGTACCAATGCGGAAGTGACGAGTCGTAGGTCAGGGAGTCGCCCTCGTAGAGCTTGTAGCCCGTGCCGTTGACACAGACGTCGAGTTCCCCCTGCAGGATCGTGACGCACTCCTCGCCGGGGTGGATGAACGGCGCGGCCTCGTTGTCCCATCCCGCCGCTATCTGCGCCCTCAACATCCCAAGCTGGCCGTGCATGTGCGGGGTCAGCAGCTCGTAGACCAGGTTGTCCTCCGCCACCTGCAGGCGTCGCCGAGCGTCGTGGCGGACCAACGCCCCGGTCTCGTCGGGCGTACCGAAGAAGCGGCCGACGGGCACCTTGAGCGCCTGAGACAGCTTGATCAGCGTGGTCAACGAGGGGTTGCCCTGCCCGCGCTCGATCTGACTCAGCAGGCCGGGACTCAGATCCGCCATGGCGGCCAGTGCGGCGATGCTGTGGCCACCCTCGCGCCGCAACTGCAGAACCAGGGCGCCAGCGGCGTTCATCGCCCGCTTTGCCTGATCCTCCGCCCCCTCGCGGCTGTCCGGCTGAACATCAACGTCGGGCTTGAGTTCCATGCCACAATCCTCCACTATGGCGATGCAACCGTCAACATAGTGAACACACACAACGCCTGTGTTGTCCGCCATGGCTCGCCGCTCCCACGAGGAAGATGCCGAATGTCCACTCCGTCGACCCGCCCCCTCCAGCGACCGTTCCAAGCGGGCCAGGACCTCCCCGACGTGGCCCTGCTGTGTTCAGAGCTCATCCGTTATGACTCCTCCGCCCGGGGCGGGCTCGAACGGGACGTCGCCGAACGTGTTGGCGGCCGAGCTCTCTGACATGTCGCTGACGCCGCAACTGCTTGAGCGCGACCCACGGCGCTCCAACGTCGTCACGAGGATCGAAGGTACGGACCCCAGTGCCCCGGCACTCCTTGTCCACATCCATCTCGACGTCGTTCCCGGCCGACCCGAGCACCTGGACCGTGCCTCCCTACGCAGGCGAGATCCGCGATGGTCACGTGTGGGGCCGTGGCGCCGTCGACATGAAGAACATGGCGGCGATGACGCTGACTTCGCTCCGAGACCTCCTTGCCGGGGGCTGGCGACCTCGCCGCGACGTCGTCCTCGCGTTCGTCGCCGATGAGGAACTGGGCGGGGGTGCCGGCGCCCAGTGGCTCGTCGAGAACCACGCCGACCTGTTCGACGGCTGCACCGAAGCGATCGGTGAAGCCGGCGGCTTCAGCTTCGAAGCCCCCTCAGGGCAACGCAGCTACCTGGTGCAGTCCGCAGAGAAGGGCATCGGATGGCTGCGCCTCGTCGCACGCGGTCCTGGCGGGCACGGGTCGATGCGCCACACGGACAACCCCATCGTCAAGCTGTCTGAAGCGCTGCACCGCCTGGAGCACCACGACTTCGGCCTACACCCGTGCCAGAGCACGACCGCCCTCATTGACGCCGCCAGGGCATGGGACGGCGAGCCGGACGCCGAACTTGGCACTGGGTGCGACGGGCTCACTCGCCAGACTGCTCGTGCCCACACTGCGCAACACCTACAACGCGACCGAGCTTCACGCCGGCCTGCAGCACAATGTCGTACCGCCCGTCGCCGAGGCCCTGATCGACGGCCGCTTCGTCCCGGGACACGAGACTGCCTTCTACCAGGACATCGAGGACCTTGTCGGCGACCTCGTGGAGGTCGAGCGCGTGTTCCACAACGGCGCCCTAGAGACGCCGTTCAGCGGCCCAGTGCCCGAAGCGATCGTCGCCTCCCTTGCGGCGGAGGACCCGGACGCGGTCACCATCCCAACCTGCCTGCCAATAGGCACTGATGCCAAGCACTTCGCTCGCCTAGGCATCAACTGCTACGGGTTCGTTCCCCTGCAGCTGCCGTCCGCGTTCGACTTCCCGGCCATGTTCCACGGCGCGGACGAACGCGTTCCAGTGTCCGCTTTGTCCTTCGGGCAGCGGGTGCTGCAAACTTCTTCACGCGCTGCTGACGGCACGTTGGCGGCGCGCCCCTCGTCGGGCGCTCTCGACGCATCAGGAGACCCGGAAACGGAGTCATGGCCCCGATCCATAGCACCGCGCAAGGGCGGAGCCGAGCCCCATTCACACTCGCTGCAGGACACCCGACACCAGCCGCAGCCGCGCCACGGCTGGAACACTGACATCGAACTCGCCACCGCCGCAATGGCAGTCGAAGGCTGGTCGGGTCATGTCCACGGTGGTGGTGTGTGAAGGCGGTGAGGTCCGGCGCCACCCCCTGCGGCCGTGGCGCGGGTTCACCTCGGCGGTGAGGCTACTGGCACGTCCACCCAGGCGACGCCGAACACACGGCGGACCGCACCGTGCCGACTGTCGGCCCGGGCCTGGTGCGCGCGCCCCACGATCGGAGCGTCGTCGTCAGGTTCGATCGGCGTCCGGGGGCCAGGACAACCGGTGCTCCGCGGCGTAGGCGACCAGGTCCTGGTGCAGGGCGGCGGGCACGTGCGTGGCGATCACGTCACCGGCGGTCGTTGTCACGGACAGTACCTGGGTCGGGGACCACCGACTCGGCGCGTCCACGGACCGGACCTCATCCCAGGGCAGGTCGCGCCACCGCCAGCCGACCTTCACCCGCAGCCCGCGCGGGGCGATGACGGTGCGTTGGGACCAGAGTTTCCACGCCACGGCCAGGCCCAGGCCGGCGCCGATCACGCTGGCGACGCCATGCGAACCAGCCCGTCCAGGTAGAACAGGACCGCCAAGAACGCTTGACACGCCGCGAAGCCGATCCAGAGCCGACGGGCCCTCGCTTGGCGGACCGATGGGTGCCAGCCACCCCAGCGATCGGCGCTTTGATCACGTTCCCCCCGTCCTCCCCGGGCGCCGGTGGCCCGCGGACCAAAAGGTACGCCGAACCATGGCTGCGAAGGAGGCGTTCGACTCCGACGGGCGGCTGGGGGCGTCGGTGCAGGCAGCAGCCAGCGCCTAGCCGACGCCCTGGTCGATGATCCGCCACGGGTCGCGGTCGCTCTGGCGGCCCAGGGCGTACCCCCAGTAGGTGTCGGTGTTGTCGGGGAAGTTCATGTCGTGGCCCTTGAGCGTGCGCATGTCGACGTCGACCTTGACGACCTGGCGCCAGTCGGTCCACCCCGTGCCAGGGCCGCCGTCCGGGGACGGCGCGTAGGTCTTGACCCGGCTGACCATCCAGGTGGGCTCGAACCGGCTTGCGCGCAGGAAACTGCCTCCCGCGCTGAGCGCGTTCATGGTGGCCACGTCGTGGGCGGTGGAGGCGTCCAGGTACGCCGTGACCACCTGCTGCGGGGTCGCGTCGGCCGCCGGTACGGGCACGTGCCGGACCGGTTCGGTGTACCGCCAGACCACGGCACCCAGTGAGGAGGACGCCCAGCACCACGGCGGGTCGCCACGCCCTGGCGCCGCCCCGGCGTCATGCTCCGCGGCCCGTGCGGCAGAGCCTTTGGTTGCTCATCAGTCGTCCACTCGGGTCTGCGTTGGGGTCCACCACCGACCGGGATTCGCCGAGCAAGGCAGCGACAGCGCCCCGTGGAGTGGCGGGGTTTGGGCGATGGTGCGGCTTTCTGACTGAAGGGGGCCACCGGCGAGATTCTCGATGTGTACCGCCAAGTACTCACAAAGGAGATCTCACCGATGGCACTGTCTGATTCTGCCGTGTCGGAGTTGCAGGAGGCGTTCCGTACCGGAGAGGGTGTGGAGCTGGTCCGGGCGGTGGTCCGGGTCGCGATGCAGGAGCTGATCGAGGCCGAAGTGGCCGGCGCGATCGGCGCCGGCCGGTACGAGCGCACGGAGGCTCGGGTGACCGAGCGGAACGGGTCCCGCCCGCGGCTGCTGGCCACGACCGCGGGTGACATCGGGCTGGCGTCCCGAAGCTGCGGAAGGGGACGTTCTTCCCCGTCATTTTGTAACCGCGCCGGCGCATCGACCAGGCGCTGTACGCGGTGGTCATGGAGGCCTACGTGCATGGGGTTCGACCCGCTCGGTCGATGACCTGGTCGCCGCGTGGGTGTGGACCCGGGATCTCCAAGTCGGAGGTCTCGCGGATCTGTGCCGGGCTGGATGAGAGCGTCGGGGCGTTCCGTACCCGGCGCCTGAACCACGCCGAGTTCCCGTACGTGTATCTGGACGCCACCTACCTGCACGTGCGCACCGAGCAGGCCATGGTCACCTCCAAGGCCGTCGTTGTCGCCACCGGTG